>JAHCIJ010000007.1 GCA_026129255.1 Anaerolineales bacterium | reverse complement strand
GAGTGGCAGCCGGCCGAACTCATCACGCCGCCGTTGAGCGCACTCAACTGGATCTTGTGGCGCTACAGCTTCCCATACCAGATGGGCCGCCGCCTGGTGCAGGTGCGCGCGTTTGATGCTGCTGGCCAGCCCCAGGAGACCCGCAATGCGCCGCCCGCGCCGAGCGGGGCTACTGGGATCCATCAAGTAGCTGTGACGATATAAAAAAAACGCCTCCCGTGCGGGAGGCGTTTTAGTTTGTGCTGCTTTGGGGCTTACTGGACCTGGAAGTTGAGCGTGGTCTCCAGATTGCCATTCAGGTAAAGCTCTACCTTGTAGGTGCCGCTGGGCCACAGCATATTCGTGTTAGACAGGTCAAAGGTCAGTACGGCATCACTGCTCTGAATGCTGACTTGATCGATAAGTGTGTTGGGTTGCTCACCCACCACGTTGATGGCCGTCCACACGGCACGCACTTCAGTGCTATCCGGGGCATTGGCCAGGTCAACGATGGCATAGAACACATCGGCGGGGCCGTAGACCGTGGTGGAGGTGGTGCCAGCAGCATCGGCCGCCATGTAGGCTTGCTGGAAGTTGGCGGTGCTGGCGCTAAAACCACAGGCCAACGCAGCAATCGCCAGAACAGCAATGGCCAGCAAAACTTTGAAATTTACGTTCTTCATTTTTCTCCTGAAGTATGCAAGTCTATGCACAGTTAACTTATGTTGGGGGTGGTTTGTTACTCTTTTGCTTCAGTTTCTGGATCGGGTTCTGGCGCGGGCGGCGGCGTCAGCCCCAGCTCTACCGTGCCTTCCATCTGGATCTGGCCGCGCAGGAAGGCGCCCTCTTCGGTAGACATGGATTCGGTCACCACGTCGCCCCATACGCGCCCGGTGGCGCGGATCTCCACCTTCTCGGCCATGATGTCACCACGCATGGCGCCAGCCACTATGACGTGGCGAGCGCGCAGCTGCTCACAGGTGACCCGGCCGGTTTGCCCGATGACCAGCAAGCCATCCAGCTCGATCTCGCCATCAAAGGCGCCTTCCACGCGCACGCCGCCGCTGCCGGTGATCTTGCCGCGCAGGTTGATGCCATCCGCCACCACGGAGGTGATGCGCTCGGTGGGCGGCGGGGCGGCTTGCTGCTTGGGAACGCTGGCTTTACGGCGAAACATTACGCGGCAGCTGGCCCTTCTTCGCCGCTGCTGTCAGCGATGCCCACGGTGTTGAAGCCGGAGTCAACGTACATGACTTCGCCGGTGATGCGCTTGGAATGGTCAGAGGCGAAGAACAGCGCGGCGTTGCCCACATCTTCAATGGTCACGTTCTCGCGCAGCGGAGCCGCCTCGGCAAATTTGTTGTACAGGCCCTTGAAGCCAGATACGCCCGAAGCAGCCAGGGTGCGGATGGGGCCGGCCGAGATGGCGTTCACGCGGATCTTGCGCGGGCCAAAATCGCGCGCTAGGTAGCGCACTGAGGATTCCAAGGCGGCCTTGGCAACGCCCATCACGTTGTAGCTGGGCACTGCTTTCTGGGAGCCGTAATAGGTCATCGTCATCAGTGAGGCCCATTCCGGCAGATAGGGCTCGAAGGCGCCAGCCAGGGCCGTGAAGGAATACACGCTGATGTCCATGGCGGTGTGGAAGCCGTTGCGGGTGGTGTTGTAGTAGGGGCCGCTCAGCTCCTCACGGTTGGCGAAGGCGACCGCGTGCACCAGGATATCGATCTTGCCATAGACGCTGTGGGCTTTCTCGGCCACACGGGCAATATCCTCATCCTTGGTGACGTCGCACGCCTCAATAAACTGGCTGTTGATGGAGGCACCCAGCGGCTCGGCGCGCTTTTTCAGCACCTCACCCGCGTAGCTGATGCCCACATTAGCGCCATTGTCGTGCAGGGCCTTGCACACGCCCCAGGCGATCGAGCGCTCGTTGGCGACGCCAAAGACCAGGGCATTCTTTCCTTGCAGTAAGCTCATCGTGTTATCTCCTCTTTGTTTTGCGGCAGTGTGGCTAAATATCGCCAGGGTTTGCTCAACCAGGGTTCGGGCGTAGCACCCAAACCGACCCGAGGGCCGCTGCGTACCAATGCATCCTGGATGGGCTGGCCGCGCTCCACGAAGATTATAGCTTCCGGAGCGGTCAGGCTCAGGCGGTTGTGCTCTCCGGTGATACCGAATGCCTGCGCCAATTTGCCGGGTCCGTCGGTCCAAATTCGGGCGGGGCGGCCTTTGCGCCGCCTGGCAATCAGTTCTAACCCCTCAACAGGCTGCACGGCGCGGATCAGTACGGCATGTGGAACACCCTCTGGCTGGGTGACAAAGTTCAGTAGCCAGTGATTGCCATAGGTGAAATAGACATAGGTGAAGCCCGGCGGGCCGTACAGCGGCTCCGTGCGCTTGGTGCGCCCGGCGCGGGCATGGCAGGCCAGGTCGGTCTCGCCGCAATAGGCTTCCGTTTCGGTGATGATGCCGGCGATACGCTGCACGCGCCCGCCGATGCGCTGTTCGTGCACCAGGCGCTGTCCGAGCAGGGCGCGTGCCACCTCAGGTGTGGGACGCAGAAAGAAGGAGCGCGGCAGGCGGCGGGCAGCCATACTTAGCCTGCGGTGGGGCCGGGCAGCAACGTTAACAGGTCGGTGATGGCGCTGATCTGGTCACAGTCTGGGTCTTCATACAAGCCGCTCCAGTTGAGCAGCAGGCACTGCAGGCCGGCGCCACGCGCGCCGAGGATGTCTGCATAGTAGTTGTCACCCACGTACAGCACGCTGTCCTTGCTGGCGCCCAGGAAATCCAGCATACGCAGGAAGATCTGCTTGTCTGGCTTGTAGGCGCCCAGCTGGCTGGCCGCCAAAAAGAAATCCATGTGCAGGTCCAGCGCAATCGTATTCATTTCAGCATGCACGGGCTTGGGCCGGTTGGTGAGCAGGCCAATGCGGTAGCCGCGCTGGCGCAGGGTGGCCAGCGTCTGGCGCGTTTCGGGCAGCACGTGGCTCACCGGGGAATAGTTCTCGCGCATGTATTCGTGCACCTGAGCGGCATGCTGTTGCGCCTCTGTATCCTCAAACCCCAAGGAGCGCAGGCTGCGTATGCCATAGTTGACCCAAAACTCTTGCGTGCCTTCTTTGTAGGCGGTGATGTCTGCGGTCAGCTCCTTTGAGCTGGCCCAGTACTGGTGCTCCCAGCGTTGGCCGGCGCGGCGTTCCAGTTGCGTCAGCGGGCGGCCGCGCAGGGTTTCAACAAAATCAGAGATAAAGGCGTGCGCGTGGGGTTCGTTGTAGCGCAGCGTGTCATCCAGGTCGAAGACGATGGTTCGAATGGGCTTTGGGTCTAGAGCGTTAACCACCAATGTAAGACATCTCCACTTTGGGTAAGGCGACGGTGTTGGCTGAGCGCAGCTCCGAATAGCGGTCTGTGCGCTTCTGCCATACCGCGGCAATGGCAGCCTGTAGCGCGGCCTGGTCGGCGCCGCGGCGCAGCAAGCCGCGCAGGTCAGCCCCGCCGATGGCGAACAAGCAGGTGAACAGGCGCCCGTCGGCCGAGATGCGCGCCCGGCTGCAATCGCCACAAAACGGCTGTGACACCGAGGCGATGATGCCGATCTCGCCGCTGCCATCGGCATAGCGGTAGCGCTCGGCTACCTCGCCGCGGTAATTGGCTTGCAGTGGTTCCAGCGGCAACTCGGCCTGGACGATCTCCACCATCTGCTTGGCCGTCAGCACATCGTCCATACGCCAGCCGTTGCTGTGACCCACATCCATGTATTCGATCAGGCGCAGGATGTGGCCGCGCTCGCGGAAGTAGCGCGCCATCGGAAGGATGGCATGTTCGTTTACGCCGCGCTTGACGACCATGTTGACCTTGACAGGTGCCAGGCCGGCTGTGGCGCTTGCTTCGATCCACTCCAGCACACGCGCCACGGGGAAATCCACATCGTTCATGGCTTTGAAGGTGGCATCGTCCAGCGCATCCAGGCTCACCGTCATGCGCTTCAGCCCGGCGGCTTTGAGGCTGTGCACGCGCTCCACCGGGAAGGAGCCATTGCTGGTCAGGGCAATATCCTCCACGCCGGGCACAGCCGCCAGTTGGGCGATCAGCTCCTCCAGCCCCTTGCGCATCAGCGGCTCGCCGCCGGTCAGGCGCACTTTGCGCACACCCAGCGCCACAAAGGCGCGGGTCAGCGTTTCGATCTCGTCAAAGCTCAGTAGCTGCTCCTGCGGCAAAAACGCGTGATCTTTGCCAAAGATCTCTTTGGGCATGCAATAGGTGCAGCGGAAGTTGCAGCGATCTGTGACCGAGATGCGTAGGTCGTGCAGCGGGCGGGCGAAGGTATCAACGAGCAGGTTCATAGGTAAACAAAGAGGCGTAGTGAAGCACTACGCCTCTGAAATGCGTCACTTGACGCGATTATATCCTGCCGTCTATTGTTCGATGATCTCAGGCTGTTTGGGGCGGCGCGGCGTGCTGCGGCGGTTACGCAGCAGCATGGAGATGCCCACCGCGATCAGCAGCACGGGCCACAGGCGGTACAGCAGATCTGGCCCGCCGAGGATACCGCTGAAAAAGATGAACAGTGCCGCGCTGAACAGAATAGAGGTGATTGCTTCCCGCAACCCGTGGAGGAAGTTGCCCTCCAGGAGATTCTTGACCAGCGTGCCGATACCGGCAAACCCCGGGATCAGCGTCCACATGTAAGCCCAACTGGCCCAATCGCCAGTTTGGTTCTGATAGTAGAAGATGCCGCCCAGGCCGGCCAAAATTGCGGCGGGCACGGCCATGCTGGGCGACTGCAGCACGATGCTGAGTACCAGGAACAAGGCGCCCAGGCCGACGATGAACACCGGCCACTCAATATCCAGTTGAACCAGCTCGCTCAGCCCAGGCACAAATTGCCCGGCCAGAAACCAGCCTCCAACCAGCAGCAGCAATACGCCGATGATGATGTTTCCCTTTTGATTTGTTTGCATAGCTTTACCTCTTGCTTATATACGCACGGAGTGCAACTTGGTTGTGCCTGCTGCCAATACTATCGCTTTTGTGCGCTCTGGCGCTCCCGGAAGACACCCGCCACGCCCAGCAGCACCAACAAACTGCCGCCGATGGTGAAGGCTGTGATCTCCTCACCCAACACAAAGTAGCCCAGCAAAATTGCCAGCACCGGGTTCACGTACGCATATGTCATCACGATACGCGTCGGCAGCAATTTGAGCGCCACCACATAGGAGGTAAAGGCCAGCGTGCCGAAGATGACCAGGTACAGCCAAGCCAGCCAGGCTTCTGTATTGGGTGTGGGCGCCGGCTCCTGGAGTACGAACGCCAGCACGGCGAAGCCGATCGAGCCGAACAGCATCTGGTACGCAGAGCTGACGCGTGGGGTGAGCGTGAGCTGGTTGCGCGCCTGGTACACCGAGCCGCTGGACCAGGCCACGGCGGCGGCCAGCAAGGCCAGCGTAGCGATGGTGTCTGCCTGCACGCCGCTGGAGAGCGAAGGCAGCGTGAGCACCACGATGCCGCCAAAGCCGATCAGCAGCGAGACGAACAGCAGCGGCGAGGGCAACTTGCGGTCCCATATAGCCTCGACCACTGCCGCCCATATGGGTGAAGCCGCCACCAGCAGCGCCGCCAGACCCGATTCAGTGCGCTGCTCAGCAAAGGTCACTAGTCCGTTGCCCGCCACCCACAGCAGCAAACCCGAGACGGCCAGCACAATGCCCTCGCGCCGTGTGATGCGGATGCGCTGCTTCTGGAGGTAGCTCCAGGTGAACAGGATCAGGCTGCCCAGTGCGGCGCGCATCAGGCCCATGGTGAAGGGCGGGAAGCCAGCGCCCTCGCGCACGGCGATACGAATCGCCAGGTAGGTGCTGCTCCAGACTAGATAAACGACGAGCAGGTTGGCCAAACCAGTGCGGTTCAGGCCCTGCGGCTGTGTGTCAGTTTTCATTGTTCCTCAGTTTACTTTGCCACAGCCGTGGCATGCACACGGCTGCGATGCACGATCACAACACCAACTAAAACCGCCAACGCCCCCAGCCATTCGCCGCGGCTCAGCCATTCGCCCAGAATTGGCCCGGCGATGATGGCGGTGAGAATGGGCTGGCTCAGCAGCGTGGGCGACACCATCGAAGCAGGCAAGTGCCCCTGCGCATAGTTGAGTAGCATCCAGCCGCCGCCTTGCACAAACAGGCCGAGCATGACCAGATACCAATACGTTGGCTGGGAATACCCGGTGAGCGGGGCTCCAACGGCCAGGCAGAAGATCAGCAACAACAGGCCACCCACCGCGGCGGTGATCCAGAAGAATGAGAACGTATCCAACTGCTCGCGGCCGCGTTGCGCCACCAGCATGTAGCCAGCATAGAAGAACGAGCCGATCAGGCCCAGCATGCCGCCGCGATTGATCTCAAAGTCTGCGCCCAGATCCAGCCCCAGCACGATCAGCGCTCCAAGCATGGCCAGCGCCAGACCCAGCCAAAAGGTTGGCTTGAGCTTCTCGCGGAAGATAAAGAACGCGCCCAGCCCTACCCACAGCGGGGCGGCGTTGCCTAGCAGTGTGGGGATCGTGGCGCCGCCATAATTGACGCCGCTGGACCATACCGCTAGGTCGATAGCCAGGAATAGGCCAGCCAATGCACCCAGCCACAGACCTCGGCGCGTCAGCCGGGGGTGGTTGCGCCGGCTGAGGGCAAACGGGATGGCCAGCGCCACGGCCGCAATGCCCATGCGGTAAAGGCTGATCACGCTGCCTGGGGCATCTGCCAGGCGGGTAAAAATGGCGGAAGTGGCAATGATCAGCGTGCCGATGGCTAGTGCCAGGTACGCCTTCCAGTTTGGGATTTTAGACATAAGCGCTGATTCTAATCGATGAGCCTCTATAAAAAATGCACCAGGGCAAAAGAGCAATTTCTTGCTAATTTCGTTCTGATATTGCATAGCTAAAATCAATAAAGCTCGCACAGGTATAATCCTTAAAGCGAGTGCGGAGGCACAATACATGGAAGAGAACAACAAGCCCCAAATTCTGGTTGAGCGCGATAAGGGCGGTGCGCCCAGCGGCCTCGGCGCTCAGTTCAAACTGTTGCTGCGTTTGATGCGCGACCCGCGCGTGCACCCGCTCCTCAAAGTGCTGCCTGTGGGCGCCGTGGTGTATCTGTTCTCCCCCGACCTGATGCCCATGATCTTTGATGATGCTGTGGTGCTGGGTGTCGGCTTTTACGCCTTCCTGGAGCTCTGCCCGCCGGATGTAGTGGCGGAGCACCGCGCTGCGCTGGCGGCTGAAGCGGCACGAGGTAGTTAACCCATGCAATACCTTCAGAAGTTCCTTCCCCCGGGCGGCGGTGGCCGCGTCACGGATTTCCTCAACCAGTTTCGCCTCACCTGGCGATTGATCCGGGATAGCCGCGTCAACAAGCTGTATAAGCTCATCCCGCTCGCCTCGTTGCTCTATCTCATCTCCCCGCTGGATTTTGCAGTGCCCCTGTTGGATGATGTGGCGGTGCTCTGGCTGGGCAATTCGATCTTCACTGAGCTCTGCCCTCCCGATGTCGTGGAGGAGCACCGTGCCGCATTGGAAAAAGGCGGCCGCCGTGCCCAGATCAAGATCGATGAAGGCGATGTGATGGACGCAGATTACAAGGAGATGGAATAAAAGCCCTGCTGCGTCTCGCCCTGCTGGCGGGGCTGCTGGCGGCGTGCAACAGCCGCCCTGCGCCCAACACCGGCCCGGCTGAGCCTACCATCTCTACCCCGCTGCCCGCAGCCGTGAGCGTTGGCTCACCCGCGGCAGATGCAACGCTTGAGATCGAAAAATCCAACGCAGCCCAAGTGGGCTTTGCTGACCCAGCCGCCTTTAGCTGGAACCTGGTGAGCGATGGCTATGCCCAACCCCTGCTGGTCACCCATGCTGGGGACGGTAGCGGCCGCCTTTTTGTAGTCGAGCAGCACGGCATGATCCATGTCGTGGAGAACGGCCAGCGCTTGGCCACGCCCTTTTTGGATATTCGCTATGCAGTGGGTAGCGAAGGCAACGAGCAAGGCTTGCTTGGTTTAGCTTTCCATCCTGATTTTGAGTCCAATGGCTATTTTTACGTCAACTACACCGGCTTGGACGGCAACACTGTTATCTCGCGCTTTCAGGTCAGTAGTGACCGCAACGTGGTGGACGCGCTGAGCGAGGAGCACATGCTTTACATCGCCCAGCCGTACTCCAACCACAACGGCGGCCATCTGGAATTTGGCCCCGATGGCTACTTGTACATCGCTAGCGGCGATGGCGGCTCCGGCGGTGACCCGCAGAACAATGGGCAGTCCCTGAACACGTTGCTTGGCAAGCTGCTGCGCATTGACGTGGACGCGGAGGACCCTTATGCGGTCCCGGCGGACAATCCCTTTGTGTCTGGCGGCGGCCTGGATGAAATTTGGGCTTACGGCCTGCGCAACCCGTGGCGCTTCAGTTTTGACACCGCTACGGGCGATCTGTACATCGCCGATGTGGGCCAGGGCGAATGGGAAGAGATCCATAGGCTGCCGGCGGGCAGCGGCAACGGCTCGAACCTTGGCTGGCGCTACTTCGAAGGCACGCACCCTTATGAGGGCACGCCACCTCAGGGGCTTGAGCTGGATTTCCCAGTTGTTGAATACGATCACGGCTCGCGCTGTTCCATCACGGGCGGTTATGTCTACCGCGGTACGCAAGTGCCTGCTTGGAATGGTGTCTATTTCTACGGAGACTTCTGCTCTGGTGAAGTGATGGGCATGTACCAGGGCGCCGATGGCGTATGGAATGCCCAGGTCCTGTGGGACACCGCCGCACTGATTACGTCCTTTGGTTTGGACGAGGCTGGCGAGCTCTACTTGGTTGACCGCAACGGCGGCATTTACCAACTACAAGCCAACAATTAGCCCCACCTTCAGCATGGCCGCTGCATCAACCCCCCTTGCTGACGTCGTGGTCGTTTTCAACCCGCAATCCAGCGCGGCCAATGAAGCGCGCCTGCGCGCGGTGATTGCTGGCGCGTTCGGCACGCGCCCTGTGGACTTCTGTGAGTGCAGCCCGCAGGCTGACATGCAGGCGCGCCTGGCCCCGTGGCTGGCCAACGGCGTGCGCCTGGTGATCGCCGCCGGGGGCGACGGCACCGTCTCGGATGTGGCTGATGCGCTGGTGGGCCAAGATGTGGTGCTGGGCATCCTGCCGCAGGGCACCAGCAACGTGTTGGCGCGTGAGTTGCAGTTGCCCCTGCGTATGCAAGCCGCGGCTCGCATGCTGGCCGGGGGGTATGCCACACGCACCATCGATATTCTGCGCGCCGGTGACAGCGTGTGCGTGCTGGGCGTCAGCGTGGGCCTCAGCGCCCTGGCGATGAAGGATACTGGCCGCGGCCAAAAGCGGCTGCTCGGCCCGTGGTCGTACTGGCTCACCTTTGCGCGCCACTTCTTCAGTCTGCGTTCCCATCTCTTTACCGTGGAGCTGGATGGTTACGCCACCCAGCTCATGGCCACGGATGTGCTCGCCATGAACGTGGGTACGATTGCCTTCCGTGCCATCCGCTGGGGGCCGGAGGTCAAGCCGGATGATGGCCTGCTGGACTTCTGTTTCCTGTGGGCGCGCAATGGGCTGGAATACGCCGCAACCATCTTGGGCTTCGCCCTGCGCCGCTATATCCGCAATGAGCGCGTGAACGTAGTGCCGCTGGCGCGTACACTGCGCATCGTGAGCCCGGTGGGGTTGCTGGTGCAAGGGGATGGGGATGTGATCGGCGAGACGCCCATCACGATCTCGTTGGAAAAAGACGCGCTGCGCATCGCTGTACCGCGGCAGAGCTAATTCTCTAGTATTCGAAAACTTAGCGCGGGCGGCGCTGCCGTACCGCTTCGAATAGCAGCAGGCTGCCCGCTGTGGCGGCGTTGAGCGATTCGATCTGGCCTGGCATGCGGATCTGGATGGGTTCGGCGCCCAGCGTGCGTGCGGCCGCGCTGGGGCCATGGGCCTCGCCGCCCACGATGAAAGCCAGCGGGCGGGTGAGGTCTACTTCGTCAAAGGCTTTGCCAATATTGGCCTCGGCCAGCAGAGCGTGCAGCTTGTGCTCCGCTAGGAAGTTGCGGATAGGCTCCCACTCTAACTCCAACAGGGGTAGGCGCAACTGGGCGCCCATGCCGCTGCGCAATACCTTGGGGGCAAACGGGTCTGCGCAGCCCGGCGCCAGGATAGCGGCATGCGCCCCGGCTGCGGCGGCACTGCGCAGCAGCGTGCCCACGTTGCCGGGGTCGTTCACGCGGTCAAGGATCATCACCAGGTTAGGCGCGGCGGCCAGGGGAAGCGGCTGGCGCGCTACCTCGAGCAGTAGGCCGGCAGGCGTCTTGGTGTCGCTGCTGGCGGCCATCACGCTCTCAGTCACTTCTTCCAGATCCACGCCCGCTTCTTGGAGTTCACTCACCAGTTGCATGCCGCGCGCATCCAGGTCTGCTGTGTAGAAGCCCTGCCTCACCGGCCACTGGGCAGCCTGTACTTCCTCTGCCAGGCGCACACCCTCCACTACAAAGCTGCCTGCCTCGCGGCGCTCTTTGGCGCGGCTTTGCAGGGCGCGGATGTGTTGAACGCGCGCGTTTTGCGTTGAAGTGATCATCTCGCCGTTATTGTAGTGCAAGGCTTATGCGTAGGCTCAGTGCAAGTTGTTAGCTTGAGCATGTGGATTATTAGTTTACTCAGTGTGTCAGTGAGCAAGCTCAGTGTAGAATGCACCCTTGGAGGAACCTATGGCGGACTCGCGTGTAGAAAAACTGGCTCAAACCCTGGTGGAGTATTCGGTCAAGGTGAAACCTGGTGACTGGGTGGTGATTGTTGGTAACCCGCTCGCAGAAGAGCTCACCAGCGAAGTATTGCGCTATACCTTGCGTGCCGGGGGCAACCCCAGCATGCTGCTGGGTGTTGGTTCCACGCAGCGCATCTTCCTTGAAGAAGCCAATGACGAGCAGCTCAAATGGCTCTCGCCCTTCGATCGCCTGCCCTTTGAGCAGGCTGATGTATACATCAATATTGACGCCACAGAGAACACGCGCAACCTCAGCATGGTGGATAGCCACAAGCAGCAGCTGCGCTCCGTGGCGCGCCGTGAGATCCTGCAGACTTATATGCGCCGTAGTGCCAGCGGTGAGCTGCGCTGGACGCTGACCCAGTTCCCGTGCGAGGCTTTTGCGCAAGAAGCCGATATGAGCCTGGTAGACTACGCAGATTTTGTGTACCGCGCCTGCAAGGCAGACCAGCCCGACCCGGTCAAGCTATGGAATAAGATCGAAGCAGACCAGGCGCGTTTGGTCGAGTGGCTGGCGGGCCGCAAGCAGTTGCACTTGCGCGGTGCAAATATTGACATCCACATGTCCATCGAAGGGCGCACCTTCGTCAACTCCACCGCTCATCACAACATGCCTGGCTCGGAGATATTTACCGGCCCGGTGGAAGATTCGGTCAACGGATGGGTCAACTACACCTATCCTGCCATCCGCCTGGGGCGCGAGGTTGAGGGTATCCGTCTTGAGTTCAAGGATGGCAAGGTCGTCAAGGCCAGCGCTGAAAAGAACGAAGACTATTTACTCAAGATGCTCGATCAAGATGCTGGCGCCCGTTTCCTCGGTGAGCTGGGCATCGGCACCAACTACAGCATTGACCGCTTCACCAAGAGCATTTTGTACGATGAGAAAATGGGCGGCACCATCCATATGGCCCTAGGCGCCAGCTACCCGGAAACAGGCGGCAAGAACGAGTCTGCGCTGCACTGGGACATGATCTGCGATATGCGTGAGGATAGTGAGATCAAGGTGGACGGCGACCTGTTCTACAAGGACGGAAAGTTTCAAGTCTAAAAAGACTGTCCCGCTGGTCAAAAAACAATAGGCCAGCTGACGATTGACCAACAAAAAAAAAGAGGATGGCTGTGTTGCCATCCTCTTTTTTTTTGTTGGTCAATTAAGATCTTAGTTCAGCTTGGCTTGCGCCATTACAGCTTTGAAGGCGGCCGCATCGCGCACCGCAATATCTGAAAGCATCTTGCGATTGATCTCGATGTTGGCCTTCTTGAGGCCGTTCATCAGCTGGCTGTAGCTCACGCCGTTCAGGCGGGCAGCCGCATTGATGCGCATGATCCACAGACCGCGCAGGTCACGCTTCTTGTTGCGGCGGTCGCGGTAGGCATAGGCCAGGCTCTTCAGGCGGGCTTCACTGGCGCGCTTGTACAGCTTGGAGCGCGTGCCAAATTGGCCCTTGGTCTCCTTCAAAACCTTTTGGTGCCGCTTGCGGCGGGTGATACCAGTCTTTACTCGTGCCATGCTTCCTCTACTTCGCCGTGCGCGTGGCCGGGTTGGCGCGGTACTTGCTCATGTACGGCGCCAACTGGCGGATGCGCTTCTGCAGGGCTTTGCCCTGCACCGGGATCATTTCCGTGAATTTTGCCTTGGTGCGCGCCGAGGTGCGGCGGCGCAAGTGGCTCTTGCCGCCCTTGGTGCGCACCAGCATGCCAGAACCAGTCAAGCGAAAGCGCTTGGCCGTGGACTTATGCGTCTTCATACGAAATTTCTTAACTGCCACAAAAAGCTCCTCTTGCCGCTCTAGGATGAGCGCTTAATTTAGGCGCCCGTCTAAGAGCCCTATTCCTCTGCGCTGGTTTCCGTCGCAGGTTCTTCTACTGCTTCTTTGGCCTCTAACTTGCTGGCTGCTTCCTTCGCAGCATTCTCGTTGGGGGCCAACACCATCAACAACGTGCGCCCTTCAAACTCTGGCGCCTGCTCAATGATCGAAATATCCTGCAATTCGGCGGCAATCTCCTTCAGATCCTGCAATGCGATCTCAGGGTAGTCACGCTCGCGGCCGCGGAAGCGGATACGAACTTTGACCTTCTTGCCTTCTTTTAGCCAGCCGCGCGCCGCCTTGGTCTTGAAACCGCGGTGGTGCTCGGTGGTCTTCGGTCGCAGACGAATTTCCTTGATCTCGACCTTTTTCTGTGCCTTACGCGCCTCGCGCTCTTTCTTTGTGCGCTCGTACGTAAACTTACCGTAACTCACCACGCGGCAGACAGGCGGCTTGGAATTGGGAGCAACCTCAATCAGGTCCAGGCCTGCTTCGGCAGCGATCTGGAGCGCTTCTTCGATTGGCACAATCCCACGGTTCTCGCCGTCCGCATCGATCAGGCGGACTTCTTTGACCCGAATGGCTCTA
>JAHCIJ010000006.1 GCA_026129255.1 Anaerolineales bacterium | reverse complement strand
TTTCTTCGGAAGGCAAGCACCCCCCGATACTAGCAGGGGGGTGGAGTTTCTAGACTGGAGGTCTTCACAGTATGGAATTTCATGTTCACTGGCTTTCTCTCACTTTGTGGGCTGACAAGGAATATGCCCTAAAGCTGTGGGAGGAATGGTTTCAGCAGTATCTAGGCCCGCTGGTGGCTGTCGGCCATGGTGGGAGAGGTTTTAAAGGCTTGTATCAAGCCCTGGGGGCAGCCAAGCTGTATGCCGATCCGGTGGGAGAAGGCGCATATGTGCACCTGGAATTTCCTGGCTCAGCGTGCGATGCTCTTCCGCCCAAGCTAATCCAGGAATTCATCGTTAGCCTGAACCGCTGGGAGAAGTTCCGCGTTTCTCGTCTTGACCTGGCCTGGGACGGAGTGGGGTTTACTCCCCAGCATGTGGTCGAGGCGGTTTCAGAAGAGAAGCTGCGCTCCCTGCTTAAGCGCAAGACGCTGCACGTCCATGACCAACCCTTTGAAGAACGCGAGGATGGTGTGCTCGGCACCAGCTCTGTCCGGTTGGGGTCGAACCAGTCCAGCCGCATGCTGCGCGTCTATGACAAGCGCGGGCCTGTTCGCCTGGAGTTCCAGACCAGGGCAGAACGGGCTGACTTGGTGGCACGGGATGTGCTGCTCCGGCTGCCGCAGACATGGGCAGAGGCAGCCCTGGCTCACCTGCGGGATTATGTGGACTTTGAATTTGAAGGGAAATTACTCGCCTGGTGGGAGCAGTTCGTGCGCGAGATTGGACGGGCGTTTAAGAAAATCAGCGATGCCCGCCAGCTCGAGCTCAGCCGCATGACCGCCTGGGTGATGAACCAGGTGGCTCCTACCCTGAGCGTATTGGCGGATGTGCTTGGCGAAGACATTTACACGGCCATTACTGTCCAGGGTCGCAGGAAGCGCGGCAAACGCTATGAGGCAGTCCTGGCCGGCGCGGGAGGTAGCGATGCAAGCTATTCCTGAAAAGAAGCCTGTCCTCCAGAAGCTCCTGCGCGCCAGTGAAGTGGCTGAGATTTTGGATGTCAGCAAGGCGTTCGTGTACCAGCTTATCCAGCGCGGGTTGATCCGTTCTGTGCGCATTGGTACTTCGCGCCGGATACGCATGGAAGACTTACTTCGCTTTATTGAAGAGAATTCCGCAGCGTGAAATCTGGGGCTTGCATCGGGATTCCCATGTGGTTTAAAATTTGCTCAGTCGCGGTGCACCTTAACAAGGGAATAATTCGAACCGCCTTTCCTATCTCCCAATCGAAAGGAGAATAGGAATGGCGAAGAAAAGAGCAAACCAGGAAGGCACCATCTTCAAGAAGGCTAGTGGCCGCTGGCGCGCCCAAATCGTCCTGAACGGCCGCAGGTTGAGCTTTACTGGAGATACCCACAAAGAGTGTCAAAACTGGCTTCGAGAGACCCAGCGTCAAATCCAGAATGGGCTGACTTTCAGGGGAGCTGAAATTCGTCTCAATGACTTTCTGACTTCATGGTTGGCGACAATTTCTTCTTCGAGAAAGCCAAACACGGTCAGGAATTATCGTTGGACTGTCCAGAAGCGCATCCTTCCCAGCCTGGGAAAGCTGTACCTCAGCGATTTAAAGACTGAGGGCATCCAGCACTACTACGACAAGCTAATGAGTGAAGGGTATAGCAGGCACGCGGTTCACTGTGTGCACAAAACCCTGCGCATCGCCCTGAACCATGCAGTCAAGCTCGGCCATATCGGGCGTAACCCCTGCACTGGGACAATGCCACCCAAACCCATCCAGCAGGAAATGAAGTTCCTGGACGAAAGTCAGACGAAGCTGTTTCTGAGCATGGCCCAGGAAACCGGAGACCGGCAGTACCCGCTGTACTACCTGGCAATCCATACAGGCTTGCGCCAGGCTGAGTTAATCGGTCTCAAGTGGAGCGACATTGACTTTCAGCGCAGGACTTTGCAGGTCAACCGCCAGGTGCTTCACCTGAAGGGCGAAAGCTTCATGTTTGCAGACCCCAAATCGGCAAGCGGTAGAAGGGCAATAGTCCTTGGGAATAAGGCCCTGGAGGTTTTGCAGCTGCAGCGAGTAGAGGTCGGAAGGTTGCGCGAACAGGCGGGCGATGCGTGGACAGAGTTGGACTTAGTCTTTCCATCCAATGCCGGTACACCCCTAACAGGCAGCAACCTCCGGCGGGATTTTCGCAGGCTGCTGAAGCAATGCAAAATCCCAAAGATACGCTTTCACGATCTACGACATACGGCGGCTTCGCTGATGCTCAATCATGGAGTGCCGGTACTGGTGGCCTCGCGCAGGCTGGGGCACTCCAAGGCAAGCATCACAATGGATGTGTACGGCCACCTTATGCCAAACAAGCAAGAAGAAGCTGCAGAATTGCTCGATAATCTCGTGGGAATCTGACGCGGTTGCACCCGCGTTGCACCCGCGAGCAATAAAAAAGCCCAGAATTCAAAATTCCAGGCTTTTTTACGGGTAAAAAAACTACTTTTAGCTCCTCGGGTAGGACTCGAACCTACAACCTAGCGGTTAACAGCCGCCCGCTCTGCCATTGAGCTACCGAGGAATTTGGGACAAACGGCAAGGGGCGATTATAGTCACGCCCCATACCCGTGTCAAGAACAACCCTGCTTTTAGGCAGCCAGCCGGGGCGTTGACGCGAACATGTATAATCGCTGCGATACGCGGAGAGCGCATGGCACTTCAAGGCAACCTGCAAGACTTCTCAGTTACGCAACTACTCAACCTGATCAACCTGGCAGGCAAGAGTGGCGCGTTGCTTGTGCAAGGCCCCAACGAAGGCGCCCGCCTCATCTTCCGCACCGGCAAGCTGGCCTATGCGCAGCTTACCAGCGAGAACGGGCAGCAGCAAGCCACCCTGCCCAACATCCTGCACCGTGCAGAAAAGATCAATGACGCCCAGTTCAACACGCTGCAAACGCGTGCCGCCAACATGAGCGACAAAGAGCTGGGGCTGTTGCTCATCAACTCCGGCTATGTATCCCAGCAAGACATCCTGGAGAGCCTGCAAGGCTACTTTATCCATGTCATCCAGCAGCTATTCACCTGGGTGGAGGGCCGCTTCAAGTTCGACGCGGGGCAGGATGTGCCCGAGAGCAAGATCCCGGTGCGCATGGCGCTGGAAGACCTGATCATGGAAGGCTCCCGCCAGGTGAGCGAATGGGAGAAGCTGAGCGCCGAGATCCCCAACCTGGACATGGCGCTGGCCTTCACAGACCGCCCCGGGGTCAACCTCAAGAAGGTCAACCTCAACGTAGAAGAGTGGCGCGTGGTGTCTTACATCAACCCCAAGAACAGCATCCGCCAGATCGCCAAAGCCACCAAGATGAGCGAGGTAGAGATCCGCCGCATCGTCTACGGCCTGTTGCAAGCCGGCCTCATCAAGCTCATTCGCCCCGCTGGCGCCGCCACCCAACTGGATGGCCTGCAAACCGCCTTCCCCGGCAAGAGCCGCCAGGAGCAGAAGAGCCTGGTGAACCGCCTGATGGACCGCATTCGTTCGATCTAAGCCCATGGAAAACGACGCTCGCACCCTCACCGTAAAAATGGTGGTCACCGGCCCCTTCAACGCAGGCAAGACCGAGTTCATCCAGACCGTCAGCGAGATCGATGTCGTTTCGACCGAGCGCAAGATCAGCTCCGAGGCCGAGCGCGTCAAAGAGACCACCACGGTGGCCATGGATTTTGGGCGCATCACGGTGGACGACAGCCTGGTGCTGTACCTGTTCGGCACGCCTGGGCAAAAACGTTTCGACTTCATGTGGGAGATCCTCTCAGAGGGCATGCTGGGCTTCATTGTGATGGTAGACAGCACGCGCCCCGAGACCTTCCAGGAAGCGCGCAACATCATGGAAGCTTTCCGCGCCTTCTCGCCCACCCCCTATGTTGTGGCGGCCAGCAAGCAAGACCTGCCAGACGCCTGGGAAGTGGACGACCTGCGCGTCGCGCTGCGCCTCGACGAAGGCGTGCCCATGCTGCCCTGCATCTCCACGGACAAAGAAGCCGTCAAGACGGTGCTACTACAACTGCTTGAAAATATCCTTGCAGAGCTGGAAGGTTAAGCGCGTCTAAGCGTCTGCCCCCAAGCCCCCTGACAGTATCAATTTCCTAGAATAAAACCCGAGGGCGCCTCGTTCTGGGCTATATGCCCAAGGTGCTAGTAGTGGATGACCAGCCCGAGCTACTGGAAATGATGACCGTTGGCTTAGAGCTGGCTGGCTACCAGGTGTGTACCGCCGCGGACGGGCCAGCCGCCTTGCTGGCCGCGGCCCAATCTGGCCCCGATCTTGTCATTCTCGATTTCAACATGCCCGGCCTGAGCGGCGCCTGCCTGTGCGCCAGCCTGCAACAGATCGCTGGCCAGGCGCCTATTCTGCTGATCTCGGGCATGGCCACAGCAGAAGAAATACATGCCAGCCTGCAAGCCGGGGCACAGGAGTACCTGCGCAAGCCCTTTGAACTCGTCCAGCTACTGGACCGGGTGGACGTTCTTATTAATCAACTCTAAGAGTACTGTTACCCACGGCAAGACCTGCGTTCTGCTAGAATCCCTTAAATGTCATTTTTTAGGAGTGCTATGAAAACAAAGTTATTTATGCTTGGGTTGGTTTTTGCCCTGCTCCTGGCGGCGTGCAGCTTCCCAGGCGGCAATTCAGCCAACTCGGCTGCCATGGTGCAGACGGCGGCCGCCTCCACGGTGAGCGCTCAGCTCACCGAGAGCGCCCTGCTGCAGCCTACGGCCACCTTCACCCCACTCCCCACTGAAACCCCGGCAGCCACCGAGACCCCCTCCGTGACCAACACGCCTTTCGCAACCCTGCCGCCCTCGGGGGGCACGGGTGGCACAGGCGGGGTCAACCCTGCCTGTGATGCCATGGCCTTCGTCACGGATGTGACTGTGCCGGATGGCACCGATTTTGCGCCCGGCGCCACCTTCACCAAGACCTGGCGCATCCGCAATTCAGGCACCTGCTCATGGAGCACCTCATACTCGGTGGTGTTCAGCAGCGGCGCGGCCATGAATGGCCCGGCGACACAACCCTTCACGGCGACCATTGCCCCCAACAGCACGATGGATATTTCCGTCAATCTGACGGCGCCCAGCACCCCCGGCACACACACCGGCTACTGGATGTTGCGCAATGCCTCCGGCCAGACCTTCGGCAGCTTCTACGTCATCATTGACGTGACGGGCTCGGGCGGCTCTGGCAGCGGGACTGGCGAAACCTTTGTCTCTACGCAGTTTGGCCAGGTGACCGCTGGCAGTGGCACCTCGGGCTCGCCGCACGCGGGCGCCAGTGGTGGCGTAGGTGTGCAGGCGTTCGCCTCCTTTGACATCTCGTCCATCCCAGCTGGCTCCACCATCACCCAGGTGACGGTGGACTTCACCAAGTACGACACCGTCACCAACCCGTTTGCGACCATGGGCTGCTTGCGAGCTATCCCAGGCAACTACTTCCCGCTGGATGCCGGTGACTACAACGCCACTGTCTCCGGCCACGACATCGAGTGGTGCAGCGCCAGCGCGCTCTCCAGCGCCAGCGTGAGCGAAGCGGTGAAGACCCGCCTACAAGCTGCGGTCAACGCCTCAGCCAATACACTGGAGTACCGCATCGCCTTCTCGGGTGCACCCACCGGGGATGCACTGGTGCGCTTCCTCAACAACGGCCTGAAGCTCATCGTCACTTACACCAAGCCGTAAAACATAGCACTATGAATAAAAAAGCCCTGCTCAACGAGCAGGGCTTTTTGTTTGCACAGCCAGGCTTGGCCGCACGCGTCCGCGCACGGCGTACACCACCAGGAAAACCAGAGTGCACGCCAGCACGATCGCCGCGCCGGAGGCAATGTTGAGATAGTACGAGGCGTACAAGCCAGCCACACCGGAAAAAGCGGCGATCAAGGTAGCGATCACCATCATGCGCTTGAGGCGTTTGGTGAGTAGGAAGGCGGTGGCGGCCGGTGTGAGCAGCATCGCCACCACCAGGGCCACGCCCACGGTCTGCAAAGACACCACGATCGCCACGGCGATCATGACATGCAGCAAGATATCCAGCCCGCGCACCGGCAGGCGCAAGGTTACCGCCAACACAGGGTCGAAGGCGATCACCGTCAGCTCTTTGTAGAAAAGCACGAGCGCAAGCACTACTGCGGCGCTCACAGCAAGGATCAGCCAGACATCGCCATTGGTCACACCGAGAATGTTGCCAAACAGCATGTGCGTAAGATCCACCGCGTAGCTGCGAATGCTGGAGATCAGAGCGATGCCCAGAGCAAACATGCCCGCGAACACAATGCCGATGGCCGTATCCTGACGCAGCTTGGTAGTGCGGCTGAGTGCGCCCATTACCACCGAAGTGAGCACTGCCGTACCCAGCGCCCAGAAGAAGGTCACGCTACGGTTGCCGCCCGAGGCCAGGTAGCCTATCGCCAGGCCGGGCAGGACGGCATGCCCCAACGCTTCGCCCAAGAAGGCCATGCCACGCAGGATCATAAAGCTGCCCACCAGCGCACACACCACGCCCACCACCACCGCAGCCAGCAGGCCGCGCTGCATGAAGGCAAAGCCTAGCGGCTCCAACAGCCACTCAGCCATGTTGCCCCTGTGCGCCATGCTCGTGGTGACCACCGCTGTCGCCAATGACTACGCGGCCTTCAGCTGTGTTGAGGACTTGGAGGTGACCGCCATAGGCTTCTGCCAGGTTCTTGGGTGTGAGGACTGCCTGGGGCGTTCCATAAGCAATGCAACGGCGGTTGACCAGCAGCACGCGGTCAAAGTGCTCGCTGGCCAGCTCAAGATCATGGGTGGCGAACAGCACGGTTACTCCCAGCGCTTGCACATCATCTAAAGTTTTGAGGATCTGCTCCTGGGCAGGTACATCCAAGCCCGCGAAGGGCTCATCCAGCAACAAGAGCTCGGCCTCCTGCACCAGCGCCCGCGCCAGGAACAAGCGTTGGCGCTGGCCGCCAGACAGCTCGCCGATCTGGCGCTGGGCATGCTCGAGCATGCCCACGCGCGCCAGGCTGGCGCTCACCAGGGCGCGGTCAGCCTCGCCGGGGCGGTGTAGCAAGCCCAGCTTGCCCATGCGCCCCATCATGGCCACATCCCACACATTGACGGGGAAGTTCAGATCCAGCTGGCTGGCTTGCGTGACATAGGCCAGGCACAGATATTGCCCCGGTGCATGCCCATGTACAGTCACTACGCCGCGGGTGGCACTTAGCAAGCCGCTCACTAGATTAAAAAAGGTGGACTTGCCTGCGCCGTTCGGCCCTACTACCGCTACGCGCACGCCCTGCTCGATCGCCAGGCTAAAGTCTTCGAGCGCCAAGGTGTTGCCGTAAAACACATTCACCTGCTGCAATTCCACCGCAGGGTGCGGGCTTTCATCTTGTGAGCCATGATGCATTCGTGTATCAGACATACCCAACCTAAATTACCGCTTATCGCGCTAAGTGAAAATTATTTTCAATTATATCAGGATAGGGTTTATTGGCACTGCGAGCAAACGCCAAAGAATTGCAACCAGTGGTCATGGATGGTGTAGCCGCTCTCGCCCTCAAGGCGGCGACTGAGCTCAGAAAGATCATCCCCACGGAAATACTCCACGCGGCCACACTGCTCGCACAGCAGCAGGTGCTCATGCCCGCGCAGAGCGGGGATGTATGCATGGCAGCCATCGGGGCGGTGGACGCGTTGCACCAGGCCCAGCTCTTCAAGCTTCTCCAGGGTGCGGTACACAGTCACCAGGCCGAGCTGCTTGTGCACGGCGCGGCCCTGCTCGTAGATCTCCGCCGGCGAGAGCGAGGTGCCTGACTCGGCGAGCACATCCACCACCGCGCGGCGCGAGCCGGTGATGCGATAACCGCGGTCTGCCAGGCTGGCGATCCAGCCGCTGGTGCGCTCTTTGGTTTCTTCTTCGCTGCTAATGTGTGGGCCAGCCATACTGAAATTATACGCTCAGGGCAGCCATGCTGGCTGGCTGGCGTCCTCCAACAGCAGGCGGCTGTCGCCGCGGCTGCGCTCCCACAGCCACACGCTGGGCTGGCTGTCGGCGCTGCCCAGTTGCAGGCGGTGGTAGAGCAACGAGTTCGAATCGCTGCCCCAGAAATAATTGCTGTACAGATAGCCGCCTTCAGGCACAGCTACCATGGCATAGCTGCCATTCGGCGGCAGCACCCACAGTTGCTCATTGGCCAGGTTATCTAAGGCGCGCACTTTGATGGCAACCCACTCTCCGTCCGGGGAGACCGTCGGGCCGCTGTAATCTGCATCCTGCGGTTGCGGGTCAAAGAAGGGCAATACATCCTGCGTACTGAAGTTGGCGCGCAGGATGTGATTGATAGGCTGGCCATTCTCCTGGATGGCGGTGTCAAAGAACAGCATGTACTCATTGTCTGGCGACCAGCTGCCCATCACACCAGCCAGCGTGGGCAGATAGACCTCATCCCCGGTGAGGATGTTTAGCACCACCAACCGCGAAGCAATGCCATCGTAGTAGGCCAGCCGCTGCCCATCTGGCGACCAGGTGGGGCCGTAGCCGATCTTTTGCGTATCGGCGTGCAGGCGCAGGGTTTCGCCACTGCGCGGATCAAGCAGCCACACTCGCGGCGGCCCATAGGCTTCGGTGGGGGTGAGCGGCGCCAGCACGCGGCTGTAGGCTATGCGCCCGGTGCGGCTGGCATCAGGCGCATAGCAACGGTCTGGCCCACAATCCAGCAGCATCTGGGCCCCTGCACCGTTGCGGCTTACTATCCACAGATCGATCCCCGCTTCTTCATTCACTACGGAAAAGATGATCTGTTCACCATCCCCGGTGACGGCGAAATCAAACACGGCATCCGCCGGCGAGAGCTGGATGGGCTCAGCATCCAGATCGGGCGCAGCCCACAGGCTGTACCCAGAGCGCGCCAGGCGCAGGAAGGCAACCCCGGCAGGGCGCACAGTGAAAGAGAAGCGCAGCTCCTCCAGTAGATCGTGGGCGATCTGCCCCTGGGCGCCTTGCGCCAGCGATACGGTGTAGTGCTGGCCCACAATGAATGGCTCAGCGGGCAGGAAGTACAGTGTGTTCTCCTCCCATACAAAGCGGCCATCCACCGCCGGTTCAATGGAAAAACTGTCCTGCACGCTGGCGATGTTCATACGTTGGGCAAACTCGATCACTACCGGGGCCGTGGCCGCTGCCTGGCCGCCATCGCCCGGCGCCGTGCGCAGGATGACTACGCCCACCTGATCGCCGCGCCACAACACCAGCACGATGGCGGCCAGCAATCCGAGGGCCACAAAAACAACGGCTTTATCGAGTTTGCGCCACGATTTCATGGAAACAAATAGGGTTGCGGAGGAATGGACACTTCTTTGATGCTGCCCGCCAGGATCATGGGCACCGCCACGCCATCCAAAGTGCCCACTTGCACTTCACCGGTCACGTGCACCCATTGGTTAGCAGCCCAGCGCCCGGCTTCGTCGCTCTGTACGATCATGCCTACGGCAAACGCATCGGCCACACAGCAGCTCACCGCAAAGCGCCCCACCAGGAATTGCCCCTCGGGCAGGCGCGCATCTTGATACACAAAACCGATCACATCCGCCTGCTCGCCTTCATAAATCACGGGATCAGTTGCGTAGTTGAAGGCGCGCACCCAATCGAGCACATTGCGCTGGTCAGACGGCTGGTCGAGTTGTACCGCTACCTGGCCGCCCACACCTACCAGCGCATTGGTGGTCAGGCCGCGCGTATCCAGCGCCGAGCTATCCAAGGGGCGCGCCGGCACCAGAAAGCCGAGCACTAGGGGCAAGGACAAGATCGCCAGCGGCCACACCCCGCGTGCATGCGCGTGGTCATGATGCCCCTCAGCGTGGACACCACGCGGCCAGGCGACGATGCCCAGCGCCAGCAAGCTCAGCCCACCCAACAGCACCAGCCACGTGAAACGTTCGTTGATGTAGAAGTACAGCGTGCCAGAAGCGATCTTGTAGAGCAGGTACGCTCCGAGAGCCAGCAAGATCAAGCTTTGTGTACGTTTGTAGTTGAGCTCGTTCATCTAGATACCCAAATTAAGGTTGATAAAGACCGAAGCCAAAATGATCATGAGCATGGGCAACAGCACCATATAACTCACAGTGCGCCGGCGGAACACTTGCAGATAGAGCATCACGCTTTTGATATCCACCATGGGGCCGAAGACCAAAAAGGAGAGAATGGAGCCGGTAGTGAAGGTACCGACAAAAGCCAGCGAAACAAAAGCATCCACCGTGGAGCAGATCGAGAGCAGCACTGCCAGCACCATCAGCACTAGCACCGAGAGCAGCGGCCCGCTGCCCAGCGCCAACAGCGCGTTTTGCGGCACCACAGTTTGCAGCAGAGCCGCCATCATCGAACCGATGATGAGATAACGACCCATCTCAAAGAATTCATCCCCGGCGATCTTGAGCGCGCTGCGCAGACGGGCAGCGAAGCTGGGTTGCAACATGGGCACAGACAAGTCCACGCTGCCGCCACGGATCGGCTCCAGCTGCATCGGGCGTAGTAAGCGCGCCGGCTGCTCCTCGAGGGCGAAGACCAGCCCAGTGGCCACCGCCACGGCAAAGCTCAGCCCCATACGCAGCCACAGCACTGGCCCCCAGCCATATGCCGCATAGGTGCTGACGAGCACAATCGGGTTGAGCACCGGGGAGGCCAGCAAGAACGCCACCCCCATAGCAGGCACCATGCCCTTGTGGAAAAGGCGGCGAGTGAGCGGCACCACGCCGCATTCGCACACCGGGAACACAAAACCCAGCAAGCCACCCGCCAGCGCGCCGAGGAAGCGATTGCGCGGCATCAGCCGTTGCAATGACTCTTTCTTGAAGAACACCTCGACTAAACCCGAGGCCAGCGTCCCGAGCAGCAAGAACGGCGCAGCTTCAATAAAGATACCGAGGAAGATCGTGGTGAAGGTAAAGAATTGGGCCGGCACTTGCACCTGGCCCGCCATGAAGTTCTGCAGGAACAGCACCAGAGCGACACCCAAGACGGCCAGGCCAATCATGCCCAAAATGTTCGCGATGCGGTTCATGCAAGGAATTCTATCCGCTGGGTTGAGTTACAAGCCTAGCTTGCGATGAGTGCTGGCACGCGCCACCGCCAAGATCTGCTCAAAGTCATCCTCAGGACCAGCCTGGTTCCACTTCTCAGCACCGCATAGCATGCAGCGGTGCAGAATGCGGTAGCCATCTGCGCGGCTCTCCACCTCTATCGGCTCCATCAGGCTGCCGCAGCCTGCCGCCCGGTCGCCGGGGGCAATATCCACATGCTTGCTCCACAAGCAGGCTGGGCAGTGGTTGGTATAGCCATCGCCGGTCACCGCTTGCCCGCAGCGCTCGCAGGTGAAGTCTTCCACGCGGCGCATGAAGCTAGTCGCCATCACGCTCGATCAGATCATTGGCGACACTGCGGTCCAACTTACCCATCGGCAGGCGGCTGAGGCTGCGCGGCATCAGCCACTTGTGTGGGCGCGAGGTAGTCAGAGCAGTATCCAGCAGCACATCGCAATCATATACGCGCAGCTGGGCACGGAAATGGCTGTAGGTATGCTCATATTCGCCGCGCCCGGCGCCGATCCTGAGCGCGGTGCCCAACTCAGCATTCAACCCGGCGCGCAGGTGTGCTTTTGCGCGGGCATTCTCCGCCAAGGCAACATTGGGGAACTCCCACATGCCCGCCAGCAGGCCGCGGGCCGGGCGCTGCACCACCAGCACTTTGCCGCCATGCCACACGACCGCCGCGGCTGAGTAGCGCACCGGCAATGCCGCGGCGCGCTGCTTGACCGGGCGCAACAGCTGCGTGCCGCGCTGCCGGGCCAGGCAGTGTGCCGCCAACGGGCACTCGACACACTTGGGGCGCGGGCTGCACAGCGTAGCGCCGAGCTCCATCAACGCCTGGTTATAGTCAGCCGCTGCGCCGGGCGGCAGCTGCTCGGCAGCCAACGCCCAAAAACGCTGCTGGCCAGCAGAAGTGTGCACGGGCTCCTCGACATCGAACATGCGTGAGAGTACGCGGATGGCGTTGCCATCCACAGCGGGCACATCCTCGCCAAACGCCATCGAGGCGATGGCTCCGGCGGTGTAGACGCCTACACCCGGCAGCTTGCGCAGTTCGGCGGCGCTACGCGGCAGTTGGCCGCCCGCCTCGGCGGACAGTTGGCGAGCGGCCTTGTGCAAATTGCGCGCCCGGCTGTAGTAGCCCAGACCCTCCCAGGCGTTCAGCACCTGTTGCTCGCTGGCCGCGGCCAGCGCCTGCACTGTGGGGAACGTAAGCATCCAACGTTGGTAATACGGCAACATGGTGTCCAGCCGCGTCTGCTGGGCCATGATCTCGGCTACCCACACGGCATACGGCTCGGGCTGGTCACGCCACGGCAAGCTGCGCTTGCGTGCGCGGTACCAGCGGAGCAGAGGCGGGGCAATCTTGGCTTTCAAAACGGGGAGTGGCCGCCCGGCCACAGGGTTAAAGCTGGAAGCCGCCGCGAGCGGGCACCAGCTTGTAGTCAAAGTTATCCACGAGCTCTTGCATCTGTACGCCCAGATCCTGCCAGGCGCTGCTGTCCAGCACTTGGCGGGCATTATCCATGCTGGGGATCACTGCCTCAGCCAGCAGCCGCGGCTGCTCACCGTATACGGTGAGCCAGGCTTCGCTCAACGCTACGCCCAGCCCCTCGAGAGCGGGCACGAACTTGCGAATATGAAACTCAAAATAATCCTCTTCACGCCCGGGCTGAATGTCCCAGGTCATGAGCAGTTTGATGGTAGCCATGCTACGAGGCCACATCCAGCACCACAACTTTGGTCTCGCTGGGTACGCTGGTCGAGGTCACTTTTAGTGAAGGCTCTGCCGCCTCTTTGCTCAGCCCCATCTCCTGCAAGAATTGCTTGAGCGGGTTGAGCTTGAGCGCCGTGCCATCCACCTTGTAGTGCATTGGCACCACGATCCCCGGCTCGATCATGGCGATCACTTCGGCCGCCTTGGCCGCCGGGAGGGCATTGCCGCCGCCCACGGGCACCAGCAAAACATGCACACTGCCCAGCGCTTCCACCTCAGCGCGGCTGGGCACACTGCGCATGTCGCCCAGGTGGCACACATTCACGCCGCCATAGTCATAGGTAAAGACCAGGTTGGTGTCTTTGCCCTCTTTGATGGCAATGCCGGTGACGAACACACCGCCGATCTCATACTCACCAGCACCACGGATCTCCCAGTTAGCGCCTTTGGCGCCTTTGACGAAGTTGTGGCCGGGCGCATCATGGCTCACAGTGACGATATCCGCCTTAAGTTTGAGCGCCTTGAAGCCCGCGCTGGCATGGTCGTAGGGGTCAGTGACTACGGTGGGCATGCTGCGCTCCGTAATGCGAAAGCAAGAGTTTCCGTACCAGGTAATTTCCATGTATAGCTCTTTCAGGGGGTGTAGTGCGCCTGCTGGCTATCCGCCAGCGCGCATGAAGTGATTATAACATTTGGGCTACTACGCAACCGTATAATAGCGTAATGCCGCAGCACATGACGGCGCGCACCGCAGGCAGCGGGCACGCCCAGCAAGACGGAGACGTGTGGCGCTTTTCGCTTGGCGCCGGGCGCGGCTACCACCTGGCCCAACTGGACGATTATGCAGGTATTCCACGTCGGCGCTTCACGCGACGTGCACCCCTGCGCCTGAGCCTGCGTGCCCGTGCCTCGCATGCAGACCTGCCCGGCACCTGGGGCTTCGGCCTATGGAATGACCCCTTCGGCTTCTCGCTTGGCCTCGGCGGCGGCAGCCAGCTACCCACATTGCCGAATGCAGCCTGGTTCATGTTCGCCTCGCCCCGCAACCATCTCAGCTTCAATGATGCGCTGCCCGGCAACGGTGGGCAGGCCGCCGTATACCGTTCGCCGCGCATCCCCAGCCTGTTGCTGACGCCTGGCCTATTGGTCTTGCCACTCTTGGCGCTGCCGCCTACAGCACGCGGCCTGCGCCGCCTGGCCAGCGCGCTGGTGCAGCAAGAGGCGACCGTACTCACAAGCGACCCGCGCCAATGGCACAATTACGAGTTGCTGTGGCAGGCTGAGCAGGTAGAGTTCCTGGTGGACGGGCAGAATATCTTGAGTACAAAGATCGCACCGCGCCCACCGCTGAGCCTGGTGCTGTGGCTGGATAACCAATACGCGGCCTGGCTGCCCAGCAGGCGCATGCATTACGGCACCGAGGAACCACGGCCCGAGAGCTGGGTAGAAATTCGAGATTTGCAAGTACAGTAGGCTATTGTGAAACGCATCGGCATCATCCCCAAAGTATCCGGCGTGGGCGGCATGGTTTCCTTCCAAGCCAAGCTCATTCACGGCCTCCGCGCGCGCGGCATCCAGCACAGTTTTGACATAGACGATACGCTGGACGGCCTGCTGGTGATCGGCGGCACGCGCCACATTGGCACGCTGCGCCAGGCGCGCCAGCGCAACATCCCGGTAGTACAGCGTCTGGATGGTATCAACTGGCTGCACCGCCGCATGCGCACTGGCCCGATGCACTGGCTGCGCGCTGAGCGTGGCAACCGCGTGCTGGCCCACATTCGCAGCCGCCTCGCCACTGGCATCGTCTACCAGAGCCGCTTTGTGCAGGAATGGTGGCAGCGTCAATACGGCCCCGGGCCGGACTTCCGCATCATCCACAACGGCGTAGACCTAGCCACCTTCACACCGCACGGCAACGAAACCCCGCCCAGCAGCCACTTTCGTATCCTCGTCGTAGAGGGCAGTTTGCGCGGCGGTTACGAGCTCGGCTTGGAAAGCGCCATCCAGCTTGCCCAAACGTTGGAGCGCGAGCACAAGCTGGATGTGGAGCTGGCCGTGGCGGGCATGGTGAGCGAAATGCAGCGCATGCGCTATGCAGGCCGCACACAGCGCCCCATCGACTGGCTGGGCGTAGTGGCCAACGACAAGATCCCTGCACTCAACCGTAGCGCCCATCTGCTGTATTCGACTGACATCAACGCTGCCTGCCCCAACTCGGTCATCGAAGCGCTGGCCTGCGGCCTGCCCGTGCTGGCCTACGACACCGGCGCGCTCAACGAGCTAGTGCCAGCCTCATCCGGGCGCCTGGTGCCCTACGGCGGCGACGCATGGCAGCTGGACGCACCGGATGCGCCAGCCTTGGCCGCGGCGGCCA
The DNA here is from genome assembly GCA_026129255.1 of Anaerolineales bacterium. GTDB lineage: Bacteria > Chloroflexota > Anaerolineae > Anaerolineales > UBA11579 > JAMCZK01. Next base: position 5,433 of record JAHCIJ010000006.1, on the reverse strand, counting down.
ACGAATTACTGACGGCACCTGCTGCACAGCAAGCCGCCATGCGTCAGGCTGCCCGCCAGCATGCGGAGGCAAATCTGGGTCTGGATGCCATGATAGATGCCTACCTGGAGGCGCTGCGTGGCTAACCCCTTGCTGGGGCTGGCCGCCGCGGCCGCACGGCTGCTGCCCGCGCCACTCAAGCGCGGGCTATACAAGCTTGGCCCACTCAGCCGCTGGCTGCGCGCCGCGCTCAACCGCGCCGCGCCACAAGGCTTGTCCGAGGTCAGCGTGGCCGCTGGCGGCCTGGCGGGTGCCACGTTGCTGCTCGACCTGCAAAGTGAGAAGGACTATTGGCTGGGCACCTATGAGATGGAGCTGCAGCACGCCATCCGCGAGTGGGCCAAACCCGGCGCAGTCGTGTACGACCTTGGCGCAAATGTCGGCTACGTCAGCCTGCTGCTGGCCCGCGCCGTTGGCTCGCAGGGCCGCGTGTTTGCCTTTGAGCCGCTGCCCGCCAACCAAGATCGCCTGCGCCGCAACGTGGAACTCAATCCCGGCTTGAACGTACGGCTCATTCCGGGCGCGGCCGCCGACCGCAGCGGCCGCGCTGCGTTTGCGACACACGGCTCAGACGATATGGGCCGCTTGCACGCTGGCACCAGCCAACCGCCTGTCAATACGATAGAAGTTGAAACCACTGCACTGGACGATTTTGTCAAAGCTCATCCTGCACCAGCTCTGGTCAAGATCGACGTTGAAGGCGCTGAAGTATTGGCGCTGCAAGGCATGCAACAGTTGCTGTGCACTCACAAGCCTGTTCTGTTCATTGAGCTGCACGGCTACCAGGCCGGGCAGGAGTGCTGGGTGCTGCTACAAGAGGCAGGCTACCAACTGCACTGGATGCAAGCAGGCTATGCACCCATCGCGGCTGTGGGCGACCTGAAAAAGAAGAGCTACGTGATCGCGAGGGCGGCATGAGCCGCTTCAGTGGCAAGCTAGGCATTATGCAACGCGTGCTGCCCAGCTACCGCGCCCCATTCTTTGACCTGCTGGCTCAGCATACCGACGGGCTGAGCGTCTTCGCCGGGCAACCGCGCCCGGGCGAAGCCATCCGCTCGGCCATGCACCTGGACGTGGCTCACTGGCAACCCGCATTCAATCTGCATGTGTTCTCCGGCCCGTTGTATCTGTGCTACCAGCGTGGTGTGCTGAACTGGCTGGAGCGCATCAATCCCGATGCGTTGGTTGTTGAAGCCAACCCGCGTTACCTAAGCACGCCGCAAGCGATACATTGGATGAAGGCGCATGCGCGCCCGGTATTGGGTTGGGGCCTGGGTGCCCCACCGCTGCGCGGCCCACTGGCTGCCATCCGCACTCAGCGCCGCCTCAGGTTTCTGCAACAGTTCGACGGGCTGATTGCTTACAGTCAGCACGGTGCGGCGCAATATAGCGCTCTGGGCATCACCGCCGAGCGCATCTTCGTAGCGCCCAACGCCGTGGCCGCGCGTCCCACAGCCGCTCCGGCGCCGCGGCCCACTAGCGGGCCGATCACCGTGCTGTATGTCGGCCGCCTGCAGGCACGCAAGCGGCTGGATGTGTTAGTACGCGCCTGCGCCAAACTGCCCAGCGCGTTGCAACCCAAACTGGTCCTGGTGGGCGATGGGCCGGCGCGCCAGGAGCTGGAGCAGCTGGCACACCAGCTGTATCCCAACACCGAATTCACGGGCCACTTGCAAGGCGAAGCGTTAGCCAAACAGTTTGCGCGTGCCGAGTTGTTCGTCATGCCCGGCACCGGCGGCCTGGCCGTGCAACAGGCCATGGCGCACGGCCTGGCCATCATCGTGGGCGAAGGCGATGGCAGCCAAGCCGACCTTGTGGACAGCTACAACGGCTGGCTGCTGCCGCCCGGCGACGATGACGCCCTGCTATCCACGCTGGCCCATGCGCTACAAGACCGCGCCGCCCTGCAACGCCTGGGGGCAGCCAGTTACCAGCGCGTGCAAGACAGCCACAACTTGGAAAATATGGCGGCAGCCTTCATCGATGCTGTTAACACGGTGAGTCGCTGATGCGTATTCTCTTTGTGGCGGATGGACGCTCACCCATTACGCAGCAGTGGCTGCGCTATTTCATTGAGCAAAAGCACGAGGTGCATCTCGCCAGCACCTTCGCTTGCGAGCCACAAGCTGGCCTCGCCTCGTGGCAGCACAGCCCGGTAGCCTACAGTGGCGCCGTCAGCGGCGAAGCCAAGAGCGCCACCAGGGGGCTGCACGCCTTGTTACCCACCGGGCTGCGCACAACACTACGCAACCTGGCTGGCCCGCTCACCCTGCCGCGTGCCGCCTCTGGGCTTGAATCCGTCATCAGCCAGGTGAAGCCGCAACTGGTGCACGCGCTGCGCATTCCCTATGAGGGCATGCTGGCCGCAGCTGCCCTCCCGCGCAGCCCGCTGCCGCTGCTGCTCTCCGTGTGGGGCAACGATTTCACGCTGCATGCGCGCAGCACGCCGCTCATGGCTGCCGCCACGCGCCGCGCCCTGCGCCGCGCCGATGGCTTGCTGGCCGATACGCAGCGCGATCTGCACCTGGCGCACCAATGGAGCCTGCCAGCCGGAACGCCAACCCTAGCCGTGCCCGGCAATGGTGGCGTACGCAGTGATATCTTTCACCCCGCTAAACAGCCCGTGACCGCGCCGCGCCTCATCAACCCACGCGGCCTGCGCGCCTATGTGCGCAATGATGTCTTTTTCAAAGCCATCGCCTTGGTAACACTACAAATGCCAGATCTGCACGTTGAGTGCCCCGCCATGCACGGCGAGCCACAAGCCGAGGCCTGGGTGCGCCAGCAAGGCTTGCAGTCACATGTCACGCTACTACCCAAGCTACCTCCCACCGAACTTGCTGAGGCCTATCGCCGCGCCCAACTGATGGTCTCACCCAGCACACACGACGGCACGCCCAACACGCTGCTCGAGGCAATGGCCTGCGGCCTGCTGCCAGTAGCTGGCGACCTGGACTCCATCCGCGAGTGGATCACGCCCGGCGAGAACGGCTTACTGGTCGACCCAAACGATGCCGGGGCGCTGGCCGCCGCCATCCTACGCGGGCTCGGCGATGCGGCCCTGCGCAGCAAAGCCGCATCGCACAATGCCACACTGATCGCCGAGCGTGCCGACTATTACAGCGGTATGCGCCGCGCCGAAGCCTTCTATCAGGCCATCCTGAGCCGCTAGTGCATGTTTGATTACGAGCCAGTCCCTGCCGAGCTGCGCACCCTTATGCTGGACGAATTGCAGTACGACGCCGAACACAATTCGCTATACATCAATCCCCTGCTAAAACCAGATAGCGCCGCAGCCTATCTCTCGCTGCTGCTGGCCGCACTTGAAACTGGCACACCGGAAAGTTTCGCCGAGGCGTTAGCCGCGGCCGACTTGCTGCAAGCGGAGCAAACATATATGCGCCAAGGCCGCGAGGTGACCGCCAAGCTGCCTGCCAACTATGCACAAACACTAGCCAGCGGCGAATTCAACCGTTACTACATGCGCGCCGTGTGCCGCCGCGCCATCCAGCAAGCCGCTCCGGCGGTCGAAATCTACCGCGCCAAGGCGGTCAGCACGCCGCGGCAAGCCACCGACGAGCGTATCGGGCGGCAAATAGACCCGCAAACCCTGCTGGCCGATCTGCGCCAGACAACTTTCGAGCGGCCCAGCGAATATGGGTTGGGCGCGCCGAATTCTGGGTTGAGCGTGCGCCAGCCAGATCAGTAAAGCCCCGCAAAGTGCGGGGCTTTATGTCTACTCTGTTTTCTTCCAGTTGCCGGTGGCTTCGTCTTTCTCGTAGCCACCTTTCTTGACTGCGCTCCAGGCTACCCGGCGGGCGGCGTCTTCGTCACCGCCGTACTGCTCCAATGCGTTGTTGAACGCCGCCAGGTAGATCTCTTGCGCATGGACGGGCAGGTTGTCGCGCACACCCTTGGGCAGGTCACTTATATAGTCGTAAGGCATAGGCCACCTCCACTGCGGAGAACGAACCGCTGTGCATGTGCGCGCCGCTGCGAGCTTAAGGCTACATGTGAATGGCTTGGCCTTCGGCGGCGTGCGCCACTTCCATCAGCACTTCGCTCAAGCTGGGGTGGGCGTGCACGTTACGCGCCACCTCGCCAGCGGTGAGCTCAGCCATCTGGGCGATGGTCAACTCAGGCAGCAACTCGGTAACCTCTGGGCCGATCATGTGAGCACCCAGAATTTCGCCGTAGCGCTCATCGGTGATGAGCTTAACCCAGCCAGCATAGTCTCCCAGACCCAGCGCTTTACCATTGACCTGGAAATTGAAGCGGCTCACCTTGACCTGGTAACCGGCTTCCTTGGCCTGCGCCTCGGTGTGGCCGAAGGAGGCTATTTGCGGGTAGCAATAGGTGGCACGCGGCATCATGCGGTAGTCCAGCTTCACGCTTTCGAGGCCAGCAATGTTCTCGGCGCACACAATGCCTTGCGCCGAGCCAACGTGCGCCAGCATCAGCTTGGCGGTCACGTCGCCCACGGCCCAGATGCCCGGCACGCTGGTGGCCATGCGCTCATCGATCTCGATCTCGCCGCGCTGGCCCAGCTTCACGCCCGCAGCCTCGAGGCCGATGTCTTTCGTATTGGGGCGGAAACCGATAGCCATCAACACCTGCTCGGCCTCGATCGTCTCTTGCCCATCCTTGCCAGACACGCTGACTTTCACGCCACCCTTGCCGGCGGCAACCTTCTCTAGCTTGGTGCCGGTCTTGACGGTGATGCCGTTCTTGCCCATCTGCTTGGCCAGCTCTTTGCTGACCTCTTCATCTTCCAGCGGAGCAATGCGATCGAGCATCTCAACCAGGGTCACTTCCACACCGTAGGAGCTCCACACCGTGGCAAACTCCAGGCCGATGGCGCCGCCGCCTACGATGATGGCGGATTTCGGCAGGGTCTCTTGCAGGATGGCTTCTTTGTAAGTCAGCACCTGCTTGCCATCCACTTCGACACCGGGCACAGCGATGGGGCTGGCGCCCGTGGCGATGACAATGTGCTTGGCCTTATGCTCAGTGGCTTTGCCGCCATCGTTGGGCGTGACCGACACGGTGTCTTTGGCGGTCAGCTTGGCGCTGCCCCAAATCACATCGATCTTGTTCTTCTTCATCAGGAACTCAACGCCTTTGACAAGACGCTCAGACACCTGGCGGCTGCGCTTCACGGCCGAACCGTAATCCAACTTGAGGTTGTCAAAGCTGAAGCCAAATTCCTCGCTGCGGTGGCGCAGGGTATGCGCTACCTCAGCGTTCTTGAGCAGCGCCTTGGAAGGAATGCAGCCGATATTGAGACACACACCACCCAAAAAGGCACGGTCCACAATAGCTACCTTGTTGCCCAACTGCGCGGCACGAATGGCAGCCACATAGCCACCAGGGCCGGCGCCGATCACTAAAACA
>JAHCIJ010000005.1 GCA_026129255.1 Anaerolineales bacterium | reverse complement strand
GCGGGCAGGAAAGTAGGCTAACCGGCGTAGCTCCAACCCAGGTCAGGCAGGCTAAGGCTGTCTTTTGCCTCGCCCGGTTTCAGGATCTCGCCACCCAGGGGCTTGGCCAGCACAATGTCATGATCGCCCCCAGTCTCCAGGATATTGACCACCTCAAGCTCCAGATACCCGGCGGCGCCCTCCACGACCGGGGCGCCAGTCAGAGGCGCCGGACGAAAAGTGGCGGTCTTCATCTTGTCAGGGTTTTTGGCGCGGCTTTTGGTGAATGGTTTGATCAGCTCGGCATCTTCTGCCAGGAATAGGTTAATGACAAACTGCCTGGAGGCGGTGACCAGCCCGTAGCTGTGAGAGGTCTTTTGCAAGCCCACGGCCAGCAATTGGGGCTCGAAGGACACTTGAGTAACCCAGTTAAAAACCATCAGGTTGCTGTCATCCCCATGCTGGCTGCCCAAGGCATAAAAGCCATAAGGCATGCGGCGTAGCAGGTTGCTGATTGGATTAGGGGTGGGTGTATCACTCATGGCAGCTCCTTGTATGGCTCTATAACTCTAGAGGGCTTCTTTCGTTCATATCTTACTGCGGATGCCCGTACCCTGAATTTTGGGCAACCTTTGACCTTTAGAGGTGTTATTAGAGTACTGGTTGCTGTGTTTGCAGCAGGCTTCGCCGAGCCCTTGCCAGTGTTGAGGAGAGGCTATGAGCGCACCGTATGCGTTGGTCGTGGACGATGACCAGGCAGTCGCCGAGATCTTCCAACGCGCCCTCCAGGATTGTGGCTATCTGGCTGATGTCATGGATAACGGCCACAAAGCCCAGGCCCAGCTGGTGTTCACTACACCAGACTTGGTACTGCTGGATCTGCACATCCCCAATCTTTCAGGTGAGGTCATTTTGCGCCAGCTGCGTGGGCAGCTGCGCTTTGCCAACACGCGCGTAGTCATTACCACCGGGGACAGCAGCGCGGTGGAGCGTTTTGCCGGCATGGCAGACGAGATCCTGCTCAAGCCCGTTGGCTACGAGCAGATGCGCCAGCTCGCTCAGCGCTATCTTTCTGTTTCCGTCTAGTGATCGTTAGGGAAGTGTAGGCAACTGCGAACACGCGCTACCGTTGAGGTTGAGTGTTTGCGCGTCGACCCAGCCCGTGCCGCCCAAGCCAGTATTCCCCAGCTCCAGGTCAACTTCTGCCCAGCCGGTTTGGCTGACGCCCATTACGGCCGCAAACTGCCCTGCTGCCAGCGTAGTCAGCACACTGGCGGATGCGTTGGGCTCCGCGTGCACGAGCACGGTATCCATTGGCATATCGTAGCAATAGCCCGCGTGCGGCCCCCACACCACGGGCAGCGCTGCACAGTTGCCGCTCAGGCGCACATCCGTGTGCCAGAACCAGCGCAAACGAAACGGCCCCATGTTGGCTGCTTGGGCGACGCCGGGATCAAAACCCAGCCAACCATCCTCAGTGCGTGCGCTGAGTGGCTGAGTTAGCCCGCTGTCCGCTTCGGCAAAGGTCTCCGCTTCCGTACTGGGGCGGCTGTAGATGTTGGTGACCGCGTTGGTATGGGCCACACATTCACCCGCGCCGCTGGGGAGCGTGATCTCAGTGGCAGTAGGTGCAGTGGTGGTGCACGCCGCCAGCATTAGCAACACCGCTAAAGAGTGAGGTCGTAAGTGCATCCCGCTAAGTTTATTGCAGCGGCATTAATAGCCTATGAAGGTCGTGACCGCCTTACGGCGCGCATTGAGCTTCGTGCTGAATTTGGGCAAACAAGTTCGTAGGTGCGCTTGCCTGCCACTCGCGCCACATGGCGCACAGCATGGCGTCGGCCTGTGGCCCGTCGCCGCGCACCTGCAGGCTGGCCTCGGCGGCCTGCGACCACTCACCCAGCATGGCGTGTGCGCGCACGAGCGGCAGCCACTCGATGCTCAACGCAGGTTGCAGACCTGCCTGGCTGGCTTGCGTGAGCAGCTCTATGGCATCTGCCCATAAGCCCTGCTGGTTGGCCAGTTGGGCCTTCTCATAGTAGTAGCACCAGTCTTGGGTTGGTTCCGTGCCGAAGATGTCCCCGCTGGGAAGCGAGCCCTGTGGCGCTATGCGCGCGTGATTGGAATATTGCGCCACCATGCGCTCTTCTTCGGTCAGATACGGATTGTAAGCGTCATAGGCATCCAGCACCCACAAGCATCCGCCAGCCGGCGCCATGCGCAGAACGATCAGGCTTGCAATATCACTGGATTGAAAACGATAGCCGCGATAGTTGATATCAAAGGCCTCGCCGCGCAAAATGGGGTCAAGCGTGTGTGAGAAGCGCAGCTCCAGATTCCACAGATCGGCCACCGGAGCCTCACTACGGATGGGGTAGAGCATGTTGAGCGCGGCGCCCAGCAGTGGCTCGCCTGTCCAGGGGGTCACGCGGGCCGGCGTTATGATGGCGGTGCCGGGGGCAATGTCTGGCGCGCGCCAGTGGAGTTGCCAGTAGAAGTTGCGCTGCGCCACCCAGTCTTGCCGGAAGGATGCGGCGTTGCCGACATGGCTGCCCACCGCCAGGCCAAGCAACACGGCCAGCGCCACGCCACGCCATGTGCCTGAGCGCACCAGCCGGGTAAGCAGCCAGGCGACCAGCAGCGCTGCGCCCATCAAGCCGGGTAGCAGGTAGCGATTGTTGTATTCGCCTGAACTGGCTACGTTGCCGGTGATCCAGATCGGCAGCAAGCCAAGGAAGAAAGCGCTCACTCCCAGCAGGGCGGCCTGGCGCAGCGGCTGCTTACTTTCGTCACTGGCTTGCGTCTGGCGAGCCAGCAGCCAGCCAAAGCCAGCCGCCGTGAGGGCCGCAATGAGCCAAGCCGGCCAGAAGTGTGTCTCCAGGCTGCGTTGCCAGGTGAGCGCCAGCGCGTGCCAAAAATCGGCCAGGGCGCCCGGGCCAAGTTGGGCGATTAGGCGCAAGGGGTTGCGGCTAAGTTGCAGCGGGTATGGCTCCTGCGGCAGTTCGAGTAGCCAGAAACGCCATAGTCCCCAGGCGGCCATGATGAGCAGATACGGCACCCATTGCAGCGCCACGCGCCCCGCGGAGCGCAGCGGCGCGTCCTGCGCGTGCTCACGGCGCAGAATGAGCCAAAGAAACAGCGGGCGGATCAGGTCCAGCCCGACGAAATACTCCATGGTGAACATGTGCACCACACCTGCCAGCAGACCCAGGGCGGTGTATGGCCAATAGCGCTGGGGTTGGCTGGCGGCGCGTGCCATCGCGCCCAGAGAAACAAAGAAGGCGATCTGTGCGCCAAGTTGGGTGGCAAAAGTGGCCGGGATCGTTTGCGCCAGGTAGCCCGGATACACTGCGAACAACAAGGCTACATATAAAATGAAGCGCGGACTTTTGGGCCACAGTGGTTTCACCGCCCAGGCCAGGCCGAGCACACCCAGCCAGCGCATCAGCAGTGCACTGATGTGCCACACCAGTGGGTGCGTCCCCAGTTGGCCGATCATAAAGAAGGGCCACGGCGAAAACGGACGGTCATAGCTAAAGTGGGTGAGTAGTTGTGCCCACTGCTTGTTGTGGATAAAGAGAATGATCGGCCAATCATCCCAATAAAAACCCAGCCAGGGAATCAGTGGGGCATACGCCAACAAACAGGCTGCCAGATACAGCCAGGGAGCAAACCTGACAGGGTTTTGCAACAATGAATCCAAGGTGCGTTTCATATGAGCGAACCGTTGATGTGTTGCAGAGCAGGCATCCGGGGCTAAGAATAACCAGAAAGCCTGGTCTGTGCAGACCAGGCTTTCTGTCAGTCGGGGCGAAAGGATTTGAACCTTCGACCTCACCGTCCCGAACGGTGCGCGCTAGCCGGGCTGCGCCACGCCCCGAGAACTCTCGAGCACACGGCAAATGGCTTTTTAAGCCTTTTGCCGCAACGCCCCCGAATGAGGGGTGATTATATCCGTGTTTATCGTGGTTAATCCAGCTGCCCGGCCCAGCCCATGCGCGGCATGTGCATGCTAAAACGGCTGCCCTTGCCCTCCACACTTTCGGCGTGCACGCTGCCGCCATGCATCTCCACCAGGGTGCGGGCGATCGACAAGCCCAGCCCCATGCCACCGTGGCGGCGGGTCATGTGGCCTTCCACCTGGTAGAAGCGGTCGAACACGCGCGGCAGGTCTGCCGCCGGGATGCCGATGCCGCTGTCAGCCACCTCGACCACTACGGCGTCGCCATCTTCTTTTAAACTGACTTGCACCATACCGCCCGCGTCCGTAAAGCCGACCGCATTCTTGATGAGGTGGTCTAGCGCCACGAAGATCTTGTTGGCGTCGGCCACCACAAACACGGCCTGTGCGGGCAATTGGCTGCTGAGGCTGATCTTGCCTTTGGCTGCGGCCGGCTGGTGTGCTTGCACCAGGCGCTGCAGCTGTTCAACAAGATCGTAGCGCACGGCACGCATCACAGAGGTGCCGCTTTGCGCCAGCTCGATCTTGGAGAGGTCTTCTACGATGTCTTTGAGGCGCAGGGCCGCTTTCTCAATCGTTTCACTTTGCTGTTTGGCTTCGCCATCCAAGATATCGCTGAGAAAGCTGGCGTGGCCGAGCACCAGCCCCAAGGGGATACGCAGCTCGTGTGAAGTGATGGCGATGAAGTCGTTGCGCATTTTGTCGAGCTCGGCCAGGGTGGTGTAGCCTTGGCGCGCCTGCTCTAACATATCGGCGTTCTCAATGCAGATGGCCGCCTGGGCCGCTAGGTACTCCATCACCAGGATGTCGTTCCGGTCAAACGCATCAGCGCGCTTGTTTACTGCACACAGCACGCCCAGGGCGCTGCCTTCCACCACCATCGGCACAGCCAGTATGTTGCGCACCTGCAACCCCGGCTGCTCTTCACCCAGCGCGGGCCACAGGCTGCGATATGCCTGGTGGATCGGGCTATCTTCGCCAAAGGTTGCGGCTTGCATGCGCTCGCGCGCCAGCCAGGGCGCCTTCACAAACTGCAGTTGCCCGCTGGCGGCGTCCACGCGCACTACGGCCGCCTGCTCGCTGTCGGTAAGTTCGGCCGCGGCGAGCACCAGCGCCTTGAGCAACTCTTCGGGTTGCAGAATGGCGCTGAGCTGGCGCGCGGTCTCTAGGGTGCGCTGTAGGCGCTCCAGGCGGGTACGCAGGGCATGCGCGTCCAGCAATTCTGAGGTTTTGGCCACGCTTGGAGTATACGGTAAGGGGAGAAAGTGAGGAGTGAAGAGTGCATGGTGAGCAGTAGGCAGCTCAATCCTTCACTCTGCCTGTTCACTCCTCACTATTCACTTGCTTTTTGCGTATAATTTTTCTCTCAAAGAGGTATTTATGTCTGGTCATAGTAAATGGTCTACCATCAAGCGCAAGAAAGCTGTAACCGATGCCAAGCGTGGCGCGGTCTTTACTCGCCTGGCGCGAGAAATTGCCATTGCCGCTCGCGAGGGCGGTGGCAACCCGGATACTAACTTCACGCTGCGTCTTGCCATTGATAAGGCGCGCGGCGAAAACATGCCCAGTGACAATATCGACCGCGCCATCAAACGCGGCACGGGTGAAGACAAAGATGGTGCTTCTCTCGATCAGGTGACCTACGAAGGCTTCGGCCCGCACGGCGTGGCCGTCATCGTCGAAGCCGTCACCGATAACCGCAACCGCACCGTGTCTGAGATCCGCCATATCTTCAGCCGCAGCGGGGGCAACCTAGGCGAGAGCGGCTCTGTAGGCTGGCAGTTCGACCGTGTGGCATTCTTTGCCTTTGACGCCAACGGCAAGACCGAAGAAGAGCTCTTCGAACTGGTTGTTGAGGCTGGCGCTGAGGACCTGTGGTACGAAGACGGCCAGGTGGAGGTCACCGGCCCGGTGGACGCCTTCAAGCGTATTGGTGATGGGCTCAAAGACGCTGGCCTGGGCGTAAAAGACGCCGGTTTGCGTATGCAGCCCAAACAGGAGATCGAGCTCAACCCGAGCGAGAGCATGCAGGTGTTGCGCTTCCTCGAATCGCTGGAGGAGCTGGACGATGTTCAAGCCACTGCTAGCAACCTCAGCATTAGCGACGAAGTCCTCGCTCAGCTCGCAGACTGACGCCTATGTTGGCGATCGGTATTGATCCCGGCACGGCGATCACCGGCTACGGTTTGGTACACCAGACGCCATCTGGTGACCTGCGCTGTGTGGATTGGGGTGTCATCGTCACTCCGGTAAAGATGCCGCTGGGCGAGCGCCTGGTACATATCCATGCCAGCTTGGTGACCCTGCTGGAGACGCATCGCCCGCAGGCCGCCGCCGTCGAGTCCCTGTTCTTTCAGCGTAACGTGCGCACTGCCATGAGTGTGGGCCAGGCGCGCGGCGTGGTGCTATTGGCCCTGCAGCAGGCGGGGCTGGCCGTGGCCGACTACACGCCTAACCAGGTCAAGCAAGCCGTCAGTGGCTATGGTGCCGCCGACAAACAACAAATGCAAAGTATGGTCAAAACTCTGCTCAGTCTTTCTGAGCTCCCCAAGCCGGATGATGCTGCCGATGCGCTGGCGATCGCCATTTGCCATCTCAACACGCGCCGCAGCATGACAGCCCTGGAGCGTGCTCAATGATCAGTGAATGGGATATGTTCCTGCGTTTTGGCGTTGCGCTGGCGATTGGTTTCTCCATCGGCTTGCAGCGTGAGTTCTCGCATGGCGGCCGCGGCAAAAACATCCCCGCTGGCGAGCGCACCTTTGCCCTCTTTTCGCTGGCGGGCTGTTTGGCCGCCATGGCCTCAGAGCAGTATCGCCAACCGTTGATCTTTTTTGGCCTTTTGCTGGCTGTGGCGCTGATGCTGGTGGTGGGCTACTACTTCAAAGCCAGCGACCAACATGTAGGCATGACCACCGAGGCAGCCATCCTCATCACCGTGCTGCTGGGCGGCCTGTGCTATTGGGGTTACCTGGGTCTGGCGGTGGCGCTGGGTGTGGCCACTACGTTGATCCTTTCCATCAAACTCGAGACGGATCGCCTGGTCACGGCGCTGACGCGCCAGGACATGCAGGCCGCATTGCAATTCCTGGTGATTACGGCCGTGGTGCTGCCGGTGCTGCCCAACGAGGCGTTGTTGCCGCCGCCTTTTGATGTCCTCAACCCATTCAAGATCTGGCTGATGGTGGTGCTGATCTCCGGTATCAGTTTCCTGGCCTATGTGCTTATCAAGGTGCTGGGCAGCGAGCAGGGCCTGGGCATCTCCGGCCTGCTCGGCGGTCTGGTCTCCAGCACCGCCGTCACGCTCAGCTTCAGTGCGCGCAGCAAGAAGCAGGCGCGCTTGGTGCGCATGCTAGGGTTCGGTATCCTGTTGGCTTGGTCGATCATGTTTGTGCGTGTGATCGTGCAGATCGCTATCGTTAATATGACGTTGGTGCAGGTGGTGTGGAAACCGTTGGCGTTGGCGGCTGCGGTTGGCCTGGCCTATGCCTTCTATTTATATGTAGCCAAGCGCAGCCCTGGGAAGAGCCAGGTGGAATTTAGTAATCCGTTTGACCTGATGTCGGCTTTGCGCTTTGGCTTGCTGTACGCTTTTGTCTTGCTCATCAACCGCGCCGCCCAGCTCTACCTGGGTGAGCCGGGCGTGCTGCTCTCCAGCTTCCTGGCGGGCTTTTCTGACTCAAATGCCATCACGCTCAGCCTGGCGGAGCTCAGCGACAGTGGCGGCCTGAGTCTCACCACGGCGGCGCATGGCATTGTCATCGCCACTATGACCAACACGCTGTTCAAGGGCGGTATTGTGCTCTCTGGTGCTTCGGCCGGGCTGCGCCGCGCCATCTGGCCCGGCATGCTGCTGGTGGTGCTGGTGGGCATCGGCGCAGCTTTCTTGTTCACATGATCTCATCACTTACCGGGCGCATCACCCATATTGGAGAAAGCAGTCTGGTGCTGGAAATTTCCGGCATGGGCTTCAAAGTGCATGTGCCGCGCGGCGTGCTCGCCGAGGCGCAGAGCGGCCAAGCACTGACCCTGCACACTTATTTGGTGGTGCGCGAGAACGAACTCAGTCTGTACGGATTCTCGACCACCGAGGCGCGTGATACCTTCACTCTGCTGATCGGCGTGGAGCGCGTCGGGCCGAAATTAGCGCTCGCCATCCTTTCGGCGCTCAGCGTAGGCAACCTGCGGGCAGCCGTGCTCGGCGGCCAGAGTGCGGTGCTGGGCAAGGTGCCCGGCGTGGGTAGCAAGACGGCGCAGAAGATCGTACTGCACCTGGCCGACCGCATTCTGCCCATGGAAGGTGACGCGCCCATCGCTATGGCGCAACCTGCCGACGGTGACTTGTTGGATGCGTTGATGGCGTTGGGCTACAGCGTAGTGGAAGCGCAGGCCGCTTTGCAATCTCTGCCGGCCGACGCGTCTACAGATGTGGAAGAGCGTCTCAAGATGGCGCTGCGCTATTTCAAGAAGCCTGCCTAGCTGCTACTGTCAGCTGGCTCGTCTCCGTTATTCTTTTTAAGATCCCCGCCCATGGCCAACACCTGCTCCTCGAGTAGGGCGATGCGCTCGCGCACCTCGCGCGCCAGGGCTGCCAGGCTGTCTCGGCCATCCTCGTGGTCGATACGCAATTCGTTGCGTAGTTGCATCGCTGGCGAAAGGTCCAGATCTCGGATGGTTTGCTCCATATCGAAGATCAGCGTTTCCAGTTGGCGCAGCTCCACTGTCAGGCGCGCTAGCTCCACGGCGGGCGTGGCGCCCAGCTCTATCTCCAACCCCATGCGCTTGTCCAGCGCTTCCAGTGCCTGCAGATTCTTGGCTGTGTAGGCTTGGTTGACCTCAGCCATGATTTCTTCGTTCCACTTCTTCTGCTCCTCATCCGTGGCCAGATCTGGGTGATAGCGTTTTGCCAGCCGGCGGAACAAATCGCGCACCCGGCGCTCGTGGTTTACATCCTGTGAAGTGGGAGCCGCTCTCTTTTTAAAGGGAATGTCGTCCTCTTCCAGGGGCTGTTCAGCCCCTGGGCGCGGCCGGCTATGCCCGGGGCCGCGGTGTACGCCGCGCCAGTCATTGCCCGGGGGCGCCTGGTCAGCGGTGAGGATGTCCAGTTGGCGCTGCAAGCGCTGCTGGTAAGCCTCCAGAGGGCCAATGTGCTGGGTGTACAGGTCAGTAAATTCCCGCAGAGCGCCACGGGTATTGCTCAGCTCGAGCTCGAGCAGATCCATATACTCGCGGCGGCGGGCCAGCTTGGCACGCAGGTTGTCCAGCTCGGCCTGCAGGGGGGAAATAAGGCTCGTGGTCTTGTTCATACGGCAAAAAGTGGAACAAATTATAACGAGCGCGGGCTACGCCCTCAAAGGGCAGACTTACTATCAATTTGTGAAATACTAGACTAATACACCCCTATCTGTTATCATCTACCCAAATGCCAATTGGCGAAAAATCCCTTTCGCGAAAAGCGGAGATGTTGACCCATGACTGACATGATCAAAGATATTTCTTCCAGCCTGCAAAAGCAGATCGATGCGTTTAAACCTGAATTCGAGCTGCGTGACGTAGGAACGGTGATCTCGGCCGGTGACGGTATTGCCCGTGCATCCGGCCTGGCTCAGGTGCAAGCCCAGGAGCTCGTTCAGTTTGAGAACGGCGTGATGGGTATTGCCTTCAACCTGGAGCGTGAAGACGTCGGTATCATCGTTATGGGAGACTTCTCCGGCATTGAAGAAGGCATGACCGTGCGCTCCACTGGGCGCATTGCGTCTGTGCCGGTTGGCGATGCCCTCGTTGGCCGTGTGGTTAATGCGCTCGGTGAGCCCATTGACGGCAAGGGTCCGATCGCTTTCACCCAATACCGCCCGATCGAGCGCATTGCTCCGGGCGTGATCCGCCGCAAAGACGTAGATACCCCGGTGCAGACCGGTATCAAGGGTATCGATGCACTGACCCCCGTTGGCCGTGGCCAACGCCAGCTCATCATCGGTGACCGCCAAACCGGCAAGACCGCCCTGGCCATTGACGCCATCATTAACCAGAAGGGCAAAGACCTGCTGTGTATCTACGTCGCCATCGGCCAGAAGAAGGCCGCAATTGCCCGCACGGTAGCCATCCTTGAAGAACACGGCGCCATGGAGCACACTGTGATCGTGGTGGCTTCCGCCGACGAGTCGGCCGCGCTGCAATACATTGCGCCGTACGCGGGCTGCGCCATCGGTGAAGAATTTATGGAGACTGGGCGCGATGCGCTCATTGTCTACGACGACCTTTCCAAGCACGCCTGGGCTTATCGCCAGGTGTCCCTGTTGCTGCGCCGCCCGCCAGGCCGTGAAGCCTACCCGGGCGACCTCTTCTACCTGCACTCCCGCTTGCTGGAACGCGCCGCCCGCCTGGCGGATGGTTATGTGGTTGTGCCTAAGAGCTTCGAGGGCGAGGTTGCGGAAGAAAGCGATGGCCAGGCCTTCAGCGGCCCGCTGGCCAAGCACAATGCTGAAGAGGCGCTGAAGGGCGCTAAGGACAGCAAGATCGTCTGGCTCAAGCACTCGGGTGGCTCACTCACTGCGCTGCCTATCATTGAAACCCTGCTGGGTGACGTATCTGCGTACGTGCCCACCAACGTGATCTCCATTACTGACGGTCAGATCTATCTGGAAGCCAACCTGTTCTACGCAGGTATCCGCCCCGCCATCAACGCCGGTCAATCTGTCTCGCGCGTGGGTGGTGATGCCCAGACCAAGGCCATGAAGCAGGTGGCCGGTGGTCTGCGCTTGGATATGGCCTCTTTCCGTGAGTTGGCCGCCTTCGCCCAGTTCGGTTCCGGCCTGGACAAGGCCACCCAAGCCCAGCTCAGCCGCGGCCAGCGTCTGCAGGAAATTCTCAAGCAGCCGCAGTATGTCCCCATGAGCTTGGAACACGAAGTGTCTGTGATCTACGCCGGCACGAGTGGCCTGGCAGATAATATCGAGATCGAGCGTATGAACGAGTGGGAATCCTCACTGGTGCGCTTCCTGGATGCTTCGCATGCCGATCTGCTCAAAGAGATCCGCGAGAAGAAGGCCCTCAGCGATGAGCTCAAGGCTCGCCTCAAGGGTGCCATTGAGACCTTCAACAGCACCTGGAATTAGTTGACAGTCTACAGTTGACAGTGGACAGATATGGCTAATACACGTGAAATTCGTCTACGCATCAAAAGCGTAAAGAATATCTCCCAGGTGACGCGCGCCCTGCAGGCTGTCTCGGCCAGCCGTGTGCGCAAAGCGATGGAGATGGTGCAAGCTACGCGCCCATATTCCACCAAGGCCTGGCAGGTGCTCACACACATCGCCAAGCAGCCCGGCCGCAGCAACCTGCACCCGCTGCTGCTCGAGCGCACAGAGGTCAAGAGCGCGCTGGTGGTCATGGTCAGCGGTGACCGCGGCCTGGCTGGCCCCTACAACACCAATGTGCTGCGCCACACACTCAGCCACTTCCAGAACTATTCTGTGCCGGTGCGTTTCATCCCTGTGGGCCGCAAGGGCGCTGAGCTCTTATACCGCCGCAGTTTGAATGTGATGGCCCAGTTCACCGACATGCCCGCTGAGCCCAAGTTCTCAGACGTCTCGGCGATTGGCCGCATCCTGGTGGATGAATTTCTGGCAGGCTCAGCAGACGAGGTCTTTCTAGTCTATACCAACTTCGTCAACATGATCCGTCAGGTGCCCGTCATCAAGAAGCTGCTGCCCTTGGAGTTTGAAGACACTGAGGGGCTGGTGCAGTCTGAGATGGGCAGGAGCGCTGCGGCGCACAGCGAGCCGTCGGCCTCGTACGTTTACGAGCCCGGCCAATTCGAAATTTTGGAAGAGATTGTGCCGCGCTTTACGGCGCTGCAGGTTTATCAGGCCCTTTTGGAGTCCTTTGCCAGCGAGCACGCAGCCCGCATGGTGGCGATGAAGAACGCCACTGATAATGCCAGTGAGCTGGGTAAGGGCCTCACCTTGCAATACAACAAAGTGCGTCAGCAGGGCATTACCAACGAGATGTTGGATATCGCCGGCGGCGCGGAAGCGCTGGCCCAGGCCAGCTAGCGGAGGAACGGATGGCAGATGTGAACGGACGCGTAGTCCAAATTCTGGGTGGTGTGGTGGATGTGGAATTCGCCGAATCCAACATGCCCGAAGTCTATGATGCGATCGAAATTCAACGCCCGGGCAACACCCCAGTGGTGGTGGAAGTGCAGAATCACCTCGGCGGTGGCCAGGTGCGCGGTGTGGCCCTCGATACTACCGATGGCTTGCAGCGTGGGATGGAAGTAATCAACACTGGCGCTCCCATCACCGTGCCCGTCGGCCCGGCCACCTTGGGCCGCATGTTCGATGTGCTGGGTACCGCCATTGACGGCCTCGGCCCCGTGAACAGCGAGGTGAGCTATCAAATCCATCGCCCCGCTCCAGCTTTTGAAGAGCAGTCCACCAGTGTGGAAGTCTTCGAGACCGGCGTCAAAGTCATTGACCTGATTGCACCCTTCACCAAGGGTGGTAAGACCGGCATTTTTGGTGGCGCCGGTGTAGGCAAGACCGTCATTATTCAGGAGCTCATTCGCTCCATCGCTACCGAGCACGAAGGCAACTCCGTGTTCGCCGGCGTGGGCGAGCGCACCCGCGAGGGTACGCAGATGTACCGTGAAATGACCGAGTCCGGTGTGCTCAAGGACACCGTGCTGGTCTACGGCCAGATGAACGAACCCGCCGGCAGCCGCCTGCGCGTCGCCCTCACCGCCCTCACCATGGCCGAGTACTTCCGTGACCAGGGCCGCGATGTGTTGCTCTTCGTAGACAACATCTTCCGCTTCTCCATGTCCGGCTCTGAGGTATCCGCCCTCCTCGGCCGTATGCCTTCGGCCGTGGGTTACCAGCCCACCCTGGCCACCGAAATGGGCCAGCTGCAGGAGCGCATCACCTCCACCCGCACCGGCTCCATCACCTCCATGCAGGCCGTCTACGTGCCCGCCGATGACTATTCTGACCCTGCCCCGGTAGCCACCTTCACCCATCTGGACGCCACCATCTCCCTGGAGCGTGCCATTGCGGATAAGGGTATCTACCCCGCCGTGGATCCGTTGGCTTCTACCTCCCGCATCCTTGATCCCAACATCGTGGGTGAGGAGCACTACCGCACCGCCCGTGAAGTACAGCGTGTGTTGCAGCGCTACAAAGATCTGCAAGACATTATCGCCATTCTGGGTATCGATGAGCTGAGCGAAGATGACAAGCTCATCGTGGCGCGTGCCCGCAAGGTGGAGCGCTTCTTCAGCCAGCCGTTCTTCGTGGCTGAGCAGTTCACCGGCACGCCCGGCCAGTACGTCTCGCTGGCTGACACAGTGCGCGGCTTCCGCGAGATCCTGGACGGCAAGCATGATGACCTGCCCGAGCAGGCCTTCATGATGGTCGGCAATATTGAGCAAGCGGTCGAGAAGGCCAAGAAGCTGGCCGAATAAGAAATCACGATCTCTGCTCTCCAGCCTCGTATTCGCGAGGCTGGAGAGCTAGAGATTAGAGATTGAGAGATTTGCATGACCATCCGTTGCGAAATTGTTTCCCAGGACCGTAGCGTCTTTGAAGGCGATGCGGATATCGTAACCATCCCCGGTCACGACGGCGAGATGGGCATTTTGCCTAACCACGTTCCCCTGCTTTCCACCATGCGCCCCGGCGTCGTCAAGGTGAGGCAGGGCGCGGATGAGTTCCTGTTCACCGTAACGGGCGGCCTGGCTGAGATCCAGCCGGACGTTGTTACCATCCTAGCCGACGCCGCTGAGAACGTCGAAGAAATCGATGTTATGCGTGCCGAGCGCGCCAAGCGCGAAGCCGAGCAGCGTCTGGCCGAAGGCCCGCCGCCTGGCACCGAGGCTTACCTGGCCGCCGAGGCCGCCTTGGCGCGTTCCTCCCTGCGCTTGGACGTGGCCCGCCGTTTTGGCCGTTCCAACCGCCACAGCCGCTTCCCAACTCAAAGCTCCGGCGAGTAGAATATCGCCACGCTCAGCGCCCGTAAACACACTGCCCTGGCGGCAGACGCGGCAATCTATCTGTATGCGTTATGGCCCTGGCTGGTAGAACAGCCTGCGCGCCATTGCCTCACTGGCAACCTGAAGAGAACCCTATGGCAGTATTAGCACGCGAACTTGGCATTGATCTGGGCACGATGTTCATTCGCATCGTACAGGGCGGCGAGATCATCCTGCAAGAGCCCACCGTAGTTGCGGTGGATATGCAAGAGCAGAAGATCGTCGCTGTGGGCGAAGAAGCTCAGGGCATGATCGGCCGTGTATCCGAAGAGACCATTGAAGTGGTACGCCCCCTGCAAAAGGGCGTTGTGGCCCACTTTGAGCTGACCGAGCTTTTGTTGGAGCACCTGGTGCGCCGCGTCGGCGGATCGGTGCGCCTGTTCAAGCCGCGCATCATGATCACCCATCCCTTTGGCATCACCAGCGTAGAGCGCCGTGCGGTGCACGAAGCCTCGCTCACCAGTGGCGATACAGCCCTGATCCCGCAGCCGCTGGCGGCCGCCCTCGGCATCGACCTGCCGGTGGGCACGCCCACCGGCAACATGGTGGTGTGCCTGGGCGGCGGCTGCACCCAGGCTGCCGTGCTGGCCATGAACGATGTCGTCTCCGGCGAGAATTTGCGTTTGGGCGGCTTGGATCTGGACGATGCGATTGCCAGCTATGTGCGCCGCAAATACGGCCTGCACATTGGCCAGCGCACCGCTGAGATGGTCAAGCTGCGCGTAGGCGCGGCGGTGCCGCAAGACGAAGAGCAGAGTGTTGAGCTGCAAGGGCAGGACCAGGTGACCGGCCTGCCGCGCCCGCTCACCATCACCACCTCTGAAGTGGTGGAGGCGGTGCAACCCACGCTGGACGAAATCTTCGAAATGATCCGCCGTGTGTTGGAGCGTACGCCACCCGAGCTGGCCTCAGACATCATTGACCGCGGCGTGGCCCTGAGTGGGGGCGGCGCGCTACTGCGCGGCATGGACCGCCTCATGACCCAGAAGCTGGGTGTGCCCGCCTACCTGGTGGATGACCCGGTGAACTGTGTCGCCATGGGCGCCCAACGCGCCTTGGATGAATACAAGACCCTGGCGCGCTACCTGGGCTAGTAGAAGCAAGAGAAAGTGATAACAAAAGGGCAGCCGCACGGCTGCCCTTTTTTATTGCGGTGCGATCAGGATCAGCCCTTCGCTGCCATCATAGAGCGGGAGTAACCCGCGCACCAGGTTCTCTATATGGTTCAGTGCCCATTCCCCCAATGCGGCCTTGATCTGCAAAGGGTACACCAGCAGAATGGCATCGTCTTCACGGAACATCGTATCCAGATAGGTGTCGCCTTCGCCCAGCGGTGGATTGTTCGCCGTCAGCATCTGATCGTAGATGGTGCCCAGATCGTAGGTGGGCTTATTGAGATACAGTAGGAACAACGCTGGCTCATTGGAGATCCATGGCACATCCTGCGGCAGCTCGCGCGCCGTCTGCAGCAGCAACGAGCCACGGTAATAGGTAGCAGTGTAGCCGTGGCCCATTTCGTAGCGCTCGTTTACCAGCTTGTGGGTCACAGGCGCCCAGGCCAGCACGCACAGCGCAGTCAGCATTGCCAACACTGCGTTGGCCATTTTCGGTTTTGTGCTGAATATGCCCCACAGCCCAGCCCCGATGACGATGAGCAACAGCGGGAACAGCGGCAGCATAGTGCGGTCATTAATATCGGGCGTGACATCCGAGAAAGCAAACGCCGCGAAGCACACCACAGTGTAGGCCACGGCCTGTGCGCTGGCCACCAGGCACAAGCGTGCCCAGGTGGGCAGCCTGTGTCGGCGGATGAGTAGCCACAAGGCCAGCAGCGTGCTGACGGCCAGCGTCGCCACCAGGAATATTGAGAGCCCTGCATTCAGCGCACCGGGCAATCCCCAAACAGAGCGCACCGGCAGCCAACCGCCGAGCACATTCACCAGTGCGTACCAAAATGCATTAATGCGGCTGGGCATATCGCCCGGCATTTCGAAACTGCGCCCGGCCAGGGCGGGCAGGCTGAGCTGCCAGGCCACCGTGGGCAGCGCGCCGATCGCAGCGAACAGTCCAGCGGCCCTCAATCGTTCGCGCCAGCTGGCGGGCAGCAGGAACAACAGCGCCACTGCGCCGGCGGCTACGTTGGCCGCGCCCACCAGGCGCGCCAGCACAGTTAGCCCGGCGCACAGGGCCGCGGCGTACAAGGCCCAGCGCGGCTGCCGGTCTAGATAGATCTGCAGGAACACAAAGCCTGCCAGCATTAGGGCCAGATACAACGGCTCGCTCATCGCGCCGCCCAGGTTGTCTGCCAGCACGGGGAAGCTGGCCAGGGCCACGGCAAACAGCAGCGCCAGTGCCTTGGAGCGCGTCAGCCGGTAGGCGCCTGCACTGAGGGCAAACACTACGAGAAAGGCGCTGGCCGCATTGAGTGCCAAAGTGGAAGTGAAGGGGTGGATGCCCAGCAGCAAGGGTGCCGCCATCACCCAGGGGTACAAGGGCTGGTGCAGGGTTAGCGGGCGGTAGGCGCCGCTGGGCGACTGTACGCTGAGGCCGTGGCCATCTACCAGGTTGCGGGCCGCCGAGATATAGGCGGCCGAGTCGCTGAAGGCCCACGGCCCCCAGTGCATCTGGCGCAGGGCCAGCATCGCGGCCAGCAACCCGAGCCCAGCTAGCAGCCAATAGAAACGATCTTTGAAAATGGCCATGGCTAGTCGCTAAACGTGTACACCCACAGCCCGCCCTGCTCGCCCAGCGGAACCAGCCCCAATGCGGTGAGCGCATGTTGCAGGGCGGCAAAGTCGGGATAGTCGGCGGGGTCGATCACAATGTACTCCACTTGGTATTCACGCAGCGTTTCCACACTGTGCTGATCCGGAAAGCGCTCCAGGATCGGAGCCAGATAATGAAACTGTGCCGTTTGGTTGGCGTTGAAGAAGCCGCCCGTGAAGGGCTTCTGGTGTGTCAGCGCGTAAAAAACTTGCTCCTGGTCGGTAGAGCGGCTGAAGGGTAGCTGCACCACCGCGCCATCTCCCACTTGCTCGGCCAGCCAATAGTCTACTGGGCGGGCGTCTACGCGCTTGACCTGGCCAACAGAAGCGCCGGGATAAAAGTCGAACAGCGTCAGCGCCAACAGCGCCACCGTTCCCCAGGTGCGCCACTGCGGCCGGATACGGCGCAGCAGTAGGTCAGCGCCCAGCCCGGCGGCAAAGGCCGCGAAGAGCAGGGTGAACAGGCCCATGCGCATGATGGCGCGCATCTTGGCGAAGAAGGGCACATAGTTGTAGAGCAGTAGGCCCGGCAGCGGCACACGCTCACCCTTGATCAGCACCAGCTCGCGGTCCCAGTGCAGGTGCGGACCCATGGCTACGATCAGGGCCGCCAGCATCACTAGACCGGAGATATACAGCAGCGGCTTGTTGTCCAGGTCACGCTTCCACACGAAGGCCAGCGCCAGCAGCACCAGCGTCACCGCGCCGACGTATAGCGAGCCCTCGATCCATTGCGAGCGGTCAACGATCTCGCTGATCCAGCCACCCCACAAGAAATGATTGGATGCCGGGGCGAGGAAGTCGGTCAGTTCGGCAGCGTACTCGTTCATGTAGTCCACGCTGCGGTCGGCCAGCCCGCCCTGGCCCGCCAGGGAGAGGAAGGGCCGCAGCGCCATGTACAGGAACGGCGCGCTGAACAGGGCGGTCAGTGCGGCGCGTAGCCAGGTAGCCGGCTGCTTGAGATACGCCAGCAGGCGGCCGCGCAGCTCGAAGAGCACAAAGCCGCCCACGAAGACCACTGTCATCAGCAGGGTGAACAACAGGTAATACATCGATGTGAATGCGATCAGCCCCAGCGACAGCGCACATAACAGCATCCACGGCCAGTTGAAACGCTTGCGTGCGCGCAGCACCTCATACAGGCCCATGAAGTACAGCGGGAACCAGGCCGTGGCCGAGAGATTGAGATGCCCGGCGGTGTAGTGGGCGATGCGGTTGGGGTAGAAGGCAAAGATGGTGCCTGCCAGCAGGCTGGCTGCCGGGGAGCGCGTGTGCTTGTACACCCAGACATACATGGTCAAGCCGGAAAATACGAAGCTCAGCCACATGCCAACATTGAAGCCTGCCACCGGCCCCAGCAGCAGGCTAAACGGCAGGCTGGGCAGCAGCGCTGCCAGGCTGGTATCCGTAGTGGAGAGGTTCCAGCCCTGCGGGTAGTTCATCTGGGAGTTAAAGAAGATATGTGCATTCTCGCCGGTGAAGAAGCCCTGATACCAACGCACCAGCCACACAAAGTAGATGCCGTCTCCCTGGGTGCCGCCTACAATAGATTCTTTGAAATCCAATACCAGGGGATAGGTGAATAGGAGAGCCAGCAACAGGAAGAACAACCCTGCCAGTAGGAAATACTTGAGTTTGGGCATAACCAGAGAATTATAGTTTCTATTAAAAACAGTCTGTTGGTCGACTAGTCAACTAGTCGACCAACAGACTTGGATGCAGAATGTCTAACTTCGACTTCAGTCCAGATAATACGTCATGCGTTGCAGGTGGATCGAGGGGTCAATGTTCTGCACACGCACCCCTGCAGGCACATTGAGGTTCACCGGGGCGTAGCTCAGGATGGCGCGGATACCCGCATCCACCAGCAGATCGGCCACTTGCTGGGCAGAGCTGGCCGGTACGGCGATCATGGCCATTTTGATCCCGGCGCTCTGCGCTTCGGCTTTCAGAGTAGCCGTGTCCTTGATCACAAACTCGCCGTGCTGCTCCCCGATACGCTCGGGCGAGTTGTCAAAAATGCCGCGGATGGTGAAGCCGCGCTCATTGAAGCCGCTGTAGCCCGCCAGGGCGCGGCCAATGTCGCCAGCGCCGACGATGACGACCTCCCAGGTCTTGTTGACCTTGAGGATCTCACGCACCTGGTTGGCCAGGTATTCGATGTTGTAGCCCGTGCCTTGCTTGCCAAACTCGCCAAATTGCGAGAGGTCTTTACGGATCTGGGCCGCAGAGATGCCCAGGCGTTCTCCCAGCTCCTGCGAGCTGGTGACCTGGCGACCCTCAGCCAGCATTTGCTGCAGTGCCCGCAGATAAACGGGCAGGCGGCCAATGACGATATCCGGGATCTGTTTTGCCATAGTGATCATGTCTCCCGCCGGAAACTGTAGCATTAAATGACTCATTGTGCAATTGCCCACAATGAGAGTACAAGCAGGGTGCAATTTGAAAGAAAAGAGATTCAAACAAATGAGAGTAGAGAGTGGAGATTGATTAACCAGATGGAGAGAGAATTTCAAATCCCCACTCCCCACTCTCTACTCCCTACTTGCTACTCACTTCTCACCAAATCCCTCTTTCCCCAGTATCATTCTCATCTTATGGATGCTAATTTCATTGATGAAGTAGAGATCAGCGTACGCTCGGGCAAGGGCGGCGATGGCATGGTGCACTTCCGCCGCGAGCGTTTTGTGCCGCGTGGCGGCCCGGATGGCGGCGATGGCGGGCGGGGTGGCTCGGTGGTCTTGCAGGTCGAGACCTCCATGCGCACCCTGTACAACTTCCGCCGCCAGAAGCAATTCGAGGCCGACAACGGCCGCAACGGTGGCCCTAGCAACCGCAGCGGCCGTGGCGCCGCCGACCTGGTACTCAAGGTTCCGGCGGGCACGCTGGTGTATGACGCCAAGACCGGCAACCTGCTGGCCGACCTGATAAAACAGGGTGACAGCTACATAGCCGCTCGCGGCGGCCGCGGCGGCCGCGGCAACCAGCACTTCGCCAACTCGCGCAACCAGGTGCCGCGCATTGGCGAGAAGGGCGAACCGGGTGAGGAGAAGAGCCTACGCCTGGAGCTCAAGCTGATCGCCGATATTGGCATTGTGGGCGTGCCCAACGCGGGCAAATCCACCTTGCTGTCTGCACTCACCAATGCGCGCCCGCGCATTGCCAACTACCCCTTCACCACCTTGGAGCCAAATTTGGGTGTGGCCGCGCTGGATGAGGAGACCGACCTCGTGCTGGCAGATATTCCCGGCCTCATCGAAGGCGCTCACACCGGCAAGGGTCTGGGGCACGGATTCTTGCGCCATATCCAGCGCACGCGCGTGCTCATCCATCTGTTGGATGGCATGGCCGAGGACCCGCTGGCGGACTTTACCCAGATTAACAGCGAGCTGGCCCTGTTCGATACACTGCTGGCGGCCAAGCCGCAGGTGGTGGCGATCAACAAGATCGATCTGCCGGATGTGCAGGCGCGCTGGCCGCAGTTGCAGGCCGGGCTCAAAAAGCTCGGCGTCACCAGCCCGTTGGCTGTCTCCGCCGTAAGCGGGCAAGATGTGCGCCGCCTGCTCGGCCGCGCCGCCGAGGAGCTGCGCGCCCTACCTGAGCCTGTGCCCAGTGAGCTGCCCGTGTACCGCGTGGAGACCGACCCCAGCGAATTCCAGATCGCGCGCGAGGGCGAGGGCTGGCGCATCACCGGCGCCGCGCTCGAGCGCGCCGCGGCGATGACGTATTGGGAGCACGACGAATCGGTCAGCCGCTTCCAGCGCATCATGCGCCAGCTGCAGATCGATGTAGCCCTGCGCGAGAAGGGCGTCAGTGATGGCGATACGGTCTATATTGGCGAG
Source organism: Anaerolineales bacterium (assembly GCA_026129255.1). Taxonomy (GTDB): domain Bacteria; phylum Chloroflexota; class Anaerolineae; order Anaerolineales; family UBA11579; genus JAMCZK01. The sequence goes on along the minus strand of JAHCIJ010000005.1, from coordinate 20,815 downwards.
TACGAACTGGAGTGGAAAGACTAGCCAGCCTGGCTAGTCTCCACCATTGAAATACTCGGCAACCAGCGCGCTCATGTCCTCGCCCGTGGATTGCTGCAGCAAATCAAGAAAGTCTTCCTTGTTGGCAATACTGCCCGTGTACGCGGCGTAATAGTCCTTCAAGAACGTGTAAAACGCCTGGTCGCCTACCTGCTGGCGTACCGCATGCAGAAACAGCGCTCCGCGTAGATACACCGCATTCACATATGGGCGGAAGCCGGGCAACTCGTAAGCAGTGCTGTCCACTGCGCCCGCCGGCTCCCACTGCTGAATGCGGAACTGCCACCACCAGTCCAGATCCAGAGGATGCGCCTGCTCGTAATACAGCAGCTCGGCATACGTGGCCAGGGCTTCGTCGAGCCAGGGTTCGTTACCGGCATCGTTGCCCACCGCGCCAAAGAACCAGTTATGCGCTACCTCGTGCGCCGTGAGCATGGTGAGTAGGTTGCGCTGCGTGCCATCGTAGCGGCGGAAGTAGCCCATATCCAGGAAGAAGATCCCGTCTGACTCCATGCCATCCGGGAAGATGCACTCCACGATCGCCAGGCTCTCGTACGGGTATGTGCCGAACAGGTTCTCGTAGATCTCCAGGGACGCGGCCGCCGTGCGCAGGGCGGCTTGGGCCGCGGTTTGCTCCTCTTCGAAGAAATAGATCGTGATGGGCGTGCGATCTTGGCCAGCTTGCACCGTCTCAGACTGGTAGTGCCCGCTGGCCGCCCACACAAAGCGCCGCGCGTTGCTGAGCTGGTAATGGGTTGCCCCCTCGCGCCGCTCCGCCGGAGCGGGTGCGGCGATCTGTAGCAGGCTGGGCGCATTCACCGTGTAGATCGAGACGTCAAAGTCGGCGCTTTCGTAGACCAGATGCTCGCCCTGCTGGGTAGGTTCGTTGATCAGCCAGCCGCGCTCAGCATCCAGCGGCGGCACAAAGGGGTACCAGTCGATCAACGTCATCTGCCGCGTGCTCCAGCCCAGCAGCGTGGGCCGCTCGGGCACGGCGATCGCAAATTCAATCTCGATCTGCAAGACTTCGCCCGGCAGCAAGGGGCGCGCTAGCATCAGTTCGATCAGACCGCCCAGTCTGTTACCGTTATAGCTCCAATCGGTGCCACGGTCATAGCCAACGGAGCTGATCGTGATCAACTCATCAGCGACCGGCACCACCAGCGGGACCTTGTCCAGCGCCTGGGCACGGTTGTTGGTGTAGGTGATCTGCTGGCTGACCGCCAGATAATGCGCCGCAAAATCTAACGTAGCGACCAGGCGATACTGGCTGGTGATAAATGTCTCAGGAGGGCTCAGCGTGGGGATGATGCTGGGTTCGTTTGTGGCGGCCACAGTGCCGGGTAGGGTTGTTGGGATAGGCGTCTCAGGCGCGAGGGGCGGGTTGGTGTATGGCAGCCTACACGCCACCAGGCTGCATGCGGCCAGAGCGGCCAGCAAGCACGCCGCCCTCAGTCTCACACCTGCACCTTCATCGGGGCAAAGCTGCGGCGATGGTGTAGGCTGGGGCCGTGGGCGACAATGGCGGCACGGTGCGCCGCGGTGGCGTAGCCCTTGTGCTCGGCAAAGCCGTAGTGCGGAAACTGCTCATGCAGGCGGCACATTTCGACGTCACGCGCGGTTTTTGCCAGCACGGAGGCCGCCGAAATGCTCAGGCAGCGCGCATCCCCAGCCACCAGCGGTGTCTGCGGCAGCGCCACTGCCGCCAGACGCACGGCGTCCAGCAGCAGGTGCTGCGGCGCCAGGCTGAGCGCTTCAAGCGCTCGGCGCGTGGCCAGGTGGCTGGCCTGCAGGATGTTGATCTCCTCGATCTCTTCCACGCTGGCGCTGGCCACGGCCCACGCCAGCGCCACCTCGCGGATGCGCGGCGCCAGCGCTTCGCGCTCGGCCGCCTTCATCTGCTTGGAATCACGCACGCCTTTAAGTTGGCGGGCAAGGCTGCTGGGCAGGATGACCGCCGCGGCATATACCGGGCCGGCTAGGGCGCCGCGGCCGGCTTCGTCAGCGCCGGCAATGTAGGCGATGCCCTGGCGCCATAATTTGCGCTCGTAGCGCAGCGTGGGCCATTTTGGTGGCAATTTTTTGGCGCGGCGCGGGCGAGCCAGGCTAGCCATATACGCCCCGCAGATCGTTGTTGCGGATGCGCAAAATGTCACGCAGCATGCCGAATGTATCGGCCAGCGGCTTCACATGGCTGTGATCGCTGTAATACCACGGGATGGGCAGCTCAGCGATGGCATAACCGAATTTACGCGCCAGATACAGGATCTCTACATCGAACGACCAGCCATCAATGGTTTGAAGGGCGAACAATTTTTGAGTGGCCTCAGCGCTAAAGCACTTAAAGCCACATTGTGTATCCTGCAAGCCGGGCAAAGCCAGTGCACGGATCATGGCGTTGATGACACGTCCGCCGATGTGGCGCACATCCGGCTCGTTGTAGCGCACCGCGCCCGGCGCCTCACGCGAGGCGATGACGATGTGCTGGCCCTGCTGCTGCGGCGGCAGGAAGCGCGGGATCTCGCCCACGGGCATGGAGAGATCAGCGTCCAGCATCATGCGCCACTGCCCCTGGGCGAAGAGCATGCCCTGGCGCACCGCCAGCCCCTTGCCGCGGCCCGCCGCTTCCAGCACGTAGAAGCCGGGATGCTTGTCTGCAAAGCCCTGGGCAATGCGCAGCGTGTTGTCGCTGCTGCCGTTCTCCACCACCACCACTTCCCAGGAGTAGTGTTCTTGGCTTACAAACTCAAAGACGCGGCGCAAGCTTTCAGGCAGGCGTTGCTCTTCGTTATAGGCGGGGATGACCAGCGAGAGATACGGGTCCGGGGGTACGAGTGGCACAACTGCGATTATACGCAGGCTCTAGGTATACTGCCCACATGCGAGCCTTAGTGCAGCGTGTGCGTTCTGGTGCGGTCAGTGTGGCGGGCGAAGAGATCGCCCGCATCGGCCGCGGTCTGGTGGTCCTGCTGGGTGTTGGCCCGCAGGATGGGGAAGCGCAGGCGCGATACCTGGCCGAGAAGATCGCTACTCTGCGCATTTTTGAAGATGGCGAGGGGAAGATGAATCTCTCGCTGCTGGATGTGGGCGGTGAAGCCATCGTGGTTTCGCAGTTCACCCTGTACGCCGATACCGAGCGCGGCCGCCGCCCTTCATTCGTGCGCGCCGCGCCGCCTGAGCAGGCCGAGCCGCTGGTGGCGCGCTTTGCGGAGTTGCTGCGCGCCCAGGGCGTGCCAGTACAGACCGGCCGCTTTGGCGCCGAGATGCAGGTGGAGATCCACAATGATGGGCCGGTGACGATTCTTATCGAAAGATAGTCAATGCAAATGCATCGTCTAATCTGTTAATCAATTAATTCCGAGAGTGGGATTGAAGACTAGAGTTAATCAGTCGGCGACGCTAGTAATAGAGATTGCTTTTTTGACTAGCGATTAGCAAATTGCTTTTCGACTATCTCCACAACCCAATATCAAACTGAACCGCCAGTGCGCCTGCTGCCAGGCAGGCGGCCGCCTGAGCTTCGTGCTCGATGCCGCCGGCGGCGATGACGGGTACCCTGGCACGGGCCAACGCCTGGGTCGTGGCTAGCGCCTGCGGATAGATGGCAGGCCCATACAGCCGCCCGTTCACCAGGCGCCCATCGGCGCCAGCCAGCGTGCCGCGCGGCGGCCCCAGGCTGATGGCGCTGGCGCCTGCCCGCAGGCAGCCGTGGGCTAGCTCCTCGGCGCGCGGCACGCTGAGCTGGGCGATGACCGGCAGCCTGCCCGCCGCGGCAGCACACAGCTCGCCAGCGAGCTGCGGGGCAGCATCCGCGGGGATGTTGAGTTCCAGCCCGGCCAGGTTCTCGAGCGCTTCTATATTGGGCATCACTTTGCGCAGCGCCACCGGGTCATCCACCAGCAGGTTGAGGATGATGGGCAACTCGGCATGCGCCCAGGCCATGCCATACTCCTGGATCGTGCGGCGCAATCCTGGGTTGGGGAGCCCGGTGTGCAGCAGTACGCCGCCTGGGAAGGGCAGCATGCGCTCACCCTGGCTGGGGCGGCGCGGCTGCAGGCTGATGGGGTTGGTGATGAAGGCGGCCAGCGGTGTATGCGCGGCCTCGTCTTTCTTGGGCACAAAGCCTCCGGGTACAAAGCCTCGGGGCACAAAGCCCAAACTGCCCGCCGCATTCAGCATGGCGCCGTTCAACTCCAGTGGCGGCATATCCAGTTGCATGGCGGCATTATACGGGGCGCAGGCATGGATATAATCCAAGCATGGCAAACACGACACGAACCACGAAGCAAGCCAGGAAGGCAGCTTCCTCGCCCATCCAACGCAACTTGACCGCAGGTGACGATATTTTGCATTTTGAGATCAAGCGCAGCCATTTCTGGGGCCTGATCGCGCCCGTGGCTTTCTCGCTGGGGCTGTTGGTCGGCTTCCTGGTGTGGGGCCGTGCTCCGCTGGCTGCTGCGGCCACCACCGGCACCGCTGCCAACCCGGTGGTGCAAAACCCTGTCCAGCAAAATCCAACCGGCGCTACTGACATCGGTACGCAGATCGCCGGTCTGCAGCGCTATGAGATCCCTATTGAGCCCAATGACCCCATCCTCGGGCCGGTGGATGCACCCATCACTATTGTGGAGTTTGCGGACTTCCAGTGCCCCTACTGCGTGCGCCACTTTGAGCAAACCTACCCGTTGATCGCTGCCCAATACGGCGATCAGGTGCGTTTTGTGTATAAGAACTTCCCGCTCACCAGCATCCACCCGGATGCGGACCCAGCCGCCCAGGCCGCCGAATGTGCTCACGAACAAGGCATGTTCTGGGAGTTTCACGACCTGCTGTTTGGCGGCACCTTGGGGCTGGGCCAGGCGGCCTATGCAGCCTATGCCGAGCAACTGGGCTTGGATGTAGCCGCGCTGACCGCCTGCCTTGAAGAAGGTCGCTATGCTTCAGCCGTAGACCAGGACCTGGCGTTGGGCCAGCAGTTGGGCGTTAGCTCCACCCCCACCTTCTTCATCAACGGTATCGCCCTGGTGGGTGCGTATCCGTTCGATACCTTTGCTTCGATCATTGACTATGAGTTGGAGGCCAGCGGGCAATAGTGATGAAGCGCGAGCCCGCGTTGCAGATCGTTCCTGCGGCACCAAAGCACTGGCCGGACTTGCAAGAGTTCTTCGCCAGCATTCCTTGCCATTGCCAATACTGGCGCGTCTCGTCCAGTGAATATGGCCGCAACACGAAAGCCAGCCTGGCGGAGTGGGTGAAACTGCGCCAGGCGACCTTGCGAACTTCGCTCAAGGATGAAACGCCGCCGGGGGTGCTGGCCTATCTTGATGACCAGCTGGTGGGTTGGTGTGGCTTTGGCCCGCGCCCACACATGGAACGCTTGGTACGCTCCAAGACGATACCTAAAATAGACGACCAACCCGTGTGGTCTGTTGTGTGCTTTATAGTGCGCACCGGTTTTCGCCGCCGCGGCATTGCCGCCGCCGCCCTGCAGGGCGCGGTGGACCTCGCCCGCCAGCATGGCGCGCCGGGCCTGGAGGCGTACCCGGTGGACCCGAAAGGTGCGCGCATCAGTACGGCGTTTGCCTATGTGGGTACGACGGGGATGTTTGAGCGCGCTGGCTTTAAGCGCGTAATGCTGACCGACTCTACTAGCGCAAAATTGCCGCGTTGGCTAATGCGCCTGATGTTCAAGAAACAGCGCAGCTAGATTTCTGTCTTTGCGAGGAAAGCGTTGCGCAGCAACGCTGACGAAGCAATCCGCAGGCTGTTTACAAGCACGGGATTGCTTCGCTCGTTTTCACTTATTCACAAAATCTAATTGTATTTGCTGTTTCGAGGGATACCCAGATTGCACTGAGTACAGATTATTTCTCGCTACTCACAGGTCTTTTGAAATTGTAGATGCCGTTTTTGATGCCCCAGTGCCGGCCGCACGTGCACTTGAGGGTTTGCCCGTTAGGCTGGCCCAGCTCTGCGCCACACTCGGGGCACTTGAAGAAGCTGCCTGCCGCGGCGACCGGGCTGCCGTCCTTGGCCCGCGCACGTAAGAAGATGCTCGGCGTGAACTTCCAGAACGCACCCAACGGCTGAAACAGCCCATCCAACCACACCAGGACCTTGGTGGGCACCATACGTTTGAGCAGCCCTAAACGGAAATGCGAAACGGCTAACTGGCGCTCGATGTCAAAGCCCTTTTCTCGCAGCCACTGGTTGATGGCCGCGGGGTGGAAGTCAAAGTTCAGCGGGATGAATTCCACCGGCTCTTTGCTGAACGGGCTCCACTTTTGCTTGCCCAGCAACCAGCGCACAATCGCTTTGACGTTGCGCTTGTTGGCATATTCTAGAATGAAGCGGGCATCAGGCTGCAGGGTCTGGCGGATCTGGCCCAGCGCGGCCGGTGCATCCGCCATGTGGTGCAGCACGCGGATCATCGTGGCGCCGTCAAACAAGCCATCTACAAAGGGCAGCTTGTATACATCGGCTGCCACATACACATAGCGGTCGCTGGCGCCTAAAAATTCCTGCGCCTGCTCCAGCTGAGTGGTGGAGTAATCCATGACAACGATGCGTTCGTAGCCAGCGTAGCGCGGTGTGTTGCGCCCAGCGCCTGCACCTACTTCCAGCAGCAGCTTGCCGTGCTTGGGTAGCAGGCGGCGCAGGGCGATCTCTTCGGCGCCGTCTTCGTAGGCGCGGCCGCCCTGCGCCCAGAAGCGGGTTTGGTAGTCAGACCCCTCGTAGTCGCAGATCGGGGGATGTTGCGTCTCAGTTTCCATTGGCGTGGGCTTTGATCTTGGTCTTGGCGCTCTCTGAGTTGCCACGGCCTACGCCGTAATAGGTGAAACCCAGGTTGCGCATGATCTCAGGTGGGTAGATGTTGCGCCCATCCAGCAGGATGGGCTGCTTCATGCTATCACGTACGCGCGCCAGATCCAGATTCTTGAACTCGTTCCACTCGGTGGCTACCAGCAGTGCATCCACGCCCTCGGCCAACGAATAGGCGTCCGTCGCCATCTCCACACCCGGCATCACACCACGCGCCACGTCCATGGCCACCGGGTCGTAGCCGCGCACCGTGGCGCCCGCCGCCAGCAGGGCTTCGGCAATATCAATAGAGGGCGCATCACGCATGTCATCTGTGTTGGCCTTGAAGGCCAGCCCCAGCAGGCCGATGGTCTTGCCTTGCAGGCCGCCCAGCATCTCGTCCAGCTTCTCAACGACCGCGCCGCGGCGCGCAGTGTTGACCTCCATCACGGAGTTGAGGATGCGTGTTTCGACACCCATCTCATCCCCCATAAAAGCCAGTGCTTTTACATCCTTGGGGAAGCACGAGCCGCCATAGCCCAGGCCAGCATCCAGAAATTGCTTGCCGATGCGGCTGTCAAAGCCCATGCCCGCCGCCACTTCTTTAACGTCGGCGCCCAGGCGCTCGCATATATCAGCAATCTCATTAATGAAGGAGATCTTGGTCGCCAGGAAGGCGTTGGAAGCGTACTTGATCATCTCGGCTGTGCGCAGGTCGGTGATCACGATCGGGGCACGCAGGGTGAGATGCAGCTGGGCCACCTTGTCGGCCGCCTCGCGGTTGGTGGAGCCCAGCACGGTGCGGTGCGGGTTCATGAAGTCGGCGATAGCCACACCTTCACGCAGGAATTCGGGGCAGGAAACCACCCAGAAGTCAATGGGCTTGGGCTGCGCATCGCGCACGATCTCGGCTACCCAGTCGCCCGTGCCCACCGGCACGGTGGACTTGTTGATCACGATCAGCGGGGCGACCATGTTCTGGGCGATGCTGCGTGCTGCCGCTTCGACGTATTTGAGGTCGGCCTCGCCGTCCTCGCCGGAGGGAGTGCCTACGCAGATGAAAACGAATTCGCTGTCTTTGAGAGCGTCTTTGTAAGTGGTGGTGAAGCTCAAGCGGCCAGCAGCGACATTGCGCTTGACCAGTTCTTCCAGCCCCGGCTCATAGATCGGCATTTCGCCGCGTTTGAGCCCGGCCACGCGCTCTTCGTTCACATCCAGGGCGATCACCTGGTTGCCGAGGTCGCTAAAGCAGGCGGCAGTCACCAGACCCACATAGCCAACCCCGATTACGCTGATTTTTCGCATCTACAGTGCCTCCAAAACGATCTCGGCGCAAATAATAACACCCAGCCCTCTCGCCCAGTGCATTTGTGCCAACGTTACAATGGTGTTGTGAAGTGGCAATACTACCTTGCGGCTGGCTTGATTGGGCTGTGCTTGGCCGCTTGCAGCAGCCCAGCGCCAGCCCCCACAGCCACCCCCGAGCCCACAGCTACTTCCGTACCGACGGCGCTCCCTACGCCTGAGCCTACTCTGCCGCCGACGGCTACCGCCATCCCTACCAGCCCCATTTGCACGCCGTTGGCCGAGCACCAGATCTCTGCCCTGCTCAGCCTGTATCTCACCCAGCCGTTTATTGCGCCGCAAGGCGCAAACAAGGAGACCGGCCACCACGGGCTGGATTTTGCCTATTACAGCGGCGGCCCCAGCGGCGGCCATATCAACGGCACGCCCATTCAATCTGTATTGGATGCGGTGGTGGCCGGTGCAGGCTACAACGCAGTCTATGGCTATTACCTGGTAACTGAGACGCCTTGGGCGCGCCTGCCGCAGGGCGCGGCGGGACTGTACGGCATGGCCGCTGGCGAGTCGCTATACCTGCTATATGCTCACCTGCAGCACCCTGCACCTTTTGAGTTGGGGGAGGCGTTGGCCTGCGCCCAGGTGCTGGGTTATGTGGGCGATTCTGGTGACCGCTTCTTCGTCAGTGATCCGCACTTGCACCTGGAGACGCGCGTAGGTGCCTCTGGCCTGCGCTTGGACCCCATGGCCTACTACGCCATTGAGGCCACGGAGGAACAGAAGGCCGAATATCTACGCTGGCGTACCAGCGATGATTTTCGCTTGGCGGACCCTGCGGCTTTGCTCGGTCTAGCGCCCTAAACTTGCAAAATAGTTCGTTGTGTTTTAGCATTAACGTTTCGGGGTTGAATCGATGCGGACACAGGCACACCACTTCAAATTTTCGGGCGTCGCGCGCGTAGCCTCTTCTGTTTTATCTGTCTTCCTGCTGCTGATGCCGATAGGTGTACAAGCCGCAAAAACACTTTCCATTAGCGATAAATCCAGCCACTTGACTTCATCGGTACTTGCTGCTGAGGCCGAGGAGTGCATCCCCTACGAGGGGACTACGCACTTTGATACCACGCCGCCCACCTCCCCGGCAGGGCTGGACTATGAGCTCATCGTCGTCAAATTTTTCAACAGCACTCCCGCAGACCTCTTTGATGTAGAAGCCTTGTTGGGCGGGGGAACGCTTTCTACGTTATTTACAGATTATGAAGAATCTGAATATGAAGAGCAGTATTACTACGAGGAAGAAGAAGAGTACGAGGAAACGGAAGAACCCGTGGACGATTGCCTGCCCGCCCTCGGTGAGTTCTACATGGCTATGCTCCCCTCGGGTATTTCCTTTCCAGATGCTCTGACGGTGCTCGCCGCCATCAACGCGCTGGCCAGCGTGGAGTTGGCTTATTTTGAACCGATTGCCGAAGTGGCCGCTCTGGATATTCCGCCCACCACGCCGGATTTTTCAGGGGACCAGGGATACCTGGGCGCTGCCCCTAATGGCGTAGATGCCTTGTTTTCATGGACCTTGCCCGGCGGTAAAGGGCAAGGCATACAAGTGATCGATATTGAAGGCGGCTGGCAGATCGGTCATGAGGATCTGGCTCTGCAGCCCGGCGATCTGCTCTCCGGCAGCAATGGTGACCTGAGTTGGGTGAACCACGGCACGGCGGTGGTTGGCGTCGTTGTGGGCGGCGAGAATGTGTATGGCGTTACCGGCATTTCCCCTGAGGCCAATATGCGCGTGGTCTCTATATTCGGCAACACCACGGCCAATGCCATCAACCTGGCCGCGGCCAACAGCCAGCCGGGCGACATCATTCTTATCGAGCTGCACGCCATGGGTCCTGATCCGACTGGCCAAAGTTGTCTCTGCAATTGCGGCCAGTTTGGCTACATCGCCATGGAATATTGGCTGGCAAACTATGCCGCCATCCTAGATGCCACTAGCCGCGGCATCATCGTGGTGCAGGCGGCTGGCAACGGCTCGATGGACCTGGACCACAGCCGTTATGGCGGCAGCTTTGATCGCAGCCAGCGAGACTCTGGCGCCATTCTGGTAGGCGCCGCCACTTCGAACGGTGGCCTTGCGCCCACGTGCTGGACCAACCATGGCAGCCGTGTAGACATGCATGGCTGGGGCGAGAACGTGGTCACTACCGGTTATGGCAATCTTTTCAATGGTGGCGGCGACCAAAACCAGTACTACACCAACAGTTTCAGCGGCACCTCCAGCGCCTCCCCGATCGTTGTGGGCGCGGCTGCCAACCTGCAGAGCGTTGCCAATGCCCAGGGTGTAACCCTCTCGCCTCTGCAAGTGCGCCAGATCCTGGCCGATAGTGGCACGCCGCAGACGTCTGATCCCAAGAACATCGGGCCGCTGCCCAATTTGCTGGCAGCCATCCCAATGATCCCGCAGCCGGTAGTCACGGATAGCAGTGGCCCGGGGGCCTCAGGCGCCTCTCGCGCCAGCCTGCCGCTGGCCGCCAGCGGGCCAACAGTGTTGGAGTATGGGCGCATTTGGGTGCAAGTGCCGCAGGGTGCTACCACCGCCGGGGTGGCCTGCAACCTGGTGATCGAAGAACTGGGTGACTCCGCCGCGTTCGGATTTGAGCAACAGGATGCGCTGTGGGATGTGCGCATTGAATGCGACGGCAAGGATGTAAACATTTTCTTGCTGCCGCTCACCATCTGCATTAAGCCGCAGGATGGTCAGCCAGCTGGCAAGCTGGTCTTCCATCGCCATGGGGCAGCCGTGGACTTCCGCCCATTGAGTGAAGGGTCCGGGCCGGCCGGTTTTACCTGCGGGCAAACACGCCTGCTCTCCTTGTTCACGCTCGGCCAGCTGACCTTACCGCGCACTGGCTTTGCGCCCAGCAGGTTCAGCGAGCTTGGTCCGCAGCCTGACGAACGCGCCTATGCTTCCAGCGAGTTGAGCCTGCGAATACCCAGCCTGGGCGCGGAGCTGGACATCGTAGGCGTACCCCTGCTCAATGGCAACTGGGACGTGTCCTGGCTGGCCAACAACCAGGCTGGCTACTTATACGGCACCGCCTTCCCGACCTGGGCAGGTAATTCGGTGCTTACGGCGCACGTGTGGAACGCAGACAACACGCCGGGGCCGTTCTATCATCTCAAAAACCTGCGCTATGGTGACCAATTCACTGTAGTGACCAATGGAAACACGTACACATACGAAGTGCGCAGCAACCGTCTGGTGACAGAGCAGAGCCTGAGTGCGATGGACGATGGCAAGCACTCGTGGATCACACTGGTGACCTGCGAAACCTACGACGAGGGTAGTGGCAACTATCTGTATCGCCGCGCCGTGCAAGCCGTGTTGGTTGGAGTGGATTAGCTCAGCACATCGTTCCAAAGCAACAGCTTAAAGTACACTAGCGGTATTCCATGGCAAAGGACACCGCATGAGCACACCCCGAGTGATCCGCGCCCCGCGTGGCCCACAACTCACTTGCAAAAATTGGCAGATCGAAGCGGTCTACCGCATGCTGCATAACAACCTGGATCCGGAGGTAGCCGAGTACCCCGAGAACCTGGTGGTGTACGGTGGCCGCGGACAGGCAGCCCGCAGCTGGGAAGCTTTCGACGCCATCCTGGATACGCTGCGTACCCTGGAGCCGGACGAGACCCTGCTGGTGCAGTCAGGCAAGCCGGTGGCCGTGTTCCGCTCGCACGCCGATGCGCCGCGTGTGCTCATCGCCAACTCCAACCTGGTGCCTTACTGGGCCACCCAGCAGCATTTTGATGAGCTGGCTGCCCAGGGCCTGATGATGTATGGCCAGATGACGGCCGGCTCGTGGATCTATATTGGCACGCAAGGCATCCTGCAGGGTACCTATGAGACGCTGGGCGCGCTGGCGCGCCAGCGCGGCTGGGGCTCGCTCAAAGGTAAGTTTGTGCTCACCGCTGGCTTGGGCGGCATGGGCGGCGCCCAGCCGCTGGCCATCACTATGAATGAAGGTGTCGGTCTCGTGGTCGAGATCGACCCGACGCGCGCCAAACGCCGCCAGGAAATTGGCTATGTGGATGATGTGGTCGATACGCTCGAAGAAGCCATGACTCTGGTCGAGGACTATGTCGCCAAAGGCGAGCCGCGCTCGATCGGCCTCATCGGCAATGCGGCTGAGCTCTTCCCGGAGTTGTTGCAGCGCGGCGTGGTGCCTGATGTCGTGACCGACCAGACCCCGGCGCACGACCTGCTGGCGTACATCCCTGCTGGCATGAGCCTGGCAGAGGCGGACGCCTTGCGCGCCAGCGACCCCGCTGAATTCGAGCGCCGCTCGCAAGCCAGCATGGCCGCCCACGTGGAAGCCATGCTGGGCTTCCAGCAGAAGGGCAGTGAGGTCTTCGACTACGGTAACAATCTGCGCCAGCGTGCGCTGGAGTACGGCGTCAAGAACGCCTTTGACTTCCCCGGCTTCGTACCGGCTTATATTCGCCCGCTGTTCAGCGAGGGCAAGGGGCCGTTCCGTTGGGTGGCGCTCAGCGGCGATCCTGAAGACATCTACAAGACCGACGCGGCCATCAAGCAACTCTTCCCCGAAGATGCGCATTTGCACCGCTGGCTGGATATGGCCCGCGAGCGCATCCCCTTCCAGGGGCTGCCCGCCCGCATCTGCTGGCTGGGTTACGGCGAGCGTGCCAAGGCTGGCCTGCGCTTCAATGAGATGGTCGCTAGCGGCGAGCTGAGCGCACCGATCGTGATCGGGCGTGATCATTTGGATTCTGGCTCAGTGGCTTCGCCCAACCGTGAGACCGAAGCGATGAAAGATGGCACGGACGCCGTCAGCGACTGGCCCATCCTCAACGCGCTGATCAATGCGGTCAATGGTGCTACCTGGGTATCCTTTCATCACGGCGGCGGCGTAGGGATCGGCTACAGCCAGCACGCCGGCCAGGTCATCGTGGCCGACGGCACGCCAGAGGCAGCCGCCCGCATCGCGCGCGTGCTGACCAGCGACCCAGGCATGGGTGTGGTGCGCCATGCGGATGCTGGTTACGATGAGGCCATTGCCGCCGCCAAGCGCCATGGCATCAAGATGCCGATGCTGAAACGCTAGCGCGGCAAACATACATGACCCCTCCTAAAACTTCCTGGCGAGTGCAGCTCGTCTTCTTTACTTTTATACGCATGCTGAGCAGCATTGGCTTCCGCATGGTGTATCCCTTCTTGCCGGTGTTCCGCGATGCGCTCAACGTACCCTTGGAAACGCTGACGCGCGCAGTGGGCTTGCGCTCGCTGGTGGCGGCCATCGTGGGGCCGTTCCTGGCCACGGTGGGCGACAGCCGCGGCCGCCGCACCGGCATGCTGTTGGGTATGAGCGTCTTCGTCTCCGGCGCGGTGGTGGTGAGCCTGTGGCCTACCTTTGCGGGTTTTGTGACAGCCATGGTTCTCATGCTCATCGGCAAGGTCACCTTTGATCCCTCGCTGCAAGCTTACATCGGCGACCGTGTGCCCTACGCCCAGCGCGGTGCGGCCATCACCATTACGGAGCTGAGTTGGTCCAGCGCGTTCATCATTGGCGTGCCGGCGATGGGTTGGGTGCTGGGCCGGGCCGGCTGGTTGGCGCCGTTCCAGTTGCTGGGCCTCATGGTGCTGGTGTGTATCGCTGTGCTGGCCTGGTTGCTGCCCAAGGACGCGCAGGCGGGGGCGGCTGGCCGCGGCATGCTGGCCAACTTCAGGCAGGTGTTGCGCTCCCGCGTGGGCCGCGCCGTCTTGCTGTTCAGCCTACTGACCTGTGTGGCCAATGAGCTGGTGGCGCTGATCTTTGGCGTGTGGTTGGAAGATAGCTTTGGCTTGCAGCTGGCCGCCCTCGGCGCCGCGGCAGCGGTGCTCGGCATCGCCGAGCTGAGCGGTGAAGGCTTAGTGGCGCTGCTCACCGACCGGCTGGGCAAGCGCCGCGCCATTGTCATCGGCCTGCTGGTCAATTGTCTCGCCTGCCTGGCCATGCCCGTGTTTGGCGGCACGTATCTAGGGGCACTGGTGACCCTATTCTTCTTTTACGTGAGTTTTGAATTTGTTATCGTGAGCAGCATCCCCTTGATGACTGAGGTGATGCCCGCCGCACGCGCCACGATGATGTCTGGCTTTTTCACCTTCGCTTCTATCGGGCGCGCCGTGGCCAGTTTGCTTACCCCGCTGCTGTTTGCGCAGGGTTTCGGCTACAACACCGGCGCGGCGATTGTGTTCAACTTGCTGGCTTTGTGGTGCTTGCAGGGCATCCGCATCGGGTCAGAAAACCCATAATCCCTTAAGCCAGCCCGCTGGCCGCGCCGCTATAATTTCCCGCATGAAGCGCACCTTCCACGCTGCCCTCCTGCTTGCATTCATTCTGACACTGGCCCCCGCGCCTGCCCTGGCGGCCCCGACGGATGCCCCCGTGGCCAGCGATCCGCTGTGCCTGCCGCCTACCTTCGGCGCCGCGGCCAGCGACTGCCAACAGTTGGGCTCGTATGGCTATTTTGCGCGCCTCTCCTCCCTGGGGATGACGTTGCCGCTGCGCCCGTTGCAGGCTACTGTGATCGACCCGGTCTTTGCCGACCTGCCGATCAGCTATGCCATCGTCAACACAATGGATAGCACCGGCATCATCCCGCGCCCAACGTTCGCCACGTTGGATGCGGCAGTGGCCTACACCACCCCACGCGCCTACATCAAACCCGGCGAGAGCCCGCACTATGTCACCTACACCAGCATCCAACAGGTGGATGGTGTCGCCTATTACCTGACTGACCTGGGTTGGATGCGCCGCAGCGATCTCTCCCCGGTGGAAGTGCGCCGCTTTGGCATGGGCATGGAGTTTGAAGCGCAGCCCACCCGCACCTTTGGCTGGGTGCTTGAGTACGCCGCCGGCGAGGTCTCGCCCTTCCTGGCTTACACCAGCCCCAGCTTGCAAGCGCCGCGCTCCAGCGCTGTTTACAACGCCTATAGCGTTATCGAGATCTTTGACGTTCAGCAGGTGGCTGATCTCGCTTGGTATCTGGTGGGGCCGGATCAGTGGCTCAACTCGCTGCAGATGCGCCTGGTCACCCCAATGACTGAAGCCCCCGCTGGCGTGGAAAGTGGCCGCTGGATCGAGATCAACCTGGAGCAGCAATCGCTGGCCGTGTATGAGAACAACCAGCTCATCTTTGCCACGCTGATCGCCACGGGACTGGACAATTTGTGGACGCGCCCCGGCTTGTTCCAGATCTATGAAAAGCACGAGACTACGCCAATGAGCGGAGATTTCTCCGGCGGCACTGGCGGCTATTACTATCTGGCGGATGTGCCGTGGACGATGTACTACGACCAGGCCCGCGCCATCCACGGCGCCTACTGGCGCCAGAAGCAATTCTTCGGCTATCAGGGTTCGCACGGCTGTGTGAACCTGGCCATCGGCGATGCGCGCTGGGTCTACGAATGGGCCAATATAGGGGACTGGGTCTACGTGCATGATCCTTCGGGCCGCACGCCCACGGACGATGAGTTCCAGTACAGTGAGGGTGGGGCGTAGGTTGGCTGATAGCTAATAGCGGTTAGCGACTAGCTAAGTCGTATAGAAACTCTGGGTTGCGAAGTCACTCCGTGCACGGCGGCGTTTCCAGCAGTCAGGTAGGAATGCATATTCAAAGCTAAGAGCTAAAAGCTGATAGCTTACAGCTAGCTCCCATGCTAGAATTTTTATCCCATGCTGACACTCCCTGAGAAAATCGTCTTCTTCCTCGCCGCCGCGGCCAGCGGCTACGCTGCCATTCGTGTTGCCGAGCGCGTCGTGCGCATCATTGCCCGCGGTCACGGGCGGCCGGATTGGTCGCTGATCCCTAAGCGTCTGCTGCCCACGGGCATCAAGGCTGTGGCGCTCACGCCCACCTGGCGCAGGCGCTTGCTGGTAAGTGTGCTGCACGCCTTGGTGGTATGGGCCTTCATGTTCTATCTGCTGGTCAACATCGGTGATGTGCTTGAAGCACTGCTGCCCAATTTCGTGTTCCTGGGTGAAGGTCTTATTGGCAACGGCTACCGCATGGTTGCTGATGGGCTGACCGTGGCGGGCATCAGCGGCATGCTGGCGCTGCTGCTGCGCCGTTTTGTGTTCCGCGCCAAGGAGCTCACCACGCGTGAGAGCACGCTGCTGCACCCCAAAGCGCGTGCTGGTATTCGCCGTGATTCGCTCATCGTTGGCCTCTTCATTGTCTTCCATCTGGGCGGCCGCTTCTTGGGCAACAGCTTTAAGCTAGCCCTGCATGGCGTAGACCCGTGGCAGCCGTTCTCGTCTGCTGCGGCGCAGGTGTGGACCGGGCTCTCGCCTCTGGCGCAGACCATTGGCGAGCATGTTGGCTTCTGGCTGGCCATCGGCCTGATCATGGCCTTCTTCCCGTATTTCTTGTATTCCAAGCACATCCACATCTTTATGGCGCCGCTCAACTTCCTGCTGCGCCCTGAGCGCACTGCCCCTGGTGCGCTGGACAAGCTCAACTTTGACGACAACACCATCGAGCAGTTTGGCGCCACGCGCGTAGAAGACTTTGCCTGGAACCAGATCCTGGATGGCTATGCCTGCATCATGTGCAACCGCTGCCAGGATGCCTGCCCGGCCTACAACACCGGCAAGGTGCTCTCGCCTGCCGCGCTCGAGATCAACAAGCGCTACTTCTTTAATCAAGAGGGCGCACGTCTGGCGGCCGGCGAAGCCAGCAGCCAGACACTTTTGGAATTTGCCATCACGGAAGAAGCCGTGCTGGCCTGCACGGCCTGCGGTGCCTGTACTGAGATCTGCCCGGTGGGCAATGACCCCATGCGCGACATCATGGACATCCGCCGTTCGATGGTGCTGATGGAAGACAAAGCACCTGCCCAGTGGCAGACCGCCTTCCGTGGCATGGAACGCAGCATGAACCCGTGGAACGTGCCGCCCACCGAGCGCATGAAGTGGGCGGAGGGGCTCAATGTGCAAACGGTGGAGCAGAACCCGGATGCCGAAGTGCTGTGGTGGGTGGGTTGTGCCCCGGCTACTGACCCGCGCGCCCAGAACACAGCGCAGGCGCTGGCCAAAGTGCTGCACGCCGCGGGCGTGAGCTTTGCGGTGCTGGGCCAGAACGAGCAATGCACGGGTGACTCGGCCCGCCGTGCTGGTAACGAATTCCTGTTCAACGAATTGGCCACTGCCAACGTAGAGATCCTCAACGAGGTGGCCCCCAAGCGCATCCTCACCACCTGCCCGCACTGCATGCACACCCTCAAGAACGAGTACCCGCAGTTCGGCGGCAATTACGAAGTGGTGCACCACACCAGCTTCATTGATGAGCTCATCAACGGCGGCCGTCTCAAAGTTAAGGCTGGTGAGGACACGCAAACCGCCATGCACGACCCGTGCTATCTCGGCCGCCAGAACGATGTGGTGATTGAGCCGCGTAACGTACTCAACGTCGTCAATGCCGACCTGGTGGAGATGGCCAAGACCAAGAAGCAGTCCTTCTGCTGTGGTGCCGGTGGCGCCCAGATGTGGAAAGAAGAAGAGCACGGCACGACGCGCGTCAACAGCGAGCGCATCCGCCAGGCGCAGGAAGTGGGCGCCGACACGCTGGCCGTAGGCTGCCCGTATTGCATGATCATGCTCTCGGATGCCGCCAAGACGGATGCACCGCAAATGCGTGTGCGTGATGTGGTTGAGATCGTGTTTGATAATCTGGAGTAGCTGTCAGCTTTCAGCGTTCAGTTTTTTACAAAGTCAAAACAGCGCAGCCATTGGCTGCGCTGTTTTTTTAACCGCTGTCGTTTACGATGTGCATCCCGAGCGTAGCGAGGGATCCTCGTTGGCGTGATTTACAAACACGCGCTACATAGAAGATTTGCCTATAAAGATCCTTCGCTAACGCGGGTTCGGCGTCCGGGTGATAGCTTTATAAACCGCTCAGGATGACACAAAGGGCGGGCACAACTATGTAGACCGCGCTACGCCAGCCCGCGCGCATCCTCCAAAAACGCCTGCACCGCCTGCTCCTCGGTTGCCCACGAAGTCACCAAACGTATCGCAGACATGCCCTCGCCCGCCGCGACCCACACATAAAAGCCGTACTCCTGCTGCAGCTGCTCGATGGCCGTATCCGGCAAGATTGGGAAGATCTGGTTTGACTGTGGCGGTGTGAGGAAATCAAAGCCCAGTGTTTGCAGCCCATCCGCCAGTTGCTCCGCCATGCGGTTGGCATGCTGTGCCAATTCAAAATACAGCTCATCTGCGAACAGCTCCAAAAACTGTGCGCCGATCACGCGGCCCTTGGCCAGCAGTGCGCCGCGCTGCTTAATGTGGCGGCGGAACTCAGGCTGCAGCGCTGGATTGTTGATGACGATGGCTTCGCCCAGCAATGCGCCGTTCTTCGTCCCGCCGATGTAGAACATATCCGTCAGCGCGGCGATATCGGCCAGGCTCAAGTCGCTGGCGTTGGCGGTCAGTGCCGATCCGATCCGCGCCCCATCCAGATACAGGTACAAGCCATGCTGCTGGCAGAAACCGTACAGGGCCTCCAGCTCGGCCTTGGCATAGATCGTGCCCACTTCGCTGGCGTGCGAGATGAACACCACCTTGGGCTTGGTCATGTGCTCATCCTGGTGCAAAGCCAGCAGCCCGTGCAGCAGCTCCGGGCGCAGTTTGCCATCGCGGCTGGGCACGGCCTCGATCTTGTGGCCCGTCGCCTCCACCGCGCCAGCCTCGTGTACATGGATGTGCCCGCTGGTTGCGGCGATGACCGACTCGTAGGGCCGCAACATGGAAGCTAGGCACAGCAGGTTGGCGTGCGTGCCGCCCGAGACGAAGTGCACGGCCGCCTTGGAGTTGCCGACCGCTTCTTGGATCAGCGCCTGTGCCTGCAAGGAAAGCGCATCCTCGCCGTAGCCGGTCATCTGTTGTAGGTTGCTGGCCGCCAGGCGCTCCAGTATCCTCGGGTGCGCGCCTTCAGAATAGTCGTTGAAGAATTGGTACTTCATTGGCTGATTATAGTATTGGCAGCTGTCAACCTATTGCGCTGCAGGTGGCGATGTTCCTCAGTTAGAATTAACGCATGGCCGTAAAAGTCATCCTCCCACAAATGGGCGAAGGCGTCACTGACGCCACCGTCACCAAATGGCTCAAGCAAGAAGGCGAGCAGGTTAAGGAATATGACCCGCTGGTCGAGGTCAACACCGACAAGGTCGACACCGAGATCCCCAGCCCGGCCAGCGGCACGATCCTGAAGATCCTGCAGGCTGAAGGCGCCGTGGTGCCCGTCAACGCCATCCTGGTATGGATCGGGGAGCCCGGCGAAAGCTTGCCAGAGGATGGCGGCCCCAGCGCCGCCCCGGCGGCCGCGCCCAAGGCGCCTGAGCCTCCAAAGGCGGCGGCTCCGCAGCCTGCGCCTGTGCCGGCCAGCCCAGTTGTAGTGAAGCCGACGCCCGCGCCACAACAACCACAACTACAACCCCAGCACGCACCCGTAGCCAGCCAGCATCCGTCGGCCCCCGCCGGTGGCCCGGTGTCCGCCCTGGCAGCCAAAGTAGCCGCCGAGCACGGCGTGAATTTGGCGGCAGTGCACGGCAGTGGCCCCGGTGGCCGCATCACCAAGGAAGATGTGCTGGCAGCGGCGCAGGCCGGCACGGCCCGCTTTGTGCCCGGAGCGGCAGCCGCCGCCAGCGGCCCGGTGACCTTGCCCAGTTTTGATGGGCACAACATGGCCACCTTCCTCTCGCCGGTGGTGCGTAGCCTGGCTGCCGAGCATAATATTGATGTCTCGCGTATCCGCGGCAGTGGCCAAGGGGGCCGCGTCACCAAAGCGGATGTCGAAGCCGCTATGGCGAATGGCAACGCCTACGCACCCAGCATTCCAGCGGCGCAGCCATCTGCCGCCCCCAAGGCAAACTTTCCGCCCGCATTCCCCGAAGCCATCCCTGGCACGGTGATGAAGCTCAACCCGGTGCGCCGCGCCATTGCGGAGCACATGGTGCGCAGCAAGCACACCTCGCCGCATGTCACCACCGTGATGGAAATTGACATGAGCCGCGTGGGCGCGCACCGCGCCGCCAACAAAGCAGCCTTTGCCCAACAGGGCGTCAATCTCACCTTTACCGCCTATTTCGTCAACGCTATCGTGGCGGCCTGCAATGCCTACCCGATCGTCAACTCCTCATGGAGTGACGAGGGCGTGGCGGTGCACGGCGCGGTCAATCTTGGCATTGCTACTGCGCTGGAGCCGGACGGTCTCATCGTGCCGGTGGTCAAGAATGCGGGCAGCATGAGCCTGCTGGAGATGGCGCGTGCCGTCAATGATCTCTCCACGCGGGCGCGCAACAAGGGCCTCAAGACGGATGAAGTGCAAGGCGGCACGATCACGCTCACCAATCATGGCACCAGCGGATCGCTGTTTGCTACGCCGATCATCAACCAGCCGCAATGCGCTATCATCGGCACCGGCGCTATTCAAAAGCGCGCCGTGGTGATCGACGATGCCATCGCCATCCGGCCGATGGTGTATACCACCCTCACCTTCGACCATCGCATCCTTGACGGTGCGGTGGCTGATTATTTCCTCGGCACCATCAAATTCACACTGGAGAATTGGGCCTAGCGCCCGCATTGGAGTAGAGCATGGCAAATTATGA
>JAHCIJ010000004.1 GCA_026129255.1 Anaerolineales bacterium | reverse complement strand
GTGCTACTCATAAACAACAAGCCTCCGTTAAACAAAAATTTGCCCTCAGACAGCAGAGAAGGGCAAATGAACAGGAATTTTTGCACCCTCTCATCTTCCAGAAAATTTCTGTCGGATTTGGCACCTTCCGCGTAGCGGGGGTTGCCGAGGTTTCAACGGGCCGATTCCCTTAACCTCTCTGGATGAAATGCGTGCCGTGTTCTTGGCACGCTGGGCAGTATTCAGTTGTCGGGCGAGACTATACCACCGCCCCAATTCAATGTCAATTTGCAACCCAAACCGCTTATGCCGCCTCCGTGAAGGCCAGCCACTGCCCATCAGGATCGGCCAGTTCAAACTCACGGTCTCCCCAGGGGCGCACCACCGGCGCCTGCATCAGGTCACCCGGGTTCTGGTGATCAAGGGGCTGCAAACCGGCCGCCACGGCCCTCGCAAACAGGGCGTCCACATCTGGAGTGGCGAAGTGGATGACGGGCGCCCCGGCTTTCTCGCCTGGTTCTGCAGGGTGCAGCATCAGCTCCGCATCCCCCAGTGCAAACCAGTGCATGCCCTCGTAGCCGCGCAAGTACGTGAAACCCAGTGCCTCGTAAAAAACGCGGGAGCGTTCAGTATCAGCGCAAAAAAGCACCAGATGGTGCAAGCGAGAGATCGTCACGCTAGTCCTAGTACTAGTCCTCCAGCGTGCTCAGGTCGCCTTCGGGCAAGCCTTGCGCGCGTGCTTTCAGCACGCGGCGCATGATCTTGCCCGAGCGCGTCTTGGGTAGCTTGTCGGTGAAGCGCACATCCTCGGGCCGGGCGATGGCGCCCATGTGCTGCGCCACATGCTGGCGCAGCTCTTCGGCCAACGCCTCGCTGGCCACCGCATCCTGGCGCAGCACCACAAAGCAATGGATGCCCTGCCCTTTCAGTTCGTGCGGCAGGCCAATGGCGGCCGACTCGGCCACCGCGGAATGCGTGATCAGCGCCGACTCCACTTCGGCGGTGCCCAGGCGGTGGCCGGAGACCTTGATGACGTCATCCACGCGGCCGATGATCCAGTAGTAGCCATCCTTGTCGCGCCGAGCGGAATCGCCGGTCATGTACTTGCCGGGATAAGTGCTCCAGTATTGCTTGACATAGCGCTGCGGGTCGCCATAGATGCCGCGCAGCATGGCGGGCCACGGGCGCGTGAGCACTAAGTAGCCTTCCTCGCCATCTTTCACCGGCTTGCCGGCCTCGTCCAGGATCTCGGCCACCTGGCCGAAGAACGGCTTGGCGCCCGAGCCCGGCTTGAGCGGCACCACCGGCGTAGGCGTGATCATGAACATACCGGTCTCGGTCTGCCACCAGGTGTCCATGATCGGGCAGCGCTTCTTGCCCACGACGTTGAAATACCAGCGCCACGCTTCGGGGTTGATCGGCTCACCGACGGAGCCCAGCAGCCGCAAACTCGAGAGGTCATATTGCTTGGGCCAGTCGTCGCCAAAGCGCATCAGGCCACGAATGGCGGTGGGCGCGGTGTACAGGATAGTGATGCCATAGCGCTCGATCAGCTGCCACCAGCGGCCGGGGTTCGGGAAGGCGGGGCCGCCCTCATATAGAAAGCTGGTGGCGCCGTTGAGCAGTGGCCCATACACAATGTACGAGTGTCCAGTAATCCAACCGGGGTCGGCGGCGCACCAATAGCGGTCTTCTTCCTTGATGTCGAATACATATTTGAGCGTGGTGTAGGTGCCTACCATGTAGCCGCCGTGCGTGTGCACGATGGCCTTGGGCCGTCCGGTGGAGCCGGAGGTGTACAAGATAAACAGCGGGTCTTCGGCGTCCAGCGGCTCGGTGGGGAAGCGATCTTGCGCCACCGGCGTCTCGAGCAACTCGTGGTACCAGTGGTCGCGCTCGGGCTGCATGTTGACTTCGTGCCCGGTGCGCTGCACGACCAGCACGTTCTGCACGCTGGGGCTGCGCTCCAGGGCCGCATCCGCGATCTGCTTGAGCTCGATACGCTTGCCGTTCTGGTAGCTGCCATCACAAGTGATGAGCAGCTTGGACTCGCTATCTTCAATGCGGCTTTGCAGTGCATCCACCGAGAAGCCGCCAAACACCACCGAGTGCACCGCGCCGATCTTGGCACAGGCCAGCATGGCAAACACCGCTTCGGGGATACGCCCCATGTAGATCGTGACGCGGTCACCCTTGTGCACACCCATGGACTTGATGAGGCTGGCCATACGAGAGACTTCCCGGTTGAGCTTGTAATACGAATAGCTGCGCTCTTCCTTGCCGTCTTCACTTTCCCAGATCAGGGCCAGCTTGTTCTTGCGGTGCGTCTTGAGATGGCGGTCAATAGCATTGTGCACAATGTTGACGCGCGAGCCCGTGAACCACTTGTAGAACGGCGCCTTAGAGCTATCGAGCACCTTCTTCCAGGGTCGATACCATTCCAGTTCACGCGCTTCAGCCTCCCAAAACCCTTCCAGGTCTCGGTTGGCTTTGCGCGCCACCGCCTCCCAGTTTTTGAGGTTAGCTTGGGCGACCATGTCTGGTGTGGGCCGGTAGGCCACGCCGCGCAAGGCGGCTTTGTTGGCTGGGGTGGTCTTGCGTGCGGGGGTCTTCTTTTTCGCCATGCCTGCTCCGGGCAGTCTATATGAGACTAATAGTCAATGGGGCTGATCTTCTCCAGCTTCTCAAAGCTGTGGTTGGCAATGATCTGACGCACGGTGCCGGTAGTGCCGCGCACCACCAGACTGTGCGTACGCGCCCCGGTGGCCGAATACTTGACGCCGTCCAGCAGCTCGCCATCGGTGATGCCGGTGGCGGCAAAGAACACATCCTCAGACGACACCAGGTCATCCATGGTCAGAATCTTGTCAAAGTCATAGCCCATCTCGCGGCCGCGGCGCAGCTCATCCTCATTGCGGGCATACAGCTTGCCCTGGATCTCGCCGCCCATGGCGCGCAAGGCGCAGGCCGCCAGCACGCCCTCCGGCGTGCCGCCGATACCCAGCAGCACATCGATGCCAGAATCGGGCATGGCGGTCATCAGCGCCGCGGCCACATCGCCATCATCGATCATGCGGATGCGCGCCCCACAGCGGCGCACCTCGGCCTTGAGCTCTTCGTGGCGCGGGCGGTCCAGCATGATGACCGCCAAATCCTGAATGCGCTTCCCGCTGGCTTTGGCGATCGCTTCTAAATTCTCCTTGATGCTGCGCTCGACATGGATGGCGCCTTTGGCCGCTGGGCCGACGGCGATCTTGTTCATGTACACAAACGGGCCGGGGTCATACATGGTGCCGCGCGGCGCCACCGCCACGGTGGCAATCGAGTTCAGGCGGCCTTCGGCCAGCGGGCGGGTGCCATCGATCGGGTCCACGGCAATATCCACTTCCGGCTCGCCGCCAAAACCCACTTGCTCACCGTTGTAGAGCATGGGCGCTTCATCTTTCTCCCCCTCACCGATGATGACGACACCTGACATCTCGATGCTGTTGAGCACCAAACGCATCCCGTCCACCGCCGCCTGGTCACCCGCCGGCTTGTCGCCGCGGCCCATGAAGCGCGCCGCGGACAGCGCGGCTGCCTCCGTCACACGCACCAGTTCGAGGGCTAGATTGCGAGAGGGAGAGAGATCGTTCAACACAACTCCTTTGTGAGTTTAAAAAAGAAGGGTGATCAGATAAAAGCCGATGGGCAAAGCCCACAGCCACGAGTCGATACGGTCCAGGATGCCGCCATGCCCGGGGAGGATCTGGCTGGCATCTTTGACCTTCATCTGGCGCTTGATCATGCTCTCCCCCAGGTCACCCAGGGTGGTGAGTGAGCCTACGGCGAAGCCGAGGATGGCCAAATTGCCCAGGGCGAACAGCGGATGCGCCGGCATGCCCAGGCGCGCCAGCAGCAAACCGAACAGCGGTGTACCCAAGGTGGCGAATACAACGCACGCGGCGTACCCTTCCCAGCTCTTCTTGGGGCTGAGGCGCGGGCTCATCTTGTGCTTGCCCAACGGCGTGCCGATGGCATAGGCCGCCGTGTCGGCCAGCCACACGGCGAGCAGGGTGAGCAGCAACCACCACTCGCCGTGTTGCAGATTGCGCATGTAGGCGAAGTATGCGCCTAGCACACCAATATAGAAAATACCACTCAGAGTAATGGCAAAGTCGGTACCCGCCTGCTCGCGGCCGCGCTCGTAGCTCACCAGGTGTACCACCAGCGCCAGCATCGGCAGCCCGGCCAGCAGCACGCCGTTGGCCAGGCCAAAGTGCGCTGCCAGGAACAACGCAGCAGCCCCTGCCACCACCAGCCAGCGCGCTGGTTGGGCGCCACTATGCGTGAACAAGCTGGCATACTCCCAGGCCGCCAGGCCGAGGACCACTGCAAAGGCGGCAGCAAACAGCCAGCCACCGATCATAAAAACAGCAATCCCGATCGGCAGGCCGATCAGGGCCACCAGAATACGCTTACCCGCCATTTTCGCCCTCGGTTACCAAGCCGCCAAAGCGGCGCTCACGTTGCCCAAATTCAGTAATGGCTTTGAGCAGCTCTTCTCGCCCAAAGTCTGGCCAGTACGTCTGCGGGAAGATCCACTCCGCATAGGCGGCCTGCCAGATGAGGAAGTTGCTGGTGCGCTGTTCGCCAGAGGTGCGGATCACCAGGTCCGGGTCTGGAATTCCGGCGGTGAACATGTAGCGCGAGAGGGTTTCCTCGGTCACCTCTTCCGACTTCAGGCCAGCTTGCACAATGCCGCGTACCGCTTGCACCAGCTCATCGCGCCCGCCATAGTTGAAAGCGACGCTGAACACGATGCGATCGTTATCTTTGGTGGCTTCCATTCCCCTGCGGATCTTTTCCTGCAAGGACGGGCGCACCTGCTCCAGGTTACCGATGTGATTGAGGCGCGCGCCTTGCTTGAGCAACTCAGCCAGCTCGCGTTCAAACACCTCATCAAAGATGCCCATCAGGCCACTCACTTCATCTTCGGGGCGGGCCCAGTTTTCCGTAGAAAAGGCATACACGGTGAGGTACTTGACACCAAACTCTTCGCAGGCGCGGATGATGTTGCGGATATTCTCCGTACCGGCACGGTGCCCGGCCAGGCGCGGCAAGCCGCGAGCCTTCGCCCAGCGGCCATTGCCATCCATGATGATGGCGATATGTTGGGGAACGTGCCCGGTCAGCTCGGCAGCGGGCTTAGCCCTGTTTGCCAAGACTAGATCTCCATCACTTCTTTTTCTTTTTGCTTGCCCATCGTCTCGATTTCGCCGGTGATCTCGTCAGTGAGCTTCTGCACGTCTTCTTCACCGCGCTTGAGCTCATCTTCAGAAACCAGCTTCTCATCCTTGGCCTCACGCATATCCTTGATCGTGTCACGGCGGATGTTGCGAACAGCCACGTTGGCTTCTTCGAGACGGGCATTGACCACCTTCACCAGGTCGCGGCGGCGGTCCTCGGTCAGGGTGGGCAGGTTGAGGCGCACCACCTTGCCATCCGAGTTGGGGGTCAGGCCGAGGTCTGAGGCCTGGAAGGCTTTTTCGATATCTTTGATACTGCTGGGGTCAAAAGGCTTCACGAGCAACTGGCGCGGCTCAGGCACACTGATGGAAGCAAGCTGCATGAGCGGAGTGGGCTGTCCGTAGTATTCCACACTGAGCTTTTCGATCAACGCCGGGGTGGCACGGCCGGTGCGAATGGCCGCCAGGTCTTCTTTCAAGGCGGCAATGGCGCCACGCATACGCTCTTTGGTGTCTTTTAGCAAGTCTGCAATCACAAAAGCCTCCTGAAGGCCGCTCTTTCAGCTAAGCGGTAAGCCTAATTTAGGCATTTTACCATTGGCATATACAGGCTTCGCCGCTGCCCGAGCCACGGGCAACCGCCAGCCACCTGGCCCGGCTATTTGCCCGAGTCCACCAGGGTGCCGACGTGCTCGCCGAGCAAGGCTTTGCGCAAGGCGCCTTCTTCCCAGAAATCCAGCACGCGGATGGGCATTTGATTTTCCATGCACAGCGAGATAGCGGTGCTATCCATCACGCCCAGGCCCAGATTGAGGGCATCAATGTAAGTGAGATGGTCAAAGCGTTTGGCGCTGGGGTTCTTTTTGGGATCTGAGTCATAGACGCCATCCACCTTGGTGCCTTTGATGACCAGGTTGGCGCCGATCTCCATGGCGCGCAGGGCGGCGGCAGTATCCGTCGAGAAATAAGGGTTGCCTGTGCCGCCGCTGAAGATGACCACGCGCCCCACTTCCAAATGGCGGATGGCGCGGCGGCGGATGTAAGGCTCGGCCACGGCGCGCATCTCGATGGCCGATTGCACGCGCACTTCCACATTGGCGCGTTCGATGGCATCCATCAGCGCCAGGGCGTTCATCACCGTGCCCAGCATGCCCATATAGTCGGCATTGGCGCGCTCCATACCGCGTTCAATGCCGGTGCGGCCGCGCCACAGGTTGCCGGCGCCGATCACGATGGCCAGCTGGACGCCCAGCCCAACCACTTCGGCCACCTGGGCGGCAATATTCTCCGCATTCAGGGGGTCAATGCCCAAGCCTTGCGGGCCGGCCAAGGCCTCGCCGCTCAGCTTGAGCAGTACACGGGAGTACACGGATCGTTGCGTCTCGCTCATATCACCTCATTCTACAAAAACGGCCAACACAGGGTTGGCCGTTCTTTTTGACTTGATTCCTAGTATCAGCAACACTAGCGGTGGAAACCGCTGAGGTGCTTCTCATCAAAAAGTTTGATGAGTTTGGGCTCACTTGCCGCTCAGCTCCCAGCGGGCAAAACGGCGCACGATGATGTTTTCACCAGTCGCCACCACGCCTTCGCTGATCATGTCTTTGATGCTCTTGCTGTCATCACGGATGTAGCCCTGGCGCAGCAACACGGCCTCGTCGAGGAATTTCTGCACGCGGCCATCCACGATCTTGTCCCAAGAGGCTTCCGGCTTGCCAGATTCCTTGGCGGTGTTGCGCGCCACTTCCTTCTCGCGCTCGATCGCCGCCGGGTCCACTTCTTCTTCGGTCAGCCACTGCGGGCTGCTGGCAGCGATCTGCAGGGCGATCTCGTGGGCTAGCTTGCGGAAAGCTTCCGAGCGAGCCACAAAGTCGGTCTCGCAGTTGACTTCCACCATCACACCCACGCGGCCATCGCCGTGGGAGTACAGCTCTACCACGCCGTTGAGCACTTCACGGTCGGCACGCTTGGCGGCCTTGGAGAGGCCCTTCTGGCGCAGCACATCCACAGCCTTGTCGAAGTCGCCCTGGGCTTCTTCGAGCGCGGCGCGGCAATCCAAAATACCCGCGCCGGTGGCCTGGCGCAATTCTTTGATCAGTTCAGTCGTAATTTCCATCGTTCTTATTCTTCAGTCTCGTTTGGAGCCTCAGCCGGGGCTTCGGTCTCGGTTTCGGTTTCAGCGTCAGCTTCGGCTTCTTCCTCGCCCTCGCCTTGTAGGTCAGACTTCTTCAGCTTGGGCTTGCGCGCCTTGGGGGCCGGAGCGCCAGCTGCGGGCTTCTTGGGGGCGGGCTTAGCCTCGCCGCTCTCAGCCTTCTGGGCTTCCTTGGCCTGCTCTTCAGCGACCTTGGCCAGAGTGGCCTCACCCAGCAGGGCATCATCGGTCAGCTCTTCGATCGGGCCATCCTCACGGCGGCGCGGAGCCGAAGTCTTGGTCTCCGCCTTGGGCTCAGCATCCTGCTTGTCATTGCGCAGCGAGATACCTTCCAGCGCGGCGTCTGCAATGTAGGACACCATCAGCTTGATGGCGCGGATGGCGTCATCATTGGAGGGGATCACGTAGTCGATCACGCTGGGGTTGCAGTTAGTGTCCACCAGGCCGACAACCGGAATG
This sequence comes from Anaerolineales bacterium, assembly GCA_026129255.1. Taxonomy (GTDB): domain Bacteria; phylum Chloroflexota; class Anaerolineae; order Anaerolineales; family UBA11579; genus JAMCZK01. The sequence goes on along the minus strand of JAHCIJ010000004.1, from coordinate 50,891 downwards.
CCGAGGATGTTGGCCTCGCGCACGGCAGTCTCTTCGCGATTGACATCCACCACAAACAGCAGGTCAGGCACGCGGTTCATGTTGCGGATGCCGCCAAAGCGCTCTTGCAGCTTCTCAGCCTTGCGGGAGTTGGTCAGCAACTCACGCTTGGTGAGCTTGAGCTTGCTGCCGGCGTCGCCCTCTGCCGGAGCCTGGGCAGCCATGCGCTCCAGAGTCTCCAGCTCGCTGACGCGCTGGCGCATGGTGCTCCAGTTGGTGAGCATGCCGCCCAACCAGCGCACGGTGACGTAAGGCATACCGGCGCGCTCAGCCTCGGCCTCAATGGTTTCGACGGCCTGGCGCTTGGTGCCTACAAAGAGCACGTTCTTGCCCTGTGCCACAGTCTCACGCACCAGCTTGTAGGCGTCTTCCAGGGCTTTTACGGTTTGTTGCAGGTCAATGATGTGGATGCCGTTACGTTCGGTGAAGATGTACGGCTTCATGCGTGGGTCCCACTTCTGGGTACGATGCCCGAAGTGCACGCCCGCTTCAAGAAGGGCCTTCATATCAATGGGGGCCATAGGTAAAACTCCTTCGCGTTATACGTCCGCTCCCGTCATCCCTGCCGGTGACCCTCAAAGGGGCACGCACCGCCAAGTCAGGTAAGCGTGTGAGATTTGCGCTGCTACGCAGCGCAAGCGCCCGCGATTGCGAGCGCCGGAAAAGTATACCAGCCTCCACAGGCAGAGTCCAGCATAGTGGATAGAATCCACGTATGAATCAAGCCGAATTTACCCGCGCCCTGGCTGGGCTGCCGCTGGCCAAAGCCGAATTCTTTGAAACTATTGGCTCCACGAATGATGTAGTCGCCGCCTGGGCCGCCGAAGGGCCGGCGGCTGGCCTGTGCCTGGCGGCGGCCGATGAGCAGACCCAGGGCCGCGGGCGCGATGGCCGCAGCTGGCACACCCCCGCCGGCAGCGCCCTGGCGTTCAGCCTGCTGCTGCCGCCGCCTGCAGGGTTCGAGGCCAGCCAACTGGGCCGCGTATCTGGCCTGGGGGCGCTGGCCGTGTGCGAAGTGCTGGAAGGGCTTCCTGGCGTTCATGCGCCAGGCGGCATCCCGGCCGAGATCAAGTGGCCCAATGATGTGTTGGCTGGGGGGCGCAAGCTGTGTGGGGTGCTGCCTGAGGCGCACTGGGCGGGCAGCCGCTTGCAAGCGCTGATATTGGGGATTGGCATCAATGTTGCAGCGCAATCTGTGCCAGAGGCCAGCCGCCTGCAATTCCCCGCCACCAGCGTGGAAGCCGCCGCGGGGCGCCCAGTGGCCGCCGCCGACCTGCTGCGCGCGGTGCTGGAACGTTTGCTGACCTGGCTGCCGCAGCTGCCGGATGCCGAGTTCTTGCAAGCCTGGGAGCGGCGCCTGGCCTACCGCGGGCAGGCGGTGCACTTGCACACGGAGCCTGACGCAGTGATGGGGCTGCTGGTGGGCCTGGCGGCGGATGGCAGCCTGCGCCTGTCTGTGGACGGTGAGGAGCGCAGCTACCCGGCGGGCCAGGTACAACTGCGCCCCTTGGTTGACAGCGCAGACAAATAAGCTAGACTGAGTAGAGGAGAATCATGCTCGACGATTTTTTACGTGACGACGATACCGAAAGTTTCTTGAACGAAATTCAAGAGACCCCCACCCTGACCCAGACCGAAGAGGATGAGGTGGGCTTTTTGGGCATGACTCCGCTACAGCGCTTCATCATCTCGATCATGTTTTTCTTCATGGTGCTGATCATTGGTGCGTTCTGCCTGCTCATCACGGGTTCGATTGCGATTCCGCTGGGCTAAACACTCTGTGTACATAAAAAATCCCACCGACGGTGGGATTTTTTGTTTTGTGCTACCCGTGCATCCCGAGCACAGCCAGGGATTCTCGTTGACACATAGGCATGTCCCGTAACAAACAACGTGGCACAGATGTGGAATGGCTGAAATCAACCCTTAACGGATTCCTCTTCACGGCTACGCCGCTCGTTCGGAATGACAAACGGACGGAATTACAACTTTGGCAGTGCATGTTTGCCCCTCAGCCTAACCTGTACAGGATTCTTGCTGGCTGGCACAAAGTCAGAACCGCGTAGGGAGGGTCTAAGACCCTCCCCTACCGCGTCAGAGTTGAGTTCATCTGATCACTGGCACAATCGCTATCCCGCTGGGCTAAATTACGCCTCAACGGATTTTACTTTTGGCTAACAGCTAATAGCTAACTGCTCTTAAAGCTTTGGCAGCACAATGTTTTGCTGCTTCTGGTACTTGCCCTTTTTGTCTGCATACGACACGCGGCACTCTTCATCGGCTTCAAAGAACAATACCTGCGCAATGCCCTCATTGGCGTAGATCTTGGCGGGCAGCGGCGTGGTGTTGGAGATCTCCAGGGTGACAAAACCCTCCCACTCCGGCTCAAAGGGCGTGACATTCACAATGATGCCGCAGCGCGCATAGGTGCTTTTGCCCAGGCAGATGGTGAGCACGCTGCGCGGGATGCGGAAATATTCCACGGTGCGCGCCAGGGCAAAGGAATTGGGCGGCACGACGCATACATCGCCCTTGAAATCCACCATCGACTTTTCGTCAAAGTTCTTGGGGTCCACCACCGCGGAGTGCACGTTGGTGAAGATCTTGAACTCGTCGGCCACGCGGATGTCATAGCCGTACGACGATACGCCGTACGAGATCACACCCTGGCGCACCTGGGCGGGCTCGTACGGTTCGATCATGTTGTGCTCACGGGCCATTTTTTCGATCCAATGATCAGGTTTCAGTCCCATCCTCTATTCCTCCAATTCCGTTTGGCGCGGCTGCCAGATGCTGTTGCTGAAAATGATGCCCAGGAATTCGGCACGCTCCTCCGCGGTTAGCCAGCGTGGTTTGGCATAGTCCACAAAGACGAACGGCAGGATCTCGGCGCTGATGTAGCGGTTGTCATAGACCACATGGCGCACCATCATGCCGTGTGACGTGTCGTAGCCGAAAATGATCTGGTCAAAGAACATGTTGCCCAGGCCATAGGTGATTAACGTATCCGGGCTGTAAAACTCTACGCCATGCGGCTGGTGTGCCTGGCTGCCGCTGACGATGCTGGCGCCAGCCGCTGCTACGCGGCCAAAATCGCGCACCAGCGTGTCCGAGGGTTTGTACTGGTAGACCTCGTTATGCTGAAAGGTGGCAATGACGGTATAGCCTTCATCCACCAGCTGGCGGATGGTGCTCTCCATGTATTCGTAGTTGCAGGCCCAGGTACCGGGGTAGCTCTCGGTGGCCGAGGCGTACGCGCCACCTTTGCCGTTGCAGCCAACGAAGGCGATGCGGTTGCCGTTGTTCTCCATGCGCAAGGGCTGCATGGCCTCATGAATATCCGCGCCGCCGCCGTAATACGGCCAGCCGCGCTGGCGGTACTGCTCCAGCGTGTACTCCATGGCAGCCCGGGTCCAATCGTTGAAGTGGTCGCCGGTGAGCTCCACAACATCGGTACCGAGGACATCCAGCAGCTCGATATAGCTGGCATCACTGCAGAAGACCAGGCCGCGCTGGGCCGGGTCTGGCCGCGGGCAGTTCTCGGCGAAGGGCACTTCGTTGCTAATATGGGCAATGTCGGCCTCGCGCATCACATCGCCCACATCCTCGGCGGGATAGGTGATGCCCTTGCGCTCCATCTCCCAGGCCGTGGCGCGCACCAGCGCGGTAACGCCGGTCATCAGCACTGTGGTGAGCTTGCCTGCCTCGCGGTTGCCAGCGGGGGCAGTCACCAGCTCGGCGCCATTAGTGATCGTGATGGGCAGAGTGAGGGCATAGCTGGTGAGGTCGAAGCTCTTCCAGATCGGCGACTGGCCGTCTACCGAGAGCACTTTCCAGCGCGGCGCAAGTTCCTCAAACGGCACGATGGCCCAGCTGGGCTGCTGCGCCCAGGCCGCGTCCAACAGCGCCTCAGCGGGCACAGTCTGCACCGCGCCGCCCGCCGGCTCACCCCACACGGCGCTCAGCACAGCCAGCGTTTCGTCGCTCAGCAGCAGCGGTGTGCCCGCAAATGGCCCGGCGCCGCGCCCGGCCCAGGCTGCTTGCAAGTCTACTGAGGAGATCTCCTCAGCTATGGTGGGGAACGGTGCGACGAGAGCATATACCCAGTGCGCCAGCACTTCGCCATCGCCGCCCACTTCCACGGCGTAGCTTGCCGCCGCGGGGTCATCCGTCAGCTGGGCGCCATCCGGCAAAGCCAGTTCAGCGGCGAAAGCCTCTGGCAGCGCCGGAGACAACCACCACAGGGGAGCAGCCTCCGTTTCCGTGGGGGCCAGCCCCGGCTGGAAAGGGGTCACGCTGGGGACAGCGCTGTCTGGAGACGGCGTAACCGCGGCGGGCAGATTGCAGCCGGTGAGCAATAGGCCAAGCGCCAGCAAGAACAGCAGGCCGCGTTGAGTGAGGGAGGTGAGGCGCATAGACGTTGGCTCCGCTGCTAAAAACCACCACGGGCAGCAATGTGCTGATCGACCTGCGCTTCCAGCGCAGCGGCCTGGCTTTCCAATGTTTTGAGCTGGCCCAGGTACTCAGCGGCTTGCGAATTGCCGGGCAACCCTGCGGCGTTGATGCGCACATTGAGCGCCGCGCCACGCAAGCTGGCCTTGGCCAGCGCCGCCGCCGTACCGGCGTCGCTCAGGGCATTGGTATTGCCCAGCTCAGCGGCCTGCGCGGCAAGCCCCAGCGCGCGCAAGGCCATGCCCGCCACCGTGAGTGGCAGCCGTGTGGCTTCCAAGGTAGCGGCTTCGATGGCGCGGCTGCGCTCGGCGGCTTTGTCTTCCGGCTCCTTGGGCAGCTTCATGGCCGCCATCACCGCGTGAAAAGCCTGTGCATCCTGCTCCACCGCAACGGTGAATTCTTTGCGCACGGTCTCAGCTTGCTCCAGCACACTATTCATCTGGTCTTGCACAGCGGCATATTTCTTTTTACCGATCGTGAGGCGCGCCACCATGGCCACCAGGGCGGCCGCCAGCGCGCCGGCATGCGCCGCTGCCGAGCCGCCGCCGGGGGCGGGCTCGGCCGAGGCGACCGCATCCAGGAACGAGCTCTCGGCCGGTTTGGCCGTGTTTTGGATGCGGCGCTCGAGAATTTGCTGACGATCAAAGTCGTGCAGGTGCAGGTACCAGGCGGCAGCATCATCCAGCGCCTCCTGCGGGATCAGGCCCACCAGCTCACTGCGCTCGATCTGCGCGCCGTAGCGCGCCGCCTCGCTGCGGATCATCTCCATCACGCGCGCCAGGGGCGTTTTGCGGAAGTTGGTCAGGTTCATCGAGACCTGCGCCTTGCCATCCACCAGGAAGCCAGCGCCCTTCACAAAGCGCAGCCCACCCGAAGAATGGCGCACCGCCTTGCCCACCTCTTGCGCCACGCGTACATCGCCGGTGTTCAAGTACACGTTGTAGGCGATGAGCGGAGCACGCGCCCCGATGGCGGTGGCGCCAGCGCGGCCCAACTGCGACGGCCCGTAATCCGGCCTGCGCGATTTTTTGGTTTGGATCGCTTCACGGATGCCCTCGTACTGGCCGCGGCGCACATCTTCCAAATTGCGGCGGCTCTCCTTGGTGGCGGCATCTTCATATAAATACACAGGGATACCCAGCGCACCTACGCGTTTGCCCAGGCGGTTAGCTATCTGCACACAGTCGTCCATGCTGGCGCCAGCAATGGGAATAAACGGCACCACATCTGTAGCGCCCATGCGCGGGTGCTCACCGGAATGCTGGTCCATATCGATCAGTTCGGCCGCTTTGGCAATGCCCTGGTAGGCGGCCTCTTCCACCGCGGCCGCATTGCCCACAAAAGTGATCACGCTGCGGTTGTGGTCTGCGTCGGTGCTCTGGTCAAGCAAGGTAATGCCATCCACAGCACGGATGGCGGCTACGATCTGTTCAATGACTTCTGGTCGGCGGCCTTCGGAAAAATTGGGGACACATTCGATGATCTGGGTCATGGCACCTCTGGGCAGAATCATACTACCTGGCAATCCGAAGGTTTATATCGACTTATTTCCTGAGGCGCTGCATGAATCAATGTCATTCCGAGCGCATTGGCCAAAGGCTAGGAATCCTTATTGCAGTGCTTTGTGCACACTCATATGACTCGCCCCTACGCGGTCTAAACTAGTTTCATGCCAACTGGCAAGAATTACCCCTTAGCATCCACCTGCGCACCCTGCTGGCTGCTGGCGAAGACCCAGGCCCGCGAGGTCAGCTTGTGCCCCTCGAATGCGGCCTGCATGGCCTGCTGCACCGCCTGCTGGCTACCCGGCGCCACAAAAGCGATCACCCCCGGCCCGGCGCCTGAGAGTCCAGCGGCCGCGCCCAGCCGCGCTGCCGCCCGGATGGCTTCTGCCGCCCCTGGCAGCAGCGGCAGCCGGTACGGCTGGTGCAAGCGGTCTCGCATCGCCTCGGCCAAAGCGGCCAGGTCCCCACGGCCCAGCGCTTCGCGCACCGCTAGCGCCTGGCCGATGTTGAACACCGCATCGGCCAGTTTCACCTTCTTGGGCAGCGCAGCGCGGGCGGCCCGCGTACTCAGGCGCAGCGTGGGCAGCACATACACCGCCGGCCACGCGGCACACGCCAGCGGCTGCGCCGTGGTGCGCCAATCGGTGTGCTTGACCAGCACCAGCCCGCCATGCAAGGCCGCCGCCAAGTTATCGGCGTGGCCTTCCAGCTCCGCGCCGAGGCGCAGCACCAACTCCGGCTTGAGCGGCTCCCCCAGCAGCGCATTGGCGCCTAGCAGCCCCGCCAGGCTGGCGGCGGCGCTGGAGCCCAGGCCAGACCCCAGCGGGATAGTGTTGCGGCAACGGATGCGAATGCCTTGCGGGGGCGCCTCGCTCACTTCTTCATATACACGGCGCACAGCACGGTAGACCAGGTTACGCTCGTGGCGCGGCAGCCGTTCGGCGCCCTCGCCTTCCACATGGATGTGCAAGCCCTGTCCGCCAAGCTCAAACTCGGCTTCGTTCCACAGGTCCAGCGCCAGCGCCAGGCAATCAAACGCTGGGCCGATGTTGGCCGTGCTGGCGGGGACGCGGATAAGAACGCGGGAAGCAGGCATGGTCAAATAGTAATTGGTAGTGATGAAATCGAGAAAGGAGAATGGAGATTAGGCTGGCTACAAATCTCCAATCTCTTTCTCCAAAGCAGCCAAGTTTGCTGGAACCACGCGTGGCGCAAGCATCTCCTGGGTGACAATGTCCGGGTCTTTGAGCCCGTGGCCAGTGCACACCGCCACCACCGTCTTGCCGCCCAGGTCCAGCCGCCCGGCCGCCACTTCGGCGGCCAGCCCCGCCAACCCCGCTGCAGAAGCTGGCTCTACCCACACGCCCTCAGCGGCCAGTTGGCGCTGCATCGCTAAAATCGCCTCGTCGCTGGCGGTCACGATGCGCCCGCCCGACTCGTGCGCGGCGGCCAGCGCCTGCTCGCCGCGCGCCGGTTTGCCGATGCGGATGGCAGTCGCCACCGTCTCAGGCTGTTCGACAGCATGGCCCAATACCAACGGCGCCGCGCCGGCCGCCTGCACACCCAGCAGGGCAGGCAAGCCGCTAGAGTGAAGTTGGTGATACTGCACAAAGCCCATCCAATACGCGCTGATGTTGCCCGCATTGCCCACTGGCAAACACAACCAGTCCGGAGCCCGACCCAACGCCTCAATGATCTCGAAGGCGGCCGTCTTCTGGCCCTGCAGACGATACGGATTGAGCGAGTTGACCAGCGCTACCGGTATACGCTGGCTGGCCTCGACCACCAAACCCAGCGCATCATCAAACGAGCCTTCGATCTGCAACACGCGCGCGCCGTACGCCAGCGCGCCGGCCAGCTTGCCCGCCGCCACCTTGCCCTGCGGGATGAGCACAAAAGCCCCCATGCCCGCCCGCGCCGCATAGGCAGCCGCGCTGGCCGCAGTGTTGCCGGTAGAGGCACACATCACAGCTTGCACGCCGCGCCCGGCCGCTTCGCTGATGGCGGCGGTCATGCCGCGGTCTTTGAATGAGCCAGTGGGGTTGAGCCCTTCATACTTCACATACAGCTCAAAGCCGCTGCCCAACGCCTGGGCCAGACGCGGCATCGGTATCAGGGGCGTGTCGCCTTCATGCAGGCTGACGATCTGCGTGTGCGCTGGCAGATCCAACAGCGCCTGGTAGCGCTGCAGCAATGGCGGCTTCACTCATTCTCCAGCGAGATCAAACCGAGCAAGCCTTCAAAGGTTTTGGAGCCAATACCGCTTACATTCAGCAATTGGTCAAGTGCTTCAAACTGGCCGATGCGCTCGCGGTAATTCACTATCGCCTGCGCAGTGGTAGGGCCGATGTTGGGCAACTTCTGCAGTTCCTGGGCACTGGCGGCATTGATATTGATGATCGTAGGTTCGTATGTGGGCGCCACGGTACGCGTGGCGACAGTGACCGGGATGATGGCCGCCTGCAGGCTGGGCTGTGGCTGCAACGCCACAGCCGTACCGCGCGGCGGGCTGGTCAGGAACACTACCAATCCCATCGCAACCACTCCGCACAGCACGCCGTAAGCGATCCACCACGCGGGAGACAACATTTCCCGCTTGTCTTTACTAGCCATCGCGGAATTATACGAGTGAACCCTAGGCCCAACCCGCAAGCGTATAATGCCCGCATGGTCGGTACCATCCTCAACGTCATTACCGTGCTCATCGGCGGCACACTGGGCCTGTTTTTCGGCGCGCGCTTTCCTGAACGCATGCGCCACACCATCGTGGCCGGGCTGGGTTTGTTCACCCTCGCCATCGGGGCGCGGCTCTCATTAGAAAGTAACAACTCCATCCTCGTTCTGATCAGCCTGCTCATCGGCGGCGTGCTGGGCGAGTGGATGAACATTGAAGACCGCCTGGAGGCGATGGGCGCCTGGTTGCAAACACGCTTCGCCGCCAAGGCCGCCGGTGGCAGGGCCCTGTTCGTGCGCGGCTTCCTCACCGCCTCCTTGTTGTTCTGCATCGGGCCGATGACCATCCTCGGCTCCATTCAAGACGGCCTCAGTGGCGACTATGAGCTATTGGCCATCAAAGCCGTGCTGGATGGTTTTGCCAGCATGGTCTTTGCTTCCACGCTGGGCATCGGCGTTCTGTTTTCAACTGTAGTGGTGCTGGTGTACCAAGGCAGCCTGAGCCTGCTAGCGCAACAAGCCAACAATCTGCTCAGCCCAGAAATGATCACGGAGATGACGGCGGTTGGCGGCATCCTGCTGCTCGGTATAGCCTTCAGCAGCCTACTGGAAATCAAGAAGATCCGCGTGGGCAACTTTTTACCGGCGCTCGTGATCGCCCCATTGCTGGTGGCGGTGCTTGACGCGCTGGGCCTCAGCCTGATGCCCTAGTGCACATAGCGAAACAAAAAGAGCGCCTTTGCAGGCGCTCTTTTATTTTGTGCCGAAAACTTACCTAGTTGCCGGAGGCAGCCAGGGCCGCATCAATGACTTCGGCCAACTGCGCAAAGGTGCGCGAGCCGCCTACGATGGTGCCATTGATGACGAAGGCAGGCGTGCCATTGATGCCCAGGCCGCGCGCCTCATCTTCTGCGCTCAACACACCGGCCTCACCAATGCCATCCGCCAGGCACTGCTTGAACGCGGGCACATCCAGCCCCACGGTCTCCGCCATCGACTCCAGGCGGCCGGCCGCATAGCCGCCGCCGTTGCTGTGCGAGAAGTTGGCAAACAAGATGTCGTGATAAGGCCAGAAAGCATTCTGCTCCGCAGCACAGAAGGCGGCCGCCGCCGAGCCATCCGACTCAGGGCCGAGGAAGCCAACCGGGCGATAGGTGAAATACACCTTGCCCGTCTCCACGTAGGTCTGGATCAGCTCATCTTCTGCACCCAGGTACACGTTGTAACAGTGCGGGCACTGAAAGTCAGCGAACTCGGTCATCTGCACCGGGGCATTGGGATCACCCAGGCTCAGACCATTGGCTTGGGTGTATTCACGCTCAGGCGCGGTGCGTACGCGGCTGGCAAAGATCAACAGGCCGGCAACCACAACAGCTGCCAGACCAATATACAGGACCCACTTCATCTGCCCGCGGCGCTCTGCGCCACGGCGGCGTTCCAAGCGGGCTTGGCGTGCACTTCGATCCATCGTCTTCTTCCTCCACAACCGGATAGTGATGGGAGTGTAGCAGAGATTTGCTGCCCGGCTTTTGTCACAGCCCGGCTTTTACTTTGAATTAATCTGCATCCGCGAACTTGAATTCATGCACTGGGTAGGTTTCCCCGGTCAGTTGAAAGCCCAGCTTCTTGTACAACGCCAGTGAAGGTTGATTATTGTCCTGCGTGTTGACGCTCAGCCGCAGCTCCTTGCGCTTATTGGCCTCGCGCTGCAGATCCGTGGTGAGCGCCAGCGCCAGACCGCGACCCTGCAGGCTGGGGTGTGTCGCCAGGCGCGCCAAGTGCAGCCCTTGGGCGCTCTGCGTGCTGATCTGGTAGGCAACTACGTTGCCATCCAGCTCCAGCACCGTAGCGTAGCCCGCCTGCTGATAGGCATGCTCCACGGCCTGCTGCGGGTTTTGCCACAGAGGCGTGAAGGCCGCCTTGTCCACCTCATACACGGTGCGCAGGTCGGCGGGCTGCATAGGGCGCACCAGCCCTACGGCAGGCACTTCCAGAATATCCGGGCGCACAGGCCAGGAGAGCACAACCACATTGTGGGTGTGCTCAAACCGCGTGTTGTGCAACTCTCTGGCAAACCAATCATTCAAGGGGATAGCCGCCGCCTGCTGCGCGCCGGACTTGGCCAATATGTCACGCGCTTCACCCCACAGGGCTTCCCAGGCTGCGCTAATGTCTACACGCGTCATCACCGCGAACAAGCGGATCCAGGCCAGCCCCGGCGGGTCTGCCGGGCAGGCCAAAGCCGCCAGGATACGGCCGGATTGCTCGGCCACCAGAAACGGAGACTGGCCAAGCCATTCCAGCGGGCGGCGCCAATCCAGGTGACGGTGCACATGAGTCTCAAAATGCAGCAGGTTGGCTAACCGGCTGCGATCTTCTTCGGTTGCGGGACGCAGGGGAAAGACGGCAGGAGCCATCAGGGCTATTATAACCGCTGCACGGGCCTGCCCACGTGGGCCAAGCCCCAAGCCATGACGGCTACGACTGCCTCAGAATGTGCTCGAAGAACGCATCAAGAATGCTGGGGTCAAAGTGCTTGCCAGCCTGCTCGTGCAGATACTGCATCACCTTATCCTCCGGCCAGGCATCACGATAGGGCCGGTTGGAGGTGAGCGCATCCCACACATCGATCACTGCAAAGATACGCGCCTCCAGCGGGATCTGGCGGCCTTTCAACCCGTCTGGGTAGCCGGTGCCATCCCATTTCTCGTGGTGGTAGGTGGGGATGGGTAGGGCAGGATGCAAAAAGTCGATGGTGGAGAGCATTTCGCTGGCATATACCGGATGGCGGCGCATGATCTGCCACTCGTGCTCATCCAGCGGGCCGGTTTTGCCCAGCACCTTGTCGGGCACGCCCATTTTGCCAATATCATGCAGCAGCGCGCCGCGGCGCACATGTACCAGCTGCTCATCCGTCATGCCCAGGGCGTGTGCCAGGCGCACCGTCATCTCAGTCACGCGGCGGCTGTGCTCGATCGTCTCAATGTCACGCAGGGAGAGCGCATGCGCCCAGCCTTCGATAGTGCGCTCATACGCCTCGCGCAACCCGGTGTTTGAGGTCTGCAGATCATTGAACAGGGTGGCATTGTCGATGGCGATGGCTGCCTGCCCTGCCAGGGTGAGCAGGAACTCGCGCCACTCAGAATCGCGCGGTTCGTTGGAACGATGGAAGGTTTCCAGCACGCCAATGACGCGGCCCTTGGCGATCAGCGGGGCGGCGCAATAACACACCACCTGCTCGGCATCTGCCAGCCTGCGCCGCGTCCACTGCGTGCTCGCCGCGCGCAGATCGTTATCCATTACCAGCGTGCGCTCTTTGGCCGCCAACCCAGCCAGCCCTTCGCCAAAGCGAATCTCGGATTCCTGGATCAACTCCGTGCGGAAGCCAAGCCCGGCCGCAAAGCGCAGCATCTGATGCTCGTCTAGCAACAGGATGCTGGCCGCATCCACGCGCAGCTCAGCAATGCCCTCGCTCAGGATCATGTCCAGCGTGACGCGCAGGTCCAGGCTGGTGGCAATCGTCTTGTCGATCTCGCGCAGGCTGCGCAGGTGTTGTAAGCGCCGCTGGGTCTGCTCGTACAGGCTGGCGCGGTGCACAGCTGCGCCACCAATATCGCAGATGGCATTGAGCACGCGCACATCGCTCAGCTCCATCGGCTCCTCGCGTCCCAGGCCTAAGGTGCCGATCACATGGTCCTCAGCCGTGATCGGCACGATCACCAGCGCATTAGTGGCCGTTACTCCGCTGAAAACTACGACTTGCTCATCTGGTTGCACTCTGAAGTTGTTATTGAGGTAATGCTTGGCGGTTTGCACCACTTGGCTGGTGAGCCCTTTGCCTGCTGGGATGGTCTCGCCCACAGTCACGCTGGCTCTGCCGCGGCCGAGGGCAATGAGATGGTTACCCGTATCCGGCTGCACCAGAGTGATGGTGGCATCCCTGGCGCCGATCGAGGCGATCGCTTGGTCCAGGATCACTGGCAGGATCTCATCCACCCGGCGCGCTTGGCGCAGGCTGCTGCTCACCGCCGCCACAGCCGCGATCTCACGCTCGCGTTGCTTGCGCTCGGTAATATCGCGAAAGATCACCTGGGTAGCTGGCTTCTCCTCGAACGTAAAGGGGCTGCCGGTGACCTCAACGTCGAGCACCCGGCCATCTTTGCGTACAAACTTCTCTTCCAGCACGGTTTGGCTCTCGCCCTCGGCTACCGAGCGCATGCGCCGGGCCGCCACCTCCTGATAGTCAGGATGCACTAAGCCAAGCATATGCTCGCCCACCAGATCGTCTGGCTCATTGGCGCCAAGCAGCTTCACCGCCGCGGGGTTGACAAAGGCGATGATGCCATCCTGGTGCACCAGAATGGCGTCTGGCATCATATCCACCAGGCTCTGATAGCGCTCCCGGCTCTCACGCAGCAGGCGCTCGGCCTCGTCACGCTCAATGGCGTGGCGGATGGAGCGCAGCAGCAGGTCCCCACTGATCTGCCCTTTGACCAGGAAGTCCTGCGCACCGTTGCGCACGGCATGCAAGGCCATGTCTACATCATTGAGCCCGCTGAGAATGATGACGGTGAAGGCCTGGGCCTTCTCCTGAACGCGCGTAAACGTGTCAAACCCCTGGCTGTCAGGCAAGCCAAGGTCCAGCAGCACGGCGTCCAAAGGCTTTTCGGGGTCCCCCAGGTATTGCAAGCCATCTTGCAAGGTGGCTGCGTGCTCCATCTGCAGATCTACAGTGGAGACGTCTCTAAGCATCTCCTGGATGAGGCGCGCATCGCCGGGATTATCTTCAACCAGCAGTAGGCGAATCGAACGACGCTCTGAACCTTTAGCGGAAGGTAGTGGACCCGTCGTCGACGCCATAAACGTTTAAAGCCAAGCAACTGCTCGGAGTACGGATGCGTGAAATACTCTCAGCAGGCTGAGTGTATTGTGCGCATCACAGAAACCCATGCACAAAAGACACAGTTTAAATGGATAAAAAGCACTCCTCCCTCGATTTGGCGACCGCTAACAAGAGTGCAAGGTCAGTATAGAAGGAGTAGGGTGTATTCCTACTTACAAATTTGATAAGTAAGCCGGTTTTTTAGGCTAATTGACGATGGAGTTGAGAAGGTCTACCAGGGCGCGCATGCGTTCTACGGGGATGTCGCTCAGGCGCCGCGCCAACTCCAGGTAGTAGCGGTTGTCTGGGTTGGAGAGGAACTCCTGTAAGTCGCGTGGCAGCTCATCAAATTCGGCGGCCGCTTTGCTCTGCGTAAGCCACTGCCCCACAGGGCCGCTGCTGTCCACAAAGTCATCCAGGCGGTAGCCGAGGGCCACCGCCAGCGTTTCTAGCTCGGGCAGCGGTACGGGGGTCTCGCCGCTCTCGTAGCGGCGGATGCGGCTGGGAGATATGTGCGTGCGGTCAGACAATTCCTTCTGGCTGAGGCTCTTCTCGTTGCGCCCCTGGCGCAGCATCGCCGCCACGGTACGGTGGCGCAGCGCCAGCAGGCTCTCGGCCTGCAAGGTCTCGGCCAGCGATACTTCCTGAGAGACGATGTCCTCACTCCAGAAATGCGCCAGCGGGATGCGCAGGTAGAACGCCAGCAGCTCCAGCTCGGGCAGGGAGAGCGCATTAGCACCGCGCTCCACTGCGCTCAGCGTACCGCTGGACAGCCCGATCACATCGGCCACCTGCTTGAGCGATTTGCCCGCCGTGAGGCGCGCATCGCGCAGCAAGACGCCAATGATCTTGGAGCGCAGCTGGATGGCTGTGTTCTGACTCATGTTGCGATTATAGCAAACCCCTGCCTGGCGGCCCGGGCTGCGGTCTTTGATTCTGGATACTGTGCACGGTGCGCTGCTCTTGTATAAACGAAGCTGCTAGGGCATGGAATACCCGGCGCCCGAGTGTGTCACGATCATTTCGGGTTGCTTGGGGTCGTTCTCCAGCTTCTGGCGCAGGCGCGAAATGCTGACCCACAGGATCTCTTTCTCCTCGCTGTATTCTTCGCCCCACACATTGCGCAACAGTTCCTCAGACGGCAGCACCTTGCCCGCCGCACGGGCAAACTGCAGCAGCAGGCGGTACTCGGTGGCCGAGAGCGATACCAGCTCCCCCGCCAGGCGCACTTCGGCGCGCGCAAAGTCGATCTGCAGATCGCCGCGCGAGAACATCGCCTCGCCCGATTCTTGTGAGCGGGTTTGAGCGCGGCGCAAGACGGCGCGCACGCGCGCCAGCATCTCGCCAGCCGAGAAAGGCTTGACGATGTAATCATCCGCGCCCAGGTTCAACCCCTGGATGCGCTGGTCCTCATCACCCTTGGCGGTCAGCATAATGATGGGCACGTTTGAGAACTCACGGATGCGCTGGCAGGCCTGGAAGCCGTCCATCTCCGGCATCATCACATCCAACAAGATCAGGTCGGGCTTTTGGTTTACGGCTTCATCCACGGCTTGCTTGCCGTCATTGGCTTTGATGATCTCAAAGCCCTCGGTTTGCAAATTGGCTTCGATCAGACGCAGAAAACGCGGCTCGTCATCAACAATTAGAATGCGCTCAGCCATTTTTTTCCTCTTTCCTAACAACACGCAGGGCACCGGACATGCGTGGTAGCTGAATAACAAATTCCGCGCCCCCCTCTTTTGATTTCCCCAAGAAGATCCTGCCTCCATGGGCAAGGATGATCTGCTTGCATATATACAGCCCCAAGCCGCTGCCGCGCGCCAGCTCCTTGGTAGAGGGCACACGGTAAAAGCGTTCAAAGACCTGCTCGCTCTCCGCCTCGGGGACGCCTGGCCCCTGATCGCGCACCGAGAGCGTGGCTTGCTCGGGCTCCATCCCCAACTCAATCGCCAATTGCCCACCACCGGCATACTTGGCGGCATTGCTGGCCAGGTTCTCCAACACCTGGCCCAGGCGCCGGGCGTCTGCCTCCACAAGGCTGTTGTCCTGCGGCGGCTCCCAGAGCACCTGTAGCGCGGGATAGCGTACACGCATACGCTCTACGTTCTCATCGATCACACTGGCCAGCTCCACCGGGCGGATGTCCAGCTCCAGGTTGCCGCCTTGCAAGCGCGAGGAGTCGAGCAGATTGTCCACCAACTCCACCAACCGGTCGGCCTCCTCATCAATGATGGTGAGGAACTCCAGCTGATCTTCGCGCGTCCAACTGGCATCCGGGCGCAGCAACGTAGTGGAGTAACCCTTGATGAATCCCAGTGGCGTCTTGAGCTCATGCGAAACCATGGCGATGAAATCAGACTGCAATTGGCTCAGCCGCCGCTCAGCTTCCAGGCTGGCGATGCGCTCCACCAGACGCTTGTGCTCCAACACCTGCGTCACGTGAGCGGCAATGTACTGCGCCAGGTTGATCTGCGCTTTGGTGAACTCCGGCCCGCCAAAGCGCACGAACACCAGCGCCCCGCTAGCACTGCCGCCCGCCAGCAGCGGCAGCGCCAGAAAGAAGCGCTGCTGCAGACGGTCGGCCTGCGGGTTGGGCTCGGGCTGCGTGGCCACGGTGCGTACTTCGTGGAAGGCCACCTGAGCAGCCGCCTCGCCCCAGGCTGAGTCGGCCTCGGAGGAGCGCCCGCGCCCGATGGCACGGGCGAACGCGGGCTCCAGCTCGCCTTTGGCACTGGCCAGGTACAGCACGGCATTATCAAAAATGAAGACCGGGCGCGCTAAGCGCACGATCTCAGACAAGGCCTCGTCTACATCCAGCGTTTCGGTGATGACGCGGCTGATCGCATAAATGGCCTGCAGTTCGTTCAGTGGGAGGGCATTGCGCTCTTGCTCACTCATTTCGCGTTGGCTACGGGCAACGTGAAGGAGAACCGGCTGCCTTTCCCTGGTAACGATTCGACTTCCAGTTTTGACCCGTGCCCTTCAATGATGCGCTTGGCCAGCGTCAGGCCAATGCCCGTACCCGCGTGGCGGCGGGTCGAGGAGCTATCCAACTGATGGAAGGGCTCAAAGATCTCGTGCAGCCGGTCAGCCGGGATGCCGACGCCGGTATCCGCCACAGCCACCTGGACGCGCTGACCTTCCTGGCGGGCCGTGAGGTGCACGCGGCCCCCGCGGGCGTTGAACTTGAGCGCGTTGTCCACGAGTTGTGCCACCGCCCACTCGAGGCGATTCATGTCAGCCAACACGGGCGGCAGCTCGGCAGGCACTTCCTGCGTCAGCACGATCTGCTCCTCTTGAGCACGCGCCTGGTACTCGCCCACCACCTGCTCCAATAGCTGCTGTAGCTGTACCGCGCTCGGTTCCAGGTGCAGGGTTTCTGCGGTGTCAAACGACAGGAACAGCAGATTATCGATCAAGCCCGCTAGGCGCTTGTAGGATTTCTCCAGCACGCTCAACGCCGAGCGCTGGTCAGCGCTCACCGGGCCAAGCGCCTCTGCCGAGAGCAGGTCAATGTAGCCCACCATGTGCGCCAGTGGGGTGCGCAGTTCATGAGACACATTGGAGATAAAGTCGTTCTTCATGCGGTTGAGCTCAGTGAGCTTGTTCAGCGCCTCCTGCAGCTCGGCGGTGCGCTCCTGTACACGCTCTTCCAGAAATAAGTTGCTCTGGCTCAGGGCCTCTTGCAGGTGGGCGATCTGCTCGGTGACGGCTGCATCCAGCTTGGGCCGGTCGATCAGCCCCAGGTCCACCAGCGCCTGCCCGAGCAGCACGCGCACCCCCTGGCTGCGTTGCTCCTGCTGATGAGCCAGGGCCAGCTTGAGCCCCTCTGGGGTCAGCAGGCCCTTCTCTACCAGGCTGTCGCCCAGGCGCGGCACTAGCAACTCAGGGGAGAGGGGGCCAGTACGGGAAATAACGGGGAGGCTATGTTTGCTCATCTAAGGCGCATGGTGGTACTTTGGTCAAGCTTCCTTACAAAAAAGTATACATAACAGTACGAGCGCGGCACAACCCACCTAGTTCCTAGGCTCACTTTGCAAAACTGCTACGTCTAAGACCAATAATCCAAACAGGCCTAACGGTATAATTAATACTCTGACCAGATTCTGAACAAAATTGCCCCCGAACACACCAGATTGAAAGGTATTTATGGCGAAAAGCCCCATCCAGCCTGTTGATATTGGCCAGCAAATGCGCTCGGCTTACCTCGATTACGCCATGAGCGTGATCGTTTCACGCGCCCTGCCAGACGCCCGCGATGGC
Organism: Anaerolineales bacterium; assembly: GCA_026129255.1. Taxonomy (GTDB): domain Bacteria; phylum Chloroflexota; class Anaerolineae; order Anaerolineales; family UBA11579; genus JAMCZK01. Next base: position 33,074 of record JAHCIJ010000004.1, on the reverse strand, counting down.
CTGAAACCGGTGCACCGCCGCATTTTGTACGCCATGATGGATATGGGCATCCGCGCCAATAGCTCCTTCAAGAAATCTGCCCGTATCGTGGGTGAGGTGCTGGGCAAATACCACCCCCACAGTGACGATGCCGTGTACGACGCCATGGCCCGCATGGCCCAGGACTTCTCCTTGCGCTATATGTTGGTCAGCGGCCAGGGCAACTTTGGCTCCATCGGCGGCGACCCCCCGGCCGCCATGCGTTATACCGAGGCGCGCCTGCACCCCATGGCTGAGGAGCTGCTGGCCGATATTGACAAAGACACGGTGAACTTTACCGATAACTTTGACAGCTCGCTTAAAGAGCCGGTCGTGCTGCCCGCCCGCCTGCCCAACCTGCTGCTCAATGGCTCCTCCGGCATTGCCGTGGGCATGGCCACCAATATCCCGCCCCATAACCTGGGTGAGCTGGTGGGCGCGCTGCAATACATGATCGATAACTACGCCAAGATGGATGACATCACCACAGAGGATCTGCGCCGCTTCGTCAAGGGGCCAGACTTCCCCACCGGCGCAATCATCGTGGGCGAAGAAGGCATCCGCGACCTGTACAGCAAAGGCAAGGGCCAGCTCATCGTGCGCGCCAAGGCGCGTATCGAAGAAGGCCGCCGCGGGCGTATGCGCATCGTCATCAGCGCCATCCCCTACCAGGTCAATATGACCAACCTGATCGAGCGCATCGCCGAGCTGGTGCGCAGCGGCCGCCTGGAAGGCATCGCCGACATGCGTGATGAGTCCGACCGCGAGGGTCTCAGCATCGTGCTGGAGCTCAAGGCCGGCGCGCAGCCCAAGATGGTGCTCAACCGCTTGTACAAGTACACCCCGCTGCAATCCAGCTTTGCAGCCCAAATTCTGGCCCTGGTGGATGGCGAGCCGCGCTTGCTGTCGCTCAAGCGCGCCCTGCAGATCTTCCTCGACCACCGTCAGGAAGTCATCACGCGCCGCACCAAGTTTGAACTGGCCAAGGCCCAGGCACGCGCCCATATTTTGGAAGGTTTGCTGAAGGCACTGGCCAATCTGGATGATGTCATCGATACCATCCGCAAATCCAAGGATGCCGATACGGCCAAAGACAAGTTGATGTCTCGCTTTGACCTGTCTGACAAACAAGCGCAGGCCATCCTGGACATGCAGCTGCGCCGCCTGGCCGCGCTGGAACGCCAGAAGATCGAAGATGAATACAAGGAACTCAAGGCGCGCATCGCCTATTTGAAAGACCTGCTCAAGTCGCCCCAGAAGATCCTGGGCCTGATCAGGGATGATCTGGGTGAACTAGCGATCAGCTATGGCGATGAGCGCCGCACCTCGCTGGATGGTGAGGGCAAAGGCGATGTAAGCGAAGAGAGCCTGGTGGCTGAAGAAGCTACCCTGGTGAGCATCACCAGCCAGGGCTACGTCAAGCGCGTGGCCCCCAAAGCGTTCCGCTCCCAGGGGCGCGGTGGCTCCGGCGTCAAGGGTCACGCCACCAAGAACGAAGATGAAGTCGTCTTGCTGGTGCCAGCCCGCACGTTGGATACCATCTTGTTCTTCTCCAACCGCGGCAAGGTGTATTCGGAGAAGGCTTATCGCATCCCCGAGGCCGACCGTACGGCGCGCGGCACACCCATCGTGAACATTCTCAACGTAGGCCAGACGGAAACCATCACCGCTGCTGTGGCCGTGCCTAACTTCCAAGCTGCGGAGTTCTGCATCATGGCCACGCGCGACGGCAAGATCAAGCGCATCGCGCTGAGCGAATTCGAAGCGGTGCGCCCCTCCGGCCTGATCTGCATCACCCTGGAGAAGGACGACCAACTGGGGTGGGCCGGGTTGGTGGGCGCCAAGGATCACATCATCCTCGTCTCGCATCACGGCCAGGCGCTGCGCTTCGCCGTGGACAAAGTGCGCCCCATGGGGCGCCAGGCTGGCGGCTTGCGCGCCATCAAGATGAAGTCTGACGACACGCTGGCCAGCATGGAAGTAGTGGAGCCCGGTGGCGACTTGTTGGTGATCAGCACCAAGGGTTACGGCAAACGCACTTCGCTCACGCAGTATCCCGCCAAGGGCCGCGGCACCAGTGGCGTGCTGACTACAGACGTCAAGGCCTTCAAGGACATTGGCCCCATCGCGGCTGCCCGCGTCGTGCAGAAGGATGATGAAGTCACCATCATCTCCTCGGCCGGCGTAGTATTGCGCACCGCGGTGAATGCCATCCGCGAGGCCAGCCGCGCCACGCGCGGCGTACGCATCATGCAGGTGGCCGGCGAAGACAGCATCGCCACCCTGGCGCGCATCCCGGTCTCCGAGATCACCGCTGCCAACCAGCTGGCCAAGGAAGCGCAGCAGGCTGAAGCCCCCGCCCAGCCCGAGGCAGCTCCCAAAACCAAAGAGGCGCCTAAGGCTGCCAAGAAGAGCGCCAAAACCGCTACCAAGAAGGCTGCGCCCAAGGCTGTCAAAAAGGCCGCCAAGACAGCAACAAAAAAGGCAACAAAGAAGGCCACTAAAAAGGCCACCAAGAAAACCGGCAAGAAGTAATTCTTCGCGCTTGCAAAGCCATAGGCCACCTGTTTTCTGCGTTTGCACAGAAAAACAGGTGGCCTATTTTTTGCAACCTCTGTATAACCCAGATAGCTACACGACCCTCTTCCTTATTATGCGTAGAATTTTTTCCCCACTTCTGATCCTGCTGCTGTCCGCGCTAGCCTGCAACTTCCCCACTACCACCATCGGCCCGCCGCAGGCTAACAGCGTGCCCACAGCAGCGCTGGCTCAGGCTACGCCCGTGGGGGCGGCGGTGCCAGCCCCCACGCTGCCGCCCCTGCGTGACCCCAACACGCCCATCCTCACGCCCACGCCGGATACGCCGCACGCCCAGGCCGCCCTGCGCAACGAGGCTACCCAGTACACCGTGCAGCCCGGCGACTCGCTCAACGCCATCGCCGAGCGGCTGGGCGTCACCCTGGCGCAGCTGCTGGCCGCCAACAACATCCCCAACCCCAATGCCCTCAACGTCGGCCAGGTAATCAACGTGCCGCCGCAGCAGGTGAGCAGCCTGGGGCCGGATTTCAAGATCATCCCCGACTCTGAGCTGGTCAACGGCCCCTATGCCATCGTTTTCAATGTATACGACTTCGTTAACAACCAGCCCGGCTACCTCAAACAGCACCAGGAGCAGGTAGACCAGCAGTTCCTCTCCGGTGCGCGCATCGTAGAGCGTGTGGCCACGGAATACTCTGTAAATCCCAAATTGCTGCTGGCCCTGTTGGAATACCAAAGCGGTTGGCTGAGCAACCCCAACCCCGCCAGCGCCACACTTACTTACCCCATGGGCAAAGACGATAGCTGGCGTACTGGCCTCTACCGCCAACTCTCCTGGGCGGCTGACAACCTCAACAAGGGCTACTACGATTGGCGCGCCGGCCAGGCCACCGCCTGGCACACGGCCGATGGCGTCTCTGTGCCGCCCAACCCCACCATCAACGCTGGCACCGCCGGTGTGCAGCGCCTGCTGGCGCTGATGCACAACGAGGGCCAGTGGCGCGTGGCCGCCAGCGAACAAGGCTTCTTCCAAACCTACTTGCGCCTGTTCGGCTACCCTTTCGATTACACCATTGACCCGCTGCTGCCCAGCGGGCTCAGCCAGCCCAGCCTGCAGCTGCCCTTTGAGCCCAGCATCCCCTGGGTGTTCAGCGGCGGCCCGCACGGCGGCTGGGGCAACGGCTCGGCCTGGGCCTCACTCGACTTCGCCCCGCGCGACGATGTTGGTTGCAGCCCCAGCCCGGATTGGGTGGTGGCCGCCGCCGATGGCCTCATTGTGCGCTCGGAGAACGGCGCCGTGGTGCAAGACCTCGACGGCGACGGCTACGAGCAAACCGGCTGGACGGTGCTCTATATGCACGTCGCCAGCACGCAACGCGTGCAAGCCGGCGCCTATCTGCGCGCCGGGGAGCGCATCGGGCACGCCTCGTGCGAGGGCGGCGTGGCCACGGCCACACATTTACATATTGCTCGTCGCTATAATGGCGAGTGGATTCCGGCGGCTGGCAGCCTGCCCTTCGTGCTGGATGGCTGGGTTTCCATTAGCAACGGCCTTCTGTATGACGGCAGCCTGCTGCGTAACGGCGTTCAGGTAGACGCCTGCGAATGCCGTTTCCCAGCCAATATGGTGCAGCGTTAGCAAATGACCCCCCGTTCGTTTCGTCTGGTATTGATCAGCCTGGTGATGGCCCTGGCCACTGTCGTGTGCAGCAGCGGCTACATCACGCCGCAAAGCCTGCAGGCTACCCAGGGTGTACAGCTGGAAATGACCGCCACGGCCAGCGCCTATGTGCCCACGGTCACGCCCACCGAGCTGCCTGCCTTCACGCCTACGCCGCTGGTGCAAGCCACGGTCACTCCACATGAAAGCCCGTCGCCTGCACCGCCCTTCGTATACACAGCCCAGTCCGGCGATACGCTGGCAGCCTTGGCGGCCCGCTTTGGGGTGGATGCCAGCCAGATCGCCTCTCCACAAGACATCGCCCCCGGCCTCCTCACGCCCGGGCAAGTCTTCACCATCCCGCATGCCGTGGGCATCACCACCCCCAGCGACAAGCTGATCCCTGATAGCGAGGTCATCTTCTCCCCCTCGGCCATCGGCTTTGACGCCTCTGCCTACGCCAACCCCTTCGCTGGCTACATGGCCAACTACCGCGAGTACCTGCCTTCGGCCTGGTACAGCGGCGCGGGCGTTGTGGAACGCGTGGCGGTGGAGAATTCGCTCAACCCGCGCCTACTGCTCTCCGTGCTGCAATACCAGAGCAACTGGGTGTTGGGCGAACCCATCAACGCCAGCGCCATTGAATACCCCATGGGCTATCGCTTGCCACAATCCCATGGGCTGTACCAGCAGCTCACCTGGGCAGCCAAGCAGCTCTCCACCGGCTATTACGGCTGGCGTGAGGGCCGCCTCACCGAGCTCACCTTCCGTGACGGCATCCGCATGCGCATCGCCCCGGAACTGAACGCCGGTAGCGTTGCCATCCAGTATCTCTTCGCCCAGCTGTATGCCTACGAAGACTGGCTCGACGTGGTCGACCGCATGACCGGCTATCCTTTCACACACGCTTCCATGTTCCCAGACCCGTGGGTGCGCGCCGCCCAAACCGAGCCGCTCTTCCCGCCCGCCCTCTCGCAGCCAGCGCTCAGCCTACCCTTCCTCGACCGCCAGGTGTGGTATTTCACCGCCGGGCCGCATGGCGCCTGGGAGCGTGAGGGCTCGTGGGCGGCGCTCGATTTTGCGCCCAGCAGCAGCTTGCCCGGCTGCGTCGCCTCCACGCACTGGGTCACCGCCGCCGCGCCAGGCCTGGTGGTACGAACCAGCCCCGGCGTCATCGTAGTGGACATGGATGGCGATGGCAACGAGCAGACCGGCTGGGTGGTGCTCTATCTGCACGTGATCGGCGATAACACGCCTGCGGTTGGCACTTGGCTGGACCGGGGCGACCGTCTCGGTCACCCCTCCTGCGAAGGCGGCACGGCCACCGCCACGCACTTGCACCTGGCGCGCAAATACAACGGCGAGTGGATCGGCGGCGGCGGGGCGCTACCTTTTGTGCTCAGCGGGTGGACCGTGGCCTATGGCCAGGACGCCTACCTGGGCAATATGACGCGTGACGGCCGCACCGTAGTGGCTTGCACCTGCAGTGGCCGCGACAGCCTCATCACGATTAGCAGCGATGACCCCTACTAAATTGCGTTTCTTACACACCCTGCTTGCCGTGGGGTTAGTGGCCACTGTGTTGACCGCATGCGTCAGCGCGCCAGCCGAGGCAACGACTCCCCTGCCCAGCACGCCCGCGCCGGACACTACGCCGCAGCCCGAGGTCTCGCCTACGCCGTTGCCCACGCGCCCGCTATACGATGCCGGCACGCTGGTGGATTACACCGCCCAGAACGGCGATAACCTCATCGCGCTGGCCGCGCGCTTCAACACCACGATCGCCGAGATCCGCGCCGCCAACCCCATCATCCCGGATACCGCCACCACGATGCCCGCCGGTTTCCCGATGAAGATCCCCATTTACTACCGCGCCTACTGGGGCTCGCCCTACCCGATCGTGCCAGACAGCCGCTTCGTCAATGGGCCATCCCAACTTGAGTTCAATACGCAGGCCTTTGTGGATTCGCAGCCGGGCTGGCTCAAGAATTACCGCGAGTACGCCGCTGGCCAGCGCCGCACCGGCGCCGGGCTGGTGGACCTGGTGGCGCAGAATTTCAGCGTCAGCCCGCAGCTGTTGCTGGCCTTGCTGGAGTATCAGTCCGGCGCGCTGAGCGAGCCCAGCCTGGCCGAAGACGTCGGCGCGTACATGATGGGCTACGAGCACCAGTTCCACCGCGGCGTATATCTGCAACTGGTGTGGGCCGCCAACACGCTCAACAACTCCTACTACCAATGGCGCAGCGGCAAACTGATCGAATTTGACCGGCCGGATGGCACCATTTATCGCCCTGACCCCTGGCAGAACGCCGCCAGCGTCAGCCTGCAGGACTTTTTCAACATCACGCTGCCCATGGGCGAGTTTGCCCACGCCATCGGGCCGCAAGGCTTTGCACGCACGTTTGCCGAGCTGTTTGGTGATCCATGGGTGAACGATGTCGCCCACATGCCGGGCAGCCTGACCCAGCCGGAGCTGCGCCTGCCCACCCAGCCTGGCGAGCTGTGGTCCTACACTGGTGGGCCGCACACCGCCTGGGGTACCGGCTACCCGTGGGCCGCGGTGGACTTTGCCCCTGGCAGCGAGACGCGCGGCTGTGTCAGTACCACCTCCTGGGCGCTGGCCATGGCCAGCGGGCTGGTGGTGCGCTCGGAAACTGGCGTAGTAGTGCTGGACCTGGACGAAGATGGCGATGAGCGCACCGGCTGGGTGCTGTTCTACCTGCATCTGGCCGAAGACGGGCGCGCCCGCGTGGGCCAGCGCGTGCAGGAGGGCTGGCCGCTGGGCCACCCTTCGTGCGAGGGCGGCTCGGCCACCGGTACACACATCCATGTGGCGCGCAAGTACAACGGTGAATGGATCGAGGCCGCCGGCACGCTGCCCTTTGTGATGGAAGGTTGGGTCCCAAGCGAGGGCAACGCCGCCTACAGCGGCACGCTCACCCGTCTTGGCCACGTGGTGCGCGCCTGTACCTGCTCAGACGCAGCCAGCAGCATCATCTCGCGCGCCCCGGTGGTAGCCTTTCCCACACCGGTTGTCGTGCCTAGTGAAGAATCAGGAGATTAGTTTGTTGGTCTGTTGGTCTGTTGGTCTGTTAGTCAAAAGCAATTTTGTTAGTCTGCTAGTCAAAAGCAATTCGGAAATCAGTTTTTTGTCCATCTCGCCTGTCATTGCGAGGACAGCGTTGCGTAAGCAGCGCGGACGAAGCAATCTACCCGGCTGTGGCTTGTAGCCCAGATTGCCGCTACGCGGCGCCTCGCAATGACAATCATATGTAAGGTCATAGCCTACTTACCAGCGTTGAGTTTGCGCAGCAAACTCAACGCGCCGCAACGCTGTGTAGAAGCTATCCTCCGCCGAACTTTCTTGTCATTGCGAGGAGTATTCCAGCGCGCCAGCGCTGGAAACGGACGAAGCAATCTACCCGGCTATAGCTTGAAACCCCGATAGCCTACCTACAAGTCTGAGTTTGCTGCACAAACTCAACGCGCCGCATTTTTGCGGCACAACACATCAAACCGGAATGATCTCGTAGTCCGTCTCCACCAGCACCGCCATCTTCAGCATATTCTGAGCCGGGCAGTATTTATCCGTCGAGAGCTGGATGGCGCGCTCCACCGCGGCGGCGTCCACATCATTGCCGGTGATCAGATACTCGATCAGCACGTGCGTCCACACTTTGGGGTGCTCTTTGGCCGCCTCCGTGGTCACCTTCACCTGGAAGGCGGTGACATCCTGGCGCTTCTTCTGCAGGATCGAGATCACATCCATCCCGGTACAGCCACCAAGCCCCAAAGCCACCAGTTCCATTGGGCGCAGGCCTTCTTCCGTGCCCCCCACGGCCGAGTCGGCATCCACATCCACCGAGAAGTTGCTGCTCAACCCTTTGCCACGAAAGTTCAACCCTTTTTTCCAATCCAATGCAACTTGCATGCTGGCGCCTCCAAAGCGATTTTGTCTAAAACACAGACGAGATGATTATAGTTTAAGCGATAGCAGTTAGAATCGGCACGCGCATGATTCCCATCAAGCTCAAACTGTCTGGCTTTCTATCCTACCGAGACCCGGTGGAGATCGACTTTACGCGCTTCAGCGTGGCGGCCATCTCCGGCGCCAACGGGGCGGGCAAGTCCAGCTTGCTGGACGGGCTCACCTATGCCCTGTTCGGCGAGGCGCGCAACCGCGGTGAAGCGCTGATCAACCTTCACCCCGATGTGCAAGCCGCCGAAGTCGCCCTGACCTTTGAGTACGAGGGCAACGTGTACCGCATCCAGCGCCTGCTGCCGCGTGACAAGGCTACCCAACTTGAATTCCAGATCCGCAACAGTGACGGCCAGTGGAAGCCACTCACCGAGCGCAGCACGCGCGAGACCGACAAGCGCATCCGTGAAACCTTGCGGCTGGACTACAAAACTTTCGTGAATGCCTCGTTCTTTCTCCAGGATAAGGCCGATGAGTTCACACAGCAAAACTCCACCGAGCGCAAGAAGATCCTCGGCAATATTCTAGGGCTAGAAGTCTGGGAGGAGTACCGCCAGGGAGCAGGCGAACGCCGCAAGCGTATTGAGGCGCAAGTCGCCGAGTTGCAAGGCCGCCTGCAAGAGGTGGCCAACGAACTGGGCGAAGAGCAGCAACGCAAAGAGCAGCTCAGCAGCCTGCAGACAGGCTTGGAAGAAATGGCGCAGAAGCGCGGCGCACAAGAGAACACCGTGCAACAAATGCGCATCCTGGCGGCCAACGTGGATACGCTCAACAAGGCCGCCCAAAGCCAGCACACCAGCCTGCAGCGCGCCGAGACCCAGCTGGCCACCCTGCGCCAGCGCTTTGAGCAGCGCAGCAGTGAGCACGCCCAGAACCAGGCGCTGATCGCGCGCGCCAAGGAGATCGAAGCCGCCTTCGCTACGCTCGAAAGTCTGCGCGTGGAGCTGCGCAGGTGGGATGAGATCGCCATCCGTTTCAACACGCAGGAGAAGCAGCGCGCCGCGCCGCTCACCGCCATCGAGAGCGAGCGCGCCAGCCTGCAGACCGAGCTGCGCGCCCTGCAAGCCGAGCAAACCCGCGTGCACAGCGCCCAATCGCAGCGCGCCGAGCAGGAGAAGCAACTCAAGACGCTGAGCGCACAAATCAAAACGCTGCACATCAAGATCGATAAGCTGCCCGAGCTTGAGAAGGAACTTAAAACAGAGCTGGCTGCACACACCAAAGCTGCATCCGAAAACAACCTGCTGCGCACCCAAATGGATGATTTGGTAGAGCGGTTGGAAAAGATCAAAACCGCCACGGGCAGCTCTTGCCCCACCTGCGGTCAAGAGCTCACCCCTGAGCACCGCGCCCGCGCCATCGAATCCATGCAGGCTGAGGGCAAGAAGCTGGGCGATCAATGGCGCAACAACAAAAAGCAGTCTGAGGCCCAAGCCGCCCGCATTACGGACAAGCAGACCAAGCTGGAAGACGCCCGCGCCGCAGATCAGGAAGTGCGCGAGAAGACCCGCCAGGCAGACCAGGCCCAACTCACGCTGGAAGAGCTGAACAAACTCGAAGCCCAATGGGACTCCAAAGGCGCCGCCCGTCTGCAGGAGCTGGAACGCCTGCTGAATGAAGACAGCTTTGCGCCCGAAGCGCGTGCTCAACTGGCCGCCATTGACGCCGAGCTCAAAGCCACCGGCTACGATGCTGGCGAGCACGACCGTGTGCGCGCCGCCGAGCGCGAGGCGCGCAGCGCCGAAGCCGAGCTGCGCACGCTGGAGGCGGCCCGCGGCGCCACCATGCCAGTGGAACGCGAGATCGGTGAGCTGGGCACGCAGATCGCCGACCAGGAGCAAGAGGTGGCGCGCCAGCAGGAAACCACCGCCAGCGCCCAGGCCGCGGTGGATGCCGCCCGCCAGGGTCTACCGGACCTGCAAGCCGCCGAGCGCGAGATGCTGGCCCTGCAAGAGCAGGAGAACCGCATGCGCATGGAGCTCGGCCAGGCCCAGCAGCGCGTCGCCGTGCTCGACACGCTGCGCCAACGCCGCCAGGAATTGGAAGACGAACGCGAGACACTGGCCCAGCAAGCCAGCCAGTTTGAAACGCTGGAACGCGCCTTCGGCAAAGACGGCGTACCCGCCATGCTCATCGAGCAGGCTTTGCCGCAGATCGAGGGCAAGGCCAACGAGATCCTCGAACGCCTCAGTAATGGCGAGATGAGCATCTCCTTCATCACCCAGCAGGCCTACAAAGACCGCCGCCGTGAGGACCTGCGCGAGACGCTGGAGATCCAGATCCGCGACAGTGTGGGCATGCGCGATTACGAAATGTTCTCCGGCGGCGAGGCTTTCCGCATCAACTTCGCCATCCGCCTGGCCCTCTCCGAAGTGCTGGCCCAGCGCGCCGGCGCCCGCCTGCAGACCCTCGTCATCGATGAAGGCTTTGCCAGCCAGGACGAAGGCGGCCGCCAGCGCCTGGTCGAGGTCATCAACCTCGTCAAAGAAGACTTTGCCAAGATCCTCGTTATCACCCATGTCGAATCGCTCAAAGACGCCTTCCCCTCGCGTATCGAGGTCGAGAAGGGGCCGCGCGGGTCTCAGGTGAGGATTATTTAGAGTGCCGTCATTGCGAGGAATGCACTGCGTAGCAGTGCAGACGAAGCAATCCCCAAAATAATTAGCAATTCAGCTTGGGGATTGCTTCGCCAGCCTACGGCTGGCTCGCAAAGACGAACGGGTATACTGTCTCGCTTGTGAGGTAACTTAGACGTATGTTGGACAAAATTGTGGGTATTGAAGCCCGCTATCAGGAAATTGAAAAAGAGCTGACCGAAGACGCCAGCAACTACCAACGCGTGGCTGAACTCTCCAAGGAGCGCTCTGACCTACAGCCCATCATCGATAAGGCCAATGCCTATCGCTCCGCCCTGCAGCGCCAGGCGGATGCCAAAGAGATGGCCTACGGCAAAGACGCCGAACTGGCCGAGTTGGCCGAGCTGGAGCTCAGCGAGCTGGAGGCTGAGGTGCCCAAGCTGGAGCATGAGCTCAAGAGCCTGCTGCTGCCCACCGACCCGCGCGACAAGCGCAACGTCATCGTCGAGATCCGTGCCGGCGCGGGCGGCGATGAAGCCGGCATATTTGCCGCTGACCTGTACCGCATGTACACCCGCTTTGCGGAGCGCCACAATTGGAAGCAAGAGCTGCTCAGCACCAGCCACACCGGTGTAGGTGGTTATAAAGAAGTCACCTTCCTGCTCAAGGGCAAAGGCGCCTTCTCGCGCCTGAAACACGAATCGGGCGTGCACCGCGTACAGCGCGTGCCCGCCACCGAGGCGCAAGGCCGCATTCATACCAGCACCGCCACAGTGGCCGTGCTGGCTGAAGTGGACGAAGTTGAGATCAAGATCCCTGAGAGCGACATCAAGATGGACGTGTACCGCTCTCAGGGCGCTGGCGGCCAGAACGTACAGAAGAACTCCACGGCGGTGCGCATCACCCATCTGCCCAGCGGTATCGTAGTGCAATGCCAAGACGAGCGCTCGCAGTTACAGAACCGCCTGCGCGCCATGGCCATCTTGCGCGCCCGCCTGTATGAGCGCGAAGAAGAAAAGCGCCGTGCCGAGCAAGAGGCCACCCGCCGCTCGCAGGTAGGCACCGGCGAGCGCTCCGAGAAAATCCGCACCTACAACTATCCCCAGTCACGCGTCAGCGACCACCGCGTCGGCTTCACCTCGCACAACCTGCCCGCCCTGATGGATGGCGACCTGGATGAGCTGTTTGACGAACTGGCCACACAGGACGAAGCTGACCGCCTGACCGCAGCGGGCATGGGGTGATCACCGCGGATGAACATAGATAAACGCGGATAAACCCTTTATCTGTGTCCATCCGCGTTTATCTGCAGTCGTTTTTATGTTTACAGATAGCAAGACCATTTCGCAAGCTCTGCAAGAATCCACCGTCGCCCTGGCGCCGGTCAGCGAAACGGCGCGGCTGGACTCTGAGGTCTGGCTGGCGTATGTGCTGGGCGTTGAGCGGCCCTGGCTGCTGGCTCACGGCGAGCAGGAACTCAGCGAGCAACACCTGGCTGACTGGCAAAGCGGCCTGCAACGCCTCACCGGCGGCGAGCCGCTGCCCTACCTCTTGGGCCACTGGGAATTTTATGGGCTTATGTTTCAGGTGAGTCCATCGGTACTCATTCCGCGGCCCGAAACCGAGCTGCTCGTAGACGAAGCGCTTGCTTGGTTGCGTACGCACAGGTTGCGTACGCCAGGCCGCGCCGCGGCCGATGTGGGTACCGGCTCCGCCGCCATCCCGGTGGCCATTGCCGCCAATGAGCCGGATGTCACCTTCCACGCCATCGATATTTCGCCAGACGCCCTCGCCATTGCACAGACCAACGTCAGCCAGCACGGTCTGGCGGAGCGTGTGCACGTGAGCCAAGGTGACCTGCTGGCCGGCTTTGATGCACCGCTGGACCTGATCACCGCCAACCTGCCGTACATCCCCAGCGCACGCGTGCCAACGCTCACGGTAGCCAAGTGGGAACCCTTACTGGCGCTGGATGGCGGCGCGGATGGCCTTGAGCTCATCCGCGTCTTGATCCAGCAAGCCGGCCGCCTGCTGAAGCCGGGCGGCCTGTTCCTCGAAGAGATCGACCCGGAGTTGGAAGACAGCGTCGAGGCCTTAGCGCGCCAGCAATGGCCCACCGCGCAAGTAGAGGTATTGGCTGACCTCACCGGGCGGCCGCGCCTGCTACGCGTACAGCTGGAGGCGGCGAAATGAACACGCAAACACTGCCCGGCAATGCTCCCGAAGCCCTGCAGCAGGCTGTGCATGTGTTGCAACAGGGCGGCATCGTAGCCCTGCCTACCGACACGGTGTACGGCATCGCCGCCCAGCTCACCAACCCAGACGCCATCGAGCGTCTGTATGAAGTGAAAGGCCGCGAGCACACCAAGGCCATCGCCGTGCTGATCGGCAGCGCGCAGCAGCTCGGCCAGGTGGCACGAGACCCCAGCCCAGCCGCCCTGCGGCTGGCCGAGCGCTTTTGGCCCGGCGCGCTCACGCTGGTGGTCCCGCGCCACCTGAGCCTGCCCGCCAACCTGTCGCAAACGGGAACAGTGGGCGTGCGCGTGCCTGACCACGTGCTGGCCCAGCAGCTGCTGCTCACCTGCGGCCCGCTGGCGGTGACCTCCGCCAACCTCAGCGGGCAGCCGGATGCGCTCAGCGCCCAAGAGGTGTTCGCCCAGCTGGGCGGGCGCATTGATGCGATCCTGAATGGGGGCCACACACCGGGTGCGGTACCCTCCACCGTAGTGGATACCACCGTTTCCCCGCCGCGTATTCTGCGCACTGGCCCGATCAGCGAGAGCGAGATCCTGTCCATTCCTGCTGATGGTCAATAACGCTAGCCTGCTCTCTTCTCACCTGTGCCTCATACGCAATTCATCTATTACTTAGGCGATATGGGCATACTTTGTCCATAGCGAGATCTCCTCTCCTCTTTTTTCCAAACCGCACCCTGCGTAAGGGTGCGGTTTGGATTTAAGCTGTATCTAAATTGGATACTAAAACATGTGTGCTACAATCCGTGCTTGCACCGTTTGGGCACTGGCAAGGACATTAAATGGCTGAAAACGTAATCCGCGTGGTGGGGGCCAAAGAACACAATCTCAAAAACGTCAGCGTAGATATTCCGCGTGACAAATTTGTCGTCATCACCGGCCTTTCCGGCTCGGGCAAATCCTCACTGGCTTTTGACACCATCTTTGCCGAGGGGCAGCGCCGCTATGTCGAGTCGCTCTCGGCGTATGCACGCCAGTTCCTGGGCCAGATGGACAAGCCGGATGTTGAATACATCGAGGGGCTCTCCCCGGCCGTCTCCATTGACCAAAAGGGCAGTTCGCACAACCCGCGCTCCACAGTAGGCACCGTCACCGAAATTTATGACTATCTGCGCCTCCTGTTTGCGCGCATCGGCGTGCCCCACTGCCCCATCTGCGGCCGTGAGGTCACGCGCCAATCGGCGCAAGAGATCGTGGAAGCCATTGAGAAGCTGCCGGATGGCAGCCGCCTGCTGGTGCTGGCGCCGGTGATCCGCGGCCGCAAGGGCACGCATGAAAACGTGCTGGAAGAGATCGCCAAGGCGGGCTTTGTACGCGCCCGCATCAACGGTGAGGTGTACCAGCTGGATACCGACAAGGTGAAGCTGGACCGCTACAAGATGCACAACATTGAGGCCGTCGTGGACCGCCTGGTGATCCGCAATGAGGAGAACAAAGAAGACGCGGCAGCGGCGCGCACGCGCATGACCGATTCCGTGGAAACCGCTCTGCGCTTCGGCCAAGGCACTGTGATCGTGCAGAACCTGGCCGAGGATGCTGGCGATGACCTGATGTTCTCCGAGAGCCTGACCTGCCCAGAGCACGGCAGCGTGCTGCCAGAGATCGAACCGCGCACGTTCTCGTTCAATACACCACACGGCGCGTGCCCGGAGTGCCAGGGCCTCGGTACCAAGCTGGAGATCGACCCCAACCTGCTGATCCCTGACAAAAAGTTGTCTTTCAACGATGGCGCCATCACCGCACTGGAATGGGGCGGGCCGCGTGATGAAGGCGGCTACTACTGGTCCACGCTGGAGGGAGCCGCACGCGCTTTCAAGATCAATCTGGATACCCCGGTGCAGAAGCTCACGCAGAAAGATATTGATCTGATCCTCTACGGCAGCCAGGGCCGTGAGGTCAAGGTGAAATACAAACAACGCGGCAGTGGGCGCGATTACAACTTCAGCACCAAGTTTGAAGGCGTGATCCCCAACCTGGAGCGCCGCTTCCGCGAGACCAACTCCGAATATTCGCGCCAGCGCATCATGGAGTTCATGAGTGACCGCCCGTGCGCCTCATGCAAAGGCGCGCGCCTGCGCCCCGAAGCGCTGGGGGTGACCGTGCTGGGCGACAACATTCTGCAGGTGACCCAGCGCCCCGTGCTGGAAACGCTGCAATGGGCACGCACGCTGACCGATGGCAAGATGAACCAGCGCCAGGGACTGATCGCCAAGCCCATCCTGAAGGAAATCAACGAGCGCCTGGGCTTCATGGTGGATGTGGGGCTGGATTATCTAACGCTCGATCGCTCGGCAGGCTCGCTGTCTGGCGGCGAAGCGCAGCGCATCCGCCTGGCGACGCAGATCGGCTCGCGCCTGATGGGCGTGCTATACGTGCTGGATGAGCCCTCCATCGGTCTGCACGCGCGTGACAATGAGCGTCTGCTGCACACGCTCACCAACATGCGCGATATTGGCAACACTGTGCTCGTCGTAGAGCATGACGAAGAAACCATCCGCCGCGCTGACTGGATCATTGACATGGGGCCGGGCGCGGGCGAGAACGGCGGCCGGGTAGTGGCCGAAGGGCCGGTGGAAGACATCCTGGCCAGCAAAAAATCGCTCACCGGCGCCTACCTCTCTGGCCGCAAGCACATCGAAGTGCCAAAGGCGCGCCGGGAGGGCAATGGCAAGTCGCTCATCGTGCGCGGCGCCAGCGAGAACAACCTCAAGAACCTGGATGTCGAGTTTCCGCTGGGCAAGCTGATCTGCATCACGGGCGTCTCCGGCTCGGGCAAGAGCAGCCTGATGAACGAGATCATGTACAAGGCGCTGGCGCGTGAGCTCAACGGGGCGCACCTGATCCCCGGCGCACACAAGTCCATTGAGGGCATGGAGCACCTGGACAAGATCATCAATATTGACCAGTCGCCCATCGGGCGTACGCCGCGCTCCAACCCCGGCACGTACACCGGCCTGTTTAATTTGATCCGCGACCTATTCGCTGAGCTGCCTGAGAGCAAGGCGCGCGGCTACAAGCCCGGGCGCTTCTCGTTCAACGTACGCGGCGGCCGCTGCGAAGCCTGCGAGGGCCAGGGTGAAGTGCGTATTGAGATGCAGTTCCTGCCGGATATTTACGTACCCTGTGAGGTGTGCCATGGGGCGCGCTTTAACTCGGAGACGCTGCAGGTCAAGTTCAAGGACATGAGCATCGCGGATGTGCTGGGGCTCTCGATCGACCGCGCCTTGGAAGAATTCAGCGCCTTCCCCGGCATGGCCAGCAAGCTACAGACCCTGAAGGATGTGGGGCTGGGATACATCCGTGTGGGCCAATCGGCGCCGACCCTTTCCGGCGGCGAGGCGCAACGCGTCAAGCTGTCCAAGGAACTTTCCAAGCGCCCCACCGGGCAGACCATCTATGTACTGGACGAACCCTCGGTGGGTCTGCACACCGCCGATGTGCACAAGCTCATTGAAGTGCTGCAGCGTTTGGTGGACACCGGCAACACCGTGCTGATCATTGAGCACAACATGGACATCATCAAGGTGGCCGATCACATTATTGACCTGGGGCCGGAGGGCGGTCTGCGCGGCGGCGAGCTGCTGGCGCAGGGCACGCCGGAGCAGGTGGCTAAGGTTAAAGGCAGTTACACCGGCAAGTTTTTGAAGCCGCATTTGGGGAAAAAGTAGCGAGATCGGTAGTAGTCTCTAGGTCAATTGGAGTTTGCTTCGCAAACTCCCGCGCTGCATCAGCAGCGCACATGGCATACAATAGTTAAGATGCCGCCCCGCAAAAAGCTTGGCCCCGCCCGCATTCTGGGCATCGAAACCTCGTGCGATGAGACCGCTGCGGCCGTCGTGGAAGACGGCCGCTTGGCGCTGTCCAACGTGGTGGCCTCTCAGGCCGAGATGCACGCCAAGTACGGCGGCGTGTTCCCGGAGATTGCCTCCCGCCAGCACATCAAAGTTATTGACAGCGTAGTGCGTGAAGCGCTCAGCCAGGCACACCTTGAGTTGAGCGATATTGACGTCATCGCGGTTACGCGCGGGCCGGGGTTGCCCGGCTCGCTGGTGGTGGGGCTCAACATGGCCAAGGGCCTGGCCCTGGGCAGCAACAAGCCGCTGTATGGCATCAACCACTTGGAGGGCCATCTCTACTCGGCCTGGGTGGGGTTGGGCGAAGTGGTTGGTGAGGCGCCGCAGTTTCCACTGCTGGCGCTGATCGTCTCCGGCGGGCACACCGAGTTGGTGCTGATGAACGATCATCTGCGCTATGAGCGCCTGGGCGGCACGCTGGACGATGCCGCCGGTGAAGCCTTCGACAAGGTGGCACGCCTGCTGGGCCTGGCCTACCCCGGCGGCCCCAGCATCCAAAAAGCCGCCGAGGGCGGCAACCCAGCCGCCTTCAGCTTGCCGCGCGCCTGGCTGCCAGGCACCTGGGATTTTTCATTCAGCGGCCTGAAGACCGCCGTGCTGCACCAAGTCCGCGCCCTGGCGCCAGACGAAGATCCGGCCAAGCTACCCACCGCTGACCTGGCGGCCAGTTTCCAGGAAGCCGTTGTGGATGTACTGGTAGGCAAAACCCGCATGGCACTGGAGGAGTTTGGCGCTAAGGAAGTGCTGGTAGCGGGCGGCGTATCCGCCAACCAGGTGCTGCGCGCCCGCCTGCAAGCCGAGCTTGAGGTGCCCGTGCATCTGCCGCCCATGGCGCTGTGCACCGACAATGCCGCCATGATCGCCGCGGCAGGCTACTTTCGCCATTCGCTCAAGCGCACGCCGTTCAGCGGCCTCGAAATGGACATTGAGCCTGGGTGGGCTCTGTAAAATGGACAGCGATAAGAAGGCCCTGATCATTATTGTTTCCAACCGCGGGCCGTTCTCATTCCACAAGCAAGGTAAAAATTTCACTGTCGAGCGCGGCGCTGGCGGGCTGGTGACGGCCCTGGGGGCACTCGCCGAGCGTCACGAAGTGCTATGGGTCGCCTCGGCGATGAGCGAGGATGATCGTTTGTGGTCCCAGCAGCACGAGGGTAAGGTGCAACTGGTGGAGGGTATTCACCTCAAGTTGGTAGAGCCCAGGCTGGAAGATTACGAGGGTTATTACAACGAGATCGCCAACCCGATGCTGTGGTTCATTCAGCACCAGTTGTGGGATATTCCGCGTGAACCGAGCATCACCGAAGACACCTGGAATGCGTGGGAGCAGGGCTACAAGCCCGTCAATAAACTCTTCGCGGAGGCGATCGCTGAAGCCATCGGAGATACGGACCGGCCGGTCATCGTGCTGCCGCAGGACTATCACCTGTACATGACGCCGCATTACCTGCGCGAGCTGGTGGGCGAGCGCGTGCAGATCCAACCGTTTGTACATATCCCCTGGCCGGGGCCGGATGCCTGGCGTATTCTGCCGCAACCCATGCGCGACTCGATACTGAGCAGCCTGCTGGAATCAGACCGGGTCGGCTTCCAAACCGAGAAGGATGCCTTCAACTTTGTGCAATGCTGCCGCTTCTACCTGGGCGCACATGCCCACGGCCGCCGTGATGCCGTGGAATACAAGGGCCGCGATGTAGGCGCCGTGACCTACCCCATTTCAATCGATGTGGAAAAGCTGCGCCAACTGGCGGAAGAGCAGGTGACCCGCCTAGAACGCTCGCAGTTGTTGCACACCGTGGGTGACCGGGCCGTGATCCTGCGCGTAGACCGCATCGAGCCCAGCAAGAACAACTTGCGCGGCTTACAAGCCTACCGCACCCTGCTGAACAAGTACCCGCAACACCGCGGCAAGGTGCAGCTGCTGGCGCTGCTGGTGCCATCTCGCATGGAAGTAGACCAATACCAGAACTATATGAGCGAGATCATGGCCGAGGCCGGCATGATCAACGCGCGCTACAGCGACAGCATCTGGGAGCCCGTGCGCATCGTGGTGGGCGACAACTACCACCGCGCCATCGCCGCCATGCAGCTATACGATCTGCTACTGGTGAACCCGATCGCGGATGGCATGAACCTGGTGGCGAAAGAAGGCGTACTGGTCAACCGCAAGAACGGCGTTTTGCTGCTGTCTGAGTTTGCGGGCGCCTTCTACGAGCTGGGCGAAGACGCACTGACGGTATCGCCCTTCGATGTGTACGGTACCGCCGAGGCGATGCACCAGGCACTAACCATGCCGATGGAAGAGCGCACACGCCGCGCCAACGCCCTGCGCGAAGTTGTGGTCAAGAATGATGTGCGCGAGTGGTTTGCGGCTCAGGTGGAGGATGCCCTGCGCGCCATGAGCACAAAGGCCAGCAATTCTTCTACATCTGCCACATCGGCAGCCCAATAGTCCGCCTGCTCGGTGATCTCGGCAGGCGCGTCCTCGGATCGCACACCCACGCCGTAGGCTTCTACTCCCTCAGCGCGCAGCGTGCGAGCTGTCTCCAGCGCGCTCAAGTCACTAATATCGTCCCCAAGAAATAACGCCGCACTCAATTTGTGCTCGCGCACCAGCTCGTAAAAGGCAGTGCCTTTATCCACCTGCACCGGCGGACGCACTTCAAGCACCATCTTGCCGGTGAACAGGGTTAGGCCGTGCTGCTGGGCAATGTTCTGGATGTGTACGCCACGGGTCAGCACAAATTCACGCGGGTCTTGCACATGGCGGTAATGGATGCTGAGGGTGAGGCCCTTGTCTTCGGCAATGGCGCCGGGGGGCAAGATGGCTTCGATCTCGGCGTGGGCTTGCTGGAGCGCGGCTCGGTAGGCGGCCGCCTGCGGCAGGCCGACCACCTGCCCACCCAGCCATTGCTCCAAGCCATGGTTGCCAATATAGACCAGGCCGGGCAGGTCTACCTTTGCTTGCAAGCTGGCGGCACGGCGGCCAGAGATCAACCCCACTACAGGCAAAAGTTCAGCCAGATCCGCCAAGCGCTGGCGGTTGCCCGGCGTGATGGCAGCTTCTTCCGGCGTGGGGGCGATGGGAGCCAGCGTGCCGTCCAGGTCACTGAATAGGCCAAAGTGTGGCTGTGTGGCCAGCTGCTGGAGCTTGTCTTTGGCTTGCTGCCAGTGGATAGCGGTCATTCACTCTCCTCAATTTCACCCAGATAGCCTAACTCGATCAGCGCCTGCAACACCTGCTGCCCGGCGCCGGGCTTGACGGTGATGGCCAGCGGGCCGAGCAGCTCGCCCAGCCAGCGCGCGGCGCGCGAGGCGCGTAGCGCCTTGAGCGCCGCGGCGGATTGCACACGCAGCACGAGGCGTGGCGCAAGCTGCGCCTGCGGGCCGTGCTGCTGCCAGCGGCGCAGGGCTTGCACCAGGTTGGGCGGCAACGCACTGCCAGCCTGCGCCTGCAGCAAAGTCTGCAAATGGGTGGCCTGCAACCCTTGCTGACGGGCGGCCAGCAGAGCGGCTGCTGAGAGCTGGTACTGGTAGTTCCCCTTGCGCGGCGGCATCCAGCTGCAGAAGCGTGCCACCTGGTAGCGCACCGCCCGCGGCGTGAGCCGGGCGGCGGTGATCTGCCCCTGGGAGTCTACTTTGAGCTTCGTTTGCTCTTTGGGCAGCGCCGGCGCGTGCTGATTGAGCAAAGCCTGCGACCACGCGCTCCAGCGCAGGGCCAGTGGTTGTGCCTCGGCACGGCTGGAGGCCAGCTCCAGCAAACCCAGCCAGTGCAGCGGGCCACTGACCAGGTAACGCAGTAGGGCACCCTCTACAGAGTCCCAATGTTCAAAGCCGCGCAGGTAATTGCCCTGCGCATCACGCAAATACCAGGCATCAAAATCACCGCCAGGGCGCTGGAAGGCAGGTTGCTGCTGCTTCACATCTGCCACAAAAGAGGGCAGGCTCCACCACTGGTTGGCCGGGGTCGCCTGCAACCAGGAAAGCACTTTGCTTCGGGTAGCCCTGGGCTCGTTTTGCCAGCCGCCCTCGGCAGCCAGCCCGGGTAACAAGCGCAATTCGTTGAGCTCCTCGCTCTCCAGCCAGGCGGTGACCAGCGCCAGCAAGGCAGGCCCGCGTTCCATCTCCAGCCAATTGCGGGCGGCGCTGGCGTTGACCTTGCCAGCCGGGTCGATCAAGCCCGCGGCGCGCAGCAAAGCTTGCAGAAAATTGGGGTCAGTGTGCCAGCCTTCCAGATCAGCTGCCCAGTCGACCGGTTTGCCGAGGCGCAGCGTGGCCAACAGGCTGCAGGCATCATCTAGGATGGCATCCGATACTGGGCGCAGGTCGGCGCGCTCCTCCGGCCGCGCCGGGCGGCCAAGGTGGGCCGGAGCGACTGCCGTCTTGGGCAGCACGGCCAGGATCTCGTCCGGAACGTAGGCGAATTCCACTGGGCCTTCCGGTGAATCGAAGAAGGCGCGCCCCACCAAGCCGCGGTACCAGAGCTGCTCTGAGATCGATACCGGGCTGCGCTGGGGCCGCTCCTTCTCCATGCGGGCTGGGCCCATCTCACGTACTTCACCATAGGCGCGGATGAACTGTAGCCACGGCAGGCGGCCCCCGCTGGCGGCCAAGGCAGCCAGCGCCTGCGCACAGGCTGCGGGCAGCACATCGAGCTCGGTTGCCAATTGGGCCAGGTGGGCAGCCAGCTGGCGCGCCGTAGTGCGCGCGTCCGGCGCGTCAAGCTCGACGCGCCAGATATCGGCAACGCTGCGTAAGTAGGCTAAGTCGTGGCCTTCAAGGCTGTGCTCAAGGCCTGGCATGGGCGGCTCCTCGCCGGCGGCCCATTAGCTGGTGGGCGGCGCCAGCACTTCCAGGGCCAGGGGCAGGACAGTGATTTTAAGCTGGTGTACGTTGCTATTGAAGCCAGAGAAGGTCTCACCGTCAATATGAATGGTGAGTGACTGCTTGGATTGGATCTCAATCGTCTTGGCCGCACCCATCTTCACATGCTTGGACTTGCCCTGAGTGCCTTTGAGGAACTCGGGGATCAAGCGGAACATGGCAACGCGGGAGATCTTGTTCACCTGGGTGTAGTTGAGCCAGCCGTCATCAAATTCGGCATCCGGGGCGGTGATAAAGCCACCACCCTCACGCTTGCCGTTACAGATCCCCAGCATGAGCACATCTTGCTCCCAGCTTTCCTGATCCGTGGTGATCTTCATGTTCATCACATCGTAGCGGCGGATGATGGTGAGCAGTGTGGCGGCAAAGTACATGAGGAAACCGCGTACCAGGGGCAGGTTGTGCGAATAGATGTTGACCGAGCCGCCAAACCCGATGTTCATGGTGTTATCCCAGTACTCTTTGCGGCCATTCTCATCTTCGATCATGGCCAGATCAATCTTGCGGGTTTTACCTTCCAGCGCCTTTTGCAGGGCGTCGCGCGGGCCGGTGGGCAACCCGAGGTTGTGGGCGAAGTCATTCCCTGAGCCGAGGGGCACGATGCCGAACTTGGGGCGTTTGTTGGCCGGTACGCTCATCAAGCCGTTGATCACCTCGTGGGCGGTACCATCGCCGCCTACGGCGATCACCATTTCGTAGCCCTCTTCGGCGGCCTGGCGGGCCAATTCGGTGGCGTGCGTGGGGTACACCGTGCCAGCCCAATCTGCGCCGCCGTGCTGCTCGGCGATGGCGCGCAGGTCAGTGGCCTGCCGCCAGGCGTTGCCCAGATCAGCATTGGGGTTGATGATGAGCTTGATACGTTTGGCTGCCATTGTGTCTCCAAAGAGGGGAATGGCGGAATTATAGTCCCAAACTAAAAAGCCACCCTTGAGGTGGCTTTTTAGCTTGTATTTTGTCATTTTTGCAGATTAGAGCGTCCAATCGCGCAAGATGCGCTCGGTTTCCTCGGCGTGGCGGGTTTCATCGCTGACGATGTTCTCCAGCTCCACCGCCAGACCCTTGTCGCCGTATTCCTCGGCATCCTGGGCGCGCTGGGTGTAATCGCGCACGGCGCGCTGCTCAGCCTCCAGCACCGCTTCGAGCATCTCGTGGGTGCTCTCCGCCTGCGCTACCGGGCGCGGCTGGGTGGTGGGCTCACCGCCGAGGGCAACGATCTTGTTGGCCAGGAACTGGGCATGGCGCTGCTCGTCTGGCACCTCGGCCAGGAAGAATTCCACCAGTTGCGGGCGGAAGGGGCCAGTCACTTTGGCGGCATACACAATGTACTGCGTAATGGCGCCCAATTCGCCAGCCAGGTCCTCATTCAGGCTCTCGATCAAATCCGCCTTGGCTTGCACTATTGCGTTGGGGCGTTTGCTTTTGGTTGTCATTTGATACCTCCTAGACAAGTAAACACGTGTGCTATCTGCACTCAGTGTCTCATTGTGGACAACGAGGTACTAGGGGCATATATCACCAATTGGCTCCCCAAACGCCTGTGTCGTTTAGCAAGCACTCATTTTTCAGGAGGCAGCCAAAGCAGCTCGGCTTGGACTTTGCCATTGGCGATATGCAATAGGGCAACACTGGGATGGCGGCCGGGCATCACTGCGTAGGAGGCGGAACCGGGATTGACGACCAGCTGATCCCCAAATTCTCGGATCATGGGCTCATGCGTGTGGCCGAAGACAATTACATCCACATCCGGGAAAAAGGCCAGCATGCGCTGCGTGAAGTATTCAAACGAGCGCGGGCCATACAGCAGATAGGCCAGCTTGTCTCGCAGGTAGCTTGACCAGTTGAGGTGGCCGTGTGCCAGGCCAATGCGCACACCGCCAAACTCCAGGCGGCGGGAGTAGGGCAACTCTGCCGAGCGGAACCAATCTGTGTTGCCGCGCACGGCGTGCACAGGCGCCACCTGGGCCAGTTCCTCCAGCACGGCAGGGGTGGAAATATCGCCCGCGTGCAGGATGGCCGCCACGTTTGCCGCCTTGAAGGCGGGCAGGATGCGCGCGTCCAGACCGCGCTTGCGGTCTGGTACATGCGTATCTGCGATCAGGCCAAGGGTGATCTCAGTCAATGGTCACTCCCGCTACGATTTTAGCGGGATGACCAGGTCATAGGGATATGGCGCCAGGATCTCGGTAGTGCCATCGGGGTGCATATAGACCGCGTCCTCAATGCGCACACCCAGGCCGCGCTCAGGGTAATACAAGCCAGGCTCCACGGTAATGACCATGCCGGGCTTGAGCACATCCTCCGGCGTGGTGTCGCGCCCGGTGGAGGGGCGCTCGTGAACATCTAAGCCAAGGCCGTGGGCGAAAGAGTGCACATAGCCCACCTTGGTGAGCGGGTCTTTGCGGATGGTGGGGTGCCCCTGGGCTTCAAACAGCTCGCAGACGCGCTCCTGATACACGGTGCCATGCACACCAGTTTTGAGCTCGCCCATGATGGTGTCAAACACCGAGCGCACGTCATCATACAGGGCTTGCGCTTCGGGGCTGGCGTGGCCGATGCACCAAGTGCGCGTGAAATCGGCAAAGTAACCGCCGCCCGCTTGCACCGGATAGATGTCGAAGACGATGGGTTCGCCAAGGCGCAGCGGCGCATCCGGGCTGCCCTGGCTGTGGGGCACGCCGCCCTCGGCGCCGGGCGCAAAGATCGTGCCGTGCGGGTTATCCAGGCCGCGCTCGGCGAGCAGGCGGTTGATGAGCGCCTTGACCTTGGCGACGGTGACGGGCTGGCCGTCTTCGCCCACCAGCACACCGTCCACACCCTTCTGACGGCTGAGGAAATCGGCTACCTGGCCAACTACGTCTACCGTTTGCTGAGCCACCGTGCGCATTTGCTCGATCTCTTGCGGGTCTTTGGTGGCACGCGCCTGCAGCAGCACGGAATCTTTGTACTCACCGGTGAATTCAATATTGGGCAGCAGCTCCTGCAAGCCCGAGATCAAGCCGAAGGCCTCGCCCGCATCCCGCTGGCCGTAGACGGCCACTTTGCCGGAGGTGAGACCAATATCCAGCAGCATGCGCTGGTAAAGGCGCGCGGTGGCGCGCAGCGGATTCTTGCCCTCCTGCTCGTAGATCTCACGATAGTTGTAATCTGTGATGGAGCGAGTCTGCAGGCCGGTGGAGGCCGCCTCGTCGCGCTCCATGTTGTGATAGAAGAGGATCGGCTCCTCGCCGCGTTTGAGCACCAGCAAGCCATCAGTGACATGGGCTACCCCGGTAAAGTAGGTCATGGCAGGATTATGGAGCGCATCGCCAAGAACCAGTAGCGCATCCAGGCCGCGGGCTTCCATGAGTGCCGGTAAATCTGATTTCATCCTAAACTCCTATCAATACTTTCCGCAAGATCCCCGGGCGCAGCAACGCGGCGGGGTGCTGTTGGCTCAGAAGAATGCTAACAAACAAATGGCGCACATCGGGTATGCGCTCACACAGGCGGATGATGCGGTCCATCAGCAAAGGGTTGACGTACACCTTGCGCAGATAGCCCAAGAAGGTGAACATGCTCTGGAAGTGGCTGCGCAGCAAACGGTCGTAGCCAGCCAAGACAGCGCGGCTGAAGTCGCCGTGCGCGAAGACACCGTGCAGGAATTCGGCCGCCAGCTTGCCCGTTTCCAGGGCAAAGTCGATGCCCTCCCCCGTGAGCGGGCTGACCAGCCCGGCGCTCTCACCCACCAGCAGCACGCGCTCGCCAAAGGTGGGTGCGGTAGTGAAATCGATGCGCAGGGGATAGCTCTTGACCGCGCCCACCTGCGTGGCATTTTGCAGCAGCGCTTGCATACGCGGCGCCTGGAGGAAATGCGCCAGCGCGGCGCGCAGCGACTCCGGAGCGCTGGCCTGGTCTCGCCACATGCCCAGCCCAATATTGGCCGAATCTTTCCCGGTGGGGAAGACCCAGCCATAGCCCGGCATGGGCACCTGTTCAAAATGTGCCTGGATGTGATCGCCCAGCCCTTGCAAGCCTTCGTAGTAAGCACGCACGGCAACGATGGGACGTGGCGTGTGCCGCAATATGCCGATCTCGCGCAAGAAGCTCATATTGGCGCCGGCGGCCACAACGGCCATCTGCGCGCGGTACGTGTCGGGGCCCCCGCTGGCCTGCACATGGATATCGACGCCATCTGCATGTGGGGTCAGACCGGTGACGCGCGTATCGCCCTGAAAGGTCACGCCCTGTTCCAGCGCCTTGCGGCGAACAATATCATCGAGCCTGAGGCGTGGCACGACCAGCAGATAGTCATGCAAGGAGGGATGCTTGGGGATCGTTGATTGCAACACAGCGCCGCGCTTGGCAAACACAGAGAGGCCATTGACCCGGTAACCGGCCGCCTCGGCCTGGGCCAGAATGCCCATATCATCGAGCACATCCAGCGCGCGCGGAGTGAGGCCATCGCCACAGGTCTTGTCACGCGGGAAGCTGGCCTTATCCATCAAGAGAACCTTTTTGCCCTGGCGTGCCAGATAATACGCAGCCGCGGAGCCACCCGGCCCCGCGCCAATAACTGCAACGTCAAAAACTGTTGTGTGCATTCAGCTTCAAGCTGAGCCTGTGGAGTTTTGTGCTTCGAGCGCCTGCAGGATCTTGAGCACATCGCCGCGGGAGAGTTTCTCTCTGCCCTCGGCCAGGGCTTCCAGCGTGGCGTGCGCAAGGGCACGTGGAATGTTCACAAAATCGCAGAAGGTGTTGGCGGCCAGCTCTTGCATGTAAGCATCAAAATCGCTCAGGTTGCGGCGCGCGTAGCTTTGCATCTCTGCATCGCCCCAGTCTTGCGGGTAAAAATCCACACCGCGTTGCAGATCTTCTTTGCGGTTGCGCAAGATGTTGACTGATTGCAAGGCGCGGCCAAATTGGATCGCCAGGCTGCGGTGGATCTGTACGTGCTCGAACCAGGCCCACAGGTCACACAACAGCAGGCCCACGGCGCCGGCCACGCTGTAGGTGTAGCGGTCCAGATCCGCCTGGGAGCGCACGGTGAAACCATTCAGCACCCAGTCTCGCATGCGGCCAGCCATGGCCGAGGTAGCCTCCCAGACGCGCGGGGCGATGAAGGCCGGCGCGTAGCAGCACCATTCGGAGAGGCGCAGCGTGACTTCGGGCAGTTGGTCCTGATGAGGGGCAAAGAGCGAGTGAAAGCGCTGGTGGTCAAAACGCTCAACTGAGGTCTGCGAGTCCAGGATCAGACAAATCTCCTGCAGTAACCGCGCCTTGACCTCGGAGGGCAACGTGGGATGATCTTCGATTTCATCAATGGCGCGCATACACAGGTAACCAGCGGCTACCGCTTCCTGCAGGCCATTGGGCAGCCTAACAATGGGAAGGTAAAAAGTTCGGCTGGTTTGCTCTAAAACTTGCAAAGCGCTATGTTGGGTCACTGGCTAGATTATATATCCTCATCCGAGATATGCTGCCAACGGCTGCGCTCACGTAGCCGCAGAAACCATTCGATCGCAAAGAATGCCACACCCAGCACCAACATCAGCGCCGGGGTGAGCACCTGGCCATACTGCAGCCAGGCCAGGCTGGAAGCATATACGCCGAGCCAAAGCCCCTGGCGCACGATCACCGTAGCTCGAGCCGGCGGGTCACTTGGGAAGCGGTAATTCACAAACGAAGCCACTGGCAGCCCCAGCCCGGTAAAGGCCACCACAACAAGGAAGAAGAACCACCAGCGAGGGAACAATGTAGGTTGAGTGGAGCTGATGAGCACCAGCAACCCACCCCAGCCCAGAACCAACAACAGCAACGTGATCGGCAAAAAGGCAAATGGCGAGGGTGTGCCTGCTTTGTTCATCGTGAGGATTATATAGCGCAAAAAAGCACTTGACGCAAAAATCAAAGCTGGTGTACACTCAACGGGTTAGGACGAACATGAAGTTTCTCTTCACGCCCATTGACCCCAAGCAGTCCCCGGCATTGAAAGCCGGTGGCTTTGATCTGCCTTGGCGTAGTGCGTCTGTTCCTAACCAGTAGAAGAGAATTCTTTTTCGGTGAACGGCCGCACGGCGCACAGCCCTGCGGCCTTTTTGTTTAAGACCGCAGGCCGCCCTGCGGTTTTTTATTTTGATCTTATCCAGGAGAAAAAATGGCTACACATGAGTTTGAAGGTTTTTCATTACGCCCAGCGACCACTGAAGATGCGGTTGCGATCACGCGTGTGATCAACAGCGTCTCTCAAGAGTTTTCGGGGATCGATGAGGAGACACCCGAAGAAATGCTTGAATTTTGGCAGACGCCGGGGATCGACCTCACCAAGGACACGCGCGTGCTGGTTTCACCCGAGGGTGAGATCGTGGGCCATACCGAAGCGCTGGCATGGAATGAAGTGCCGGTAAACCCGTACATCTTCCAGCGGGTGCTGCCCGCGCTGATCGGCACACCGCCGCACGGCATGCTGGTGGACTGGGCGATCGAGCGCTGCAAAGCAGCCCTCGACCGCGTGCCGAGCGAGTTGCGCGTGGCGATCGGCATGCATGGCCTGGCAGACATCCCCGGGCAGGATGCGCTGCTGGAGGCACGCGGGTTCAAGGCCACCCGGCACCTGTTCGAAATGGGTGTGGACTTTGACGGCACGCCGCCTGCGCCCACGTGGCCTGAAGGCGTGCATCTGCGCCCGTTTGATGTAGAGCGCGACCTGGCGGCCGTATATAAGGCCCACGATGAAGCCTTCTCGGACCACTTCGGCCATGTGGACGAGGATTTCGAGAGCGGGCTCAAGCGCTTCCGCCACTTGATGGTAGAGAGCGCCGAGTTCGACAAAGACCTGTGGTTCATTGCGGTGGCTGGCGACGAAGTTGCCGGTTACCTCGTCGGCCGCAAAAAGCCGCACGGCGATGGGCACTTGGGCTGGGTCAACATCCTTGGGGTGCGGCGCCCCTGGCGCAAGCACGGCCTGGGCTTGGCCCTGTTGCTGCACAGCTTTGGTGAGTTTTACCAACGTGGCTGGCTGCGCGCCGAGCTGGACGTGGATGCCAGCAGCCTCACCGGCGCCGTGCGTCTGTATGAGCGGGCGGGCATGCAAGTAGTGCGCCGCCACAAGCGCTATGAATTGGAACTACGCCCCGGAAAGGAGTTGATGACCACCGAAGTACAGAGCTAAAGACGAAGCAAACAAGCAGAACCAACACAACAGCGCCGGCGTATGCCGGCGTTGTTGTGTATAGGCAACGTTATACTTAGCCGGAAAGGATCAAGCGCCATGCAATATAGACAATTTGGAAAGCACGATCTGCAGGTAAGCGAGATGGGCCACGGCCTGTGGGGCATGGGCGGCTGGTCTGACGCTGACGACAAGCAATCGATGGCAGCGCTGGAGCGTTCGCTGGAACTGGGCTGTAATTTTTATGACACCGCCTGGGCCTACGGCTCCGGCCACAGCGAGCGGCTGCTGGGGCAGCTGATCCGCAATCATCCCCAGGCCGAGATCATCGTGGCCACGAAAGTGCCGCCCAAAAATGGGAAGTGGCCAGCTGACCCGGCCGACAAGCTGCAGGCGGCCTTCCCTGCGCAACACATTATCGATCTCACCAAGCGTAGCCTCGAAAACCTGGGGACAGACAGCCTGCATTTGCAGCAACTGCATGTGTGGGACGATAGCTGGGCAGATGACCCTGAGTGGATCGAGGCGGCGCAGCGTTTGAAAGAAGAAGGGCTGATCAAGCTCTTTGGGTTGAGCCTCAACCGCTGGGAACCCTGGAATGGCCTGAAAGCCATCCGCACCGGGGCCGTGGATGCTGTGCAGGTGATCTACAACATCTTTGACCAGGCTCCAGAAGACCAGCTGTTTCCCCTGTGCCAGGAGATGGGTGTGGGCGTGCTGGCCCGCGTGCCGCTTGACGAAGGCGGTCTAAGCGGCAAACTGACACTGGATACAAAATTCCCAGAGGATGACTGGCGCGCCCATTACTTTGGGCCGGAGAACCTCAAGCCCACGGTGGAACGCGCCGAGGCGCTGAAAGCGCTGCTGCCAGACGGCATGTCACTGCCGGAGATGGCGCTGCGTTTCGTGCTGGCCCACCCGGCGGTGAGCACCGCGATCCCGGGCATGCGCAAGCTGGCGCATGTGGAGCAAAACATCGCGCTGAGCGATGGCGCGGCACTGCCCGCCGAGCTGCTGGAGCAGCTCAAGGCGCACCGCTGGGACCGCAAAGTGGCTCCCTGGTCAGATTAAGCGTCTGGGGATGGTGCTTCGGTAACAGGCTGCAGCGAGGCTGCGATGTAGAGAGTTTGCTCTGGTTCGCACCAGATCAGGATCAGGCTGTACTGGCTTAGCTCAATATCGCCGGGCAGCTCATAGTGCTGCTCGCCCTCGGTGGCCAACAGCAGACCCAGGTCCACACTGTCGCGCAGATCCTGCTCGGTAAGCGCGTCGGCGGCCTGCGCCGTGCTCAGCAGCACGTGCAACTCCGGGCCGGGCTCTACACTGAACCCTTCAAAGCTGAGTACACGTGCGCCTGTATCGAGTGCGTAGACTTCTGCACTGCCGCTGCCTGAGTAGGCCACTGCAACAAAATCACCGGTGGCTACCAGCCCAGTTGGCTCTTCTTGCGCCACGGGAGTTTCGCTGGGCAGCAGAGTGGCGGTGGCCGGGCGCGGCGTGGGGCTGGCCATGACCGCCAGGGTCGGGAAGAAGGCGTAGGCCTCCCGGCTGGTGAACAGTGGCGAGATCAGATACCACACCAAAGAAGAGCCAACCAAGGCAAGTCCCAGCACGGCTAAGCGCACTTCGGGCTTTTTAAACATAGAGCGCGGATTATAGCGGAACGCATAAGCGATAAGAGAGACGCGGGTTTAGGGTTGTATGAGAGCCCCAGGTCTGACAAACCCTAAGGCCAGCTGTGCTGGCTGCTCACCCACATGGTGTAGCCATCGGTCTCGACCTGAAGCCATCCCAGCGTGCTTGCTGGCAGAAGCACACGCTCAGCAAATACAGGCTGCAGCTCACTGGCAATCTCCCCATCAGCGCTCAGCCAATAGAGATCAGCATCCATCGCTTCCAGCCAGGCAGGAGGATTGAGCGGGCGATAGCCAGCATCCGCCAACAATAGCAACTCCAGGTCAGGGATGGGATGCTCCTGCAGCCAGGCGATCTGGCTGGTATCCACGCCCAAGGGAAGCAGGGCTTGAAAATTGTGCCAGCTCAACAGAAGGCTGGCGCCGCGCGAGCTGACGCCGAGCACTTGCAGGGTTGCGCCGTCTCCCAGGTCGAGCTCCTGGCCCAGGGTCAGGGAAACGGGCTCATAGCCTAATTCATGGAACGAAGCCAGCAAGCTCTCAAAGTCTGCGGATGGCCAATCATTTGCCCAGGCAACGCCAGATACGTTGAGCCGATCCAAACCGGAAAACAAGCCATTGATCTGCTCTGGGCGTTGCCCCAGGACAAGCAGCCAATCGATCTCGCGCGCAAAGAGCGGCAAATGCTGCCCGAGCTGGGTAGAGAGTTCTACGGCGCTGGGGCCGCCGTTGATAAGCACATTGCGCCCAGTGGGCGTACGCAGCAGTAAGGCTTCACCTTCAACATTGAGCAAGGTAAGCTGCAAGCGGCCTGGGGCGGCCGAGGCAGCCAGCCCCCAAACGCCAAAAGCGGCGGCAGCCAAAACAAGCGCGTGGACCGCCGGGCGCACATGAATTGCGCCAACTGCGGAGCGCACAGGGGCGACGAGGAGCACTGCCAGCACAAGGTAGTAAGCGAATACCAGGTAAAGGTTGAACGGACCTGTGTTGTAGGCTGCCCAGCTGGGGCTGGCAAATAGCTCCACGATCTTGATCGTGAGCACTGCCAATGGCCCGGCCAAAAGTGCAAACAACTGGCCCAGTACAGGCAGCAGCGCGCCAAGCAACAGAGATAAGCCGCCAAAGATAAGAATTGCGGGCTGCAAGGGCAGGATCAATACGTTGGCAGGCAGGGCTACCAGCGAAAGACGCCCAAAATGGTAGAGCAGTAACGGCAGGGTAAAGATCTGCGCGGCCAGCGTGAGCAAGACATACTCGGTGAGCGGCCCTTTGAGGCGCTGTGCCCACGCGGCCGAAAGCCGCCCTTCGAGGCGAGTAGCCGCCCATTGCTGCAGCGGCTCAGCCAACACCAGGAGGCCAAGCGTGGCGGTGAAGGAAAGCTGAAACCCTACATCCCAAAGCACGAGAGGATTGACCAGCGCCATCAGGGCCGCAGTGAAGGCCAACGTGTTCAAACTGTGCTGATCACGGCCGGCAAGTTGGGAACCGAGCACCACCAGCGCCATGATGGCGGCGCGCACCACGGAGGCCTGGGCACCGACCAAGACGGTGTAACCCATCACGCTGACGGCAGCGATCCATATCGCTTTGCGCGCCGTAAAACGCCGTGAAGCCAGGTTGAGCACCAACCCAGCAATGATGCTGATGTTGAAACCAGAAATGGCAACGATGTGGCGCGTGGCCGTATCGTTGAAGGCCTCTTTCAGACGAGCGCTGATGCCTGTTTCGTCTCCTAGTAGAATGCCGGCAAGCAGCCCGGCGGCCGGGTCTGCGTAAAGCTGGTGCAGCACGGCCGTGCCGCGCGTACGCAGCGAGTGCAACAAATGGCCAGCCCATGTGCCGCCGCGCGCCGGGGTATGAGCCGCACTTGCAAACGGCATCTCGCTGTATACACCCTGGCGCGCCAAGTAGGTGCGATAGGCGAAGTCGGCACTGTCCGTCGGGGTGCGCAGCCGGCCGTAGAGCTCAACCCCTTCGCCATAGGCCCACTGGTGGCCAAGATCGGCTCGGGCGACCACCAGCCCGCTGACTGGCGTGTAGCTTTGGCCATCTGCCAGGCGGGTAGCCGCCACCCAGAGTTCCACATAGGTGTCTCTGTACACGGGCGGCCGCGCGAGGGTACCCGCAAGGGTCACATAGTGCTGGCTATCGTTATGGAAGGCAAGATCGTTGGCGGTGAAGACAGGCTGTGCGGCCCGATAGCGCAACATCCCTATGCACAGGAAGAGCGCAGCGAGCAAGGCAAAGCGAAGCGTGGCCGAGAAGCGGCGGCGGGTGACCAGCCACACCAGCACGATCACGGCGGCCACTGCGGGCAACAAGCCTTGTGGGAGAGCCGCTACGTGACTTGCCAGCACAATGCCGAGCGTGAAGGCCAGGCTGAGCCACAGCAGTGGGAGCTGCAAAAGATGTGCGGTGAGCGTCTCTTTGGTGTCCACCCTGGGCGATTATAAGACG
The DNA here is from genome assembly GCA_026129255.1 of Anaerolineales bacterium. Taxonomy (GTDB): domain Bacteria; phylum Chloroflexota; class Anaerolineae; order Anaerolineales; family UBA11579; genus JAMCZK01. The sequence continues at coordinate 72 of JAHCIJ010000004.1, read as the reverse complement.
CAGCCTGTCTAAACACAAAGAGCTTGCCACGTGGGGCAAGCTCTTGAGTTAAAAGAAAAGTCTCTTGGCAAC
>JAHCIJ010000003.1 GCA_026129255.1 Anaerolineales bacterium | reverse complement strand
ATAGTGAGCACTCTAACTCTCACTGTCACATGGGGTATTAGCAGCCCTTTCGGACTGTTATCCCCCACTTCGGGGCAGGTCACCAACGCGTTACTCACCCGTTCGCCACTAGGACACCTCTATACAAGTACAGAGGGCCTCGTTCGACTTGCATGTATTAGGCACGCCGCCAGCGTTCATCCTGAGCCAGGATCAAACTCTCCGCAAAAAAGTGTGTCTTGCGACACACATAGTTACAACTTTATGCGGTTTGTCAAAAGAAAACGCAAGCTATCTTTTACTTCTTATCACTATTCAGATGTTAAGGTCCGGCACATACACAGGGGCGGGATTCTACCCGCACCCTTGTGGCCTGTCAAGGCTGGCAGACAAGAAAAGTCCCGATGCCGATCAGGGCAGTCGGGGCCTCCGTCGCTGGACAACTCTTCAGTTGTTAGGGAATGCTGTACTTGCTACAGATATTCCAATACCAAATGCAAGCGGAATTATATGCAAATTTTCACAAATAGCAAGCGATTCTGAATGTTTTAAGCTACATGTTTTGCCGGCCAGCCAGCGCTCGCAACAGCGTGCTCTGGTCTGCGTACTCCAGATCGCCGCCCATGGGCAGGCCACGTGCCAAGCGCGTCACGCGCACACCGAGCGGCTCCACTTGCTGCTGCAGATACATGGCCGTAGCATCACCTTCCATGCTTGGATTGGTGGCTACGATCAGCTCTTGCACTTCGCCAAGCTTAAGGCGTTGCAACAGCTCAGCAATTTTAAGATCCTCTGGCCCCACTCCCTCGATCGGGGAGAGCGCACCACCCAGCACGTGATACAGACCACGGTAACCCTGAGTGCGCTCAATGGCGAGCACATCCAGCGGCTCTTCCACTACACAGAGCAGCGCTCTTTCGCGTTCGGGATGCGCACAGATGGGGCACAGTTCCTGCCCGGCCGCGGTGATGTTAAAGCATTGCTGGCATGTCGCCGTGCCGGAGTGCAGGCCGCCCAAGGCTTTGGAGAGCTCGTCAGCCAGTGCGCCGTCACCGCGCAATAGAAAAAAAGTCAGGCGCGAGGCGGTCTTCGGCCCCACGCCTGGCAACCTGGCAAATCCTTCGATCACGCGCTGGATCGGCTCAGGCAACAACACAGCTAGATGCCAAGTCCTTGCGAGAGCGGGCCGAGGCGATCCTTTGCCATCTCGCGCGAAGCTTCGAGCGCTTGATTGACGCCTTCCATCAACAGCTTGGACAACTTCTGCGGGTCAGCTACCAACTCAGGCGAGATCTCTAAGCTGGTAATACGCTGGTCACCCGTGATCACTACCTTGATGGCCCCATCGGCAACTTCAGCCGTTACGGTCTCTTTGGCCAATTCTTTTTGAGCCTTGGCAAGATCGCTTTGCAACTGACGCAGTTGCTTAAGCATCCCGCCCATGTCTCCCAAACCTGGCAATTTATCCATCACACATCACTCCAGTTTCTTTTAGTTTTGTTGCTGCACATTAGTCATTCGTGGCCTGATCCGACTGGTCAACGATCTCGCCGCCAAGGCGCACAGCCGTTGCGACCGCGCCAGAGCTATCCACACCGGCGGGCAGGTCAGAGGACTTAACGCCGCTCAAAAAACACTCCACAGTGCAGCGCCGCCCCAGCACTTGCTCCAAGACAGCTTCGAGGACTTCGAGGTTCTCTTGCTTTTGCATTTTGTCACGCAGTACGTCTGTGGCAAACCCCAACAGCAATCTATCTTCACGCAATTCGCGTGCCTTTGAAGAGTTAAGCAATGCGGCCAGGTTTGGGTTTTTCTGCTTCACCAGGTCTTTCACGCGGCCCCATTGAGCAGCATCCATGCCGGCCAAGTTGCTGGCGTTACTCGCTGGCTTCGCCGGGCGCACTGCCTGCACTGCCGCTGGCCGGCTGGGGGCTGGCGCCGTTGATGCCGCAGCGCTTGTGGGCGCCGTGGTTCCCGTACTCACCGGGGCCGCCTGCAGCGCTTCCACCAAGGCCATCTCCAGCGGCAGGCCAGGCTGCCAAGCCTGGCGTATGTCCGCCGCGGCCTCATTGAACAGCCGCAACGTGCGCAAGATCTGTGGCGCCGAGAGGCCATCGGCCTGCTCTTTCATGCGGCGCACCTCATCCCCGGCAAACTCGTAGCTTAGCGGTGCCCCCATGCGCAACAGCAGGAGGCCGCGCAGCGTATCCACAATTTGGCGCGCCAGTTGGCGCGCGTCGCTGCCACCATCCAAGGCGACGCGCAGCCGCTCGAGCCCGGCGGCAGCATCGCCCGCCACGATGGCATCGATCAGCCCCAACACCGACTCGCTCGCCGAGGTGCCCAGCACCTGTTGCGCCCATTCCAACTTGAGTTGCTCGCCGGGCACAGCCAACTGATCCAACAGCGAGATCGAGTCGCGCAGGCTGCCGGTGCCCTGGCGCGCAATGAGCTCCAAGGCATCTTGGTCGGCCTGCACGCCTTCGTCCGCAGCGATCTTCTGCAGCTGGGCAACCGTCTCATCAAGCGGCAGACGGCGGAATTCATGTCGCTGGCAACGCGAGAGTACGGTGGCCGGCACCTTGTGCGTCTCAGTAGTGGCGAGGATAAAGATGGCGTGTGCGGGCGGCTCCTCCAGCGTCTTCAACAGGGCGTTGAAGGCAGCCGTGGACAGCATATGCACTTCATCAATGATGTAGACCTTGTACTTGCCCTGGTTGGGGGAGAAGTTGATCTTGTCACGCAACTCACGCACATCTTCCACACTGGTGTTGGAAGCGGCGTCGATCTCGATCAGATCCATAAAGCTGCCATTTTGCACAGCCAGACAATTGTCACAGGTGCAATCTGGCCGCTGGCTCCTGTCCTCATGCGTGCAGTTGACCGCCTTAGCCAGCAAGCGCGCAACACTGGTCTTGCCGGTACCGCGCGGCCCCGAAAACAAGTAGGCATGCCCCACCCGGTCAGCTGCCACTGCATTGCGCAGCGTATTTACCACGTGCGCCTGGCCGACAACATCAGACCAGTTGCCCGGCCGGTATTTTCGGTAGAGTGAAAGGGACATTTTTATTCCAGACTCAGCGCTCAACTACAGGGATAAAACTAGTGTAACAGAGCCACCCAGCATGAGCAAGAAAAGCTGATTCTTGCACATGCAAAAGACGATTATTCGCCGCGCGCGGCCCGGGCAAACTCGGAATCTGCATCCAGCATACGCCGCGCAAGTTTCTCGTGCGGCACGCTCAAGTTGTAATTGCGTATCCGTTTATTGATCTCAGCGATCTGTGCTTCAAATTCTGTGCGTACGGCTGGCTGCCAGGCCTGCGAGCTGCCTGCTCCGGCAGCTTGAAGCGATTGGCGCACAACACTGACCTGCTGTTCAATCGCCTGGCGCTCCTCGATAAAAGCCGGGGCAAACCCATTCTCTTTCAAGATATGGAACGCCAACTCCCATTCAGGATCGGCATTCGGGTTGATCTCCAAAGACAATGGCTGCCCTTTACCCTTGAGATGATCAAAGGCGCCGTCTGCCATTGCCTTTTGTATGATCTCTTCAATATTCGGCATGCAGAGATTCTACCCAAGCAGGGGCGCGCCTCAAGGGATCAGGTAGGTGGCTTGCACGTTGCCGCTGGCATCCAGCAAGGTGAGTTCTTCGCCTCGGCTCCAAACTGGCGCCTGGCGGCCCCAATACAATTCGGCAGCCGTGTCATCCCCCGCACGCGTATAGATAGCCACCTGGCCGCCGGGGTGCAGTACCAGAGTAGGGAAGCGAAACTCGGTCCCGCTTGCGTCTCGCAGCCGCCACCCGGCCAAGGCCAATTCCTTGTCGCCAGCATGCTCGATCAGTACGCGCTCACTCTGCAGATCGCCCACCGCCACCACCGCCGCCACGCGCAATTGGCTGGTGGCTGGCAGTGCGCTCCCGCCTTCAAATGGCAGCGGTGCAGGAGCCTGGCGGAATACGAAGAAAGTCCACAGCGACATCACGATGAGTGCCGTGACAATGGAAACAAGGATATTGAGTATTAGATAACGCACCAGGCGCGGGTCATTCAGAAAATCACGCATTGATCACGATAATAGCATTTACGCACTCTGTGTGCTTATCCCCACAATGGTAGACTCGAAACGCATGAAAGCAAGCAAGGCAAACCGACAGAACAGCAGTACCCGCCCTGCCCCAATCACTTTCACGGGGCGGCTCCTGACGCTGCAAAGCTTAGCGCTGGTAGCGCTTGCCATCCTGGCTGCGCCCGAACCTCCGATTGCCAACCACGAATGGCGCGAGCTGTGGCGCGCCGGCCTGTACATGACGCTTGCTTTCATCAGCGCGTGGTCCGGCCTGGGACTGCTGCGCCTGCGCCCGCCCGCCTGGAATCTGGCCATGTTGGTGCAGGGCACGTCTCTTTTACATGTACTGGTCCTGTATCGTGCGGGGGAGCGCCCCTTCTACATTTATCTTCAAATGCTGCTGGCCATCCTGATCGTGGTCAACTTAAATCAATCCGCCTTGCGCGCCAGCTTCCCCACAGAGATCATCACCGAAGCACAAGACACCCCATGAACGCATCACCGGCAAATCACGAGCACGTTGCCCTCTTGCGGCGTTTTGAGCCTGTTTTGCGCTTCACCCATGGTGAACGTTTCTTCCCCATGGATGTAGAGCGCTATGTGAACAATAGCAGCTTCTGGGTGCAGCGGCCAAACCAACCCACCGAGCGAGTTTACGCTCAGGGGGAACTCACGCTGGATCGGTTGGGGCAAGGCAGGCACGAACCCTTCGACTCCATTCAATATCTGAAATTCATTGACCCGCTCACGATTGCAGAGCTCGCCTCTTACCAATTGCAGCAGACGCTCACCCGCGAGGGGCGCGAACAAGCCTTCCATGCTGGCGCCGGGCGCCTGGCGCGCGTGGGTTACGGCTCGCGCCTGTTGGACGCCCTGTTCTCCTTCAGCCTGTTTGTACGCGGCCGAGTACCCGGCGACACCGCCGCAGCCGCAGCTTTGCGTTACAAGCAAATGCAGGCCGAAAAGGAACAATTCCAATACTACGGGCGTGTGGTGGAACAAGAAGGCTGGCTGGTGCTGCAATACTGGTACTTCTATGCCTTCAACAATTGGCGCTCTGGTTTTTCTGGAGTGAACGACCACGAAGCCGATTGGGAAATGGTATGCGTCTACTTATACAAGGATGACCAGGGAGAGTGGCAGCCCGAGTGGACCGGATACGCCAGCCACGATTTTGATGGCGACGATCTGCGCCGCCGTTGGGATGATCCCGAATTGCAAAAGATCGCCCAGCACCCAGTAGTCTATGTCGGCGCAGGTTCCCATGCCAGTTACTACCACCCCGGCGAATATCTTACGGAGCTGGAGCTGCCGCTGCTGACGCCGCTATCGGCGTTCTGGCTGCGCATCCGCTCCGTCTGGGAACGTCTGTTGCGCACGGAGGACGCTTCGCGCCCGCAGGAAACTCTGTTCCGCATCCCGTTTGTCGATTATGCCCGCGGCGATGGGTTGAGCATTGGCCCCGGCCAGCAAAAACGCTGGGCAGACCCCTCGCTAATCGGCCCGGCGCCGGCCTGGGTGCGCGGCTACCGCGGCCTGTGGGGCCTATGGGCGCGCGATCCGATTGCTGGTGAAAATGCGCCGGCTGGCCCCATGTACGACCGTAGTGGCAAAGTGCGCCGCGCCTGGTACGACCCGCTGGGTTGGGCTGGGCTGGACAAGCAAGTGCCGCCCAACCGCGCCAAAGACCGCGCCCGCCGCAGGCAGCATGCCATCGAGCAGCGCCAGGATGCGCTCAAGATCACCATCACTGAGAAAAATCGCGAGTTGCGCGATCTGGGGATTGAAGCCGAGGCTATGCTGGACCAGCCGCACATGAAAGAGCTCCACCAACAACGCCAAGCGCGTATTGCCACGCTGACGCGCGAGCTGGATGCATTGCGCGCACAGCTTTCCGTCGATGGCTCGTTGCGTGAAGTCTTGGGATTGCATGCCGCCCGCTTGGGGGCCGGATACAAAGTTGGGGTACGTGCTCATATCCGCAGGTCTCACCACCCCACCAGCGCCACCGGGTTGCGGCTCGGCCGCATTGCGGAAATCTGGGCCGCCGCCAGCATCGGCGTGGTGCTGCTGGCCTTTGTCGGCATTGTGCTGTTCGCCCGCCAGTATCTGCTGGTAGGCGTAGTGGCCATGCTGGGCATCGTTGCTGTAGTGGAGGCCGTCTTCCGCGGCCGGTTAGGCTGGCTTCTCAGCCGCATAACCAACGCGCTCGCCCTGGCCGCTACGCTGGTGCTCCTATACCAATTCTTCTGGCCTTTGCTGATCGGCCTCATCATCCTGGCCGGCACTTACCTCTTATGGGAGAACCTGCGCGAGCTTAATTAAGCACGCTTGCGCGCAAAACATAGATCCACACTTTTGCCGGGTTGCAACTGGCTGCCCTGTAGAACCTCAAAATGTGTTTGAATGAAATCAAGCACTTCAGAGTGCTGTTCTACCGCCTGTTTTGAATCCAAGCCAGTACCCTCAGTAAGCATAAAATCAAACACTAATACGCCACCGGGTTTGAGGATTTGGTGAAAGTACTTGGCAATCTCCAGGGGTTTGTTCAGATGTTCGAATACTTGACTGCACAATACAAGATCCATGGGATCGAAGAAGTCTGGCAAAAATTGGTTTTCGGGCTGCAGTGTGTGCGGCACAATGTCGCTGCGGGAGCGCAAACGCCACACGCCATAATGAAATGGCAACATGGCAAGATCGGCCAGATGATAGGTATTCTTACCCGAATCCAAAAATCGCGTCGTCGCATACACGAATGGGGCTGTGGCGCAACCAAACTCCAATATAGCAAGGCCATGGTTGCGACCAACATACCGCATAGCCTGTTGCATGATTCGCACATCGGCAGGCAAGCTGGGCTTGCTAGCAAGATGGAATAGAGAGTAAAGCAATTCTGGGCGTTGCCAAGCCTGTAAGTGAATATTTGCATCCTCAGTGTCAGGTAACGCACTCCCCTGAAACTTGATCCGGAATAAATTTTTTAGAAAATAAGCATCATATGGCCCCCAAAGTGGACGCCCTCTCAGAATTTGAGACCAGTACTCACTCAGATTTTCGAACCAACTCAAGTCTTGATGCCCATTGAATGCAGCCCGCCAGAAATTTATGCGCAACCCCAACGGCACCCACTGGTTGGCATAAATTTTTGCAAAGAAATCTTTATGCACCGGCTCCGAGGCGGCAGCCAATTGCTCCAGTGGATACTGCCGGAAAAGTGCAGGTAAGTCGACTTCCAGATTATCGAAGTGGTTTTTCTCTATGGCTGTATAAAAAATTGAATCATTCATAATGTAATTGTAAATGAAGAAGGTTGCCAGCCTTATACAGACCATGGGGCAGCTAGATGTTTGCTGGCCTTTGTCGGTATTGTGCTCTACGCCCGCCAGTATCTGCCGGCAGGCGCAGTAGCCATGTTGGGCAATCGTTCGTAGCCGCCGTTCACCTGGCCTGAGCGGCCTTATCATCCCGGCCAGCAACTACCTCTTATGGGAAAACTACGCGAGCTTAATCAGCTACCAGCCAGGTTCTCTTGCACATTCTTCTAGCGTTCTTGTGTGGGCCTGCCAGGACTCGAACCTGGAAACCAAGCGGTTATGAGCCGCCTGCTCTGCCATTGAGCTACAGGCCCTTGCGCAGCGATACTGCGCTGAGAAACTGCTCGGCATAGCCGAGCAGCGCATCTCCATAGTATTGTAATCTGGGAAAATTTGCTGCTAACAACTAAAGCGCCGCGTACAGATCCACCTTGTAGCCATCCGGGTCTTCTACGATAGCGTAGCGCTGGCCCCATGGCGCGTCCCAGGGTTCCGCCGCCAGGCTGTGCCCGGCAGTCTTGACCGCCGCAGCCACGCGGTCCACCTCGGCAGGCGAAGCATACTGGATGGCGAAGGAGGAGTGGTTGCCAGGCTGCGGCGCGTATCCCAGGATGCTCTCGAGCAGGCTGGCTTTATCGATCATCAGCCGCGCCGAACCGTCCGGCGTCACCGGCTCCAGATGATCTTCGTCCGCATCGTATTCACCGAACTCAAAGCCCAGCAATTGATAGAACTCCACCGTCTTGCTCATATCGGATGAACTGATCCCAACCGCATCAATCTTCATGTTTTAGCTCCTCATCCAATGTAGTTGGAAAGCCCATCTTAAACCACCCGTCAGCTCCCCCACCCAGGCTTTTTACATTCTTAAATCCATTCTCAGCCATGATCTCCGCCGCCACCAAGGAGAAGCCGCCTCCTGGGCAGATCGTGACGACTTCCTGCTCTTTGAAGGATTCGATCTCCTTGAATTCGGCTTCGAGTTCTTTCACCTTAGCTTTGAATTTATCCGTGCTTCCAAAGCCCCCCACCAGGTCCATGAGCGGCATCCACTTTGAATTCAGGATGTGCCCAAATCCGGAGGTGTATTCTTGTTTGGATCGCGTATCGATCAGCAAAGGCGGGTGCTCCGAACTCAGTCGCTCACGCAGGTCTTCTGCTGAGATCTCGCTGACATTAGCGAAGTAATACCGCCCTTTAATGAGCTTGCTGGTTACTACTCTGGCTATCTTGAATAGCATCCCGCGGCGGCTGAGTTTAATGTCGTAGTTAGGATTCATGCGCTGCTTCGCAACGCGGCAGAAGCTACTCGGCTACGCCGAGTAACGCTTCTGGTGTTGCCTGTCATGCAGAGCGGGCGGCGGGATTCGAACCCGCGAATGTCAGCTTGGAAGGCTGATGCCTTACCACTTGGCGACGCCCGCATTTAACTTCTGTTTTTACGAGTAGTTTCTCGCTTTAGACTTCTGCTAAATTCAAAGAATCTATCGAAGTTGATGCCTTAAATTATATCTGCTTTTCTGCATCGCTCAAAAAGGGTAGCAATTATGTAGCAGTGAAGGATACATAAAAAAAAAGAGCCCAATCAGTTGGGCTCTAACTTCGAGATAAATCTGGGCAGGTCCATCTCCTACAACATCATTTTATTCTTTTTGAAGATTTCTTTCTCACTTTTCGTAACTGAGATCTCATATTGTCTAACAAATCACTCAAATCATCAATTGCTTCCAGTGATGCTTCGGACAGAGTATTTCGCTTACCCGCCTCGTTCGGTTGCAACAGTTGAATAGGGGATTTTGAATCAAGCATTAGCCTGAAGCGTTCCTCTAATTCCTCATAAGTCCTTAGCACTTTCCTCTCTTCAAGAGAAAGTGCTTCTTTCGCAATGGCTTGGCTGCTAATTCCCTCCCAATCAACAACAACAAGCAACAAACCAATTATCAGAACATTAAATTTGTCGAATAGACCAGCACTGAGCGAGTCAATCGCATCTGCTTTTCGCGCGCGCGCATAGCTAAAGGGATTATTTTCTTTATCAAAGCTTTCGACTCTATTTACCGCGTCTTTATATCTTGATAGAGGATATGCATTTCCCGGTAGATTTGCTCGTTGCTTCCAAATATTGGAGATAAGCTTGACTGCTTCGTTTTGAGCAGATTGGCGTTTCTGCTTGCTCATCTCTAATTTTGCTTCATTGATCTTTTCTGCTAATAAGTGGGCCATCCACCGCCCCAAGATTTCGCCACGATCGGCAAACCCTAGCTCCCTCACCAAGTACTCGCCCAATTCAATCGTCTTTATCGGGGACTTCCAAATGTCCTGTCCTTCGGAGGAGGAAGAGGTGATGGATTCGGTTTTCTTCTTTCTTTTCGGACGAGTATCTCTCGCTTTCATATGAGTAGTTCCTCTTTTCTAACTTAACGGAGAAGATCATATCCAATTTCCGTAGGGTCAAATATCTTAGAAGATTTTTTTTGTTGATACAAAGCCTCCAACCAGACGAATAGACATCTTCACCGTAATATTTATGAGAATCTGAAAAGTCTTTCCGGTTATCGCTCCAAGCATAGTAATGAAAAATTTTTTCTCCTTCACTATTTGTCCAAGATGGGTACTGATCGAAAACGTAGCTAAGATCAAGGTCGCTTAATACTCGTTTTGACGGTTCAATTTCTATTCTTCGGATGTGATAGCTAAATGGATCATAATCGTCAGCACCTGAATTATTATTCTGACGAAGCCAGCCCTTTAAAAGGAATCCTGGTTCATTGATCTCATGCTGGCCATCCGTCTCAGGTAACGCATAGTCCCATGGGTCCTTAACTGCTTCAAGGGCGTTTAACAAACTCCTAGCGGTTTTGGGAGAAACTAATGCTGAGGAAATATTGACTTCAAAAGAAAATTTAGCTTGATTTGACTGCTTATGGCCACCGACTATAAAAAAGTCTCCTTGTTCAAACTCAATTTGGAAGTCATTTAAGGAGTTCGTGCCAATCCAGGAAAGTATGTTTTCTGCTGGCGGATTCCAAATGTTGCTTTCCAAGGGCTTGGCCAAGTGAAAATCTGACAGCCACTGCGGAGGATGAGCAAGGGACTTTTCTCGCATCCATTCCTCGAGAGAGGAAAATGAGTATTGGGTGGTCTTTGCAAGCGGGTAGCTTTGCAAAGCTTCCCCAACGGAACACATCATTGCATGCCATTCAAGATAGTTTTTATAGCGTTCAAGCACCGGCATAGAACCATGCCTATGGTCCCACAATGAGTATCTTCTATCGCTAAACATGTGTGCCCTGGGCTCGTCATCCCACTTCCAAGGATCTTCAGTGACTCCCCAGGTTTCGACAATCCATCGTTCCGCCATTAGCAAGAATTCGCGAAACGGTAAATCCGCAAAAAGATTTACCACGGGTTCGTACCAGTATGGAAGCGTATCCATTGAATCGAAGTGGAATCTAAAGCCTTCCATGCTCTCGGACCGTGACTGTCTGAGTCCAAAACCATTTTTAGCTTTCGCTTTCCGCGGCAACTGCGAAAGCGGATTTTGAGTTGCTTCAAGCTGTTCTGGGGTTAGAACAGCTTCGACATCATGGAGTCGCAACAATATTGATTTTGCCATCTGGCGAATAAGGATATGGGGAAAGTCAGGATCCATATATATTTTGAAAATAGTTTCAGTGAACCGTGTTAAGGAACTCGGCTTTTCGTTTGCAATCTTTGCCATACCAATCGATAACCACAATCTAGCGGCAATCCAATAAAAGGGTTTATCTGGAGCCCTGAATACCGGATCCTCTTTTAGCTGATAATTCTCCAAGAAACTGCTTATTACGCTTTCTGGATCCTGGGATAGGAGGACCAAGCACTCAAATGCATGAATAGCCATCCATCTTACACGCACATCAATATCACCCATTAAAGCGTATAAAAATCGGCATATTCCTTGCTTCGAGGTCTGCGGAGCCTTTGTCCAATCAAATTGGCTTCGTTGGTCTTCAGGGATTCGCCCCAGTAACCGCAAAGAGAAGGACTCTAGGATTTTTCTATTATCTCCGGAAGGAGAATACTTGCATGCTAGTTCAAGTATTCCAATCAGGTTTGGTATTGTTAGAACATCAAGGTGCTTTTCCACAGCTCTTAAAATTGATTCAACCTTCTGATCTCCACTGGACTTCGTCAACTCAATCGCTTCAAGTAAATTAGATTCGCCCCAACCTATATATCTAGCAAATTCTGGCAGGTACCGATCTATCACTTGAGGCAGCTGTTGTTCACACCAACTTATAACTGAAGGAGAATTCTTCCAGTCTTTCAATTTCTCGATCAAAATTCCCAATAGCTCTTGGGGGAAGTTAACCCTATCCGCCAGTTCGACAAGAGCTTCAATGTGATTTAGCCGATCTTTTGGAGCAACTTTAGAAGCGATCCATTTGTAAATAAAAACTTCTGAGATATAGCGGTTCTGCACTGAGGCTGTGGACTTAGCTTGCTGGACGATATCAAGAATATATGCAGGGTTTGTTAATTGGGCGACTTCTAAATCAATAGAAAATGTAGAAGCGTCTTCAGTTGTCTCCGAATCGTTGCTTTCTTCACCAAGCGATAAAAATAGAAGAGTCTCTTCTAATTTTGCCAACCAAAATAGATGTTGTGAACTAGAGGCTGTTGCGGCTAGTTTTTCAAAAACCTGTTTCCGTGGCCGCAAGCCAAAATGGAGCAATTCTTTTTTCGCTAATACTTCCACTATTTTTTCTTTCGATGAGGCGTCTTCCTCAGATGACAATACTGTTAAAATTTGGCTCAAAACCTCGATGTCAAGGAAATCAAGCAGTTCTAGAAACGAAACCGCCTGAGCAGCAGTTAAATCACCGTAATACAACCCAGCGCTGATAATCCCCGGAAGCAGCTTCTCCCTGCCGACTATTCCTTGATCTTCCCAAGTTGCACAAGCTGCAAGGGCTAAAGTTGTATCTAGTCCCACCAAAGAACTGCTAATTTTCTCCCAGGGAAACCCATCCTCTCCTTGTAACCTAATTGCTAAGTCTCCGTATATTTCAATTAGCCTAGAGGAAAATTCCCGTTTTTTATCTGCATCTATTAGTGTTCTTGCGCTATCAACAAGCGGGGCAAACAGTTTAATCTCATGCAATGCATTTGAATCAATCTGATCCGCAACATCGATAGCCTTGTTAAAAATCGCCTGGGAGTCATTCAAGCTGATCGGCTGCAATGTTTTAGCATTGCGAATCAACCACTCAGTTTTTTCTGACGCCGACACCCTTTGACCCAAAATGACATTTGAGCGATTCGAAAGATAACCAATTATCAAATCATGCATTTCCTGTTTATAGGCAAGAATATCTAAAAGGTCAGCGTCTCTCGTCGAAAGACTGTCTAGTGGCAAATTCAGAAGCGCAAGAGAAAGCTCCCATAAGTTTCTTTCATCAATTCCCATAAGTAATAAAATGCTGATACAGGAAGTGGAAACTTTCGCCTTCATTGCTTGCGACCAATGACTATTGCTTACTCTATAATTGGAGTTTATTCGGGCGGTGACATCGATAAATTTGGAAACAATATTATCTTTGTCAAGCAGGCCCAAGATTGTCTCTGCTCGTAGTTCGTAAAATTCAAAAAAGGGGGCAAGAAACTCTTCGATTTCCCTAAAGTGTTTCTCTTCTTTTGCACGAGTCTCCAAACTTTCTCCTTTGCCCCTGCTTCTTATTTTCAAGAGAAATGAGCTTGGAGTAGGCTTGCGTTTTTTTATTCTGCGATTTAGAACATAGGCACGCATCACAACATCTAAGAAATTCGTATCTGACGAGAACAGAGATGCCGCTTGACGCGCCCGCGGGTCGGAAAGAACCTGTAATGCTGCTAGCACATCGTCAGAAAGAATGCCGTTAGCTACTAATATTTCAATTCCTAGAATTAATTTGTCAAAGTATTCAGGAGTAAAGTCATCTACATACTTGGCGCCTTTTAATTGCTGTGGCCGGAAAAGTCCTCGGCGCAGTAGACTGCCTAGCCCATCCCGCAACAGAGACAAATCAAAGTTTTGCCCCGATGCCGCCCTATCAACTAAAAAGAAGAACTTCCAAGCATTAGGAATTCCCGGCTCGTCTATGCACTTCTGAATCAAGGAATGTTTGCCTTGCTTAATAAGCTTTTGGCTCAACTTCATGGCTGCATGAAGTTGCACCCTTTTAGGTCGCCAGCGTCGCAGGAACTCAATGGCCTCACCGGGACCATCGAGCATCAAAACCGCTTCGGCTTCCGCGGCTATCTCATCAATTCCAATATCCCATCCCTGAGGATTAACTTGGGGATGCCTCTCCTTCTCCTGCTCTATAAAATTTGCTCGGCTTTTCATCCAGGCAGAAATAGCTCTAAAATTCCCTTTTGCTTTTATTCGATCATTCTTTTCTGCGTTCGCCCTCATCAGATGAAACAGCAGTGGGCCATGCCTTTCATAAGTATTGGGATCACTTAATAGTTTGATAACTGATGGACTTGCATATGCCGATGTCAGCGTTGGATGATCGTAAAGTACAGCTTGGATAACATCACTTGTTTTTAATGCCTCAGCGCCTTTGAGCAAGATTAGGATAGCGTCCGGGTTATTTCCAGCTTCCCGGCATACCTTCATGCTGAGACGCAATCTTTTAAGATAGACTTCTCTACGCAGTACCAAGTCTTGAATAACTTTAGGCTCTCCTTCTTCTGCTAGACTAAGGATGTCACCACGTCGGCCGGCGTTAAATAAAGCGGACGCAATATGAGCAGCCGCATACGAATCTTCATGGCGCTCAAGAAAAAGGACTTGCGAAATATCTTGATCGACGGAGGCGGTTACACTCCTTCCCTCTTCCCGTATGAATGTTTCGAAATCTTCATCAGAAAACCCTAAAAGGTTTTCATACAAGATGATTCCAGGAGCAAGGTCAGAACTTAAATCGGTGATCAATGATCCACTTAGCGAAGTGACCTTTTCGATGTAGCTAATAGGTATCGGACGCGGAAGACGAGCTAAGGCACCACACAGCAGAGCCATCTCCGACTTCGAGGCTCCTTTGCGACGAGCAAGTTCCAACTGAGAAGTGAAAATTTGGTCGAGGTTCTTTCCATTTGGTCTCAGATGCTCAATGGCGTCTTCAAAGTTTTCCTTTGATTGACTTAGAGCATAGTATTCGACACGTGGGTTGCCTCCAGCTAAGACGTGAAATTCCTGTACCCAGCTTGGGCTAGCTGTTTTCCAGAATGACTTTACATATTGTTCTGTTTCATCAAGAGTAAACCCCCTAGCTTCAATTAAATTGTACTTTCCAGGCAGCTTTAGATTTTCTAACCTACCGCTTCTTGCGGTTATGACAAATCGAATATTTGCAGGCAAATCTCCGATGTTCACAAAATCAAGAACGAAGCTTGGTTCATTTGATGCGCTTTGCGCGGCAGCCATAACTGAGTTATCAGCGGCATCTATAACAATTAGTAGAAGCGCGTCTGAACTTTGGTCAGCTAGTATTTGCGATGCTTTTGTTAGCTTTTCTTTGAACAATTTTACAAAATTAAGGTCGTACTTGAAATTGATGAGCAACGGCAGCTGAGATTTCACTGCTAAATCATTAATCAGCTGAATGAAGGCATCCCGATTACGGTGACGATAGGCATCCGAATCAAGATATCGGCCTTCTCCGTAACAGTCATAAACCACTACTTTTGAACTTTCTGGGAGCAACCTCCCGATGTCTTGTATAGCGGTGGTCTTTCCAACACCTCCCGTGCCGTGGAGGCAGAGGTACTGAATCCCGTTTCCAAGAGCATCCACAATTTCTTGTGAAATTTCCCGGCTTATTAAATTTGTCGTTTGCTTAATGTGTGATGGACATGGGAAGAGCGCCTCTCTACTGGAAACGCCCATCCACGACAAAACTGTTTCAGTTGTGATAGCTTGACCAACTGCTTCTGGAAACATTAATTCTCTGACTGAGCGAAGCAGGGTTTTTACTGTACCGTCTGATGCCTCCCCAGTCCAATCGTTTATTCTTCTAAGAAGATTCTCTCTAAACTTGATTCTCGAATCATTGCCTGTTTCAGAAAAATCCAGACACCTTGTAAACTCCACTAGATTGGTTTCATTAAAACCTAGAGAGAGGGAAACATCTGAGTCCCAATTTAATCCGTCGAAATCCGGGCTTCTTAGCCATGCAATTACGTCTTGGGAAAGGGGTTGATTACTAACAAGTCTAAGAGCTAGTTTGCCTTGGCTAACTAACTCTGGCCGCTTGCTTTGGATTGCAAAGAAAACGCGGGCCAATTTAGCCAAGATAGAGCCTTTTGGATCCGGCCCCGATAGTCTTTTGAGTGTCCAGTTATTCGCTGGATTTGCTCCGGAGTATTTAACTTGATCAATGATAATTTGGGATGCAGTTTCTATTGAGTCGCCACCGAAATACATGGTGCAATCTACACCATCCCATGTATTTTGATTTAGTTCAGTTGCGGCTGAAATGCCCTCGACTTCGATGAGGTTAAGATCGGCACTGAGATCTAAAAGCGTTAATGCTTGAGTTAAGACCCAGAGTTCATGATAGTCATCACCCGCATTAGAACCCCTCGCGCCTCTGTAATTTGGTGAACTCAAGCTTTCTCACAACTTGAAGACTAAATTCAAGCTCTTCCCTATTTGTCCATTATATCAAGCTAGCTATCAGGCAAATTGAGAGAAATTACGTTCGGGTGACCGCCTCTCTGGCACAACCATCTGAAATAGACAAGAAAAGCTGCCTGCTTATGGTCTAAGCAATCTATACGGCTCAATATCTAGAGCTTTCGCTATCTTTTCAATTGTTACTATACTTACGTTTCGCTTCTCCCTCTCTATCAGGCTTACGTGTGTCCTATGCAACCCTGCTTTATCAGCCAATTCTTCTTGGCTAATTCCAGCTTTCTTCCTGTAGTTCCTCATATTTAGAGCAAAAAGTTTACTAAGTTGGCTCATCGGGGAAGTAAATACCCATGCAGTCAATTAGACAACAGACTTATTTCTGACAGACTATAATATTCCTATAAAAACCGCCTGGCTGAGGGAGTTCTATGGAAAACTTAGACAGAGTGAGGGATTTGGTTAATTCGGGCAAGAGGAAACAGGCCTGGGATTTACTTAATCAAGCGTTGGCATCCAATCCCAGGAATGAAGATGCATGGATACTGGCATATGAGCTTGCCAAGCCTGATGTGCGTGAAAACATTGCACAGAAAGCGCTAACCTATCTTCCGAACAGTTCGAAGTTAGCTGAATTAGCTCACGGAATATCTTTTGAAACTCGTCGCAAAATTGAACCGCCTCTCAGTTCACTTTCTCACGAACCGAAAGGGGCTCTTTCTAAACGCTTGGCTTTGCGTGGTTACAAAAGTCCTGCTCCAGCTTTCGCAACCCCAGTATCACAGCAACAAGGGGATCGGTCCTCACCAAATCCAAAACTGTCCCCTGGTTGCGCATGGGCAGTTGTAATTCTAATTGCACTCTGTTTCATCAGCAGTCTTATTAACTCAGGCACAACATCAAAACCTGTTGCCACGCCAAGGTCAGTCACCATATCAAGTTCTGTTTCAGCAGCAGGCGAACAAGAGAAAGCGGCCGCGCTTAGTTATGTTCAAAACTATAGAGGATATGTAGGTGAACCAAAACGTGATGTGATTTATTGGCTTCAATCATTTTCGAAGTGGACGGGCATAGCTTCAAAGCAGATGGGTGGACTATCAGAGAAGCAGGCAACGACTATTATGTACGATTTTATTTCTATTTCAATGGCTCCCGCGAATATGCTGAATGGCTCTATACCCCCAACACGGGTTTGGTGACACCTACAAACTATTGGGGAAGGCAGTTTGACTAGGTGAAGAGCAAAACCACCGCACTTGTTCAAAACCACATGGCGAATTCTAGATGACAGACTTAGAAAGAGCGAAGGGCTTGATTGCTCAAGGGGAGAAAGATGAGGCTTGGGGGCTGTTGAACAAAATCCTGACTACTAACCCTGCAAACGAAGCCGCTTGGTTATTAGCTTATGAGATAGCATCCGAATCTCGCAAAGACGCGGTACTAGAGAAAGCTGGACAATATTTGCCCTCGAATTCGTTGCTATTTAATAACCCCCTCTCTCCTGATATTGGGCCACTGAGCACTTTCTCTGATAAGAGCAGGCTCAAATCAACCCATACACTAATTGCTGGATTGTTTGTTCTTGTCATTTTGTTCTGCGGAGGTGCTTCGCTCATCATTTTTAACTCTGATGCTTATGCTCAATTAGCAAGTACGCCAACATCCCCACCCACAAGGACTTCAACTCTTATCCCTACTCCTACTACTGCTCCAACTCGAGCCCCCACTGCTACATTCATTCCGGCGCATACAGCCACCTACACTGCGCTCATAGAAGAAACTAGATACCTTACTGAGACTCTTGTATATGTGCAGAGGTATGAGAATGCCCTTAACCGCTTTTTAGGCCAACACGGCCAGCTGAATTTTGCCCCGAGTCTATATTGGAACCAAGCATGGCGGGTTTCGATAATAGACACAATGATTACTTTAGCGGAAAGCGCAGAGGACCTTGCCAGGGTATCACCCGTGCCCACAAAATTTGCGGGTTATCATGACAGCACTGTGAATCTATACAATCAGACATATGCGTTCATGCTTTTCTATGCAAATTGGCTAGACGGGAACAGCGATGGAAAAGATGCGATCTTTTATATTGAGAATTTGAATCAGGCATTTAGCAGAATGACCAGAGAGCTCGAAGCGATCCAGGCTCCTTAATACCTTTTAGTCACTAGCTATCGGCAATCTCAATCGGTGAACAAATTTAGCCTATCCAGCCAAAGGCAATTGCCAGTATCTCTCTTTCACTATGTTAGCAATCGTTGAGCGGCTTACTTTATAGGCTAAAGCCAATTCCACTTGTGTCGAAGTCTTGTTCTTGTATTTTTCACGTATTGACCTAACCTGAAATTCTTTTAGCTTCGCACGGCCGTTTCTTTCGCCTCTTGCAGTCCTGCCCCTCATTACAGCATCTCTATTGTTATCTGCGGCAGTTCCAAGTAGAAGATGGCTTGGGTTGCAACATGCTCGGTTATCACACTTATGCCTTACGACCAGTCCATTTGGGATACTCCCAAAAGTAATTTCATAAGAAATCCTGTGAGCTAGCTCGGTTCTTCCTCCTCCAACCCCAAAGGAACCATATCCTTTGCTTTGTTTGCCAGCTTTCCAAGCCCAGCAACTGATTGAATCTTCTTTTTTGTCAATCTTTTTCCAAAATCGTGCTTCTGCCCCTGCACTCCACCTTCGCTGATTATTTTGTTCTGAAATCTCTATCATTTGTCAATATTTGTTCTCCGTTTGAATAAGATGAGTTGATAAATTGATGCTTAAATCCAACCAGAACCCAAATAGGAATTAGATTTAGCAATTGAGTTAATAACAACAAGATGCTAAGTTGCTCTATTTCGGGTACCGAATATCAACATAGGGCAGTTGCTTTTGGGGAGAGTTCTGGTTCAGATACACTCCACCCATCTACCACTGCTTTCGCAATGATAAATGGATAGAGTGTGAGTTCTGGGGGTCGCTTCATTAACTCTTGAAAGGCTGTTCAAGAGGGAGTACGCCCTACTCCACAGTGCCTATATCCTGCACCAAGGAAATCAAAGGTAGTCGGGTCCCGCTTTACGCTACCCACAATCAAAGTTCGAAAGTTCTTTCCTTGCTCCACAAAGACATTCGGGCCTCGTGCCGATCATGCCTTTTCGGGGACGGATGGTTTCTTATATGTTTGTCCGATCCTAGATTTAGTTCAGCCCTAGGTGGCTATAATCGCCTGAGAATTTGGTTATCCAGTTCCTGCTCTGGGTACATAAAAGTGTATTTTTCTTATTGATAAGAGGCGATAAATCGGAATCAATGAAGATTAGTAGGTATCAATAAAGCTGAACCAGCAAAAAACGCCCATTGGGGCAACAAACCCTTAGTCAAGCACATCTGAACTGAGAATAAATATTAAAAATTGCTGGTTTTCTCTTTATTTCCACCCTATATTAACTATTATATCATGTTTCGAAAATTCTTCATAAATATACAAAACAGCTCTTGAAAAACGCAGCGTTTCCTCACAATTGAGCCCCGACAAGCAAAATTGTTCATACTTCAGCGGCAACAACAAACACAGTAGTGGTTATTCCGAGTGCAAGCATCAAATTTTTTGAACAAAGTGGGGGGTCATAGGTGGTTGTCTATTGGCCCAAAAGCTTTATGAGCCACTTGCAAATCATCATCCAGCATCTGCACATAGTGATTAGTCATTTCCAGTGAAGAATGTCCCAATAAGCCCTGTAGATGCAAAGGATTCATCCCTGCCCTGAGTGAAAGTGTGGCAAAAGTCCGTCGCAGCATATGAGGCGACAGATGAATACCTGCCCGCTTCCCAATTCTCAATAGCATTGAGCGCAGGCCAGCATGTGTCATCCTGCCACCGGAACGGGTCTGTAGCACGGGTGCTGAAGCTTCTGCAGCAATAGTTCTCCTGTACTTCAGCAAAGCTCGCCTAGTCCTAACCCCTGCAATCACTGTTCGAAACTTTCCGCCCTTCCCCTCACGAATTGCTATTGTTCCCTTTTTTACGTCTACATCACCCCAGTTAAGCCCACAGAGTTCAGCTCGCCGAACGCCTGTGTCTGCCATCAACAGCATCAAAGCCAAGTCACGAGGCCGCTTGCAAACTGATATGACTTGGCGAAGATCATCAGCACTAAGCACAGGGAGGCGCTTCTGAGCAAGTGTGGGCATCTGAAACTTAACTTCCTCTGGGTGATACCCCTCAGAATATAGAAACCTCACAAATGTCCGCACTGCCCTTGCATGACTATGAATATAGGTGTCAGCTAGTTCTCTCTGAGCCATTGCTGAGAGATACATTCTCACATGACGAGCAGAAATCTCACTAGCCTCCACAACAGACCCTTCTTCTAGCCAGTTCATAAACTTGCCCAAAGTAAATATATAGAACTGGATTGTTCTAGGACGGCACAGCATCGCTTCTCTGGACAGAATAAAGTCTGTAAACGCTTCTTCTAGAGAAATGGAAGCTGATGCCTTTTGTTTCGGAAACTCCTGTCGCTTAACCACAAAAAACCACCTTTCCAGAGGCGATTCTTTGAAATTAGCTAGTCTGTTTAGAAGTTGGAACGAATGTCAGCTTGGAAGGCTGATGCCTTACCACTTGGCGACGCCCGCATTTTTCCTCTTAGTACAAGGGTATTTTTGATCGCCCTCAAGCTACAAAAGCCACGAAAAATTTACTAAGATGATGCATTAATTATATCTAGTTTACTCGCCGCCAAACCCTATGGCTGCTTGTCCAGCTACAAAATAGTAACTATTTCTTATCAGCCTTGAGTATTGAGGCTATTGCTGATCTTCGGCGAGAGTAGAGTCAGGCCCCACCCACTGTTCTCTATCGAACTACCATTGACTGGATAGATGCCAGCTTCTCTGAAGCTATTCTTTACTAATCTGTCACTTAACTCTGATTACTTACTCCCGAAACAAGGCTTCCTCTATTTCTGCTCGAGTAGGGAAATTGATTAACACAGCACGTTTTCTGCCTTGAAACACGAACATGCTCCCTGCTGTTGCCGCCGAAGCACCGCCATCATAAATTGCGGAACGTATATCTTCCAAGTTGGCGGCACCGCCACAGGCAACAACGGGCACATCGACGCTACGGGTTATTTGCCGGATAAGCTCGACATCGTACCCGGCCATGGTGCCGTCCTGGTCAATCGAGTTTACGAAAAGCTCACCGGCCCCCATTGACTGCATTTCAACCGCCACAGCAACTGGATCTTTGCTGGTGGGCATCTTGCCACTTCGTGTATACACTCTATAACCGTCTGCATCTTTTTTTACATCTATGGACACCACTACAGTGGTGCTACCAAACTCGTTTGAAGCTTCTCTCACAAAGCCGGGATTCTCAATGGCGTGGCTGTTAATCGCCACCTTTTCAGCGCCTGCGTTTATTGCATTTCGAATATCTTCGATGGTTTTGACACCGCCACCGATTGTCAAGGGCATGAAACATTCGTCTGAGATACGGGACACTATTTCAAGTGAGATCATTCTATTTTCAGCCGTTGCATTTATATCTAGCAGGGCCAGCTCATCTACTTCATTCGCATTGAAGATACGTGCTGTGTTAATCGGGTCACCAATATACGTAGGAGCGTCAAACTTGACCGTCTTGACGGCGCCTATGCCGTTTAGCAAAATCGTGGGAAAGATACGAGGGAGCAACATTTTTTTTAGGCTTGGGCAAGGAAGGCCTGGATCATATTGGCCCCAGCTTGATGGCTCTTCTCTGGGTGAAATTGAGTGCCATAAATGTTGCCCTGATGAATTGCAGAGGCAAACTCTACTCCATAATCAGTTGTGCCGGCGATTAGTGTTTCTGCATGCGGCTTGACATAGTATGAGTGAACAAAGTAGAAGCGAGTGCTCTGATCCACTTTATCAAAGAGCAGACAATCTCCTTTCTGCTCAACAGTGTTCCAGCCCATGTGGGGAATGCGCAAATATCCGCCTTGCTTATCCTCAAAGTTAAAACGGACACAATCAGCATCTATCCAGCCCAAGCCAGCTATGTCGCCTTCCTCGCCCCAGCGGCACATCATCTGCATACCTAAACATATCCCCAATATAGGAGTTTTTTCTTGAAGCACCTTGCGGTTGAGGGTAGGGAGCAGCCCACGGGTTTCCAGATTGGACATGCCGGAGTTGAATGCACCCACACCGGGCATGATAATTTTGCTGGCCTTTTCTAATTCCGCCGGGTCGGACGTCAGCAGAGCTTTATGCCCAAGTTTTTCTACGCGTCGAAGCACCGATCTTAGATTCCCCATGCCATAGTCGAGTATTACCAACATGTTGCTCTATGCAAAATACTTTTGATACAGGAGGGGAGGGATTAGCTTCATATCTGCTGCAAACTTAAGTGGAAGCTTCAGACGACTTATTACGGGATAGTAACTCTTGTAATCTTTGAAGGATTTGAGTGGCGCCTTCATGATCTCACCAAACTCTTCTTCAGTAATGCCCAATTTTCGTAAGGTATAGTCAATTAGCTCTTCATCAAATTCATACGGTGTTGAATTAAACTTCTCTAATGCTTCTTCTCGAGAAAGCTGCCCTGAGCGTACTAGCGCGGAAAATTCAAGAATTCGCTTGTCGATCTTGAACTTCTGGGGCAGGTAGTAAGACTGGAAGAACTTTGTGTAGTAGGACTCGTGGTGGTGACCGCCGTAATACTCCCACCCCAATTCGCTCTTAAGCAGTTCATCTACTTTTTTGTGCTGATAGTCCAAGTAGTTGAGAAAGGGAATAACCTTAATTCTTTTGACAAAGGTGAAATAAATAAAATCCCAGAGCGTGAAATTAGGGACAGTTTCAAGAGGCAAGCCATCAAAGGCGCGATGGACACTGTTGACATACTGCCCATCCATGTATGTCCAAGAAAGCGGAACCAGTCCTTCCGTGCGGAACGAGTGCCCGTTGAGGATATAGCGCACGTTTTCCTCAGCGGCTGCTTTGTGCAATACTCCAAAGATAGCCACATCTGTTGGGACTTCTGCGTCAGGAACGGATGCCCTCAGAAACGATAGCTGGAGGGATTTAAATTCTTCCCAATCAGCTACATGGGTGTATAGATCGACGCCAAGCTTTCGGACAGAATTGCGAATGTTTGCTACAGCAATGTCAGAGTTCCAGCCATTGTCAAAATGGACTGCCAATGGCCGCAAGCCAAGCTTGACTGCCATATAAAGCGTGTAAGTGCTATCGCGGCCGCCGCTCGTCCCTACCACACAGTCGTAATTCCTGCCGCGCCCGGCGAGCTTTATTGTTTCTAACAACTTTTGCAATTTTTCCTGGGCTGCAGCCCCCTGTGGGTACTCAACCTCCAGGGTGTCGTGCATGCGGCAATAATTGCACACACCAGCCGCGTCGAAACGAATTCCTTTAATGCGGCTGTCTGAGATGCATCGCGTGCATGCCTGTAATTCTATAGCCATTGTCTGCGTCTACCGTAGGTGGCGATTGTAGTCCATGTCAAACCACATTGCGAAGAAAAAGGCCTGAAAGCTAGTTATGGAAGTAAACAAGAGGGCTAATGCATTAATCGAGGGGATTGCCCCGTTCAAACTCCAAATCCATATCAGCCGTATGCCTAGTGCAATTGAAGCCAAAAACAGGAGAAGGCCCAGCGCGTAAAAGAAGACCAGTGGATGAAAGTCGCGCAGGATGTATTTTTCCCAAATGCGCCAAAGGAAGCTTTGAAGCAGTAGCAAGGAAATGGTGGGGATTACTTTCCATAAACGAATTTCTGAGACCTCGCCTACGTTATAGATTGGCTGCACCGGCACGTCTCGCACCCGACAGCTGTATACATTGAGCATGGTGAGGATATGATTCGGGTAGCCGTAGCGGCGGTACAGCTTCTCCAGGGGCAGCAGGTCTATAACTTCCTTGGAAATGGCTGTATAGCCGGTTTGCGAGTCGGCAACGTGCCAATAGCCAGAAGAAAACTTAGTGAATAGAGACAGAAAAGAGTTCCCAAGGAAACGGTAGACCGGTATCATCTTCCATGCATTGCCGTATAGCAGACGATTGCCCTTTGTGTAGTCCACCTCGCCGGTAACAACCGGATCGATAATTGCTTTTAGTTCATCCGGGTTCATTTGTGCGTCGCCAGCCATTACGGCAACAACATGCATGCCATCCTTTGAGGCCTGCCGGTATCCAGCCACGATGGCTGCACCAACCCCTTGGTTTTCTTCTAATTCAATTAACCTCAAACGCAGGCGATGTTTTCCAGTAGCGAGATAGCTCTTCACCTTGCTGACTGTTTTGTCTCTGCTAGCATCGTCCACGATGTATATGCGATCGACATACTTGGGCATGGTTTCAATCACACGCCCAATCAGCAGTTCTTCGTTGTGCGCCGGCACAACTACGGCGATTTTCTTTGACTTGTACATTGATAGCTTGTTTGGCAAGCCCTAAGGAGGGCCACCAGGCTGCTCCTGGGGGAAAATTTCTCGGATTTGAAACTGCGAGTACGAGAGTATTTGGTACGGGCCAACCATTATTGGAACAAATACCTTAGGAACAGTCTCCTCATCCAAACCCATGTGTTGAGAACAGACAAACTCTCTCCAGAACACAATTCTACATTTGTTTTCGCGAAGGCACCAATCCGGGCAAATCGGCCCCAGTTACCCGGTTATCCAGAAGAGTGCTGACTTCAAGGTGCGGGAGGCAAATTGTTTATACCTGTGTCAGGGCCATAGTGCATTCTATCGCAATACCTGGCTGTTATAATTTTTGTCAACACCTCTGCTTTTTAAGGTAACTCAACTGATGCTGCTAAAACAAACATGCTCTAAATGCATTATTGATGAAACAGTGCCAGGGACCTGGTTCGACGACCAAGGAATCTGCAACCATTGCAAGCTATACCAACGTGTGGAGCAGGATTGGCCCCTCGGAGTGGAGGGCAAGCGTCGCTTGGACCAGTTAGTGGGCAAGATGAAAGCGGCGGGCGAAGGGAAAGCTTATGATTGTGTTGTTGGAGTTAGTGGAGGCACAGACAGCAGCTACCTAGTACATTGGGCAGCCCAAAATAGGCTGCGCGCTCTGGCCGTTCACTTCGACAATGGTTGGAATTCCCCGATTGCGGTCAGCAACATCAAGAAAGTTGTCAACAAGTTTGGCTTCGATTTGGAAACTTACGTGGTGGATTGGGAGGAATACCGAGAGATACTCATCTCCTTCCTGAAAGCATCCTTCCCTTGGGCGGATGCGCCAACTGACATTGCCATAGACGCTACACTGTATCGCATTGCCGAGCGAGAGGGCGTTAAATACATCCTCAACGGTAGCAATTTCCGCACCGAAGGCAAGATGCCCCGCGAATGGACTTATATGGACGGGCGCATCTTGCGCCATATCCAGACTGCTTATGGCTCCAAGAAGATCAAATCCTTCCCTAATTTGAACCTATGGGATTTCCTCAAATTCAGTTTCCTGAAGCGTATCCAACTTGTGCGCCCTCTGAATTACATGGAATACCGCAAGGACCAGGCCCAAAAACTTTTGGAGCAAGAATTGGGCTGGCAGTATTATGGTGGCCATCACTATGAGAACATATACACTCGTTTTGTGTACAGCTATCTCCTCCCCGAGAAGTTCAAAATAGATAAACGCATCATTACCCTCTCCGCGCTGGTGCGTGCCAAGGAAATTACACGGGATGAGGCAGTCGAAAGGTTTAAACAGCCTCCGCACCCATCGGAGAAGGTCGAAGAGGATGTAGAGTACGTCATCAAGAAACTGGGCGTTAGTGAGGAAGAATTCAACGAAATCATGAAGCTCCCCGCCAAGAGCTTTACTGATTTCCCTTCATACTTTCCACTAATCAGCAAGCTTGCTCCAATTGTCCGTATAGTCTTCCAATTGCTGCTCTCTTGGACACCGCCCATGTTTTATGAGATGGACTCGCGCAAGAGAGAGGCTCCCGCTCGTTAGCGAAACGGACGATTGCATATGTGTGGAATAAACGGCTTCACCTGGGGCGACACCGAGCTTATCAAGCGGATGAATTATCTGGCCCGATTCCGCGGACCAGATGGCTCTGGCACTTACGTCGACGAAGCAGTTTCGCTGGGCTCGACTCGCCTCGCCATCATTGATCTATCAGAACGCGGCAATCAGCCGATGAGCACTCCAGATGGTCGTTTTTGGATTGTCTTCAACGGCGAAATATATAACTACAAATCGATACGCGAACGTTTAGTAAAAGCCGGCCATGAGTTTAAGAGTGACAGTGATACAGAAGTTATTCTCCATGCTTATCAGGAGTATGGAGATGAGTGCTTCGAGCTATTCAACGGTATGTGGGGTCTGGCTCTCTACGATCAGCAAGAAGGCGAACTACTGCTCTGCCGAGATCGCTTCGGAGTTAAGCCCCTATATTTCCATACAGAGGGCACCCGGCTAATCTTTTCCTCCATGTTGGGCGCCTTCCCTGAATGTGGTGTGGTTTCAAAGCCAGATGAACAGATCATCATGGAATATCTGGCTTTTAATCTTACACAGCACAATGACCGCACCTTCTTTACCAATATCTACTCTCTATTGCCGGGGCATATGCTGCGCTTCAAATTGGCCAGCGGTGAGTACAAGATTTCTCAGTGGTATACGCCTACCCCGCGGCGCGCACAGGACTCTGCTGAACTGCGGCGTATATTTACGGAGGCAGTCAAGTGGCGCACCGTCTCAGATGTGCCGGTTGGCGTCTGTTTGAGCGGCGGCATTGATTCCAGCGCAATTACATGCATTTTGGACCGGGCTTTGCCCAGTGAGTTCAACGCTTTTTCTCTTGTGGCCCCAGGCAGCTCTGTAGATGAAAGCAAATACATCGATGAGGTTGTCAGATACACAGGCGCAAAACCACACTACACCAGTGTAGACCCCAAAACCTTCATGGACGATGTGGCAGATTTCGTTGCAGCCATGGAAGAACCGGTCACCGGGTTGAGCGCCTATGCCCAGTACCGCGTCTTCAAACTGGCACATGAGAATGGCGCCAGGGTCCTGCTGGACGGGCAAGGGGGCGACGAGCTCTTTGGCGGTTATGTTTACTACTGGGGTTACTACTTCTTGGAGTTATTCAAGCGAGGCAAGTGGGGCAGCTTGGTTAAGAATATGATTCTTGGCCTCACTAAGTTCAAGCAGCTCTTTCCTTATGCTTTATTCCTGTTCCTGTTACTCCCCCATAGTCTGCGCGACTTTCTCTGGAGGAGTCGGATCACCCCATGGGTAGATCACGCGTACTTGCAGTCAGTATGCGGAGATCAGATGGACCCACGATGGCAGGCAAAACCCTTGCGGGAAGTACTCAATCTCACGTTATTCTCAACTTCCATCCCACACAATCTGATGTGGGGAGATAAGAGCTCCATGCGATGGAGCGTTGAGTGCCGCGAACCCTTTATGGATTATGAGCTCGTGCATGCCGCAATGGCAATGGTTGCCGAAGAGCTACTGGCAGATGGCGAGACCAAGGTTGCCTTCCGCGAGGCGATTAGAGAAGACCTGCCCGACCTGATTTACAACCGCAAAGACAAGGTTGGTTTTGAAGCACCAGAGGATGAATTTTTCGCAGACCCAGAAGTGATCAGTTTCGCCGAAGACCTAATTTACTCGGAGAGCTTCAAAAACCGACCCTACTGGAATTGGGAAGCTGTCGAACGTATCTTTTCCGCCCACAAGGCTGGTCGCAAAAAGTCGGGGGCGTTAATCTGGAAGTGGGTCAACTTGGAACTGTGGTTGCGTGAGTTCTTTGATGAAGGTGATCGACGCGCTCCGGTTCGCCAAAGCATGCTCTCCCAGCAGCCGGTGGCTTTGGCCTCCTCATAGCTTCGATGGCAATGAAACAAATCCGGGTGATTATATTGGGCGCTGGTTTGCCAACCCGCGGTATGGCGCCTTCTGCGCTAGCGCCAGTGCGGGGCGATTCTCGCGTATTGGACTGGCTGATGGAAGCGTTTCGCTCGGTTTGTCAGCCGGAGTTTTATTTTGTGGGCGGCTATCACTTTGAAGAGATTGCCAGCCGCTACCCGGAGATTCACTTTTCTTTCAATCCAAGCTGGCAGAAGTCTGGCAGTGTACGCTCGCTGCTTTCAGCCCCACTGCCGGAAACTAGCGATCTACTAATCACTTATTCGGATATCGTTCTGCGCAGTGAAGCCATCGCGTCCGTACTCTCTGAGCAAGGGGATCTGGTTGTGGGGATGGACAGCAACTGGCGAGAGCGATACTCTTCCCGTTCAAAGAAAGATATGCTGCAAGCAGAGAAGATCCGTCTTTCTGGCGGGAATCTGGTCGAGATTTCTCGAGCCGTGGATATGGAGCAGGCAAGTGGGGAGTTCGTTGGTCTCATGAAAACTGGGCCAGCTGTTGTTCGCCGCATTCTGCAGATTGCCGCTGAACAAGGCGATCAAATCAATACATGGGACCTGCCTAGGCTGGTCGAGCAGTTGATACAGGATGGCCAACCGGCTAGGGTTGTAGAATGTGCCGGAAAATGGGCAGAGCTCAATGCGCCACAGGACCTAGCACATTTTGTTCTGGGTACAAAAGCAGAAACATTGGCTCGTCTGCGTTCACTGGTTCAAAAAAGCTATATTGGTGAGCAAGTAACTGTAGACTTGGAAAAATGGCAACAGACACCCCAGCGGGTGATTTCCTCCATCCAGGCAAAGTTCCCTTCTGCGCAACTCGCTGTGCGCAGCAGCGCGCGCAGCGAGGACAGTTGGACCGAGTCCAACGCTGGCGGCTTCACTAGCTTGCTGAATGTGCAAAGTAGCAAACCGGCCGAAGTTTCTGATGCAATCGAACAGGTAATTGCCTCTTATGGTGATGACAATCCCAAACATCAGGTGCTCGTGCAGGCTGTTGTGGCCAATGTTGTGCGGAGTGGTGTTGTATTGACCCGTGGCCTGGGTCGGGGGGCGCCGTATTACACCTTTAACTTCGAAGACAGCGAGCGCACAGATGGCGTCACCAGTGGGGCTGGTACAGACATGCGTACGGTTGTGCTACATCGCAGCCAGTCCTCTTTGACCCTGGTGCCAGATTTGGATCCTGTATTCCAGGCCGTGCTTGAGATCGAGTCGCTCTTGGGCTATGACGCGCTGGACATCGAATTCGCTCAATCTGCAGATGGCCAAGTGCACATCCTGCAGGTGCGCCCTTTGGTGCTGCAGCTTCGCATGCAGGAGCCCTCCGACAAAACTGTGATGGCGGCTTTGCGGCAGGCGTCTGCGCTTTTTTCTCGCCGCCGCCCTAGTGAGCCTTGGCTGCTGGAAGGCCGCCCTATTTTTGGTGTCATGCCGGATTGGAATCCCGCGGAGATTGTAGGCACCAATCCGCGGCCTCTGGCGCTTAGCTTGTACCAGTATTTGATTACAGATGACATTTGGGCTCGCCAGCGTGCTGAACACGGCTATCGAGACGTGCGCCCTCAGCCCCTGCTGGTCAACTTCACCGGACACCCCTACGTGGACGCGCGCGCCAGTTTTGCTTCTTTTATCCCCACCTCATTATCCACAGAACTTGCCTCACGATTGTTGGCTCACTATGTGGATCGTCTCGCTCACCATCCTGAGTTGCACGATAAGGTCGAATTCGAAATTGCCTTCACCTGTCTCTATTTTGATTTTGACCAGCAAGCTAACCAGCGTCTGCGGCCCGCCGGATTCTCTCAATCCGATATTGCTGAGCTGCGCGAAGGATTGCGCCAGGTAACCCTCAACGCCTTCCAGCGTTTTGAGAATGACCTGGCGCGCGTGCTGCAGTTGGAGGAGCGCATAGACGCCCTCAAGACAACAGGTCTGCAACCCCTCGACCGCGCCTTTACTTTGCTTCAGGATTGCCGAGAGTACGGGACGCTGCCTTTTGCACACCTGGCTCGTGCTGGCTTTGTGGCTGTTACCTTGCTGCGCTCTTTGGTGCGCTGCGGCGTCCTGAGCAACGAAAGGCTGGAAGCCTTCATTAACTCGCTAAATACAGTTACCCGTAGTTTTGAAGTAGATAGCTACAAAGTAGCCAGGGGAGAGCTCTCCCGTGAGGAATTCATCGCTGGTTATGGTCACTTACGCCCAGGCACGTATGAAATCACTTCTCCCAATTACGCCGAGAACCCGGATCTTTATTTGGGTCATATCTTGAGTGGTTCGGAAGGCAACGATCCTTCAGTTCACGCAGAATTCAGTTGGACTGCAGAGGAAAGGAAGACGATCTCCAGACTCCTCGGCGAGCTGGGGCTGCCAGGTGAATTCACAGCATTCGAGAAGTTCTTGCGCGGGGCTATTGCTGGCCGCGAGTCTTCTAAATTCGTCTTCTCACGCAACCTCAGCGCCGCCTTGGAGGAGATTGCTGCATTTGGGGCAGAACACCAGCTTGGCCGCGGTGAGCTCTCGTTCATCAACATCAATGATTTAATGTGGCTACGCACGAGCTCTCTAGCTGATGTGGGTGCTTGGTTGCGAGCTCGTTCTGAAGAAGGGCAGGAATTCCATCACCTCACTGAGAGTACTTTGTTGCCTCCTTTGATTCGAGACGAGGCTGATTTTTGGGCCTTTGAAATCCCTGTCAGCCACCCGAACTTTGTCTCTAGCAAACAAATTATCGCTGCCGTGGCAAACCTAGCTGAAGTCATTGACTTGGATTTGGATCTCAAAGGCAAAATCGTGCTCATCCCGCAAGCAGACCCTGGCTATGATTGGCTTTTTGGCCGGGAGATTGGCGGCCTGATTACTGCTTATGGAGGCGCTAACTCTCATATGACAATTCGCGCTGCAGAGCTCAATCTGCCCGCTGCCATTGGAGTCGGAGAGGCTCTGCTCTCCAAGCTAGCTTCTGCCCAAGTGGTGGAATTAGATTGCAAGGCCAAGAGGATTAATATTGTGCAATGAGACGTATTGGCCTTACGCAGCGAGTGGAGTACGTTGAACCCCATGGAGAGCGCCGTGATTGCCTGGACCAGCGCTGGGCTCCTCTGTTGGAACAATTGGGGTTGCTAGCAATTCCGCTTGCCAACACAATAGAGGATGTTGTCGGTTATTTAGGAGCCCTGGCACTCGATGGCATTATCCTCTCCGGAGGCAACGACCTAAGTTCCTTCCCGAAAAGCAGCAAGCCTGCCCCGGAGCGCGACCGCTTCGAACGCCTGGCGCTCGATTATGCTCGCGCAGCCGGGCTCCCCGCTCTGGGAGTTTGCCGTGGCATGCAGCTCATGGGGGATTACTACGGCGGCAGACTGACCCCACTGGAAGAGCACGTTGCCCAACGTCATGAGGTCCGCCTCCAGCAGGAATTCCTCTCTTGGCCTCCCAGCCTGGACGTGAACAGCTACCACAATTACGGTTTTGCTCTCGAAGACCTACCTGGGCAGTTCAATGTCATTGCGCTGGCAGCCGACAACACGGTCGAAGCCTTCCAACATGAGGCAATACCTCACTATGGTATTATGTGGCACCCCGAGCGAGAACCGAAAATTCTGGCCCAAGATGCCGCTTTGCTAAAGCATCTTTTTAGCTGATACCTCCCTCACTGGTGTGTAATGACCAAAGTCCTTATCCTGGCTGCCGGCCAGGGCACACGCCTGGCTCCGCTTACTGATGACCGCCCCAAGTGCCTGGTCGAACTGGACGGCCGCAGCTTGTTGGCGCGCCAGGTGGCTGCCATTCGCCAAGCCGGCTTGGACGACATTACTGTGGCCGGCGGCTACCGTGCCGAACAGATTGAAGCGCTGGGTTACGATGTGGTGCTCAATGAACGCTTTGCCGAAACCAATATGGTCGCCACACTTTTCACCGCGCGTCATTTGATGACGTGTGGGGAAGACCTCGTGGTCTCATATGGGGATATTGTTTACGAGCCGCGCGTGCTGCAAGCCCTGTTAGCCTGCAGCGCCCCGGCGTGTGTTGTCGTGGATGAAGCCTGGCAGCGATATTGGTCTGCCCGCATGCCGAATCCGCTACAGGATGCTGAAACCTTGAAGCTGTCCCCGGATGGGCGCATTCTCGAACTGGGTAAGAAGCCCGAGTCACTGGCAGATATCCAAGCCCAGTACATCGGGCTCATTAAGTTTCAGGCTGCGGCCATCCCCACTTTGCTTGACGTGTACGATAGCATGGACCCCGCTGCCATCTATGACGGCCAGAGCTTCGACAAGATGTTCATGACCAGCTTGCTTCAATATTTGATTGATAGCGAGTGGCACATGCAATCCGTGCCGGTAAGCAACGGCTGGCTGGAAGTGGACACATTGCAGGACTTGCAGTTGTATACGCAGATGCGAGAAAACGGCGCTCTGGATAGCTTTTATGAGGATACCTTCTTGAGGGCAGCATGAACGCGAGCAGAATCTGGCCCGCTGACCTTCCCTCCCCGCCGGCACCTCGGGCAGCGCCGAAGGGCGCCTTTTCTACGGAAGAGTTCTTGCACTCCTTGTTTGCGGGAGCATTGGCCCACGACGATCCCAAAGCGGTACAGACTTTGGATCGCCTATGCAAGAAGCTGGATGTCACCCGTAAGCTGCGTGCTTTTTACACGAAGGACCTCAGCCGCAATGCGCGCCCGGTTGCGGATGTGCAGCCCTCATATTTGCCGCTGGCAGTTGCCCTGTTACTTTCCTTTGCGCAAGCGCACGGCGATCTTAAGTTCCTGAACTCTGCCCTGAAGGTTCTTGATGGCAACCTGACGCAGCGGAGCCTCTATCCCCCGGAATTAGAAACATGGGCGCGCTCGTTGGTCGCGGAGTTGGTCAAGTGAGCAAGCAGCTGCAGACCAATCTTGCCGTGATGGCTTCAGAGGGCACGGCAACAATTGCCTATCTGGATGCATTTCAAAAAGCCGGATTACAGCCCGCCATGATACTGGATTTGCGTCTTGTGCCGCGCTACCGTCCAACCGAGTTGGTGGTCAGGCTGCTCGGCCTGCGCATCACGTGGTTCCTTATTCGCATCCTTCGTCAGTTCCAGTTGCGCAGACCTTATATGCGAAAGCTCGCCCGGGCTATCCAGGCGCACTTTCAAGGCTCTCCCGATTTCTTTACCCCTATTGATTACAGCCGATATTCCGCAAATGTGCTGCGCCTGTATGCTTTTGGCCTGGACGATCCCAAGTTGCGAGAATACTTGGAGCGTTCACCTCAGCCTGCTTGGTTGTACTCTACCAGCGGCATAATGCCGGAAAGCTTGCTTAGCCTACCCGGCAAGCGCTTCATTCATTTGCACCCAGGCGTTGTGCCTTTTGTGCGCGGGGGCGATTGCCTGTTGTGGTCTCGCGCGGTGCGCGGCAAGCCGGGCATGTCCTGTTTTTACATGAATGCCGGTATTGACACCGGCGACATTATCGCCACGCATGAATTCGAACCTTTGCGATTTGGGGTGGATAAAACCAAGTACACTCCAGATCAACTCTACGAAGCAGTTATGGCCTTCTATGATGTCCTGCTTCGTGGCGACCTCTTGCATAGACTTCTGGTAACGCACGGTTCCGAGGCGGACTATTCTCGCCTGCCAAGCCAAAAGCAGGATCCAGCAGAAGGCCGCACCTTCTTTACGATGCACGGTGCCTTGCGAGCGCAAATCCTTCAAGACTTGTTCCTGGCATAAGCGATGTCTGAAAAACGCTACGAAACCCTGTTCGATGCTTTTTACCAGAATGAGTGGAAGCATGATTCCGGTCTGTCTGCCAGCGACCTACTGCTGGCCGGTTATCCCTTTACGGTGGACATTCGTTTAGCCCCCGGGGAGCGGTGGCTGGAACTTGGAGTAGGCTCAGGCAGGGTGGTTGATTTCCATCAAGAGAAATTGCGGCATAGTTCCTGTATAGGCGTTGACCGTAGCTTCGCTGCAATTCAACGGCTTAAGGCTACTCTTCCTGTTGAAATCGATGCGCTTGTTGCCGATATACGTCACCTGCCTTTCAAAAAGGGAGTCTTTGACCTCATCACCCTTTTTGGGACTGTGCAAGCCTATCCGAAGGCAGAGTGGCTTAATGGCATTGACAGATTAATGCCTTGGCTCACTGCGCAGGGAGTTCTGGGGTTTTCTGTGCACCCGGTTAGCGGGCTGGAGCTTATTCGTGGCCTCAAGAACCCGTCTGACTATAAGGAGTTGGCCACACAGCGCTTTTTGCGTAAGCAGTTACTTGCACGCGGCTATGCAGGGCGCTTTTCAATTGACCGCCATAGCGTCTATGTGCTTCTTCAAAAAATCACTACTCTGGCCAAAGTAAAACTGGAGAACTGGTATGGTTTTACCGAGTATCGCGATACGCCTCACAACCGGCGCCTGACCCAGCTTTTTGATAAACTCTTCGCCACCCTCTCGTTCGGTCACTTCTGGGTTTGGATTTCAGCCAGCAAGGAAGAGAAATGAATTCTTTTGAGATTTTTGCCTGCCCTCGGTGCGAGAGCAAACTCGAAGCAGCCGGCAGCGAGAGCCTGCAAAGCCTTGGCTGTGGCGCTAGCTACCCCGTGCGCAACGGCATCCCTATGTTATTGGCAACTGGCGCCAACGATGTAAGCTACGAGAAATTTTCGCAGACCCCAACTGAGAGTGTTGAATACTACGAAGAGTTCTATAAAGGCCATTATGATTACAAGCGCTTCAATAGCGCCGACCAGTTCGCCAAGGTTGAGGGTTATGTGTTCCTGCGTCCGCTATCTATGTTCCTAGGTGGAGCGGTGCTAAGTAAACCAGTCACTAGATTGACGGAATGGGTCATGCGCCTGTCGCCCAAAACCTTCACGGCGCGCATCGTAGTCATCGGAAAGAAGAAGTAGCTCCGCAATTATGGCCTTGCTTGGGCGAGCTCTGTCTGAAATCCTGTGGTATCTGTTCTCAGGTGCATGGTTCAGTGATTTGCGGGAAATTAATCGCTTCTTTCGTTCCGGCGGCGCAGATGTAATCTTTTTTTACAAGGCGGGCATGGACGAGCAGTGGCTAGGCTCCATTGCTGCCGCATGTGATGGCCGGCTGAAGACCGCAGTCGTCGTCAACCCTCGTACCGCTTTGTTGCACCAGACTAAAAGCCCGAGCTTGTACCACTTGAGCCAGTTTGCTCTTTACTGGCTACCCTGTCGTGCGTTTGTTTCCACCGCCACTCTTTCGCTGTTCAATGTACCCAGGGCTGCTGAGCATGTAATTTGTGTGCCTCACTCGCTGGTAAGCTTCCATGCGGCCTACTCTCCCAACGCATTTGATCACTACACTTTGATTTTTAGTGCAGGGCCGCATCATACCCAGGAAACCGCAGCCATGGACGCAGCTGCTCGGCGTCAACCGCGGCCTACCCTCCCCGTTGGATACACCAAGATGGACACGCTCATTAAGCAGTATGCTCAGGTTAGCGGTGCAGGCCGCGAGGGCAATCACAAACAGGTCTTAGTTGCACCTTCTTGGGGTGAAGACAACGTGTTGGGGCGAATTGGCATCGAGTTGGTGGCAGGCTTACTGGAGCAAGATTTTGAGGTTGTACTCCGCCCGCATCCGATGCAAATGGGCACAGCTGTCTTGCGCCGTTTGACTAACACCTTCATCAGGCAGCCCCAATTTCGTCTGGAGAACCCTGCTGCCGGCCAGACTTCTTTGCTTACGGCTGATTTACTAATCAGCGATTATTCCGGAGTAGCCTTGGAATATGCCTTTCTCCGCCTGCGACCTGTCCTTTTTATTGATGTGCTGCCCAAGGTCAACAATCCCAATTGGCACCTTTTCGGTCTATCCCCGGCAGAGCTGGCCGTGCGCCAGCGCCTCGGAAAAGTGTTTGCTCCGGAGGCTCTGGCCGATATCCTTTCTGGTGCAGCCGAGCTCTCCGATGCCGCCGCACAGTATTCAGCGGCAATTTCAGCGGCCCGGGACGAGTATGTATACAACTACGGGTTTGCCACGCAAACCGCGGTTGCCCAGTTGGCGCGCCTACTAGAGCAGGCAAGCTAGCATGGCTTCAAAATCCTGGTCCACTTCCCTTGGACGAATTCTGAAAATCGGCTTTGTCCTGCTGATCTTTGTGCTGCTTGGCCGGTTTGTGATACTTAACTGGGATGAATTTAAAGTTGTTTTTACTATTGGGCCAAAGTCGTTCTTCCTTCTTTCGATATGTCTGATGGCATCCTACTTTTGTGCCTCGGCTCGCTTTGCAATCATTCATCGCGTGATCGGCGCCCCGATTGGATACTTAGAGAACTTTGGTCTGTATATGGCTGCGGGCATAGTCAACTTGGTTTTGCCGGCCCAATCGGGAAGTGTAGCCCGCGCTGTGTACCTCAAAAAACGTTACGACATACCTTATTCACAGGCGCCATCGATACTTTTAGGGGCCTTGGTGATTACGTTTTTTGTGGGTGGTCTTTTGATGCTTATAAACAACGCTCTACTTTGGCTTACAGGCCAATCGCCGCCGGAATTCCTGTGGGTACTTAGTGTGCTTTTTAGCTGCAGTATTTTTGCGCTGTGGCTGCGTGTCCCCAATCACATCACAGCGTCTCTGGGGCGCATTGGTAACATGCTGGACTTGTTCTTCGCTGGCGTCGAGCGACTCCGCGCCCACAAGCCAGAATTTCTGATTGCCGGAATTTGGCAGGTGGCCGAGTTTGTGTTTTCTGGCCTGGCCTTCTGGCTGGCGTTCAGCAGTCTGGGGGTGATTGCTTTCAAGCCGATGGCCGGCATTAACTATGCTGTATTTGCTGCATTGCTGAACACAGTGTTCATCACCCCTGGGAATATCGGAGTCCTAGAAACCGCCATCGGCTACATATCCCAGGTCTATAACTTCACCTTTATTCAGGGAGTATCTGCTACGGCGCTTGTGCACGGTGCAGGCTATTTAGTTCATTGCGTCTTGGCGCCTATCTCGTGGTACTTTTTATACCATCGCAAACGAAAATTAGAAGATACAAATGTTTAACTTTTTTTTGCCAGCCAGAACTTCTGCACTTCATCCACCACGTACTGAGTGACATCTATTTTGTCTTTGAGTAGGCGCTCGCGTTTCTCCTGCCAACCTGCCCCCAGGTTAGCCTTGTTCAGCAGTTCTTCCACTTTTGCTATCGCAGGTACGCCTGACTTAAACGAGTACATCAGCCCATAGGTGTGTTCCAGCTCCTGCCAGTTGCTCGCCGTCAGTGTGTTGACAAATATGGATGGCGTGCCTAGCAAGGCCGCCTCGGTTGCCATCGTACCCCCTTCGCCAATGTACAACGTGGCGTAATACAGCAAGTCGTGCATATATCTGGGGTGCAGCTTTTTGGAGCCGATTCCGATATGGCTGGATCCTTCTCTCGAAATGGCCACCTTGCCATGGCTCCTCAAAATCTCAAGCAAGCGTTCTACATCTTTTGGAGTCAGTCCATGTTGGCCAATGTCGTGGGCAGCAGTCCAGGCCACAGTGCGCACGACAAAAAACCGCTCGCCCGGTTCAAGCCCGGCGCGTTTAAGTACCTCAGGATTTGGGGCAAAGCGATTGGGGTGCAAGTAGGCCAATTCATGGAAGCCTGGATATTTCACCTGTTTTGGCCCCAAGTCCTTTGTGAAGCCTAGGGGGGTGTAGATGCGCTTGGCCCCTGGCCGGTACAGTCTATGCTCCAGGGTGGCGTGCTCGGTGTCGTCAAAGGTCCAGTGCGGGATGCCGCTAAGCAAAGAGACCCAGGCCGCCATCGGAGAGCTTATGCTCAGAATAAGGCTGGGGCGGAATTGCCTGGCGGTTCGCCAGAGCCTCCAGGTGTGGCCGAGGAGCTTGGCGAGCTGCCTAAGTGCTCCGCCGCTCCACTGTTCGCTGGTCACAAGATACTTTAGGTTGTAGTAATCCAGCAGTTCGATAACACCGCCTTTTTTACGGGCAGTAATCAATACTTCATAACCCTGTTTTTGCCACTCGTGGAGTGCCGGGCGGAAAAAATGTACGTGAGCAGGGTGACCTATGTCTAGGAGAATCTTCATCGGGATTGCTCATGCGTGCTGAGACAGAGCTTTACTTTACTATCCGGTACCCAGTCGGACATAGTCCAGGCCCGCGGAGCGCGCAGCTGTGGGCGACAAGAAGCCGCGCCCATCGATAAGCACAGGCGTGTTTAGCACCTGCTTCAGTTCCTGGAGGTTTAGCGTAGCATAGTGGCTGTGTTTCACCATTAGCACAGCTGCATCGCTGCCTTTGGCCATGGCGAGCGCATCGCCAACATAGGCTTCCACGTATGGATCATGAACCACGACATTTGCGCCTGCTGCCAGCAGTGCGTCGATAAGTACCACGCTGGGCGTGTTGCGCGTGTCATCCGAATCTTCCAAGTATGTGTAGCCAAGCACTAAGATCTGGGCATCTTTCAAAGCCTTGTTGTTCTTGCTCAGTGTTTCTTCCAGCAAACGTAAAACGTGCAACGGCATCTGGTCATTGATATTACGCGCCGTCGGTATCAATAAGGGACGGAAATCCCTGCCTTCTACCGCATGTACCAGCAACCACGGGTCTTTGGGGATGCAGTGCCCCCCTACACCAGCTCCCGGGAAAAGCATGTGCCGTCCCGGGCTTTTGTTTACTAGCTCTCGCACTTTCCAAACGTCTCCGCCAACTGCTTCGCTCAGCATGGCCACTTCGTTTGCGAAGGCAATTTGCACATCCCGGTAAGCGTTCTCAACCGTCTTTACCAGTTCAGCTGTAATGCAGTCGGTAGGGTCCAGATCCGCCTCTACGATATGTCCATAGAGTGCAATCATGGCTTCGGCGGTTTCCGGGGTCATCCCTCCAACTACACGGCTCAGCGTGCGTAGGTTTTCTAGCAGCTTCCCGGGCATCACTCGTTCGGGGCAATTCCCCAGATAGAAGTCTTTTCCAAGTTTCCTGCCGGAGCTCTCCTCGAGTATAGGGGCGACCAAGTTCTGGATTGTTCCAGGGGAAATTGTAGATTCCACAATGACCAAAGCACCCTGAGCCAATACTGGCCCCAGGCTTTTCAAGCAGCTACGCAATGCATCGTAGCGCGGCTGGTGTTGGTCATCCACAGGCGTCTCTACATCAATCAAGATGACTTCGCACTCCGCCAGCTCTGCATACGCAGTTGTCGCACGCAGCCTGCCGGACGCAGTGACATCTGCGATGAGTTCCCCAAGACCAGGTTCGTTGCCCTTGATAGGAGACACGCCAGCGTTGATTGCTGCCACACGGTTGGCCAGAATATCCACGCCTATCACTTCAAAGCCCACCTGGGCAAACCGACACGCGACCGGCAAGCCAACATAGCCTAGTCCAATAACCGCTATGCGGGCCTCTTTGTTTTGAATGCGCTTCGTTAGTGTGACGAGGCTCACTTCGTAACCTCAATTGCCTGATGTGAATTTCCCGATTCGATGATTGCGAGCGCCAAACGTAGAGCTTCTAATCCATCATGGCCGCTGATGGGTTCATCCGTATCCGTGAGAATACAGTTCAAGAAGGCTTCGATCTCAGCCCGTAAAGGTTCGTACCGGTTAATGGCATATCGAACCATCCGCCCCTCACTGACGCCCTTAATAGCTTTGAGTGGGTGCCAAAGCTCTCCATCGATGGCTGCATTTTCAAAGAAATACAGATCCTGGGTCAGGTCATCCACGCGGAACATGCCGCGCTCACCCAGCACAAGTACTTCTCTGACTTTGGTGGGTGTTAACCAGTTGATCTCAAGCGCCGCAGTCATCCCATTTGGGAAGCCAAAAAGCCCAAACACCAAGTCTTCATGGTCTGTATGAACACGCTGTGCGATTTCAGCAAAAACTCTCGTCGGCTCCATCTGGGTAAGGAAGCGCATCACATCGATATCGTGGGTGGCCAAATCAATGACGACGCCCACGTCTCTAATGCGCGCCGGGAAGGGGCCAACCCGCCGACATATGATCTGAAAAATCTGACCAAGCTCGTTGGATTGAATCTTTTCGCGCAAAGCCCGTATCGCTGGATTGAATCTGACAATATGACCCACCATAAGCTTGCGTTGCACTCGGGCGGCAAGCTCAACCAGGCGTTGGCCCTCTTGCAAGGTTGAGGCGATTGGTTTTTCAATGAGCACATGTGCACCGGCTTCGAGAGCCGCGCTGCCCACCTTCTCGTGCATGGCAGTTGGAACGACCACCGAAACAGCATCTGGCCGCTCCTTCTCCAACATCTCGACGTAATCGCCGTATCCCTTGGCCCCATATCGTTGGGCTGCTCCAATGGCTAAGTCTATATTGCTGTCTGCGACGGCAACCAGGTCGGCCGCGGGCAG
The DNA here is from genome assembly GCA_026129255.1 of Anaerolineales bacterium. Classification (GTDB taxonomy): domain Bacteria; phylum Chloroflexota; class Anaerolineae; order Anaerolineales; family UBA11579; genus JAMCZK01. The sequence continues at coordinate 482,493 of JAHCIJ010000003.1, read as the reverse complement.
CTCAGCCAATAGGCGAGCATGGTTGCTTCCCATTGAGCCTACGCCTATTACGGCAACTTTTAGTTTTTCCACGTACTAATCCGATGCGAGGAAACTGTTTACTTGGTTAACGATAACTTCCAGATCCGCCCCAGACAGACCGGGATGGACGGGTAACGAGAGCACCTGCTCGGCAGCCTGCTCTGCTTCGCGTAGAGAAACCCGGTATCCCAATTCGTTAACGTAGTAGCTCTGCTTATGCACAGGCACGGGATAGTAAACCCCGCTGCCCACTCCACGTTCTTTAAGATGCTCGACGAGGGCGTCTCGTTTGTCGGAGGGCACTTTGATGGTGTACTGATGGTACACATGTTCGTAGCCTTCCGGGGTCCGCGGAGTTTGCACGAATTGCAGATTCTCGTTGAAAAATTTGGCATTTTTTTGCCGAGCCGAATTGAAACGACCCAGTTTCTTTAGTTGCTCATTGCCAATCGCAGCGTGGACATCTGTCATTCTGAAGTTGAAGCCCAGGTCATCGTGATAATAGCGTCGACGCATACCGTGTTGGCGGATAATGCGACACTCATCGGCCAGCTTGGAGTCATTCGTCGTAATCATGCCCCCCTCGGCTGAAGTGATGTTTTTAGTAGGGTAGAGGGAAAAGATACCTGTACCAAAAGAGCCTACGCGCTTTCCACGGAATGAGGCTCCGTGGCTTTGACAGGCGTCCTCAATCACAATGAGGTTGTATTTATCCGCAATAGCTTGGATGGCTTCCATGTCGCAGCTTAGGCCAAACAGGTGCACCGGCATAATTGCCTTAGTCTTTTGGGTGATAGCCGCCTCGATCTTCGCCGGGTCAATGTTAAATGTATTGGGGTCAATGTCCACAAAGACGGGTTTGCCGCCAACATACAAAATGCTGTTGGCTGAGGCGATAAAGGTGAATGGGCTGGTGATAACTTCGTCGCCCTGCCCAATTTTGTGCGCCAACAAAGCTGTGTGCAGAGCGGTAGTGCCCGAAGAGGTGGCTACGGCATGCTCCACACCACACATCCTAGCAAAGGACTTTTCAAATTCTTCCACTCTTGGTCCCTGAGCCAGCACCCCAGACTCAAGGACTTGTAATACAGCCTGTTTCTCTTCGTCTTCGATAATCGGTTTTGCGATTGAAATCATTGCTTGTACCAATCTTCAGCAGAAAATTCTATGCTTTCGTTGCAAATGCTGTTTGTGGTTCGTACAATTCCATCCTCTTCGGAAACGAATTCCAGCCGGTGACCATGCGGGCAGACAAAACCGTGCAGGCGAGCCGGGTTGCCATACACTAGGGCGTAGTCCGGTACATCCTTGGTAACCACGCTGCCTGCACCCACCAGCGCCCAACGGCCGATCACCACTCCACATCGGATGGTGGAGTTTGCCCCCAAGCCAGCGCCGTGGCGCACCAGGGTTGAGACCAATGTCCAATCTTCCAAAGATTTCAACGCACCGTCCGGCCGGATGGCGCGTGGGAGCATATCGTTGGTGAAGCATACATGCGGCCCTACCATTACGCCATCTTCGATGGTTAAGCCCTCGTAGACGGAGACGTAATTTTGGATTTTCACCCTATTGCCTATCGTTACACCTTCACCAATATAGACCCCTTTGCCAATAATGCACTCGGAGCCAATTACGGCGTTCTCCCTGATTTGTGCTTGATGCCATACAGAAGTCCCCTCGCCGATTTTAGCCTCAGGCGAAACGTCTGCAGTTGGATGGATTCTTACCGTCACGCACTTCTCCGATAGCATGTAGATGTTTTCTTAGTTCTCTTAAGCGATCCAAGATTGCATTATAACTTGAAGCCTCCCCGCGGGACTCCGGCAACATTGACCAAGCAGCCATCAATAGGGGGGCGCCCCCTTCCAGCCGCAAAAGCGAGGCGCCGACCTCTTGCTTGGATCAATGGCAGGCCTCTTCTCGGCCGCAGGGTGCCAGTACTCTTAGTGTTAAAATGAAAGATATGCTCAAACGCCACGATGCGGCAGTGTTGCTTAAATTTGTAATAGAAGTCTTTTCACTTTTCTCTCTTCTCTTTGCCTCTGTCCTCCTGCGTGCAGCTTTGGCAGTTGGTCAATCTTTGCCAGAGCCAATTCGTGTGCCCCCGGCGGCTCTTCTTATAACCGCTTTGAGCTGGGCGGTAGTATTTTTGGCGCGCGAAAGAAGCAAGCGCTGGGGCGACAGTTCCCTGGTCTTGATTGGAATTGCTTTTGGTCTCTCGGGGTTGCAGTACTGTGCAATTTTGCTAGGAGAAGCGCCAGCTTCGCGCCTCTTACTTGTGTATCTCTTTGTTGGCAACCTGCTTGGCGTTATCTTGGCTCCAAAGTTGGCAGTTTTCTTAAGTAATTTAAAAATCCGTTTACCTTACGAGCAATTGTCTAGCAAGCTATTTGGCTATCATGCTGAAATTTGGGCAGCCATCGTCATCGGGCTCTTCTGGGCTTTCCATATTTCTTTGTTGGGGGTTACGGTCGGTGGGGATTCTTTTAGTTATCTTCTAACAGCAATGCAGCCGATGACTGAAGGGCAGCTACAGTTTAACCAGTTGCCTCCAGTCTGGCCGTTGCTTCTGTCGGCATGGATGTTCATCAGTCCATTTACAGGTGACGGCGCAGCTTTTATCTCCTCCGCTTGTGTTTTGCTGACCCTTATATTCTTTGCACTTGTGCTCCGAAGATTGTCGCACGACTCAATTTTAAACATTGTGTTTCTATTTTTACTAGCCTCATTGCAGGACTTTATTCGGCTATTCTTTTACGGACTTACCGAACCGCTTTATGTTCTCTTTATTGTAGTCACCTATTATTGCATTTTGACCTATAAGCTTACTAGCAAACACAGTTACTTTCTCGGCGCGTTGCTTCTATCCTCTCTAGCTAGTGTTACAAGATTTATGGGCATTGCCTTGAGCGCGGTAGTTCTGCTGTTCTGGGTTTTTGTTGATGGTGTTCAAAATTCACTGCGTCGCACCCGCAAAGCTTTTTTGTTTGCCTTGCTTTCATTTTCTCCTTTTGCTTTTTTGGTTTGGCTTGATGCAACGACGAAATCAGAGGCCACAGTAGTTGTACCAGTAGTGACCCAGATTGAAAGCCGCAAGCTCTTTGTATACAATCTGGGCTTCCATTCTGTTGGGGCCACGGTTGTTGATTTCCTTAATTCGTTTTGGAATTCAATGGCGCAGCAGCCCTACGTGGTTGTCTCTTGCTTAGTCATTGTCTTGATATTCTCCCAAGCGAGAAAACTATCCAAGAAGGACAGGGCAGATTTTAGGATTAATCAGTTCTTCTCGCTTGCCCTCATTGCATTCACATTAGTGGCAATTGCCCTGAGTGGAAGCGTGCCTGTTACCAGGTACTGGATGCCAATCCTTCCGTTTATATTTTTTATGTTTACCCAAGCTTGGAGCTACTTGACCGTTAACTCGCTCACAACTTCTATCGGTCTCTCCAAGGCACTCTGGTTGTTTCGCTTGCTTTTTGTCCTGATCTTTGGCATGGCTGTGGCACGGCAAGCTGGTTGGATTTCAAACATGGTTTCAGATTCACTCAGCAGAAGTAACGGGCAACCAGTAGATCAGGCCTTGATGGGTTTTAATGTGAGCTCCACTGCTAACGGTTTTAGACAATTCTTTGATCAAGCTAGTGCTGAGTATGATCGCTTTACACTGCTCTTGGTATCTGGCGACCGGGACGGAGAGTGGGTTCTTGATCCCGAACAAGGTTGGGTTTGGGCGGTTGGTGAGTTTTCGATGGACAATGCTGTCGTCAGGCCTTTCCTGCTTAAGCAAGCTATCTTTTCAGAGAGTTTAACCGCATTTGAATTCGTGACCCTCTCCGAGGATTATCAAGTATTGAGCTACAAACTGGATTCACAGCAAAGAGAGCTTGAGCTAATTGTTGCAGCAAACGGGCCTTTAGGTGAGCAGTTGCGCGAGGTACTGGCTAACGTCCGTGGTCCCGAACAGGGCTTCTTCCTTGTTATCCATCGAGAGTTGTTTTTGCAGCTGCCAGAACAGGAGAAGGAAGAGATATTGAGCTATCTGCAACAGACTCACAGGATTGATCCGTACTTGATTTTCTCTTACAAAAAATAGAGACTCCCCGATATGGGGCTCTATTTTTTTGCTTCGTTATATCACCTAGAACATCGCGTTGGCTTTGATCCATAAACTACTTGCATAGAGGAACTTGAGCATTCGAATTGACCGGTTAGATTAACCCCGCAAGCTAAAAATAACAAAATACACGCGAGATAGAATGTTTACATGTACTTCCTTGAGCAGCACAGACTTAAAGCACTATTCTTTCCCGCATTCCTATTTTTGATTGCCATTCTGGCTTTTGGTTTGCTCATCCCTCAGCTGGGCTTTTATTGGGATGATTGGCCAATAATATTCCTCGCCCAACAGGGCTCTCCAGAATTGCTGAGTGAGTTTTTTAGCTATATTCGCCCCCTGTCATTTTGGACATACTCAGTCACTATCCCCATTTTAGGGGTCACTCCTTTGCATTGGCATATCTTCTTTTTTTTGTTACGCTTGTCCGCTGCAATATTCTTGTGGCTGATTCTTCGCATGCTCTGGCCGAAAGCAGAACAGATGGCTCAAATGGCGAGCGTCTTGTTTTTGGTTTATCCCTCATTCAGCCAAAGCTCCATTGCGGCTGCTTATAGCCAGCATTTCATCGTATACAACCTGTTCCTGTTTTCGCTGTACGCCATGCTCCGCGCCCTACGCTCCCAAGGTAAGCGCTGGGTCTGGCTACTATTAGCCATCCTGACCGGAATTGCCCATCTCTTCACCATGGAGTATTTTGCCGGCCTTGAGCTTGCGCGCCCTCTGATCCTGCTTGCATGGTTCTACACACCAGGTACTTCGTTCAAAGCAGCAGTGAAGAGCGCTATCCGCCAATGGTTGCCCTACTTCGCTATTCTGGTCGGGTTTTTCATCTGGCGCGTCACCCTCACCATGCCGCAAGATCCCAATCCGTTGGTATGGATTGGGGCGCTTGCTTTCCTGCAAGCTACTTTGCAAAACTTGCTTACCGTGGTGGTGGATGCCTGGTCAAAGACGCTGAGTGCGCAGCTCATTGATTTCTCAGACCGAGCAGTACTTTTCTCTCTGAGCCTGACAGTGGTTACTGCTTTTGTCTGTTTCATTTACCTACAACTATCCTCCGCCAAAGAGGAGACACCTGAGCGCCCTGCCGCTCAAGCAACACTGCTGGGTCTTTTAGCCATCGTTTTGAGCTTGCTTCCCATCCAAATGACCGGGCGCACGCTGCTAGGCGGGCTATTTGTCGATAGATTCTCTCTGCCCGCCATGCTGGGGGCAGCTGTCTTGTTCTCAGGCTTACTACACCTACTTCTCCGCAAAAGTGTCTACCGCAACGTGCTCTTGGCTGTGCTTATAGGCCTGGCGGTGGGCGCACACTTACGTTCCGCAAACCTTTACCGTTGGGATTGGGAAGAGCAGCGGCGCATGTACTGGCAGTTCTACTGGCGCGCTCCCAGCATTGAAGCAGGCACTGCCCTGGTTGGCCCAGAGGTCATGAGCACTTTCACCAGCAGGTACGCCGCAGCAGCAGCGGTGAATACTTTGTACGCGGCCCCCATCTCCGCAGATGGTCAGGTAAGTTACTGGATGCTTGATTACTACGATGACCTCGCTGCCTATCAGGAAGATCTCGAAAACAATGTTGAGCTGCGCTTTAGTATCAGCAACCTGCACTTGGTTGCAAACAGCCAGAAGCTAGTTCTTTACGACAACTCGAACTATGGCCAATGCGTGTGGTTTCTAAATGAAGCGGACCAATACAATCGTTTGGCAGATTCCGGCATAACCGAGATAGCCCACCTGAGCAGGCTTGACCTGATATCAACAACTCAGGGACCATTGCCCAACCCCGACATCTTCGGAGAAGAACCAGAGCGAACCTGGTGTTACTACTTTCAAAAGATGGATCTGGCGCAGCAGCAAGGCGATTGGGAGACTGTGCTTGATCTTTGGGAAATCACCGAAGATCAAGACTATACTTCCAACCTGCAGTTCGGCAGGTTCCCAGTGATTGAAGCTTTGCTGAGAACCGACAGAGAACAAGAGGCACGCGTGCTCACTGCAGACATCTTGCTCAAGCAGCCCGCCGCCCTCGAAAAATTATGTTACGCCTGGAATACATGGCTGCCTGATGCCCACCTGCCGCAAGAGCTCGCAGAGGCTGGTTGCTAGCACCCAGCTAACCAAGGAATCGATATGACCCTCAAATCTATTGACCCCGGCCCCAATGTTCCTGATGAAGTCAACGTGATCATCGAGGTTCCCACGGGTGGCGAGCCAATCAAGTATGAGTTCAACGAGAGCATTGGCGCGCTCGTGGTTGACCGTTTCCTCTACACACCCATGCGTTACCCGGGCAACTATGGCTTCATCCCGCAGACCCTCTCCGGCGACGGCGACCCCTGCGATGTCCTGGTTGCCAACACGCGTGCCCTCATCCCCGGCTCAGTAATTGCTGCGCGCCCCATCGGCGTGCTCATCATGCAAGACGAGGCCGGGCACGACGAAAAAATCATCGCCGTACCTGTCACGCGGCTCACCAAACGTTACGAGCGCGTGATCGAGGCCAAGGACTTGCCTGAGATCACCTTGCAGCAGATCGAGCACTTCTTTGCTCATTACAAAGACCTTGAAGAAAACAAGTGGGTCAAAATTGTGCGCTGGGGTGATGCCGCTGAGGCCAAGGAAATGATTGTTGCTGCACGCCAGAATTACTCCGCAAAAGCTAAATAGCACATCCCGGCTCGCCAACTCATTCAGGTAAAATTTACCTATGGCCCAGCACACCCCTACCCGTAACCGCATCCCGCTGGAAGACATCCAGCTGGCGCCAAAACCCAGCCGCCGCCCCGATTGGATCCGTGTGCGCGCTCCCATGGGCGAGAGCTACGAGAACATCAAGCGCCTCATGCGCAGCAAAGCGCTGCACACCGTGTGCGAAGAGGCGATGTGCCCTAACATCGGCGAATGTTGGGGTGACGGCACCGCCACCTTCCTGATGCTGGGCGATGTGTGCACCCGCTCCTGCGGTTTCTGCGACATCAAGCGCGGCATGCCCAACGAGATGGACTGGGCCGAGCCGCTGCGCGTAGCGCAGGCCGTGAAGGACATGGGCCTCAGCCACGCCGTGATCACCAGCGTGAACCGTGATGAGCGCGCTGATGGCGGCGCCCCGATCCTGGCCATGGTGGTCAAGCGCATCCGCCAGATCCACCCGGGCTGCTCGATCGAGCTGCTCATTCCTGACTTCAAGGGCAGCGCCGAAGCGCTCAAGATCGTGATGGACGCTCGCCCTGAGATCCTCAATCACAATGTGGAAACTGTGCCCCGCCTGTTCAAAAAGGTACAGCCACAAGATAACTATGAGTGGGCCGCGGCCACGCTCAGCAACGCCAAGAAGATGGACCCCGAAGTGCTGACCAAGAGCGGCATCATGCTCGGCCTCGGCGAGACCAATGAGGAAGTCAAAGCCGTGATGCGTGACCAGCGTGATTGGGGAGTAGACATCCTCACCCTCGGCCAGTACCTGCAGCCCAGCAAGCAGCATCTGCCAATTGATCGCTACGTCACGCCCGAAGAATTTGCTGATTTCAAAGAATACGGCCTCAGCATCGGCTTCCAGTGGGTCGAAAGCGGCCCGCTGGTGCGCAGCAGCTACCACGCCGCCGACCAGGTGCGTGCCCTCAGCGCCGTGCACCGCAAGCTGTACGGAGACGGCCTCGTCTCCTGACGCGCGAAACAACGCAAAACTCACCACATAAAAGGCGAGGCTAATAGCCTCGCCTTTTTCTCTTCATACCTTACTCACGATCCAGCCGGTCGTACGTCGCGCCAAAGATCAGCGCCCTGCCTTCCAGGAATCCGTGCGGGAAGCCAAGCTCGATCTGGCTGATTTCATCCAGCCGCGCCAGCTGCTCACCGCTCAGCCGCCATTCCACCGCGGCCAGGTTGTCTGCTAAGTGCGCCGGCGTGCGCCCGGCCACGATGGGGATCACGCCTGGCTGCTGGCGCGCCCAGTTGATCGCCACCTGAGACATCAAGCGGCCGCTCTCCTTGGCGACTGCCTCCACCACAGCAATGATGTTCTGCGTGCGCTCATTGATTTGAGTTTTGGAGCGATCCATGCGTGTGGGCTCGCTGTTCTCCTTCGTATACTTTCCGGTCAGCAGGCCGGCGCTCAGCACACCCCATGCCAGAGTTGTCATCTTCCAGTGGCGCGCCATGGGCAGCAGAGCACGTTCCGGCGTGCGGCCAGCCAACGAGTACGGAATCTGCAGCGCCACCGGCCGCGCCCAGCCGCGCTCGGCAGCCAGAGTGTTAGCTTCGGCCACGATCCAATCCGGCGAGTCTGAGAAACCAACGTAGAGCACTTTGCCGCTCTGCACCAGTTGCTGCAAACCAGCCATCACTTCTTCCACTGGCGTGACAAAATCCCACATATGCAGGTAGAGCAGGTCAATGTAGTCAGTCTGCAGGCGGCGCAGACTGGTCTCGACCGCGCGGCGCATAGACTTGAGGCTATTGCCGCCGGAGTTCGGGTCGGTGGAGGTTTCTTTCGTGAGCGAGTATTTCGTTGCCAGCACATAGCGGTCGCGCTCGCCCGCCATGAATTCGCCCAGGTATTCCTCGCTGGTGCCGTCTGTGTAATTCACCGAGGTATCCACAAAGTTGCCGCCTGCCTCCGCAAACAGCTCAAGCTGCTTGCGGCTGTCTTCCTTTGTGGCTCCCCAGCCCCAGGTCTCGCCAAAGGTCATGGTGCCCAGACACAACTCGGAGACGCGCAGGCCGCTGTCTCCCAGCAATCGGTAGCGCAACTTCATTTCCTGCCTCCCAATAGCATATCGAACATGCCTTGCAACCCTTCGATGCGCTCCCAGCCGCGGCCCTCGTCCACGCGCTCCACTTCGATATTCGCAAAGTAGTCATCCAGCACAGCGGCACGTTCCTGTGCCAGCGGCGGGCGGCAATAGTCTTCTTCCTCCCATACCGCGGTGCCATCGTCCCTTAGCCTGGCATTCTCTAAGCTGTAGTGCAAAGACTCACCAAAGGGCCACATCTCACGGACCTCGCCGCTCTGCAACCGTGTGCGCAACTCAGCCATGCGCGCTTCATCAGGCTTTGCAGTCACTAGGTAATAGGCCATATCTAATTCCTTTCGATGGGGATTTGGATCTCTGTCACAAATTCGTCGTTCTGGTCCGTCAGGTAGACTGCGGGCAACTGGTACCCCTGCAAATCAGCGCCGAAGCGATAGTACACCTCGCGCATCGGCGCGGCCTGCACCGTGCGATAGGTGTTTGCCTGCACCCAGCGCATCAACACGCCCACGGCCAAGTGAATGTTCTCGTAGCCGCCGCGGTGCACCACGCAGGCCATCGTAACGGCGGGTAACTCCGTCACCTCCACGCGGTCGCTCGGTTGCACATCGGCCTTCAGCGGTACCGCAACTGCAATGTCACCGCCCCCGGCTTCATCACCAAAGTACAACGCCAGTGGCGGTTCCTCGCGCCGAGCTTTATAACGACCCACATAGAATTCCAGCTCCTCAAAAACGGGTGTCAGATCCGGGTTGCCACCCTGCGCCAGGCGGATGCTCGCGACGCGCAGCGGTTCGACTTGGCGCACCACCACGTCGTAGTGCGCCGTCTCGCTCTCTTCCACTTGGCGGATGCGCTCGGCGATGCGGTTCAGGCGTTCCAAATCTCCCTGCACCTTGGTCTGCAGCTCGGCCTGTTTCAAGAGCAGCATGCCGCTCATTTCCTCGGCGCTCACCGGGCGCTCCACCAGCAAACCGCGGATCTGCTCCAAACTAAAGCCGATGTCCTGCAGGGCGATGATGCGGTGCAGCCGGACCAACTGGTCGGCCGTGTAATAGCGGTACTCGGTGGCCGGGTCCACGTGCGCCGGGCGCAGCAGCCCCAGCTGATCGTAGTGGCGCAGCATGCGCACAGACACCCGGCTGAACTTGGAGAACTCGCCAATGCGAAACATGGCGAAAGTATACGGTCTCACACAGTGAGAGAGTCAAGGGGAATGAAACAAGGCTTCAAACCACAAAGTTGCCCTGATGTAAGGCCCGCACTTCTTCAGGTTTTGCAACCATTGCATTAGTGCCTTCCTCAAATAAATACGTCCATCGTATTGAAAGACATTCTGTCCATCCCATCCAGGGACCAAAATAACCAGTATTTGAACATCAGCAATATTAACGGCTTCAACTTGAACGACGGCAGCAGGAGCAATAGAGTTTTTAATGGAGTTATTTAGCCTTTGATCCAGCTCCTGTTTGGACAGATTGGTTCCTGACACAACTCCGTTATCCTCAACTCCATAGAGTATTACTCCGCCTTGGCTGGAATTCAGCATGGCGGCGATTTCTTTTGCCATTCTAGTAACTTCTGTCAGCGAGCTCTTAAATTCGTATACTTGGTTTTCTCCTTGCTTCACCATCTCCAAGATATCGTTCTCTGTGGGAATCGGGAGTTTGGTACGTGGAGGAGACGATGACCAATTTGGACGCACTGTCGAATCAACAGCTTCAATTGCATTTAGACTCGTACGTAACCAATAGGGGAAGTCACTTTCTGCCTCAACCCACTTCTCACCTTTGAGTCGTATTTGTTGGTAAGAAATGAAATACCCTAACGCGTAAATCAATTCAAGCATGTAGTTAGGGGCGCCAAATCTAACCAATTCATCAAGGAGTTTTTGCTGAATATCAACTAGATGGTTTTCAACAAAGCTAAGCGACCACTTCTCCGTATCGAAACTCACGACAGCCTCTCATACATTTGTTCTAACTTAGCCTGTTCAACTAATTGTGTCAAGGCTTAATCATGTTTTTACTGTTGGATACTGCTAAGCAATTCTTGCAACGATAAATCCGCGAGGGAATCCAGCCGCAGATCCGCCCCATCCAGCGCCAGTTGTGCCGTGATGCGGTTAGGCACCGCCACAGCGAACACACCAGCCGCCTTGGCAGCCATCACGCCGTTGGGCGAGTCTTCAAACACAATCGCCTCGTGCGCGCCCACACCCAGGTCGGCCAGGGCGGCGTTATACAGCTCCGGGTCGGGTTTGGTGCGCTTCACATCGTCAGCCGTCTTGATGGCATCAAAACGCTCATACAGACCCAGGCGTGCCAGGTGGCCGCGCACCCAATTCTCTGGCGAGCTCGAAGCTACCGCCAACAGCAGGCCCATGTCCTCAGCCGCGTCCAAGTAATCCACTACCCCCGGCAAGACCTCTAGCTCACTGATGTTGTCGAGGTACTTCTGGCGGCGGCTGATCCAGATCTCTTCACGGTCCACTGGCTTGCCGCTCAACTCGGCCAAATAGGTATACGGGTCAAAATCTGAGGCGCCGTCTCCGCCTACGATCTGCCCCCAAACCTCCACGGGCAGTTCGCAGCCAAAATTCTGGTAGACCTCCTGCCAGGATTCATAATCCGGCCATTCGGTATCCAGGATCAGACCGTCGAAGTCAAACAGCAAGGCGCGTATTTTGACCATAGCCGACACTATAACCTAGAACTACAGCAATCGAAGAGTTAGAAGATACGCAGCAGCGCTTGCGATGCCCAGGCGAATAGTGGCCCAGAGAAAATGAACAACACCACTGAGGCCACCGCCGTGACCGCAGCCGTAATGCCCAGCGCAGGTACGCGCGCAACCTCAGGCTCGCCCTCTTGCATGAACATCACAACGATCAGACGCAGGTAGTAATAGGCCGAGATGAGCGATGCAACCACGCCCACGATCGCCAGCCACACATAGCCGCCTTCCAACACGGCACGGAACAAGTAGAACTTGCCCGCGAAGCCCAGCGTGGGTGGCACACCAGCGAAGGAGAGCATGAACACCAGCATGGCCATCGCCAGACCCGGACTGCGGCGGAACAAGCCAGCATAGTCTTTGAATTCCAAGCCACGCCCCAGGCTTTTCTCCAGCGACATAACCACAGCCCAGGAGCCAAAGCTGGCAAAGGTGAACGCCAGCAAGTAGAACAAGGCAGACGAGACGACGTCAAAACGCGCCGCGTCATTGCCATAGGCTACAAGCGCCATCAAGATGAAACCGGCGTGCGAGATACTGGAGTAAGCCAGCATGCGCTTGACATTACTCTGCACGATCGCCAGCAGGTTACCAATGATCAGCGTGGCCGCACACATCACATACAGCACCGGCGTGATCTGCTCACTGATCGAGGGGAAGGCAGACACAAAGATGCGCAGCAGGGCAGCAAAACCGGCTGCCTTGGCGCCCACCGCCATGAATGCGGTCACCGAGGTCGGTGAGCCGTCATACACGTCTGGCGTCCACATGTGGAAGGGCACCGCTGCCACCTTGAAGCCCAAACCAACCAGGATCAGGCCGGCGCCCAACACCAGGTAGATGGGGTACTCCAGACCAGCGCTAGCCGCAGCCACTACGCCACTCAGCAGCGTGGTGCCAGTGGCGCCATACACCAAAGCAATTCCATACACTAGAAAACCGCTGGCAAACGCACCCAGCAGGAAATATTTCAGACCCGCTTCTTCAGAGCGCAAGTTTCCCCGCGCAATACCTGCAAGCACATACAGTGGGATGGAGAGCAACTCCAGCGCCAGGAAGACCACGATCAGGTCCGCTGCCGAAGCCATCAGCATCATGCCGCTGATCGAGAACAGCATCAGCACATAGTATTCAGGCTTGGCGATCTCCATGCGCTTCAAGTAATCATAGGAGAGCGCTACGCTGAGCACACCGCCCAGGATCAACACAATGTTGATGAAGGTGGAGAAGCCATCCGTCACAAACATCCCGCCAAACGCATCTGCCTGCAAGCCCATCTGGCTCACCAGCAGATACGCCGTGCCCAGCAAGCCCGCCAGGGAGAGAGCGGGCACCAGGCCCTGGCGCTGGCCGGCGAAGGCCGCCACCAGCAGCAGAATGCACGCCCACACCGTCAGAAAGACCAGCGGCAGGGCAGTAATCAGGTCGGCAGATGAGAAGAAGTTCATAGTTCCTTAGTGAATAGCGGCAGCCTGCAGCAGCGTTACCAGCTGCTCCACGGCGGGGTGCATAAGGGCAAAGAATGGCTTGGGATACAAACCGATCCAGAAGATCAGAACCAGCAGCGGAACCATCACAGCGATCTCACGCCAGGTCAGGTCCTTCAAGGCTTCGTTGGCTTTCACCGTCACGGGGCCAAGGAACATTTTCTGGAACATGTAGAGCATGTAAACCGCGGCCAGGATCACGCCCAGCGCTGCAAATACCGTGAACCACACCGAGCCCAGCGCCCCACCCTCGCCAGCGCCCCAGGCGCCGAGCAAGATAGTGAACTCGCCCACGAAGCCGTTCAGGCCGGGCAAGCCCATCGAGGAAAGTGAGACGATCAAGGCCAGCACGGCGTACACCGGCATAACCTTCCACAAACCGCCGAACTCGCTGAATTCACGCGTGTGGCGGCGCTCATAGATAAAGCCCACAATCAAGAACAAGGCACCGGTGCTGATGCCGTGGTTGACCATTTGCAAAATAGCGCCTTCAATACCCTGGGCGTTCAAAGCGAACAAGCCCAGCATCACGAAACCCAAGTGGCTGATCGAGGAATACGCCACCAGTTTCTTTACATCCTTTTGGGAGTATGAAACGATCGCGCCGTACACAATGCCGATCACGGCCAGGGTAGCCATGGCCGGCGCCAGCTGCACCGCGGCCTGCGGGAACAGCGGCAGGTTGAAGCGCAGGAAGCCGTAGGTACCCATCTTGAGCAGCACACCGGCCAGAATTACCGAGCCAGCCGTAGGCGCCTGCACGTGAGCATCCGGCAACCACGAGTGCAGCGGCCACATCGGCACCTTGATGGCGAAGGCCGCCGCGAAGGCAAGGAACAGCCAGAACTGCACCTCAGGCGGGATGCCGCCCATGGCGATCAGGTCTGGCAAGTGGAAGGTGCCCTGGTTGATGCCCAGCCACAGGATGGCCAGCAGCATGAGGATAGAGCCAGCCATCGTATACAAGAAGAACTTGATGGCCGCATACATACGCTGTGCGCCACCCCAGATACCGATGAGGAAGTACATCGGCACCAGCGTAAACTCCCAGAAGATGTAGAACAAGAACAGATCCTGCGCCAGGAACACACCCAGCATACCCATCTCGAGCAGCAGGAAGAAGATCATGAAGTCACGTACGCGCTCTTCCACTGCATGCCAGGTGGAGAGAATGGCGATCGGCGAGAGGAAGGTGGTGAGCAGCACCAGCAGGATGCTCAAGCCATCAATGCCCATGGAGTAGCGGATGTTCCAGCCAGCCGCTTGGATCCAGTCATAGGCAAAGTTGAGCTGCAGGTTGGGGTTCTCGGCATTGAACATGCCCAGCACCCAGAGAGAGACACCAAAGGTCAGCAGTGAGGTTGCCAACGCCACCCAGCGGCTCAGGCCATCGCGCTTGCCCAAAAACAGCAGCACCAAGACGCCAAGCACTGGGAAGAACGTCAGTAGATTCAGGGGTTGTAAAAGAAATTCCATTATTTCGTCCTCAGCTCGAAAAGACCAGGTATCCGATCATAAGCACTACGCCAAAGAACACCATCAAGGCGTAGTTGCGCACATAGCCACTTTGCAGCAGACTGAAACCGCGGCCCAAACCCTTGGCCAACGCCGCCAGCCCCTTGGAAATCCCATCGATCACGCCCATATCCACCGGCTCAGCCAGGAAGCGTGCGAAGGCGCCAAAGCCGCGCGCGATCACACTGTCATGCACCCAGTCATGCCAGAAGCGCCAATCCACCACATCGGCCAGGAAGGCCGCCAGGCGGCGGTACGGCTGGATGATGACGGCATCGTACAGTTCGTCCACCCACCACTTGTTTTCCATGCCGGTGAACACAAAGCCCAAGCGTTTCTTCAGCGGGTCCACCTCGCCAGCAGCCAACGGCTTGCGGCCGTACAGCCGCCAGGAGACGTAGATCGCGATCAGCGCCAGCACGGTGGAGAAGATCGCCACGCCAAAGTTGAACACCGTGGCATGCGCAAAGTCATGCCCCAAAGTGTGCTCCAGCCAATCGGTAAAGGGGTGCAGCACCGGCACATTGATCAGACCGCCAAAAATGGAGAGCGCCGCCAGGATCCCCAGCGGGATCAACATCGTGCGCGGGCTCTCAACCGCTTCCTTGGCGGCTTTGGTCCGTGCCTCGCCGAAGAAGACCAGCCAGATCTGGCGGCCCATGTAGAAGGCGGTCAGGAAGGCAGCCGCCGTCAGCAAACCCCACACCAGCATATTGGCGTGCAGCGCATCGGTCAGAATTTCGTCTTTGGAGAAGAAGCCCGCCAGCGGTGGCAGACCTGCCAGGGCCAGCGCGCCGATCAGGTAGACGCGGTACGTGGCCGGGATCTGTTTGCGCAGGCCGCCCATGTTGCGCATGTCTTGCGGGTCAAAGGGTGCATGATGGTCATCGTGATGCTCATCATGGTGGTCGTCGTGATGTCCATCCAGCGGATGGTGCGCACGTTCCAGCGCCAAAATGACCGAGCCGGAACCCAGGAACAGCAGCGCCTTGAAGAAGGCGTGTGTCACCAGGTGGAACATGCCCGCTACATAGGCGCCCATGCCCACCGCCGCCACCATGAAGCCCAGTTGGCTAATGGTGGAATAGGCCAGCACTTTCTTGATGTCAGATTGCGCCACCGCGATCGTGGCGGCGAACAGAGCGGTCACACCGCCCACGATGGCGACGATGTTGCCAGCCTCGGGCACTGCACCGAACAGCGGGGCCGAGCGCACCACCAGGTACACACCGGCCGTCACCATCGTGGCGGCATGGATAAGTGCAGACACCGGCGTGGGGCCGGCCATGGCATCCGGCAACCACACGTACAGCGGCAGTTGCGCCGACTTACCAGTCACGCCGATCAGCATGCACAGCGTGATGGCCATGATGATGCGCGGGTCTACATTGGCGGCATTGGGCAGCACCTGGTCAAAGCTTAGCGAGCCGAATGCCCAAAAGGTGAGGAACATAGCCAGCAGGAAACCAAAGTCACCCACGCGGTTGGCCACGAAGGCTTTCTTGGCCGCCTGCGAATTGAGCAGACCCTTCGTGCCATCCGGGTTGCGTGAGTACCAGAAGCCGATCAGCAGGAAGGAGCACAAACCCACACCTTCCCAACCGACGAACAGCATCAGGTAGCTATTGCCGCTCACCAGGATCATCATGGCGGCAATGAACAAATTAAGATAGATAAAGAAGCGCGTGAAGCTGCCGGGGTCTTCTTTGTAGCGCACGTCATAGTGCATATAACCGGCGGCATAGATATGAATCAGCGTGCCCACGCCGGAGATCACCAACATCATGGTGACCGAGAGCGTATCCACGTTGAAGGCCCACGGGATTTGCAGGCTGCCGATGTTGATCCAGTCCGCCAGGTGCACAATGGCGCCGTGCGGATGAGATTGCAGGCTCAAGAACTGCAGCACCGCCACCACAAACGCGGAGAGCACGGCCAGCGTGCCAACAATGGAGCTGAAGCGCTCACCCATGCGGCGGCCCACGGCCAGGTTAATGACCAGGCCGATCAGCGGAAAGAACACGATCCAGGGAACGAGTGCGAAGGCGTCCATATTAGCCCTTGAGGCTGCTCATTTCGTCAATATCAATGCTCTGGCGGTTACGGAAGATGATCACGATCAGCGCCAGGCCCACAGCCACTTCAGCCGCCGCCACCGCGATCACAAAGAACACCAGCACCTGGCCAGACAAGGCCCCATTGGCGCGCGCAAAGGCCACAAACAGCAAGTTGGCCGCATTCAGCATCAGCTCCACAGACATGAAGATGATGATGGCGTTACGGCGAATAAGCACACCCAGTGCGCCCAGCGAAAACAAAATGGCGGAGAGAGCAAAGTAATACGAGATGGGAATCATTTCTGACCGCCTGATTTCTTTCGATCTTCTTTCACCAGCACAATGGCACCAACCATGGCAGCCAACAGCAGAATAGACGTAACTTCAAAAGGCAGCAGATATTCGGTGAACAGCAGCATACCGATGGCCTGCGGGTTACCGTAATCCGAGGCGGCCGGCTCCAGTACTGTCAGCAGGTCACTGCGCGTGAAGATCAAATAAGCGCTTTCCGCCAGCAAGGCCAGCGTCAGCAGCATGGCCAGCGGGCGCTGCCAGCCGCGGCGTGCCTGGTGCTGAATTTGCTCGGCACCCAACAACATGATCACGAACAGGAACAGCACCATGATGGCGCCGGCATATACCGTGACCTGCGCCATGGCAATGAACGGCGCACCCAACAGCAGGAAGAACACCGCCACGGTGGCAAAGTTCAGGATCAGGAACAGCGCCGAGTACACCGCGTTGCGGCTGAACAACATGCCCAGCGCCGCACCGATGGCCACTGCGGCCAATACAAAGAAGAGGATTAGCTCACCATTCATCGTGCACTAGTCCGGGTTCTTCATTACGGGGATGGAGCGGTTGAAGGTACCAGGCTCCACCTGCTGCGGGGTCGGCTGGCCGCCGGGTGGCACAGGCACCAGCAGCTTCTCACGCGTGTAGATGGACTGTGAGCGGTCCGTGAAGGTCAGCTCGTAGTTGTCACCCAGGACGATGGCTTGCGTGGGGCAGGCATCTTCGCAGTAGCCGCAGAAGATGCAGCGCAGCATATTGATCTCATAGGTGCTGGCATAGCGCTCACCCGGAGAGAAGCGCTTCTCATCCGTGTTCTCAGACGCTTCCACAAAGATGGCGTCTGCCGGGCAGGCTGCCGCGCACAGCGAGCAGCCAATGCAGCGCTCCAAGCCGTTCTCATAACGGCGCAGCTCGTGGCGGCCTTTGAAACGGGTGCGCACCGGGCGCTTTTGTTCGGGGTACTGGTAGGTCTGGCGGCGCTTGAAGATCTGCGTGCTCGTCAGCCACATGCCCCTGGCAATTTCGAAAATTCCTCTCAGCATCTTACAGTCCCAACGCCACAATCACCACAGCGGTGATGAGCACATTGAATAAGGCCAGCGGCAGCAAAACCTTCCAGCCGAAAGCCATCAGGCGGTCATAACGCAAGCGCGGCATGGTGGCACGGATCCAGATCATCACGCCCAGGCTTGCCACAATTTTCAAGAAGAAGTACAGCGGCCCCAGCGCGGGCAGCTCATCCACAAACGGGCCACGGTAGCCACCCAGGAACAGGGCAGCAAAGATGCCGCTCACCGCAGCCATCTTGATGTACTCACCCATGAAGAACAGCGAGAACTTCATACCGGAATATTCGGTGTGATAGCCCGCGGTGAGCTCTTGCTCGGCTTCGGGCATATCAAAGGGCGCACGGTTAACCTCAGCCAGCATGGCGATGTAGAAGATCACTGCGCCCAGCGGCTGATAGACGATGTACCAGATATTGCGCTGGGCATCGATGATCTCCGTCAGGCTCATCGAGCCTGCCAGCAGGATCGGGCCGATGAATGCCAAGCCCAGCGCCAGTTCGTAGCTCAGCATCTGCGCCGAGGAGCGCAACCCGCCCAGCATGGAGTATTTGTTGTTGGAGGCCCAGCCCGCCAGCACGATGCCATACACGGACACCGAGGCCACCGAGAGGATGTACAGCACAGCTACATTGATATCGGCAATGTGCAGCGGCACCATGCGGCCAAAGATGTTAACCACATCGCCCCACGGCACCACCGCCATGATAACCAGCGCTGGCACCACGGTAATGATCGGGGCCAGCACGAACACAAACTTGTACGCCTGAGCCGGGGTGAACTCTTCTTTGAAGATGAGTTTCACCCCATCCGCAGCCGGCTGCAGCCAGCCACCCGGGCCAGCGCGGTTGGGGCCAATGCGCAACTGGATCAACGCGGCCAGTTTGCGCTCATAGAAGGTGGTGTAGGCAAAACCGGTCAGCAAGATGAACACGAGCAAAATGCTCTTGATCACCCACTCCAGTACGAGAGCCCAATCAACAAGCATCTTAGGCCTCCACCTTCAGCGTGTACGGGCCACTGATCGGCAAGCCCAGGCTGCGCGGAATAAGCACCGTGCCACGCGGCAAGCTGTTGTCCACGTAGGCGGTCACCGCCGCCTGCACGCCGTTGACGCTAACCTTGGTGGCCTTGCCATCTTCCAGGCCCAGGCGCTCGGCATCCTCAGGGTTGAGGGTGACCTGCGGCTTCTGCAAACGGTTGTGCAGCAGCACCGTCTTGGAGATCATGTTGCCGTGGTCATACAGCTTGGTGACCGGTACGGCCAGCAGGCCATCACCACGCTCGCGCTCCAACGGCTGCGCAAACGAAAGCACCGGGGTCTCGCCACGGTCAGCCGCGCTGGACACTTGCACGCCCAGGCCGCTCTTATTGTCATAGGTGGTACCACCGTAGTACACGTCCGCACGGCCAATGATCGGCCATTGCTCAGTCACTTCGGCCAGGCGTTGCATCGTTAAGCCCTTGTAGGCTTCGTTGGTTTCCACTAGTTGAGCAAACACGCGGCCCGCGCTCACAGCTTCCAGCGTGGCGCCGATGAGGGCACCTAGTTGGGCAGCGATGGTGTAGTCCGCGCGCGTCTCGCCCACCGCCGGCACCGCCGGGTAGTAGCGCTGTACGCGGCGCTCGCCGGAAGTCAGCGTACCTTCGCGCTCAGTGAAGGCCTGTGCCGGCAGCACCACATCGGCGGCCTGCGTGGTCTTGGTCTCGGCCAGCTCCTGCACCACCACAAACTTGGCGGCGTCCACGGCGGCGGCCAACTGCGGGTCATCGCCGCTGGGGTCTACACCCACCAGGTACAGCACTTCGGCATCCTTCATCAGTGAAGCCAGATCGCCGCTGGGGCGCAGCCCCAGTTCCCAGGCGCCTTGCACGTTGCTCTTGTCCCACACCGCCACCAAGCCGTTGTTGGGTTTGCCCACGTGGCCGGTTGCAATCAGCAGGTTGGCGGCGGCAGAGGCCAGCGATTCGGAGGCAGCCAGGTCAGTGCCTTCGCTGCCGTAGAAGACCACCAGGTTCTGCGCCTCGGCAATGTCCTTGGCGGCAGCCTTGATCTCATCCTGGGTCATCAAGCGCTTGACGGCTTCAGTCTGCTCCGGGCGCTTGGGGGAAATGCTATCGATCAGGGCGTGCACCGCCGCGGCTTCTTCGCCGTAGCTGTAGCGCACCACATGCGTGGCCTCGCGCTCTAGCTTGGTGCGGCGCGGGTTGGCGACGATCAGCTTGGCGCCGCGCTCGGCGGCCTGCTTGACGCGCAGCCACCACATGGAGGCTTCTTCCTCCAAGTCGCTCGCCACCACCAGGATGGCATCGCCCTTGCCGAGATCGGCCAGGTTGCTGCCCTGACCCAAGCCCACCTGGCTCACCAGGTCACCGCCAGCCATGTGGCTGTACAGTGCGATCTGGCCCTTGGCGGCTTCGGTGAAGGCCTTGATGTTGAAGTAATCTTCGTTGCTCAAACGGCCGCTCACCACGGTGGTGAGCTTGCCGCCGGATTTCTTGACCTTGTCGGCTACCGCGGCCAAAGCCTCGTCCCAACTGGCCGGGGCCAGTTGGTTGTTCTTGCTCAGCAACGGCTGGCCGATTCGATTTGCTTCTTCAGTGTATTGGTACACAAAGCGGCCTTTATCGCACAGCCAGATCTCATTAACCATTTCGTTCTGGCGCGGCATGATGCGCTTGACCACTGCCTTACCGCCGCTCTTGGCCTCACGGCGCGTGTTGAGCGTGGTGTTGCAGTTCACTGGGCAGTGCGTGCAGATCGAGGCAACCGATTTCAGTTCCCACGGGCGGGCGCCAAAGCGGAAGTCCGCCGTGGTGAGCGCACCCACCGGGCAGATGTCGGTGGTGTTGCCAGACCAGTACGAGTCGAAGCCAGGGTCAGAGAAGGTGACGATCTCCAGCTTGCGACCGCGTTCGTTGAAGCCGATCACCGGATCGTCAGCGATCTCAGTCTGGAAGCGCGTGCAGCGCGCACACTGAATGCAGCGCTCACGATCCAAGAAGATCAGATCGCCCAGCGGCACATGCTTGTCCAGGCGGATCTTCTCATCGTAGATGTAGCGCGTCTGGCCGGGGCCAAACTTCATCGTCAGGTTTTGCAGCGGGCACTCACCGCCCTTGTCACAGATCGGGCAGTCCAGCGGATGCGAGGTCAGCAGGAACTCCAGCACCTCATCACGCGCTTCTTTCACCTTCTCGGTGTAGCCGCGCACCACCATGCCTTCGCTTACCGGCACGGTGCAGCCCGTCTCCAGCTTGGGGCCAAACTGCAACTGCGGCTGGCCGTCTTCGCCCATCACCGGTTGGCCGGTGGCGCGGTCCAGCACCGGGCGGCCCACCTCCACCAGGCACATACGGCACATCCCCACCGGTTCCATCTTGGGGTGGTAGCAGAAGACAGGAATATCAATGCCAGCACGCTTGGCGGCGTCCACCACCAGGGTGCCCGGCGCCACGCTGATCTGCTGCTCATCAATGGTCAGCGTGACCAATGTCTGTTGAGTGGTATCGGCAACGGCCATCTTAGTTGCTCACTTGCTCTTTCAATTCGGCCTCGGCCGGGGCGCTCAGCGGCGCGCCCACTTTGGCTTCAAAGTCACCACGGAAGCGCGTAATGCTTGAGATCACCGCTTCGGTGGAAAAATCGCCCAGCGCGCACAGGCATTTGCCCTTTACGTTGCTGGCCACATCCTGCAACAGGATGACATCATCCCAGGTAGCCTGATTGTGATGGATGCGTTCCGTCAGGTGGCGCATCCAATACGTGCCCTCACGGCACGGCGTGCACTTGCCGCACGACTCGTGCTGGAAGAAGTGCATGGTCTTGTTGATCAGCCAGTCCATGCTCACCGTCTCGTCCACCACAATGATGGAGGCCGAGCCGAGCATAGCACCAACACTGGGCACACTTTCGTAATCCATGGGCGTGTCAAGCGCTTTGTCATCCGCCACGATCAAGGAGGAAGACGCACCGGCCGGCATGATGGCTTTGATCTTGCGGCCATCGGTGATGCCGCCGCCGTGCGTATAGATCAGTTCGCGGAAGGTAGTGCCTAGCGGCAACTCATAATTGCCCGGCTTGACCACGTTGCCAGACAGGCTGAATACCTTAGTGCCCGGGCTCTTCTCCGTGCCAAAGCCGCGGAACCAGTCCACGCCCTTCTGCACGATCAGCGGCACGTTGGCCAGCGTCTCGACGTTGTTGACGATGGTCGGCTTGCCATACAAACCGAAACTCGGCGGGAACGGCGGGCGCAACCGCGGCTGGCCCAATTTGCCTTCCAGCGATTCGAGCAGCGCCGTCTCTTCGCCACAAATGTAAGCGCCGGCGCCCAAATGAGTATAGATACGCAGGCTGTAGTCGCTGCCGAACAGGTTATCGCCCAGCAGGCCTTCTTTTTCCATCTCGGCAATGCTCGCATCCAGATGCGCTGCCAACTGCCAGAACTCACCGCGCAGGTAGATATAGGCTGTGTGCGCGCCTACGGCATAAGCACACAGGGCAACCCCTTCCAGGAACTGGAACGGGTTGCTTTCCATGATCTCGCGGTCTTTGAAGGTGCCCGGCTCCGATTCGTCGGCATTGACCACAACATAGTGCGGCCAGGCGTTCTTATCAATGAAGGACCACTTCATGCCCGTGGAGAAGCCAGCGCCGCCACGGCCGCGCAGGCCGGAGGCTTTGACCATCTCGGTGAGCTCGTCCGGCTGCATGCCGGTCACCGCACGCTTGAAGCCTTCGAAGCCCTCGTGCTGGCGGTATACGGCCAACTGGCCGATATCTTTAATTTCGCGGTGGCGCAGAAGGATGTCGTTCATTTCGTCTCCTCCTTCTTGCGCCAGCCGTCAACCAGAGCGATGGTGCTCTGTACGGTCTGGTTCTCGTGATAGCTGATGCCCTCAGCGCTCTGCACCTGGAACATCGGCGCCTTGTCGCACGCCGCCAAGCACATCACCGCTTCTACGGTCACCACACCATCTTCGCTGGTCTCACCGGGCTTGACGCCCAAGTGATCGCACACACCCTCCAGGAACTTGTCGGCGCCACGCAGGGCACACGGCAAGTCATTGCATATCTGCAGGCGGTACTTGCCGCCCGGCGTATCGTGATACAGGGTGTAGAAACCCACAATGGAAGCAACTTCCGTGGGGGCGATCGCAAGGATCTCGCCGATCTGTCCCAAGTGCTCGCGGGTTACATACCCGTACTCACGCTGAGCCACATACAGCAACGGCATGACCGCAGAGCGCTTTTGCTCCTGCGGATACTTCGCCAGGATGTCGTCGATCTCCTGGCCGTAACGTTCGCGCAGCGGGTTCACCGGTCAGTATCTCCAAGTACGATGTCAATGCTGCCGATGATCGCCACCAGGTCTGCCACATAGCAGCCCTGTGAGATCTTGGGCAGGATCTGCAGGTTCACA
Organism: Anaerolineales bacterium; assembly: GCA_026129255.1. Lineage (GTDB taxonomy): Bacteria > Chloroflexota > Anaerolineae > Anaerolineales > UBA11579 > JAMCZK01. The sequence goes on along the minus strand of JAHCIJ010000003.1, from coordinate 459,016 downwards.
AATGAAGGCGTGCGCCAGTGGCAGCGATACGGCTTGGGGCCGCCATCGCCTTCAAGATACACACCCAACTCCCCACGCGGGGATTCAACAGGCATATAGATGGAATTCTTGGGAGCGGGGAAGCCTTCGGTCCACAACTTGAAGTGGTGGATCACCGCTTCCATGCTCTCGCCCAACTCCGCACGCGGCGGGGGCACAAACTTACGATTGTTGCTGCGGAAGGGGCCGCTGGGCAGCTTATCGAGAGCTTGGCGAATGATCTTCAGCGATTCATGGAATTCACGCATGCGCACACGGTAGCGGGCATACACATCACCCTCTTGCTCGGTGCACACCTCAAAGTCATACTGCTCGTAGCCGCTGTACGGCTCTTCCTTGCGCAGGTCGTAGGCCACACCGGAGCCACGCAGGGTGGAGCCGGTCACGCCCCAAGCGATGCCCTCTTCACCCGTGAAGATGCCAATGCCCTTGGTGCGGTCGAGGAAGATGGGGTTCTTGTCGAGCAAACCCTCGTAGAGCTCAATTTCCTTGGGAAAGCTGTCAATGAAAGCGCGCACCGCCGTCTCAAACTCAGCCGGCACATCGCGCCACAAACCGCCGGGGCGGAAATAAGTGGTCATCATGCGCTGTCCGGCGCACATTTCCATAATGTCCAGAATGCGCTCGCGCTGGTTGAAGCAGTAGAAGAACATGGACATCGCCGCCAGGTCCAGCGCGTGCGTGGCCAGCCACACCAAGTGCGAGGCAATGCGCTGCAACTCGGCGAAGATGACACGGATGGCCTGGGCGCGGGCGGGCACATCCAGATCCACCAGCTTCTCTACCGCCAGGCAGTAGGCCAGGTTGTTGCCCATCGTATTGAGATAGTCGAGGCGGTCTGTCATCACCTCGGCCTTCTCGTACGACTTGGCTTCCATATTCTTTTCGATGCCGGTGTGCAGGAAGCCAATGTCCGGAATGCAATTGACCACGATCTCGCCGTCCAGCTCCAGCAGCAAACGCAGCACGCCGTGCGTGCTGGGATGCTGCGGGCCCATGTTCAACAGCAGGGTCTCGCCAGTGTGAGCACGCTCGGAGACGAGGTGCTTCAGCTCATCGTGAGTGATTTCAAGTTGAGAGATGGTCATATTAATCCTGCGGGCGCGGCTTGCGCTGATCGATCTCTTCAAAGTTAAAGCTGAACTGCACTTCTTCGTAGCCCAGCGGGTAATCCTTACGCAGCGGGTGCCCCACCCAATCCGCCGGCATCAGAATGCGGCGCAGGTCTGGATGGTTGGTGACGCGAATACCGAACATGTCCCACAGCTCACGCTCATGCCAGTTGGCGTTGGGGAACACCTCGATAACACTGGGCAATTCTGGCTCATCGCCGTCCAGCGGCACGCGCAGCTCCAGGCGCAAATTCTTGTCCAGGTTCTTGAACTGGTAGACCACATGCAAACGCGGCTGGCGCTCCGGCCAGTAGTCCACTGCGCTCAGCGCCGCCAGCATGTTGAAGCCATGCGCATCGCGCAGCAGGCGCGCCGCAGCCACAATGTGCTCGGCGGCCAGCACAGCCCGAGCCTGCTCACGGAATTCGCTGGGTTGTGCACCAAACGCGCTTTGCAGCGCGTCCAATACAGGTTGCAGTTCGGCTTTCATGCGCTTACGCCCAGTCCTTGAACTTTTCGCCCTTGATACGCTCGTGCAGCGTCATGATGCCGTGGATCAGGGCCTCAGGGCGCGGTGGGCAGCCGGCCACGTACACATCCACCGGCACGATCTCGTCTACACCCTGCACAATGGCATAGTTATTGAACACACCTCCACACGAGGCGCAGTCTCCCATGGAGACCACCCACTTGGGCGAAGGCATTTGGTCATACAAACGACGCAGCACGGGGGCCATCTTGCGGCTCACGCGGCCAGCCACGATCATCAGATCGGCCTGGCGGGGAGAAGCGCGCATCAGCTCCATACCGAAGCGGCTGGCGTCGTAATCGGCGCCCTGCGAGGCCATCATTTCGATGGCGCAGCAGGCCAAGCCAAACAGCATGGGCCACATGGCGCGCGTGCGGCTCCAGTTCACCACCTGCTCCAGCGTGGTGGTGACAATGCCCATATTGCCAAGTTTTTGCTCTAGTCCCATTCCAGCGCGCCTTTCTTCCAGGCGTACACATAGCCAACCAGCAGGATGGCAATGAACACGAACATTTCGATCAAGCCGAACACGCCCAACTGGCGGAACACAACCGCCCAGGGCAGAAAGAACACTACTTCAATATCAAAGAGGATGAACAGCACCGCGATCAGGTAGAAGCGCACGGGCATACGGCGTGTGCCCGGGCCGATGGCCTGCATGCCCGATTCGTAGGGGGCCATCTTGCGGCTGTCCTCTCGGCGCGGGCCAATAATATTGCCGATGATGACGATCAACACCGCCAAGCCGCTCGAGATGATCAGGAGTACTGCTATCGGTAGGTAGTCTTGTAGCATAGGCTTTAGTTGACCTACAAAAGCTAAACCAGAGCGAATATTCTGATGATTGTAGGTTAAGTTCAGTTTATCACAGGGGTTAAAAGGTGTCAAATTTCACAATCAAACACCTACGTTGAACACAGTGCTGGCGATACTCAGCCGCCAAACTACGCCAAAAGCGGCGAACTTGCGCCTAAAACAGAATTTGCTTGCCGGTCTCGAGCGATTGCAGCGCCCCAAACGCCGCCCGCGCCCCACCGAACAACTGCTCATAGGGAATGGGCGCCGGGCCGCCCGCCTGGATCGCAGCCAGGAAGGCCTGCACGCCGGCGCGGTGGCCTTTATCCTGCTTGCCGCGCTGGGTGCGCGTGCGGCCGTCTTCGGTCAGCTCCAGCTGGCGGAAGTCATCCAGTACCGCCACCTTGCCGCCGCAGAACAGCTCCATGCGCTCCTTGGGCAGCGAACGGTCGCCGTTGGCCAGGTACGTTACCGTGCCCATCGAGCCGTCCGCAAAGCGCAGCGTGATCTGCACGTTGTCTTGCTTGAAGCGCTCATCATCGGGCAGCGCTTCGGCGAACACCGCCGAGGGCGACTGGCCCACAAGATATATAAGGAAGTCAATAAAGTGGCACGCCTCGCCCACAATGCGCCCGCCGCCGCGCTGCGGGTCATGCAGCCAGTGATACGGTGGCAGCGCACCGGCGTTGACGCGGAAGTGCGCCGCCAGCGGCTGGCTGCGGCCAGCCAGGAACCGCTTGAGTTCCTGCGCCATTGGCGAGAAGCGGCGGTTGAAGCCGCCCATCAGTAGCGGGCTGCCCGCTTTACTCGCTTGGCGCTCCACGGCAGCCAGTTCTTTCTCGTTCAGCGCCAGCGGTTTCTCACAGAAGACATGCTTGCCAGCCTTGAGCGCCGCCAACGTCTGCTTGGCGTGCAGGTTGTGCCGCGTGAGGATGGCCACCGCATCCACATTGCGGTCTGCCAGGATCTGCGCCTCATCGCTGGAGGCATAGTGGAAGCCGAAGCGCTTGCCCAAGTCGGCCGCTGGGCGCCCACTGGCCGAGGTGATGCCCACCATATCCACCGGCAACCCACGCAGCGCAGGCAGCAGGGTGTTGCGCGCAAAGTTGCCCGCGCCCAGCACGCCCAAACCAATCTTGTCTTTGGATAACGGCTTGGCCTCAAACACTACCTTGCGGCTGGCCTTGCTGGGCGCAGTAGCCGCGCCCGGGTAGGTGATCAGCACGCCCAGGAAGGGCTTGTCACTCTGGATCAGTTCATAAGCTTTGGGAGCTTCTGCAATTGAGAAGCGATGACTGATGAGCTTGCTCACATCCACCGCGCCCGAAGCCATCAGGTCTGCAAAGGCTTGCAGGTTGCGCCCTTCAGTCCAGCGCACATAGCCAATCGGGTAGTCACGCCCGCCTTCTTCGTATTCAGGGTCATAGCGCCCCGGCCCATACGAGCGCGAGACGATGAAGGTGAGCTCTTTGCCATAATAGCTGCGGCGCGGCACGTCCATGCCTACCGCGCCCACGGCCACTACCGTGGCACGGTCGCGCGCAATCTCACCCGCCAGTTGCACTGGGTCATTGGATTCGGTATCTGCACAGATCAGCACAGCGTCAAAACCTTGCCCGCCCGTGAAAGCAGCACAGCGCTCGGCAGCTTCTTTACGGCCAACCGCCTTCAGGCCGCGCGCCTGCGCAAGAGCTACGCGCTTGGCATCCAGGTCAATGCCCAGTACCTGGCAGCCCGCCGCGGCGGCAATGCTGCTGGCCAGCTGGCCCAGCAGACCCAAGCCGATCACCGCCACGCGCGCCCCCACCTGCTCCTCGGCCAGGCGGAAGCCGTGCAGGGCGATCGCGCCCAGCGTAGTAAATGCGGCCTCTTCAAAACCGAGCTTGGCCGGCAGCGTGGCCACCAAATTACGCGGCACACTGACATACTCAGCGTGCACGGCGTAGTTGCCGCCCGCGCAGGCCACGCGCTGGCCCACTTTGAAGCCGCGCGTGCCTTCGCCCAGCTCTACTATTACTCCAGCACTAGAATAGCCGAGTGCCATCGGCTCGCCCAACCGCCCAAGCGCCGCCTGGGCGGTGCTGGCCAAGCCCTCGCGCCGTGCTTTGTCCAAGGTCTGGCGCACCAGATCGGGCCGCGAGCGTGCCTTGCCCAGCAGTGACGCGCCAGCAAACTCCACCAGCATGCGCTCCGTGCCCGCCGATACCAGCGAGGCGGCATTACGCACCAGCACAAAGCCCGGCTGCGGGGTTGGCACTGGCACGTCGGCCAGGTGTGGGCTGCGCGCACGCATGTTTTGCAATAATTGTTTCATGGGATTTTCTTTAAGGTTAACCTGTGGGCATTCTACCATTCAGGCGCTACGCCTGACCGATTAACCGATTGACTGATTAATCAATTAATCATAAGACATCTTTCCTATCCGCCAGGCTTATAATGCGCGCCAACCAATAAGGAGAGCTGCATGGCAGACCCACGCATCGAAAACTTTGCTCGCATTCTGGTGGACTATTCCACCGATATTCAACCCGGCGACCGTGTCATCATCGAAACCACCACCGAGGCTATGCCCCTGGTGGTGGAAGTCTTCAAACGCGTAGTAGAGCGCGGCGGCCGCCCGCACTTGCAGATGGAGTTCCCCGAGCAGCGCGCGCTGTTCCTTAGCCTGGCCACGCCCGAGCTGGCGCGCACGGAAAACGAGTTCACCGCCCTGGCCTACCGCGAGTTTGAAGCGCGCATCCGCCTGTGGTCTGAGGCCAATACCAAAGCCCTCAGCAGCGTGAACCCGCAAATGCAATCGGCCGCGGCCTCCGCCTTCTCCGCCAGCCTCAAGAACCAGTTCGATCGCTCGGCTGCCGGCAAGTTCAAGTGGGTGACCAGTATCTTCCCCACTCAGGGCTACGCCATGCAAGCGGGCATGAGCCTGACCGAATACTCCGACTTTATCTTCCGTGCCGTGCACGCTCACGAAGCCGACCCCGTTGCTCACTGGCTCAAGATCAAGCAGGAGCAGCAACACTACATTGACGCTCTGACCGGGCACGACAAAGTGCACTTGCGCGGCCCGAATGTAGACCTGCAGCTTTCCATAAAAGACCGCACCTGGAAGAATTCGCACGGCCGCTACAACATGCCTGACGGCGAGATCTATACCGGCCCAATCGAAAATTCGCTCAACGGCTGGGTGCGCTACAGCTACCCCGCCATTGAAGATGGCGTGGTGGTGGAGGATATCGAGCTCAAGTTCACTGAGGGCAAGGTAGTGAGCGCCACGGCGCGCACGCAAGAAGCCTACTTGAAGCAAATGCTGGCCACCGATGAGGGCGCCAGCTACGTGGGCGAATTTGCCATCGGCCTTAATACGGATATTGACCGCTTCACCGGCCACATCCTGCTCGACGAAAAGATCGGCGGCTCATTCCATATGGCCCTCGGCCTCGGCTATCCGGAAACGGGCAGCAAGAACACCAGCGCCATCCACTGGGACATGATCTGTGATTTGCGCGAAGACTCAGAGATTCTGGTGGACGGTGAAGTCTTCTACAAAGACGGCAAGTTTGTAATCTAGTTTGAGCTTGCTGCTGCCAGGGCAGCGCTGTCTTTGCACACTTGCCGCGCCCAACGGCGCACATCAGCGCAATAGTGTTCGGCCGTGTCTAGCCGCACATCAGCTATAGTCAAGCCCCACTCTATCTGCTCCACACCCAGCAGCTTCTCACCGCGCACAATACTGAATGTGCGGTTACGTGAATCAACGTGCCGCCCTATTTTCCGACGCGCGTTTTCGGGAGTGAGCCCATCAAACACAAATTCGCTCAGGAGTTTATGCACCGCCAACCACCCCTGGCGCGAATACAGGTTGTGCTGCAAGTAATACGCGGGCACGCTGAGATGGTGCACCGCGTAGTAGGCAGGGTGACTGCCTTCCAATATTTGCCCTTCCCAAAAGCGATCAGAGCATTGCACTCCTTCGGGCACTTTGCCTCCACATTGTGGACAATTCAGGTCATTCATCTCGGAAGGGAGTGGCAAGCAGGTGTGAGTAATTAGAAACGTCTAATAAGGATGATAAGCGTAGGGGCGGGTCTGAGACCCGCCCACTGCTGCGCCAATTTTAGTTCTCATCTAAGCCTGTCTTATCTTCCGAACTAACACATGCAGCTTTCCTCTACTCAAGAAGCGCCCGCGCCCTAGGCAACCATAACAGGCGAAGCCCATACAGTGCGAGGCTAAGGGACGCTTCGTGGGCTTCGCCGCGCCGACGAAGCCGGCGCATCACCCCCAGAACCCCCGCCGCAGCGGGCGCGTTTCCTCGCTGGTGATAAAGGCGGTGCTGTCCACAGACTCCACCAACGCCTGCACCTGGTCCACTTCCTTGCGGCGCACGCTCAGATTGAGCAGGCTCACCATGCCATCCTTGCCGCGCGCCGGGATCTCCGTCACGCCGTAGCCCGCCTCGCGCAAATGCTGCACCATTGCGGTGCCGCGCTTGGGGCTCACAATACGCAGGTTGATGAAACCGATCGCCAAGCGGTCTTCCACCCACATACCCACCGTGGTCCCCGTGGCAAAGCCGGCAGAATAGCCAATGATGTTGAGCACATTATCCAGGCCTGAGATCACAGAACCCAACGCCACGACAAAGATCACCGTTTCGATGAAACCCAGGATCCACGTTTCCAGCTTGCGGCCGCGCAACATCATCACCACGCGTAGCGTGTCCAGGCTCTGGTTAACGACGCGCAGCATAAAGATGCCCAGCGCCATCAGAATGTCTTGCTGTGTGAACGAAAGCTCCATTACCCGATCTCCACGCCGTCGGCACTGCCTTCCATGGCTGGCAGGTACAACGTATCCACGTACTCTTTCACCATGCGCCGGGCGCTGAACTGCGGCGCCAGCGTGCTGATGGATTCTTTGACCATTGCCAGCCAGCCATCTGTGGGTTGGTTGCCATCCCGCCCGTCATAGTACAGCGGAATGACCTGGTTCTCCAAAATATCGTAGAGGCTATTGGCGTCTGCAAGATCCTGCTCGGCCGGGTCGCTATATTCCTGCTCCGTACCGATCGCCCAGCCGTTCTTGCCGTTGTAACCTTCGCGCCACCAACCATCCAGGATCGAGAAGTTCAGCGCGCCATTAAGCGCTGCCTTCTGCCCCGAGGTACCCGAAGCTTCCATTGGGCGGCGCGGCGTGTTGAGCCACACATCCACGCCCTGCACCAGATAGCGCGCCAACTCCATGTCATACCCTTCCAGGAAGACCAGGCGCCCGCCTGCCTCGCCCTTCTTGACGGCGCGGTACACCTCTTGAATGAGCTGCTTGCCGCCTTCATCCGCCGGGTGCGCTTTGCCCGCAAACAAGATCTGCACCGGGCGGCCGGGCTTGTTGACCAGCGCCAGCAAGCGCTCCAGATCTGAGAGCACCAGGTTGGCGCGCTTATACGTGGCGAAGCGACGAGCAAAACCGATCGTCAGCGCGTAGGGGTCCAGCAGCGCGCCGCCCGCTACCACCTGCACCGGGTGGATGCCCTCGTGCAGCCATTGCTGGCGCGTGCGCTCGCGCACGTAGAAGGCCAGCTTGCGCTTGGCGTGCCGCCGGGCGCGCCACAGTTGCTCATTAGGAATGTCATGGATTTTCTGCCAGGCTTCGGGCTCATCCAAGCGCGGCGTCCAATCCTTGAGGTGCTTGGTATACAACTGGCCCATGCGTTTACTGAGCCAGGTGTGCGTGTGAATGCCATTGGTGATGTGCCCGATCGGCACCTGTTTCTCATCCAGCGTGGGCCACAACCCGCGCCACATGCTACGAGCCACCTGGCCGTGCAATTCAGATACGCCGTTGTGCTGCGCCGAGAAGCGCATGGCCAGCACCGGCATGCTGAAGGCTTCACCCCAACCCACCACCTGGTGCGCCAGTCTAATGAAGCCTTCCTGGTCTAAACCCAACTCAGGCCAGTAATGCGAAAAATAGCGGTCCACTAACCAGATCGGGAATTCATCGTTCCCGGCGGGTACCGGTGTGTGCGTCGTGAAGACGTTGTGCAGCCGCACTTTGCGAATGGCCTCGGCCAGCGGCATGCCGCCTTGCACCAACTCGCGCGCCTGCTCCAAACCCAAAAATGCCGAGTGCCCCTCGTTCATATGCCACACTGTGGGGTTGTAGCCCAGCATGCGCAGGGCGCGCACGCCGCCGATGCCCAACAGTATCTCTTGCGAGATACGCAGATCCAGATCGCTGCTATACAGACGCGCCGTGAGCTCGCGGTCGGCGGGGTTGTTGGCATCCACATTACTGTCCAGCAGATACAGCGACACGCGCCCCACGCGGATCTCCCATACTTGGGCATGCAGGCTGCGCCCGGGCAGCTCAATTGACACCATCAGGGGCTCGCCCTCAGCATTCACTACTGGCAACACCGGCATCTCTTCAAATTTGAGTGTCACGGGGCGCGATTCTTGCCAGCCATCTTCACTAATGTGTTGGAAGAAATAGCCATGCGTATACAAGAAACCCACGGCCACCAACGGCAAGCCGAGGTCACTGGCTTCCTTAAGGTGGTCACCGGCCAGGATGCCCAAACCGCCCGCATAGATGGGCAGGGTTTCATGCAAGCCAAACTCAGAGGAGAAATAGGCAATGGGGCTCTTTACGCGTTGGGGGTAACTCTGCCCAAACCAGGTTTCTGCTGAGCGCACATAAGCGTCAAAGGCGGCGACCACGCGGTCATAGTGCTCGGTAAAGTTCAGGTCAATGCTGGCAGCTTGCAGCGTCATCGGCGCCAGGTCACGCAGAAAGACAACCGGGTTGTGCGCACTGGCCACCCATTGCAAAGGGTCAATACGCTGGAAGAGGTCCTGCGCATCCGGGTGCCAGGTCCACCACAGGTTATAGGCAAGGTCGGCCAGGCGGGCGATGCGCTCCGGCAGCGCAAATTGAATCGGCTTTTGAGATCGATATGGCATAGCAGCTCCTGTTGGTGGCAGGCAAAATGCTACCATGCTCACGTGGACGGCAAATGAGCGGGCAAAGCTCGGCGGGTATAATGCCCATCCTGCCCGGGTGTGCAGCGCAACCGCATGAGCAATGTTGAGGAGATCAAAGCTCGTTTAGCCATTGAAGACATCGTCTCCGAGAGCGGTGTTCAGTTGCGCCGCGCCGGCAAGAACCTCAGCGGTTTCTGTCCCTTCCATAGCAATACACGCACCCCTTCTTTTGCCGTCTTTCCTGAATCGGGCACTTGGCGCTGTTTTGGCCAGTGCAATGAAGGCGGCGACATTTTCAAATATGTAATGAAGAAAGAGGGCCTCGATTTCGCCGAGGCTTTGCGCCGTCTGGCTGACCGCGCCGGTATCCAACTGCGCCCCACCAGCCCCATGGAGCAGGCGGCCAAAGAGCAGCACGGCCGCCTGCGCGATGCGCTGGAAGCTGCGGTGCGCTTCTACCACCAGCAGCTCACCACTACGCCAGCAGGCAGCCAGGTATTGGCTTATCTGCACGGCCGCAATCTCACCGATGAGACGATCGCCACCTTTGAGCTCGGTTACGCGCCAGACGCACTCGAACCGCTAAGCACCGCGCTGCAACAGGCTGGCTTCACCCTCGAAGAGATGTTGGAAGCCGGCATCCTCAGCCAGGCTGACGACGGGCGCCGCTATCCGCGCTTCCGCCACCGGCTGATATTCCCCATTCGTGATGCCAACGGCAAGATGGCGGGGTTTGGCGCCCGTGCCCTGCGAGACGAGGCCACGCCTAAATATCTCAACTCCGCCCAAAATCCCCTGTTTGACAAGGGCAGCCTGCTGTATGGCATGGACAAGGCCCGTAAGGTCATCCGCACTCAGGATGAAGCCGTGCTGGTGGAAGGCTATATGGATGTCATCGCCCTGCACCAGGCGGGCTACGCCAACGCCGTCTCCCCCATGGGCACGGCGCTGGGCGAGCAACAGTTGCGCACGCTCAAGCGGCTGACCACGCGCATTGTATTGGCGCTGGATGCCGACGCAGCGGGCGACAAGGCCACGCTGCGCGGCCTGGAAGTCGCACGCAAGAGTCTTGACCGCGAGGCCGACCCGGTCTTCGATGCCCGCGGCCTGCTGCGCCACGAGGGCCGCCTGCAAGCCGATATCCGCGTCACCTCCCTGCCGGATGGCAAAGACCCCGATGAGATCGTCTCCGCGGACCCGGAAGCCTGGCCGCGCCTGCTGCTGGCCGCCCGCCCCATCGTGGAGCACGTGATGTACAGCCTGGCGGCGGGCAAAGACCTGCAAGATGCCAAGGTCAAGCGTGAGCTAGCTGCCCAGGTGCTGCCACTCATCGCCGATGTGCCCAGCCCGGTAGAGCGTGACAGCTATACGCAAAAGCTGGCGCGCCTGCTGCAGGTGGATGAGCGCAGCCTGATGGCTGAGCGGCCCAGCCGCCAGCCCACGGCGCGCCGCCGCCCCAGCGCACCGGCGCCCAACCTGCCCGAGGCACGGCCGCTGCCCAACATTGAAGACAGCACCGTGCGCCTCGAATCACACTGCATGGGCATCATCGTGCGCCAACCTGAGCTGCTCTATCGTGTAGACCGCGCCCTGCTGGAAGCTGGCTTGCCGCGCCTCTCCATCAATGATTTTGAGCACAGCGATCACCAGGAAATGTTCCGCCTCTCGCGTGAGGCGCTGGAGCAGAACGAGCAGGAGCCATACAGCTACGCCTTGCAAAAACTCCCCATGTCCCTGCTGGACCGCATGGAGGAGATCCTGCAGCGCTCCGAAGAATTTGACACCGAAGATGAAAAGGTCTTTGAAGATCTATTGCGCACCTTCCTGCTATTGCGCCGCCGCGTACTGCGCAAGGGCAACGAGCAGATGCGCTATCTGCAGCAACAAGCCCAACAAGAGGGCGACCTAAAAGCCAGCGAATACCAGCAGCTGATGATACAAAACACACAGACCTTGCTACGTCTGGACCAGGCATTAGCCAATGCGCCCAAACGCGGCTTGCCACAAGGTAGACTACCCTAAGCTATGGATCACGATCTGGAACAGCCTGAAGATGGCTTGGAGCTGTCAGAGCCTGAGGATGAGCTGCTGGATGAGGGCGCCGCGCAAGACGAAGGCGGCCTGCTCAACGAGCTCTCCGAGGACGAAGACGGCGTAGAAGCCCTGCGCGAAGATCTGCGCAAGCTTGAGGAGCGCGTGCGCCAGGAAGGCGCCATTGAACTGGGCGATGACCCGGTGCGCCTCTACCTCAAGGAGATCGGCCGCGTCAGCCTGCTGGATAATGATCGTGAGCTGTGGCTGGCCACCCGCGTGGAGGCGCTCAAACGCCTCACCTTCCTGCAAGAACAGGCCGCCACAGAAAAGCAGCCCGAGCCTGACCCGGAGACCGTGTTCAAGGCCGCCTATGCCGAGCTCAGTGAAGCCTGGGGACGTGTGGGCAAAGAGGCCAAAACGCTGGGGCACAAGCCGCCAGAATTATTGAGCATCAGCCAGGAGGCGCTACGCCTGCAAAAAACCTGGAACATGGAAACACCATCCTATGTGCGCAGCTACCTGGACAATGGCACCTGGGGGCGTGACCCGCGCTGGGATGCCGTGGCGCGCAGCACCTTCATCATCCTCATTGGCTTGTATATTTTCCCGCCTGAGCTGACCGAGAAGCTCCAAAAGACGCTGGCCAACGGCGAGTTGCCCTCCACGCGCAGCTTTGCCAACATGCTCCCGGCGGCAGAGGAGCTTAGGGTCGCCGCAGCCGGTGTGCACAGCCGCGCTATGGAAGCGCAGATCGCCATCATCAACGCCAATCTGCGCCTGGTGGTGAGCATTGCCAAACGCTACGTCGGGCGCGGCTCTACATTCGAAGACCTGATCCAGGAAGGCAATATTGGCTTGCTGCGCGCCGTCACCAAGTTCGACCCGACGCGCGGCTTCAAGTTCAGCACCTATGCCACCTGGTGGATCCGCCAGGCCATCACGCGCTCAATCGCAGACCAGGCGCGCACCATTCGCATCCCCGTACATCTACTGGAGTCGATCCAGCGGCTGATGCGCGCCCAACGCCAACTGACGCAGACACTGGGCCGCGAAGCGACCTTTGAGGAGCTGGCCCTGGAGAGCGGCTTCCTGGATGAGGCCGATGTGGCCGCCATCCGCAAAGCACAGGCCGCCAGCCAGACGCTGGCGCCGGACCTCAAGCGCCGCTGGGTACGCGCCACCAGCAAGGTGGAGCAAACCCTGCGCAGCGCCGAGGAACCCATGTCGCTGGAGAGCCCAGTGGGCGCCGGCGACGGCAGCGAGCTGGCCGATTTCATTCAAGATGAAGATGCCCTGGCACCTATGGACGCTGCCGCCCGCGAGATGCTGCGCGAGCAGGTGCAGAGCGCCCTGGCCGGGCTGACCGACCGCGAGCGCGAGGTGCTGCAGATGCGCTACGGCCTGCTGGACGGCAAGGACCACACGTTGGAGGAAGTGGGCCAGCACTTCAACGTCACGCGTGAGCGCATCCGCCAGATCGAAGCCAAGGCGCTGCGCAAACTGCGCCACCCCACCCGCAGCCACCAGCTGCGCGAGTATCTGGGCGGCAGCTAACACCCGTCATTGCGAAGCGGTTGCTGCATATCATGCAGCGTCCCAAGATGCCCCTCATTGCTAAGCGGTTGCTGCATATCATGCAACGCTCCCAAGATGCCCACCGTCATTGCGAGAGAGGCTGCATGTCAATGCAGCCGACCGAAGCAATCTGGTTTTAATCCCAAAGGCACAGAACAAGATTGCCACGCTCACAGACCGCAAGCGGTCTGTGGCTCGCAATGACAGGTTTTCGGTCAAATGTAAGTTTGGAATACCCGCCAGCATGGATTCCTCGCTGGCGCGGGCTCGGCGGTCAGGTACTGGTTTTAGCACCCGCTCGGAATGACAGTCAGACTTGCAAGAACACAGTCACTCCGAACGAGCAGCGAAGCGGCGAGGAGGAGTCCTTTAGGGCATTGCAAAAACTACTTGAGCCTGCTTGCCCTAAAGGATTCCTCGGCTGTCAAACTTTTGGTATCCACTTACCCGTGCAGAAAGCCGCCTCGGAATGACTGTGTGCAAAGTTCCCCCTTAGCGGAGTCACTGGAGCGGAGCCCCCAATACTTAAGTGATGTGCTGACCCTTAACTAGATGGCACTACAAGAAGATTAGCTTAGCGCACTTCGCTAAACTAGCGCACTTCGCTAGTACTTTTCTCCGTCTTGCTGAACATGCGCTGCTGGTCGGGCTCAGGCTCAAAATAGTAGCCTATGCCCGCATCGGTCATGATGTAGCGCGGGTTTGAGGGATCGGGCTCGATCTTGCCGCGCAGACGGCTGATCAACCCGCGCACCAGACCCTGGCTGCCTTCGCCGCCGTAGCCCCACACATACTCCACCAGATTCTCAGAAGGGATGATCCGGCCGGGGTGCGTCATCAGCGCATACAACAAACGGAACTCCAGCTGGGTAAGACGCGTAGGCGCATCCTTGCCCACCTGCACACTGCGCTTCGAGGGGTCGAGCGTGATGCCCGCCTGGCTAAGCGCCGGCAGACTGAAGTAGGGCAAGCCGGAGCTGCGGCGCATCAGGGCGCGTAGTTGCGCCACCATGAATTTGTGGCTGTACGGGCGGCTGAATGCAAGATCAGCCCCTGCTTCAATAAAGTCGATCTGGGCGCTCTCATCACCGGCTTCCATCAGCATCACGATCGGCGCCTGGTTCTCAAGACGCAATTGGCTGATAAATTCAGAAGTGATGGCTTTTTCAGTAGTGAACGCGAAGAAGAAAAGCTCTGCGGGGCGATCGCCCTGCGAAAGCTGGTCAAGCTCAGTAACCAAGCGGACTTCGAAGCCAGCGCGTTGAAGAATAAGAGTGAGTACAGCTGCTTCGTCTGCGTCCGGTGCAAACAGTAAGGTCAGCATTGAAAGAGCGTGTTGTTATTGTATAACACCTTCATGCTTTCGTGGTAGCGCGCACAGCATCCATTAATTCACGCGCAGATTGCAAAGTGCCATCGCTTACTTCACCAAACATGTTGGCGAGCTCTTGAATGCGCGCGTCATCTTTCAAACGCACAGCTTGTGTTTGCGTGCGCCCGTCGCTCACCACTTTCTCCACTTTGAAGTGTTGGTCACCATACGCGGCCAGCTGCGGCAGATGTGTGACGCACAATACTTGATGCGCACGCGCCAGGCGCCACAGCTTCTCACCCACCACGCTGCCCACGCGCCCGCCGATGCCTTGATCGATCTCGTCAAAGATCAGCGTCGGTGTGTGGTCGGCGCGCGCCAGCACGTTCTTCATCGCCAGCATCAGGCGCGCCGTCTCACCACCGGAGGCGATCTTGACCAGCGGCTTCAGCCCTTCGCCCGGATTTGGCGCCACGAGAAATTCGACAGTCTCATGCCCGTTGCCATCAAAGGCCACGCGCTGCCCATCGATCACCAGGCCGTCTTCATCCGGCCGGGTGCTGAAGTCCACACCGAAGCGCGCCGCCTCCATCTTGAGGTCATCCAGCTCCACTTCGATGCCCTTGCTGAGCTCCTCCGCGGCGGCATGGCGCTTGACAGAGAGGGCTTGCGCTTCCTGTGCCAACGTAGCCAGCAGCTCGCGCTCGCCTGCCTGCAAAGCTTCGAGGCGCTCCTCGGCATTGGAGATATTCTCCAAATCTTTGCGGGCACGCTGCCCAAAAGCAAGGATGGCCGGGATGTCTTCGCCATATTTGCGCTTCAGACTCTGCAGCAGCGCCAGACGCTCTTCGACCTCTTCGAGCCGCTTGGGGTTGAACTCGATCTGCTCCAGGTACCCGCGCAGCTCGCGGGCAACATCGGCCAGCTCGTCCAACAGGCCCTGGGCGCGGTTGTGCAACCCAGCCTGCGAAGCGTCTACGCGTGCCAGGGCGCCCAGCGCATCCACGGCGGCGCCCATACGGTCATTACCGGAGGGGCTTTCGTCTTCGCTCTCGTCGAGTGCGGCCAGCGCCAGTGTGGCGTTGGCTGCCAGGCTCTCGGCGTTGGCCAGGCGCGTGCGCTCATCGCGCAGGCTGGCTTCCTCCTCGGGCAGCAGCTTGGCCGCCTCGATCTCCTGCACCTGGAAGCTTAGCAATTCAATACGCCGGGTGGCGTCCGCCTCGGCCTCGCGCAGGCTAGCCAACTCACGGCGCAGCTCTTGCAGCTGGCCGTAGGTCTTCTGGTAGGCGGCCAGCTCGCGCTCCACCCCGGCATAGCGGTCAAGCAGCACACGATGGGCCGGTACGCGCAACAGCGAGAGATGCTCTGACTGGCCGTGCAGGTCGATCAGCAGTTCGCCCAGCTCGCGCACCAGGGCCACCGTGGAAGGGCGGCCATTGATGCGCACCACATTGCGCCCTTCACGCCGGAACTCACGCGCGATCTGTACATAATCGGCATCGTCCAGCAATTCTTCGCGCTGCAAAATGGCGTGGATATGCTCACGCGTCGCATCCGGAATGCGGAAGGTGCCCTCCACCGTGGCGCGCTCATCGCCCGCTCGGATCAGACTGGTGTCGGCGCGCACGCCCAGCAGAGTCTCGACCGCATCGATGAGGATGGATTTGCCTGCACCGGTTTCACCCGAGAAGGTCACCAGGCCACTGCCCAGCTCCAGGGTGAGGTCTTCGATGATGGCGAAATTTTGGATGCGAAGTTCGGTCAGCATTTAGCGTCTGAGCTCGATCCCAGCCAGGCGATAGTAAGTCGCGGAGACGGCCAAGAAGAGATACAACAGCGGCCATATCACAGCAATGAACATGCGGATGCCTTGCCCGCCCAGAAAAATATAGGCCAAGGGCAGCAACACAAACGGAGCGGCGCCCAGGCCCACCGCCACTGCCGCCAGGCGGAACAAGCGCATCGAACGGCGACGCCCGGTGGCGCGGCGGATGGCTTCGGCGATCAAGCTGCCAGCAAACGGAGCTAGGAACAGCGTGAAGAAGCCAATGCGCATGGCAATGAAGGCGCCTAGCGCCGAGAGCGCAGCCCCAATAACAAAGGCCAGCACATAGTCCAGCGTGGTGGCAGTCTCAAACACTTTTTGGCGGCCGCGCACACATTCTTTGCAACGGTAGCCGGTGGGCGTGTGCACCGCGCACTGGGGGCAGATGTACTTCTCACAATTGTTGCAACGCAGAGCCGTCTCACGATCAGGGTGATTGGCACAATAGGTAGTCGTCGTCATGCGGCGGCTCCGGCAGAGGGATTGTTGGCCATCAAAGACAATAGGCGCTGGTAGAAATAACTGGCTTCACGGAAGCGCACAAAAGACAGGCTGTGCTCGCTGGCGCGCACGTCCACGCAATCGCCGATCTGCATTGCTTCCGGAGGTTGGCCGTCCACGCTGAGCACGGCTTCGTCGCCGCGCTCCAATTTCACCGTGATGCTGGCGCCCTCCGAGAGCACCAGGGCGCGCTCCACGCTGAGGTGCGGCGCGACCGGCAGCAGCAGCAAGTTGCGCAGCGTAGGCGGCAGGATCGGGCCGCCCGCAGCCAGCGCATACGCCGTGGACCCGGTGGGTGTCGAGATGATCACGCCATCAGACACATAGGTGGTCAGCGGAGTGCCATCCAGGCTGGCGCTCAGGTGCACCGGGCGCACCACGCGCCCGCGGCCAACCATGGCCTCGTTGAGGGCTTGCCAGCTGCCCAACACCTGCTCGCCGCGGCGCAGCTGTACGTGCAGCAACATGCGCTTCTCCAGCGAGTATTCCCCACTGGCCAGGCGCGGCAGGTAGTGCTGCCACTCCTGTGGGCCAAGCTCAATAAGAAAACCAAAGTTGCCGTGGTTGATGCCGATCAGGGGGATGTTCAGCGGGGCGCAGATGTGCCCGACGCGCAGCATGGTGCCATCGCCGCCAAGGGCGATCACCAGGTCGGCGCCCTGCTGGCGCAGCGCCTGCTGCGTGCTTTCGCCTTGCAGCAGGCCGCTGGCCGCCGCGATCTTGTGGCGGCCGAGAAACTGTGCCACCTCCTCGCACAAAGCCACCGCTTCGGTATTGGAGGGGCTGGCAAGCACGGCCACTTGCTTGAAGGCAGGCATGGGGGTGTTTGGCTGTGCCATAGGCTTAGTGTATCCGTTCAGTACAAGCCAGGCGGTATCCGCAGGCCGCACAGCGCGCCGCCACCTGGTGTGAGCGGTGTAGCTCGCCGCGCTGCAAACTCACCCGCATCGCCTCCAGCACGCTCAGCAATTGCGCCTCGAGCGCCGTGGTGAACTCCACGCGGAAGCTGCGCTGCGGATAGCGAATGATGCCATACGCCGGGCGCTGGTGGAATGTACGCGCCACCAGCGCACAATACGCCGCCACCTGATAAATGTGTGATTGATGCGGCGCGCGCGGCGTGCGCCCGCTCTTGACCTCTACCGGCACCAGCCCATCAGCCCCCTGGATCAAATAGTCTGGCCGCCCGATCAGGCCCAGCGCCTCGTCAAACAAGGGTTGCTCCACGCGGCGTTCCACGCCGGTATCCGAATACAGCACTTGCCCTTCGGGCAGCCCCAGAGCGGCGCGCTGGCGCAGGCTGCCCCACCACAGCAGGGCAGCCAACAGCAGCAGGAGAACCGCAGCCAGCGCGTACATGCCTTAGCTCGCCAACTGCATCAGCAGCAAGATCAGCGCCGCCACAATGAGCAGCGCCACCAGCCCACGCTGCAGGTTGGCCCACTGCCAGCCACGCCCGTGGCGGGCGTGCTGGCGTGTGCCCTCGGCCAGCTCGTGCACATTGGCGCTGGCTACGCCTTGCAGGCGCAGCCACCAGGCGCGCTGGCAATACAAATACTCGCCGATCTCAGACGCCTTGATCCACTGCGTACTCATGCGCGCTTGAGCTTCTCCTCCAGCGACTGCAGGCTGGCCTCCAAACGCTGCTGGCGCAGGCTGATGGTCATATCGCCGCGCGTGCGCTCCACCAGGCTGCGGCAGATATCGGTCAGGCGGCGTAGGCCGCGTGTCACCGCGTCAGGATAGTCCATCGTCACCAGCACGGCATAGATGTCATCCATCTGGCCCAGCAGGCGCTCGGCTTCCTCAGAGTGGCCGTGGCGCAAAATATCCAGGCAGCGGCGGCGCAGCTCGCCCGCCGCCTCAGACAAGCCCTGCAAAAACGTGGCCGACTCGACGCCCAGCTCCTGTGGGCTGGGCAGCGCAGTGTTGTACACCAGCGCATTCACCAGGTTGGCCTCGGCGTACTCCTTCAGCGCATCCTGGGTATAGCCAGCAAAGTACAGATCAGGGAAGTCTTTCAAACCGGCGCGCAACGCCTCGGCCAGCTCGGCAGCCGCTTTGAGCTCGGCGGCGGCCGTGTCGTGCTCATCGCGATGGATGGCGCGGATGGCCTGCGAGCAGTGCCGCGTCAGCTGGCGCGAGTGCGCCAGCGCCGTGTCACGCGCCGCCGTTTGGGCTTCCAAGTCGGCGCGAATGTTGTCAGCGATGTGTTCCAAGCGTTCCATCATTCCGCCTTGGGCTCGTCAGGCGCATCCGGCGACTGGATGGATTTGAACAAGTTGTCGGCCAGGCTCTTGCCCTCCGGCAGCTTGATCTCGCCAAACTGGCTCTCGTACTTGCTCAGGTTCTCGCTCAAGGCGCGCTGCAACAGCTTGGCGCTGAGCGGCGACATGAGCACACGCGTCTTGATGAAAATATCCAGCTCACCTGGCAACAGGCGGCCAAAATCAAACACGATCTCGGCCGGCGAGTGCGCCACGCGCACCACGTTGCTGTAGACCAGCTCCGTGGTGGGCGGGATCACCAGCCGCGGCGCAGGTTTCCCTGCGCCGGGCTTTTGTTTCGGCTCGTTGGGTTCAGCCATGGCTGCCTAGAACGGGATCTCGTCCTCGCTGCCGCCCATCATGCCGTCCGGCTCCATGGGCATGCCATAGTCGCCGTCGGCCCCGGCACTTCCGCCGCCACCGCCGCCGCCCATGTCGCCGCCGCCGCGGCCGCCGAGGAAGACCACACGCTCCGCCGTGACCTCGTAGGAGGCAGAGGGCGTGCCGTCTTGGCGCGTCCACACCCGCGGGCCACCGCTGGCCTTGTCAGGCGTCATGCGCCCTTCGATCATCACCTGGCTGCCGGTCTTGAGGTACTGGTTGCAGATCTCGGCCTGGCGGCCCCAGGCAGAAATGCGGAACCACACAGTTTCCTTGATCTTTTCACCGTTGGAGCCGGTGTACTGGCGGTTGCTGGCCACATTGAAGTTGGTCACGGCCTGGCCGCCGGGGGTATAGCGCATCTCAGGGTCACGCCCCAGATTGCCTACGATAGTGATCTTGTGATAAGACATGTTGTGCTCCTTCTTTTAGATAGCAAAATAGAGTCTATTAAAGTCAACAGATCGGGATGTATTCAGTTATGGGGTTGTAGGGGGGTCTCCTTTTCGGATGAGCGTTTGTGTAAGTTTCCCGAGCTGTTTGCCCGGTGCAAGTCAGAATTCACTCACCGACAGTGAGATTATAGAGCAAATGTGCGAATATAGTCAACCTGCGCGTTTAGCGCTCCACCTGCCAAACCTTGAGATCCGAGAAGCCGACAGAGACATCCTGGCTGCCAGAGGTATGCACAAAGGCGCCCACTGTGCCACGGAACAATTGCGAATCAGTGACACTGAACAGATAAAAATCATTCACAAAAAAGTGCATCTGGCTGCCGGCCGCCCACACCGCCAAACGCGTGCTGCTGGGGGCCAGTGAGGGGATCGCACCGCTGCTCACCCAGCCCACCTGGCGAGTGAGCCCACCGTTGTAAAAACGGTCCACCTTGGCGCGGCCGTCGCACGACAGGGCAAAGCGGAAGTGGTCGCCGTCCATGGCACGCACGACTAGGCCGTATTCATCTTCCCCATGGCAAAAGTTGGTCGCCGCGGTGATCTCAGCGTAAAAGTCACCCAAGATGGGGCTGCTACGTGTGCTGACCAAATAGCTGCGCTCGCTCTTCAGCACCAGGCTGAGGCGGCCATTGGCCACCTGCGCCGAGGCATCCGCATCTGAGCTGGTGGCCCAGACCAGCGCATCTGTGAAGCCATCCTCCACCAGCAAGTCAGCTACCCCCGGCCGCAAGTCTGCCGTGGGGTTGACCAGCGGCGTTGGAAACGGAGACGGTGTAGCCGTAGCCGGGAACCACACCGGCGTCTCGGTGGGCGTAGAGGTTGGCTCCAGCGGCCCCTCGGGGGTGGGCTCGTCCAGCGGCACGGGCACAAAGCAGCCCGCCAGTAAGGCCGCACTGGCCAGCAACGTCAGGGAAATACGAATAGACTTCACGGGCGCAATTATAGCGATGCCCAAAGCGAGTAAAATCACAGACTATGCGTATTCTTGTCCGCTCCAAGATCCATAATGCCACTGTCACCGAGGCCAACGTAGCCTACATCGGCAGCATCACCATCGATGAAGAGCTGGTGGAACGCGCTGGCTTGTGGCCAGGCGAAAAAGTGCTGGTGGTCAGCAACACCACCGGTGAACGTCTGGAGACCTATGTCATCGTAGGGCCGCGCGGCAGCGGCACCATCACCATGAACGGCGCCGCGGCGCACCTCATCGAGGCTGGCGAGCAAGTCATCATCATGGCGTTTGAGATCAGCGCCGAGCCAGTAGAGACCACCTTCATTCTGGTAGACGAGAACAACAAGTTCGTACGCTATCTTTAGGCGCCACGCGCACTAATCCCACCCAAAAATTTACAGCTTCCCCCTGGAGCTGCGCTTTACTGCTGATAGCGCTGGCGAATGTTAGGGATCAGATATTCGTTGAAGCAACGCTCCAAGCCAAAATCAGGTGCCCAGCCCCAGTTGGCGCGCGCCGTGTCATCATCAATATCCATCGGCCACGAGTCGATAATGCCCTGGCGTTGCAGGTGCGGCTGGTAGCTGATCTCGGCATCCGGAAAAGCCGCCAGCACGCGCTGGCAAAACGCCTCGGCAGACAAGCTGAAGCTGCTCACGTTATAGGCGCTGCGCGTCAGCGCGGCGCGCGGCGCATCGGCCAGCTGCAGCAGCGCCTTGACCCCATCCGGCATGGCCATGAACGGGATCGTGGCATCCGGGCGCACAAAGCAGGCATACGGCCGGCCCTGCGCCGCGGCGTGCAACATCTCCGGCCCAAAGTCGCTGGTGCCGCCGGTGGGCAGCGTGAAGGCGCTGATCAAACCGGGGAAGCGCAACGCGCGGAAGTCCAAACGCGCCGGCGGCTGCTCGGCCAGGCGCATGTAATGCTGGGCGTAATACTCGCCCAGCAGCTCGACTGCCAGCTTGTTGGCGCCGTACATGGTGGCCGGGTGCAAGTGCTGCTCCTCCGGCACCGCACCAGCCGCGGCTTTGGCCTCCAGGCTGGGCAGGCCATACACCGCCATGGAGCTGGGGAAAATAAACTTGACCGCCTGCGCGCGCGCCGTGGATTGTGCTGCGGCCAGCTCCAAAAGCAAAACGCTGGCATCCACGTTCACTTCGTGGGCCAGCGCCGGGGAGTGCTCTGCTCGGGTGGAGAGCAAGGCTGCCAGGTGATAGATAGTGTCCAGCGTGTATTGCTCACCGATCT
This sequence comes from Anaerolineales bacterium, assembly GCA_026129255.1. Lineage (GTDB taxonomy): Bacteria > Chloroflexota > Anaerolineae > Anaerolineales > UBA11579 > JAMCZK01. The sequence continues at coordinate 437,002 of JAHCIJ010000003.1, read as the reverse complement.
GCTGGATGAGCGCCTTGTCTGTGATGCTGCCTTTAATGTGCGTGCTCAACGGCGCCAGCTCGGCCGGCATCTCTGCCAAATCCAGCGTGAGGATGTGGCTGCCGCGGCCCGCCAGCTCGCGCACAAGCGCCTGGCCAATTTCGCCAGCCGCCCCAGTGATAAGAACAACGTGTTTGCTCATGGGCGTGGTTTCATTTGCTGGGCGGCAGATGCCGCTCGCCGGTAATTATAAAAGCCATCCGCAAACTGACCCCGACTCTAACTTGACGCAGAACGCCTGTTCATGTTATTCTGGATTAGCACAAATGACCTATTACAGGTCAGGTGCGAGGAGCAGGCATATGATGATGGCTAAAAGACGCAAGGGCTTGAGCGAGCGCCACAAGAAGATCCTCGATCTACTGGAGCGCTATCAGGAGGAGAATGGCTACCCGCCTTCCATCCGTGAGATCGGCAAGCAAACCGGCATCTCTTCCACCTCGGTAGTCAACTACTACCTCAACCAACTTGAGGAAGAAGGCTACATTGAGCGTGACCGCAAGATCTCACGCGGCGTGCGCCTGGTCAAGGGCATCAGCAATGCGGCCAACGCCGTGCGCGAAGCCATTGAAGACCTCATCAAAGTGCCGGTGGTCGGCCGCATTGTGGCCGGCTCACCCATGCCTGTGCCCGGCTCAGACTTTGCCTATTACGATCAGGACAGTGGCGTAGAGATCGCCCGCAGTTTGCTCGGCCCCGGTGACAAAGAAGAAGACCTCTTTGCACTCGAGGTGCAGGGCGACTCGATGGTCGACGCCATGGTCAACGATGGTGACATCGTCGTCATGAAGAAAGCCCAGGACGCCCGCAACGGCGAGATGGTGGCCGTGTGGCTGACTGACCGAGACGAAACTACCCTCAAGTATTTCTACAAAGAGAACGGCGGCATCCGCCTGCAACCCGCCAACCCCACCATGCAACCCATCTTTGTAGAGAACCCGCGCGCCGTGCAGGTGCAGGGCAAGGTGGTGATGGTCATCCGCCAAATGGGTCCAGCCAACTAACGCTCCAATACCAACAAAAAAGCCCGCTCAAAAGAGCGGGCTTTTTATTTGCCCTCCGGCATACTCCTGGGAGCCAAGCTTAAAGGTTACAAGTTGCCCTTTTTTGCAGCAGCGTGTGAGCACTCTGCCGCTTAGAATATGGCGCATGCCAAATCCAGCCCGCGAGCGTATCCTCGTCACCCTGTTGCAGGAAATTGCTGAAGAGCAAGGCTATACGTTCACGCCTTTCTCGCAGAATTGGATCCTGCGTCTGGAGAAAGACGGGCAGGCGCGCCACATCTTCGGCTTCAACTTTGAGATCAACTCCGCCACCGCGCATATGCTGGCAGGCGACAAAGCAGGCACGGCCGCACTGCTTAAAAGCCGCGGCATCCCCTGCATCGAGCACCGCTTGTTCCTCAATCCCAACCGGGCCGCCTACATCCCAGACGACGGTCACTGGCAAGGCATCATGGACTATGCCACCCTCGGCCAACGCCCGGATGAGGGCATCCGCCCGCTGGTCGCCAAGCCCAATGAAGGCACAGGCGGGTTGGGCGTAGCCAAGGTCAACACACAAGCCGAGTTGGAGAAGGCCGTTCAGAGCATCTTCCAAAAAGGCCAGTCGCTCAGCCTGTCCCCGTATCACGACATCAAGAATGAATACCGCCTGATGATGCTGGATGGCGAATGCCAGTTGGCCTACAGCAAGCAACGCCCGCAGTTGGTAGGTGACGGCGCCAGCAACCTGCGCACGCTGCTCGAGCGCGCCCTGGTGGCCGGGGAGCTCACCCAGGCGCAGGCCGCCGAAGCCCTGGAGCAGCACGAGGGCCAGCTGGAGCACATTCCCAGCGCGGGCGATCTACTCACCGTGGGCTGGAAACACAACCTCAGCGCGGGCGCCAGCCCGGAGCAGCTGCAGCCTGGCCCGCTTCTGGACACACTGCTTAGCATCGCTCAAGCGGCACAACGCGCCATCAACATTCGCTTTGCTTCCATAGATGTTGTGGAAGTGGAGGGCGAGCTGCAGGTGTTGGAAGTGAATTCCGGCATCATGATGGAGCACTTTGCCCGCCACCTGCCGGAGAACCGCGCCACGGCCAAGGCGATTTACGCCCGCGCCGTAGAAAAGATGTTTGTCACGCGCTGATAAAATCAGCAGCGTGTCACCGCGTGCCTCCATTCCCCGCTCCAAGCGCATTCTAGACTTCGTGCTGGCCCTGCTGGGCGGCATTGTGCTGCTGCCGCTCATCCTGCTGCTGGCGCTATTGGTACGAATCTTCCTCGGCCAGCCGGTGCTCTTCCGCCAGCCGCGCCCGGGCATCGGTGGCCTGCCCTTCACCCTCTACAAGTTCCGCACCATGCGAGACGCCAGCGGTGCAGATGGCCAGCCGCTGCCAGACGCCCAGCGCCTCACCGGCTTCGGCCGTCTGCTGCGCGCCACCAGCCTGGACGAACTGCCCGAGCTATGGAATGTGCTACGCGGCGAGATGAGCCTGGTTGGCCCGCGCCCGCTGCTGATGCGCTACCTGGACCGCTACACCCCGCAGCAGTTCCGCCGTCATCTCACCCTGCCGGGCATCACCGGCTGGGCCCAGATCAATGGCCGCAACAACGTCTCATGGGAGGACAAGTTCGCCCTGGATGTCTGGTACGTGGACAACTGGTCGCTGTGGCTGGATATCAAGATCTTGCTGCTCACGCCGCTCAAAGTGCTGCAGCGCGAAGGCATTAGCCAGCCGGGCAACGCCACCGCCATGGAGTTCATGGGCAGCCGCCCGGCAGCAGCCCCAGACGAAAAGGGCGGCCCGTTATAATGCGCGCCATGCCAGACCACGCCGCGCTATACCGGCAGCTGTACACCATCCGCCGCTTTGAAGAAACCGTGCTGGATGCTTTCCCCAAAGGCGCTTTCTACGGCACCACCCACACCTACATCGGCCAGGAGGCCAATGCGGTAGGCGTACTGGCGCACCTCAACGAAGGCGACATCGTGTTCAGCAATCACCGCTGCCACGGGCACTTCATTGCCTATGGCGGCGATCTGCGCGCCTTGTTCGCCGAGCTGATGGGCAAGGCCACCGGTGTGTGCGGGGGGCTGGGCGGCTCGCAGCACTTGCATTGGAAGGATTTCTATTCCAACGGCGTGCTGGGCAGCACCGCCCCCATCGCCGTGGGCACTGCCCTGGCCGAGAAGCAAAAGGGCAGCGACGCCATCACCGTGCTGTTCCTGGGCGACGGCGCGCTGGGCGAAGGGACTGTGTACGAGAGCCTCAACATCGCCTCGCTATGGAATGCACCGATCCTATTTGTGGTTGAGAACAACCACATCGCACAGACCACACCCACCGAACTGGCGCTGGCGGGCAGCCTGGCTGCCCGCTTCGCCGCCTTTGGTATCCCTGTAGTGGAGATGGACAGCAACGACGTAGCCAAGATCTCTAGCGCCGCACAGCACGAGCTTGCCGAGTTGCGCGCCACGCGCACACCGCGTGCCCTGGTGCTCAACACCACGCGCTTTGGCCCGCACTCCAAAGGCGACGACACGCGTGACCCGGCCTATATCGAAGAGCTGCGTACCAGGCTCGATCCGCTCACCCTGCACGCGGCCCAGCTGCCAGCCAGCGAGCGCCAGGCCATTGAAAGCGAAGTCGATACCGCGGTCGCCGCCGCCTATGCCCAGGCAGAAGCCGACCCACCACCCCCGGCCAATCACCTTGCGAAGGTTGCCCCGCCATGATGCGCCCTCTAACTGGCAGGCGCTGCTGGTATCCGAGCCTGCTCACTACTCACTATTCACTGCTCACTGGCTCCTGTCCATGACTAGTGTGCTCGAGTCCCTCAACCGCGGCTTGCATGCTGCCTTCGCGCAGGATGGGCGTGTCTACCTGATCGGCGAAGACCTGCTCGACCCGTATGGCGGCGCGTTCAAGGTCAGCCGCGGACTCTCCAGCCAATACCCGCAGCGGGTGTGGACCAGCCCGGTGTCTGAGGCTGCCATCGCCGGTGTAGGCGCGGGCATGGCGCTACGCGGCCTGCGCCCCGTGGTGGAGCTGATGTTCGGCGACTTCAGCACCCTGGTGGCAGACCAGCTCATCAACAGCATCACCAAGTTCCCAGCCATGTTCAACGGCGCGGCCTCTGTGCCGCTCGTCATTCGTACCCCCATGGGCGGGCGGCGCGGCTACGGGCCCACGCACAGCCAAACGCTGGAGAAGCTGTACCTCGGCATCCCCGGCCTGCGCGTGCTGGCCCCCAATACGCTCAGCGACCCCGGCGAGTTACTGCGCCGCGCCATCCTCGAGCAGGATGACCCGGTCTTCTTTATTGAGAACAAGGTCCTGTACCCCAAGCCAGTATTGGACGCCGAGGCTTTGGCCGATTTCGAGATTCAGATCGCCGATGGCGACTTCGCCCCCACGCACACACTACGCCTCAAAGGCGCACCGGCGCCCCAACTCACCCTCACGGCGTATGGCTACATGGCCGAGCTGGCGCGCGAAGCGCTGACGCGGCTGGCCTTCGAGCACGAGTTGTTCTGCGAATTGGTTGTGCCTACGCAGCTGGCGCCGCTGCCCGCCGCAGGCAGCCTCGAACCCAGTCTTGCCGCCTCGCTGGCTCAAAGCGGCCGCCTGCTCACGATCGAAGAAGGTACCTTCTCGCTGGGCTGGGGCGCAGAGCAGTTGGCGCGCGCCGCCCAACAATTCGGCAGCCGGCTGCTGGCCGCCCGCCGCGTGGCCGCCGCCGAAGCGCCCATTCCAGCCGCCCGCACGCTGGAAGAGGCGGCTCTGCCCTCGGTGGAAGACATCCTCACCGCCGCGCGGGAAATGGTATAAAGCCTGCATGTCGTCGCAAGCGCAGGCCGTTCACGTCCCCCTCATTAATCCCAACGAAACTGAAGCGCGGCTGGTAAGTCTCTCCGTGGCCAATGGCGATCAGGTCGCCAAGGGCGATGTGCTGGCCACGCTCGAGACCACCAAATCGACCTTTGAGCTGCTGGCGGATGCCCCCGGCTTTGTCGCTGGGTTACAGGCCCAGCAGGGCCAAATGCTGCCCGCCGGCCAGGTATTTTTGTATCTGGCGCCTAGCAAAGACTGGCAGCCAGCGCAAACACCGGCCAAAGCAGACGGCGAGGCCGTGCCCGCCGGGCTGCGCATCACCCAGCCTGCGTTGCAGCTGGCCCAAAAACGCAATATTCCGCTGGCTTCGTTGCCGGTTGGCCCCATCATCACCGAAGACTACATTACCAAGCTGTCCCCGCAGGGGGCTGCGGAGACGTTCACCATCCCCGAGGCAGCCAGCCTGGCGGATGCCGTGATCGTATACGGCGGCGGCGGCCACGGCAAAGCCGTGATCGATCTGCTGCGCGCCGCGGGTGGCTACACCCTGGCCGGCGTTGTGGATGACAGCCGCCAACCGGGCGAGCTCGTACTGGACGCGGCCGTGATCGGCGGCGAGGCGGCCCTGGCCGCCCTGCGCGAGGCGGGCTGCCACTGGGCGCTCAATGCCGTGGGCGGCATCGGCGCCATGAGCTCACGCATTGCAGTGTTCGAAAAACTGGAGGCCGCTGGCTTCCAATTGCCCACTCTGGTGCATCCCAGCGCCGTAGTGGAGCCTAGCGCACAGCTGGCGCCGGGCGTCCAAGTTTTCCCGCATGCGTATGTGGGCTCTGAGGCGCGCATCGGCCAAGGCGCCATCATTAACACGGGCGTCATTGTTTCGCACGATTGTGTTATCGCAGACTATGCCAATCTCTCGCCCGGCAGCATTCTGGCGGGCGGCGTGCAGGTGGGCCGCGGCAGCCTGGTGGGTATGGGCGTCACCGTCAACCTCAACGTACGCATCGGGGGCATGGCGCGCATCGGCAACAGCGCCACCATCAAAGACGATGTGCCCGATGGCGGGGTGGTGCGTGCCGGCGCGGTGTGGCCCGGATAATGGGTGTGGCCTGATTCCCGTACAATATCAATTTGGAAGATGTGCCAGCATGGATTCCTCGCTGGTGCGGGCTCGTTGCGTGGGCAAAAGACGCCCACGCATTAGCCTTGCTACTTGGCTGACGCCGAGTAACGCAACGCGGCGATCTGGTGTGGCCTCCTAAACCCGCTCGGAATGACACAGTAGTAAAGCTCAGTTCAATTTCATTCAAGCAAATAAGAAACCAAAGCCGCTTGCGACGCGGATCCCACAGAAGTCGTCACAGGTTGCAACGGTACACGAACGTTGCGAGGGGGATCCAAAGGGGGAACAGCTGTTCCCCCTTTGCGGGGTCGCAGGGGCAGAGCCCCTGAAAGGAAAAAGGGAAATGTACAAGGCCCTGCTATGCACGCAGAGTTAACCCAGATTGCAGCGCGCACAGACCGCAAGCGGTCTGTGGCTCGCAATGACAGGTTTATGATTCGCCAGCGTCTGCAGAACTCTCGTAGTTTTTTCTGTTACATTTCCCCCATGGCAAAAGCCAAACGCAGCCCCAGAAAAGGCACGCGCGCCAAGAGCGCACGTGCCAAGGGTACGCACAGCAGCGCTTTTGGCAGCTCCAAGCGCGAGAACCACGACGCCAGTAGCTTCTACAACAGCGCCCTGTACACCAATCTCAATACTGAAAGCAATAGTCCTTACATCGAGGCCGAGCTGCCCGCCGAAGTGCGCAACCGCATCTTCGCCCACAGCAGCGAAGATATGCACGAACTGCCTGACAACAGCGTGCACCTGATGGTGACCTCACCGCCGTACAACGCTGGCAAAGAATACGACAAGGATCTGGATCTTGAGCAATATTTGGGGATGATGCGGCGCGTGTGGGCCGAGACGCTGCGCGTGCTGGTGCCCGGCGGCCGCGCCTGCATCAACGTAGCCAATTTAGGCCGCAAGCCCTATATTCCTCTGCACGCTTTCATCATCCAGGACATGCTGCAGCTCGGTTACCTGATGCGCGGCGAGATCATCTGGGACAAGGCCAGCTCGGCGGGCGGCTCTACCGCGTGGGGCTCCTGGCGCAGCGCCAGCAACCCCACCCTGCGCGATGTGCACGAGTACATCCTCGTCTTCAGCAAGGCGCGCTTTGGCCGCCCGGCGCCAGAGGGCGCCAAGCGCTTCACCAGTGAGCGAGACGACTTCCTGCAGAGCACCAAAAGCGTGTGGAGCTTCCCCACCGTCTCGGCGCGCAAGATCGGCCACCCGGCGCCCTTCCCGCTGGAGCTGCCGCGGCGGCTGATCGAGCTCTACACCTTCCCCGGCGAAGTGGTGCTGGATCCCTTCATGGGCAGCGGCACCAGCGCACTGGCCGCCCTGAACACAGGCCGCAGCTACGTTGGCTATGAGCTGGACAAGAAGTACATCAAGTTGGCTGAAAAGCGTATTGCCCAGGGGACCAATGCAACCCGTAGCGCCTGAAAAGCTCTACGACCCCGCTTACATCAAGCAACTATTCAATGAAATGTCAGGCACCTATGGACTGGTGAACCTGATCTCTTCGTTCGGCTTTGCCTGGTGGTGGCGTGGGCAGTGCGTTCGCCTGGCCAGGCTCAACGAGGGAGGCAAGGTCTGCGATTTTATGTCTGGGCAGGGAGAGGCCTGGCCAGACATCCTTCGCTGGATTGGCCCGGGCGGCCAGCTGTACGCCTTCGACATTTCCAACCGTATGGTGGAGCTTTCCACCCAGACGGCCGCCTTCAAGCGTTCGAACCACCTGCATGTGTCCAATCAGAACGCCCTGGTGATCTCATTTACCAACGCCAGTATGGATGCAGTCATCTCCACCTTTGGCCTCAAAACATTCTCAGAGCCGCAACTGCACACACTGGCACGCGAGATCATGCGCTTGCTCAAACCTGGCGGCACGTTTGCGCTGGTTGAGATCTCAGTACCTGCCTCAGCGATTCTGCGCATTCCTTACATGATCTACATTCAATATTGCATTCCCCTGTTGGGGCGCGTGCTGCTGGGCAACCCAGACAATTACAGGCTGCTGGCGCGCTACACACGCCTGTTCAAGAATGCCAAGCGCGCTCAAGCCATCTTCCGAATCGCTGGCCTGGAGACGCAGTACACAGAATTCTTTTTTGGCTGTGCCAGCGCGGTCTACGGCCACAAGCCGCCAACAGCCTAAACGTTACGAGAATATCTGCAGCCGTACAATCTTGTCTTGCGCCGTGGGCACATGGTGATAGCTTACCCACACATCACCGCTGGCCTCGTCGATCGCCATGTGGCGGATCAGCGCGAAGGCGGTCGGCAGCAGATATTCGACAAAGCGCTCAGTGCGCGGGTCAAAGCTGGCCACCCGGTTGCCTGCCGCATAGCCGATCCACACTAAGCCGCGCTGGTGGTCCACCTTCACCACATAGGGCTCGGCGTTAGGCGTGGGCACATCCCACTCCGTAAAGCTTTCCGTGCGCGGGTCGAACATCGCCAGGCGCCCGCCGGAGAATTGTGGAATCCACAGGTTTCCTGCTGCGTCCAACTCAAAACGGCGCGGGCCGCTGGTGTCGTTGGGCAGTTCGTAGTAGGCCACTTCGCCGGTTTGCGGGTCCAGCTTGTACATGCGGTTCCAGTTCAATTCAGAGACCCATATCATCCCATCTGCATCCACCCGCAAGTCATACGAGATCGGCAGCCCAGCCAGGTTGTGCACATTATTGTCGGGCACGTCAAAGCTGCGCTGCGAGCCGTCCCGCGGATCGACGGCCACTACTTTGCCTGGGTTTGCCAGGAAGTGCCCGTTGGCCCAGGCATGGCCCTGAGCATCAATCGCAATGCTGTGGGCATACATACCAATGGAGTGCACATCAAAGTCGCCCGTATTCGGATCCATGTAGGCTAGTTGCATCGGGCTGCCAAACACAATCCACCAATTCCCCTTGGCATCGATTTCCAGCGCGCGCGGGTTGGCATTCGGTTTGAGATCAAAGCGGGTGAACTCGCCAGTCAGCGGGTCAAGCGAGTACATGTTGTGGCTGAACATGCCGGTGATGACCACTTGCCCATTGGCGTCCAAAACCAGGTCATGCGGTCCGGCCCCGGGGAAGTCGTATTCGGTGATGCGTACAGTGGCCGCCTCAGGCGCGATCGGTAGCGGTGGCGGCGGCAGCGTATCCTCGTTCAGGTACTCCACCAGCCAGGCGGCCAGTTCCTCCACGTTCACAGGCCCAATGATGGGGAAGCCGCTCTGCGGCCCATAGAAGCTCAACATTTTGCGGATCGAGACTTCCCACTGGTCTTGGGTCGGCCAGCCATTGCGCACATTGCGGATCCAGCCCAACTGGTGGCAGCCCTGGCAATCCAAAATGAACTGGCGGGTTTGAGTGTTATCCGGCAGCATGCTTAGCCATTCGGCGCCGCTCACCAAGCTGCGCGTATCCGGCGCCACAGAAAGGCTCAGCTCCACCTGCACAGGTGTGGAAGTTATCAGCGCGATCTCTTGCGGCAGGGCATTCAGATAGCCAAAGCTGTGAGAGGAAACTATGTACGTGTCTGCCGCAAGATCAGGAATGGAGAAGTTGCCATCCGCATCCGAGAACACAGTCACCGTTACGCCACGGTGGTTCTTGGCCTGCACAAACGCATAGGACACCGGGCTGTTCGTCGCGCCATCCACAACTCTGCCATATACCTGTGTGCCGATTGTGGTCTCGTCTTCTACAGGCGTCGCTGCGGTGGGTTCTAGCGGCGCGCGCTGCGGGGGTGCGCTTGGCGCACATGCACTCAAGATCAGGGCCAGCAGGATATATACAAGGCGTTTTGCGGCGGTCATCTCATCCTCCAAAGATAAGCTACATATGTTGATTATGCTACAAGTGAGGATGTTCCGCTAGTCTGTGCGCCAGACAACGTTACACTGTGATCCCGCAAAGAGTAGGAAAGGACGCACCATGGAAGCCACCTGGCAACAAGTAGATAAATTCCTCGAGGGTTTGCTGGCTCCGGATGAGCCGGTATTTGCAGCCGCCCTGGCGGCCGCAGAGCAAGCCGGCATCCCCAACATCCAGGTATCCGCCATGCAGGGCCAGCTATTGCACATCCTGGCTCGCGCCATCGGCGCCCAGCGCATTTTAGAGGTGGGCACACTGGCTGGCTACAGCGGCATCTGGCTGGCCCGCGCCCTGCCCGCTGGCGGGCGCCTGGTGACGCTGGAAGCGGAGCCCAAGCACGCTGAGGTGGCTCAAGCCAACTTCGCCGCGGCGGGCGTCGCTGACCGCGTAGAGCTGCGCCTTGGAGCCGCGCTGGACAGCTTGCCCGCCTTGCTGCCAGACTACGCCGCCAGCTTTGATCTGTGCTTTCTGGATGCGGACAAGGCCAACCTGCCCGCCTATTTCGAATGGGCGCACAAGCTCACCCGCAAAGGCGGCCTGATCATTAGCGACAACGTGATCCGTGGCGGTGAGGTGGTGGATGGCCAGGATGCCAACAGCACTGGCGCCCGCCAGCTGCTGCAGGCGCTCGGCACCAACGGCAACAGTACGGCGATCCAAACGGTGGGCAACAAGGGCTACGATGGCTTTGCGCTCACCATCGTAGCGTAGCGCTGGCAGCAAGTCTTGTAGAATACGGCCCATGAACATTACTGTCTTCGGCTCCTCTGCCCCTCTGCCCGGCCAACCCACCTACGAAGAAGCGCGCCGCCTGGGCGAGCTGCTGGCGCGCGCCGGGCACACCGTGCTCACCGGCGGTTACATGGGCACCATGGAAGCCACTTCGCGCGGCGCGGCTGAGGCTGGCGGCCATGTGATCGGCGTCACGTGTCAGCAGATTGAAGATTGGCGCGCCGCCAAGCACAACCCATGGGTGCTGGAGGAGCGCAAGTTCGCCACGCTCCAAGAGCGCCTCTACTCCCTGGTCGAGACCTGCGATGCCGCCCTGGCGTTGCCGGGCGGCATCGGCACGCTGGATGAGATCGTCACCATGTGGAGCCAGATGCAAACCCAGTCGATACCCGTGCGCCCGCTGATCCTCATCGGCGCGGGTTGGCAGCGCGCCATCACTGCCGTGTTGGATGCACAAGCGGAGCACATCCGCCCGGCTCACCGCGAGCTGCTCAGCTTTGCCGAAGATGTTGACGCAGCCTTGCTGCGCTTGGCCGCGGCGCTGGCGGCCTGATGCCCAGCATCCAACTGGGCCAGTTGCAACAAGAGGCGGCCCAGCTCTCCGAATATTTCAACGAGCCCGAAGTCTACTTGCGCCAACTGGAGCATTTGCTGCAGGCGTATGCCACGCCTGTGCACCGCCAGGGGCGTATCAAAGGCATGCGCCCGATACTCTTCAGCTTTGAAGTGCCGCCGCCTGTGCTGCGCCGCCTGGAAATGGAGATGAGCCTGCAAGCCGGGCAACAGCCAGCCGCGGCCCTGGCGATCGCCGATGTCTTGTGGGAGCGGCGCAGCTATGAGACGCGCCTGCTGGCCATCCGCCTGCTGGGCAATATCCCCGCTGCAGAGCCAGAGGTCGGTACGCGTCTGGAAGCCTGGGCGAGCGAGAACCAGGAGGAGCTGCTGCTGAACGAGCTCCACGAACGCGGCACGCGCTACATGGCAGCCAGCAACCCGGAGGCGTTGTTGCACTTGGCTCAGCGCCTGCTGGCGACCGGCGAGTTCCGCAAGCAGGTGCTCAGCCTGGGCAGCCTGCAAACGCTGCTGGCCACCGGCCGGTTTGCCAACCTGCCGGCGCTGTTCACGGCGCTGTTGCCCATCAGCCAGGACCCGCCCCGCAAGCTGCAGCCTTTCCTGGCGGATTTGCTGGTGGCTTTGGCGCAGCAGACCCCCAAGGAAACGGCTTATTTTCTGGGCCAGGCACTCTCGGCCGAGCCCAGCGAGGGCAGCCGCTGGGTCGCCCGCCAAGTGCTGCGCCACCTGCCTGCGGAGATGCAGGCAGGGTTGCGCGAATTGGCGAAGTAATCCAACCGCAGATAAACGCGGATGAACACAGATTAGCCCTCTAGCCGTCTTTGTAGCTGCTGAAGGCTGTCCTACCGTACGCATAGCTTGGGGATTGCTTCGTGCGCAGGCAGGCCTGCGCCTCGCAAAGACGAAAAGTGGGGTTATTGGGCTTACATCCGTGTTCATCTGTGGATCGCTCACACTCCTGTGGATGATTCTCGCCCCACCTGATATAATCTGCCACTGACTCGACCGGCAATGCGGCTCAGGCTGCGTGCCAGGAGACCTGCCAAAAAGGAGATGCAGACGTCATGCCGTTACCAAAAGAAAAGAAAGACCAAGTGATCGGCGATTACCGCCGCGCTGAAGGCGACACCGGCTCCACTGAGGTGCAAATCGCCTTGCTGACCAACCGCATTGAGCAGCTCACCGCTCACGGCCAAACCCACAAGAAGGACGTGGCTTCCCGCCGCGGCCTGGTGAAGCTGGTGGGGCAGCGCCGCCGCTTGCTCAACTACCTGCGCGACAGGAACTACGAAGGTTATGTTGCGCTGGCAGACCGGCTCGGCATTCGCCGCAAGACCAGTAAGTAAAAAATCGTGGTTGGGCAAGCCCAACCACGATTTTTGTTTAGGCCGCCGTTTATGGGGCAGGCGGCCAAGTTTGCGGATACACTAGCCCCATCAAACCATCCCCACCCGTTAGGGGCATTGGTACTTGCGGCAAATTAATTAAACTATTTGCCGCAGTTACCAGTTCCTCAACAGGTGGGCCAGCGCATTGCGCCTGCCTGAACAGGCTCCTAGGACGTAATGCGCCCATAGGAGACGTATGAAACCAGAAGTACACAGTTATACAGCCACCGTTGGCAACCAAAGCATCACCTTGGAAACCGGCAAGCTGGCCCGTTTGGCCGGCGGCGCAGTCACCGTGCGCATTGGCGAATCGCTCATTCTGGCTACCGCCACGATGAGCGCCAACCCGCGCACCGGCATCGACTTCTTCCCACTCAGCGTAGACTTTGAAGAGCGCATGTACGCCGGTGGCCGCATCCCCGGATCGTTCTTCCGCCGTGAGGGCCGCCCCACTGAAGTTGCCATCCTCACCTCGCGCCTGACCGATCGCCCGCTGCGCCCGCTGTTCCCCAAAGACATGCGCAACGATGTGCAAGTCATCATGACCGCCCTCTCGGCCGACACGGAGAACGTGCTGGACGTGATCGCCGTCAACGCCGCCTCGGCCGCCATCATGATCTCAGACATCCCGTGGAACGGCCCCGTCGGCGCCGTGCGCGTGGGCCGCATCAATGGCGAGTTCGTGGTCAACCCCACCTACAGCCAGCTGCCTGAATCTGACCTTGACCTGCGTATCGCTGGCACGCGTGACGCCATCCTGATGGTGGAATGCGGCGCCAACGAAGTGGACGAAGACGCCATGGCCGCCGCCCTCGTGCTCGGCCACGAGGCGCTGCAACCTTTGATCGACATTCAGTTGGAAATAACCGCCGCGGTGGGCAAGCCCAAGCGCGACTATCCCAAGTTCAGCATCGACGAAGAGCTCAAGAAGAAAGTGCTGGCCCGCGCCGAGAGCGAGCTGGAGAACATCCTCGAGAACACCGAGGGCAAGGCGGCCCAGTACGAGGCCATCGACGCCCTGCGTGACACCATTGTTGGAGAGTTGGCTGCGGACGACGCCGTGCTGGCTGGCCAGGTGAAGGAAGCTTACACCTCCGCTGAGAAGGCCGTGGTGCGCCGCCGCATTATCAATGACGGCAAGCGCCCGGATGGCCGCAAGCCGACCGAGATCCGCCCCATCTGGTGCGAAGTGGACCTCAGCCCGCGTGCGCATGGCTCCGGCCTGTTCACCCGCGGTGAGACACAGGTGCTGACGCTCACTACCTTGGGCACGCCCAAGGAAGCGCAAGAGCTGGACAACCTGACCCCGATCAATACCAAGCGCTACATGCATCACTACAACTTCCCGCCGTACTCCACCGGTGAAGCCCGCCCGCTGCGCGGCTCCTCCCGCCGTGAGATCGGCCACGGCGCCCTCGCTGAGCGCGCCCTGGTAGCCGTGCTGCCCAGCGAGAAAGAGTTCCCCTACACGCTGCGCCTGGTCTCTGAGTGCCTGTCTTCCAACGGCAGCACCTCGATGGGCTCGGTGTGCGGCAGCACCCTGGCGCTGATGGATGCCGGCGTGCCGATCAAGGCACCCGTCTCCGGTATCGCCATGGGCCTCATCACGGATGGCAGCAAGTACCAGATCCTGAGCGACATTCAGGGCATCGAAGATCACCTCGGCGACATGGACTTCAAGGTCGCCGGTACCGACAAAGGCATCACCGCCCTGCAGATGGACATCAAGATCTCCGGCCTGACCGCACAGATGATGGCCGAGGCGCTGACGCAAGCTAAGGAAGGCCGCAAGCACATCCTCAACAAGATGCTGGAGGCGCTGGCCGCCCCGCGTGCCGACCTGAAGGAGCACGCGCCACGTATCACCACCATCCAGGTGCCCGTCGAGAAGATCGGCGCGGTGATCGGCCCAGGCGGCAAGACCATCCGTGCCATCCAGGAAGAGAGTGGCGCCAAGATCGACATTGCTGACGATGGCACTGTGTTCATCGCTTCAGATGATGGTGAGAAGGCGCGTATCGCCCGCGAGCGCATTGAAGCGCTCACCGAGACGGCTGAGATCGGCAAGGTCTACACCGGCAAAGTGGTGCGCACTACGGACTTCGGCGCCTTCGTCGAGATCCTGCCCAATATCGACGGTATGGTGCACATCTCGCAGCTCGACAGCAACCATGTCGAGAGCGTGGAGAGCGTTGTGCAGGTCGGCGATGAAGTCTCCGTCATGGTGACCGACGTTGACCCCAGCGGCAAGATCCGTCTCAGCCGCCAGGCTGTGCTCGAAGGCTGGACCGCCGAAGAAGCGCGCGAGCGCGATAAGGGCGGTGCTAGCCGCCCGCGTGGCGGCGGTGGCGACCGCGGCGGTCGTGGCGGGGGCCGCGATGGCGGCCGAGACCGTGGCCGCGGCGGCCGACGCTAGGGCGGGAATTCACCGCAGATAGAAGCTCAATCTAAAACAGCCCCGCCGTTTGGCGGGGCTGTTTTATTGTCAGTTCTGTCATTGTGGGCGAAGGAGGGAATCACTTTCTTGTGCGTCAAATACTGGTCTAGCTCAAGCCAGCAATAACAGTCTGTAATCCGCCTCTCCCGAATCCCCCATGACTTCTTCGATAAAGGCACTCGTTTTTGCTATCCGAGAATCAAGCTGTTTAATAGAGAGGTCATCATATTCGCTAGAACCCTCCTGTTTAACCGTTTCAAGTTCCGCAGCGCGGATCTGTTTCAACTCCTTATATCTTGCAGGCGAAGCAAGAACGAGCAAAACAATAGAGAGTGCTGGCATCCCGAAAGGCAATAAACAACCAAGGAGGAAAGCTCCATCAGCAGCATCTGAACCGCCCAGAAAACTCGCGATGCCTCCGAACAAAAATGGAACAACAAAAATAGCGACCGGCATCCCTAGCAGGCTTCCCACGGCTGCCACAAGAAACAGTGTGCGTTTGGAGCTTAAAGCAGTCCATTCTGTGGCTGTACTCTCAAGATTCGCCGCCGCCATCTTTGATTCGCGTGCAGAATGGAGTAATGGCATTTCAATGATCGCAGAAATTACTTGCCTGGCTTTCTTGATTTCGCTGGCTGAAAGATGACTTTCAGCTTCGTCTCTTACTTTAGCAATAGCAACCATGGTATCGGATGTATATGTTTTATCTGCTATGTCAGGAAAGATTGTGGGAGCAATTTTAAAAGCTTCGAGACGAATCTCAAGGAGTTTGGCTACGACATAGCCTGTTAACGGTTTCTGCTTTACTTGGCGTTCAAGCGTTTTAACAGACTGCGAACTGGCGAATACCACATTTTTTAAATGACCGATAATCTGCTTATCGCGAACTTCGTTCAGCTGCAATTCATGGCTACCTTGAACTGCAGTACGAACTTTATCCATCTCTACTGCCTGGACAGCTTCAAGACCTAATGAAACCCAATCCCACCAACGCATTATTCTCTCCTTGAATTCCCGCTTGAATAGTAAATATTCCCGCTAAAGAATAACACCAGTATTCCACAATTTCAATACAGGAATCAATAGTTCCCGTCAATAAATTCCCGTTGGAATAATATTTGTTCCAATTATGGAAACTCGGTTCAGCAAGTGGCTACTGGCAGAATTGGTTCAACGAGATTGGTCACAAATCGATTTGGCTAAAAAGGCCGATGTTTCCCCCGGCCATGTATCAAGTGTCCTCTCAAACAAGAGGAAGCCGACCGTCAGCTTTAGCGTCAAGGTTGCTAAAGCGCTGGGCTATGCACCAGATATTGTGCTTCGAGAAGCAGGCTATGTGAGCCCACAAGTAAAGAAGACAAATCTAGAATTTCAGTGGCAACACATCTTCGAGCAAACTACTTCTGACGAAGAGAGACAGGCTCTCATTGAACTCGTCCAATATCAATTGGACTGGATGAGGAAACATAAAGTTGTCAAACGGCGCACATAAAAAAAACGCAGGGCTGTTATATGCACCGACTGTCATTGCGAGGAGCACAAAGATGGCGCATAAACTGCGCCATCTTTAGCGGACGAAGCAATCTGCCCACCCTATTCAGTCACTCTGCGAAGGTTGATTTCCGGCCATCTGGTTAGGGTGTCCAGCCCCTTGACTTTCGCACCAACTTCCCAGCCGCGCCATCAACCTGTGGCACTATGCTGCCCACATACGCAGCGGCCGGCCGCTGCGTCGCCAGTACAGCTTACTGACCTGCAGGCAGTTGGCTGCTGAGCACGAGAGGAGGGATGCATCGAGAATGCGTAGGGTCTGAGTGAGCCGCTGAGCGCTCAGCGGCCATTCGGGCCAATCTACATCAAAACCATTAGACACAAACCTGCAACGGTGTGTCGTACTAATCGCAAGGCGCATGGGGGTTCAGGTACAGGTCACCCAAGCGGCTGCGCGCCAGCAGGGACAGGTTTAACCGGCGCACGGGGTTCCCGTAATTGGGCTCCTCGTACTCGGAGTCCAGCCATACATACTTGGATAGCAGTGGGCGCTCCACAAACTCGCTCCACTCGAGTATCGTGGTGATGCCAAAGCCATGCGGCACCTGCGTGAGGGGATACCCAATGATGGGATAGGCACCATACTTGCCAACTGCAATGGTATTGCACCAACGGTTGGCCCCTGGTGCAAATTCCAGCATCGGATTTATGCGTTCTTCAACCTCTTGTAGCAACTCGAGGTCGTACTCGAAGTGCGGAGCAGGAGAGCGGCCGTAATAGCCTACAAACGCGCCTACGGCCAGTAGATTGCTGAGCACCAGCAAGCTCACGGCAGTCAACCGGTTCTGAAACACCAGAACCACTGCAGAGAGCAATAGGGGAGGGATGAACATGCGGTAATCACGCGTATCCAAAATATCGTAGAACAAGAGCACAAACAGCAGCACCGCGCCCAAGTTAGCCACATGGAAGAGACTGGCGCCGAGTTGGAGGGGCCGCTTGGCCCGCACGCTGCGCCATAACCAGGCGGCGGCCATGCAAAGGAGCACAAACAACTGGAGACGCAGCAACGCTGTGAGGGCCAAACTGCCGGGCCGGAAATAGAGGCCCAGGTTCTTTGCAAAGTGCAAGCCCAGCTCGCGCAGGCCGGCGCGCCAGTTGCTCTGCAGAAGCTCCAGGATCTCGGTGGAGAACCACGGGTAAGGGGAATAAAAGTACCTCACAATGAGTACACCGATCAGAGACGCAGCCCCAGCCGCCAACAATGCGAACACCAACGCCCTGACGGGGCGTCTCTCAAAAGCAAGGAACACGAGCGGGAAAATACAGAAGGCCCAGGCAATGCGCATGGGGATCAGGAGGAGCAATAGGGCCGCAATCCACAAGCCGTCTGCGGGGTGACAGCGCTCAAGGTAACGATAGAAGAGGGCCGCCAGCACCAGGGCCATAACCATGTGCAGCACCTCTTGCATGTTCGTGGAGATATACAGCTGCAGCGGCCACCAAGTGAGCAGCAGCCCCAGCAACAGCACGACTTGCTTTGCAGTAGGCTGCGCAAGGCGCAGGGCGAGCAGGGTGCCGAGAGGCACGAGCACCAAATGCAGAAAGATCACGGAGTTCCCTTGCCAACCGAACAGCTTGCCGATAGCTCCGTACAGCATCACGAAGGCAGGCCCATGCGAACCGAAAGTGGACGGGGCGAACTGGGCCGGGTACTCATTGGTTGAGTACTGCCCGCCGCCGAAGCCTACTTCCACGAAGGTTTTGATTTCCCGCCAGTAAATGATCTCGTCTGAGGAGTTGGGCAGAAAGGCAGTAATCGGCTTGCCATGGAACAGCGGCGGCAAAGCTACCGCTAGCAGGCTAGGCAAAAGCACCACAGCCAGCAACCAAGCGCGCCGGGGAATCTTCTGAGAAACAAATTCCAGGCCTTGCTCAACAATGGCGTGTATGCGCTTCAGCACTTCATCCCACCTTTCAAGGAAGGCGCTCATATACTACCCACTCGGTTTGGTAGAGCTCCCCAGCCTCGGTGTAGTGCTCAGCCACATATGCATAGATGGGCTGCAATAGTGATGGTATCTGGCTTGCGGGCTGCGACAACGCGGGCAGAGGATTGTTGCGAATGGTGGTATCCAGAATCAGCTGGGGCGAATTCGTTTGCAACTCCGCTAGAAAGCTTGAGACCATCTCTGGGGTTACGTAGCCCGCTACAGCTAACGGGGACTGGTAGGCCAGGCGCGTGGGCGCCTGGCGGCCAGAGATCCACTGTAATGAGAGATTGTTGCCCCAAAACAAGATCGTGTCTTCGGGCGCAGTGTGAGAGTAGATATATTCCAAGCTGGCCTGATAAGGCGTGGTGGAGAAAACCACCGGCGGCAAGCCTCCCGCCTGCTGGAAAACCGCCAATGCTGGCCGCACTGCAAGCAGCGGAAAAAGTGCAAGCACCAAGGCGCCCAACCCCACGGCGAGCCGGCCCACACGCGGCCAGGTTTGCAAAAGCCAGGTGGCCAGCACACCCGCCAGCAGGCTGGCTACCGGCAGCCAGGACATGAAGTAGTGCTGATAATCCCGGCTGGGTAAGGCGGTCAGCGCTAGTTCAAGCGGCAGCGCAAACAACAGGAGGGCTGACAGCCAATAGCGGCCAGCGCTGTGATCGCCGCGCTGGCGCGCTTGGCGGGCCAGGAGCACCCAGCCGCCCAGCGCGGTCACCATGGTCGGCCCTAGCAGAGAGAAACCAAATCCCAGAGAAGCCAGCCGGTCGCCATTGTTAAGGAAAGCGTAAATCAAGTTGTAGCGCAGCATGGCATCCCACATGGCAACGAATGCGCCCTGCGACCAAAAATAGGCGGATACCGCTAGGATCACAGCCAAACCGCCAAGTATGGCAGCTCCGAGCATTTGCGCCCACTGGGTCTCTTTGCGGATGAAAACCCTGTGCAACAATAAAGCCATAGCGACGAAGGGAATGCCAATAATATTTGGCCGCAGCAAGAAGCAAAGCGCGGCCTGGAACCCTAGCAGAACGAACAAGCCGAACTGCGGTTTTTGCATGCCAGCGCAAAAGCAGGCAATACAGCCCAGTTGCAATGGCAGTGCGTATTCTTCTGTGAAGTTACCACCGTGCAATACCTGCTGCAGACCGTACACGAATGCTGCCGCAGCAAACAGCGCGGCGATGCGCCCAAGATATTTCCGCGCAATGTTGAGGACAAGCCAGCTAGCGACAGTGGCGAATAAGACCTCTAAAAGCCAAACGCCCCAGCGAGACGAGCCGGTTAGCCACAACCCAAGCGCATTAATGTAGTAAATCAGGGGGCCTTTGTGATCCCAAACATCCACATAGGGGATGCCCCCTTCCAGCACCTGGGAGCCAACATAGATAAACACACTGGAATCCGTTGTGGGAACTTGCTGTATCGGTGGGGACACGGGCAGCAAAACTAACAGCACCAACACTGCCAAAACCAATTCACCCCATCGATCACGAATGCTGTCCAAAATCCAACACCTCTAAAAAAGCTAAGAATGGCACTTGCCTTGCCGTGGGCAAATAGCTGCTCGTTGGCAGCTACCCTGCCGTTGGCAGGGTGGGCATTTGCGGCCCGGGTACGCCCAACAGCTCCGCCAGCGCGGCGCGTGTGGCCACGCGGTCATCCCAGGGGTACTCGGTCTCGCCGAAGCACATGGATTGCTCGTGGCCCTTGCCCAGCACAATAACCACGTCGCCCGGCTGCGCCTGCAGCAGCGCAAACGAGATGGCTGCGCCGCGGTCGGGGACGCGGAAGAAGCTCTTGCCCTCCACGCCGCCGCGGCCCTCGGCGGCGTGCGCCATCTCGGCCAGAATATCGTCAAGGCTCTCGGTGCGCGGGTCCTCGGCGGTCAGCACGCTGACGTCGGCCAGCTCGGCAGCGTGCTGCGGCATCATGCGGCGCTTGGCCTTGTCGCGCAGCCCAGCCGAGCCGAACACGGTGATCACGCGGCCCTTGGTGAACTGGCGCGCTGACTCCAGCGCCACTTTGAGCGCATTGGGCGTGTGGGCAAAATCGACAATGGCGGTGAAGTCTTGCCCCATCTCGATGCGCTCCATGCGCCCGGGCACACCCTCCAGGGCGGCAATACCGGCCTGGGCGGCTTCCACCGGTACGCCGAGGCCCACCACGGTGGCGCCGATGGCGGCCAGCGAGTTGGACACGTTGTAGGCGCCGAACATCCTGGTTTCCACCGGAAAGCTGAAACCCGGCCCGTGCGCTGTAAAGCTCAGCTGGCCGGGCTCGTTGCGGATGTCGGTAGCGCGCAGCTCGGCGTCGGGATGCACGCCATAGGCGAGCTGTTTGGCCTTTGTACGCCTGGCCAGCCCATCGTAAGACTTGTCATCCCGGTTGAGCACCGCCAGGCGCTCGATTGGGTGCGTTTTCTCGAAGGGCTGATCCAGCCCCTCGAACAAGCGCGCCTTGGCGTCAAAGTAGGCTTCATAGGTGCCGTGGTCATTGAGGTGCTCGTGGGTGATGTTGGTCACTACGGCAATATCAAACTCGCGCGGGCGTGCGCCGCGCTGCTGGACTAAACCAATCGAGGTCATCTCCAGAATGGCGTGGGTCAGGCCGCGGTCCACCATCTGGCGCAGGTAGCGCTGCGTATCGAAGGCTTCCGGCGTAGTAACGTGGAAACCGGTATCCAGCACCTCTTCGCCAATCTGGGCATTGACGGTGCTCACCATGCCGGTGTGCAAGCCAGCTGCGCGCAGGATCTGGTACATAAAGTTGGAGGTGGTGGTCTTGCCGTCCGTGCCGGTGATGCCGATCAGGGCAATATCCCGCGCTGGGTAGCCGTACAACGCCGCCGAGGCCTCGGCCAACGCGGCCCGCGCATCCGGCACGGTGATGTGCGGCAGGGGCGATTGCGCATCCTTGCGCTCGCCCACCACGGCCACGGCGCCGCGGGCGGCTACCTGGTCCAGGTACTGGTAGCGGTCCACGCCGCGCACGATGGCAAAGAAGACATCCCCTGGCTGCACCAGGCGCGAGTCGAGGGCGATGCCGGTCACGTCTATATCCGGCACCGGCGAAAGCGGATTGGTATGCTGCAATAGGTCAGTCAGTTTCATTGGAACTTGGCTCAAGCCATTCTATAGCAAAAAGAGACGCCCGTTGCCGGGCGTCTCTCCGTTTTACCTGTCAACTGTTGACTGCAAACTGTCAACTACTAACGCATGCTTTGGCGCAGGGCGCCGAGCTGGCCGGACACAGAACCGTCCAGCACCTTGTCGCCGATGCGCACCACCAGGCCACCCAGGATGTTGGGGTCAACCTTGAAGGTTACCTCAGCGGCGCTGCCCAGGGCCTTCTTCACTTCGCCCTGCTCAGCGTCACTCAGCGGCAGAGCGCTAGTGACCACAGCCGGGCCACTGGCAGCGCCTGCGCCCTCGAGCACAGTGACCTTACCATCTTTGACGCCAGCGAAGAATTCATTGATGAGGGCGTGTTGGCGCTTCTCATCCATAGCTTCGCCGATGAGCTTCTGCGCCGCGGCGGAGGCCAGAGCGGCCACCTGGCCGCGCACCTCACCCAGCACGCGCACGCGCTCTTGTTCCACTTCGGCCAGGGCGGTCTCACGCGCCTTGCCAGCCTTGGCTTCGGCGTCTTTAAGGATCTCCTTGGCCTGCTCCTCAGCGCGCAGGGTCAACTCACGCGCCTCGGTAGCAGCTTTTGAACGGGCTTCGCTCAGCAGCTTCTCAGATTCTTTCTCGGCATTCTCGCGTGCTTCAGCGGCGATGCGAGCATCCTCGAGACCCTTGCTGATGGTCTCGCGGCGTGTAGCCAGCATCTTGGTGATGGGGGTGAACACCATCTTGCGCAAGACGACGAACAGAATCAGAAAGTTAAAGATCTGGACGAGCAGAAAACCCAGATTAATTCCTAAGGCTTCCAATGTATAGGCTCCTTTCTACCGTGTCTCTCTGTCCGCTTTAGAAAACAAACAGAATGAGCATAGCTACCACCAGACAATAAATGGCGATAGCTTCGGTAAACACGATACCCAGGATCATGTTGGTCTGGATGGCACTCGCCGCATCCGGGTTGCGCGCAATACCTTGCACGCCACCGAAGGCAGCCATACCCACGCCCAGACCTGCGCCCATGGCGCCAATCATGGCAATACCCGCACCGATCAGTTTTGCAGCAGCAGCTTCCATTCCTATTCCTCCGTCAAACGATGTGGCCCGGTGCTGTATGCCCCGAACGGCCAGATTTTTTAGTGGTGCCCTTCTTCTTCAGCGTGATGCGATTGGGTAGCCTGCGCCATAAAGATCATGGTCAGCATGCCGAACACCAGAGCCTGGATCAGGCCTACCGCAAATTCCAGCAGCAATACGCCCGTTTGCGCAGCTACGGGGATCAGCGTACCGATCACGAAAAGAAGAACCATACCGGCAAAGATATTGCCGAACAAACGGAAAGAGAACGAAATGATCTTGGAGAATTCCGAGACGATTTCGAAAATACCTACTACGAAGTCAATGATGCCCATGCCGGGCTTGGCGAACAAGGCACGGAAGTTGAGGAACTTCTCAAAGTAGCCCAGACCCTGAGCGCGGACACCGATGATCTGGATTGCCAGGAAGGCAATGATCGCCAGGGCAATCGTGAAGTTCAGGTCCGTAGCGGCGGCACGCACAAAAGGCACAATGCCAGCGGCACACGCGGCCACCTGCGAACCCTCAGCGTATCCAACCGAGTACACCTGCGTCTCGCCCACCGTGAACAGCGGGTTGATAGCACAGTCGGTGTGCGGGTTTACGCTGTGGTCAATATGCTCAATGTGATGCTCATCCAGGATGCCGATGCTATCGACGCCGGGGATCAACTCCATCCAGTTGGCAACCAACACCAGCAATGTGATGGTGGCGAACCAGGGGAAGATGGTCTTGGCCCACTTGCCGGCAGTGCCCTCGGTCAGGTTGTAGATCAGCTCGAGTAGCGCCTCAACCACGCCCACAATGCCACTGAAAACCTGCTTGCCGGAGCGTAAGGCCGGACCGATCACAAAGATAGCCAAGCCAAGGATGAGCACATCCGCAAGCAGCGTAGCGACCATACTATTGGTGAGACGGAAGTCTTCGCCAGTGCCGGGGAATTGGAACAGTACACCAGTAAGATACTCAGCCGGAAGCTGGATGTGCGGGCGCATAGGCGGGTACATACCCGCAGCGAACACGCTGACGACAATAATCGCCAGAATGACCCAGCGATTAACTCCATACTTCCACTTGCGGGTAGCTTGTTCGTTGTTAGCCACTAGCCGCGTCCTCCTCATCTTTTGGCGAGCCTGACAGTTGAATGCGTGAGGTTGTAAAGCGCACAACCCAAAGCATAGCCATCAGGGTAAATGGCACACTTACACACAACAGCACAATTGTGTAAATGTGATTTTCAGTTGAAAAGAAGTTGTCTAACCACAGCCCGGCAAAGAGCGCCAAGAACAGGATAGCAACTGTGGCAAAACCAGCCAACGAAGCCGCACCCACCAGGGTGACATTTAGCGCATATCGCCGTGGGTCAGATTTCTTGTTTTCTTCCAAAACTCGGCTCGTTATTCGAGAATTATATCACAAACCAAGGGCCTGTCAAACAAGCTAGAACAACGAAGCCGCGGCGGCCAGAGCCCAGTCAAAGCCTGGGGCAATTACAACGCCCAGCAGCAGCACCAGCAAGATGCTGGCTACGATGGCCACACCATGCGCAGGCGCAACGGCAATCGGCTCTTCACTCGTGGGCTGGCCCAGATAGACCTCTTTGAGCACGATGAGGTAGTAGTACAGACCAATGATGGAGTTGAGCACGCCCAACACCGCCAGCCACACCAGGTTGGCTTCCACTGCCGCGGCAAACACCAAGACTTTGGCGATGAAACCGCCCAGCGGCGGGATACCGGCCAGTGAGAGGAAGGCCAACAGCATTACCAGCGCCAACATCGGCGAGCGACGGCTGAGGCCGGAGTAATCCGCAATTTCATCAGAGCCGACAGCGTGCCACACGATGACGACAATGCCGAAGCTGGCCAAGTTGGTGACCACGTAGACCAGCAAGTAGTAGACCACACTGGCGACACCCAGCTCAGAGGCGGCAACTACGCCCAACAGGGCGTAGCCCGCGTGGGCGATACCGGAGTAGGCCAGCAGACGCTTGATGTTCTTCTGGGTCAGCGCCACCACATTGCCCACGAACATCGAGGCAACCGCCGCTACGCCCAGGATGAGCTGCCAGTCCGCCAGGACCTGCGGGAAGCTGGCCAGCATGATGCGGATGAGCACCAGGAAGCCCGCAGCCTTGGAGGCCGTGGACAGGAAGGCTGTGATCGGGGTCGGCGCGCCTTCGTATACATCCGGCGCCCAGAAATGCATCGGGAAGATGGCCACTTTGAAGCCGAGGCCCAGCAGCACCAACACCACCGTGCCCACCAACACCGGCACGGGTATGCTACCGGCCGTGATGGCCGCAGACATGGCGTACAGGTTGGTGGTGCCAGTAAAGCCAAACAGCAGACTGAAGCCATACAGCATGACCGCGGTGGTCATGGCACCGAACAGCAGGTACTTGAAACCCGCTTCAGTAGACTTATTGTCGCCGGTCATGAAGCCCGCCAGGATATACAGCGGGATGGAGGTGGTTTCGATCGCCAGGAAGAGCATCACCACATCCGCCGAGGCGGCCATCAGGGTCATGCCCATGGTGGAAGCCAGCATCAGGAAGTAATACTCGCCCTTCAGCCACACATCGCCAAACTTGACGGAGATGAGCGTGGTGACAAAGGCGGCAAAGATGAAGAGAAGCTTGCCGAGATAGGCCAGCATGTCGTGGCGCAGCATGCCGCCCCACACCAACTCGGCCCCGGCGCCGGGGTTTGTGAACAACAGGGTCACCACAAAGGTGACGGCCAGGCCAGCCGCAGTGATCCAGGGCAGCAAGCCATTGCGCTCTTTGGGCAACACCAAGTCAGCAATAAAGACGATCGCCAACACGACCAGGAGCGAGAGCTCCGGCAGAATGGCCAGGATCATGTCAGGGGTAATGGAGCCAAACACAGTTATGCGCCTCCTACCAGGGCCAGCACGGCTTGGACACCGTGCTCAACCATGGGAACAATCACACTGGGGAAGATACCGATAGCGATCATGATGGCACACAGAATGCCCAGCGCCAGCTTCTCCGAGATCTTGATGTCGTGCATGTGGCCTTCCAGCGCAGCGGGCATCTCGCCAAAGAAGACTTTGCCCACCGCCCGCAGGATGTAGGCTGCCGTCACCGCAATCGAGATGGCGGCCACAATAGCAATCCATGGCGTATCCCCCCACACCCCCATGAAGATGGGGAACTCGGCCACAAAGCCAGAGAAGCCCGGCATACCCATGGACACCAGGCCACCGATGATGAAAGCGATACCGGCAAAGGGCATGATCTTCATCATGCCGCCCAACTCCAGGATCTGGCGGGTGTGCGCCTGGTCATAGATCATGCCGACGACGGCGAAGAACAGCGCCGTCATAACACCGTGCGAAACCATCTGGATACCGGCGCCCACCAAGCCATCATGGTTGAGCGTCGCCAGACCCATGGCCACCAGACCCATATGCGAAACAGACGAATAGCCGATCATGAACTTGAAGTCGGTCTGCGTCATGGCAATAAAAGCGCCATAGACTACGTTGACCAGAGTGAGCAGAATAATCCACCACATGTGGAACTGCGCGCCCTCCGGCATGAGCATGATGCCCACGCGCAGGGCGGCAAAAGCGCCCAGCTTCATGAGCACACCGGCATGGAACATCGAGACAGCCGTGGGGGCGGCTACGTGGCCCACCGGGCTCCAGTTGTGGAAGGGGAAGATGCCGCCCAGCACGGCGAAGCCAAAGAAGACAAACGGGAACCACAGCTGCTGGAACTCTGGCGAGAAGTTGGCATTCTGCAAAGCCAGAAAGTCAAACGTGTTGAGCCCAGAGCTGAAATACATGGCCAGCACACCCACCAGGGCGATCACCGAGCCAATGAACAGGTACAGAGTCAATTTCATCGCAGCGTATTCGCGCGATTGCTTCCAACCCCAAATAGCGATCAGCAAGTACATCGGGAACACGGCTATCTCATAGAAGAAGAACAGCGCGAACAGGTCCAGCGCAACAAAAACGCCGAACACACCGCTGGCCAGCAGGAACAGGAAGGCGAAGAACTCACGCGGGCGGTCATCGATGCGCTGCGAGATGATCACACCCGTGAAGATGACGACGCCCGTCAGCAGCACCATCGGAGCGGCGATGCCGTCGACACCCACATGGTAGGAGATGCCCAGTTGCGGCAGCCAGTCGTATTTATGCACAAACTGGAAGGTGTCCCCATTGGTATCAAAGCCCACATAGACCGCAATGGACAGCAAGAAGGTCACCAGCGCTACAGCCAAAGCAAAGCTGTAGATCAGCTTGTGATTCTTGGCGGGCAGGAAGAACAGCACCACGCCAGCCAGAATGGGGAGCAAAACAATTGCGCTAAGGATATCGAAGCCCATCAATTCACCTTTAGCCGAACAAAGCAACTACGGCTTGATTGATTACGTTGAGCAGCCAGGCTGGCCAGAAGCCCAACCACAGCATCAACACCACCAGCGGCGCCATCACCAGCAGCTCACGGCGGTTGATGTCTGTGATGTGGCCCTTCCAGTGCTCATTCAGCGGGCCGTGCAGCGTCTTGGCGATCCCCTTGAGGATGTACGCGCCGGTGAAGAACAAGCCGATCATGCTGATGGCCGTATACGCTGTGAAGATAGGCCAGGCGCCGCGCACCACGAGGAACTCAGACACGAAGCCGTTGAGGCCAGGCAGACCCAGCGAGGCCATGGAGCTGAGGATCAGCAACGCGCCGTAGACCGGCAGCAGCGGGAACAAGCCGCCAAACTTCTCGAGGTCACGCGTGTGGGAGCGCTCGTAGATCACGCCCACGAGGAAGAACATGGCCGCGGCCGAGATGCCGTGGTTGAACATCTGCAGCACCGCGCCGTTCATGGCGATCGTAGCGCTCTCGGTGCCGGCGGCATAGGCCGCGGCAGCGATGCCGAGCACCACGAAGCCCATGTGGTTCACAGAGGAGTAGGCCACCAGGCGTTTGAAGTCTGTCTGCGCCCAGGCCGAGAGTGCGCCAAAGACGATGGCGGCGGTGGCCAGCAGCGCCAGCACACCAGCATACTGTTGCGCCTGCTCAGGGTAGAGCGGCAGCACCAGGCGCAGGAAGCCATAGGCGCCCAGCTTGAGCAGCACGCCCGCCAGGATCATGGAGCCAGCCGTGGGCGCCTCGGTGTGCGCATCCGGCAGCCAGGTGTGGAACGGCCACACCGGCACCTTGATGGCGAAGGCAATCGCAAAGGCCCAGAAGGCGATGCTCTTGACGGTAGCCACCGGCAGGCCGAACAGCGTGCCTTCAAGGGCGGGCCAGCTCTGGAAGATGGCGATGAGGTCAAAGGTGCCGGAGACGACACCGATCATCTGGATGGCCAGCAGCAATCCCAGCGAGCCAGCCATGGTGTAGATCATGAATTTGAAAGACGCATAGCGGCGGGCGGGCACCTTGATGCCGTTCCACAGCTCGCGTTCGCCCTTGGCACTGCCCCACTGATCGATCAGGAAGAACATCGGCACCAGGCCAATCTCCCAGAATACAAAGAAGAGCAGCAGGTCCAACGAGAGGAACACGCCCAGCATGCCGGTCTCCAGCGCCAGGAACAGGGCCATGTAGGCCTTGACCTTGTCCTCCACGCTGAACGAAGCCAGGATGGCGATCGGGGTCAGGATGGTGGTCAGCAAAACCATGCTGAGCGAGAGACCATCGATGCCCAGGTGATAGTAGGAGTTGATAGCGCTGTACCAGACCGTCTGCTCCTGGAAGCGGAAGCCATCCACCACCGGGGCGGCTTCAAAGCCAAACCAGGCCACCAGGGTGAAAGCCAACGGCACCAGGCTGAGCCCAAAGGCCACCCAGCGGGTCAGAGTCTTGTTCTGGCCAGGCAGCAGCAGCACAACTAGGGCCGCCGCCAGCGGGCTGAACAAGATCAAGGAGAGAAGGTGTGAATTCAAAAAGTCCATGAGGTCTCGTTAGCGCAGTACCGCGAATAGATAGTAGAAGAGGCCGCCAAAGGCAACCAGGGCAACCACCAGCAGGTATTGCTGCACGGCGCCGGTCTGTACCTTGCGCAGTGCACGGCCAATGGCCGCGGTGGTGTTGGCGAGCCAGTCAGCCAACCCACTGATGACAGGCCCCTCAAAGCGGTCACGGAAGAAAGTGCCCAGGGTAATGGAGTTTTGCGCCACCCCATGTAGCACACCATCGATCACCTTGCGGTCCAGGAACCAGTAGGAGAACTTCTCGGCGATGACACCGGCCGGGCGGATGAACAGCTTGGTATACAGCTCATCAAAGTAGTACTTGTTCTCCAGCAGGGTGTACAGCGGGCCAAGCGGCTTGCGCAGCGGGTCCACGCTGCCAGCCTTGCGGTACACCAGATAGCCCAGAGCCAAACCGCCCAAGGCCACGCCGAGCGAAATCAGCAGCGGCACGGGGTGAAAGTCCGGCGCGTGCGGGTGCTCCAGCAGGCTGCTGCCCACAAAATCATGGAACCAGTTGGGCAGCAAGCCGCCGATGCCGGGGAAGTGCTCGGGGATACCGACCCAACCGGCGATGATGGCGAACACAGACAGCACCATCAGCGGGCCGGTCATCACCAGCTTGTTCTCGCTGGCATGGTCAGCGGCCTTGGTGCGCGGCTCACCGAAGAAGGTCAGCGTGATCTGACGCATGGTGTAGAACGCCGTGAGCAGCGCCGCCAGCGAGAGCACGACCAGCAGGGTGAAGTGACCATTGGCAAAGGCGTCGGCCAGAATCTCATCCTTGGACCAGAAGCCCGAGGTGATGAGCGGGAAGCCGGAGAGGGCGAAGCCGCCGATGAGGAAGGTCCAGAATGTGATCGGCATCTTCTTCTTGAGGCCGCCCATGTTGAACATGTCCTGCGGGTCCACATGCTCGCCGGTGTGCAGCACGCCGTGCTCCATCCCGTGAATGACTGAGCCGGAACCGAGGAAGAGCAGCGCCTTGAAGAAGGCGTGGGTGACCAGGTGGAAGGCGGCGGCCACATAGGCACCGATGCCCAGAGCCGCGATCATGAAGCCGAGCTGGGAAATGGTGGAGTAGGCCAGCACGCGTTTAATGTCGTTCTGCGTCACCGCAATGGTGGCGGCGAAGATGGCGGTAAAGGCGCCGATGAAAGCCATCACCGTCATGGTGGTGGTCAGCGGGTCACCGTGATGCCAGCCCGCCGAGAGCAACGGGAACATGCGCAGCACCATGTACACACCGGCCGACACCATGGTGGCGGCGTGGATCATGGCGGAGACGGGCGTGGGGCCTTCCATGGCGTCCGGCAGCCATACGTGCAGCGGCCACTGGGCCGATTTGCCCACCGTGCCGATGAAGAGCAGCAAGCCGATCAGGCCGGCTGCCGAGAGACCGAATACACCGCTGGGCGTGCTCGCCAGCAGGTGCAGAATATTCTCGTTGCGCAAAATTTCGTGGAAGTTGAGCGTGCCGGTGGCCGAGTACAGGGCCACAATGCCCAGCAGCATGAACACATCGCCGATGCGGGTGGTGAGGAAGGCTTTCTTGGCCGCATCGCGGGCAGAGGGCTTGCCGTACCAGAAGCCGATCAGCAGGTACGAACACAGACCCATGATCTCCCAACCTACGAAGAGGGTCAGCAGATTGTCTGACACCACCAGGGTGTACATACCGAAGGCGAATAGGGCGATGAAGGCAAAGAAGCGCGCATACATCGGCTCGATCGAGGGCACATGGTGGCCGTGGTCCTCGGCGCCGTGCGGCGGCAGGCCAGGTTTGTCGTGCTCGCCCTTGGGAGCACCGAAGTTGTGATAGCCGATGCTATAGATGAAGATCATCAGCACAGTCCAAGCCACAAAGAACAGCACGGCCGCACTGAGCGGGTCGATCATCACACCGATATTAAAGAAGGTCTCGCCGGTGGGCAGCCAGGCAATGGCGGAGTGGAACGGGTGCTCGCCAAAGTGATCGATGCCGATAGCGGCGAAGAACACCAGCATACCCAGCAGCCAGGAGATGGCGGCAGCGGCCACGCCCACGGTGTGGCTGAGGGCGTTGTTCTTGCGAGTGAACAGCAAGATCAGGAAGAACGCCAGCAGCGGCGGGAGCGGAATAAGCCAGATCAAAGTTTCAGTCGGCATCACTTACCACTTCATCAAGTTGATTTCATCCGCGGCCACGGTCTTGCGGCGGCGGTAGATGGAAATAATCAGGGCCAGGCCTACGGCGACTTCGGCAGCCGCCACCACGAACACGATGACGGCAAAGGCGTGCCCGCTAATGTTGCCGGGTGTGAAGTAGCGCCAGAAGGCCACCAGGTTGATGTTAACGGCGTTGAGCATCAGCTCAACGCTCATCAGGATGGCCACGGCGTTCTTGCGGGCCAGCACGCCATACAAGCCGATGCAGAACAGCAGGGCGGCGAGTATCAGATACCAGGAAAGCGGGATCATACGCTCTTATTTACCTTTCTGACGGCGTGCGACCACCAGCGAGCCCACCAGGGCCGCCAGCAGCAAAACCGAAGCTACTTCTGAGGGGATGACAAAACCTTCAGGCGAGAACAGCGCCACACCCAACTCGGCGGCCAGGTCTCGGCTGGTGTCAAACGCACCGGGCAGGCTGGCGATCGCCGGCCATTGGCCCACGAGAATGATGAGCCCGAAGGCAAACAGGGCCGCCAGCAGCAGGGCCCAGCCATAGTTCTTGTTCACGGGGTCTTCTTCGATCACATCGCCGCGCGTCAACATCACGGCGAAGATCATCATGATCGAGATAGCGCCAATGTATACCGAGACCTGGATCACAGCCAGGAAGCCAGCGTCCAGCAGCACAAATAGGATGGCGACCCCGAACAGGGCCAGGATCAGATAAAAGGCGGCATGCACCAGGTTCTGGCGCGTCACCATCATGAAGGCTGCCCATAAAATGAGCCCGGCAGCGAAGAGAAAAACACCTTGCATTCCAGTCATGCGTTTGGCTCCATCAAAAAAGGCTGGCGGTCGTTAGACCGCACGGGCCTCTGGTCGTTTCTTGAAGACTTTGCGCTCACGGCGGGAGCGGCGGGAGAGCACACGAATGATCGCCCAGCTCAGCACCACCACCAGCACATTGGCGCCCAGCAGCACCGGGGCACGCAGGGCCGTCTCGGCAAACATCTTGTCCAGGATGGCGGTCAGGATGAGCAGCGCCAACGAAATCGGCGTGAGCACCTTCCAGTTCAGATCGAGCATCTGGTCAATGCGGATGCGCGGCAGGGTGCTGCGTACCCACATAACAATGAAGTAACCAATGCTGGACTTGGCGATGAGGTAGACCATACCCAGGATGGGGTATTGCTCGGCGCCGGGGCCGCGCCAGCCACCCAGATAGAGGATGGCGAACAGCACACCCACAGTGAAAGCATGCAGGAATTCGGCGGCAAAGAACAAGCCGAACTTCATGCCGGTGTACTCAGTGTGGTAACCGGCCACAATTTCAGACTCAGCTTCGATCAGGTCGAAGGGAGTGCGGCCAACTTCAGCGATGGAAGAGACCAGGAAGATGACACCAGCCACCGGCGCCAGCACAATGAACCACAGGCTCTGGTCGTGCACGATGTGCATCATCCCCATGCTACGCGCCAGCAATACCGGCACCAGCAGGGTGAGCAGCATCGGCACTTCATAGGAAATGAGCTGCGCTACGGCGCGGAAGGCGCCCAGCAGCGCGTACTTGTTGTTGGAAGCCCAGCCTGCCATCAGGATGGAGAGAATACCGAAGGAGCCCACCGCGGCGATGTACAGCACGCCCACGTTGAGGTCTGTGCCGATCCAGCCGGGGGCGAAGGGGATGACCGCCCAGATCAGCAACACGGCGATCATCGAGACGATGGGCGCCAGGTTGAAGGTCACCTTGTCTGCCTTCTCAGGAATGCTGTCTTCCTTAGTAAGCAGTTTTACGATGTCCGCAATGGTTTGCAGCAAACCGTAAGGCCCGGCACGGTTGGGGCCAATGCGGTCCTGAAAGCGAGCCGCCACCTTGCGCTCCAGCCAGATCAGGAAGATCACTAGGATCAGGCCGAAGGAGGAAACCACCACCACCCCTATCACATTGCCGATAAGGGTAGCCCAGGCTTGCGGCAGCAGATCGGTCAAAAGACCGTTCAACCACTCGTTTGCTACGCGGATCGGGTCGCTCCAAAAAGACATTCGTTATCCTCTGTGTATGCAAATAAAAAGGCTGTTCAGCAAGCTGCAGCAGCCTTTATGACCATTCCAAAACACCCTTGCGCCAGGCGTAAAACAAACCGCCCACAAGGATCATAATGAAGAGCACGCCTTCAAGCACAGCAAACATAGGCAGCACGTCGTAGGCCACTGCCCACGGGTATAAGAACGCGGTTTCAATATCGAAGATCAGGAAAACCAGACCGTAGATGTAGTACTCCACCTTGAACTGAACCCAGGTGTCGCCCACGGTCTCCATACCACATTCATACGTCTCTAATTTGATGTGGTTTGGCTTGCGGGGAGCAAGCACGCGCGCGATAACGATGGGCAAGAGGGGAAAGACGCCCGCAATCGCAACAAATACGCCGATAAAAAGCCAGTTTTGTTCCATGCTTATTGGGTCTCTTTTGTCCTGATGCCGCAAAAAAGATTCAACATGCGGCAGATTTACAGATAAACCGGATTGTAACACAAGTGCACCGTTTGTGCATCTTTCCGCAATCAAAACACGAGATCATTGACAAGCACGCGGAAAATCAGCTCAGTTTCTGCAAGTTTGCAATCCTCAAGGCGATTTGCAAACCATGTTGGGGATTGCTTCGCTTGGCGGCATGGAATGCGGCCAGCACACGCAAAAGACCGAGGAGGCGGGCCAGCCGATGCTTGCGGGTTGCCTCGTCAGCACTGCTGCGCAAGGCACACCTCACAAAGACGTCTAAGCAAGGAGCTGGGCTATACTAGCCGCCTAAAGTTTGAACCCTATTTGTGAATCAAGGAGCTAAGCACAATGTCGACCCCTGGCGCTTTCAGACTCACATACGCCACCATGTATGACCCCCCGGAAGACCTGCACACCCGCTTCGAAGCCGCGATTGCCAAGGTAAAGGGCAACCTGGGGCAGGAGCACCCCATGTTCATCAACGGCAAGGATGTGCTGGCCGCTGCCAAGTTCGAAGACCGCTCCCCCATCAATACAGACTGGCTGCTGGGCACCTTTCAGCAGGCCACTGCTGCCGAGGTGGCCCCCGCCATGGAGGCCGCCTATGCGGCCGCCAAGGACTGGGGCCGCCGCCCCTGGCAGGAGCGGGTGGCCTTGGTGCGCAAGGCTGCCGACCTGATCACCGAGCGCATTTTTGAGCTTGCCGCGGTGGTCTCCATCGAGGTGGGCAAGAACCGCATGGAAGCCCTGGGGGATGTGTCTGAAGCCGCCGACTTCTTTTACTACGCCTGTGACCAGATGGAAGCCAACAATGGCTACATCAAACCCATGGGCGTCGACCCGCTCAAGGGCTACAAGGCCACCAACACCAACCGCCTGCGCCCGTATGGCGTGTGGGTGGTCATCAGCCCGTTCAACTTTCCCTTCGCCCTCACGGCTGGCCCGGCGGGGACGGCCCTGGTGGCGGGCAACACCGTGGTGATGAAGCCGGCCGAGGACACACCGTGGGCCTCGCGCCTGCTGGCCGAAGTGTTCCGCGATGCGGGCTTCCCCGATGGCGCGGTCAACTACGTCACGGGCGATGGCGCCATCGCCGGCCAGGCTCTGGTGGACGACCCGCGCACTGCCGGCCTGACCTTCACTGGCTCCTATGACGTGGGCATGCATATTTACCGCAGCTTTGCCAATGGCCGCTACCCGCGCCCCATCCTGCTGGAGATGGGCGGCAAGAACCCCGTCATCGTTTCACGCCATGCGGATCTGGAGCGCGCTACCCAGGGTCTGTACCGCTCGGCCTTCGGCCTGCAAGGCCAGAAGTGTTCGGCGGGCTCGCGCGTGTACATTGAGGAGCCTGTCTACGACGAGCTGGTCGAGAAGTTGCTGGCGGTCACCAAGACGCTCAAGATCGGTGACCCCACGTTGAAGGACACCTTCATGGGCCCGGTCATCAATGAAGGCGCCTACAACAACTACAAGACCTGGGCAGAAGATCTCTCCCAGAATGGCAGTATCCTCACCGGCGGCCGCGTGCTGACCGAGGGCGACTTTGGCAAGGGCTACTTCTGCGAGCCCACGCTGGTGGCAGATGTGCCCACCAGCCACAAACTGTGGAAGCAGGAGATGTTCCTGCCCATTACGATGCTGCACAAGATCAAGAGCCTGGATGAAGGCATGGCGCTGGCCAACGATGTTGACTTTGGCCTGACGGCAGGCTTCTACGGCGACAGCGATGAATCCAAATGGTTCTTCGAGAACATCGAAGCGGGTGTCACTTACGCCAACCGCCCACAGGGCGCCAGCACCGGCGCCTGGCCCGGCTTCCAGCCCTTCGGGGGCTGGAAGGGCTCCGGCTCCTCCGGCAAGGGCGCGGGTGGGCACTACTACCTGCCGTTGTACATGCACGAGCAGACCAACACGGTCATCGAGTAACACCCCCGCTTCACTCCCCACACACCACTCCTGTACTGGCGCAGCCCTGGCTGCGCCAGTACACTATTAACTGACTTCGCAAAATTCCAAAGGGAACCCTGATTTCATGCAGCACAAACACACGCCCCACCGCGTCGCACTGTGGGCACTCAGCGCACTTATCCTCAGCAGCATAGCTTGCCAGACTTTAATGGGCGATGGTGGCGGCGGTGACAGCAATACGCTAACCCACCCGCTAGAGCCCAAGCCAACCCAGGCGATCTTCTACTCCGCTTCCGAAAGACTGGATGGGCTGGCCTTGTTGCCCGAGCTCGCGCTCCAGCCCCCAGGAGACAGCCCGGATGACCGCGGCCGTCCTGAATTCAGCGGCCGCGCCTACACGTTGGACACGGAGCACTTTCGTATCCACTACACATTGGATGGCGAAGATGCAGTGCCACCCGAGAGAAGCGGCGACAGCGGGCATCCGGATTACGTCATTGAGGTGGCGCGCGCCATGGAGTACTCGTGGTTCGCATCCATCGAACATTTTGGCTGGTCTCGCCCGCCCACAGACAAGGGCTTGGGCGGCGACGACCGCTACGATGTGTACTTGCTCAACATCCTGGATGAAAACTACGCCGGGTACACCGACACCGACTTTGGCAACTCCGTGATCGGCGACAACCCGCTCAGTCCACTGGTGGAACAGAACTCCACGCACACCTTCATCGTGCTGGACAATGACTACCTTGAGGATTATGGCTACAACGAAGACGGCAGCTACCCCGAAGACGCGCTGGACTACATGCGCAGTACCGCCGCGCACGAATTCCACCATGCCATCCAATTTGGCTACGATGGGGAAGAGCCGCACGATTGGGTGTGGGAAGCGACCTCCTCCTGGATCGAAGAGGAACTCTTTGACACTGTCAATGACCCTGTGACCGTGCTGCCCTCCGTCTTCTCGTCCACCGACTCGTGCCAGCTGGCAGAGGGCGGCGAGCTACACGAGGATGACATTGACCGTTGGTACGGCATGTGGATCTTTATGCGCCACCTCTCCGAGCGCTACGGCCATGCGATCGTGCTGCGTCTGTGGGAGCACATCATCGATCTGGATGGCTATGCGGCCTGGGATGCTCTGCTGGCAGAGTACGACACCACGCTCGAGGATGTGTTTGTGGATTACAGCATCGCACTGCTCACGCGTGACTTTGAAGAAGGCCGGCGCTACCCCTCAGTCACTCTGCAGGGCAGCGCCGAGCTGGATGCCTGGTTCACGCCCGCAGACGGGGTGCACCAGCTGGGGGCGGACTATATCTACATCCCCGCGCAGCAAGCCATCACAGTAACCTTGGAAGGCGACGGGCTACTGGGAGTGGTGGTAGGCATTGCTGCGGACCACAGCTACATCTACCCCTTGTGGGACGGCGAGCTGAGCCTGGACGCCAGCCAGCTGGAACGCACTTATCTGATCGTGATGAACATGGAGCGCGCCAACAACGCCCGCAACTGTCACTACACTGACTACCATGTCTACATTGCCGCTGGCGGCCGTAGCGTAGCGCCAGAATGGAGCTTGCCGGCCCAGAATTTTCAGACGCCGCGCCTTAACCCTAACGGTAGATAAGAAAATTCTGAGTGCAGAACCCAGGCGATATAATGTGCCTTCTTATGTCACAAAACAGAGGTGCAGTTGTGAGAAGTTCCAAGCTGATCATTGTGTCAGTGTTGATTTTGAGCGCCATTTTGTTGAGCGCTTGCGGCAGTTCTGCCAACACCAACACAGACGCCATCCTTACGGAAGCGGCTCAAATCGCATTCCAGGCACTGACGGAAACCGCGGCGGCCGCGCCCCCCACAGCCACCTTGACTCCCATCCCACCCACGCCGACCTTCACGCCTGAGCCGCCCACGCCCACGGCTACACTCGAAGGTGAGCAGCCCACGCTGGTTCCGACGCCGCTGCAACAACCCAGCACATCAGGCATCCCTTGCCTGCGCGCCAACCTGGAATACGAAAGCATCCCTGACGGCACGCAGATCTATGCCAAAATCCCCTTCACCAAAGTGTGGCGCCTGAAGAACACCGGCTCCTGCACCTGGAAGCGCGATTTTGCCGTGATCTGGATCCAGGGTGACTTGATGGGTGCAGAGACCGTGGTGGAATTTAGCGATAAAGAAATCGCCCCCGGCGACTACGCCATGGTTGAAGTGAGCATGCGTGCTCCTGACAGATCTGGTTTCTACAAGGGGTACTGGATGCTACGCGGTGACGGCGCCGTGTTTGGCATCGGCAACAATGGCCGCGAATGGTTCTGGGTAGACATTCAGGTCTTGCCCATCGCCGACGAGGATTAGCTTCTCTGCAAAAATAAAAAAAGCCCGCTCAGTGAAGCGGGCTTTTTATTTGCAATTGGATCAAACTGACACGAAACGCAAACTGCGGGGTTGCGTTAAGTAGACTATGGAAACTCGCTTCAAGGGTATTTTCTTTGACCTGGGCAACACGCTGTTGCACTTTCAGGGCGCCTGGCCCGAAGTAATGCGCCAGGCAGATGAGGCGCTGCTGGCGCATCTGCGCGGCCAGGGCTTTGACTTGGATGGCCCGACCTTCCTGCTGGAGTTCCGTGCTCGCCTGAACGCCTATTACGCCCAACGTGAAGCCGAATTTATTGAACACACCACCGCGCATGTGCTCAAGACCCTGTTGGCTGACCTGGGCCACAGCGATGTAGCACTGGAGACGCTGCGCCCGGCGCTGCGCGCCCTGTACGCAGCCTCCCAGGCACACTGGCTGCTGGAAGAGGACACGCTGAGCACGCTGCAGGCTCTGAGGGCCGCGGGTTACACGCTGGGCATCCTCTCCAATGCGGGCGATGATGACGATGTGCAGACGCTGGTGGATAAGGCCGAGATACGCCCGTATTTTGAGCTGGTACTGAGCTCGGCGGCGTGTGGCGTGCGCAAGCCCAACCCGCGCATCTTTGAGATCGCTCTGGAGCGCATGGGCTTGCAAGCCAGCGAAACGGCCATGGTGGGGGATACGCTGGGCGCAGACATCCTGGGGGCCAAAAACGCCGGGCTGTACAGCATCTGGCTCACCCGGCACGCAGACACCCCCGGAAACCGGGACCACCAGGACACGATCACGCCGGATGCAAAGATCAGTACGCTGAGCGAGTTGCTTCTTTTATTAGGGTAGCTACTAGGCTAGTAGGCAGCCAGGTGGACACGCGCCCAGGGTCATAGCACCCTGGGTGATAGCACTCTTCCCAAAACTAGCTACCTGATTCCACTGAATCTGTGGCACAATTCCATAATTAAAGCCCTATAATAATTTTCTGCACTAGGGCTAAAGCTCGCAACTTGTTGCGAACAATGGCTGACTATGCTGTGTTTTCACTTGTCAGCTAAAAGGCTAAGGCCTATCTCTTTTAAGGAGGAGGTGGTGGTCCACCCAGAAGCATAAATACCTACCTACCCCAATCTTAGTTTAATCCTTACGGAGGAGAACACATATGCAACGCAACCGCATTTTGGCACTGTTCAGCATCCTGCTCATCGCGAGCCTGGTGTTGGGCGCGTGCCAGTCGGCTCCGGCTGCTACCGCAACCGCAGCCCCCTCTGAGGACACTCCAGTAACTGAAGAAGCTACTGAAGCTGCTCCTCAAACCACCCGTGTGGGTGGTTGGCTGGACGAAATCGGTATGAAGATCGTCGGCGCTGACTCCGCAATCACTCAGATCGCGGCTGGCGACATCGACATCTACACCTCGAACCTGTCCCGCCCGCAGGACGTGCAAGCGTCTGACGCAGCTGGCTTGGAGCGCTCGTTCCAGTACGGTATCTACTACGAGATCACCTTCAACCCGGCTGAGTTTTCTGACGGCACCTACAACCCCTTCAACAATGGCGCAATCCGCAAGGCCATCAACAACCTGGTAGACCGTGACTACATCAACCAGGAAGTGTACGGCGGCCTGGGCACACCGAAGTTCTTCTCGTTCGTGTCTGCCTTCCCGGACTACGCCCGCCACGTGGATGTGATCCGCGGTTTGGAAGCGGACCTGTCCTACGACCCCGAGCGCGCTGAGGCCGAAATCTCCGCCGCGCTGGAGGCCGATGGTGCAGTCAAGGAGAACGGCGTTTGGACCCACAACGGTGCTCCGATCAACCTGGTCTTCTTGATCCGTACCGACTCCGACGGCACCCGTGTTCCGGTTGGTGACTACGTCTCCAACCAGCTCGAGTCCATCGGTCTGACTGTTACCCGCCAGTACGGCACCTCTTCGGAGTTGGCCGCCCTGTGGGTGAGCGGTAACGCTCCCGACGGTCTGTGGCACATGTACACCGGCGCCTGGGGTGTGGGTGGTATCACTCGCGACGACTCTGGTGACTTCCAGTTCTTCGACTCCCCGGACAGCGCCTACGGCTTCACCACGCTGTGGCAGTCCTTCGAGGCCCAGATCACCCCTGAGTACCGCGCCCTGGCCAATGACTTGGCCAATGCCAACTACTCCACGCTGGATCAGCGCAAGGCGATGATCAGCGAAGCTCTGCAAGCCTCCGCTGAGAGCGCTTTGCACGTTTGGTTGATCGACGGCCAGGGCTTCAGCCCGTGGCAGCCCAACGTTTCTGTGGCCTTTGACTTGGCCGCTGGCGTTGACATCAACCCGCTGACCGCTTTCACTCTGCGCTTCGACGACCGCGAGGGTGGCACCCTGCAATGGGGTACCCCTGACATCTTCGTTGAGCCCGCTAACCCGATCGGTGGTAGCAACTGGACCTACGACAACCAGTGGCAGTTGCTGACCCGTGACTCCGCTGTGCTGTTGAACCCGCACACCGGTATCCCCCTGCCGCAGCGCCTCGAAAGCGCTGAAGTGTACGTGCAGCAGGGCCTGCCGGTTGGCACCACCTACGACTGGGTGGACCTGAGCTTCGTTGCTAGCAACGACGTTCCGGCTGACGCCTGGATCGACTGGAACCCGGAGACCGAGACCTTCATCACCGTTGGCGAAGCTTACCCCGACGGCCTGAGCTCCCTGGTCAAGACCGTGGTGACCTACCCCTCCTCCCTGTATGACCGCACCTGGCACGACGGCAGCCCGATGACCGCGGCTGACTTCGTTATGCCTGCGATCATGACGTTTGCCACTGGCACCGAGGGCAGCCCCATCTACGATGAGGCCGCCGCTGGTGGTTTGGCTGCGTTCAAGGGCGGCTTCAAGGGCTGGCGCATCACCTCCACCAACCCGCTCACCATTGAGTACTACACCGATGTGTGGACTCAGGACGCTGAGCTGATCGCTGGTGCTGGCGCTGCCACCCTGTGGCCTGAGTACGGCTACGGTAACGCTGGTTGGCACGCCATTGCGGCCGCCAACTGGGCCGAGGCTGAAGGCGAACTCGCCTACACCCCGGACAAGGCCGTTCAGGCTGAAGTAGAGCAGACCAACTTCGTTGGTGGCCCGAGCCTGGAAGTGCTGGCC
This sequence comes from Anaerolineales bacterium, assembly GCA_026129255.1. GTDB lineage: Bacteria > Chloroflexota > Anaerolineae > Anaerolineales > UBA11579 > JAMCZK01. Next base: position 396,341 of record JAHCIJ010000003.1, on the reverse strand, counting down.
ACCTACCTGCAGCGTGGTGCTGACGAGGGTTACATCCCCTTCGCGGCCACTTTGGGTGACTACATCACCGCTGCTGAGGCCACTGCCCGCTACGAGAACCTGCTCGCCTTCTACGGCGACCACGGTCACGTATGGGCTGGCGTTGGTCCTTACATCCTGGACCGCGCCCTGTTGGTAGAGAAGACGGCTGTGCTGGTGCACAACCCCGACTACACCGACCTGGCTGACAAGTGGGCTGCGTTCGCCGCTCCCAAGGTCGCCACGGCTGAGATCGATGGCTCCGCCCGCGTAACCGTGGGTCAAGAGGCCACCTTCGACGTCTTGGTGTCCTTCCAGGGTGACGCTTACCCGGCTGACGAGATCTCGAGCGTGAGCTACCTCCTGTACAACGCAGAGGGTGCTCTGGTTGAGACCGGCGAAGCCGAGTTGAGCGCTGACGGCCACTACGTGGTAACCCTGAGCAGCGCTACAACCTCTGCTCTGGGTACTGGCTCCAACAAGCTGGAAGTTGCTGTTGTTGCCATCCCGGTCAGCATCCCGGCCTTTGCCACCTTCGACTTTGTGACTGAGTAATCACCACAAACCAGAAGTAGCAAAATGCTAGAAAAAACAGCGGCAGGGCCTAGGCCCTGCCGCTGTTGCTTTAACTGCAACCGGAATGATTCTCATTATAGGTATTCGGTTTTTTGGTATATTATTTGGGCATTCCGCCCAGTTCCATCCGGAAGCAAGGAGAAATTGAATGAGTGTAACTACGCCAGATCTTGAGGCGCCCTCCGGCGTACCCCAAGAACAAACGACTAGTCCCAAAGCTCAGAACAGCACCTTTGCGCGTGTAGCCAAATACACCTTGCTCAAAATGGTCAGTATCTTTTTCAGCGTAGTGGTGGCTGTGTATCTGACCATCCTGATCGCCAACATGGGCGGCTATGTGGACCAGATTGTGCGCGGCCAAATCCGCGAATTTATTGGCCAGCAGCTGCGCGCAGATCAAAATTACCAGCAAATGGACCCGGCCGCCAAGAACGCTTTCTTCCTGGCCCAGGTGGAACGTGCTGAAAAGCGCTACGGCCTGGACAAGCCCTTTGTGGTGCGCAGCCTGACCTTTTTGTGGAATGCTATCCGTTTGGATTTTGGCACGGCGCAGTTAATGGCCAGTGACACCGGATCGCGGCAAGTAAGGCTGATCATTCTGGATCGCCTGGGGCCGACGTTACTGCTGGTTGGCGCTTCCAATTTGATCCTATTCTTTGGGAGTATTGCGCTAGCGCTGATGCTCTCGCGCTCCTACGGAAATTTCTGGGACAAGCTGATCATTGCGTTCTCACCTACGTCATCAGCACCTTCATGGTTTTACGGTCTATTCCTCATTCTGCTGTTTGCGGCGGTGCTCAAGTGGCTGCCCTTCGGCGGCATGATCGACTCCCCGCCGCCACGTGACCAGTGGGGCTACATCCTGAACGTGGGCAAGCACTTGATCCTGCCGACGGCAGCGATCATTACCAGTTCGATCTTCATCAGTATCTACAACTGGCGCACCTTCTTCCTGATCTACTCCAGTGAAGATTATGTGGAAATGGCAAAAGCCAAGGGACTGAGCGCGCGCGATATTCAGTATCGCTACATCTTGCGCCCGACCCTGCCGACGATCATCACCAGCTTTGCGCTGCTTGTGATCGGCCTATGGACCGGCCTGATCCTTACTGAGGGTGTTTTCCAATGGCCGGGTCTGGGGCGAACCTACATCACTGCCATCGGTTTGTACGATACTCCGGTCATCGTCGCCATTACGATCATTTATGCTTATCTGCTGGCGTTGACCGTATTCCTGCTCGACTTTGTTTATGCGCTGGTTGACCCGCGCGTAAAAATTGGCGAGTAGAGCCTCAAGAAACAGGTGAATTTACTATGCAAGGACTAGTTAAGGGCTTCCAACAGCTGCTCAAATATCCGACCGCCCTGGTAGGGTTGGCTCTGATCGCGGTGCTGTTCATCGTCTCGATCTTTACAGTGATCTACATCCCGCGCGAAGAAGCCATCCGGCTGTGGCGCGGCGGTGAAGCGATCTGGGGTCAAAACCCCAAGACGGTTCCGCCGGCGTGGGTCAACTTCTTCCGCTCCAAGAAGCTGCCTGAGACCATTCTCCTCGGGCTGGCTGACCCTGGCGTGGAAACTGAAGTAAACCAGCGCTCTGAAGGTGAGAACCGCATTGTGGTGTACAGCTTCAACTACACTGCTGATGAGGCCCCTCAGGATATTGTTTTCAACTTTACGAGCAAGTACAACACGCGCAACCCGTTTGTGAGCTTGTTTTGGATCACGCCTGACGGGCGAGAGATCCGCCTGATGGAACAAGGTATCGGCTACACCACCACGTACCGTGCCGTGCAGGACGATAAACTGCGGCGGCGCCTGGGCGGCGTTAGCCCTGAGCTGGCCCTTTTTGACAATCCGGAAACAGAAGCCCTGGACATCCTCAAGGGCGAGTATCAGATCGTGATCGACAGCATCACGTTTGAGCCAGAGTCGGTGGTCTCCAAGGCTGATGTGATCTTGCACGGCAAGGTCTACGGCCTGTTTGGGACGGACAACCTACGCCGCGATCTGACTATCGGTATCCTGTGGGGCACGCCGATCGCGCTGGCCTTCGGCCTGGTAGCCTCCTTCGGCACCTCGATCGCCGCCATCGTGTTTGCTGCGATCGGCGTGTGGTATGGCGGCTGGGTGGATGAACTCATCCAGCGCATTACAGAGATCAGCATTAACCTGCCGACGCTCAGTATCCTTATCATGATTGGTACCTTTTACTCAAAGAGTATCTGGACCATTCTAGGAGCGACGGTTTTACTGAGTATCTTCAGCGGTGCGATCAAGAGCTACCGCGCCATCTTCTTACAAGTGAAGGAGTCGCCTTATATCGAGGCGGCCAAGTCGTACGGAGCCAGCAGCGGGCGCATCATCTTTAGTTACCTGATCCCGCGTATCACACCGCTGCTCATTCCAGACCTTGTGCTGGGTGTGCCCGCTTTCGTGTTCCTGGAAGCTACGCTGGCGTCGCTGAACCTGGGTGACCCCGTGCTGCCGACCTGGGGCAAGATCATCTATGAGGCCTGGGGCACCGGCGGAGCGGTTTACAACGGCTACTATTACTGGATCCTGGAGCCGGCGGTTCTGCTCATCATCACCGGTCTGGGTTTTGCGATGGTCGGTTTCGCCATGGACCGCATCTTCAACCCACGCTTGCGTGACATCTAACCTGAAGAAGAAAGATGGCTCTAAACGTTATGACGAAACACGAACAACTGCTGAAAGTTGAAGACTTAACCTTGTCCTTCCGTACCTCCAAAGGGATGGTGCAGGCCGTGGACAAGGTTAGGTTTGAAATGCCCTCCAATCAGGCCGTAGTGGTGATTGGAGAATCGGGTTGCGGCAAAACCTCTTTTGCCAAAGCTCTATTGCGCCTGCTGCCTCGCAACGTGGAGGAGTACAGCGGCCATGTATACCTGGATGGCCAGGACACCATGGCCCTGGACGACGAAACCTACCGCCAGGATGTCCGCTGGGCCAAGATCTCGATGGTGCCACAGGCGGCGATGAACTCGCTCAACCCCGTGTTGCGCGTGGGCGAGCAGGTGGCTGAGCCCCTGATCGTGCACCAGGGCTTGAGCCAGGAAGAGGCGCTGGAACGCGCCAAGGAAATGTTCCAAAAGGTGGGTGTTCCGGTTGACTTTCTGGACCGCTACGCCTTTGAGCTGAGCGGTGGTATGCGCCAGCGCGTGGCGATCGCTATGGCATTGGTCACCAACCCCAAGCTGATCGCCCTGGATGAGCCAACTTCGGCACTGGACCTGTTGACCCAGGCCAACATCATGAACCTGCTGAAGCGCATCAAGAAAGAAACTGACGCCAGCTTCATTCTCATCACGCATGATATTGCCACCTCCAGCGAATTGGCTGACCGCGTGGTGGTGATGTACGCCGGCCAGATCGTTGAAGACTCTGACTCGGCACGCTTTTTCACCCAGCCGCTGCACCCCTACTCGCAGAAGCTGATGGCGAGCGTGCCACGCCTGCGCGAGACGGTTGAGCCCGAATTCATCACCGGCCAGCCGCCCAGCCTGATTAACCCCCCCACTGGTTGCCGCTTTGCTGAGCGCTGCCCGAAACGCTTTGATAAATGCACTCAGGATCCCCCTCTGTTCGAGGTTGAGGATCGCTATGTGAAGTGCTGGCTGTACGAACCCGGTAGCAAGGAGCTCAAAAACTAAATGGCAACCAAGAAGAATGCCGCGGCAGTTGCCGCGGCCAACAACAGCGAAGACCCCAACGCCCCACTGCTTTCCATCAAAGACTTGCGTGTGTGGTTTGAGCTGCGCCGCTTTGGTTTTGGCAATGCCGGGCATGTGCGTGCCGTTGACGGTGTAACGTTTGACCTGCACGAAGGTGAAGCGATCGCCATCGTGGGTGAGAGTGGTTGTGGCAAATCCAGCCTGATGAAGACCATCCTGGGTCTGAACACGCCCACGGAAGGCAAGATCGTTTTCCGCGGCCGCGACATCAGCAAGTTCAACCGCGAGGACCTGGAGTGGTATCGCTCCTTGATCGGCTACGTGCAGCAAGACCCCTTTGGCTCCCTGGCACCGTTCATGACGATCGAGCGCATCCTTGAAGAGCCGCTGATCATCCACGGCATCAAGGACAAAGAAGAGCGCATGCGCCGTGTCAACAAAGTGATGGAAGAGGTTAAGCTGACGCCGCAAAGTGAAGTGCTGCCCAAGTTCCCGCACCAGATCAGCGGTGGGCAGGCCCAGCGTGTGGTCATTGCGCGTGCGATGATCCTGGAACCCAAGCTGATCGTGGCAGACGAGCCTGTTTCCATGCTAGATGCTTCGGTGCGCGTGGAGATCCTCAAATTGCTGCGCGATCTGCAAGTCAGCCACCAGCTGGCCGTGATCTACATCACGCATGACCTTTCTACCGTGCGCTACTTCTCTGAGCGCATCTTTGTGATGTACGCAGGCCAACTGATCGAGAAGGCCCCCATGGAGGCCTTGCTCAAGAATTCCCGCCACCCGTATACTCAGGCGCTGCTGGCGGCTACCTCTGACCCTGACGCCAACAACGCCCTGCACTATAAAGATGTGCCCCCAGGTGAACCACCCAGCCTGGTGAAGCCGCCCACGGGCTGCCGCTTCCACCCGCGCTGCTCGCATTTCATGGAGGGCCTGTGCGATGTTCAGGACCCGCCAGAAGTGTCGCCTGAGGCAAACTACCTGACCTCGTGCTGGTTGTACGCACCTGACCTGGAGGAAAGACTTGCTGAGGTTAAGCGCTAAACAGTTTTTAGGCATTGGCTTCTTGATGGTCCTGTTTGGATTCATCATGCCGTGGCTGTTTATCCTGAGGATCGTAGAAATTAACTTCTTTCTAGCCTTCCTGACCTATGGAGTATCTCTGGTAGGCCTGCTGTTCGGGATTATTGGGATTGCGATGATCGGCGTGCAGCGGCGGCACAAGTTCCGCCGGGAAAAAGAAGATGAGTACGACGAACACAGATAAAAAAAAAGCGCCTGCAGTTGCAGGCGCTTTTTTTTATTCCTTGGAACCTTGTCTCAGGGCCAGGTAGGACTCGTAGCGGTCCATGTGAATTTTGCCTGTTTGGGCGGCCTCGATGACTGCACAGCCCGGCTCTTCAATGTGCCGGCATGCGCGGTAGCGGCATTGGTGGATGAGGGGCTTGATCTCGGGAAAATAGCCGTCCAACTCCTCAGGCTGGATATCCCACAGGGCCAGCGCTTTGAGCCCCGGTGTATCCGCCACATAACCACCGCCAGCCAACTTGTGCATCAAGCGCTCCGCCGTGGTGTGGCGGCCCTTGCGATTGCCCTGCTGCACATCACCCACACGCAGGTCTAAGCCCGGCTGGGTAGCGTTCATCAGGCTGGTCTTGCCCGCCCCTGATGGCCCGGCCAACACAGACACCTTGCCCTGCAGCAAGCTGCGCAGCTCTTCGATGCCGGCGCCATCGGATATAGATGTGTAGTGCACTGGGTAGCCAATCTCGGTGTAGTGTCCAAAGATCGCTTTGGCCTGCTCTATCCCTACCAGATCGACCTTGGTGGCAACGATGTGGGCGGCGATATCCTGCGCCTCGGCGATGACCAGAAAGCGGTCAAGCATGCGCAAGCGCGGCGCGGGGTCTGCGCAGGCAAAGATGAACAGCGCTTGGTCTGGGTTGGCGATCAAGACTTGCTCATAGTCGCCGATCGGGCGCGGATCACGCCGCACCAGGGCGCGCTGGCGGGGGGCGACCGACTCGATCATCGGCTCGGCGCCGTCCTCCACGCTGATCTCAACTCTGTCGCCAATGGCAACGATATCCCCCGTGGGGCGGCCGCGCTTCAGGCGCCCACGCAAGCGCGCCAGGTATTCGCCCTGCGGCGTTTCAACGGCGTAAAAGCCGGATTGGGAGCGAGTGACCAGGCCACTGAGCTGCATCAGGCTATGGCTCTGGAGTTTCCTGGGCCTGCTGGGTCGCCTCGGCCTCAGCCGTGCCGGTGGCCTGGGCTTGCAGGGTGGCATTGAAGAAGATGGGATTGACCACGCCATAGTCCATTTCCCAGGGGTACAGCGGGCCAGGGCTGCCAAAGAAGTAGTAGCCAGCCACCCGGCGGAAGATGGGCGCCGCAAAGTCAGAACCATCACCCACATTTTCTACCAACACGGCAATGGCAATGTCTGGCTGGTCGGCGCGGTTGGCGTCTGTGTAGCCAATGAACCAGGCATGCGGCAGCAGGCCGGTACCGGCTGTGGCTGTGCCCGTCTTCCCGTAAACGGGCAGGCCAAAGCCCGTGAAGCGGCGGTAGGCCGTGCCGCGCGGGTCAGCCACTACCAGGCGCATACCGGCCTGCAAGGTTTCCAGGGTCGTCTGGCTGATGGGCAGCGTGCCCTTCACCTCTGGGGAGAAGGTCAGGACGGCCTCGCCATTGGCATTGACCACACGCTCCACCAGGGAGGGCACGTACAGCGTGCCACCATTGCCCACCGCGGCCGTGTAGACCGCGGCCTGCAGCGGGGTGAGCAGCGTAGTGCCCTGACCGAAAGCTTGCTGCACGGCTTGGTTGCGGCCAGTTTCCTCATTGGTAGGTTCAGGGTCCACTACGGAGCCTGCGACCTCGTTAAGCATCTGGATGCCGGTGGGTGAGCCAAAGCCGAAGCCGCGCGCCATCTCGGAGACGGCGTTCTTGAAACCCGCGTTGTAGAGATCCATACCGATCTGGTAGAACCACGGGTTGCACGAGCGCATGATGCCTTCAACCAGTGTCAGGCGGCCACTGCTGGGCAATTCCTTATCCAGCGTCCAGTCGATCAGGGTTTGGCCGGGCAACCCATGCCACTCTTGAACACAATCCATCACCTGGTCAGGCTGGAATTGGCCGCTTTCCACCGCAGCAGAATACGTGATGACTTTGAAGATCGAGCCAGGCGGGTACTGACCCTGGGTGGCACGGTTGAAGAAGACGTCATCTCCACCCGTGAAGTATGAGTTCCAGTTGGAGTTGTAATTACCAACATCGGCCCAGTTCTGGTTGAAGCCAGGCGAAGATGCCATGGCCAGAATGCGGCCGGTATCGCGCTCGAGTACCACGACGGCTCCGTTGAAGTCTTTGATCGCTTCCTGGGCGCGGCGCTGCAATTCGCTATCCAGTGTAGTGATGATCGAGTCTGCGGCGCGCGTCGGGCTCTCGGCCAGCTTGGTGACGATCTCACCCGCCGGGTTGAGCACATACAAAGAACCACCGCGCGTGCCAGCCAAATACTCTTCGCCCCAGGCCTCAATGCCCAGGCGGCCAATACGGTCATCGCTTTGGTAGCCACGCGGGACGTATTGCGGCACTTGCTCGGCGGGGATGGGGCCGTAGTAGCCAAGCGTCTGCGGGGCAATGCCGCCGTTGTAGTACAGACGCGTATCGTAATATTCAAAGCGAATACCGGTGAGCCCGCTCCAATCTCCGGCGCGGGTCAGGAATTCCTCTTCAGAGACCTCGGTGATCGGTACATAAAAGGGCGCCTCGCCCTGTTCGGGAAAGAGCAACCGGCTGATCTCTGAGGCCGGGCGGCGGCTGACCCTCGCCAGCTCGCTCACGACGCGGCTGGCATCCTCTTCGGCGATCAGGCTGGGCAGCACACCGACGGCAACCGCCCGGGTGCCGCCAGCGATCACATTGCCGTTGCGATCGTAGATCAGCCCGCGGGCGGGGACTGCTCGCTGCATGCTGAGGCGGTTGCCACCGGCCAGCTCTGGCAGAATGATGCGGTCATCCCACACAATGCGCCAGTTGCCCGCTTCGAGCCTAAGGTCAATGGCGGTGTCACGCGTGATGGCGCCGATGACCGCCGAGTTGAGCGTGACGCGGTAACCCACCTGGGCCGTCTGGGGGTTGATGAGCGACTGCAGGATCTCATAATCTACGCGGAAGAGATTGGCCTGCGTGGCGACATCTGCATAGCGGGCCACAAAATCCTCTTCTGTGATGGCGCTGCGGCTCTCTGCGGTGAGCATGGTGTACATGCTGGGATAGTTGCCCGCATTCCAGGCATCCAAATAGGCGCGCACGGCCAACTCGGCGTCTGGGGCCGAATTTGTGCTGATCTGCGGGGTGGGCAGAGCCGCTGGCTCGCCCAGACCACAAGCGCTAAGGATGACGGCACACAAGGCCAGGCACAAGATAATGCGGCGCATTACAGCTCCCAATCTAGAATCGGTTGGCTCACGGGGCAATCATAGTGTAGATGGCGCTGGCAGGCGTGCGGCAGATCCACCGTGATGGGCAGATCCCAGCGACGCCAGTTGCGCAGCAAGTGGCAGATAGGCAAACCAGCCACATTGGCAAAGCACCCTGCAAAGTCCTCTACGGGGTGAAAGCTGGTATTTTGTATCCCATACGCCCCTGCTTTGTCTAGCGGTTCACCGCTGGCGATGTAGGCACTCATCTCGCTATCAGAATAGTGGCGCATGGGCACCTGGCTCTCAGCCAGCTCCACGACCTGCTCGCCGGTTGCTGTGTTCAGCAGGCACAGCCCGCTGAACACCTGATGGCTGCGGCCACGCAGCGAGCGCAGGATGCGCTCTGCGTCGGCGGCATCCACCGGCTTGCCGATGATGACCCCCTCGTGCACCACGGTGGTGTCGGCGGCGATCACGATGGCGGGCTGGGTGAGCCGCGCCGCGGCCACCTGGGCTTTGCCCAGGGCAAGGCGGCGCACATACTCAGCTGGCGGCTCGCCAGGCAGCACATCTTCATTGATGTCAGCTGGCAACACTTCGAACGGAAACCCGAACAAGCCGAGCAATTCTTTGCGGCGCGGCGAGGTGGAGGCCAGTACAACGGGCAGGCGTGTCATAAACCTCAATTTTAGCGGCTTAGTTCTGTTAAGAGCTACTTCTGTGGTTAAATGCCCTATCTATGGAATTGCTTAAAGAGCGCATTCGTAGGGATGGCCGCAACCTGGGCGGCGGCATTCTCAAGGTGGATGGATTCATCAATCACCAGGTAGACCCGCTGCTGATGGAAGCGTGTGGCCGGGAGTTTGCGCGCCACTTCAAAGACAGCGGCGCGACCAAGATCCTCACGGCCGAGATCTCGGGCATCGCCCCCGCGCTCACCACAGGCATACACCTGAACTTGCCGGTGGTGTATGCACGCAAGAACAAACCCATCACGATGCCAGACCAGGTGTTTCTAACCCTGGCGCCCTCGCACACCAAAGGACGCATGGTGGAGCTGATCGTCTCACCAGAATATCTCTCTGACGGTGAACGGGTGCTCATTATTGATGATTTTCTGGCCAGCGGCGCCACCATTCTGGGCCTGGCGCGCCTGGCACAAACTGCTGGCGCCGAGATCGTTGGCGTGGGTACCCTGGTGGAAAAGACCTTTGAACAGGGCCGCACGGCGCTTGAAGCGCTGGGAGTGCCGGTTGTTTCCCTTGTGGCCATCCAGGCGATGGATGGTGACAGCATTGAGTTTGTTTAAGGCGCACCCATGATCGTTATCCTGGACTTTGGCTCGCAAACCTCTCAACTTATCGCCCGGCGTTTGCGAGAGGCCCAGGTGTTCTGCCAACTCTTCGCGTGCGATACCCCCGCGGATGAGATCCTCGCACTAAAGCCGCAGGGCTATGTGCTGTCTGGCGGGCCAGCCTCTGTGTACGCAGATGGCGCGCCACAACTGCCCGAGTATGTGCTCGAAAGTGGCAAGCCCATTCTGGGAATCTGCTATGGCATGCAAGCCATGACACACGCCCTGGGTGGGCAAGTCTCGCCGAGCGAGCACCGCGAGTTCGGCTCGGCCCAACTGCGCACCACCCAAGACAATGCCTTGCTGGGCGGGGGCGAACAAACTGTGTGGATGTCACACGGAGACCGTATTGTGCAGGTGCCAGCGGGCTTCAGCGCCATCGCTGCCAGCAGCAATGCGCCGGTGGCCGCCATGGCCGACGCCAGCCGCGGCTACTACGGCGTACAGTTCCACCCGGAGGTGCACCACACCCCCGGCGGTGCTGAGATCCTGCGCCGCTTTGCCGTGGAGGTGTGCGGTGCGGACCCGAGCTGGTCGCCCGGCGCCATTGTGGAGCAATCGCTCGAAGCGATCCGTGCCCAAGTGGGCAGCGAGACCGCGCTGGCAGCCATCAGTGGCGGCCTGGACTCCAGCGTGGCTTCGGCCCTGGTGCACGCCGCCATTGGCGACCAGCTGGTAGCTGTGTTTGTGGACACCGGCCTGCTGCGCCAAGGGGAGCGCGAGGAAGTGATCCGGGCGCTGCAACAGGGGCTGGGGATCGAACTGGTGGTGGCGGATGCGGCCGCCATGTTCCTGGCGGATTTGCAGGGCGTGACCGACCCTGAGGAGAAGCGCAGGCGCATCGGTGAGCGCTTCATCCGCGTGTTCGAAACACAGGCGCAGCAATTGGGCCTGCCCCCCTTCCTGGTACAAGGGACTATTTACCCTGACGTGATCGAATCGCGTGCGCCTGAACGGCAACACGCTGAGCGCATCAAGACACACCACAATGTGGGCGGGCTGCCCAAGAATATGAGGTTCAAGCTGGTGGAGCCGCTACGCTATCTATTCAAAGACGAAGTGCGCAAAGTGGGCGTAAGCCTGGGGCTCTCCCCAGACCTCTTGTGGCGCCAACCCTTCCCCGGCCCAGGGCTGGCTGTGCGCTGCCTGGGCGAGGTGACGGCGCCGCGCCTGGCCGCGCTGCGCGCCGCAGACGCCATCTTCACCAGCGAACTGATGGAAGCTGGCCTGGTAAACCGCCCCAACGCCCCGCTGGCGCAGGCTTTTGCGGCGTTGCTGCCAGTGCGCAGCGTGGGCGTGATGGGCGACCAGCGCACCTACCAGGAGACCGTGGCGCTGCGCGCCGTGGTCAGCCAGGACTTTATGACGGCTGATTGGGCCTCATTGCCAGACGAACTGCTGCGCAAGGTGTCTGGCCGTATCGTCAATGAGGTGGCTGGCGTTAACCGGGTTGTGTACGACATCAGCAGCAAACCCCCAGCAACCATCGAATGGGAATAAGCCAATTTCCAGGAGGGATAGCATGAAGATCGAACAAACACTCAGAGAAGCGTTACGAATTACGCTCAAAATCTGGCCGTATGGCCTTTTGCAATTGGCCTTTGGCTTTTCATCGTTACTGTATTCCCGCATAGTAGACCCCATCGCCCTGCTGTGCCTTTCCATGCCGATTTCTTTGCTGACGTACTTGGTAGGGATCTTGTTCTACCGGGTGATGTTCTATGCCATGGATGAAAAGGACCTGCATTTCTCCTCTGTCACCCAGGGTTTAATGCGCCCGGCTGGCCGCGTGCTTGGCCTGACGATCGCCAGCACGCTCATCATTGCCTTGCTTTTCATCCTCGTGGGTATGGCGGTGATGCTGTTTTTCATCATCGTCGCGGCTGGCGTTCCCCAGCTGCAAAATGAGTACATCTTTGTCGTCATGCTGTTTGCCTGCGCGATCCTCTTGCTGCCGCTGTTCCTCCCCGTTGCCATCTATTCGCCAATGATCATGGGCGCCATCATCGATCGTGACCAAACAGTAGGCAATGCGCTGCGCGAGGCACACAGCATTGTGAAAGCTGAGTGGAAGAAGCTGTTTGGCTGGGTATTGCTGCTTACGCTGCCCAACACGGTGCTGGCTGTGCTTGTTGGCCTACTCACGCAACAAACTGGCGATGTGCAACCTTCCGCATTCTTGGCGTACATCGCGGTGATGATCTTTGGTCTCTTTTTGCAAACTGCGTGGGCAGTGATCTACCGCCAGTTTTCAAAATCTGAAGCAGCACCTAAAGCACGCCGCGCGCGTGTATCATCGTAGACAAGGAGACCCTCAATGGACATTGGTGCAGTACTTTCTCGTGCATGGAAGACCGTGTGGAAGCACAAGGTCTTGTGGATCTTTGGCATTCTGGCCTCCTGTGGCGCGCGCAGTGGTGGCGGGAGCGGCGGCAGCGGAAACAGCATCAGCACGGATAGCGGGCAACCCTTCACCCCGCCGCCAGAGCTGCAGCGCTTCTTCACGGATCTGGAGCGTAGTTTCCGCTCCGTATCCGAGGAGCAGATAGTGATCCTCGCCATCTTGATCATTGGCGCCTTCTGCCTGATCGGTATCATCAGCTGGCTGGTGGGTTTGTATGGCAAGACCGGCGTCACAGTGGGCGCGTTGCGCGCCGAGGCCGGGCACGAGGTTTCGTTCCGCGCCATCTGGCGCGACAGCTGGGGCGTGTTTGACCGCGTGGTTGGCCTCAACATCCTGCTGGCTGCTCCGGTGTTCATTCTGGCATTGGTGGTCGGCATCGGTGCAGTCTTCTTTGCCGCGTTGACCATGGGCATCGGTATGCTGTGCCTGATTCCGCTGCTGTGCCTGATCATCCCCCTCAGCCTGATCTACACCGTCTTCACAGACATGGCCAACATTGCCGTGGTGAAAGATGGCCTGGGCATCACCGCCGCCGTCCAACGCGGCTGGGATGTGCTCTCCAAGAATGTGGGCAGCATCGCCCTTCTGGCGCTGATCCTGATCCTGGGCGGCCTGATTATCTCGCTGATCCTGGCCATCCCGTTCTTCCTGGCGCTCGTCCCAGTGCTACTCGGCGCGGCGCAGGGCAATGTGGGCCAGAACCTGACGTTGAGCCTGATCTGCCTGGTGGCCGTTGTGCCCGTAACCTTCGTCCTGGGTGGCATTTTGCACAGCTACCTGCAGACCGCCTGGACGCTGGCCTACGCTGATCTGACGGCTAAAAGATAGGCAATGTCGCTTCTGGATCGTAGCGCTTTCTCGCGGTTGCGGCGCAACCACGGCCTGGAGCACGCCAGCATCCACGTACTCAGCCGCACGCACCCGCGCATTTCCACTGCCGGGCACTCTGACCCGGGCGGCTTCTGGCTGCTGGGTGAACTGAGCACCCAAGCGGTGCATGATGCAGTGGAAGAGGCGTTGGCGCGCCTGCGTGCTGGTGAGCACAGCCTGGCCATCCATCCCAACTGTGGCACCAACCTGGTCACGGCCAGCGTGACCGCTGGCCTGGGTGGAGCGTTTGCGCTGGGCAGCGCACGCACTGACCGTGAGCGTTTGGAACGCCTGCCACTGGCGATACTGTTTGCCATGGGCGGTCTGTTGCTGGCACGCCCGCTGGGCACACGTATCCAGCAGCGCGTCACCACCTCTGGCGAACCGGGCGACCTGCGCATCGTAGAGATACGGCGCAGCCAGCGCGGCCGCTTCACAGCCCACCGCGTGGTCACTGCAGGCTAGTATGGCAGCCAAACCCAGTGTATATATCTTTATGGGGGAAGATGAAACTGCCATCCGCAGCGAGGTTGCCAAGCTGACCAGCAAACTGGGCGACCCCGCCACGGCAGAGATGAATACCACGCGCCTGGACGCAGGCGCCACCCTGGATGCGCTGCGCCGCGCCGCGTTGGCCACGCCCTTCCTGGCCGAACGCCGCCTGGTGGTCGCCCAGCAGGTCACCAAGTCTTTTGCCAACGCCGAAGCACGCGCCCGCCTGACCGATTTTCTGGACGAAGTACCGCCCAGCACAGCTTTGGTGCTGATCGAAGCGACCGCGCTGGAAGACAAACACTGGCTGATGAAGTGGGCCGACAAAGCGGCTGGCAACGCGTTCGTGCGCGAGTTCAACCTGCCCCAGGGCGCGCAACTGGCCACCTGGCTGGCCGGCCGCGCCAAGGAGCTGGGCGGCGAGCTGCAACCACAGGCGGCCGCCGCGCTAGCACAGCTGCAAGCTACAGACAAGGGTGCGGCCGAGCACGAGCTTCATAAGCTACTGGCCTACGTCAACTACAACCGTCCCATCACGCCCGCAGACGTTGAGGAGCTGAGCTTGCGCAGCGGCGAGCACGGTGATTTCTTCGCGCTGGCGGATGCCCTGAGCGCCGCCAACGGCCAACGCGCCATGCAGGCGCTGCTGCCGCTGCTGGAAGAGCGCGACAAGATCTTGCTGTATTTCAGTATGGTGGGGCACTTCCGCGGCCTGCTGCAAAGCCGCGATCTGCTGGATGCAGGCCTGGGGGAAGCGGATATTGCCAAACAGTTGCACATGCATCCTTACCGCGCAAAAAAGCTGGCCACGCAAGCCAAGCAGTTTTCCAGCCGCTCGCTGCAGGCGATCTACGAGCGCTTACTTTTCTACGATGAGCAGATCAAAACCGGCGAGATCGAGGCCGGGTTGGCCATGCAGACTTTTGTGGCTGAGCTCAGCGTGCAAGCGGCCTAGCGGCCACCGCAGCTGCATCTATCCCGATCCATACATAGCCCGGCAGCACCGTCTCGCGCGGCTCGAGGCGCAGGCCGCCCAGTTGCTGCGGCTGGCCCGAGATCAGGCTGGGGTGCAACATCACCAAATTGGCAGCCTGGCCGTATTTGCGGCGATAGCGCTCGGCCGCCCACAGGATCTTGCCTTCCAGTTGGCTGGAATCATTAATAAAGAATAGGCTTCCCATGCGCGCATTGTGCCCCAGCCGCATTGGAGATTACTTAACGCCAGGTTATTTTTGCGTAAGCGCCCACAACAACTGAAAGTGCTGGAAGTAAATCCCTGCCAACTGCTCGTCAAAGAGAATGAGCGTATTCTCATCATTGCGGAACTCAGCATTGGAGCTGAAGTTGTATGAGCCTGTGACGACAATCATCCGGTCGATGATGAGCACTTTGTCGTGCAGATTGCTATCTGGCTCGTCCAAGTAGACCTGCACGCCATTCTGAAGCAGGTATGGATACTCATTGCCCTGGTTGTTGATCTGGTCGTCATCCACAATGCCGCGCACTTCAACCCCGCGCTGCTGCGCACGCACCAGGGCATCCCCCAACTCATCCAGCGTAAACGAGAATGCCAGGAAGTAAATGCTTTCCTCTGCGCTATCGATCACATCCACGAGAGCATCCATGACGCCGTCATCCGGCGAGAAATAAGTGTGGATCTCCACTTCACCAATGGTCAGCTCAGGGTGCGGCGTATTGTCGCGGGTGTTCTCGCCGAACAGCCCATGCGTGAACATTTCTTCAAACTCGCTGGTGTAATTCTCTGCCAGCGCGGTAGAGCGCAAGCGCAAGAGGTTATTGCGGTTGCCATACATGTCGCTGACAGTGAAGTTGGTAGACCCTGTCCAGACCTCATACCCATCGATCACTACAAATTTATTGTGCATAAAGTTGCGCCCGGTGTCGAGCACCACGGGCACCCCTGCGTCAATAAGCTGCTGCAGCTCGCGGCGGTCCTGATTATTGGCCTCGACGACCAGGCGCACATCCAGGCCGCGGGCATGGGCATCCAACAGCGCATCCCGAATGCTCCATAGATTGAGGTCATAGATCGCCATGAGCACGCTGCTGCGCGCATTCTGGATGGCACGCGCCAGCAGCTCATCTGGCCCGCCCCTGACGTTACGGGCCGTTGGCGCATACGGATCCGTAAAGAAAACCTCCACCCAATCGGCGGGGGCTGCGGATGGAATGGTCTGAACAACCACTGCGGGCGCAGGCGCACATGCACTCAGCAAGAGACACAGCAAGAGAAATGATCTATACATTGAGGCCATTATAATGAGGCCATGAGCACAGTTCACACTGTCCAAGTCGCCGGGCTCACGCGTGAGCTGCCCTTGTTTGAGGTGGCGCCTGGCGTCACGATCGCCATCCTGAACATTCTGGGCGATGTTGAGCTGGTACGCGCCTGCGCAAAGGAGCTGGCCGCCAGGCTGCCAGCCGCGGACTACGATGTTCTACTCACCGCCGAGGCGAAGAGCATTCCGCTCATCCACACCCTGGCCGAAGAAGCCCACAAGCCCTATGTGGTGCTGCGCAAGAATTACAAATCCTACATGGGCGAAGCTATTTCCGCCGAGACGGTTTCCATCACCACCAACGCGGCCCAAACCCTCTACCTGGATGCCAAGGATCTGCCGCTGATCGCTGGCAAACGCGTGGCGCTGGTAGACGATGTGGTCAGCACCGGCTCCACTCAGCTAGGCATGCGCGCCGTAGTGGAGAAGGCTGGCGGGCAAGTGGTTGCAGAAGCCGCTATTTTCACTGAGGGCGACCCATCCAAGTGGAGTGACGTGGTGGCATTGGGCCACTTGCCTGTTTTCACTTCGTAGTAAACGTTTTGTTATCGATTGCATCCAGGGCGCGGCTGAAGCGCGTAAGATGCTATACTTTTTTTGCTTGTGCCCGGCACAGATTTCCATCAGGGCATCTCTATTTGCTTCATCCACTACCCCTCTCGGCGCCATCGTGCGCGGGGCGCCCTTCTGAGTGGGCAAGATTAGCCATGAGTACAGTAGCCATCCTCCACTACACCGCGCCGCCTATCGTCGGCGGCGTAGAAAGCGTCATTGACCATCATGCGCGCATGCTGGCCGCCGCTGGCCACTCCGTGCGCATCCTGGCTGGCCGCGGCCAGGCCACTGACCGGCGTATTGCCCTGCACCTGATCCCATTACTGGATTCACGCCACTCACGCGTGCTGGCCGCCAAACAAACCCTGGACACCGGGCAGCTGCCGGCCGGGTGGGATCCTTTAGTTGCCGATATTCGCTCACGCCTTGAGGAGGCCCTGGAGGGCGTGGATGTGCTCTTTGCCCACAATGTAGCTTCGCTGCATAAGAATCTAGCACTGACCACAGCACTGTACGAGCTAACCCAGAGGGCCAACGCTCCTCGCTTGGTATTGTGGCATCACGACATCGCCTGGGACTCGGAGCGCTACGGCGCCGAATTGCACCCAGGCGAACCGTGGGACCTGCTACGCACCCCATGGCCGAATGCCACCCAGGTAACTATCTCCTCGGCGCGCCAAGGCGAGCTGGCACAACTCTTAAACGTGCCCGCGGAAGAGATCATTGTGATCCCCAACGGCGTCAGCCCGCGTCTGTTTCTGAAACTGGGGCGTATGTCTATCGAGCTGGTCAACTCGCTTGACCTGATGGCGGCCAGCCCCTTATTGCTGATGCCGGTACGCCTTACTGGGCGCAAGAACATTGAGCTGGCGCTGCACAGCCTGGCGGCGCTGCGTAAACAGATGCCGGAGGCGCGGCTACTCATCACCGGCCCGCTTGGGCCGCACAACCCCGCCAACGAAGCCTACTTCGCATCATTGAAGCAACTCCGCAGTGAATTGAACCTGGATGGCCACGCACACTTCCTGGCAGAGCATGTGTATGGCTTCATCTCGGACGAAGTGATCAGTGATTTTTATCACCTGGCGGATGCATTGTTCCTGCCCAGCAAGGATGAGGGCTTTGGTATCCCAGTGCTGGAAGCCGGGCTGGCGGGCATCCCGGTATTTTGCTCCAACATCCCCGCTCTGGAAGAGTTGGGGGGTGATGAGGCCTATTACTTTTCGCCGGAAGCAAACCCGGCAGACGTTGCCGAGCTCATTCGCAACACGCTGCAATCCAGCCAGGTTTGGCGGCTGCGCGCCCGCGTGCGGGAGCAATACAGCTGGCAGCAGATCTACAACCTGCACCTCGCGCCCCTGGTGACGCTGTGAGAGCCGCGCGCAAATCTGATCTGCTGCGCCGCATTCTGCTGCCAGTGATCCACGGCAGCAACACACAGCTGCCGCTGGAGCTGGCCCAGTTGCTCGCCAGCGAGAAACCGCAGCTGCTGGGCATCGTGCCGGTAGACCCCGACGAATCTCTCAGCACGGGCGCGGCGGCCTCGCGCCAGCTGCGCGAGCTGATGCGTTCAGCGGGCAGCACGCAGCCCCTGCGCACGCTGGTTTCGCACAACCCCTGGCAAGAGCTCCTCAACACCGTTAGTGAAGAAGAGCCGGACCTGCTGATCCTGGAGTGGCCCACCGCGCTCGAACAGTTGGATATATCTCTCGAAACCCTGTTGCGCGAGCTGCCTTGTGACCTGGCGCTGGTGCGCGGCCCGCTGCCCCCCAGGTTGAGCAAGATACTGGTGGCGCTGCGCGGTGGCCCGTTCGCCGAGCTGGCATTGCGCCTGGCGCTCACGCTCTCGCATGCCAGCGGGGCACGCGTGCAATCCTTGCATGTGCATTCCACGCGCACGCCGGATGTACCCTCAGCGCGCAGAACCGCCGCCCAGCGAGACGCGGCGTTCCGCGGCTTGCAGCGCGTCCTGGAAAATTTGCCAGAGATCGAACAGCGCCACATCGATAGCGGCGACCCGGCGGGCTCCATCATCGACGCCTCGAAGCGCAGCAGCCTCACCATCCTGGGTATAGCTGCGCATATACCCGCTACGGGGCCTTCGTTCGGGCGCACGGTGCAACGCGTGCTCAAGGAAAGCGCCGGCAGCGTGATCCTGGTGCGCTCCAGCCAACCGCTGCCCACCGGCGTGCTGCCCGAAAGCGCGGGCCGCAAGGCCATCTCTGTATTGGTGGATAAGTGGTTCGCAGAGAACACCTACCATGCAGAAGAATTTGTTGACCTAAAGCGCCTTTTGGCGCTCAAGGAGCAGCAAGGCCTGACCATCAGCCTGGCCATGCCCTCGCTGAACGAAGAGGCCACTGTTGGCAAAGTGATCCGCACGGTGAAAAAAGCGCTGATGGAGCGCGTGCCATTGGTGGACGAGATCGTGCTGATCGACTCTGGCTCCACAGACCGCACACGCACCATTGCAGAAAAGCTGGACGTGCCTGTTTATGTTCATCAGGAACTGCTGCCCGAGTACGGCGCACGCGCGGGCAAAGGGGAAGCGCTGTGGAAGAGCCTGTACGCCACGCGTGGCGATATTGTGGCCTGGATCGATACAGACATCGTCAACATTGACCCGCGCTTTGTGTACGGCCTGCTGGGGCCGTTGCTGGTCAACCCAGAGCTGCAATTCATCAAGGGCTTTTACCGCCGCCCGCTACGCGTGGGCCGCCAGCTCACTGCGGGCGGCGGCGGGCGCGTGACCGAGCTCACCGCTCGGCCGCTGCTCAACCTGTTCTACCCCGAGCTCTCCGGCGTCGTGCAGCCGCTCTCCGGCGAGTACGGTGGCCGCCGCGCCGCGCTGGAGAAGCTCACCTTCTACTCTGGCTATGGCGTCGAAACCGGCTTGCTGATCGACGTGCTGGAAAAGTATGGCCTCTCAGCCATCGGGCAAGTAGACCTCATGGAACGCATCCATCACAACCAGAGCCTTGAAGCGCTGGGCATGATGTCTTTCGCCATTATTCAGGTCGTCATCCAAAAGCTGGAGCGGCGCAAGGGCGTAGAGTTGCTTGAAGATGTCAACAAGACCATGAAACTGATCCGCTACTCCGGCGAGCGTTTCTCGCTGGATGTGCAGGAGATCAACGAGCGCCTGCGCCCGCCTATGCTCAGTCTGCCAGAGTACAGGAAGGGCCGTGCCCGCCCGCGCAAGAGCTAGCTGCGCCCCGCCACCTCATCCATATATGCCTTGATGGTGGGCACACCGTTCATGCGCGTGTAGTAGAAGTTGTTGACCAGGTTGATCACCTCGGCGCGTGCGGCTTCAGCGCTCTTGGAGAGCGGCTCACCCTTGTGTTCACGGGCGAGGACATCTTTCAACTGCAGCAGCTCGCGCACAATTTCCTGCTCTTCAGGGCCTTCCAATACTTTCACTACCGCCAGGATCAGTTGATCGGTCTGGGCCAGCAAGTAGTCCAGCTCCACGGGCGAATCCGGTTGGAAACAATCATCGATGGTACGGATCAAAGCCCACACCTGATACAACACGGTGGCGGGTTCATCAAACAACTCACGCAAGAAAGCTGCGTCGCCATAACGCCCTGTAAGGCGGAAGATGTTGTACATACGCTTAGCGGCTTTGCCAAAATTGGGCTCACTGGTGACGTACTTCTTCACCTGCTTTTCTAGCTCATAGACGTAATCGTCCAGGGCATTGGCATCCACATGCTTGGCCAGCTTAGTAAATAGCGGCACAGACTCGGAATCCAGATAGACTTCCTGAAAATAAGGGTCGAGGTAGCCGTCCAGCGGGGTAATACTGCCGTCTGGCGCCTGCCAGGTAACATCCAACATGTTGCTGGCGTTGACCAGTTGCTTGCGCACCGGGTCCACCACTACCCAATCCAGTTTGCACCAGCCCGGCTCATCGGCAACTTGCTCCAGGGTCAGTGTAAGCGGCTGGCCGTCCGCGTCTTGCACCTCCAGTTTGCCAGCTTGGATCTCTGTGGCGTTCCATGAGATGGACGAACCCTTCTCCAGCTCGCGCCCTTCGCGCAGCACTGCCTGTGGATAGCTCCCAAATTTGACCTCTACCAACTGGTAGGTCGGTCCACGCAAAGTAGACAGCGCCTTTTCATGGATCAGCTCGGCCAGTACGCCGCACGCCTCGGCGCGGGTAGGCGCAATGATGTTTATTCTTTCGAAGTAGTCTGCATCCCCTGGGTAGGTTTGAATCTTGGATTGCGCAGCAGACCCTGAAAGCGCCAGGGCGGTCTCCACCTTGCCAGGCACATCCAAAAACTCCACCAACCTGCCTATCTTGCGGAAGTGCTCCAGATCCTCAGGACTGAAGTCCAACATCGTCAAGCGGTGGCCGAAGACGCCGGCGCGCACATCTACCACTACGTCATCCTGGCCGTTCTCTGCCGCTGCGGCGTCCAGCCATTTTTCCGCCTCGGTCTCATTAACCTGAACCCCCAGGCGTTGAGCTGATTCGACAATACGCTTCAGTTCTGCCTTAGAATGGTTTGCCATAGCGCTCCTCCATCTCTTTCAACATTAAGGAAAATAGGACTGCTCCCTGTCTAGCATCTTCTTCAGCATTGTGATCCAGCACTTCATTGCGTCCGTAGTGTTGGTTCACTTGTATAAAGGATGTATCGATCCAGGCCGTGTCGTGCAGGCCAAAGAAGGCGGCCTTGATATCGAGCGCCCGATGCCCAAACGGATTGTGACCCAAATAATGGTGCATGTAATCGTTAATATACATCCAATCAAAGGGGGCGTTAAAAGCCACAAAGATGGGTTGTTCACCGCCAGCGTGCCCTTGAACCCAGGTTGCAAAACGCTCTAGCGCCTTTTTGGCGTCAACGCCTGTTTCCGCCAACACATCCATATCCAGGTTATGAATTCGGGCTGCCTCTTCTGTCTCGCCGGGCTTATCTGGCTTGAGCTCAACGTAGAAGGAGGTCTGTGGATCGTGTACCAATGCGGCCCCGATGGAGAGTAGTGCATAGTCTGCAGGGTTTGGCCCTGCGGTTTCCACATCGACACAGACATACACTGGCGCTCTGTTGCTCATCCGCGGGATTGTAGCATGCACAGCAGCACAAACTACCGCCCTGTATAATCTCCGAATGCCTCGTACCCTTCCCCTCGTTTTTACACTTACTCTGCTTGCTATGCTTGCCACGGCCTGTGGCCAAGCGACCCCCGAGAGCACACCCGTAGCAGAAGTGACCGCCACACCCGAAGGCCCGCTGTCTCTGAACATATGCATGGGCAGTGAACCCAGCTCGCTCTACATTTATGCAGACAACTCCAGCAGCGCACAAGCCGTGCGCCAGGCCATCTATGATGGCCCATTTGAGTGGCACAATTTTGTTGCCGAAGGGGTGCTGTTTGACAGCCAGCCACAACCCAGCGTGCAAGCCGTCACAGTGCGCCAGGGCGACCTGGTGGTGGATGCGTATGGACACGTAGTGGCCCTGGCTCCCGGTGCGCGGGTGCGCCCGGCCGGCTGCCAAGATGGCAACTGCGCCCTGCTCTACAGCGAGGGCGAGCTGCAAATGGACCAGGTCAGCACGACCTTCACGCTCAAGCCTGGTTTGGTCTGGGCGGATGGCACGCCGCTGAGCGCCAACGACTCGCTATTCTCGTACCAGGTCGCCAGCGACCCCGCTACCCCAAGCAACAAAGACCTGATCGCCAAGACCGCCAGCTACGCCGCCGCGGATGAGCGCACCATTGTGTGGGTAGGCCTGCCGGGCTTTGTAGACCCGCAAGCCGCCAGCCGCTTCTGGCACCCGCTGCCGCAGCATACATTAGGGGGCATGCCCGCCGTTGACCTACTCACCGATGAGCAGGCAGCCCGCAGCCCGCTGGGCTGGGGCGCCTATTCCGTCACGCAGTGGGTGGCGGGCGAGCGTATTCAACTCACCCGCAATAGCCACTATGCTGGCCAGCCGGGCAAGTTCGCTGAGCTCAATTTTCTATTCATCGGCACGGAAGCCAGCGCGGCTGCGCTGACCAGTGGCCGCTGTGACCTGGTGTTGCCTTCGGCGGGCCTCACCAGCTTCGACCCGGCCAGCATGCAAGGCAGCCAGGTGGCACAAGACCAGTGGCTGCAGCTTGTTTTTGGCGTCCGCCCGCAAAGCTACGAGGATGGCTTCAACGTCTATGCTGACCGCCCAGACTATTTTGGCGATGCAGCCATGCGCACAGCCTTGGCCCAATGTATTGACCGCCAGAGCATTGCAAGCGCACTGAACGCGGCTCCGGCCATCAGCTACTTGCCCAACAGCAGCCCGTATGCCAACGCGGAGAGCAGCCTGCCTGCCTATGACCCAGCTGCGGCCAATGCCAGCCTGGATGCGCTGGGCTGGATCACCAGCGAAGATGGCATCCGTCGCAGCCAAAGCTTCGCTGGGGCCATCTTTGGCCAGGCCTTTGAAGTACGCCTGGCGGTCAGCGATGACGCACAGGAGCTGGCTGTGGCGCAGCAAGTACTGGCCAACCTGGCCGATTGCGGAGTTTTGGCAAGCATCGAGAGCCTGCCCGCCGAAGAACTCTTCGCTACCGGCCCACAAAGCACGGTATTCGGGCGCAATTTTGACCTGGCGCTGTTTGCCTGGCCATACGGCGAGCTACCGGCTTGCTATCTATTTCTGGGAGAAGCCGTGCCCGGCGCCAACTGGAACACAAGCCGCTATGGCTGGGGCGGCTGGAACGTGAGTGGCTGGCAAAACGCCGAGTTTGATGCCGCCTGCCACACCGCGCTCAACACACTGGCGAGCGACCCTGCCTACAGCCAGGCCCAGCAGACCGCGCACAGCATCTTTACGCAGCAATTGCCAGTGCTGCCTTTGGCCGCGCCGTACAGCGTGGTGGCTGCCCGCGCAGACTTCTGTGGTCTTGAGAATCTGGATGCAGGCGAGCGCCTGCTGCAAAATATCGAGCGCTACGGCTACGGCAGTTTGTGCCCGTAGCCTAGTACTCAGCGACCTGATTGATGTAGCTACTTACATCAGGCATATTTTCCCAGTCCAGCGGCCCGACATCAAAGCGGTAGGCCAAGCGCGGGAGCACCACCTTGCCCCAGGCATGGCGGAAATATTCGATACGCTTCTGCCAGTGCTCACCCACACCAAAGCCATCTTCACAAAAGTACACCCGCGTGCGCCCATCTTCCAGTGCAGCCAGGCGCACGGTAACATGCGTGCGCTGCTCACGCACCTCCATCAATTCTGGCGGTGCGTTCCATGTGAATGAGAGTATGCTTGGCCGCTCCAGGGCCAAGAACACCATCCCCTCGCCGCCGCGCAAACCTGGCGCAACGTCCATGTTGAAATACATCTCGTAGGCGCCACCCGGTTGCGCAACCACCTTGCACTCAGGCGCAAAGAAGGAGCGCGCACCTTGCTCCGTAGCCCACGCATCCCACACTTGCTCTGGCGACGCCTTCACATCGATCTGCAGGCGAATGGCTTCTTGCATACAATCCCGGCTTTATTCTCCCAAGATCAACGCGGCAGCTTTGCGGCCGATCTCTACGGCAAAGTTGGTGCCGCGGTCCCAGGGATAGACCTGGCTCATGCTGGCGAAGTACAAGCCCGGCATGGGCGTGCGGATCTCCGGAATATTGCGTGAGTGATCCACCAGCGGCACCGGCTGAGCATAGTTGGTCTTGTGCACCCACACCTTTTTTATCCAACTGCGATCAAACGCCGGGTTGACGCGCTGAATGCCGGAGATAAAGCGCTCCAACAGTTGCTCATCACTCAACGAAAAGTACTCGTGCCCTAGCTCCAGATAGTCACCACAATAGAGAATATGGTCGCCGCCAAAATGCTCGGACGATACATAGTTGGTGTGCTCAACCAGCGCCAGGAAAGGGAATCCCGCGCTCTTGGGGATGTTGTACCAGTAGTAACCCTGCTGCGAGAGCTGGCGGTCCAGGGTCAGCGTCATCACCACGGCGCCCATGCTCTTGAGCTCCAGCAGGCCGCGCAGATACTCAGCGCTCAGCTCAGGCGCCAACTTGGCCAGCAACTGCGGCGAGGTGGTGACCAGCGCCTGCTCGAAAGCATGCGCTGCGCCATTCACGCGCAGCTCCAGCTGGCCGTCCGCTGGCTGAATGCTCTCCACGGCGGCGCGCATCTCAAAGTGCACGCCCATCTCCTGCAAACGCGCTGCAAACTGATCCGCAAAAGCCTGGAAGCCGCCTGTGTAGGTGCCCAAACGCGTGGTACGCGCGTGCAGCCGCGCCCACAGCCAGGCCATGTTGACTTCCTTGGCATACGGGCCAAACTTACCTTCGATCAGCGGCAGCCACATGCTTTCGTACACGCGCTTGCCGGCCCACTTGCGCATCCACGCATCCACCGTGCTGCGCTCCAGCGGCTTCCAGTTGTTGGTGATGCGCAGATACAGACCCACCAGGCCAAAACGGATCTTATCCAAGCCCCAACCCAAGCCGGGATACAGCAACGCTGCCGGGATGGAATCGAAGGGATAGAACTTTCCCTTGTAATACACCACGGTATACGGTCGCGGGAAGATGACCTTATCACTCCACCCTAACTCCTCGATCAGCCCCAGCATGTGCTTATCACTGGCAAACCAGTGGTGGTAGAACTTCTCGAGGCTCCACTCCCAATGCGGCTCTTTGAAGCCAGCCGCCAAGCCGCCTACA
This sequence comes from Anaerolineales bacterium, assembly GCA_026129255.1. Taxonomy (GTDB): domain Bacteria; phylum Chloroflexota; class Anaerolineae; order Anaerolineales; family UBA11579; genus JAMCZK01. Next base: position 370,955 of record JAHCIJ010000003.1, on the reverse strand, counting down.
TGATCGGCCGCCTCAAAAATGGTGACCTGATGACCAGCTTTCGCTAAGTCGTAAGCAGCGGCCATGCCGCCAAAGCCCGCACCGATGATGGCGATCTTCATGCAGTCTCCGTAGCGGGCACTTCGCCCCACTTAATGCCTTCTTTGGCCAGGTAATACGCACCCAACAAAGTGATGGGCAGCCACAGCGCAATATGCAACACGAAGGTATAGCTGGTGGCCACTTCCTTGGGCACGCCGTAGGCTTCAAGGATGGCGATGCCCGGCGCATCGAAGGTGCCGATGTACCCCGGCGCCGAGGGGATGGTGGTGGCCAGGTTGACCACCCCATTCATGAGCATGAGCGCAAAGAAGCTCACCTCAAAGTTGAAGGCGTGCATCACGAACCAATATTTGCCGGTCTCCAGCAACCAGATGACCAGCGAGCTGACGAAGACCATGATGACTTCGACCGGCGAGCGCAGCGCCGCCAGGCCGCCCAGGAAGCGGTTGCCCACCTCCAGCACGCGGTCACGCAAGCGCGCCGGCACCAGCCGCGCTGTCAGCCAGGCCAACAGACGCTGGCTGGCGCTAGGGAACATGGCTGCCAGCAGAAAGGCCAGCAGCGCCCCCAGGAACAGCAGGCTGCCCCAGAAGGCGATCTGCTGGATGCTGAGACCAGCCACCAGGCCGCCGCCGATGTCCGCTAATTCGCCCAGATTCACAAAAATGAAGGCAAGCATGACCACACCATCAAAGATGCGCTCCACGATGATGGTGGCCAGCGACGCTGAGACGGCCACACCTTCTTTGCGTTTGAGGATGACGGCGCGCAACACCTCACCAGCGCGGGCCGGGTAGACGTTGTTACCCATGTAGCCGATCGCCACGATGGGGAACATGGTGCGCGTGGGCACAGACTTCAGTGGGCGCAGTAAATAGTGCCAGCGCCAGGCACGCGCCCACACCGCCAAAAAGTAGACGCCGATACCGGGCAGTAGCCAGATGTAATCGGCCTGGCGCACTTGCTGCCAGAAGTCGCCAAAGTGCATGTTGCGCAGCACCAGGTACAAGAACAGCACGCTGATGCCGATGCCCAACCAGAATTGCCAACGGATCTTGGGTTTTGCAGTGCTCATGAAGCTGCATTCTAGCCCATACTGCTAGACGGGCGGCCAGGGCATATAGCGCTCATCCTCGGGTGGGCGCGGGAACAGCGGCTCAGCCAGCAGCGCCGCACAACGCTGGCGCAGCGCCTCCAGTTCCGCCGGGCTGAGATAAGCGGCCAGCTGCTCGGCCAGCGGGCCGCCTGCTGCCAGCTGGGGCTGCAACTTGCGCACGGCTTCCAACAAATCAGGCGGGATGGGCTCCCCGGCGAAATCCCAAATAACGGTGCGCAGCTTGGGCTCCACATGGAAGCAGATGCCGTGATCGATCAGCCACAGGTGGCCGTCTTCACCCAGCAGGATATGGCCTCCCTTGCGGTCTGCATTGTTGGCCAGCAGATCAAACACGGCGGCTGGCCGCAGCTGCTGACGGGTGGCCGCTTCGAAAGTGAAGTAGTGCTGCTCAGGATCATGCTCGATACATAGCTGGAGCGAGCCGGGGCCAAGCGGCCCGTCCTGGCGGAAGACGGTGGGCGGCACCAAGCTCCAGCCTAATGCTTCGCTCAGCAGCCAAGCGGCCACCTCGCGGCCCGCTAAGGTCTCCGGCGGGAAGTCCCACAGCGGGCGCTCGCCGCGCACAGGCTTGTAGACACCCTCCAGCGGGCTGGCGCCTGGCTGTGCTACTTCGACCAGGAAGGTGTAGTTGCTGCCCCAGGCGAACTGTCCCGTGATGGTGAATTCGCCGGCTTGGAGGGTGGCAAGCATGGCATTGCTGCTCACTCCGTAGGCCAGACCAGGTGGCCACCCTCTAAGTTGGGCGGTGAATAACCCGCGTAGCCAGGAAGCAGAAACTCATACAGCACCTCTGCGGTGGCCAAATCCACCACCAACGCACTAACCACTGCACCCCCCCATACGCCATCGTCGTCAAGTCGAAGGCCCACAAAACTGCTCCCATCCGGGCTGAGGGCCACAGGGATTACATTCGGCAGTTTATAGGCTTGCTCGCCTTCCACTACCGTAAATGGCACTTCACCCGAGGGGTTCCAGGCGGAGTAAAAGCGATGTTCATAGCCATCACCGCCTGGCCCGCTGACGAACTCGTGTACGAAAAGCAGATAATCTCCGCGCTCCCACAGCGGGAACATCTTCAGTACGTCTACGTTGTACTCCCGCCAGTCTTCTCGCTCCGTCTCGAAAGTGGCCACATGAGCAAGCAACTCCATTTTTTCGAAATCGTAGAGCTGATAATAGTATTGCACAGGGCTTTCTTTGCGGGATCTGAAATCGTGCACCATGCCCAGGTCGGGATGTACGCAGATCTCACACCTGAATGTCTCTGGGGTCAGGCCGCTATGTTTGATCAAAGCAGATAGCGTTTGGGTGTTTGGATACGGCCAGGCGGTCTGCTGCCCGGTGGCGTAATCATAGGTGAAGCGCGGGGCGGGGCCAGACGCCCGCCAAGCGCGGACATAGCTCAGCACATCTTCTCTGGTGGACCAGTTGACGCTCTGGGAGCCTTCGAAGTACGGCGGGCTCGTTTCATCAATATACGTAAATTGCTCCGTTTGCAAGCTGTACAACCACAAAGAGTAGTTGCCGTTGCCGAGGCTTACACTCATGCTCAGCCATTGCTGGCTGGGCGCCCAGGCCACCTGGTAGAGGTAACCGTTGGCGCTCACAAGCCCAGACAGGTCAACCACGCGGCTGTCGCCGCTATCTAGGTCATACAAAATGCCTGCGCCATCACTGGAGAAACTGAAGAGCATGCTGCCGTCAGGAGAAAGAGCTACTCTCCACGCGTCATCTACGGGAATGGAAGCCAGCAGCTCTTCGCTGCCCAATTCGAACACATCGATAATGGGCGCGTCCCTATCCTCGTCCCATCTAGTTACGGCCAGGCGCGGGTTGGGGCCGCTGTAGGGCAGCGGTGGCGTCGTGGGGCTGGGTTCCGCGGTGGGGCCGGCCTCAACGGTGGCGGCTGCTGCGGGTTGGGCGGCTGTAGCGCTAGGCTGGTTGGCGGGGGCATCCGGCTGGTTGGCCGGCGCGGCAGCGCAGGCGGATAAGAGCAGGCTTAGGGCTAACAGAATGTGCTTTTGCATGCTGGTATAACGCCCTCTCTATGGTGATGTTACTTCAGTTTCCGGCCTGGGGACTTGGTGGAGAAAGTCGCCGGTTAGGAAGGTGGTACTGGGGCTCACCCGGTCGTTTGTTTGGTTAACGGGTTTATTCGAAGCAGCCGTTGCTGCTCACTCCGTAGGCCAGACCAAGTGCATGCCCGTCACCCGGTAGGTCGGTGGAGAGAAGAATGCGAACTCGGAACTTACCGGATACTCATACAGTATTTCTGCAGTGGCCAGGTCCACCACCACCACGCTTTCCACCGAAGGATAGGAAACTGGGCCGACAAGTCGAAAGCCCACAAAGCTGCTCCCATCCGGGCTGACGGCCATCGGTAACACGTCTGGCAGCGTATTCGTCGCTTCGCCTTCCACTACCGTGAAAGGCATTTCACCGGAAGGGCTCCAGGCAGAATACAAGCGGGATTGCATGCCCTCCGAAAGCGGGCCGATCTTCTCTCGCACAAAAAGCAAATAGTCTCCCCGCTCCCACAGCGGGACCAGTTTCGCCACTTCCAGGAAGTAGTCTTGTGCCACCTCACCTTCCGTCAGGAAGGTAGCCACATGCGCAAGCAACTCCATCGTCTCGAAATCGACAATTTCATAGGCATACCAGCCTGCGCTGCGGTTGTACGAGACGTAGTCGCGCACCTGCGTGCCGAGCTCCGGCACCAAGCATATGACGCATGAAGTGGAACGGTAGTCTGGCTCAAAGCCGTCATACGTGAGCAAAGCTATGATTCTTTCATAGCTGGGGATATTCCAGACAGTCTCCCGGCCCGTGGCCAGGTTATAGGTAACCCGCGAAGACTGGTAGCGTACGTAGCCCACAATATCTTCTCTGCTGGACCAGTTCATAAAGCCGTCAATTTGATCTATATGTGTATAGCGGCCATTTTCCAAGCTGTAGTCCCACAAGGATAGGGGGCCATTCGTGGGGTTCACAATGAAACTCAGCCGTTGCTGGCTCGGGCCCCACACCACCTCCTGGAGAGAATCGTTTCCCCGCAGAAAGCCAGTCATGTCCAGCAAACGGCTTTCTCCGCTTTCCAGGTCATAGATCACGCCAGGGCCGTTCGCAGGGTAATAGAACAACTTGCGACCATCAGGAGACAGGGCAAACTTGCGCGCGTGATCTACAGGAATGCTCGCCACGATCTCCTCACTGCCCAATTCGATAACCTCAATAAAAGGCTCTTCCCCCTCGGGCCATACAAATACGGCCAGGCGCGGGTTGGGGCCGCTGTAGGGCGGCGGCGTAGCTGTTGGGGTCGGTTCGGTGGTGGGGTTGGGTTCCGCGGTGGAACTGGCCTGAGCCGCCGCGGGGCTGGCTGTAGCGCTCGGCGCGCTGGTTGGGCTGGCTGGCGCGGAAGCACAGGCGGATAAGAGCAGGCTTAGGGCTAACAGAATGTGCTTTTGCATGCTGGTATAACGCCCTCTCTATGGTGATGCTATTCCGGTCCGGATCAGCGCCGTAGTCAGGAATGTGTCACGCGATGTGCAGGCCCGCCACTCTCATTCTAATTTACTAGCTCAATGTTTATGCCCATTTTTGCGGGCGCAGAAATGGCCTGCGGGGTCCATTGGCTCGCCGCATTGTGGGCAAGTGGGTCGGCCGCGCGAGGCGATCTCGATACCCCAATTCGCCATGCTGCGGATCTGTGAGCGCGTGCACCACAAGCGCGCAATGTAGAGGTCATCTTCATTGGTATCCGCGGCGTCCAGCCCCTCGCGCAGCTCCACCGCCACCAGATCCTGCTCAGGATCATAGCCCAGGCCAATTTCTGCCGCGCGGAACAGCGCATCCACGGGCGGATGGATGTGCATGTGGTCCTCATCAAAATCGGCTGAGGCGTTGGGTAGGTCTACATGTTTGGTGTTGAGCTCGGCTAAAAATTGCTCAACGGCAACAGCCAGGCTCTGCACCTGCACTTTTTCAACGATGGCAGCCACAATGCGCTCTTCTTTCCAGGCTTGGATATAGAAGACGCGCTGGCCAGCGGGGCCAATGGCATCGGTAGTGATATGGTCAACGGGGCGGAGTTCAATGGTCTTAGACATGGTGCGCGGCAGTATAGTCCTGAAAGAGGGATCGGTGAATGGAGATTAGGTTTCGGGCGCCACCCAATTTAGGCGCTCCAACATACTGCGGCCATCCTCCAGTAGCAGGGTGCTGACGGAGGCGGTACTGACCTGCAAACGCTGGAACTGATCGAGGGGCATCCCGGCATAGTGCGCGATGATGAGTTTGATGGGATCGGCGTGCAGTACGCAGGCGAGCACATCCTTGGATTTGTGCATGGAGCGCAGCGCCTCGATCTCCGCCACCAAGCGGGCCTGCTGCTCCAGCATGCCCTCGCCACCCGGGAAGCGAAACAAGGATGGCTTGTTCTGCAGAGTAGACCAGCGCTTGTCGCGCTGCAAGGTCTTCAGCAGCTTGCCCTCCCACTGGCCCAGGTCGCTCTCCAGCAAGCCCTTGCGCTTGACGACGGGCAGCTTGTGGGCAGCGGCCAGCGGCTGCGCCGTCTCCACCGCACGCTCCAGCGGGCTACTGTATACGGCATTGAGTTTTACGCTCTTGAGCGCGGCGGCCAGCGCCTGGGCCTGGGCCTTGCCGCGTGGATTGAGATGTACACCGGGCAAACGCCCGGCTAAACGCCCCTTCTTCACATACTCGTTCTCCCCATGGCGGATGAGCAAGACAGTGGGCATAGCCTAGTGGTTTCCTCCGGCTTTGTGACGAGACTTCAACGAATCTGCCGTTTCTTTGCTGGGCGTCGGCACTTCTTCGCTGCGCGTGATACCGAGCGCCTTGCGCTGGGCTTCACGCCAGCGCGCCAGGCGGTCTTTGATTTCGGCTTCGTAACCCTGGTCAGAGGGCGTATAGAAATACATACCGAGCACACCGCTGGGCAGGTATTGCTGCGGTGCAAAATGCTCGGGCTCATCGTGCGGGTAGACGTAGCCCTGGCCGTGGCCGAGCGCTTTGCCATCACGATTCTTATCCTTCAACGCATCGGGCACTTCGACCATACCGTCGGCTTCAATCTTGGCATAGGCCGAGAAGTAGCCCAGGCTGCTATTGGACTTTGGTGCGGTGGAGAGATAGACGACGGCATGCACCAGCGGAAAGATGCCTTCCGGCAGACCGACGTAATCGAAGGCTTGCGCCGCGGCGTTAGCCACGACCATGCCCATAGGGTCACCCATGCCAATATCTTCGCCAGCCAGGATCAGCAAACGGCGGAAGATGAAACGTGGGTCTTCGCCAGCATACAGCATCTTGGCCAGCCAATAGAGCGCTGCATCCGGATCAGAGCCGCGCACAGACTTAATGAATGCCGAGATGGTGTCATAGTGGGCATCGCCGTCTTTGTCGTATAGCACGGCGCGGCGCTGGATGGATTCTTGCGCCACGGCCAGGGTGACGTGCACCTCACCGTCCTGCGGCGGAGTCGACTCGACTGCCAGCTCCAGGGCGTTAAGCGCATTGCGCGCATCGCCGCCAGCCACATGGATGAGATGCTGGGCAGCCTCCTCATCAAACTTGATCGTGCGGCCACCGTAGCCGCGCTCGGGGTCCTGCAGCGCCTGCTCCAGCACGCGGCGCACATCCTCGTCGGAGAGCGGGCGCAGCTGGAATACGCGTGAGCGGGAGACTAACGCGCCATTGACCTCGAAATACGGGTTTTCGGTCGTGGCGCCGATCAGCGTGATGGTGCCGTTCTCCACGTGTGGCAGCAAGGCATCCTGCTGGGCCTTATTCCAACGGTGCACTTCATCAACAAACAAGATAGTGCGCAGGTTGTGCAGGCGGCGGCGCTCGCGGGCTTCCTCGATCACCGCGATCAGATCGGCCTTGCCGGTCATCACCGCCGAGAGCGTCACGAAGTACGACTGGGTGTGGTTGGCGATCACCATCGCCAAGGTGGTCTTGCCCGAACCCGGCGGCCCCCACAGCAGGATGGACGAAAACAGCCGGTCTGCCTCGATGGCGCGGCGCAGCAGGCGGCCTTCGCCCACGATGTCGTCCTGGCCGATGTACTCGTCCAGGTTGCGCGGGCGCATACGGGCGGCCAGCGGGCTCTCGGTGGCCAGACGCTCCTTCAGGGCGTGGTCGAACAGGTCCATAAGTAGAACGATTGTACTGCACCACCTTGTGGCAGAAGATGTTTGTGTATCATTTCAGCATGATGGCGGACGAGAAAATGAATGCAAGCCTGAAGCGGGCGGCAAGCGAATCGCAGGTGGCATACCAGACTGATGAGGAGTTGACTGCCTTCAGCAGTCTGGATGCTGTTGATTGGGAAGACAGCGAAAAGTAACCAACCGCTTACCGTCCGCGTGGTACCTTTTTTTGCCAACTCTACGATTGCCCTTCGCCCCGCTCAGGGCGACACGATTCAAAAATTCCCGCTCCCCTTCCCTAGGGAAGGAAAACAACTCCACTTTCCTCCCCCACCGCTCGCGGTGGGGCATTCCATACAATATTCTCGCCTCTCGACCGTCTTCACATGTAAGATGAGCGAAGGAATTAGCCTGACGGCTACCCAGATGGCTGGCAACGAGCGTATCTCCGAAACAATAGAGCAGCACGAGCCACGGCTGCGCAGCTTTATCCGTGCACGTGTACCGGATGTGCTGGACGCTGAGGATATTCTGCAGGATGTCTTCTATGAGTTGGCACGCGCCAACCAGCTACTGGTGCCGATCGAGCACTTGCGCGGCTGGCTGTACCAGGTGGCGCGCAACCGCATCATCGACCTGTTCCGCAAGCAGCCTACGGGCGGCTTCAGCGAACTGGACGCCGACGAAGATGACGAGGGGCTGCTGCTGGCTGAGATTTTGCCGGCGGCAGAAGATAGCCCCGAGGCAGCCTATGCGCGCAAGACAGCGCTGGCGGAGCTAGAAGCCGCGCTGAGCGAGCTGCCCGCCGAGCAGCGGGCTGTCTTCCTGGCACACGAAGTCGAAGGCCGCTCTTTCAATGAGATGGCCGCCGAAACTGGCATCAGCCTCAACACTTTGCTTTCTCGCAAACGCTACGCCGTGCTGTATTTACGCAAGCGTTTGGCCCATCTGAATAGTGATTTTGGAAAGGACTAAAACATGGAACAACGTACTCAATTCAATATTGCCCGCGGCATCCGCATCGGGATCATGGTGATGATCGGGTTGGTGCTGTTCGTGATCGTGGGCGGCTTTGTGGTGCGCGGCTTATGGAACTGGCTGCTGCCCGAGCTGTTCGGCTGGCCGCTGATCACCTTCTGGCAAGGGCTGGGCCTGCTGGCGCTGAGCCGCATCCTGTTCGGCGGCATCGGCGGGCCAGGCGGCCGTGGCCGCCGTCGCCGCAAGGGCAAGCGTGGGCCTTGGGGTGGCCCGCACTGGGATCTAAGCGATGAGGAACGCGGGCGCCTGAAGCAGCAGATGGCACAGGCCGACGACGAAGGCGAGACGATGTAACCAAAAGAGCGACCCCGAATGGGTCGCTCTTTGTTTAGCTTCTGTTGGCTGCGTTACCGATTTCCAGCTTGCTAAGTTTGCCTTCTGTGTTCGGATGGAACCTGAAGTAAGCTTTGAAGCTGCCCCATTGCTCGGTTTCGATGGTGCCGATGACCTCGGTGCCGTCTTGGGCGACCTCGTCAATGCTGACGAATTTTTCGCTGCCAATAGCCTTCTCAAAGAAGGCTTTGAAATCCAGCGGCTGGCCGTCATCGATCAGTTCGGCATCGGCGGTGAACTGGGCGAACCAGGCGGCCTTATCGCCGGCCTGCAGAGCGGCAAAGGCGGCGCGGATAGATGGGTTGGTGATCTTCGAGGTATCCACGGGGCGATTGTAGCATCAGGTCCAACGAAGTACTTCAAGCTCGTGTAAAATAACAACACGCGGATAAAGTAAGCTCTGAACCAATGGCACAGAAAGCTGGAGCGCTGAGAACCAGCCCATACGCCAGAGCCGAATATGGAACCGTGCGTTGCTAACGCAACGCGGAAGTTGCTGCGCAACTTTCAAACAGATCTAAAAAGCGGCGTGCGCCAATGGCGCACGCAACTGAGGTGGCACCGCGGGCTAGCGCTCGTCCTCAGAGCAAAAGGTTTTTGCTCTGAGGACGAGCGCTTTTTGTTTGTTATGCAACCTTGCGAAGGGTGATCTTGCCCGTGAGGCTGTTTTGCAGTCACCCTTCGCAAGGTGGACTAAGGAGTATGAGAATGAACGCAACAAAGACCAAAGGACGCATCCTGACCGGTCACCGCCCCACCGGGCCGCGCCACATCGGCCACTTGGTGGGCACGCTGGAGCAGTGGGCCAAGATGCAGGATGACTATGAGTGCTACTTCCTCATCGCTGATCTGCACGTGCTCACCACCGACTACGAGCACCCTGAGCGTATCCAGGAGAACATTGTCAACGTGGTGGCTGACTGGCTGGCGGCGGGCATTGACCCAGCCAAGGCTACGTTGGTGCGCCAGTCGGCGTTGGCACAGCACGCCCAGCTCTCACAGCTGTTCGGCATGATGACCACAGTGGCGCGGCTGGAGCGTGTGCCCACCTACAAGGACCAGATCCAGAACCTGGGCCTCAACCCTTCGCTGGGCCTGTTGGCTTACCCGGTGCTGCAAAGCGCCGACATCTTGGTCTACAAAGCCAACCTGGTGCCGGTGGGCGAGGACCAGCTGCCGCACATCGAGCTGACGCGTGAGATCGCCCGCCGTTTCAATACGCTGTACGGCGAAACCTTCCCCGAGCCGGATGGGCTGCTGACCAAGACGGCGCGCCTGCCAGGTGTGGACAACCGCACGATGCACAGCTCGTACAACAATGCCATCCGCTTCATCGAAAGCGAAGAGGAGACCACCAAGAAGGTGATGAGCATGTACACCGACCCTACGCGCTTGCGGGCCACAGACCCCGGCACCGTGGAGGGCAACCCGGTGTTCGAGTACCACGATGTGTTCAACCCAGACAAGGACGAGGTGGAAGACTTCAAGGCGCGCTACCGCGAGGGCAAAGTGGGCGATGTGGAGGTCAAGAAGAGCCTGGCCGCGGCGCTGAACACCTACCTACGCCCCATTCGTGAGCGCCGCACTGAATTCCTGAAAGACCCGGCCAAGGTCGTGAAGATCCTGAACGAGGGCACCGAGAAGGCCCGCCCGCTAGTGGAAGCCACCTTTGACGAAGTGATGCAAAAAATGGGGCTTAGATAGCCTATTTGCAAGCCAATGCAAAAAATGCCCGTCAAATGACGGGCATTTTTTGCATTAAAAAGCGGGTGTGGTATCCTAACATTCTCAGTTGGCTCTCGCACGCCACACTAACATTCACCAACCCACAGGACCGAATGAGCACAACACCTCTAACCGCCCCCCACGCGGCTGAATTTACATTACCAGAACGTTATGCCACCAACCGCAGCGGCCCCGGCCGCTGGTTGTGGTCGCACTTCAAACCCCACTGGGCCTTGGGCTTCATGCTGCTGGGCGGCGCCATCACCAACGGCGCCCTGGCCGCCTACGTGCCCATCGAGATCGGCAAGGCGTTTGAAGCCATCATGGCCAACCCGCCCCAGACCCAGTTGCTGATGGGTTTTGTGTGGACCATCATCATTAGCCAGATCATCCGCTCGGTCTTGCAGTTTGCCCGCAACTTTGCCGCCGAATGGCTTGGGCAGCTCTTCGAGCGCAACATCCGCGAAGAGCTGTACACGAATTTACTGGGCAAGAGCATGACCTTCCACAGCCTGCAGTCGGTGGGTGACACGATGGCGCGCGCCACCAATGATGTGCGCGAGATCAATCTGATGTTCAACCCCGGGCTCAACCTGGTGATCGGTGCGGCCTTCTTCCTGGTCACGCCCATCGTGACCGGCTTTGACATTCACCCGGCGCTGGCAATCATCCCCACCGCATTCACGCTGGTGTACTTCATCGCCATCTGGCAATACCTCAAGGAGCTCAATCCAGTAACCGCCAAGCAGCGCAATGCCTTCGGCACGCTGAACTCGCGCTTGTCTGAATCGCTGGATGGCATCGAGACCGTCAAGGGAATGGGGCAGGAAAAGCTGGAGGTCAATCTCTTCCGCCGCAATGCGCGCCGCTTCCGGGACGCCTACATTCACCAGGGCTACATTGAGGCGCGCTTCCTGCCGATGCTGCTGATGGCGATCGCCCAGGCCGCTGGCCTGTGGCACTCGCTGGTGCTGATGCAAGCCGGCCTGATCACGCTGGGCGATGTGATCGCTTACTTCGGTCTGTTGGCGCTGTTCGGCTTTCCAGTATTCACCTCGCTGTTCGCCTATTCGCAGGTCTCGCTGGGTGTGGCTAGCGCCCGGCGCATTCTGGACCTACTGAACAACGAGACCGACCTAGACCAAAATGCCGAGGGCTACAGCAAGCCTATGAAGGGCGGCATTGAATTCAAAGATGTCACTTTTGCTTACGAGGGGCACGAGCCTGCACTAAGCAAGGTAAGTTTCAGCGTCAAGCCGGGTCTCACCGTGGCCATCGTGGGGCAAACGGGCACAGGCAAGACCACGTTGGCCAAGCTGGTCAACCGCACCTATGATGTCACCCGTGGCACGGTCAGCGTGGACGGCGTGGATGTGCGCGATTGGAATCTGGAGGCGCTGCGCCGCCAGATCTCGATCATCGAGCAGGACATCTTCCTGTTCTCCCGCACCGTGGCCGAGAACATCGCCTTCGGTTTGCCGGGGGCGACGCGTGCCCAGGTTGAAGAAGCCGCCAAGCAGGCGCAGGCGCACGACTTCATCATGGAGTTCACCAATGGCTACGACACCATTGTGGGCGAGCGCGGCGTGACCCTCTCCGGCGGGCAACGCCAGCGCCTGGCGCTGGCGCGTGCCTTCCTGACCGATCCGCGCATCCTCATCCTAGACGATTCCACCAGCGCCATCGACAGCGCTACAGAAGACAAGATCCAGCGTGCCATCTACGCGGCCACCAAGGGCCGCACCACGCTGATCATCACACACCGCCTCTCGCAGATCCGCTGGGCAGACCTGATCGTGGTGCTGCGCAGTGGCAAGGTGGTGGCCTCCGGCAGTCATGAAGAATTGCTCAAGACATCGCCGGCCTACAAACGAATTTTTAGCGAGTAAGCAGCTATGGGTTTTTTCTCTGGTCTCGACGCGGAACAATACGACCGCCAATATTCTGACAAGCAGTTGCTGCGCCGCATGGCGCACTACTTCGACGCGCACATGGGCAAGCTATGGGCCATCGGCGTGCTGGCGCTGGTGACCGCCATCACCGCCGCCGCCGTGCCGCTGCTGCTGGCACGCGCCCTGGATGAGCTGGGGACACAGATCGCCCCCAGGGACATCTGGCTGGTCGTGGGTGTAGTCTTCCTCTCCGGTTTTCTGAGTTGGGCGGCCAACTGGTGGCGCCGCCGCCTGACGGCGCGCACCATCGGCGAGGTCATTCTCACCATCCGGCTGGATGGCTTCAAGGCCGCCATGTCGCACGATCTCTCGTTCTATGACGAGAACCCCTCCGGTAAAGTGGTCTCGCGCATTACCTCAGACACGCGTGAGTACGGCGACATGATCGTGCTCATTACCGATCTCATCTCGCAATTCGGCCAGGCCCTCATCGTGGGCGTGGCGCTGATCGCCATCAACTGGCGTCTGTCACTGTACCTGTTCGGCATGCTGCCGCTGGTGTACTGGATGGCTACCCTGTTCCGTGAAGCTGCCCGGCGCACCACGCGCACCGGCATGCGCGCCATGGGCAACGTCAACTCGGTCATCAAGGAGACGATCAGCGGCATTGCGGTGGCCAAGAACTTCCGCCAGGAAGAAGCGATCTTCAAAGAGTTCGACCAGGGCAATCAAAGCTCCTTCGATGTGAATCTGCGCCGCGGCTTTGTGCTCAGCATGGTCTTCCCGGCGCTCAACGCTATGGCGGCGCTGGGTACCGCCCTGCTGCTGTACGTGGGCGGCATGAACGTGGCTGCCAGCGTCATCACTGCTGGCGCGTGGTACTTGTTCCTGCAAGGTCTGGACCGCTTCTGGTTCCCAGTGCTCAACCTGTCCGCCTTCTGGACGCAGCTGCAGTCTGGCCTGGCGGCGGCCGAGCGCTCGTTTGCGTTGATCGACGCCGAGCCGCGCGTCGTGCAAACCGGCAAGCAGCGCATGCCGCGTCTGAAGGGCGACATTCGCTTTGAGCAGGTCAACTTCAGCTACGTTCCCGGCGAGCCGATCTTGCGTGACTTCAGCCTGCACATCAAACCGGGCGAGACTGTGGCGCTGGTGGGGCACACCGGTGCAGGCAAGACCTCGATCGCCAAGCTGGTCAACCGCTTCTACGAGTTCCAGGGCGGCCAACTGCTGATCGACGGCGAAGACATCCGCAGCCTGGACCTGACCGAGTACCGCCGCCAGCTGGGCATCGTCTCGCAAGTGCCGTTCTTGTTTGACGGTACGGTAGCCGAGAACATCCGCTACGCCGCCGCCGGGGTGAAGGATCCTGAGATCCTGCAGTTGGCGCGCAAGATCGGCAAAGGCGAGTGGCTGGAAACGCTGCCAGACGGCCTAAAGACCGAAGTGGGCGAGCGCGGTGGGCGGCTCTCGATGGGCCAGCGCCAGCTGGTATCCCTGCTGCGCGTGCTGGTGCAGAAACCGGCCATCTTTGTGCTCGATGAAGCCACGGCCAGCATCGACCCCTTTACTGAGTGGCAGATCCAGCAGGCGCTGGACATGATCCTGAGGAAAAGCACCAGCATCCTCATCGCCCACCGCCTGTCCACCGTCAAGGCGGCTGACCGCATCATCGTACTGCGCGAGGGGCGCATCATCGAAGAGGGCGACCACGACGGCTTGCTGGCGCAGGGCGGCCACTACGCTACGTTGTATAACACTTACTTCCGCCACCAAAGCCTGGCGTATGTGGAAGAGAGCCGCAAGCTGGCGAAGTAGCAGGGTGCCAGGCTGCAAGTAGACGGCCAGTTCTGGTATTCGATAGTGGTTATTGGGGCTGGTCGCTTGGTCTATTGGTCTGTTGGGTTGACTACCAGACCAATAGACTAAGCGACTTGTTTTTCTAATTTCAAGATACTAAAGTCATGGTCATTCTTATCGCCAGCGGCAAAGTCTTGCTCACTGAGCAACTTCCACTGATGGATATCAAATTCCGGGAAGAAGACGTCACAGCCCGCAATAGTTTTGACGCGTGTGAGATAAAAGCGCTGCGCCAACGGCAGAGCGCGCGCAAACACTTCGGCGCCGCCAATGACGAACAATTCGTCCTCACCGGCCGCCTGGGCTTCTGCCAGCGCCGCCTCAAAGGTGGGCAACACGAGAGCATCATCGGCACGGAAGGCTGGGTTGTGCGAGAGCACCAGAAGCTTGCGGCCGGGCAGCTTGCCCGCCACCGTGGCATAGGTCTTGCGGCCCATGAGCACATGGTGGCCCAGCGTGAGGGCGCGGAAGTGCTTGAGGTCGTCGCTGAGGCGCCAGGGCATGCGGCCGTTGCGGCCAATACCCCCGTGCTCATCCACGGCAGCGATCAGGGAAATGATCACACCGCCACCGCAGCCTTGATGTGGGGATGGGCTTCATAATCGAGCAGGGTGAAGTCAGCATAGGTGAAGGCGAAGATGTCGGTCACGGCCGGGTTGAGCTGCATGCGCGGCAGCGGCAGCGGTTGGCGTGAGAGCTGCAGGCGCGCCTGCTCGAAGTGATTGCTGTACAGGTGACAGTCACCCAGCGAGATGACAAAGTCGCCTGGCTGCAGGCCACAGACTTGCGCCATCATCAGCGTGAGCAGGGAGTACGAAGCAATATTGAACGGTAGGCCAAGAAAGATGTCCGCCGAGCGCTGGTAGAGCTGGCAGGAGAGTTTGCCAGCCGCCACATAGAACTGGAAAAGCAGGTGACAGGGCGGCAAGGCCATATTGGGCAACTCGGCCACGTTCCAAGCGCTCACGATGAGGCGGCGCGAATCGGGGTTGCGCTTGATCTCGGAGACCACCCAACTGATCTGGTCCACCGCCTGCCCGTCGGGCGCGGGCCAGCTGCGCCACTGGGCGCCGTACACCGGGCCGAGGTCACCGTTGGCATCGGCCCACTCGTCCCAAATGCGCACGCCGTTCTCCTTCAGGTAGGCGGTGTTCGTGCCACCCTGCAGGAACCACAGCAGCTCATGGATGATGGACTTGGTGTGCAGTTTTTTGGTGGTGAGCAGCGGGAAACCCTGCTGCAGGTCAAAGCGCATCTGGTGGCCAAACAGCGAACGCGTGCCGGTACCCGTGCGGTCGTGTTTTTCCACGCCGCTCTCCAGCACGCGCTGCATCAGGTCCAGGTAGGTTTGCATCAGGTCAGGGTCGCTCTGGCTTGCTCGATATCCAAATAAATTTGCCGCACCAACTCGTCTACCCCGGCAAACTTCTGCTCGCCACGCAAGCGGGAGACAAACTCCAGCCTGAGGGGTTGGCCGTAAAACTCCCCTCCAGAATAATCCAAGATGTGGGTCTCTACAACCGGTGCGGGGGCGCCATCTTCAAAGGTAGGCCGCACGCCGATGTTGGTCACGCTCGGATAGCGCACACCCGCCAGCTCGGCCCAGGTGACATACACCCCGCTAGCCGGTACCAGGCGGCGCTCCGGTACCTGCACATTGGCGGTGGGGATGCCGATCGTGCGACCGCGCTGTGCCCCGCTCACCACCGAGCCAGTAAGGGCATAGCGGCGCCCTAGCAGGCGCTCAGCGACGCTTACATCGCCTTCAGCCAGGGCGTTGCGTATGGAGGTGGAAGACACTACCTGGCCATCCACACGCACCGGCATCACCTGGTGCACCGAGAAACCCATCTGCGCCCCGAAGCGGCGCAGGGCGTCAAAGTTTCCCTGGCGGTCTCGCCCCAGGGCAAAGTCGTGCCCCACCCAGAGCTGCTGAACGTTCAAACGCTCATGTACCCACTGGACAAATGCTTCCGCGGTAGTGTTGCGTAAGTTGTCATCAAAAGGATGGGCGATGAGGATATCCACCCCAAGGCTGGCGAAGATCTCCAGCTTGTCTTCGGGGTCCAGTAAATAAAAACCTTTGAGCGGCCCCCGCAAAACTTCTGCGGGGTGCGGCTCAAAGGTCAGTACAACAGCCGGTGCGCCCTGTGCGTGCGCCCCGGCGGTGATCTCTTTGATGATCTGTTGGTGCCCTGCATGCAAACCGTCAAACGAGCCGATGGTCAGCCAGGCGTTGTGCGCACTGGCAGATTGCAGGGAGGTGAACTGCTGCATAAGGCTAAGAGGCCAGGAAGACTTTACGGGGTTGCCATTCCCCATCTTTCACTTCGACCACGGCCACCAACTCACCCTGCTGGCTGACGGCACGCGCCAGCCCGCTGGCGCCTTCTGGCGCCGGGATGCGGATACCGTTGGTGATCTTGTGCAAGGCAGCCTCGTCCAACTCCACCGCGGGCCAATCCGCTAAAGCTTCGGCGGCCGGGATCAGGAACTGTGCCCAGGTGCCCTGCTCGAAGGCTTCGCGCAGGCGGCGCAGGGAGACAGCATCGCGCAGGGTGAAGCGGCCGCTGCGCGTACGGCGTAGACCGACCAGGTGGCCGCCGACGCCCAGCTCCTCACCAATGTCATGCGCCAGGGAGCGCACATAGGTGCCCGAGGAGCAATGCACATCCACCACCGCTTCGGGCAGCGCCCATTCCAGCAGCTCCAGGCTGTGCACGTTGATGATGCGCGGCGCCAAGTCTACTTCTTCGCCACGGCGCGCCATGTTGTAGGCGCGCTGGCCTTGCACTTTGATCGCAGAGTAGGCGGGCGGTTTTTGCTCGATCTCGCCCACAAAATGGGTGAGCAGTTCAGTAAACTGCTCTTTCTCCACATGTACCGGTACTTCGGGGCCGCTAGGCGTGCCTTCTGCATCGTAGGTGTCTGTGGAACTGCCCAGGCGAATAGTCGCCTGGTAGCGCTTGTCTTCTGCGGACACGAACTCGCTCAGGCGTACGGCCGGGCCGATGAGCACGACCAGCACGCCTGAGGCGCGCGGATCCAACGTGCCCGTGTGACCGGCCCGGCGGATGCCGGTGCCGCGGCGGATGATCTGCACCACATCATGCGAGGTGAGCCCTACCGGTTTGTCAACGACCAGTACACCTGATACAAGGTTGTTTACATCTTGATTCATGGTTCCCCTATCCCCAGAGTCTGAGTGATAGCCGTGCATGTGAAAACGATGATTTCCTTTCTGTGTTCTTTCTAACGCCTTAGACGCAAATTAACTATGGGTCTTTCGGCCCAAATTCACACAAACCACTTATTCTGCCAGCGCCGCCCGCGTGGCGGCCAGCACCTGTGCCTGGGCTTCGGCCAGGCTGCCGTTCACTACCGCGCCGGCTGCTGCGACGTGGCCGCCGCCGCCGAAGAGGGCCGCAATACGGGAGACATCTTTGCCGCCCTGACTGCGCCAACTCACTTTGACATGGTTGTCGGCCTGCTCAACAAAAAGCACCGTAATGTTGGCGCCTTCGATCATCGAAATATTATTGACCAGCTCAGCGTCATCGTTGCCGGGGTAGCCGACTGCCTTGCGATCCGCCAGCGACAGGCTGCCCCACACCAGGCCAGGCTCCTGCTGCAGGCTGGTGAGGCCCGCGCCCCAGTAGCGCATCGCCTGGAAGGAGCGGCGCAGCAGGGCACGCTCATACAAAGCAGGCAGGTCTGCCCCCATCTCTACCAGGTCTGCGGCAAGGCGCATGGCCTTGGGGTTCATGTTCGAGGTGCGGAAGCCCATGGTGTCAGTGAGGATGCCGGTAAGCAGCGCATCGATCACGGCGGGCGAAAATTCGAGCCCCAGTGCCGGGAATTGCTCGGCCAGCAGCGCACAGGTGGCCACCGCCGAAGGGTCTACCAGGTTGAGCTCAGCGTAATTGGTGTTGCTGATGTGATGGTCGATATTGATATGCACCTGCGGGAAGTGACGCAGCACTTCCCCACAGCGCTCCTGGGTGGCGGCGTCTACCGTCACCACCAGGTCTACCGGCGCCTGGCCGGCGCGCAGCACCTGGCCCCACCCCTGCAAATGGCTGAAGTCCTGCGGTGCGCCATCTGCCAGCACCATCTGCACGTCTTTGCCCTGTGCTTGCAGCGCCAGCCCCAAGGCCAGTACCGAAGAGATGGCGTCGCCATCCGGGCGCACATGTGAGGTGACCAGCACGCGCTGCGCGGCGCGCAGGCGGGCCGCAACTTGCTGGAGTAATTGGCTATTCACTGCTGGATTCGTCCGGGGTAGTACCTTGCGCGCTACCCGGCTGCGGGTCAGTTTTGGGCTGATTGAGATCAGAGATGATCTGCTCAATGCGCTCGGCGCGCTCCGGCGTGGGGTCCCACACAAAGCGCAGGCGCGGGAAGGTGCGCAGGTCCATCTCGCGAGCCAGCTCGCTACGCAGGAAGCCGCTAGCGTGTTTCAAGCCAGCCAGGATCTCCTTCTCGCGCGCAACGCCTTCGAGCGCGGAGACGAAGACGCTGGCCAGCGAAAGCTCGCGGTCTACATTGACATCGGTGACAAACACACCCTGCAAGCGCGGGTCTGTGACGCGGAACAAGAGCATCTCAGAAAGCAGCTCGCGCATGCGTTTACCGATCCGCCCGGCACGTGAGAGAGAAACCATTCCCGCCTACCTGTGTGTACTGGCGGCACCCTTACTGGGCAGCCACCAACTCGCGAACATAACATTCGATGACGTCTTTTTCCTTGAAATCATCGAAATCTTTGAGGTTGATGCCACACTCGAAGCCCGTCTTGACTTCTTTGACATCATCTTTCTCGTGCTTGAGCGAGCTCAACTCGCCCTCATGCACAAGCGTGCCGCCGCGGAAGACCCGCAGGAAAGCGCCACGGCGCAACTCACCTTCGGTGACGCGGCAACCAGCGATCTTGCCGTAACGGCTGATCTTGAAGACCTGCAGCACCTCCGCCTTGCCGATGACGCGCTCCTTGAGCTCTGGCTTGAGCATACCCTTGAGGGCCTTCTCAACGTCTTCGGTCATGCGGTAAATGATGTCGTACAAGCGCACGGAGACGCCTTCTTTTTCAGCCTCGCGTTGGGCAGGGCCATCGGCCACAACGTTGAAACCCATCACGATCGCTTTGGAGGCAGCCGCCAGCTGGATGTCACTCTCGCTGATGTTGCCCGTGCCGGTGTGCAGCACATGCACGCCGATCTCGCCTTCTTTGTCGGTGGATTTCATCTCTTCCAAAGAAGAGACAATCGGCTCGAGTGAGCCCTGCACATCTGCCTTCACGATCAGGCGCAATTCACGCACATGGCCGGCCTGGAAGGCTTCGAACATGCTCTCCAGGGTCAGCGGGCCAGCAGAGCTGGATTTCTCCGCCTTCTCTTTCTCAACACGCTCGGCCACCAAGACGCGCGCTTCACGCTCGTTTTCCACTACACGGAAAGGCTCACCCGCCACAGGCACATCATTCAGGCCCATCACAGAGACAGGCGTAGAGGGGCCAGCGCTCTCGATCTTCTTACCGGCAAAGTCAAACATGGCACGCAGGCGGCCATAGGTTGTGCCCACCACCACGGTGTCGCTCATCTTTAGCGTGCCGTTCTGCACCAGCAGCGTAGCGATCACACCGCGGGCCGGATCACGCTCACCTTCGATGACGGTGCCAATGACCTGCCCGTTGGGGTTGGCCAGGATCTCAGTATTGTCTGCCACCAGCAGGATCGCCTCGAGTAGATCCTCCAAGCCGATCTTTTGCTTGGCCGAGACGGGCACCACAATGGTGTCACCCTCCCACTCATCCGGGATCAGGCCGTTATCAGACAGCTGCTTCTTGACCAGCTCCTGGTTGGCGTTGGGGCGGTCGACCTTGGTGAGTGCCACCACAATGGGCACACGCGCGGCACGGGCATGCGCCAGCGCCTCTTTGGTCTGCGGCATCACGCCGTCATCGGCAGCCACGACCAGGATCACCACATCGGCGCCCTGGGCGCCGCGCGAACGCATGGCCGTGAAAGCGGCATGGCCCGGCGTGTCCAGGAAGGTGATCAGGCGGTCCTTGTGGGTAGCCTGGTAGGCGCCAATGTGCTGCGTGATGCCACCGGCCTCTTCGCTCACGATGGAGGTCTGGCGAATGGCATCTAGCAGCGTGGTCTTGCCGTGGTCCACGTGACCCAGGATGGTGACCACTGGCGCACGCGGTTTGAGGGCGTCTTTGTCTTCCGTAGCGATGAGCTGGCGCCACAAAGGCACCTCGCCCACTGGCTTGCTCTCCAGTTCATCCACCTTGAGCAAGTTGGCTTCGTAGCCCATCTCGGCGGCCACCACGGCAGCCGTATCAAAATCGATCTGCTGGTTGATATTGGCCATCACCCCATTGGACATGAGGGTCTTGATGATCTGGATCGGGCTGGCCTCAATGGCTTCGGCCAACTCACGTACCGTGAGGTTGGCGGGGAGCTCGATGGACTTGGTCTGGGTGTCTTTCACATTTTCTGCCATGGCAACTTCTCCTTCAATCCATAAGAATGCTTCCCCCACGGCACATTCTACCAACTTGCTTATGCGGCTGACTGCGCGCTACTGCGCAGGCGATCACGCGTCTTGCTTGGGCAGCGCATCAAAGAATGTCATCAAGCGCTGCACATCGGCTTCGCCTAGGCTGGTGCGCAGCGCGGCGGCCAGGCTGTGGCGCACGCCACGTTCCCAGCAACTGCGTTGTGCATGCAAATAGGCGCCGCGCCCGGGCTGCTTCCCAGAGGTGTCTACAAACACACCTTCCGGGGTGCGCACCAGACGCACCAGCCCGGCCTTGGCCTCAGTTTCTCGGCAGGCTACACAGGTGCGCTGGGGCACATGCCGGGGACGCCCAGAAGATGGCTTCTTGGGCTTGGCCATGTGTGTGTCCCTTGTGCGAAACTAGTCTTCTTCCCACTCCTCGCGCATGCGCGGAATAGTGGTATCGGTATCCGGATCGTAATCCAGCTCGCGGAATTTCTTTTTCTTGCGCTTCTTCTTTTCATCCGCAGCCGGGCTGGTGCTGGCCTTGTCGCTGGCCAGCTTGGCCGTGGTCTTGGCGAAGATGTCTTCGATGGACTGGCCAGCCGCCGGACGGTCTGCCTGCATTGCCGCCAACAAATCTTCATCTTCCTGCGAGAGCTGTACCGGCTCCTCTTGCTCCTCGGTTGCCACCGGGGTAGGCTCAAGCGCCACGGGCGCCTCAACCACAGACTCCGGTGCCTCGGGCTCAGGCTCAGCTTCTACGACCGGAGCCGCCTCAGTGACAGGGAAATCAAACGCATCGATGGCTGCCTGAATGGCCTTGAGGGTTTCAGGGCCGATACCCGGCAGCGCCAGCACTACATCGCTGTCCAGCGTGAGCTGGGTCATCAGCTCACCGATGGTGGAATACCCTTCACCACTGAGCTTGATGGCCAGGCTGGGCGCCAGTTCCAGATCATCCAGCGGAATATCAAAGGCGCTCTGCGGCAGGGCGGCTTCCACTGCGGCGCGCTTCTCGCGCTCCGCATCCAGAATGGCCTCACGCTCGCTCTGTGCGCCGCGCTCAATGCGGTCCACAAAGCGGCCCAGCAGGCTGTACTCCTCAGGCGTAAGCGGGCGGCCTTCGGCCTTCTTGGCCAGGGCCACTTCCACCAGGGGCAACTGCTCGCCCCATTCAGGGTTCTGCTCCAGGAAGGTGGCATCCGCCTGGGCTTTGCCCAGGGCGTCTGCGGCGGCTTCCGGCAGGCTCTTGATGTCAATGCGCCAGGCGGTCAGCTTGGCGGCTAGGCGGGCATTCTGCCCGTCACGGCCAATGGCCAGGCTGAGCTGGTCTTCGGGAACCACCACCGTGGCGGTCTTGCTGCCACCACTGGCTTCTTCAAGATACACGCCGGTTACACGCGCCGGGCTGAGCGCCTTGGCGATGAACTGCGACGGGTCAGAGTTCCACTCAATAACGTCGATCTTTTCATCATGCAGCTCGCGCACGATGGCCTGGATGCGCACACCGCGCATACCCACACAGGCGCCTACTGGGTCAATGCCGGCTTGCAGCGCCGAGACGGCTACTTTGGAGCGGTAGCCGGGCTCGCGGGCGATAGAGCGAATTTCCACCAATCCCTGATAGATCTCAGGCACTTCATCCTCAAGCAAGCGGCGCAAGAAGTCTTTGTGCGCACGCGTCAGGATGATCTCTGGCCCGCGGGTGGTGTCTTTGACTTCCAGCAGCAGGGCACGCACACGATCATGCACGCGGAAACGCTCGCCAGGGATCTGCTGGCTGCGCGGCATCTTGCCTTCGGCCTTGCGATCGAGCCCGATGGTGATCATGTGCGGGTTGGCGGCTTGCACCACACCGTTGACGATCTCGCCCTCAAGGGTGGAGAAGTGATCCTTCTGCGCGGAACGCTCGGCTTCACGGATGCGCTGCTGGATCATTTGACGAGCGGCTTGGGCAGCCACGCGCCCGAAATCTTCAGGCGTGCTTTCGACCAGCACCAGGTCATCCAACTGCGCTTCCGGATTCTCCTTGCGAGCATCCTCCAGCGTTACTTCGGTGCGCTGATCCTGCACCTCTTCTACGACTTCTTTTTCAGCGTAGATCTGCATCTCGCCAGTGGTTTCATTGATGCGCGCCTCGATCTGCTGCGCGGTGGAAGCATTCACCGTTTTGCGGTAGGCGGAAACCAAGGCAGCCTCCAACGCGCCGATGATCACATCGCGCGGGAGCTGCTTGTCGTCCAGCACCTCATTGAATGCTAAAGAGAATTCTTTCTTCATCCCTACTCCTAAAAATACGACCAATACTACATAAGCAAAAAAGTGGGGGGTGCCCACTTCCGTTGCCACTACTATGCGGTTACGAAGCTTGAATATTCTAGCATTCTGAATTCGAAATGGCAAGCGTCCAGAGATAAGAGAAGCCTGAAAAAGGGCGGGCTATAAAGACTAGCCCAGATTTTTTCCCATGCGCCAACCCGGCTCATGCAGTTGGCGCTGATTGCCCTCGTGATCGATAAAACTCCAACGACCGGAAATGGGTTCCAGCGGGCGGTAACCCATACGCTCGTACAAGCGCATGGCGCGGGGATTGTCTTCCGCCACGTTGAGCGTGACCCATTGAAAGCCACGTACGCGCAGATCCTGCTCAGCGTGGTTGAGCAAGGAACGGCCCAAGCCCAGATTGCGGTGCTCTGGCCGCACACGAAAAGAGTGAATAAAGGCCCGCTCGCTGCCATCTGCGGTCATCGGGTCGTGCTCAGCCTCGAGCAGCACAAACACCTGGCCCACCAGTTCCCCCTGTGGGCTCACTACACCCCACAAGCAGGCACGGCCAGCAGCGGCGCGCTCAAAAGCCAACACATATAAGCGACGGAAGTGAATGTATTGGCCATCCCACTCCAAGGCCAGGGCATCGTCTGGCTGGAGTGGACGCACGCCGTAGCCCGGCGGCAGGGAGTGTGTCTCAGGCGTGCTCACGCAGCAAGCGCTCCAACAGAGCCTGCTCCTGCTTAGGGGTTTTGATCTCGCCATCCAGCCAGGCATCACGCAGCAGCCCCAGGATGCGGCTGTAGGCCGGGCCGGGCTTGAGCCCGTGAGCCTTGAGCGCCTCGCCATCCGTGTGCGGCTGCACAGTGCGCCATGTGCGGGCGTATTGCCCCAGCAGCCGGGCCGGCTGGGCGCTGTGCTGCAGCAGAGAAGCTGCATACACTGCCAGCAAGGGCACACGGTCGAGGCGACGCGTGACTACGCTGGCAGGTAGGCCCAGCCAGCCGCGCACCTGTGTGCGCAGGCTGGCCGCGGCGGTGGCCGCCTCTGCCAGCTCACGCGGGAAGCGCAAACGGTAGATCACCCGGCGCACACTCTCTTGCGGGAGTTGTGCCAGCCACACCACCCAGCCCAGTTCTGCTGGGTCTGTGCGCAACTCCCAAGATCTGGGGGGCAGCGGAGCAGCATCCAGCTCGGCGGCCATACTGACGGTGAAGCCCAGGCCGGGTTCTACGGCACGCAACACCCCGCGCCTCTGCAGCCCCATCAGCATCGTGCTGCGCTGAGGCTCTTGCAGGATCAATTGCAATTCGTTGAATAGACGCTCGCCTGACACATGG
The DNA here is from genome assembly GCA_026129255.1 of Anaerolineales bacterium. Classification (GTDB taxonomy): domain Bacteria; phylum Chloroflexota; class Anaerolineae; order Anaerolineales; family UBA11579; genus JAMCZK01. The sequence continues at coordinate 346,660 of JAHCIJ010000003.1, read as the reverse complement.
CGGAGCGCAGGCAGGTTGGCGCGCAGCTGGGCAGAGGTGCTGCCTTCCAGCTGAAAGCCCAGACGCCCCACAAAACGCAGGGCACGGAACATACGCGTAGGGTCGTCTGAAAACGAGCCTTCGTGCAGCACGCGCACCAGGCCGCGGCGCAGGTCACTCAGGCCACCCCAGGGGTCATACAGCTCGCCCGCCTGTGCCCCGTCCAGCCGCAGGGCCAATGTGTTGATGGTGAAGTCTCTGCGGTATTGATCATCCTGCAGGGTCGAAAGCTGCACGGTGGGCAGCGCGCCGGGGCGCGCATAGGTCTCGCGACGCGCCGAGATCAAGTCAACAAAGTCTGGTAGCCCGGCAGCCGGTTCCAGGGTCCACACCGCGGTGCCAAACGGTTTGTGCGCCCGCAGGCTGCCGCCCTGCGCGCGGGCCAGCTTGCGCCCAAAGGCGATCGCATCGCCCTCCACCACCAAGTCCAGATCCAGGCTGCGCAGACCCAGCAGCACATCGCGCACAAAGCCGCCCACAATATACAAGGGCAAGCCATCCTGCTCGGCCTGCTTGGCTACGGCGCGCAGCAGGCGGCGGCTGGCAGGCGGCAAGGCGGCCAGCGCGGTTTGCAGCGGCAGGTGCAGCGGTGCTTCTGGAGGCAAATGCTCGATCAGCCGCGTAGACATACACCCATCATAGTGAGAAGTCAGCCAAAGTGAAAGTGCAAAGTGGCTGCAAGCTATTTGGTCAACAGGAAACGGAAAGCCACCCGCCCGATGTGCACAATGTCCCCGTCCTGCAGGCGTGAACCCTCGGAGGATACCGGCGCATAGTTGACCCAGCTGCCAGCATGCGAACCCAGGTCTGCCAGGATGAATTCACCGCTCTCGTCCATCGTGATGCGCGCGTGCTGTTTCTCCACAGAAGGTTCAGAGAGGATCAGAGTGCAAGTGGGCGCGGCGCCAAGGATGGTTTCCTCGGTGCTCAGTGGCAGCACCTGGGCCGGCTGGTTTGGGTCCTGCATGGCCAGGCGCTGCAGGTAAGCCGGGGCCACCGCTTGCGCCTCCTGCTCTTCGTCTTGCAGGTGTGGGATCTCGTCCATCCCCAGCGGGGTATCCCGCAAGGGGTCGACTGCAGGGCCTACCGCGACGGCACGATCGCGCGCAAAGATACGGTTGAGGCGCCCAGGCGCCAGGCGGCCTGGGCCTAAGCGGCCAGAAAGCACCATCACCAAAAAGAAGGCGCCAGCCGCGATGAGAACCACTGAGAAGGCCAGGATGCCGCCCGAACGCGACAGCAGCGCCTGGAACCAGGTGGCTGGTGCCTGCACACTGATCTCGATGGGGAAATCAATGCTCTCCCCCACCAAGCCCAGCTCATCCTGCACCTCGGCTCGCAGGAAGACTTGCTGGCTCTGGGTATACGGTTTCAGGTCCCAGGCAAAGTGGTTGAAGGGCGCGGTGGTGTTCTCGGCTACCAGTTGATCATTCACATACAGGCTGCTACGCACCAGGTTGCGCTCAAAGCCATCGGGGAACTCCACCAAGAGCTCGATCGGCTGGCTGAACGGGGACAGCAACTGCGGGTCGATGGCTGCCGGGCCGCGCGGGATCTGAGTGGGTGGGCTGACCAGAATCGGATTGGGCGGCGATATATCCAGCGTGACGAGATACGGCTGCGAGGTCAGGCCGTCGCCCTGGGATTGCAGCACCAACTCGTGATCGCCCCTGCGACGCAACTGCGAATAGTATTGAAAGAAGTAAGCGCTGCGCAAAGGCGCAAAGTAAACCTCGGGGCTGTCCAGCGTCTCGGGGCCGGAGAAGGCCACACGCTGCCCGGCGTGGTCTGCGCTCATCATGGTGAGCAACTGCGAAGCCTCGTTCTCGAACAGTGAAGGCGAATCGATCTGCCACACCACCAGCGGCGCCCCCAGCTCATCCAACTGGGCCTGCCAGTCGGCAGAGACGGCTTCCAGGTCAGCCAGACGCGGCGTACTGGTAACCCACCAGATGGCCGTGTTGGCGCCATCCGGCGCAGGCTGGGCGGCGATGGCCAGTGCATTGGTCATGGCCTGCAGATCCGGGTATAGCACGCCCGTGGGCAGTGGATACGCGTCCAAAGCAGCCTGCCACTCACCCACAACACCATTACTGACCTGGGTGCCTTCAGGGGTGATCAGCGTAAGCAAGGTGTCGCTGGTGGTGGAGAGTGTGCTGGCCCAGCTGGCAATGGCCTCTTTTACATAGTCGTAGCGTTGCGTGCCCTGGCCATCGCGGATGCCAAAGGGTTCGGCGGGCGTTACCACCAGGATGACGCGCAGGCCAATTTGCACATTGCGCAGCTGTTGGATGGGCTGGGGAATGCCATCTTCCTGCATTTGCAACTGTTCGGCCCGCAGATCGGTAATGCGCGCACCGGTGGCGTCTTGCGCGTCAAAGTACCCCGTGATGGACGGGAAGTCATCGGTTTGGATGGAACGTAGGGTGATGCGCGCACCCGTTTGGGCTGAGGCGCCGAAGGGCAGCGCCGCCACCAACAGGGTGAACGCGAGGACTAGGCGCTTCACCTGAGGGATTTTAACCGCAGCCGCGCCGGTAAAGGTGTGCAGGCGGTGAGTGCGCCATAGCGGGCGCGGCTACAATTCACTCTTAATGGCCGCACGCAGTCTATCCATCGCCGTCAAAGCGCTCCGCCAGCTGGGGCCGCGCGCCGTGGCGCAGTACGCCCTGTATACGCTGCAATTACGCAGCGGCTGGCTGCGCGCCCAAACCCCGCCCGGTGGCAAGCCGCAGCCAAGCAGCCAGATACAACCCTGGCTGCAATCTGCCCCGCCCGCGCAACTACGCAAGTTGCTCGGCCGCCAACAGCGGGCATTGCTGGCCGAGGCGGACGAAGTGCTGGCGGGCAAGGTGCGCTTGTTTGGCGGCGAGCCACGGGCGCTCAAGCTGGCCGCGGGCCAGCCGTTGCAGCATTGGACAGCGTACACCACGGCCATGCCAGATGGCAGCGACATCAAGCCTGTGTGGGAGGTGGGCCGCATGGCCTGGGCCACAGTGTTGGCGCGCGCCTATTGGCTGAGCGGCGATGAGCGCTACGCCGAAGGGCTGTGGCAGCGCGTGGAGCGCTTTATGCGCACGAACCCCGTCAATATGGGGCCGCAGTGGTCCTCCGCGCAGGAAGTAGCGCTGCGTCTGATGGCGCTGGCCTTCAGCTATACGTTGGTGGCAGGCGCCAAAGCCACCACGGCGGCGCGCCGTGGCGCGCTCAGCCAGACGCTAGCCGCGCATGCCGAGCGCATCCCACCCAGCCTGAGCTATGCCCAGGCGCAGAACAACAATCATTTGCTGAGCGAGGCGCTGGGCCTGTGGACGGCGGGCGTGCTGCTGCCAGAGCACCCGCAGGCGGCAGACTGGCAGCAGCTGGGCCGCCGCCACTTCACGGAAGGTGTTGCCTGCCAAATAGCACCAGACGGGGCTTACAGCCAGCACAGCGCCAATTACCAGCGCCTGATGCTGCAACTGGCCACCTGGGCACACACCCTGGCAGCAGCAGAGCAGCACGCGCTGCCGGCCGCCACGCTGGAGCGTTTGCAGGCCGCCTGCAGCTGGCTGTTTAGTTTGCTAGATACGGAGAGCGGGCAGGCCGCCAACCTCGGCCCCAACGATGGGGCCAATGTCCTGCCATTTAGCGTGCTGCCTTTCAGTGACTACCGCCCCGCTCTGCAGGCGGCCGCGGCCGCCCTCGGCGTGCCGGGCTTGCCCGCCGGACCGTGGAACGAGCTGTGCGCCTGGCTGGGTCTGCGCCCGCCGCGCAGCGTGCGGGCGAGGCGCACGGCGCAAGCCCAACAACCCATCCGGCTGGAAAGCGGGCAGGCCTGGGGTTACTTGCGTTCCGCCCACTTCACGGGCCGCCCCGGCCATGCTGACCAGTTGCACCTAGATCTGTGGTGGCGTGGGTTCAACATTGCCCAAGACGCCGGAACTTATCTCTACAACGCTAGCGCTCCCTGGAACAACGCCCTGGCCGGCACCGCGGTACACAACACGCTCATGCTGGATGGCGCAGACCAAATGACACGCGCCGGCCGCTTCCTGTGGCTCGATTTTGCCCAGGCTACTGTGCTGCAGCACAGTAGCCGTGCCGCTTCAGGCGAGCACAACGGCTACCGCAAGCTCGGCTTGACTCACCGCCGCAGCGTGCAGGCTGGCCCGGGCGAGTGGCTGGTGCGTGACGAAGTCTTAGGCGAGACACGCGGCCACCACGGACGGCTGCACTGGCTGCTGCCAGATTGGCCGTGGCGCATCGCTGGCGACACACTGCACCTGCGCTCGCCCAAAGGCCGGGTCAGCATCCAAGTCACAGGCCACACGCTCAGTTTGCTACGGGCGAGCAAACGGCTGCACGGACGCGCGGCCACCAGCCCCACCGCGGGCTGGGTCTCTACCAGCTACGCCAGTAAGCAAGCTGCATTAGCATTGGTTGTTGAACTTGAAGGCGATGCCCTGCAACACATCGTCACGCGGTTCGTATTCCCCAAATGAGCACGCCCTCTCTGCATATCCTGTTGGTGCACCAAGCCTTCGTCGCCCTCGATGAAGCCGGCGGCACGCGCCACTATGAATTTGCGCGCTACCTGGCGCAGCACGGCCACCGCGTGACGGTCGTCGCCAGCCAGACCAGCTACCTCACGGGCACAGACGCCAACAAAGACGCCGAACATTGGACATTTGATGGCGGTGGCAGCCTGCGCATCCTGCGTGTGCGCACCTTGCCCGGCCTGCACCGCAGCTTTGTGCGCCGCCTGCTTAATTTTTTCAGCTTCACCTGGAATGCTTTCTGGGCCGGGCTGCGCGTCAGCAATGTGGATGTGGTGTGGGGCACAACGCCGCCCATCTTCCAGGCGGCCAGCGCCTGGGCGCTGGCGCGCCTCAAGCGCGCTCCGCTATTACTGGAAGTGCGCGATCTGTGGCCGGCCTTCGCTGTAGCAGTGGGTGTGCTACGCAACCCGATATTGATCGCCGCCTCTGAATGGCTAGAGCGCTTCCTGTACCGCGCAGCGCGCATCGTCATGATCAACTCGCCCGGCTTCTTGACCCATGTGCAGGCGCGCGGGGCGCATAGTGTGCGCCTGGTGCCCAACGGCGCCGACGCGGCCATGTTCGACCCTGCAGCAGATGGCGCCGAGTTCCGCCAACAGCATGGGCTGCAAGGCAAGTTTGTGGCCCTGTATGCAGGGGCACACGGGCTCTCCAATGATCTGGGCGTACTGCTGCGCGCTGCTGAGTTGCTACAGGATGAAGCGCGTATCCAGCTGGTACTGGTGGGCGATGGCAAAGACAAGCCGGCCCTACAGACCCAAGCCGGCGAAATGGGCCTGGACAATGTTCATTTTGTAGCCCCGCTTGCTAAGGCCGCCATGGCCTCTGCCTTGGCGGCCGCGGATGTGTGCATCGCCATCCTGAAGCCCTTGCCACTGTACGCGACGGTATATCCCAACAAAGTCTTCGACTACCTGGCGGCCGGGCGCGCCGTGGCCTTGGCGATCGACGGCGTCATCCGCCAGGTGGTGACCGAGGCCAAGGCGGGCGTATACGTGCCGCCGGGCGACCCGGCAGCCATGGAGGCGGCGCTGCGCAGTATGGCCAGCACTCCGGGGCAAACACGCGCCATGGGCGCCGCCGGGCGTGCCTTCCTGGAGGCGCACTTCAACCGGCCACAGCTGGCGGCCCAGCTGGAAGCTGTGCTGGCTGAAACCGCCCAGCGCGGCAAGTAAAATCAGCCTACGCCCCATGGCTAAGAAAAGCAAAACCCTCAATCTGGAAGAGAGCGAACTGCGCCGCATGCTGCTTGACCGGCGCACAGCAGATCGCAAACGCCGCGTGACCGCCTTCGGGCAAACGGGCGAGTTGCTGCCGCTGGACGCTGAGGACACCGAAGGCGTAGATGCGGAGCCGCTGGCGGGCACACGCATCCACGCCGACCCTGACCTGCGCTTGGCAAGCCCGAAAGCCAAGCGAAGCCGCGTGTGGGTGGAGCGCGGCCTGCTGGCCATCGAACTGGCCGCTGTCGTGGGGCTGGGCTTCATCTTCGTGAACGGGCTTGATCTGCTTGGCCAGCTCAACAGCGAACTCAGCAGTGCAGGCACGCCCAGCCCAGCCCCCTTGCTTGGCCCGGTGGTGCTGCCATCCGGCCATACCGCCCCCAGCGCCAGCAATGCTGCGGCGCCCAACGAAGCCGAGATCCCTGAGCACCTGCGCCCGCTGGTGCAGGCGTATACCGCTGCGCTGGTCATGCCCACACCGGGGCCGGAGCAGGCCATGGGCATCAGCATCCCGGCCATTGGCGTGAACGCGCCGGTGGTGCAAGGTGACGACTGGGAAGCGCTCAAGCGCGGCGTAGGCCAGCACATTGGCAGCGCCAACCCCGGCCAAACCGGGAATCTGGTGCTGAGCGGGCACAATGACATCTATGGCGAAGTGTTCCGTCATCTGGATCAGCTGGATGTGGGCGATGAGATCGTTGTGCTGACAGCGCAAAACAGCTATACCTACACCGTCACCGGCCGCCGACTGGTGGCGCCGACCTTTGTGGAAGTCATGTTCCCCACCCCGGATACCACCATTACGTTGATCAGCTGCTACCCGTATATGATCAACACACAGCGCATCATCATCCAGGGGGAGCTCACCCGCATTTCTGACGCGGGCTAGCTGCGTTCGTTCTAGCCCCACACCACCCTCACCGGAGACTCATTGCCCAAGCTCAACGCTGCTCTGATCTATCGCCTCATCTACATTGCCTTCGGCTTCAGCACCATGGTGATGCACACCACCTACGTGGTCTACCGCGTGGAGGTCGCTGGCCTGGATGCGCTGCAACTGGTGCTGCTCGGTACCGCACTGGAAGTAAGCATTTTCTTGTTCGAGATCCCCACCGGCGTCGTAGCGGATGTGTACAGCCGCCGCCTCTCCATCATCATTGGTGTATTTCTGGTGGGCATCGGCCATGCGATTGAAGGGGTGCTGCCGGCGTTCAGCATCATCCTGCTTTCGCAGGTGGTGTGGGGTATCGGCCACACCTTCATCAGTGGCGCGCTGGATGCCTGGGTGACCGATGAGGTCGGTGCGAAGAAGGTAGGTCCGATCATTATCTCGGGCAATCAACTGGAGATCCTCGGCAGCCTCGTGGGCATCCCCATCGGCGTATGGACGGCGCAGACGCTTGGCCTGGCCTTCCCGTATTTTCTGGGCGGCGGCCTGCTGGTGCTGCTCGGGCTGCTGCTCATCGTCAGCATGCCGGAGCACGGCTTCAAGCCCGTGCCAGTCAAGGAACGCCAGGGTTGGCGCACGATGTTCAAGACTTTCAACGCGGGTCTGCAGACCGCACGCCGCAGCCCGGCGCTACTGGTGTTCGGCGTGGCGGCTCTGTTCATGGGGCTGTATAGCGAAGCGTGGGATCGTTTAGCACAGCCTTATCTGCTCCAGGTATTCACTTTCCCCGCCTTGGGCTCGCTGGAGCTCACTCACATCCAGTGGTTCGGAGTGCTCAATGTCATCTTCCTGCTGGTGGGCTTGCTGGCCAACCAGATCGCCAAACGCGCCGTGGATACGACGCGTGGCCCGGCCGTGGCGCGCGGCTTGCAGGTGCTGTACGCCGGTATGGTCATCTCCATGCTGTTCTTCTCGCTGACCGGCAACTTTATACTGGCGCTGTTGGCAATGGTTGCTTTCAACGGGCTGCGGCGGGTCACCTTCCCACTGACGCGTACCTGGATCAACCAGCAGATCCCCGCCAAATCGCGCGCCACGGTGCTCTCCATGGCCGGGCAGATTGATGCCCTGGGCGAACTGAGCGGCGGGCCGATCCTCGGTACGGTGGGGCGGCTGTACTCCATGCGCGCCGCGCTGATCGCCTCGGCGATCGTGCTCACGCCGGTGGTGGCCTTGTTCCAACGCATCGTGGCGATGACGCAAACCCCCGCAAAGAAAAAGAGCCGCTAGCGCGGCTCTTTTTTATAGATTCAGCTTATTGCGGGGGATACCAGCGGGCACGCCAGTTGCCCGAACCCTCCTCAGGTTCAAAGAAATCTGCATTGGTGTGCACCATGTGGATGAAGAGCTGGCCCGGCTTCAGGGGGAACGGAGTGCCATCCACATAGGTGAAGCGGATGGGGCGCGTGCGGCCAGTTTCTTTCTCATAGTCACCATTCAGGGTGGACCAGTACAGGTCGCACACCAAGCCATCACGCAACAGCGCAACGCGGCCAGTAGTGCTTTCCATGTGCACATCAAAGATGGTGCCTGCCGTGTTGATCTGCTCATGCGTGACAAAGAACACCATCACGTTCTCGAACGCCAGCGGCGCACCCGTCAGCGCTTCAGTGCTGACCTCCTGCACATCCGGTGACAGGTAGGTGTTCTGATGGCGGATGTAAGCGCCAGCCGCCTCATCATAGCTCCAGTAGGTCTGGTTGTTGATGTTGTAGAACATGGTCAGTGAGTTGGCCGGTACGCAGCCATCCGGTGGGTTTGCATCGAACAGATTGCCGGTCAAGTTGGGCGGGCCATAGATGCTGACGTTGTTCTTGGCCACCTCTTGCAACTTGGTGACATCGATGCCTGCCGCGCCGATGTCATTCGCATCGTTGTTTGCAGCCTGGGCACACACCTGGATCTGGGCCAGCACGGTGGGGTCGGCGCCGGCGATGACGGTGCAGCCTTCAAAGTAGCCGCGTATGACCTCATACACCAGGCGGCCGGAACGCACGCCTTCGATGCGGATCGTGTGGCGCAAACCAGCGTCAATATCCAGGTATTCGTTCTGGCCTTCGGAGAGCGTGAAGCCAGCCGTCAGCCCGGTTTCGGGATTGGGGTCGCTGTCAATGTCATCGTCCGCAAGGTTTGCGCTGACGAAGTAGAAGGTCTGCAAATGCGCCGGGATAGTGAAGCGCACCTGATAGGTGTAGCCATATTGCGGCTCCACATCAAAGGCGTAGCGCCCGGCGCCATCTGTCGTGGCGCTGGCGATCACCTGGCTGCTCAGGATGAGCTCCACGCCCACGCCCGGCACACCCGGCTCGCCCTCATCCTGCTGGGCATTGCCGTTGAGGTCATACCAAACCCAGTCGCCGATGCGCACCTGACCCGCTTCGATATCGGTAGCCGGGTCGCCCTGCTGGTCACCCAGAATGGCATCCACATCGATCTCCGGATAGCAGCCGTAGAACTGGGCATACAGGCGCGTGTCGCCATCGCCGATCCACCATTCGCTCACCCAGGCGGCCCATTGCAAGCCAGTGGGCGGGCGGGTAGCGGCGGGCGGGAACTGCGAGATGGAGATGCCCACCACGCCCCAGTCCAGCGCTTCGGGCAAACATAGCGGCTGGCCCGTCAGCGGGTTGTAGCCAGCAGGGAACTCATCCGGACCCATGCTGGTGGGCGCCGTGGAGACAAAGCCCGCGTCGTACACTGCGCCGCTTTCGTCCAGCGTGAAGGGCGCAGTCTGGCCGCTGTTCTGGTCCGCGTCGCTATCCAGCGCGTCGTCACCCGCATCCAGCTGGGTGAACTGGTATTCCAGCGAGGGGATGAAGGCCAGCGTGAATTCGCTGCCAGTCACAATATCGTCAAGGATGTATTCGCCATCCTCGCCGGTGAACTTTTCATCCAGTGCATCGCCGTTCGCATCCAGCAGCTGCACCTGCACGCCGGCCAGCCCCGGTTCGCCATCGTCTTGCAAGCCGTTGGCGTTCCCATCCAGCCAGGCGCGGCCGGTAATGGCCGCACGGGCCGGCTCATCAGCGAGCGGCTCCGGCTCGGCAACGGCCAGCAGCACCAGGCCCACATCTATGGTCTCGTCCACATCAGACAATGCCAGCAGGCCTGTGCGACCCGTCGCTGGATCCGCATCGCTATCCAGCGCAGGGTCATCGCCCTGGTGTTGTGCGGTGAAAGCAAAGCCAGAGGGGTGGACAAAGCCAACGGAGAAGTTGCCCGCCGCACTTTGAATGGATATTTCGTAGCTACCATCCGCGGCAGTCAGCGTGTTTCCCAGGACTTCATCAGTTTCTGAGTACAGCGTTACGCGCACCCCTTCGACACCGGGCTCGCCCGCATCCTGAATGCCATTACCATTTTCATCCAGCCACACCAGGTTGCCAGCGCCTACACAGGCGGTCAGCATCAGGGAAATGGCCAATACGATCACAAATTGAAGGCGTTTCATACGCAACTCCCTTCTCTCTTAAAGATTATACGGAAAAGAAATGTACAAATCCACTAAACACCTTACAAGCATATGAAAGATGCACGATCTTGAGAGGAAACGCTGGGCGGTATAATGAAATTGCGGAGTAATACATGACAACTGATTTCTTTAACACACGTAGCACCCTCACTGTTGGCCCCAAGACCTATACCTTCTATAGCCTGAAGACGCTGGAAGCCGCCGGCCTAACCAAGCTGGACAAGCTACCCTTCTCTATTCGCATCATGTTGGAAGCCGCCCTGCGCGGCTGCAACAACGTAGATATCCTCGAGCAGGATGTGCGCAACTTGGCCGCCTGGCAGCCACGCGTCGAGAAGCGCGGCGCCATGCCCTTCAAGCCGGCGCGCGTGCTGTTGCAAGACTTCACCGGTGTGCCCACCATCGTAGACCTGGCCGCCATGCGTGACGCAGTGGCCGCCTTGGGTGGCGACCCCAAGAAGATCAACCCGCAAGTACCCGTCGACTTGGTGATCGACCACTCCGTTCAGGTGGATTTCTTTGCCAGCAGCGATGCGCTACAGCGCAATGCTGAGATCGAATTTATGCGCAACCGCGAGCGCTACGAGTTCCTGCATTGGGGACAACAGGCCTTCGACAACTTCCGCGTCGTGCCGCCCGCCACGGGCATTGTGCACCAGGTCAATCTTGAGTTCCTTGCCCAGGTGGTGATGACCCGCCAGGAGGGTGACGACATGGTCGCCTTCCCTGACACGCTGGTAGGCACCGACTCGCACTCAACCATGATCAACGGCCTGGGCGTAGTGGGCTGGGGTGTGGGCGGCATCGAAGCTGAGGCTGCCATGCTGGGCCGCGCCATCGACATGCTCACGCCGGATGTGCTGGGCTTCAAGCTGCACGGCAAGCTGCGCGAAGGCGTCACCCCCACTGACCTGACCTTGACGATCACACAAATGCTGCGCAAGAAGGGCGCGGTGGACAAGTTCATTGAGTTCTACGGCGCAGGCCTGGACTCGCTCAGCCTGGCCGACCGCGCCATGATCGCCAACATGACGCCGGAGAACGGCGGCACGATCACCTTCTTCCCAGTGGACGCCGAAGCGCTGCGCTACCTGCGCGCCAGCGCCCGCACCGAAGAGCAAATTGCCCTGGTGGAGGCGTATTGCAAGGAGCAAAACCTGTTCCGCGATGCGACTACGCCGGAGCCGGAGTTTACCGATACGCTGGAGCTCGACCTCGACACGGTGGAGCCCAGCCTGGCGGGGCCGAAGCGCCCGCAAGACCGCGTGAGCCTGGAGGACATGCGCAGCGAGTTCCATAAGGCGCTGCAAGCCCCCAAGTCTGAGCGCGGCTTTGCCCTGCCCGCCGAGCGCATGGGTGACAAGGTCACCTTTGGCAGCAACGGCTCACGCACCGAGATCGGCCACGGCGCGCTGGTGATCGCCGCCATCACCTCGTGCACCAACACCAGCAACCCTTCGGTGATGCTGGGCGCCGGCCTGCTGGCCAAGAAAGCCGTCGAGCGCGGCCTCAAGGTCAAGCCCTACGTCAAGACCAGCCTGGCCCCTGGCTCGCGCGTGGTGACCGAGTACCTCGAGAAGGCTGAGCTGATGGAGCCACTGGCCGAGCTCGGCTTCAACTTGGTGGGCTACGGCTGCACCACCTGCATCGGTAACAGCGGCCCGCTGGCCGGCGAAGTGGTCAAAGCCATCACGGGCGGCGATCTGGTTACCGCGGCAGTGCTCTCGGGCAATCGCAACTTCGAAGGCCGCATCCACCCTTATGCCCTGGCCAACTACCTGGCCTCCCCGCCGCTGGTGGTGGCTTACGCCCTGGCAGGCACGGTGGATATTGACCTGTCCACGGAGCCCATTGGCATCGGCAAGGACAATGAGCCGGTGTACCTCAAGGACATCTGGCCCAGCCAGCAGGAAGTGCGCGAGGCTGTGGAAACCAACGTGACGCCCGAGATGTTCGCCGAGCGTTATTCCAACGTCTTCACCGGCAATGACACCTGGAACGCCATCCAGGCTGGCAGCAGCGAGTTGTTTGACTGGAAGGATGACTCCACCTACATTCACAAGCCGCCATTCTTTGATGGCCTGACCATGGAGCTGCCGCCCATGGATGATGTGCTGGATGCGCGTGTACTGGTGAGCTTGGGCGACTCGGTCACCACGGATCATATTTCGCCAGCGGGTTCCATCCCAGCAGACAGCCCAGCGGGCAAGTTCCTGCTGGACAATGGCGTCACCGTGCCCAACTTCAACTCTTACGGCTCGCGCCGCGGCAACGACCTACTGCTAACGCGTGGCACCTTTGCCAACATCCGCCTGAAGAACCTGATGCTTGACGGCGTGGAGGGTGGCTACACCCTGCACCTGCCGGATGGCGAGCAGATGAGTATCTACGATGCGGCACAGCAATACAAAGCCGAAGGTCGCCCCACCATCGTACTGGCCGGCAAGGAATACGGCTCGGGCTCCAGCCGTGACTGGGCCGCCAAGGGTCCGCTGCTGCTGGGCGTCAAGGCTGTGATCGCCGAATCCTTTGAGCGCATCCACCGCAGCAACCTGGTGGGCATGGGCGTGCTACCCCTGCAGTTCAAGGCAGGCGAAAGCCGCGAGAGCCTTGGCCTGAGCGGCCGCGAGCGCTTCTCGCTAACCGGCATCGCCGGCATGGACGCCCCCGCGGCGGACATCAGCGTGCTGGCTGTGGACGAGAACGGCAAGGAAACTTCGTTCACGGTCAAGAGCCGCCTGGATACACCGCTAGATGTAGAGGTGTATAAGCAAGGCGGCATCCTTCAGACCGTGCTGCGCGAACTGGCGCAGAGCTGAGCCTAAGATAAAGCAAAAAAAAGAGCCCGCCAGAATGGCGGGCTTTTTACTTTCTTCTCTTCAACCCAGACCAGGCCGCGGCCACAAACACCACGCGCAGCAAGGCAAGTATCACAGGAATAGGCAGAGCATAGCCGTACCAAAATACAGCCTCGATCGGCAGGGTAGCCAATACCAATATCCCACCGGAACGCCGCCCAGACCACAGCAGCCAGCCACCAAAAGCGACCAGCAGACAGAGCGCGGCGAATACCCACAGCGTGGCAGCTAATTGAGGCACGGCCATCGATGCAGACCACGGCCCGCCATACATCGGGAACAGGTCACCCAGCCAGGGCAACCTTCTGTATTGCAGTAAGTACAAGCTGATGGGAACGGCGGGCAACCCGAAGCATGCCGCAAACACCCACACCGCAATTGCAGCGCGTCGAGCGTTTGGCTCACTTTTGGCAGTCATAGATTCCTCCGTGAGAGAAGAATAACAGACACAGCTAGCTGTCATTGCGAAGACCTGAAGCGCGCAGCCGCTGAAACAAACGAAAGCAATCGGATTGCCCTATTCAACCCGGGCACACCATCGTGTCATCCTGAGCGGGTTTAGCATCCCACTCCAGACCGCCGAACCCCGACCAGCGTGAGGATCCTTGTTGGCACGTCTTCTATGTTCAGCCGTTTTTATCCATACGCCAGCGAGGATCCCTCGCTACGCTCGGGATGCACACGGGGTGTGTATTCTTTCTGTCATTGCGAGGGCGTGAAGCGGCACAGCTGCTGAGACAAAACCAAGGCAATCTGATTTGCTTTTCCAGCCCAACACACCATCGTGTCATCCTGAGCGGGTTTAACATCCCTCACCAGACCGCCGAACCCCGACCAGCGCGAGGATCTTTGCTGGCATGTCTTCTATGTTTAGCCGGTTTTATCCATACGCGTAGCGAGGATCCCTCGCTACGCTCGGGATGCACATAAAGTCTGCATTTTTCCGTCATTGCGAGGAGGCAAGGCGAACGCAGTGAGCCATCTGCCGACGAAGCAATCTAGAGCAATGACAAACGGGCGCAGCATGCTGCGCCCCTACGGCGGTGCTCACCTGCTCAGACGGATTGAACTTTTCTTTGACTCATAGCGAATTCCTCCTCGGGCTTCGCCCTCGTTCGGAATGACAACAGAGTCAAAAAGAGCCCGCCAAATGGCGGGCTCTTTTTATCTTCACTCTGCAGTGCCTACATCGGCACTTGTTCTTCCTTTAGATGCAGACGGCCGTCCGGGCCGGGCTCGTAGCTCATCTTGCCCTGCGGCACATGCGGATCGATCTCGAGGTCGCCGCTGTCCATCGCATCCCAGAAGAGCTGGAAGGGCACCTTGCCCTCCTGCCACTTCTCGATCATCACCAGGCCGTGGCCGGGCAGCACCGTGAAGGCGATCTTGCGCGGGTCGCTCGGGTTAAGCAGGATCTCAGAACGGCTGAAGGCGCTCTTGATGCCCTTGGCCTGCGCTTCTGTAGCGCACGACACCAGATAGTGGTAGTACGGCGCATCGAGCGGCACATACTCCACCAGGTCTGGGTTGAAGGCTTTGACGCCGCGGTGTCCGTGCAGCTTGCTGCGGGAAACAGGCACCTGGGCGCTCACCTCACCGCTCTTGATCTCGACCCAAGGTAGCGGGCCGTCCAGGTCCATCATCTCCACGGCTTCGGAGGAGGGCTTGTCGTTGCGCTTGCCGTCTACGTGGCGCACCTGGGCGCCAGCGCCATCCGGGCGGATGCCTACGATCAGCGCCAGGTCATCGTCGGTAATGTTGCCCTTGTCCACCGGACGGGCGCTGCCGGTGATGGTAGCCACCAGGCCTTGCACGCGCGGGTCCCAGGTACCAAAGCAGCCTTCACTGTACTGGCTGGCGATCGAGTCATTGACGGCCGGTACGGCCACCAGGTCTTCGATACGCACCATCTCCGTGAAGAAGTTACGCTTACCCAGCTCCTGGCCAGCGCGGCGCATGGACTCAGGAGTGCTCATCGCCTGCCATTCTTCGGCGGTCACTTTGGGTTCCAGCACCTGGTGGTTGGTGATCTCATGGGTGCTCTCGGTGGTCACCATGCGCAGGGCAATGTCGGTATAAAAGGCATCGGCGCTGTTGTTCACCGAAGCCGGGAAGGCGCCCACCAGGTCAAAATGATAGACGCGCTCGGGGTGCTCGTCGCCCACCGTCAGCAGCACGCGGATGCTCTTGGCCTGGGCTTGCAGCAAGCGCAGCAGCGACATGATCGGGCCGCCACGCAGCCCCTGCTCCATCAGTACACGCGGAGACTCGGGGGAGAGGCCTTCAAACTCAAAGTCTTTAGGGTCGATCGGCTGCTTGGCCAACGCCGCAGTGAAGTGATCGATCTTCTCTTTGAATTCCTGCTCCGTCATGTGGATCATGGTGTAGATGACAGGGGATTCTTTGAGCCCAAACTGGCGGCGGGCCATGAACATGAAGGCCTTACGCCAGGGGATGGGGTCGCCGTAGGTAGCGGTGGTCAGGATCACATCGGTGTTATCCGTAGGGGTGTCCACCACGTTGTGGCCCAGCTGCTTGAACTTCTCCAGCAGGCCATCCGCCACCTCTTCGATGGCCGAAGAGACCGGAGCATCACCGGGCACAAAGGTAACTTCGATCTGGCGCAGCCACGAGTGTACGGGGTTGGCCACTTTTAGGGCTTCTTGGGGAATTTCCATCTTTCAGACCTCTACAATGAGGGATATTTACGCCTAGGCACGCTGTTCGCGTCACCACAGCACGGCGCGTGCGATAATACTACCGCAAAGGCAATTATCACACACTATAAGGGTTAACACCGCTATGGCCATGAAGATACTCGTAACCAATGATGATGGCATCACGCACCCAGGGCTGTTGGCCCTGGTGAACGCCGTAAAGCCCCTGGGTGAGGTCACCGTATTGGCGCCCGACCGCAACTGGAGTGCCTCCGGGCATGTCAAGACGCTGCACCGCCCGCTGCGCGTGCGCCCCACCGAGCTGCCAGACGGCACACCCGCCCACATGAGCGACGGTGCGCCCTCAGACTGCATTGCGCTAGCCCTGCTGGGCTATTTTGATCACGAGTTCGACCTGGTGGTGTCTGGCATCAATCCCTACGCCAACATTGGTGACGACGTCACCTACTCTGGCACCGTCACCGCCGCCATGGAAGCCGCCATCGGCGGGGTGCCTGGTGTGGCTTTCTCGCTGGACTCGCCCATCGGTCTCAACAGCCAGCGCGACTTTTCGGCGGCTACGGAAGTATGCCGCCGAGTGGCTACCCGCGTGGCGGCGGGTGGCCTGCCGCGCCACACGCTGCTGAATGTCAACATTCCTTATCTGCCCATGGACGAGATCAAGGGCATGCAGGTCACGCGCCTGGGGCTGCGCGTGTATCGCGATGCGCTGGTGCGCCGCATGGACCCGCAGCACAACCCCTACTACTGGATCGGCGGCGAGGCGCCTACGGGCGAGCCGGAAGAAGGCACCGAGGTCGGCGCCCTGCACGCTGGCTATGTGTCGATCACCCCGTTGCAAATGGACATGACCGCCTATAACCTACTGCCGGAGCTAGGCACTTGGCAGTGGTAGCTGTTCCTCCCCATTGCCTGCATCTGGCCACTAAGCCCGTAGCATCTAGCCGCAACTGTCGTTAAGTACAGTGCGCAACTTCATCTGTCATATTTCTTGACAAGAATCACCCAGGCACTTCCTCGCCGCAGGTGATTCTTGTCTTGCATATTGATAAATGGTTAACAATGGCGCAAAACTGTTGGGTGCTAAAATCGTAGTTAATTGCACACAATGTGCACTAAGGAGAGAACGATAAGAAAATGGACGTATTGAGCGGTATCTTTTCTGCTTTTGGCCTTTCGGCTAGCGCGGGATTGAACGCCTACATCCCGCTGTTGGTGGTTTCCCTACTGGGTCGTTACACCTCGTTGATCGAGTTGAATTCCCCATGGGACACGCTGACCAACGGCTGGATCATCGGGCTCCTGGTAGCCCTGTCTGCGATCGAGTTCTTTGCAGACAAAGCCCCCCTGGTCAACCATGTGAATGACGCCATTCAAACCTTCGTCCGCCCGGCGGCAGGCGCGATCGCGTTCGCTGCCAGCACACAGGTGATCGACGGCATTAATCCCGTCGTGGCCCTGGCGGCTGGTCTGCTGATCGCGGGTACAGTGCATGTGGCCAAGGCGGGCGTTATGCGCCCGGCGGTTACCAGCGTGAGCGGCGGCACAGCTAATGTAGCCGTAGGCCTCGCAGAGGATGTGGCAGCCATCTCGGTATCCCTGATCGCTGTGCTCATCCCGTTCATCATTGGTATAGTCTTCATCCCTCTGCTGGCTTTGGCGATCTGGCTGCTTTTGCGCCGCGCCAACCGCAGCGGAGTACAACAAACTAATTAAGTAAGAGGAAACAAATCATGACGCTTCGAGGTTCTTCCGGCGACGGCCGTGGCAAATCCGGCCGCTCTAGCTCCAGTTCCCGCCCCAGCAGCGGCGGCGCCAGCCGCAGCGGTCGTGGCACCACCAGCGGATCAGGCGGCGGCTCGCGCCGCACAGGTCTGCCTAGCAGCGGCTCTGCCGGCGCTTCGCCGCGTCGCAGGGGACTCTCGGGCGCTTCGGCTGGGGCTGCCCCGCGTAGCAGCGGCAGCCCTGCCGATACTGGGCTGCCCAGCAGTGGGTCGGCTGGCGCCTCGCGCCGCGGCCTGTCTGGTGGCACGGCCGGGGTGCAGCGCACCAACCAGCGCTTTGGCGGTGGTGGCGGCCGCATGTCATGCCTGGTGATCGGCGCCATCGTACTTCTGCTGCTGTGCTGCATCGTGAGCGTATTCGCGGCTTGGACCTATGGCGACTCCTTCATGGAGATCGTGCGCCAACTGCTGCAATAATCTGCCTCAGATATAAAAAAAACGCCAGCGCATGCTGGCGTTTTTTTTATTCAGCCAATCGCTGCCGGAAGTGGTCTTGCAGCTGGGCCAGCCCGGCCAACGCCAGCTGCCGCTCCTCTACTGAACAGTCGAGTGCTTCAAATTCGTCTTCGTCCAGCACCACCTGGCGACCATCTGGATACACCAGCAGATCGAGCGCAAAATCACGAAAGATGATCTGTGCTGGACTGATTTCAGCGGGGGCACACACGTTGCAATACCAGCCCTTCAGGCGGCCGTCATCCTTGTCATGGATCTCAAAGATATTGAACCAGCAGTCATCGTAGTACGTTTCAATGAACCGGTCACCCTTCTTAAGAGGGATCTCCTCCAGCATGCCACTCTCTGCATTGAACAGGGCCTGGACAACGGTCTCATGCCCATGCTGGCTGAGTAGCTGGCCCTGCCATTGATACATCAGCTCGCCAGCCGGGTTTTGTTTTAGGACGGTGATCTCATTCATCAGGGAAGATGTGCACAGCCTGCGCAAGGTCAAAGCTCACTTGCAGTGGGGTG
Source organism: Anaerolineales bacterium (assembly GCA_026129255.1). GTDB lineage: Bacteria > Chloroflexota > Anaerolineae > Anaerolineales > UBA11579 > JAMCZK01. The sequence goes on along the minus strand of JAHCIJ010000003.1, from coordinate 328,144 downwards.
CCAAGCGCAGGCAAAGCAGTGCTGGAGGGCAATTCTATTTCAATTTGAGTATCCTGCACGGCGAGCTGCACCAGCCACTGGCTGCCACGGAATTGCTTACCGCGCAGCTCGCCGGTGAGCACCTGCGGCCCAGCGGCCCCGATGCGCAACCCATCTGAGCGCAGGAGCACCTGCACCCTTGGCGGCAGGTTGGCTGGCGCGGGCAGCGCGCCAAACGGCGTGTGCAGCATGCCGCCGTCCACGTGTGCCGAAAACAGGTTGTGCATGCCTAGAAAACGCGCCACAAAAGCAGATGCGGGGGCGCGATACAGCTCCTGCGGCGCGCCGATCTGCGCCAGGCGACCCGCGTTGAGGATAGCTATCCGGTCGGCAATGGCGTAGGCCTCTTCTTGGTCATGGGTGACGTACAAACTGGTGAGCTGCTGCTGGCGCAGGATGCCAGCCAACTCACCCAACAAGCGCGTACGCAGCGCACGGTCCAGCGAGCCCAGCGGCTCATCCAACATGAGCAGCTGGGGCTGCGGCGCCAGTGCCCGCGCCAGCGCCACACGTTGCTGCTCGCCGCCGGACAGGCTGCTGACATCGCGGCGCTCCAACCCCTGCAGGCCAACCAGCTCGAGGGCAGCGCGTACGCGGGCTGCAGTCTGCTCAGCCGCCTGCCCAGCCATTTGCAAGCCGAAGGCCACGTTGCCGAACACATCCCGATGGGGGAAGAGCGCATAATCTTGGAACATGAGGCCGAAGCCGCGTTGATGCGGTGGTGTGTGGGTGATGTCCACGCCGTTCCATAAGACGTGCCCGCTGTCAGGCATTTCAAGGCCGGCGACGATCGACAGCAGTGTGGACTTGCCGCTGCCGCTGGGGCCAAGCAAGGCCAGCACTTCACCTGGCGGCACTTGCAGATCGATCCCTGCCAGGACCGGTTTGCCGTCATAGTGTTTGGTGATGTTACGCAGCTCGAGCACTAGAACTCTCCCACGTCTGCAATGCGCAGACGCTCGATCAGCAGCATACCGCCGCCGGTGAATAGCATCAACAGTGTGCTCAAGGCCATGGCCTGGCCATAGGTCAGTGCGCCCGGTTGCGCCAGCAGGCGGTAGATGAGTACCGGCATGGTGGGGTACTCCGGTCGGGCGATGAGCGCCGTGGCGCCGAACTCGCCCACTGAGATGGCGAAAGCAAACAGCGCCGCTGCCAGAATGGCGCGCCCCACCAGCGGCACATCGATGGTCAGCAACACTTGGCGCGGCGTGGCGCCTAGCATGGCGGCGGCTTGGCGCAGGCGTGGCCGGATGCTGCGCAGGGCTGGCACCAGGCTGCGCACCACGAACGGCAGCGCTACCAGAGTATGGGCCAGTGGCACCAGCACCGGCGAAGCGCGCAGATCGAGTGGTGGCGTATCCAAAGCCACAATAAAGCCCAGGCCCAGCGTAAGCGCGGATGTGCCGAGTGGCAGCATCAACAAAGGGTCGAGCAAACGCGCCAGGCGGGTACGCTCCTGCTGCGCCAGCAGCCAGGAGGTAGGTACGCCGGTCAACAGCGCCAGGGCGACTGTGGAACCGGCATAGACCAACGAGGTCTGGATGGCGCGGGCCGGTGAAGCAAAGAAGAGATTGTTGCGCGGGTCATCGCCCAGGGCGCGGTAATAGTCCAACGTGAAGCCGGGAGGGCCAGCCTGCTGGCGGCGGTCGGTCTCCAGGCGCGTCACAGAGCGTGCGGCCAGGCCGCTCAATGGAGCGATGAAGAGCACCGCCAGCGCGGTGAGGAAGAGCGCGCTGAGCCATGCAGCGCGCTGGGTGCGTAGCGGGCGCAGGCGCGCGGCGCGCGGCTCCACCGGGCGCGAAAGGCGTGCCGAGAGGAGCGTGTACACAATGGTGAGCGCCAGCGTGCACAGCAACTGCAGCAAAGCCAGCAAGGCCGCGGTGGGCAGGTTGAACAAGGCCACGGTCTGGTAATAGATCTCGGTTTCAATGGTGGCGAACTGCGGCCCGCCGAGCACCAGCACCACCCCGAACGAAGTGAAGTTGAAGATAAACACCAGCAGCGCAGCCGCCGCCAGCGCGGGGGCCAGCATCGGCAGGGTGATGTACACAAATACACGCCAGCCGCTCGCGCCCAGCGTGCTGGCCGCCTGCTCAATGCGCGGGCTGAGGCGCGACCAAAAGTCACCCACCATGCGCAACACAATGGTGGTGTTGTAAAACACATGCGCGATCAGGATGGCGGTGAAGGTATTGATGAACTCGACCGGCGGCTGCCCGGCGGCCAATAGCGCCTGGTTGAACCAGCCGCGCGGGCCAAGCACGGCGTTGAAGGCGGCCGCCACCACCAGCGTGGGCAACACAAAAGGGATACTACTGACGACGCGCAGCAAGCGCTTGCCGGGGAACTCGTAGCGTGCCAGCAGATGCGCAGCCGGCAGCCCGATAGCCAGCGTGAGCAGGGTGGAGAGCGTGGCCTGCCAAAAAGTAAAGCCCACCACGCGGTGGATACTGTTGTCGGTCAACAGTTTTGAGAGCGGCTGCACCCAGCCGCCCTCAAAACTGAGCGCGAAGATGCTGCCCAGCGGGTAGAAGTAAAACAATGCCAGGAACAGCAGCGGGATCAGAACCAGCCAGGCAGCTCTTCGCACCTAGACTCCGTTTAACGCAGCACGCTTTGCGTCCACGCGTTGATCCACTCTTCGCGGTGGGCGGCAATGTCTTCAGGGCTGACCACCGAAGTCTCGGTGGGCACTTCCAGATAGTCTACAAATTCTGGCTGCAGCTGGGCGTTCTCATTGACCGGGAACACGAACATCTGCATGGGCATATCCTCCTGGAAAGCGGGAGAGAGCATGAAATCAACCCAGGCTTCGGCTAGCTCGCGGTTTGGCGTACCGCGCAGGATGCCGACAAACTCCACCTGGCGGAAGCAGGCACCATCGGCGACGACGGCCGCGGTGGGCGGCTCGCTCAGCGGCTCTTCGGCGAACACCAGCTCAACTGGCGGGCTGGAGGCATAGGAGACGATGATGGGGCGCGAGCCACCCCACTGACTGAATTCGGAGTAGTAGGCCGTTTCCCAATCATTTACTACCTTGAGGCCATTGTCCACCAGCCCCTGCCAGTAGTTCAGGTAACCATCCTCGCCAAAGTGGCCGATGGTTGCCAGCAGGAAAGCCAGCCCTGGTGAAGACGTGGCCGGGTTTTGTACGGCCAGCAAGTTCCTGTACGCTGGCTTGAGCAGATCCTCCAAGTTGGACGGGGGCGTAATGCCGGCCTCTACGAAATAGGCCTTCTCGTAGTTCAAGCACACATCGCCAAAATCCACCGGCAGGGCGCGGTGTTGCGGGTCGAGCTCAAAAGCATCTGGGATCTGGGCCAGCAGCGGCGATTCATAAGGCTCAAAGATGTTTCCATCCAAGGCGCGGCTGAGGAAGGTGTTGTCTACGCCGTAGAACACATCCGCCAGCGGCTGGTCCCCCGCCAACACCGCGGCATTGGTGGCTGAACCGGCGTCGCCCATCTTGAGGAAGGTCACCGTGGTGTTGTGCTCGGCTTCAAAGGCCGCTACCACTTCTTCGGATACAGCAAATGAGTCGTGTGTCATCACCGTGAGGGTGCTGGGGGTCTGTGGTTCAGCAGTGCTGCCACAGGCTGCCAGCAGCACGGTAAGCGTTACAAAAAGCAATTTTCTAAACATGCCAAACTCCTTTAATCATAGTCAGCGGGTGTGAGCACGCACAACAGCAGCCCGCCTTCAAGTGTGATGTGAGCGTCCGGTGCAGCCACTACGTTGCTGACGCCGCGGCTGCTGCCAAAGGGGATGCGTTCTCCGTTGAGGGCATACTCCAGCCCGTGGGTGGTGACACCGCGGGCATCCTCCGCCAACGGGATCAGCGAGACGCGGCTGCCCACGGGCGCAGCAATTTGCGCGGAAGAGCGGACAGGGAACAGTAGCTGCGGCCCGTGCAGGAAGGTGATGGGCAGCGTGGCGAAGCGCGCGTCGGCTGCCAGCAGCAGGTTGGCTAGGCTGTGGTCCCAGCGGCGCCCCAACCCGCCCACTACCGTGGCGCGTGTGGCGCCCGCCTGCAAGGCATGCAGCAGCGCCAGCTCAAAGTCTGTTTCGTTCTTGCGGGCCGGGTGGGCAAACAGCTGCACGCCATTGTCTTTCAGATCAGCCTGCAACTCTGGCTCGAGCGAATCCAGATCGCCGATGAGCACATCGGGATACACGCCAAGCGTGCGGCAGTGACGCGAGCCGCCGTCTGCGGCGATCAGCAGATCGGCGCCGGGCAAGCCGCTGGCGGGCAGATCGAGTTCTCCGTTGGCAAATATCAATGCGTGCAAAACAAAAACCTCCTGCAGGTCGCCGGAGGTTGGGTGAATACGCTGCGCATTTCCTCCGCCGGCATGATCCGGATCAGGTGTGCGGGTCGCAGACCAAGGTCTGCCTCTCAGCTAACGCGAAGCTTTTTTGGCGTTAGCCAAAATTGCTTCGCAAAGCTCCCCGAGCGATCTAAGTTGTACGTTAAGTATATCGTGTAGGCGCTAGTTGCGTGGCTTACCGTTTTTATAGTTAGCAGCGTAATAGTCGCACAGGTCTTTTATCGGGCAGGCGGGGCAATTGGGCTTGCGCGCCTGGCAGATCTCACGCCCCAACCGGATGATGTTGAGATGGGCGGCGTAGTACGTCTCAGGTGGGAAGAGAGACTCCAAGTACGGGTGCGCTTGCTCCACGGTCATCTTCTGCGGGCGCAAGCCCAAGCGGCCCGAGACGCGATAGATATGTGTGTCCACCGGGAAGGCGGGGATCTCCAAAGAGAACTGCAGCACAATGGCAGCGGTCTTGGGGCCAACTCCGTTGAACTGAGTGAGCCAGCCGCGCGCTTCATCAGCAGTGTAGTCTTTCAAAAAATCCAACGTTAGCTCGCCGCGTGCCGCGGTGATGGCTTGCAACACCGCTTTGATGCGCGGGCCTTTCTGGTTTGCGAGTCCGGCCGGCCGGATCGTTTCAACGATGTCAGCGGCAGGCGCATCGCGCACCGCTTCCCAGGTGGGGTACTTGTCCTTGAGAGCGAAGAAGGCCACGTCTCGATTGACGTCATTGGTATTCTGCGACAGGATCGTGGAGACCAGCTCATCGAGGGCGGGCAGGGGTGTGCGCCACTCTGGCTCACCAAAGAAATCCAGCAGGCGCTCATGGACGGCCACGGCGCGGCGGGCCAGCGCTTTCATCCCTGCTCCAAGGTGAAGCACGGGGCGGCCTGGCCCACCTCGGCCCCGCGCCAGTTGGTGACCGGGCGCACCGGCCCGTAGGCGCTGAGCTGGGCCAGCGTTGTAGCATCCAACGCACCCAGTTGGCGCAGCACCTCCAGCGCTACAGCGTGGCTGGCCCATTTGCGCGCATCGCCATCGGCGATCTTGATGGCGATGCCCACCCCGTGCGATCCTGGCGCCAGGGCGCCGGGCGGCAGACCAAAGGCCTGGTAGCCCTCGGCGCCCAGCTTGGAGACAATGCGACCAGGCGCCGCCAGCATCAGATCAGTATCAAAACGTTGCGGGCCGGCCACCATGTCTGGGTGGCTTTGCATAGCGGCTGTGATCTGCTGGCAGGCGGCCGCCTGCGCGGCAGGCAGCCCGGAAGGGTCTGACAGGCGCGCATAGGCCAGGGCAGTGTTGTACAGCGGGGCGGCCCAATTGGGTGCGGAGCAGCCATCCACCCCTACGGCCAAATCAGCAGGTTTCATTTCCGCCATCCCAGCGAAGAGTGCCAAGATCTCCTGCTGCAGCGGATGCTGCAGGTCAATGTAGCTATCCTGCTCCCAGCCGCGCAGGCGTGCATACGCCAGCATGCCAGTGTGTTTGCCAGAGCAGTTGTGCCGCCCCGGCGTCGGTGGCTGCCCCTGGCGCTGTAAGCGTTCAGCGGTCGGCGCGTGATACGGCGGGTGCGTACCGCACAACAGAGCTTCCTCGTCAAGCTGGCACTTGTGCATCAAGCCGTGCAATACGGCCAAGTGCTCATCAGTACCGGAGTGTGAGGCGCATAGCAAGGCAAGCTCTGCGGGCGTCAGCCCGTAGTGCTCTACTCCGCCTGCCATCACAAAAGGCATCGCCTGGAAGGGCTTGGCGGACGAGCGCAGAAATGTAGAAGCATAGGGGTCAGCGAACGAAGCCAGCAGGCGGCCCGTAGCATCCACCACGGCTACAGCGCCATAGTGCACCGATTCGGGATGCCCTCCCCGGCTCAGGGCGTATACGGGACGATAACCAAACTGCTCCATGTGTCGATTCTATTTGCGCCGCGGCGCAGAAAAGTGACGGGCGGCATAGGCCTGCATGCCGAAGCGCAGGCGCTGCGTGTACTGGGCGCGCACTTTAGGGCCGGGCTTGTAGCGCTCGGCGTAGCGGGCTGCAAGCTTCTCGATCTCTGCTTCGGCAGCCTTGCCGCGGCTGGCGGCGCGCAGTTTGCCGTGCACATCTTTCAACCAGGTTTGCATTTGCTTGATAGCACGCCCGTCGGCTTTGCCGCCGCGCCCAGCGATGATGGTGAAGTCTTTGTATTGGCGTGACTGTAATTCTTCCAACTGCTCCAGCCAGGCGGGAATATCAGCCTGATCCAAAAAGGGCGGCTCATTCAGGGCTAGCGCGTCCCCCACGAACAGCACTTGCTCCTCCGGAGCGATGAGCCAGCTTGCACCGGGGGCCACGCCCGTGCGCGCAGCCACCTGCAGGAGGCTGCCATCAAAGTGAAGATGAGCGGCATGCGAGAATGTGAGTTGAGGCAGGATTAGGCGCAGACCGGTGAGGCCGGGCGTGTTCTCCCAGGCTGCGCCGGTCTCCTGGCGCAAGGTCTTGAAGACCACGGCGCGGCGGCTCATCTGGCGGGTGATCTCCTCATGCGCTACCACGCTGGCTTGCAGGGTTTGGGCGCCGAGCGTGCGATCCAAATGAGAGTCTAGATAGACCAGTGTGCGCTGCGGGCTGGCACCGGCCTGGTGCAAGGCGGCCAGCCAGGCACGGCCATCCTCGGGATGTAAGGGGGCGTCTACCAAGACGGTGTGTTCAGGAAAGAGAAAGGCCCCCACACAGACGCCCCCATAGCTGCTTTCAAAATAAACTGACTGCGTGATCTTTCGCATTATTTCAATTCGCCCGTACGCGCAATGGGCAAAGTGAAGACAAACCGAGATCCTTTACCCAACTCGCTCTCCACCCAAATTTTCCCGCCGTGCCCTTCCACGGCCAACTTGCAATAGGCCAGACCCAAGCCCAGTCCCTTGGTGTTGCCAGTGGCGCCTACCTGCACGCGGGCAAACTTTTCAAAGATACGCTCCAGGTCTCCCTTGGGGATGCCGCGCCCCTGGTCTTGTACTGACATCTCAATGAAGTCACCACTGCGCTTGGCGGCCACGGTGATCGTCTGCCCTTTGCTGGAGTACTTGAGGGCATTCTCGATAAGGTTGATGAGCACACGGCGGATCATCTCTGCATCCACCATGGCCTTGACCAGACCCTTGACCACCGCCGCCTGCAAGTGAATTTCCTTGGACTGGGCGCCTGGCCCCGTGGCTTCCAGCGCGGCTTGAATAATGTCTGCCACCGAGGTGGGCTCTGGGTTGCCGATGCGCTGACCAGCTTCCATACGCGAAGTGTCCAACAGTGAGTTAGCCAGGCGCTGCACGCGCTCTGTAGAGCGCATAGCGATATCCAACACAGAACGAATGGTGGGGTCCTGGTCGGCTGGCAACATCATCTGCAACACATCCAAGCCCGAAACCACATTGGCCAGCGGCGAGCGCAGGTCGTGATAGATCATGGAGGCAAGGTCTTCACGCAGCTGGTCCAGGCGTTTGCGCTCGGTAATATCGCGCAGGATCCATTGCAATTGCTCCTGCCCTTCCACAACGATGGAATGCACGAAGACTTCTACATCGATCTGGGCATTGCTCTGACCCTGCAGCACAGACTCGTAGGAGACCGCGCGGCCATCACGCAGGTAGGCCATGTCCGCACCCAACGCCTTGTAATCTGCCTGGTGGAAGTGGTGCACATTCATGCTGTGCAGGCTGTTTTCGTCAAAACCGATCCATAGTTCAGCCTGGCGGTTAGCCTCGGCAATGTTGCCCTGCATATCGGTGACGAAGATGGCATCAATGCTGTCTTCGAAGAGCTCGCGGTAACGCGTGCGTGCAGATTCCATCTGGGCAAACAGCTGGGCATGCTCGATGGCCGTGCCAGCCAGCGTCCCAATGCCATCCAGGACCGGCAAATCGGTCGTATCAAAGACGCCATCGCTGGGATTAAGCGCCTCAATCACTCCGATCACGTTGCCGCGAGCGCGGATGGGCACACAGGCCACCGCCTGGGTTTTGTATCCGGTGAGCTCGTCCACGGCGGCATAGAAGCGCGGGTCAGCCTGTGCATCCGGCACCAGCACGCCGCTGCCGTGCTGCGCCACCCAGCCGGCAATGCCCTGGCCCAGTTGCACTTGCATACCGATCACCTGCTTGCTGCGCTTGCCGGTAGCGGCGCGGAAGGCGAGGCTCTCGCCCGCCGCGTCCAGCAGCGCCAGCGATACAGCTTCGACCTCCAAAGCTTGGGTGGTCTGCTCTAGAATCGTCTGCAACACCTGGTCCAACTGCAAGCTGGCATTGATGGCCGAGGCGCTCTCGGCGATGGCGGTCATGATGCCGGCATTGCGCTGGCTCTCCGCATACAGGCGCGCATTCAGCACCGCAAAGGCGGCTTGCTCGCCGATAATTTTCACCAGCGCTAGGTGTTCTTCGGTGAAAAGGCCAGGTTCAGGGTTGGTGAGCGTGAGTACGCCCACCAGGCGCTCACGCGCCAGCAGGGGCGCAGCCACCACTGATTTTGGGCCGCTTTGCTTGCCGCCCGGGGTGGCCTGCCAGCGGCCATCCAGGCTGGTATCGGTCACCAGGGCTGGCTGGCGGTTCTTGCGCACCCAGCCTGCCAGGCCATCTTGCAGCGTGAACTTGAGCTGCTCGGTGGTCTCCTGAATCACTTTATCTTTTACAACAATGATGGAATCGATCGGCTGGCCTTGGTCATCCAAAACGATGATGCTGCCGCTGCTGCCGCCCACGTTCTGCAGGCAAAGTTTGATGACCCGCTCCAGGATGAGGCGCAGGTCTAAGGCGGAGGCCAGCTCACGGCTGACATGCACCAAAAGGTCAAGCGAGGATTGCGGCCGTTCGCCTCGAACGGCGTCGCCCTGGGAGGCGGCGGAGATAGCGGCCATTGATCACACAAGGGGGGCGGCAAGAGAACAGCCGCACTTGGGTCAGTATAGCATAGCGGCCTGTGTGGCTTCAGCGGGCTACGGCTGGCAATTCCAACAGCAAAACCTCTAGCGCCAGGCGGGCATTTACATTAGTTTCCAGTTGGGTGAGGGCGCGTTCAACCGCTTGCAGCACACGGGTGGCCTGCTCAAAACCAATCATCTGAGCAATATTCTGTATTTCGGCGGCGTGATCGATATTGCTGAGCGGTACGGCGCCCCCAGACGCGGCCACCACTACATCGCGCCAGTAGGAGAGCCACACCAATAACTGGTCTCGAAGTCCCTGGCGGTCTTTGCTGGCCTTCTCGGCAAACGCAAAACGCTCCACACGTGAGGCGCCTAACAGATGCCGCCCCGCCTCCAGCCAGTTGGTGCGGTTCTCCATCAGAGTGTCGTCCGCGTGCAAGCGCAGCGCCAACCCAGGCAACCCCTGGCTCACCGAGGCCAGCAGCTGCGCCTGGCTTTCATCCATACCCAGACGCGTTTGCAAGGCCGGAGCGAGCTGGGCGGGCGGTAATGGCCGCAGGCGCACCAGCTCGCAGCGCGAAACTACCGTAGCGGGGATGCTATCGGCATCCAGCGCGGTCAGGCACAAGACCACCGAGGGGTTGGGCTCTTCCAGCGTTTTGAGCAAGGCATTGGCCGCTTCTTCGCTGGCGTGGTGAAAGTTGAGGATCAGCGCCACCTGGTAACGCGACTCGAGCGGAGTGCGCGAGAGCGAGCGCGATAGGGCGCGCAGCGCATCGATCTTGATCTCGCGGTCGCCCTCCTGGCGCTCCACCAGCAGCAGGTCCGGGTGCTGCCCGCGGCCGAAACCGCGGCAGGCGCGGCACTCGCCGCAAAACTGGCCGGGCGCAGGCGGCTGCGTGCAGTTGATAGCCTGGGCCAGCCGCAGCGCCAGACTGCGGCGGCCGACGCCCAGCGGGCCGGTGAACAGGTAGGCGTGCCGCTGGCGGCCATCGGCGATCTGCTGGCGCAGCAGGCCAACAGCCCACTCGTGGCCCAACAATCCCCAGTTGGTGTTTAAATCAATGGGTGCTTCCATGTGGAAGCACCCATTTTACTCTTTGCATCCGCTGCACGCTTAGCGCCGCGTTTTCTTCTTAGCGGCAGTTTTCTTGGCTGGCGCCTTAGTCTTTGCCTTCGTCTTAACTGCCTTCTTGGCAGCTTTCTTCACTGCCTTCTTTACAGCTTTCGCTTTGCTCTTGGCCGCAGTTTTTACTTTAGCCCTGGTGACAGCCTTCTTAGCCTTCTTAGCCTTTTTAACCACGACCTTGCTCTTCGTCTTGGCTTTAGCAGTCACTTTAGTCTTTGCCTTAGCTTTGGCGGTCACCTTAGTCTTTGCTTTCGCCTTGGCTTTGGCGGGCGCTTTTGTCTTGGCCTTGGCTTTAGCTTTGGGCTTCGCTTTGGCTACAGCTTTTTTCGTAGCCTTGGTCGTTGACTTGGCCTTGGCTTTTGCCTTTGTTTTGGCTTTGGGCTTTGCTTTCGCCTTTGCCTTCGGCTTGGCGGGCGCCTCCACCGGGGCAGCCGGGGCTGGCATGGGTACTGCTACGGCGGCAGGGGTAACTGGCGCCGGCAGACTTGGCTCAGGTTCGGGCTCCGGTTCTGGTTCGGGCTCAGGCTCCGGTTCTGGTTCTGGTTCAGGGTCTGGCTCAGGTTCTGCAGACCAGTCAGCGACATCCTCTGACGCATCCATGCCCATGTCATCAGCCTCAGCCGATGCAGCGAAGCCCATAGGCTCAGCGATGCGTAAATACACTTCGTCGCCCACGCGCACTGTGTCGCTCACCAGGATGGCTACATCATCTCCCGGGTAGGCTTCAGCCACGCTGTTGTGCTCGATCTGCATCGAGCGTACTTCTTCCACAATATCTGTGCTGGAGCCCACAATATGAATCTCATCCCCAACCTTCAACGGCGCGCTGAGGTTCAACACGGCTGCGCTGGGACCGCCGAAGAAATGAGTGACGACTCCAATTTTCTTCTCGTTCATCTCCATTGCTATTCCTCCACAGGCTGCTGGAATGATGAAATTACTATACAGCATGTGCAATGGGCTTTCAACGTCAAGAATCGCTACAGTACAATCATCGGCATGGCAGATCTTGCAACTGGGTTAAATCCACAACAACAACAGGCGCTCCTGGCGGGTACAGGGCCTGTTTTGGTGCTCGCCGGCCCGGGTTCGGGTAAAACGCGGGTACTTACTCACCGAATCGCCTATTTGATCAGTGATTTAGGGGTAAATCCGTACAACATCCTCGCGGTGACTTTCACAAACAAAGCCGCCAAAGAGATGAACACCCGTGTGGAAGCCTTGTTGGGCGGGCGGCCGCGTGGCCTGACCTTGGGCACCTTCCACTCCATTTGCGCCCGCCTGCTGCGCCAGGAGGCAGAGCACCTGCCCGTCAATCAGAACTTTGTGATCTACGATAGCGATGACCAGATCTCGATCGTGCGTCAGGCCATGAAAGACCTGAACATCGACGAGAAGATGCACCGCGCCGGTGGCGTGCATGCCAGCATCTCAGCTGCCAAGAACGAGCTGGCCCTCCCCGAAGACATGGCTATCAACAGCTACCGCGACGAAGTGGTGGCACGCGTGTACCAGCGCTACCAGCAGACCCTGCTGGCCAACAACGCCATGGACTTTGATGACCTATTGCTATGGACAGCTCATCTACTGGACACTAACCCAGAAGTACGCAAAAAATACGCCCAGCGCTATGAGCACATTCTGGTGGACGAATTCCAGGACACCAACCAGGCCCAGTACAGCCTGTTGAAGCACCTCGCCTCTGAGCACCGCAATATCTATGTGGTGGGGGATACTGACCAGTCAATCTATCGTTGGCGCGGCGCCGATTACCGCAACGTGCTGCGCTTTGAAGAAGACTATCCAGACGCACAGGTAATTCTGCTCGAACAGAATTACCGCTCCACCCAGCGCATTTTGGATGCGGCCATGGCGGTGATCGACCGCAATCCGCACCGCACGCGCAAACATCTCTTCACCGATCGCGGCGCAGGCACCAAGGTGCTCTACCAGCAAACCCTCAACGAGCAGGAGACGGGCAAGTTCATCGTGGACACGATTGCCAGCATGGTAGTGGAGGGTGCACGCACCGGCGACTTCGCCGTGATGTACCGCACCAACGCACAATCCCGTCTCATCGAAGAAGCCTTTCTGCACGCCAATCTGCCCTACAAGCTCGTGGGTGCACAACGTTTTTACGGCCGCCGCGAGATCAAAGATGTGCTCAGCTACCTGCGTTTAGTCTTCAACCCCAATGACGAAGTCAGTTTGAACCGCGTCATCAACGTGCCCACGCGGCGCATCGGCATCAAGAGCCAGGCCACGCTACGCACCATTGCGCTGCAAAACCGCACCACCCCCGGCGCGTTGCTGATGCACATGGGCACCAATCCAGAAGACCCGATGTTCGCGCCCATCTCCTCGCCCACGGCGCAAGCCATGGCCAACTTCGGCCGCAAGTTGGCCGCCTGGGTTGAGTTGGCTCAGTCCGCCGTCGAGCCTCTACAACTGATGGACCGCGTGCTCACCGATGTGGACTACCACGGCTATCTGATGGCGGATGGGCCAGACGACGAGGCTCAGGACCGCTGGGACAACGTTCAGGAGTTGCGTCGCCTGGCTGCCGAATACGCGGGCAAGACCCTGCCCGAGTTTCTCGAAAACATTGCCCTGGTATCCGATCAGGACACCATCGATGAATCCGCCGAGGTGCCCACCCTGCTCACCCTGCACGCTGCCAAAGGGCTCGAGTTCGGCACGGTGTTCATCACAGGCCTGAACGATGGCGTACTGCCCCACCAGCGCGCCTTGGATGACCCAGAAGAAATGGAAGAAGAGCGCCGCCTGTTTTATGTGGGTATCACGCGCGCCAAAAACCAACTGATCCTGGTGCACAACATGTACCGCAGCAACTATGGCTATTCGGAAGGCACGTTGCCCTCGCGCTTTTTGGATGACCTGCCGGATGAACTGATCGAGGGCGGCAACCAGACGCGCCTCGAGCACCCCAACCGCCCCGACCGTTGGGAGAACCCGCGCCAGCGCTCTGCGCCGGTGATCCAGCCCCAATTCACACCGGGCATGAACGTGCTACACCCCACCTGGGGTGAGGGCATGGTGCTTAACAGCCGCATTCAAGATGATGACGAGCTGGTGGATATCTTCTTTCAAGACGTCGGTCTTAAAAAGGTGATGGCGGCCTTCGCCAACCTACAACCTCTCCCTAAGGCAAGTAGACAATGAACGTGTTTGTAAGTGGTGGCGCGGGGTACATCGGCTCAGCAGTTTCGGCCGAGCTCTTGGCAGCCGGTCACCAGGTCACCGTATACGATTCGCTCGTCACCGGCCACCGCGAGGCTGTGCCCACCGGAGCCACCTTCATCCAAGGTGACCTTGCCGATGTGCCCGCGCTGCAGGCCGCACTGGGCCAGGGCCGCTACGAAGCGGTGCTGCACTTCGCCGGCTTCATTGAAGCGGGCGAGAGCATGAAAGACCCCGGCAAGTATTTGGAGAACAACGTCACCAACTCGTTCAAACTCATCGAGGCCGCTCAACAAGCGGGCGTGCAGCGCTTTGTTTTCTCCTCCACTGCTGCGGTGTACCGCAGCAGTGACGAACCGCTGAGCGAAGAATCGGCACTGGGGCCAGAGAACACCTATGGCCAGACGAAGCTTATCGTGGAGCAGGCGCTGGAGTGGTATCGCCGCGCCCACGGACTGCGCTTTGCTGCGCTGCGCTACTTCAACGCCTCCGGGGCAACTCCTGACCGCGGCGAAGGCCACCAGCCGGAGAGCCATCTCATCCCGCTCGTCTTGCAAGTTGCCCTCGGCCAACGCGAGAATATTGCCATCTACGGGGATGATTACGCCACGCCGGATGGCACTTGCATCCGTGATTACATTCACCTGGCCGACCTGGCCTCGGCACACATCCTGGCGCTGCAAGCCTTGGGCGAGCACGAGCGCCTGATCTACAACCTGGGCAGTGGGCAGGGTTACTCGGTACGCGAGGTCATCGAGATGGCACGCACCGTAACCGGCCACCCGATCCCCGCCGTGCACAGCCCGCGCCGCCCCGGCGATGCAGCCCGCCTAGTGGCATCCTCCGCGTTGATTCAACGCGAGCTCGGCTGGGAGGCTGTACACTCAGGCTTGGAGAACATTATGCGCAGCGCGTGGGCTTGGCACCAAAGCCACCCGCAGGGTTACGAATCATGAAGATCTATTTTGCATGTTCCATTACAGGTGGCCGCGAAGACGAAGCCATCTACCGCCACATTGTGCAGGCTTTGCTGGACGATGGGCATGAAGTGCCTACCGCTGCCAATGCAGGCATCAGCAACAACACGGCGGGCTTTGAGCCAGACATGGATCCACGCGAGGTATACAGCCGTGACATCGGCTGGATCGATGACAGCGATACGCTCATCGCCGAAGTCAGCACTCCCTCGCACGGTGTAGGCTATGAAATTGGTTACGCACTGGAGCATCAGAAGCCGGTGTTGTGCATCTTCCGCCAGGGAGCACGAGTCTCCAAGATGATCCTGGGGAACACAAAACCGGGATTGCAAATTGCTGATTACGCTAGCGAAGAAGAAGCCATCCAGGATGTGCGTAACTTTCTGGCCAATCTCAGCTAAGCCTTGGCCAGTGGCAGCACAACGGTAAAGATACTGCCCTCGCCCACCTTTGAATCCACCCAGATGCGCCCGCGGTGGTTCTCCACAATAGTCTTGACGATCGCCAAACCAAGCCCCGTGCCGGGGATGCTAGGCAGCGCATTGGTAGCGCGGTAGAAGCGGTCAAAGATCTTGCCTTGCTCCTCCAGCAATATGCCGGGGCCGGTATCGGCCACATGCAAAATGAGCTGCCTTTGCTCTTTGCGCAACATCACGCGCACCTCACCCCCGGCGGGGGTGTACTTGACCGCATTGCCGATGAGGTTGGCGGCCACCTGGCCCAGCTGGGTATGGCTACCGAGCACAGCGGGCAGAACGTCTGGCGCAGCCAACTGGAAGACTAACTGCTTGGCATCGACCTGAGCTTGTAGGGCTTCTGCAGCCGCTTCTACGATGGCTCTCATGTCCACGGGCGACAGTTCATCGATCAGGCCAACTTCCACTCGGCCAAGATCCAGTAGATCATCAATGAGTTCGGTCGTCGTGTGTACGCTGGTTTTGACGCGCTTAATGAACTCCGCTTGCTGTGGGTTGACCGGCCCCGCCCGCTCGATCAACTCCACATAGCCCAGGATGGCGGTCAGCGGGGAACGCAAGTCGTGCGAGACGGTATTGACAAAATCCTTGCGCAAATGGTCAAGTTCGATGAGATTGGTAATGTCATGCAGGCTGATGGCCGTGCCGAGCCCGGCGATCGTCGACAAGCGCACATCATAGGTGCGCCCCGCCGGGCTTTTGATCTCCACACGCGCATTGTTGCCGGGCGAACTCTTAAAGAGCTCCAGCAAGTCTTTATTAGGCAGTACATCTGGCAGCGGGCGGCCCACCGGGTCTTTGCTGCCCAGTGAGAACG
This sequence comes from Anaerolineales bacterium, assembly GCA_026129255.1. Lineage (GTDB taxonomy): Bacteria > Chloroflexota > Anaerolineae > Anaerolineales > UBA11579 > JAMCZK01. Next base: position 312,292 of record JAHCIJ010000003.1, on the reverse strand, counting down.
CTTTGCGCATGGCGCGGTTGACCATCAGCACTTTGCGCTCGCGGTCCACCAGCATCACGCCGTCATTCACCTGCTGCAGGATGCTCTCCAGCTCGCTCAGGCGGCGGGCCAGCGTGCCGGTGATACGCCCGGTCTCCTTGCGCAGCCAACCCTCCCAGCGGCGGCCGCGTTCCAGGCCGCGGCTGGCAGCCTCCAGCAGCACGGCCGGCTCTACGGGCAGGGTCAAATAATCTACAAAGCCCAGCTGTACGCCGCGCAACAATTCATCCTGGGCGGCATGCAGCGCCAAATACACCACGGGCAAGGTAGGGTGTGTAAGCTTGATGTCTTCGGCGAGGGTGAAGGGGTCTTCGTCCGCAAGGGGACCGAGGAACAGGACACTGGGCGGCTCGGCGCTTAGCGAGCGGCGCACTACAGCCGCGCTGTGTGCCAGCGCAACGGAATAGCCAGCTGGCTCAAGCACTTGCGTGGCCAGCTGCGCACTCAGTTGAGCATCCGAAAGAGAGAGCAGCAATTGCGTTGGCACAGGCACGAAATAATAGCACGAGCGCGCCGCTTTCTAACAATGCTCTTATTGACTCCGTGTGCCAGGGTCATAGAATACATAAGCAACCCGAGCAGATCATGGAATACAAAGACTATTACAACGTGCTTGGGGTTGGCCGGGATGCCAGCGCAGAGGATATTAAGAAGGCCTATCGCAAGCTGGCGCTGCAATACCACCCAGACCGAAACCCAGGCGATAAAGCTGCCGAAGACAAGTTCAAAGACCTCAATGAGGCCAACCAGGTACTTAGCGACCCGGAAAAACGCGCCAAGTATGACCAGGTGGGCAGCGCCTACACCCAGTGGGAGCGCGGCGGCGGGCAACCCGGTGGCTTCAACTGGGGCCAGTGGGCCAACCGCGGCGGTGATGTGCACGTGGAGTATGGTGACCCTGCCGATGTATTTGGCGGGCGCATGGGCGGCTTCTCTGATTTCTTTGAGCAGATCTTTGGCGGCGGCTTTACCCAAACCGCCGCCCGCCAAGCATCACGCCAGCGCAGTACCCCTGCTTACGAGCAATCCATCACCATCAGCCTGGACGAAGCCTTCCGCGGCGGCACGCGCCTGCTGCAGCTGGAGGGCAAACGGCTTGAGGTGAAGATCCCAGCTGGCGCCCAAACCGGCACCAAGATCCGCATGGCCGGCGCGGCCAACGGCGGCGATCTGTATCTGGTGGTAGAAGTGGCCGCCGACCCGCGCTTCACGCGTGAGGGTGACAACCTGCGCACCGAGGTGCCCGTAGACCTGGCTACCGCAGCGGCGGGCGGCGAAGTACGCGTGCCGACGCTGGACGGCGAGCTGGTGCTCAGCGTGCCAGCGGGCACGCAACCCAACCAGTCTTTCCGCCTGAAGGGCAAAGGCATGCCCAAGCTTAAGCAGCCCAGCACGCGCGGCGACCTGTTGGCCCAAGTGCGGGTGCGCATCCCCAAAGTGACCAATCCTGACGAGAAAGCTTTTCTCGAAAATCTGACGAAGCACAACTAGCGTGCACAAAGAGGATTTATGAAAACACAACGCCATCGTTCGTTTCTTGCAGTGATCAGTGTCCTGGTACTGGCTGCCCTGGCCTGTAGCAGCATCCAACTGCCGAATGCCAGTGAAGCCCTGCAAGACTTCAGCAACCAGGTGCAAAACCAGGTAGAGAACATGCAGCTGCCTCAAGTGCAGCCCAACCCAGAGGTGCAGGTATCCAGCGATATGCTCTCGCAGCAGGAAGCGCTGATCTCCTTGTATGAGGCTGTCAGCCCGGGTGTGGTTTCCATTGCGGTGGCCTCGCAGTTGGGCGGCGGGCAAGGCTCTGGCTTTGTGTATGACACCCAGGGTCACATCGTCACCAACTACCACGTGGTGGAAGGTGCCCAGTACATCGAAGTCACATTCCCCTCTGGATTCCAAGCTGTGGGCGAAGTGATCGGCGAAGACCGCGACTCTGACTTGGCTGTGCTGCATATCACTGCGCCTGAGGGCGAACTGGTGCCGATGCACCTGGGCGACTCGGACGCTTTGCAGGTGGGCCAGTATGTCGTGGCCATCGGCAATCCGTTTGGGCTGAGCGGCAGCATGAGCCTGGGCGTGATCTCCAGCAAGGGCCGCACGTTGGACTCGATGAACATTGCCCCCAACTCCAACCAATTCTTTAGCGCTGGCGACATCATCCAGACCGACGCCGCCATCAACCCCGGCAACTCCGGTGGGCCGCTGCTCAACCTGCACGGCGAAGTGGTGGGCGTGAACCGCGCCATCCGCACCTTTAGTTTCAATGACTCGGGCGATGCGCTCAACTCTGGCATCGGTTTTGCCATCTCCATAAATATCGTCAAACGCGTCGTGCCCAGTCTGATCGAGACGGGCAAGTACGAATATCCCTATCTTGGCTTGAGCAGCTACAGCAATCTGAGCCTGGCAATGGCTCAGGAACTGGGGCTGGAGACCACCAACGGCGCTCTGATCTCCAATGTGGTGGTTGGCGGGCCGTCTGATGAGGCGGGTCTACAAGAGGGCGATATGATCGTGGGCATCAACGGGCGCGTGACCAGAAATTTTGACCAACTGATCTCGTACCTGTTCAGCCACACCAGCCCCGGTGATGTGGTGGTGCTGGACATTATTCGCAATGGTGAACCGCAGCAGATCAACCTCACGTTGGGCGCACGGCCCGTTTCCCCTTAGCCAATTTGATGAGAAAGGCAAAAAAAACGGCCCGTTTGGGCCGTTTTTTGTTGTAGGCTATTAATGCGCTCCTTCGCCAAAGAGCTCACAATGAGACGCCTGCAGCACGCCGCACTGCCCTGCCTACTGGCCGCCCTGGCGGTGGCTGGCCTTGCCTGCAGCGTAACAGTAGACCTTGGCCAGTCGCCTCTGGTGCGCGCCACTGTTACTCCCGACGAAACCCTCGAAGCCTCCCAGCCCGCCATGCCGGGCATCCTGCTCTCAGGCGACCTGGCCAACCAGCAGGAAGCGCTGGTTTCTTTATATGAGACGGTAAGCCAGGGCGTGGTGTCACTGAATATATTGACTCGCCGATTGGCGTGCGCCACGGGTCAGGTTTCGTCATTGACAGTGCCGGACACATTGTTACAAACCAGCATGTGGTAGACAGGGCGCGCGGCATTGAAGTGGTGTTCCATAATGGCGAGCGCGCCCCGGCTGTGGTGCTGGGTACGGACACCGATTCTGACCTGGCAGTCATCAAAGTAGACATACCGCCAAACCAGCTGGTACCCCTGGTATTCGGTGACTCAGACCAGGTGCGGGTGGGCCAATTGGTAATTGCGATTGGCAATCCCTTTGGGCTAGAGGGCAGCATGTCCACCGGCGTGGTATCCAACTTGGCGCGCACGCTGCCAGAGCTCACTTCGGCACAAGTGGGCAACGAGAATATCTTTGCCATGGGCGATCTAATCCAAACGGATGCAGCCATCAACCCCGGCAACTCCGGTGGCCCGTTGTTGAACCTGTATGGTGAAGTGATTGGCGTCAACCGTGCCATCCGCACCCTGTACTACAACCAGGACAATCAGGCACTGAGCTCTGGCGTAGGCTTTGCCATTTCCGCCAACGTCGTACAACGCATCGTGCCATCACTGATTGAAAGCGGCCACTACGATTACCCCTTTATCGGCATGACCAGTCTGACCGACCTGACGCTGGCAATTGCCGAGGAGTCTGGCCTGCAGCAAACCCGTGGCGCCTTCGTGCGCCAGGTGCTGAGTGACGGCCCGGCCGAGCAAGCCGGCCTACTGGAGGGCGACCTTATCACCCACATCAACGACAAAGCCATCAGCTCTTCCAGTGATTTGGCCGCCTATCTACTGAGCCACACCAGCCCCGGCGATGTGGTAGTGCTCGTGGTTCTACGGGCCGACCAGGAGCTTATGATTGAATTAACCTTGGGCGCACGGCCCGTTTCCCCCTAAATACACATATGAAGCGCCAAACAAAAAAAAGCGGCCTAATTGGCCGCTTTTTATTTAGTCCTATTGCTCGCTGTCTATCGCGGCAATGTGGCTGCAGGCCAGCGCGGTCTGCAAGGTGGCGATGAGGCCGACATCGTAATTGTGGGCAGAGCTGGCAACATTCGCGCCGACATCCAGCGTGAGCAAGCTGGGCATCCCACCGCTGAGGGCACGCAATTGCTGTGTGGCAGCATTGCGGCTCTCCGGACTGGCATCCTTCAGCTTATACAAACACCATATGCGTCACAGTGCCGCCCGCTATTTCTTCAGGAATGGCGCAGGCATATCAAAGGGTAAGCCGCATGATCAGCTCGTCGTCATCTACCTCACCGGTATCCACAAAGCCGAGCTTCTTGTAGAACGGCTGCGGGCTGTGTTCATCCGGCACGTAACTCAGGGTCATCTCCGTGGCGTTGGGCAACTGCCTCACGCGCTCGATCAGTAATTTCATCGCCTGATAGCCGTACCCCTTGCCTTGGTGTTCAGCATCGATCAAAAACCGCCACAAGTAGTACTTGCCTTGTTCAGGGTCTTCTTCCATCATCATAAAACCCACGGGCGTTTCGCCCGCATAGACGGCACGGTACCAGGCCTTGGGTTCAAACAGCGCCTCAGCCAGCGAGTAGGAGTTTGACGCTACGAACTTTTCTTGCGCAGTCGAGACGCGCAATTTCAGGATGTCGTGAACATTATCTGATGTGATGGCGCAAAGTTATGGTTGTCACTTTTACTCTCCTACCGGCGGAGCGGCGCTGTTGCCGTAGTCCAGCACTTCGCGATGTTGGGCGCCGGGTTTGGCCGGGCCGATGATGCCGCGCGCTTCCATCTGTTCGATGATACGCGCCGAGCGCGTGTAGCCGATACGCATGCGGCGTTGCAGCATAGAGATGGAAGCGCGGCCGCGGCGGCGCACCAGGTCCACGGCCTCATCGAACATCGTGTCCTGCTCGTCTTGATTCTGGATCTCTTCGATCTCTTCCCAAATGGGAATTTGCTTGAGCGGCAGGTTGCTGGCTGGGGTTGCATCGCCCTCGTGATCTGTGGTGGTGCGCGCCGCACCGGTATGCGCCAGCTCGGCTGAACCGGCCAGGCTGCGCCAGTGCATGACGATGCGTGTGATCTCACTCTCGGCCAGGAAGGCGCCCTGCAGACGCACCGCCGCGGGAGCATCGGGCGGCTGGAAGAGCATGTCACCCTTGCCCAGCAAACGCTCGGCGCCGGGCTGGTCCAGAATCACGCGGCTATCAGTGGTGCTGGCCACAGCGAAGGCGATGCGGGCCGGGAAGTTGGCCTTGATCAGGCCAGTGACCACATCCACCGAAGGACGCTGGGTAGCCAATACTAAGTGGATGCCGGTGGCACGCGCCAGCTGTGCCATGCGCGTGATGAGCTTTTCGGTCTGATCTGGGGCGACCATCATCAGGTCAGCCAGCTCATCAATGATCACCACCAGATATGGCAGCTTCTCACCATCCTGTTGGACGCGTTGGTTGTAGTCAATGATGTGACGTGCACCAACTTTGGCGAACTTTTGATAACGCTTGTCCATCTCGTGCGTGACCCACTGCAGGATGCCGACCACGCGGTCGATCTCGACCACTACCGGGGTGAGCAAATGCGGGATGCCGTTGTAACCGGTGAGCTCCACGCGCTTGGGGTCGATCATGATCAGACGTAGCGTCTCAGGCGTGTTGTTGAGCAGCAGGCAGCAGATGAGGGCGTTGACGCACACGGATTTGCCGGAGCCGGTTGCGCCGGCAATGAGCAAATGTGGCATGGCGGCCAAGTCTGCCGAAACGGCGTTGCCGGCCACATCTTGACCCAGGGCGAATCTCAATGGCGAGCGTAGACGCGTAAAGGCTTCGCTCTCGACAACATCGCGCAGGGCCACGCGGCCGATCTGCTCATTGGGCACCTCGATACCCACGTAACCTTTGCCGGGCACCGGCGCCTGCACGCGGATGCGCGAGGCGGCCAGGGCCAGCGCGAGGTCATCGGCCAGGGCGGCGATCTTGCCCACGCGCACACGCGTGCGGCCGCCGCGCGTCTCGACGAACTCCGGCTCCACACCGAACTGGGTGATGGTGGGGCCGCGGTTGATCTCCACCACGCGGGCGGGCGCGCCAAAGGAGTGCAGGGTTTCTTCGATCAGATCGCCACGCTGGCGGTCGTGATCGACGCTGAAGGTAAGCACATCGCCGGGGTCAAGCATCTCGGCCAGGGCAGGCAGCTCCCACACCGGTTGCGCGGCGGGAATGGCGGTCTCTGCAATTTCTTCGCTGATCTGCTCGGCCAGCTGGTCAATTTCAGCTTGTTGCTCTGGCGAGATTTCTGTAACCGCCTGAGCAGGCGGCGCCTCGGCATCGGAATAGGCAGGGCCGGCAGCAAACTCAGGCTCCAGCGGCGGGTAGACATCCCATTCCTGCGGTACAGGCTGGCGGCTATTACGCAGCTGCTCCAGCAGGGGCGGCAGCCAAGCCACCAGGCTGCTGGCAGGCAGATCAAAGGCCAGCAAGACGCCGATCACCAGCCAGGTGATGGCGCTGACCCACATGCCCGCCGGGCCAAGGCCACCCAGCAGCGCGTTGTACAGCCCGGCGCCGATGCGCCCGCCGCCCATGCCCTGCTCAGCCAGCTGGATCGCCGACGGGGCAACCACCGGGAACAGGAACATGTGCAGCAGGAGCAACAGATTGCCGAAGAGCAGGCCGATGCCCACCAGGCGGCGGGAGCGCAACGGCGGGATGCGCTCAAAATGGCGCAGCACCAGCCACACACCCAGGACAATGAGGGCAACTGGGAACAGGTAGAGCCCCCAGCCCAGGCCGCCACGCAGCAGGCGCAGCCAGGCTTCGCCAAAGCTGCCGGGGGAGCCAGAGAAGACCAGCAGCAGGGTCAGCACACCGATGGCAGCAAGCAGGATGCCGAGCGCATCCAGTTTGCGGTCAGGCGAGATGCTGGCCCAGAACGACTCGATGGCGGGCAGGATACGTGGCTCGCTCGAGCGCCGGTTAGTCTTTTTAGTAGAGCGTTTCTTTTTTGCCATTTTAAATTCAGTTGAGTATACCTATCAGTCAGTTAGTCAACTAGTCGACCAGTTGACTAACTGACTAGCTCATTGTTCAGTCAAGTACAATCCCTCATAAGCGAGGAATTTTGTTCGAGATTACTTTTTTAGGCACCTCTGCCTCCGCCCCGTCTGTGCACCGTGGGCTCTCAGCGCACATCATTAAGCATGATGAGTATCGCTTTCTGGTGGACTGCGGTGAGGGTACCCAGCGCCAGATCCTCAAATCCGGCTTGGGCTTCAAGCGCCTCAATCACATCCTGATCACGCACGGCCACCTGGACCATATTTTGGGCTTGGCCGGGTTATTCTCCACCTTCACGCGCTGGGAAACGCTGGAAGATATTGAGATCATGGCGGGCAGCTGGACGCTGGAGCGTATTGAGGCGTTGCTGTATGGCGTGCGCGTGATCCCTAAGGGCAAACAGAACCCGGTCAACGTCAGCCTGAAAGCGGTGGCGCCGGGGGTGATCTTTGAAACTGAGGATTTTGATATCCGCGCCTTTGCCGTGAGCCACCGCGGGCCGGACTGCCTGGGCTTTGTGTTCGAGGAGCCTGCGCGCCGCCCGTTCCTGCCGGAGAAGGCCGAGGCGCTGGGCGTGCCGAATGGCCCGCTGCGCCGCGACCTGGTGCAGGGCAAGACGGTGACATTGGCCGATGGCCGCACAGTACAGCCGCACGAGGTGCTTGGCGAAGAAATGAAGGGCGCCAAGCTGGTGCACATTGGCGATACGGGACGCACCGACGATGTTGTGGAGCACTGCCGCGCCGCAGACGCGCTGGTGATCGAGGCGACCTATCTGGAGTCTGAGCGCGACATGGCGCGTGACTTCGCGCATCTGACGGCGCGCCAGGCCGCCGAGCTGGCCGTCGAGGCTGGCGTGGGTAAGCTACTGCTTACGCATATCTCGCGCCGCTACCGCGAAAGCGATGTGCTGGCCGAGGCGCGGGCCGTGTTCCCCAATGTGGCCGTGGCGCGTGATTTTGATACGTTCCAGGTGAAGAGGGGCGAGGTAGTGAAGGTTGAAGGGTAAGTAGCAAATCCAGGGTCATGATAAAGTTGCTTGCGCTTGAGGAGGATATATGAGCGGCAAATCACCAGGGAAAAAGTTTAGACAGATTGGCGAAGACCGGCCTTCGGAGCGCCGCGCAACCCCGCCTTCCCAGCGCCCCACAGGTTCAGGGAAGACCGCTGCGAATAAATACTGCAGGAATTGCGGCAGCATGAACGAGGCGCACACGAACTATTGCAGGCAATGCGGCTCCCGCCTGACCTCCCCAGCTTCCAATGCGCCCAGGCAACCGTCATCAATTCATCCGAGGACAGCTTCGCAGTCGGCTTGGAAAGTCATTGGACTCTTTGCTTTATTGATTGCTGTACTTTATTTTGCCACTGATATTTTTGCTTCTGATATGTTTCAGAATGCATCAAGGGCTGTATTTGGGAATTCAGATAATAACCCGTCCCTTGATATGCCCCAACCAACTGGGGCGCCGGAGCTTATCGCAGGCAGCGAATCAGATCAAGCTGCAACTACGACTACCGGTGAAAATGCAGCCCCAGTTCCGACGCCTTTCGGAATTCACAATCCCTCTGGTGCACTAGAAGCCGGCACCCCCATAATTGTTGATGATTATCAACTGTTGGTTGACAGGAACTCGTATGAGTTGGGCGGGTTCACTACCGATAACTACTTATCAGTGAATGTTGAGGTTAAGAACCTCACAGAACGTCCTCGTGTTTTCCAATACACTCCCAGTTCATTAGTTGTAAAGGATGATACCGGCAGGATCTATGAGTACCTAGTTGGCGATTGTAGCAACAGACGTTCTGCATATTTTGCTGTAAAAACCATCGCTTTTGAAGAAACAGAAACTGTCCGAATAGGTTCGTACGACTTTTTTCTTTCTTCGTCTAATTGGTGTACGGATGGACATTCGACCACAATTCCATGGTACGAGCTTGCTATTTCTCCACAAACTAATTTTCTTATCTTCGAATTCACGGACTTTGGCCCCTTTACCGGGTTTGAGGTCTGGATACCCATTCGATAAAAGTCTCTACTTAAGTTTGATGGCACGATGGCGCGCTATTGTCATGCAGTAGAGCGAGCCGAACAAATGGACCCTTGGGCAACCTAGCTTCGTTTATCTTTCGGGGCACAAGAAGTACGGATCTGTTGAATCCCCGCCCTCTGCCATCCATCCTGTGTAGCCGCTAGGCAGCTCCACCTCCCACCAGGACCAACTGTCTGCACAAACCGGACCACCAAAAACTGAGACGACCGTTCCGGGCGGCGCCCTACGGACAACTGCATAGTTTCTTGCCGGCCCTTCACGCAGATAGACACTATCGGATCTTGTACAGACCAAAGCGTTATGGTTTATTTCAAGCCTTTGTGGGGGAGCTCCAGGACACGAGGAAATCGAACTTGAAGTACCCGAGCGGGTAGGCGTAAGCGTAGAAAAACTCCTTAGCGTAGGTGTTGGCAAGAGCCTAGGTGTGGGAGTGAAGCTCCTTAGCGTAGATGTTGGGAGTGCCAGTTGAGAGGTCTGGTTCAAAGGTACTGCAGAAAAAGAACTTCCAGATGGCGACTTAGGTGTCATACTCGCAAACACAGCCCAAATCGCGGCGATGGCCAGCAAGGCGATGATGCCTGCGTTCAGACCTCCTGATGGCTTTCCTGCACTTTCCTGTCTCTGAGGGGCACGGCTTTCTTCTCGCCTGGGTTGTCGTTTCTGGATCTCTTTTCTTTTTAGCCTTGTCAGAATGCTTTTTAGTTCAAGCTCTATGGCTCCACCTGGCTCAAGGTCTTTTGCCTGCTCAAAGTACCGAATAGCCAGCTTGTATTTTCCAGCATCTTCAGCGTCGCCTCCCAGGCGCATCAGGATTGGCAGCCAAACTTTGCCAATAGCCTCTGGGTCGATTGGATATGCTTCATAGGCAGCTTGATTTGCCGAGATTAACTCGCCATCACGCTCCAGATCTCTAACGAGCTGGACACGAGCAGCACTTTGCCGCCTGGCGGTCTGCTCAAGCGCTGCCTGCCAATCTGAAAATGTCGGGCATCCCTTGAGTGTTTTGCTCTCCCAGGCCTTTCGAAACAAAGAGGCGATTTCTAAACCCCAATGTCTTTCAAGAGCTTCTTCAAGGATGGAGTAGCGCTCAACTTCTTGTTGCACTTCGCCAGGTTCAAAGTACTGCTCTCCATAAGCGGCGTGGCGCACCTCCTCGTCGCACCAGGCCAGCATTTCTGCAATCAAAACGGCGCCTGCAAACCGATCTGCTTCAGCTCTCCACAAACCCTTATGAGCCGTTAGATGAGCATATCCATCCGAACCACTCGGTTTGCGCTCAGACTCAATAATGTCTTCTGAATAGATATCTTCCAAATCTACTAATGCTGTTTGAGGCGCAGGCTCAAACTGCACAATTACATTAGGCCCAGAGAGATCACAGTGGGCCATCCCTCTTTTTTCCATTGTGAAGAGGATATTCGTCAAATTTTGCGCCAAGAGCAAGCTCTGGCTCAAAGTAAGCTCTCTGAGGCTTAGTACTATCTCCTGCCAAGTCAGCCCATCAACCCAGGGCATCAAAACTGCATACTGCAAATCTGGATGTTCTGACAGCAAATCACCGTCAACCTGTTGAGACAACACATAACGATGAGCAGCTTCCAAGCCAGGCAGCTTGGCAAATTGATTCAAGACTTTGGCGTTTTGCGCTATCTGTTGTTTGCGAAAGGCAAGCGTGAACACTTTGAGCGCCTGCGCTTGACCACTTCGGCTCGACACTCGATACACCGTGGCGCGCCGCCCCGTCTGTCCATACGGCATCCCTTTGGCGTTTGGGTGCTCAGTGAATCTATAGAGTTCCCCATCAATACTGATTCTGTCCCCGATTTTTGGTCGAAACGCCATAGATATCTCCGCCTCATTAAACCAAGCTTATTTCAGCCTGCAGAGCAGGACAAACGGAATCAAAGCGTTGTCCTAAGGTTTGGTCGCAACTCATCTTCAGACCCACTTAATTGGCAGTTTATCATGGAAGCTTTTCCAGGCTGAGTAGTCTTCATTTTAAATTTGACACCACTTCATTCGGCGGATATACTCACGGACTAACTGAATAGGCGAACATGCTTTCGTTCGCCCGCGTAGCTTTGCTGCGCAACTCATCCAGAGAGGTGGAGGGAATCGGCCCTTTGAAGCCTCGGCAACCCCCTGAAACGGACGGTGCCAAATCCGACAGACGAATTCTGGGAGATGAGGCGATGAAGTCTAGTTTCAGTCGCCTCTTGCATAGAGGCGATTTGTTTTTAACACCAGTGAGGAGTAAACAGTGATTGGTGAGCAGGAGGCCTGTTCACTGATTACCAATCACTGCTCACTGCACCCGGAGGTTTTTTCTTGAGCACACACCGCACCTACACCCGCCGTGGCTTTTTGGATGCGCTGGCCAAGCGCGTATTGGTCTACGACGGCGCCATGGGCACCAGTTTGCAAAACATGCACCTCACCGCCGAGCATTACGGCGGCGAGCAGTACAACGGCTGCCCAGACTATCTCAACATCACTTACCCCGAGGCGCCGGCCGCGGTGCACCGCTCCTACCTTGAAGTAGGCGTGGATGTGATCGAGACCAACACCTTCCGCAGCAACCGCTTGACACTGGGCGAATACGGCCTGGGCGAGCGCACCATCGAGATCAACATGGCCGCGGCGCAACTGGCACGCAAGTTGTGCGATGAATTCAGCACGGCCGAGCAGCCGCGTTTCGTGGCGGGCTCCATCGGGCCCAGCGGCAAGCTACCCAGCGCGGATGACCCGACTCTGTCCGACATCACCTACGACCAGCTGGTCGAGCTGTTCCGCGAGCAGGCCGTGGGCCTGATCCGCGGCGGTGTGGATGTGCTGCTCATCGAGACTTCGCAAGACATTCTAGAAGTCAAGGCCGTCATCAACGGCATCCAGAAAGCCTTCGAAGACACCGGCGAAGTGCTGCCGCTGCAGTGCCAGGTGACGCTGGACGTTACCGGGCGCATGCTGCTGGGCACGGACATCGCCGCGGCGCTGACGATCCTGGAGGGCATGCCCATCGACGTCATCGGCCTCAATTGCTCCACCGGGCCGGAGCACATGCGCCAGCCGATCAGCTACCTGGGCGAGCACACCCATCTGCCCGTCTCGGCCATCCCCAATGCTGGCTTGCCGCTCAACGTCAACGGCGAAGCGGTGTACCCGCTGGAACCCGCCCCGTATGCCGAGGCCATGCTTGAGTTTGTGAGCAAGCACCATGTGAGCGTCGTGGGCGGCTGTTGTGGCACCACCCCTGAGCACCTCAAGCAGCTGATCGAGAAGCTGAACCAACATCCCGCCCCGCCGCGCGCCGACAAACCTCTGGCGCGTTTGTCTTCCTCCATGCAGGCCACCAGCATGGCGCAAGAGCCGCCGCCACTGCTCATCGGCGAGCGCCTCAACGCCACCGGCAGCCGCCTGTTCAAGCGCCTGCTGATGAACGAAGACTTTGACGGCATTCTAGAGATGGCGCGCGAGCAGATCGCTGGCGGCGCACACACGCTGGATGTCAGCGTGGCGTTGACCGAACGCCCCGACGAAGCCTATTTAATGAGCAAGGTGGTTAAGAAACTGGCGATGGGTATTGAGGCCCCGTTGGTGATCGACTCCACCGAGCCGGAAGTGATGGAAGTGGCGCTCAAGATCGCACCCGGGCGCTGTTTGCTCAACTCCACGCATTTGGAAGCCGGCCGCCCCAAGATGGACCGCGTGCTCAAGCTGGCCAAAGAGCACAACGCGGCCGTGCTCATCCTCACCATTGATGAAACTGGCATGGCCAAGACCGCCGAGCGCAAGTTTGAAGTAGCCAAGCACATTCATGACATTGCCGTGGACGAGTTCGGCTTCCGCGCCGAGGATCTGGTCTTCGATGTGCTCACCTTCCCGTTGAGCACCGGCCAGGAAGAATTTGCCAACAGCGCGGTGGAAACCATCAACGCCATCCGCGACATCAAGACCAAGCTGCCGGGCTGCTTTACGTCATTGGGTGTGAGCAACGTCAGCTTTGGTCTCAGCAAGGCCGCCCGCCCCGTGCTCAACAGCATGATGCTGCACTTCTGCGTGCAGGCCGGGCTGGATATGGCCATCGTGCATGCCAGCAAGGTCAAGCCGTACGCCGAGATTCCCGAAGAAGAGCGCGTGCTGATGGAAGACCTCATCTTCAACAAGCGCCCGGATGCGCTGCAGAAGGTGATCGAGTTCTACGAGAACCGCGCCCCCACCGAAGAAGAAGGCGCCGAAGACCCCACCGAAGGCATGACCTCGGAGGAGAAGCTGCACTGGAGCATCTTGCACCGCCACAAAGAAGGTGTGGAAGATGCCATTGACGAAGTCATCGGCCGCAAGGAGCACGAGAGCGACCACATCACCGCGGTGGGCTTGCTCAATAACACGCTGCTGCCGGCAATGAAAGAAGTGGGCGACAAGTTTGGCGCCGGCGAGTTGATCCTGCCGTTCGTGCTGCAATCGGCCGAAGTCATGAAGAAATCCGTCAACCACCTTGAGAACTATCTAGAGAAGGTGGAGGGCGTAAGCAAGGGCAAGGTGGTGCTGGCCACTGTGTACGGAGACGTGCACGACATTGGCAAGAACCTGACCAAGACGATCTTGGTCAACAACGGCTACGAGGTGTTCGACCTGGGCAAGCAAGTGCCGGCCGAGACCATCATCAGCAAAGCGGAGGAAGTGGGCGCCACCGCCATCGGCCTCAGCGCACTACTGGTAAGCACCAGCAAGCAGATGCCGCTCATCGTCAATGAGCTGCAGCGCCGCGGCCTCAAGTACCCGGTGCTGGTGGGTGGCGCGGCCATCAATCGCCGCTTCGGCTGGCGCATCCTGTACACCGAAGGCGGCGCACCCTACCAACCCGGCGTCTTCTACTGCCAGGATGCCTTCGAGGGCCTGGAGACGATGGACAAGCTCATCGATGAACCTAAGCGCACTGAGCTTATCGACGACATCTTCACCAAGGCGGCCAAGGAACTGGAGCGCGAGAGCAAGCCGCGCCAGGTGGCGCGTGTCACCGGCCGCTCGGCCGTTGGCCCGGCGCCCAGTATCCCCACCCCGCCGAAGTGGGGCGTGCATGTAGTGAAAGAAATGCCGCTCGACTTAGTGTTCGAGTGCCTGTACAAGAACGAGCTGTATCGCCTGTCGTGGGGCGCCAAGAACAAGCAAGGCGCCGAGTGGGAGCAAATCTCCAAAGAATTTGACGAGCGCCTGGCGCGCATGGAAAAGCATGCCAAGCAAACCGGCTGGCTGAAACCGCAGGCAGTGTACGGCTACTGGCCGGCGCAGGCGCAGGGCGAAGAGCTGATCGTGTACGACCCGGCCAGCCTAAGCTCTGCCAAGCTCACTGAGCTGACCCGCTTCGGCTTCCCGCGCCAACCCAGCGGCGAGCTGCTGTGCCTGGCAGATTACTTCGCCCCGGTGGATAGTGGCAAGATGGATGTGGTCGCCTTCCAGATCGTCACGGTGGGGCAACAGGCCACCGAAGAGATGGAGAAGCTGCAGGCGGCTGGCGACTATACCGAGGCGTACTTCATGCACGGCCTGGGCGTACAGACCGCCGAGGCCACCGCAGAATTTTTACATCGCCATATCAAACGCGAGCTGGGACTGGAAGCCAAGCAGGGCAAGCGCTACTCCTGGGGTTACCCGGCCATTCCCGAAGTGGATGACCACGCCAAGGTGTTCGCGCTGCTGCCGGCCGAAAAAGAGCTGGGCATGCAACTGACCGATGGTTTCCAGCTCATGCCCGAGCAGTCCACGGCGGCGATCATCCTGCACCACCCAGAGGCCAAGTACTACAGCGTGGGCGAGAGCCGCGTGGAGCAGTTGATGCGGGAACGGAAATAATTAAGAAGGCCAATCTTATGGGCACAACACCCTCAACAACCCGGGCGCTGCGCTATCTATTCGCGTCAGCACTTCTGCTGGGATTAGTCCTGCAGGCGACGCTTCTGTGGAATTCGTACTCCTTTCGGATCACAGAGATCTACCACTCGATGGGGCAACCAGGTTTGTGGCGAAGCGCTAATTTCACATTTGGGCAAAGAGTTGCAAATTTTTATGCATTCCTGAACCAGCATGTTCCTTTGGATGCAACAGTGCTGGTACCGGCACGCACCCAAAGCCCGGTACCCTTAATGCAACAAGCTTACGTTGAGTTTTTCACACAACCGCGCTCTTTTGACTATTGTGAAAATACTCCACAGTTCTGCATAGAGCAAAATCAGAGCGAGCCGGTTGCTATCATCCTGACAGATCTGCAGCAAATCGACACTTCAGAGAACTGGGCCAGCCGGATACTTGCCTTCGATGAGGATTGGGGGATTTTGCTCCCTAGCACCGCCGGTGCGGCTAATCCATGGCAGCCTTACAGCTCGTTCGCGGGGATAGTAGGCAGCAGTCTTCTGGCGATGCTATTTCTGCTGGCATTAATTCTGCCGTGGACTTTAGTGGCCAGGCACACACTGCCAGACGAGCATGGATTGCTGCACTTTGCCCTGGGCATTGGCAGCGGGACCGCTTGGCTTAGCTTGAGCCTATGCATAGCTTTACTTGCTGGCGCACAACTGAGCACAGGCTTTATCCTGATTTTGGCCGCTGGTGGCTGGGCGATATGGGGAGCGGTGTCGCTCTATAGAAGAGTTAGCTGGAGCCTCAAACGTCCCCAGCTAACGATCAAAGAATGGGGAGCCGTGGCAGGTTTGCTAGTGCCTGTGGCAATGGCATTTGTGTTATCTGTGGGCAATGGTTTCACGGAAACGGACGAGTTGATTCTGTGGGGTTCCAAAGGCTATGGCATTTTTGGTTTTGGCTTGCAGGAAGGCGCCACCGGGCGAGGAACACTGGGTACCTGGTACCCACTGAACGTTCCCTTGCTTGTCACCAGTTTTATGCAGTTGTTCGGTGAGAGATTGCCGGAAAGTAAGGTTGTGTTTCCGTTGTTCCTGCTGGCGAGCAGTATCTTTGTATTTCTGTTTCTGCGCAGGTTCACGCAAACTTGGGTGGCCGCCCTTTGCGCTGCGCTTTTGAGTACTGCGCCCAGCCTGTTTTACATGTCCACCCTAGCTCATGCTAATGCCCCCTTGGTATTCTACCTACTGGCTGCCAGCGTACTACTACACCTTTCGGGACAGAAAACTGGAAAGCGCAGCATAATCTATTGGCTCTGGGGGACGCTAGCCTTGGTGTTTGGCGCATGGACACGCCCCGAAGGATTGCACTTGGCTTGGGCCGTGGCTGTGACTGCAGCCATAATCTATCGCAACGATATACGACAACAGCCCACCAAGCTGTACCTCAGCCTAGCCGCGCTTGGTCTGTACACACTGTTCTGGCTGCTTTTCTCGCCGCACATCTACTACAGCCCAGGCTCAACGGACTCGGCCTTCTCAAATGCGTTTTTCGGTATCCTGCAGGGTGATCTGCGCATTCGCGAAGGTCTATATCTGGTGTGGTCGCTCCTCACCGGATTCCTGCAGCCAAGTACTTGGGGCGCAATTGGCTTGATCGCATTGCTTTGCACTGGCCTGGTTTTCTTTAACAAGCAGTCAAAGCAATTCGCAGATATTTTCTGGATGGGCGTCGTAGTGTTGGCAGCTATTACTGGAGGATTCTGGGCCAACAGCTATACAGCTTACCAAAACATGGATCTAAGTATGTGGGTTAGCACTGCGTATATTCGATTAGCAAGCCCCGGCTTCGCTATCCTCTGGCTGTACTTGATCGCGCGCACAGCCGTCCATTTGTTCCCAAAGAAGCAAGGCTAATCCAGATGAAAGACTTCATTAATCGATTGGAAGACAACAACACTCCCCTGCTCGCAGACGGCGCCATGGGCACCGTGCTGCACGAGCGGGGTGTAGCCTTTGCACGCAGCTTTGACGAGCTAAATCTGATCGACCCCGACCTGGTGACCAGCATCCATGCCGAGTACATTGCGGCTGGGGCCGAGATCGTGATGACCAACACCTTCGGCGCCAACCGCTTCCGCCTGGCCGAACACGGCCTCGAGGAGCAGGTGGGCTTCATCAACCAGCGCGGCGTGGAGCTTGCGCGAGCTGCGGCGCAGGACGCCAGCCGCCCGGTGTGGGTGGCGGGCGACATCGGGCCGCTGGGCGTGCGCCTGGCACCCTTCGGGCGCGTGCAACCTGAAGATGCACGCGCCGCCTTCGAGGAGCAGATCCGCGGCCTGCTACTGGGCCAGCCCGACCTTCTGCTGATCGAGACGATGACCGATCTCTACGAAGCACGTGAGGCGGTGCTTGCCGCCAAGGCGCTGACCGAGCTGCCCGTGCTGGCCTCGATGACCTTTACGCGCGATGACCGCACTTTGCTGGGCGATACGCCCAGCAAAGTGGCCACCAAGCTGCACGAAGCCGGAGCCGACATCATCGGCATTAACTGCTCCGGCGGTCCTGCGCAACTGCTGCGCATCCTCAAGCAAATGAAAGAAGCCGTGCCCGGCGCCACGTTCTCGGTGATGCCGAATGCCGGCTGGCCGGAGCAAGCTGCCGGGCGCATCTTGTACCCGGCAGGGCCGGAGTACTTCGGCCAGTACGCGCAGGCATTTGCCCGCGCCGGCGCCAGCATCGTGGGCGGCTGCTGCGGCAGCACGCCGGCGCACATCGCCGCCATGCGCGCCGCGCTCGACGACCCCGAATCTGTGGAGCCTGTCGAGAACGGCCAGATGCGCATCATTGAGCGCACGGAGAAGGTGACCGGCACAGACAAGGGCTCCGAGTTGGCAGAGAAGTTCGCCAAGGGGCGTTTTGTGGTGGCGGTGGAGATGGACCCGCCGCGCGGCCTTTCCACCAGCAAGCTGCGCCGCGGCGCAGAGTTGCTGGAAGATGCCGGGGCGGATGTCATCAACGTGGCTGACAGCCCGATGGCGCGCATGCGCATGAGCCCCTGGGCAGTGTGCGAGCTGCTGCAGCGCGAGGTGCAGATCGATACCACGCTGCACTTCCCCACCCGCGGCCGCAACCTGCTGCGTGTGCAGGGCGACCTACTGGCCGCGCATGTGCTGGGCATCCGCAACGTCTTCGTGGTGATGGGTGACCCCACGGCGATCGGTGATTACCCTGATGCGATGGACAACTATGACCTGGCGCCTACCGGCCTGATCAAGCTCATCAAGCAGGGTTTCAATTCCGGCGTGGACCATGCCGGGGCGGAGATCGGCCAGCCGACTTCTTTCTTTGTGGGCGCGGCGCTCAACCTGGCGCCGCCCGACCCCGAGCGCGAGATTAAGCTACTCAAACGCAAGTTGGCCAACGGCGCCGACTTCTTCCTAACCCAGCCCGTTTACGAGCCGGCCAAGGCGCGTGAATTTCTACAGATGCTGGCAGACAGCGGCCAACCGCTGCAAAAGCCCGTGCTGGTAGGCGTGCTGCCGCTATTCAACGCGCGCCATAGCACCTTCTTGAACAATGAGGTACCGGGCATCTCGATCCCCGAAGCGATCCATGCACGCATTGAAAAAGCGGGCAACAAAGAGCAGACCGCGGCGGAAGGCATAAAGATCGCGGCCGAACTCATTGAAGAAATTAAGGAATGGGGGCAGGGTGTGTACCTGATGCCGCCCTTCAGCCGCTACGATCTGGCGGCCGAGCTGATAGACAAAATAAGAGCTAGCGATCGCTAGCTCTTATTTTTTTAGCCTTGTATCTTTTAGCGCTTAGGCACGCAGCTGTGCGCCCAGCTCTTGGGTGATGCGGCGGATGATGCGTTCACGCAGCTTGGCCACTTCATCATCGGTGAGCGTGCGCTCGGCGTGCTGATAGGTGAGCTGGTAGGCCAGGCTCTTCTTGTCCGCACCGATCTTGTCCCCGCGGAAGACATCGAAGAGCGTCACCCCAGCCAGTAAGTTGCCGCCCGTCTGGGCGATCATCGCCTCCACCTTGCCGGCCGGCACACTCTCGTCTACCACTATGGCCAGGTCTTCGATCACCGGCGGGTATTGAGGCACCGGGCGCGAATCAAAGCGCTCGGGCACCAGCTCGCCCAGCACATCCAGGTTGAGGGTAATGGCTTGCAGGGTGTGCGCGCCCAGGTCGTACTGGCTTTGTACCTGCGGGTGCAGCTCGCCGAAGACTGCCAGCTGGCGCTCGCCGGCCAGCACGCGGGCGCACTTGCCCGGGTGGAAGCTGGGATGCTCGCCCGGCTCATACTTCAGGCCGTGCAGGCCCAGGCTGGCCAACAGTTCGGCAACCACGCCCTTGGCGGCGTAGAAATCATAGGCGGCGCTGTCAGCCGCCTGCCAGTCGGCGGGCTGCTGCTGGCCGCCGAGAATCACGACGAGCCGTTGAAGTTCATCCGGCAAGGTCTCCTCGGAGGCATGGAAGACTGGCCCAACTTCGAACAAGGCGATGCGCTGGCGCTGGCGGGCATTGCGCTCGGCAATCTCCAGCACCGAGGCGAGCAGGCTCTTGCGCAGCACGGTACGCTCCTGCGAGATGACATTGGCCAGTTTGACGTAGGGCTTGTCGTCGGGCGTGGTTTCGGGCGGCAGGCGGCGGGCTTCCTCTTCTGGCGAAGTGAGGCGATAGGTCATCACCTCCTGAATGCCCATGCGCGCCAGCAGATCTTTCACACGCTCCTCCAGCTCCAGCGGCGGGTTGCCGTGTTGCGGCGGCAGCGCATCGGCAATGCGCGTGGCGGGGATGTTGTCATAGCCGTAGATACGCGCCACCTCTTCCATGAGGTCCGCTTTGCCCACCACGCCCGTTTCGATATCCAGGCGATGGTCAGGCACGGTCACCAGCAGGCCATCGCCTTGCTGCTTGATCTCAAAGCCGAGCGTGGTGAGGATCTTGCTCATCTGCTCATTGCTAAGGGCGACGCCCAGCCAACGCTTGGCATCTGCTGGGCTGATCGCGACCTGCACCACTTCGGCGGGCTTGGGATATTCGTCAACCAAGCCGGCATCCACTACGCCGCCTGACCATTGGCGCATGAGCTCCAGCCCGCGGCTGACGCCGCGCGGCGCCATGGCGGGGTGCACACCGCGCGAGAAGCGATAGGCGGCCTCAGACGACATGCGCTGGGCTACCAGCGTCTTGCGTACATTGATAAAGTTCCACGACGCGCCTTCGAGCAGCACGTTGCGCGTGGTCTCGGTCACTTCGGACTCGAGGCCGCCCATGATGCCGCCGATGGACAGTGAGCCAGCCGTGTCACACACCAGCACAGTGAAATCATCCAGCTTGCGCTCCACACCATCCAGCGTGGTGAGTGTTTCGCCCTGTTTGGCCGGGCGCGTGAGGATGGTAGGCGTCTTGCTGCCGGCGCGCTGCACGAGCACATCATAGTCAAAGGCGTGCAGCGGCTCGCCGAGCTCCAGCATGGCGTAGTTGGTGGCGTCCACAATATTGTTGATGGGGCGCATGCCTGCCAGGCGCAAGCGCTGCTGCACCCAGCCTGGGCTGGGCTTGATCTCCACATTGCGCAGCATGCCCAGCACAAAGCGTGGGTTAAGCTCGCTGTCCTTGATATCGATCTTGACCGCGCCATCGATCTTTGGCCCAGCGGCCTGCACATCGGTGGGCATCGGTTTTAGGGCGCGGCCGGTGAGCGCGGCAATCTCACGCGCTACGCCGTAGATGTTGGCGTCACGCGCAATGTTTGGGGTGATGGCAATCGTGAGCACCGCATCACCCAGTAGATCGGCCAACGGCGTGCCGGGCTTGGCATCTGCGGGCAGGAAGATGATGCCTTCATGCTCCTCTGAGATGCCCAGTTCCTTGGCGGAACACACCATCGAATACGAATCCACACCACGGATCTTGGTGCGTTTGAGCACCGTCTTATGCATGCCCTCCTGGTGGCCGTCGTAGATCTCGGCACCTTCTTTGGCATAGGCCACTTTGAGGGGCGGCTTGAGCTCGCCCTTGTCTTTGTAGTCATACAGATTCGGCGCACCAGTGAGCACCGTGTGCTCCTGCTCGCCATCGAAGAGACGGCAGAGCACGAGACGATCGGCATTGGGGTGCGGGCCAACCTCACGGATTTCGGCCACGACGAGCTTCTCAGGATCCCAGGAGAGTCCGCTGACCTTGGTTTGTTGCAGGCCACTGGGCATGGGCAAGCCGATGTAGTGGATCTCTTCAACCTCGAGACCGGCCACCGTTAAGGTGTGCGCTAATTCCTCCAGATTAATGCCCTCAAGATCAACAAAATCCTTCAACCAGGAAAGTGGCGTCTTCATGAAATCTCCAAATCAGTGATTAGTGAGCAGGGATCAGGAACATCGTCTTCCCAATCAGCCGTACTCACAGAATAAATTGCAGAATCTTCTTTAGTGCTTAGTGTTGAGCCAGGCTCATACTGCCCTGGTTTGTTCTTTTTCAAATAAGCAACATAACCGCCCAGGATCTTGCGCAGCTCTTGAATATCTTCGGACAGTGAGGTGTGCAAACTACCATCGAGGTAGTTGAGTTCCTTTGCCAAAGCAAGAAAGGTTCGTACTTCTTCAAGCGAACCGCGAGCGATATAGCAGAAACGCACACCTTCCTGATAGTAAAAGCGACCATACCCTTCAGCGATGTTTGCGGGAACACTGGCTGCGGCTCGACGCAATTGCACAGCCATCGCCCATTTTTCCTCTTTAGGCAGACCTGGAAGCACTTCCTTGTAGATGCGCGTGGCGAGATGCATGGCTTTTTCCCATACCAGTAAACTCTCCAACCCTTTACGCACTACAGCCTGTTCACTCATAACGGTTTACTGCTCACTGTCCCTTAAAACTGCTCCAAGAAGCGCATGTCGTTGCGCCAGAAATAGCGTATATCTTCGATACGGTAGCGCAGCATCGTCAGGCGCTCTGGCCCCATGCCGAAGGCGAAGCCGGAATACTTCTCAGGGTCATAGCCGCCGTTGCGCAGGACATTGGGGTGCACCATGCCACTGCCCAAGATCTCCAGCCAGCCGCTGTGCTTGCACACCGAGCAGCCGGAGCCGCCGCACACGAAGCACTCGACGTCCATCTCAGCGCTGGGTTCAGTGAACGGGAAGTGTGATGCGCGGAAGCGCGTGCGCACATTGGCGTTGAAGAAGCGCTGGGCGAAATCGGTGAGCGTGCCCTTGAGGTCACCGAAGGTGATGTTCTCGCCCACCGCCAGACCCTCAACCTGGGTGAACTGCACTTCGGAGCGCGAGGAGACCTGCTCAAAGCGATAGCACATACCCGGCAGCACGATACGGATCGGCGGCGGGTTGCCCGGATCCTTGGCGGCGTATTCACGCATGGCGTGGATCTGCCCGGCGGAGGTATGCGTGCGCAGCAGGGTCGGGTTATCGGGTGCGCCGCCCTCTACATAGAAAGAGTCTTGCATTTCACGCGCCGGATGGTTGGGCGGAAAGTTGAGCAGCAGGAAGTTGTACTCATCCGTCTCGACATCGCGTGAGCGATAAACCTGGAAGCCCATCTGGGCAAAGATGGCATTGACGCGGCGCAGGGTCTGCGTAATGGGGTGCAGGCGCCCCAGCGCAATCGAGTGGCCGGGCAACGTCACGTCCAGCTTCTCGCTACTGAGCGACTCGCGCAGACGCGCGCCTTCCAGCGCGCTGCGCTTTTCGTCAAAGGCAGCTTCGAGGGCCAGCTTGACCTCATTGGCCTGCTTGCCAGCCAGCGGGCGCTCCTCGGCGCTGAGCTGGCCCAGGTTCTTCATCGCCTGGGTGAGCGCAGCGTTGCGGCCCAGCTGGGCCACCTTCCACTGCTCCAGCGCCGCCTCGTCTTGCACGGCATTGAGGGCAGCCAGCGCCTGCTCACGGATCGTTTGCAAATTCTCCATTCGTACTCCTCCAAAAAACAAAAAAGCTCCAGTCCACTACAGGGACGGGAGCTCCGCGGTACCACCCAGATTGCAGCCGCCATGCGGCTACCACTCAGGCCAACAGCCGGTGTTCTGGCTCATGGCATTTCCCTATATCGTGGGAGTACGGCTGGCTCTAGTAGCCGCTGCCTAGGCAGCAACATTCAAGCGAGCAACTCGAGAGGGAACTTCAGCGCAGGATACTGGGCGGGCTTGCAGTCTAGGCCACACCTCCCTGGGCAGTAAGGAAATACGCCTACTTTCCTCTGTCAACGTTGTGTATTCGTGATGTGCGCCTATTATGCGCCAAAGAAACGCAATGTCAAGCCGCAGCCGCGGCGGGTTGCTCAGCAGCCTGCTGAGCAGACTGCTCGGCCAGCAATTCCTTCAGGCGCGGATGGTCCGCATAGACACCGCGATACTCCTCCGGCAGCATGACTGCAATGCGGCACATGATCTCATCCGTACCGCGCGCCAATTCATCCTGGCGGTTGCCGGGGGTAAAGGGTGGCAGGGTGAAAGGGTCACCAATGGTGGCAGTGAGCACGGGCTTGCGTAGGCGCAGCCAGTCACCGGCGGAATCCTCGGTGCCGGTCACCGCCATGGGGTAGATCGGCGCGCCGCTGGAGATGGCCAGGTAGGATGCGCCCTCCTTGGCTTTCAGCATGGCGCGCGTCGGGCTGCGCGTGCCTTCAGGCGCCAGGCCAAAAATGCGTCCCTCTTTGAGCGCCTGCAAGGCTTTGCGCAGCGCGTTCATATCCACATTCTCGCGGTCGAGCCAAATGCCGTCGGCGGCCTTGATAAAGAAGGAGTACAGTGGATTCTTCTTGTGCTTGTCAGCCACCCAGCCGGTCAGGTCCGGCCGGCGGATGGTGACCAGGCCCAAGGCCGGGTCGAGGAAACCCAGGTGGTTGATGGCCACGATGGCTGCGCCTGTGCGCGGGATCTTCTCCGCACCCGTGATGGTGACATGGCACAGCCGCTTGAGCGCAAAATCAATAAAACGAATCAGTTTTGAATAATGCATAGGTTGGTGGCATTTTATCAAGGAAACACGCACACCTCTGCATATACAGCCGCTGGCTGGACTGTATAATTTCTGCTCCCATGCAACGAATACAAATTTCTCTCCTACTCCTCGCCCTGCTGGCGGCCTGCGCGCCGCGCAGCGTCAGCACGCCTACCCTGGAGCTGAACACGCCCGAGGTATCGACAGCCACACCGCTGGCGTATGTCGCCAGGGTGAACGGCGAGGGCATCACTGCCAACAGTTACAACGCCAATGTGCGCATGTTCCAGGAAGCGCAGAGCCAAACTGGCACGCTTCTGGCAACACAAGATGCACAGCAAGTGGTGATAGATAACCTGGTGGACCGCCTGCTGCTGGCTCAAGCCGCCCGCCAGGCAGGCTTTGTGGCCGATGACGCCCTGCTCGATGGGCGCCTGGCAAACATCACGGAGCAGGCTGGCGGGGCGGAAGCCTTTGCCGGCTGGCTGGCCACGTTCGGGCTGACCCAGGCCGCTTACCGCGAGGAGCTGCGCCTGGAGCTGGAAGCCGCCCATCAGGTGGCCGAGATCAGCGCCAATGTGCCCACCACGGCGGAGCAAGTGTGGGCACGCCAGGTGCTACTGCCGGATCAATTCTCTGCTGAGCGTGTATTGGGCCAGCTGGAAAGCGGCACGCCGTTTGAAACCGTGGTGATCAACAATGACCCACGGCGGCAGGGGACGCTGGGCTGGTTCCCGCGAGGCTACCTGCTGCAAATCGAGGTTGAAGCCGCAGCCTTTGCGCTGCAGCCCGGGCAATACAGCCAGGTGATCGAGACCGAGATCGGCTTTCATCTGATCGAGGTACTGGCGCACGAAGCAGACCGCCCGCTCAGCCCGCAGGCGCGCCAGGCACTGCAGACCCAGGCGGTGCAAGCCTGGCTGGAACAGCAGCGTGCAGGTTCGGCGATAGAAATACTCTTGCCGTAAGCATGCGTGATATAGAATGCACACACGGATACACGCTAGCCCGTGTGTGCGGGAGAGACCATGGACGAGTTTGACTTTAAAGAAGAGAAGCCGCGCGGCCCCAAACGTAAACTGGGGTCAGCTGCACTGAACCTCGGCAGCCTGTTGGCCTTGGTGGCCTCGCTGTGCTCGGGCGGCTACTTCTTGCAACTGTTCCTTGACCCTGAAAGCGAGTGGAATCCGCTGCCGCCGGTAACCGCCACCATTGCGCCCACACAGACCTCGGTACTACCCACGGCCACGCTTGAGCCGACGCTGGCGCCGACGTCTGAACCCACCGCCACGCTGGAGCCGACGGCCACCGTCCCCGCGCTAATCTATCAGCTGCAAGATGGCAGCCCGGCGTATCTGGAAGCGGCTTTGTTCCGCCCAGAGCAGGCGTGCAACTTCATGGGCGTGTTTGGCCTGGTGTTCGGGCTGGATGATGTGCCGCTGGCTAACCTGCGCGTGCAGGTGACCGGCACGCTCAACGGCGAGCCGGTGGATAAGCTCGGCCTGACCGGTGCAGCCACCCAATACGGGCCTGGCGCGTATTACGAGATCCAGCTGGCCAACGCACCCGTGGCCACGGATGGTGCGCTGCAGATCGTGCTGCTTAATGAAAACGGGCAACCACTCTCCAGCCCGGTGAGCTTCAGCACGCGTGCCGAGTGCAACCAGAATCTGATCATGCTCAATTTCAAACAGCAACCTTGAGAAAGAAATTTAAGAATAAAAAAGCCCGGCGATGCCGGGCTTTTTTGTTTAGGCCAGGACTGCGCGCTGCAGCTCTTCGCAGACCAGGCTGACCTGGTCTTGCTTCATCACGCTGGAGAAGGGCAGCGCCAAGCTGCGCGCCCCCAGGTCTTCGGTGATCGGGAAGTCGCCGAGCTCATAGCCGAAGCGCTCACGCATGTATTTCTGCAGATGGATGGGGGCAAAGTACGGGCGTACAGGGATACCGGCCTCCGCCAGGCGCGCGATTACCGCTTGGCGGTCGATCTGCGGCGCCAGGCGCACCACGTACACAAACCAGCTCATGCGGCTGGTGCTGGCGACTACCTGCGGAGTGTGCACCAACTCAAAATCATCGAGCTGCTCGCTATACCAACCCGCGACCTGGTCACGGCGCGCCACCATCTCGTTCAAGCGGCCGAGCTGGATGCGGCCCAGGGCCGCGCTCAGCTCGGTGGTGCGGTAGTTGTAGCCCAGGTAGCTGTGCTCCAACCAGGTGTCACCTTCGGCGCGGCCCTGATTGCGCAGGGCACGCATCAGTTGGGCGGCCTGGCGGTCATCGGTGACGATCATGCCGCCTTCGCCAGTGGTCATTTGCTTGTTGGGATAGAAGGCAAATACGGCACTGTGCCCAAAGCGGCCGGCGGGCGTGCCTTTGTATTCAGCGCCCAGCGCCTCACACGAATCTTCGATGAAGGTGAGCTGATGCGCCTGGGCGGTGGCCTGGATGGCATCGTAGTCAGCGGGCTGGCCGAAGACATCCACCGGCAGCACAGCCTTGGCGGGCTGGGCGGCGCCAACGCCGCGCCGCGGCAGCCAGCGCGCTGCGGCTGCGCCGCCGTGCGCCAGGTCGTGCGCGGCTTCTTGCAGCCGCGCTGGGTCAATGTTGCCGGTAGCAGCGTCCACATCTACATAGATAGGCACCGCATTTTCGTACAGGAGGACATTGGTGGAGGCGACGAACGAGAAGGGCGTGGTGAGCACAAAGTCACCCGCGCCGATACCGGCGGCGCGCACGCACAAGTGCAAACCGGCCGTGCCGGAGTTGACGGCGATGGCATATTTACTACCGACATACTCACACACAGCGGCCTCGAAGGCAGTGGTGTGCTCGCCCATGCTCAGCACGGGCGATTCCATCACTTGCTTCACCGCCTGGCGTTCAGCCGCGGTGAGGTCCGGTGAAGACATGGGGACACGGGGATCGTTCATAATGGAAGCGCGGCGATTATCTCACAGCAGGAAGTTAGCTGCGCCGAGCAGCACCAGTACGCCAAACATGGCGCTGATGAAGTTTACCCAGTCGTTATCCATCCAACGCCAACCGCGCAAGTGGCGGGTGGCGGCCCCGCAGCTGTGCGTGGGGTGTTGCTCGGTTTCTTTTTTGCACTCGGGACAGTAGTAGATGGCCTGCACAGTGGCCCCGATCAAAGAGTCAAAGTGTGCGCCAAGGATACCGGCCAACACCACTGCGGCCAGCACACCCAGCGTGAGATAGCCATTGGCAATAACTCCGGCCACCAGTGCGATCAGCAAGGCGCCGCCCGCGGCGGCCAGGCTGCCCGCCAACGACACTGCGCCGGATGTACCCTTGGGCACGCGCTGGCCAGTGGTGATGAGTTGCGGCTGGGTCTTACTCAGCACGCCGAGTTCAGTGGCCCAGGTGTCTGCGGTAACGCTGGCCAGCGCGGCGGCGAAGCCCGGCCAGGCAATGTACTGCGGCAGCCAGCCCGCCGCACCCAGGGCCAGCACCAGCAGCGCCGGGCTGCCATTGGCCAGCACCTGAGCCCAGTCCCGCTGCCCGCCCTTGGAATAAGTCTGGGCGAGTTTCTTTTTACGCCTGGAGAACAGACGGGTCAGCACGCTGGAAGACGCGAAAAACACCACCAGCAGGATGGCGGCGGGCAGCCCGCCCAGGCCGTAGGTCAGCCCGCCCAGCAGCAAAGCCGCCACGGCGCCGCTGGGCGCCAGCATGCCCAGGCGCCAAGCCACGGCGGCAATGGCGGCCGCCAGCAGCAGCCCGAAACCCAGTTGTGTCCAGTCAAATGCTAGTGAAATTTCGAACATTTCTGTGGATAACCTATCCAGATATGTGGATAACCCTACAGGATGCTCACAACTATAGCACCCAAAAATAAGGCGCTGGTCAGCAAGCTGCTACCCCACAGCAACACAGAGATGCTCTCGCCACCTGGTTCTCGGAAGAAAAGCAGCCCCAGCAGCCAATTGCCGACATAAAACAGCAGGTTCAGGGCAGGCAGCAGCAAGAGCTGGCTGCCAGCCACGGCGGGCAGTGGGCTGCCGTCCCCGGCGAAGCCCAGATTGATGCTGGGTAGGCTGGGCGAGACCAGCCCGGCCAGTAGCAGCAGGGCCAGCGCCAACACTGCGCCAGCCGCCATCAGGCGGCGTGGCAGCCGCTCGGCCCAGGCTTCGACCAGTACAAAGCTGGGGGCAGCCGAGCGCGCTTTCAGCGGGCGCAGGCTGCCGCGCAGCGATTCGCGCTTCAGCGCGGCCACAAACTGCTGGTCCTTCTCCGGTGATAGCACATACACGCGCTCCGCTGTGCCGAGCAGCACCAGGCGCGTCTTGTCCGAGGCCATGTACTCCACCGTGCCTAGCTCGCTGTCGTGCACCTGGCCCAATACCGAACCGGGCCAGATGGCGCGCGGC
Source organism: Anaerolineales bacterium (assembly GCA_026129255.1). Lineage (GTDB taxonomy): Bacteria > Chloroflexota > Anaerolineae > Anaerolineales > UBA11579 > JAMCZK01. Next base: position 283,931 of record JAHCIJ010000003.1, on the reverse strand, counting down.
AAGGCTGGCGGCGTTTCAAGCTCGTTCCAGCGGGCCACATCCACAATCGCATCGTAGGGTAGATCGACGGCGCGCAGCCCCCAGCGCAGGCGCAGGCCGTCTCGGCTGATCCAATAGCCCGATTTGTGCAAGCAGTACAAACGATAGAACAGAAAGGGCAGCACCAGCGAGACAAGGCTGCCCGCCACCAGCAGCAGAATGCCCAGCACCCCGGGCGGCTGGGCCAGCGCCAAACCAAACAACATAGCCGCCCCCACCAGTACGAGCAGGGCCGCCGAGATATGCAAGCCAGTACCGCGGCGGCGCGGCGGGTCAAACTGCAACGTAGCAGGCAGGGCTTGGGCCATGCGTCAATATTAATCCATGCCCGCAGCGAGTGTGAATATCTCCACCGCGCTGCCGCTTGACCCTGCGATTTGCGGCATATACAATCCACCTGTGCTTTCATTAACAAGCGATCCGCAAGACCCCCTGATCACACGCATTCAACATTGGGGCTTAGGCAATCTGGCCGCCGCGCTGCTTGAGCACGGCGGCGCGTTCGCCCATCTGGTGGCGCAAAGCCTGTATGTAGCCGAACCATTGCTGGCCGCATGGCTGTCGGAAAGCAGCCTGCGCGCCTTTGCCGGCATGATGGAAGACCCCAGCCAACGCCAAGCCCTGGCCGATGCACTGCGAGACCCACAGCCATGATGCCCTCGCCCCTCGCCATCCTGGCGCTGGTGGTGGCCCTGATGCTGCTCTTCTCGGTATGGAACGGCGGTAAGCGCCGCACCCTGCGCAACATCCCCGCCATCCAGCGGCTGCAACGCAGCATCGATCTCTCGGTGGAAGACGGCTCACGCCTGCAAGTCAATCTGGGGCATGGCGGCTTGCTCAGCACGCACAGCGCCGCGGCGCTTGCCGGGCTAACCCTGCTGCAGCAAGTGGCCGAGATCGCCGCGGATAGCGACTTGCCGCCGGTGGCCACCAGCGGCGAAGGCACGCTGATGCTGCTGGCGCAAGACACCTTGCGCAGCACCTATCGCCGCATCGGCATCCCTGACCAATTCCATTTGCATCTGGCGCAGACCACGGGCATCACGCCGTTCGCCTACGCAGCAGGCACGCTGCCTTCAGTGCTGGATCGTACGGCGCTCTCCACCGCCATGCTAGGCGCCTTTGGCCCCGAGGCGGGGCTGATCGCCGATGCCGCGCACCGCAGCGAAGGCTTCAGCCTGGGCGGCAGCCCTGCGCTGAGCACGCAAGCCGTACTGTTTGCCGCGGCACATGAACCGCTGCTGGGCGAGGAGCTCTACGCCGCCGGCGCGTACACCAAAGCCAACGTCGCGCACGAGGCCAGCCTGCGCACGCAGGATGTACTGCGCTGGGTGATCATCGTGTTGTTGCTGTTCACAGCCATCTCTCCATTCTTCGGTGGTAACCAGTGAACTTACGCGCCCCCTTCTCCACCGCAGTGGCCATTGGATTCGGTTTGCTGGTCCTGCTGGGCATTTTTATTCCAGACCTGGCCGACCTACGCAATCGCATCCTCAACTGGGCCATGCTGTTGGCCGCTATGGCATTGCTATTGGGCTTGCTGAATTTGTTTCAGGTGCACTATCAACGCATCCGCGCCAATGAGAGATCTGTCTACAGCATCGTACTGATCCTGGCGATGGTGGTGACCTTTATCGTCACGCTGTTACAGGGTAGCGACAGCGCCGCCGCCGAATGGATCTTCAACTATCTGGTGGTGCCGATCGAGACCAGCTTGATGGCCGTGCTGGCCATCAGCCTGACCTTGGCGGCGGCGCGCACCTTCCAACACCGCACCGACCTGATGAACCTGGTCTTCATCGGTACGCTGCTGGTGTTGCTGCTGGGCGCCGGGCCGCTGTTTGGCATGGAGCTGCCCTACTTCACGCGCGTGCTCAGCCCATACATTAACAATGTGCTGGCGCTGGGCGCCATGCGCGGTCTGCTGATGGGTGTAGCGCTGGGCACGATCACCACGGGTGTACGCATCCTGATCGGCGCCGACCGCCCATACGGGGCATAACGCATGAGCACGCCGCATCACGACCCCGAAGAGAACCTGCCGGAGTGGCTCAAGGCCCTGCGCCGCAAACAAAGCGAGCAGGCTGCTCAAGAGGCAGCGGATGCTGCCCTGGCAGCCGCTGAGGCTTCAGCCGAAGCTAGCGAACCTGCGCCGGAACCAGAGCCGGATTGGCTGTCCGAGATCCGCAAACGCCACCAGGCCGACAGCGACGAGGGTGACGAACGCGCACTGACGGATACCCAGCCCAACCGGCCCTTCCGGCTGGACAGCCGCCCGCTGAGCATGCCCGCCTTTGAAAGCGAAGAGGACGCCCTGCCCGCGGAGGCGCTGCCTGATTGGCTAGCCCAAGAGAAAGTAGAAGAGGACGAGACCCAGGCAGGCACCGGGTACACGCCCGCCTTCGGTGATGACGCTGAGCCACAAAACTCTGATGAGTTGCCCGAGGGGCTGCCCAGTTGGCTGCAAGACCAGCCACCGGCGGCCAGCGAGCCAGCCGCCAGCGCTTTCTACACAGATGATTACGATGCGCTGGCCTTACCCTCGACCGAGATAGAGAACGCCGGCCCGTTGGCCGGGCTGAGCGGTGTGCTGGCCGCCGAACCGGAAGTCGCCAAGATCGGCCGAGCGCCTGTTTTTTCCACGCGCTTAGACGTGAGCGAGGGCCAGCAGCGCCACGCCAGCATGCTGCAGGGGCTGATCGGCCGCGAGACCGAGGCCAAAGAAGACTTTGCCAGCACGGTCAAACGGCCGGCGCGCCTGCTGAATTGGCTGATGGCGGGCGCTATGCTGCTGGCGGCATTGCTGCCGCTGTTGAACGGCCAGCTGACTGCGCCGCGCCCAGAAGCGCAGAGCCTGCCTGAGGGTACGGCGATGTTCAATGGCATCGATATGCTACCTGCCGGGGCGCCCGTGCTGGTGGTGTTTGATGTGCAGCCCGCGCTATATGGGGAAGTGCGTGCCGCCGCCAGCCCAGTGATCGCCCACCTGCTGGATCGCCAGGCACGCTTGATCTTCATCTCCACCCAGCCCACCGGGCCGGCGCTGGCCGAGCGTATGCTGCAAAGCGACTTTGCCCAGGTGCCGCTGGTGGCCAGCAACGATTACATCTCGCTGGGCTATTTGCCGGGCGGCATGGCCGCCGTGCGCAGCTTTGCCAGCGAGCCGCGTGCGGCGATGCTCTCGGCCCCGGCTACCTTTGCCCAGCCCTGGCAGCGCACCAGCCTGCAAGCCATCGAGGGCCTGGATGATTTTGCGCTGGTGCTATTGGTGGTGAGCGAGGGCGAGGATGCGCGTATGTGGCTGGAGCAAGCCACGCCGGAGCTCAGCAAGGGGCTGATGGTGGTGAGCAGCGCCCAGGCCGCACCGATCCTGCGCGCTTACTTGAACCTGCAACCCAGCCTGCTGGACGGGCTGGTGGCCGGGGTGAGTGGTGGTGCGCACTACGAACGCCTGCGCGCCCGCGAGACCTTTAGCTTCACCTATTGGGATTCTTACAGCTACCAGTTGGGCGTGGCGATCCTGATCATTGTGCTGGGCGGCCTGTATGGGCGCGTGATCCACACACCGGGCGAAAAGGCCAAGGGGAGCACATGATCCCGGCCGAGCTACTCACCCAAGCAGGGTTGATCCTCGCCGCGGCGCTCACGCTGGTGACGCTGTCGTATATTTTTGGCGACCATCCCGTCTTCCGCATCGTGCTGCATCTATTCATCGGCGCGGCGGCGGGTTACGCCGGCGCTATTGCTGTGCAGGATGTCATCCTGCCGCAGCTGATCTTCCCCGCCGTGGAGTTGGCCGCCAGCGGCAGCACTTCCACAGAGTTGCTGGAGTTTGGTATCCGCCTGGGGTTGAGCGCGCTGCTGCTCACCAAACTCTCGCCACGCACGGCGCGTTTCGGCAACCCGGTGACCGCAATATTGGTGGGCGTGGGCGCGGCGCTGGCCATCGGCGGTGCGCTACAAGGCACCTTACTGCCGCAGATCAATGCCAGTGCGCAGACCTTTGACCTGGCCGGGTTTGACCTGGCGCTGCAAGGCGGCTATTACGGTGAGAGCATCAGCATTATTTTGCAAGGCATGCTGGCCTTGCTGGCCATGGTGAGCACGCTGGCATACTTTCACTTCGGCGCCGAGGGACGCGGCAAACAGGCGCCGTTGCGCAACATCCTGGTGGATGTGCTCGCCTGGGCGGGCAGCATCTTCATTGCCATCACACTGGCTACGCTGTTCAGCGGGGTTTTGTTCTCCGGCATGGGCGCGCTGACCGAGCGGCTCGACTTTTTGCGCACGATAATTACCGCGCTGGTGGGTGGCGGATGAGCGAGCACACACCACACCTCCCTAACGCGCTGGTAGCGATCGACCTGGGCAGCGTCACCACACGCGCCCACTTCTTTGATGCGGTTGAAGGCCGCTACCGCTTCATCGCCGCCGGCGAGGCGCCTACCACGGCGGGCGCACCTACGCTGGACGCCAACCACGGCATCTTGCAGGCGCTGGCGGAACTACAAACCATTACCGGCCGCCAATTGCTCAATGAGCGCGGCCTACTGCTGGCCAATAACACGGAGAGCAACCTGGGCGCCCACGCCCTCACCGCCACGTTCTCCGCCGGCCCGCCGCTGCGGGTCATCACCGTGGGCCTGCTGGACGGCGTCTCGCTGCACAGCGTGAACAACCTGGTGGATTCGTTCCGCTGCGAGATCGTGGACAGCCTGAGCCTGGGGGACCGCCGCAGCCCGGAACGTGTGATTGACGCCATTTCGCAAAACCTGCCAGACCTGATCGTGGTGGCAGGCGGCACCAACCGCGGCGCGTCGCTATCCGTGGTGCGCCTGGCCAATTACCTGGCCCTGGCGCTCAAGCTGCTGCCCGAAAACTCCCGCCCGCCTGTGCTGTTTGTGGGCAATGAGAACGTACAGAGCGAGATCGAAGGGCTGCTCTCACCGCTTACCGATCTGTACAAGACCACCAATATCCGCCCCAGCCTGGACCACGAGAACCTCGGCCCGGCAGAAGCCGCGCTGGGCATGCTGCTATTTGAAATTCAAGCCAGGAAGCTCAAGGGGCTGGATCAACTCAGCCGCCTGGCTGAAACGCGCCTGATGCATAGCGCGCAGGCCTTCGGGCGCACGGTGCGTTTTCTCAGCACCGTCATTGACGCGCCCAAGGGCATCCTTGGCATAGACCTGGGCGCCAGCAGCACCACGGTGGCCTCCGCCTTTGGCGGCGAGCTGGAGGTGCGCAGCTATCCCACCTTGGGCATGGGGAGCAGCCTGGGCGGCATGCTGGCCGAGACGCAATTGCAACAGATCACGCGCTGGCTGGTGGATGACCTACCAGACGATTTCGTGCTGGACTATCTCTATAACAAGACCTTGCTGCCCGGCACCCTGCCCTCCACAACACAGGAACTGGGCATCGAGATGGCGGCGGCGCGCCAGGTGGTGCGGCTGGCGGTGGGCAAGAGCTTGCCCATGTTCCCCGCCAACGCCATCTATCCGCTGACCGGCACCGTGCCGTGGTTTGACCGCATCCTGGTGGCGGGCAGCACGCTGGCGCGCCACCCACGTCCGGAGCACAGCCTGCTGGCCGTGCTGGATGCGGTGCAGCCGGTGGGCATCGTCACCATCATTCTGGATCAGAACCACCTAGCCTCCACGCTGGGTGCGGCCGCAGCAGTGGACCCGCTGCTGGCCGTGCAAGTGCTCGAGTCGAATGCCTTCATGAACCTGGGCACGGTGATCGTGCCGGTGGGCTCGGCGCGCCCAGGCAGCACCGTGCTACGCGTGCAGTTGGAACGCGAGGGGCACAAAGAAGATGTGGTGGAGATCGTTGAGGGTGACATCACCGTGCTGTCGCTGCCGCCCGGCAAAGTGGCTGACCTGTTCGTACAACCCTTGCAGAATATGAATATAGGTCTGGGGCCGGGGCGCGGTGGTTGGATCCGCCGCGTGGTGGGCGGCGCCTTTGGCCTGATCTTTGATACGCGCGGGCGGCCGATCCAAATGCCCACCTCATTCAATAAGCGTCAGGAACTGTTACAGACCTGGGAACGCAGACTGCGCGGAGGCAGCTGATGCTGGCGCCTATCACCTACATACAGCCGCTCACCACTTTGCGGCGCACACGTTACTTGCCGGTGGAAGGCGCCATCACCGTGGGATTGGGTGACCGCCTGCGCGCCAGCGACGTTATCGCCCATACCGGAGTGCATAAGCAACACATGATGCTGGATGCGGCGCGGGCGCTGGGTGTGCCTGCCAACCGTGTGGACAAGTTCATCCAGCGCGAGGTGGGCGAAACGGTAGAGGAGGGCGCCATCATCGCCGGTAGCCGCGGGCTGGCCAGCCGCCAACTGCGCGCCCCGGTGGCGGGCAGGATCGCCGCCATCAGCGAGGGCCAGATCCTGCTGCAGGCGAGTGATGAAAGCCTGCACGTATATGCGCGCGTGCCCGGCCTGGTGATCGATATTGACCCGGGGCACAGTGTGACCCTCGAATGCATCTGTGCCTGGATCCAATGCCTGTGGGGCAACGGCCTGAGCGGCGAGGGCAACCTGCACATGGTGGCAGACGGCCCGCAGCACCAGCTCACGGCTGACCAGATCGATATGAGTCTACGTGGCGCCATCTTGATCGCCGGGCACTGCAGCCAGCGCCAGGCGCTGGAGCTGGCCGGGCAGGTGCCGATCCGCGGCCTGATCCTGGGCAGCCTGGCCACGCGGCTGATCCCGGTGGCGGAGAAGATGGAGTATCCCATCGCCGTCATCGAGGGCTTTGGCCAGATCCCGATCAATGCGGATGCCTATACACTGCTGAACATGCACAAAGGGGAGACCGCCGCGCTGAATGCGGAGGCCAATGCCCCCTACGCAGGCTTGCGGCCTGAGCTGGTGATTCCGCTCAGCGAGGCCGGCCGCCCGCCGCAACCCGTGGAGATGCAGAGTTTCCGCATCGGCCAGACCGTGCGGGTGCTGTCTGGCCGGTACAAAGGTCAGCTAGGCGAAATCATCGAATTGCGCGATAACGTCATCTACGAAAGCCAGTTGCGCGGCCCGGCGGCTGAGCTCACCCTGCTGGGTGGCGGGCGTGCCCGTGTGCCGCTGGTAAACATGGAACTTCTAGGGTAAAACTAAGCTCCCCATGCTAGACGATGCAGATCTGAACCTGCCTTCTGAGCAGCCTGATCCTGAACCTCCCAGACGTTCGGGCGGCCGCAATTTTCTTGCGGTGGCTGGCGTACTGGGCGGCTTGATGTTGCTGGCGCTGATCGCTCTGGCGGTGTACGCACTGGTGATCCTGCCTGGGCAGCGCGCCGCGGAAGAGCCAGAGGTTGCGCAAGCCACGGCTACGCAACTGGTGCAGGCGCAGCAACCCAGCAATACCCCCACAAACACACTTGTCCCCACGCGCACCGCCACAGCTACGCGCACGCCGGTGCCACCCACGGCCACCAGCACTCCGGTAACCCCGCTGTTCACCACCAACCCAGAGGCGACGCAAACGGTGGAAGCCTTGCTCACCCAAGCGGCGCTGGCGCAAGCGCAGGCCGCGGCCACCACGGACCCTGACGCTACGGCCACCTCTGCGCCCACGGCTACACCGAGCGCCCTGCCGCAAAGCGGCTTAGCGGACGACATCGGCGGCCCCGGCATGCTGGCGCTGGGCAGCGCACTGCTGCTCGCCATCATCGTTATGGCGCGCAGGTTGCGCGCACAACACTAGATAGCACACGCACACTAAAAGACCCGCCAAAAGCGGGTCTTTTTTATTTCAGGAAGCTCAGTGCTTTTTCCAGCACTTTGCGTGCCACTTCGTATTTGCTCAATAGCGGCAACTCGTCCTGGCTGCCATCTTTGGCCAGCAAGATCACGCGGTTGGTATCTACTTCAAAGCCCGCATCTTGGGCGCTGACATCATTGGCCACGATCATGTCCAGCCCTTTGCTGGCCAGCTTGCCCTGCGCATTGCTGAGCAGATCATTGCTCTCAGCGGCGAAGCCGACCAGCACAGCGGGCTTGTTGGCCTGCTGGCTGACCTCCTTCAGAATGTCCGGGTTGGCGGCCAGCTCGATAGTGGGCACGCCCCCGGCGCGTTTGATCTTCTTGTCGGATGCGTTGCTGGGGCGAAAGTCTGCCACAGCCGCCGCCATGAGCAATATGTCGGCCTGGGCGGCGTGGGCCAGCACAGCATCACGCATCTCGATGGCGGTCTGCACGCGCACCACGTCCGCGCCCGTGGGGGCGCTGAGTGCGCTGGGACCAGACACCAGTGTGACCTGCGCGCCCATATCCAGCGCGGCCTGGGCCAGGGCATAGCCCTGCTTGCCGGAGGAGCGGTTGGCGATCACACGCACCGGGTCGATCGGCTCCTGCGTGCCGCCAGCGGAGACCAGCACGCGGCGGCCATCCAGCGGGCCGCCTGCGCCCAAGGTCACGCGGGCGTAACCGGCCAGTTCGGCTGGCTCGAGCATACGGCCCATCCCGCTGAGGCCGGAGGCCAGGTGGCCGCTGACCGGGCCGTGGATACTGGCCCCATGTGTGCGCAAGGTCTCCAGGCTGGCCTGAGTGGCCGGGTGGTCATACATGCCGCCGTCCATCGCAGGCGCCAACATCAGCGGCGCGGTGGCAGCCAGAATGGTGAGGGTGAGCAGGTTGTCGGCCTGGCCGGCGGCGAGCTTGGATAGTGTGTTGGCGGTGGCAGGCGCCACGAGTACCAGGTCTGCGTCTTTGCCGAGTTTCACGTGCAACACGTGGCCCTCGGGACCCCATAAGTCTTTGTCGACATACGCACGGCGGCCAGTGACCGATTGGAAAGTGAGCGGGCGAATGAAGTGCTCCGCTGCACTGGTGAGGATGACATCCACCTCGGCGCCAAGTTGGGTGAGCTTGGAAGCCAGGTCGGCGGCTTTGTAGCAGGCGATCGAGCCGGTGACACCCAGAACGATACGTTTGGATTCTAGTGGCAGCACTATCCCTCCAGACAAGCCAGTAGCGCACGCGCAAAGCGCTGTGCGGAACCGGGACTGCATTCCAGAAACAAGTGAGGCTCGATGAGCTCAAGCTCCATTAGATAGAACGAACCATCACGCAGTATGCCATCCACACGGGCGTAAGCCAGGCGCTGGTCCAACACCGCCAGCACCTGCTGGGCCTGCGCCACCCAGCCGGGTTCCGGCTGTACTTCGTGGGCGGTGGCGCCGTAGCCGACCTGCGTGCGGAAGTCGCCCGCTTTGGGCGTCTTGAGCACGCAGTGGCTGAACTCGCCATCAAAGAAGATGAACGAGTGCTCGCCTATGGTTTGCACTTCGGGCATGAAGGCTTGCGCTACGCCATCCATCTCAGCCAGTATCTCAAGTTGGTGCGTATCCCACGCCTGCTGGTCGTCAATGATCCAGGTCTTATACGAGTCCGCTGAGACCAGCGGTTTGAGCACCGCGCGTTCCCAGCCCCGTTGCTGCAACTGGGCATACGGGATGGGCTGGCCCTGCTTCAACCACAGCGAAGGCACGATGCGCACGCCTTTGGATTCAAGCTCGGCCAGGTAGCCTTTGTGCATGTTCCAGCGCTGGATTGTGATCGGGTTCCATACTTCGACCCCGGCTGCTTCCAGGCCATCCAGCCAGGCGGAGTATTCGCTGGGGCGCACGTGATAATCCCACGGGGAGCGGATGACTACGGCGCGGTATTGCGCCCAATCGTTGGGCAGGTCCCAGCGAGCGGGCTGCACCTCGGCGCCCAGCTCGGCCAGGGCCGCGGCAGCCATCTGGTCTGTAGGCGTGAGTTGCGGCCACTCGGCGTCCGTGGCAAAAGCGATGGGTTTGGTCATCTTAGTTGTTCAGCCCCCAAATGATACGCAAACCATCCAGCGTGAGCCAGGGCGCCAGGATCTGAATTACGTCGGTCTCCTTGGCAATCACTTCAGCCAGGCCGCCGGTGCCGATAACCTTCATCTCCGGGCCGAGCTCGGCGCGGAAGCGCGCCACCAAGCCTTCGACCAAGCCGACGTAACCAAACAACAAGCCAGACTGCATGGCGTGGGTAGTGTTGCGACCGATCGGGCCGGGTGGGCGCTGTAAGTCTACACGCGAGAGCTTGGCAGCACGCGAGAACAGGGCTTCGGCAGCGATGCCGATGCCGGGCGCAATAGCACCGCCAAGGTACTCGCCATCCACAGTGATGGCGTCGAAGGTGGTACCCGTGCCAAAGTCCACCACGCAGGCTGGGCCGCCGTAGAGGTGCTGCACGGCGGCGGCGTCCACAATGCGGTCGGCGCCTACGGCGCGCGGGTCTTCGTAGAGTACGCTCACACCGGTCTTCACGCCCGCATCGACCACGAGCGGATCCTTTTGTAAGTAAGCACGGCAGGCCTCGACGATCTTGCCGGTGAGCGGTGGCACCACCGAGGCGAGGCAGATGCCGCTGAGCTCTTCCAGCGGGATGCCTGCATGGCGGAACATGCCGATGAATTGCAAACCGTACTCATCCGGCATACTGCTGTGGTTGGTGGCCAGGCGCCACCGTGGGCCGAGGGTGTCGCCATCGTACAGACCTAGCGTGACGTTGGTATTGCCAATATCTACGGCGAGGAGCATGATTTCTGCCTTTCTAGTCCAAAATTACGTTGTCAATGAGGCGTGTTTTGCCGAAATAGACGGCCATTGAGAGCAAGGCGCCTTCGGTAATAGTGTCGAGTTCCTGCAGAGTCAGCGGGTGGGCGCAGGAGACGTATTGAATACGAGCCGTTGGCTCGTATTCAATTGTCTGTTGCATCAGGGCGCGCAGGGCGGCGGCGCTGCGTTCGCCAGCGGCATAAGCAACCTGCGCTGCCTGCAGGGCACGCTGCAGCACCGGGGCAGCGGCGCGTTCGGCTTCGCTCAGGTACTTGTTGCGGCTGGAGAGCGCCAGGCCATCCGCCTCGCGCTGTGTGGGGCCGACTACGATGTCCAGTGGGAAGTTGAGATCGAGCGCCATGCGCTTGACGACGGCGACCTGCTGGGCATCCTTCTGGCCGAAGTAAGCTTTGTCTGGCCCCACGGCGTTGAACAGCTTGGCCACTACCGTGGCGACACCGCGGAAGTGGCCGGGGCGCATGCCGCCTTCGAGCGGTTGCGTGATCTCGTCAAGATCGATCCAGGTTTGGAAACCCGGCGGGTACATGACCTCGGGCGTGGGCAGCCACACGAGGTCTACCCCGGCTTCTTGCAGCATCTGCAGATCACGCGGGATGTCACGCGGGTAGGCATCCAGATCTTCGTTAGGGCCGAACTGAGCCGGGTTGACGAAGATGCTGACGATGACCGAGGTGCAGTCTCGCTTAGCGAGCTGTACCAGCGAGATATGCCCGGCGTGTAAATAGCCCATCGTGGGCACAAAGCCTACCGTGCCTGCCAAAGCGGCGCGGGCTGCGCGCAGTTCGCTCAAGGTGGTTACGGTCTTCATGCAGGTTTCAGGGCCTCCACCAGTTTCCATACTGTTTCATTGACAGGGGTAGGCACACCCGCAGCCTGCCCGGCGCGCACGATGGCGCCGCAAATGGCCTCGATCTCGGTGGGCGCGCCGCGCTGCACATCCTGCAGCATGGAGGAGTGATTGGCGGTGGTGCGGCGCGCCACGTCTTGGGCAGCGGCGACAGGGTCGGCAAAGGTCAGTGGGATCTGTAAGGCGGCGGCCACGGACGCGGCTTCCTGCGCCAGTTGGGCGCTGAGCGCCGCGGCGGCCGGGCGCGTGAGCAGCTCGCCGTTGGGAATGTTCAGCAATGCCGTGAGTGGATTAATGGCGGCGTTGATGGCGAGCTTGCTCCACTGCACCGAGGCGACACTTTCCGCCAGATTGACTTGAAAACCAGCCTGCTCAAAGAGCGCCGCAAAACTGGCCTGCTGAGCATGCGCGCCGAGGGTGATGATGCCATCGCCGCCCCAGCGCACTATGCCCGGGCTCACCAGCGTAGCGCCGGTGGTGATGACGCCCACGGCGACGCGCGGCGCGCCCAACGCGGCTTGCAAGGTCTCCTGGTTGCCCAGGCCATTTTGCAAGGTAAGCGCCACGCCATCCGGCGCAAGGCAGGCCTGCAACTGTTCGGCGGCGCGCGCGGTCTGCCAACTCTTGACCAGCACCAGGGCACGCGTTGCCCCCGCAAAGTCTTGTGGGTCGCTGCTGGCGCGCACGGGGAACTGAGTGCGCGTGCCGTCCACCTCCAGCGCGACGCCATCAGTCTGCAGCGCGTGCAACCCTTCAGGCCAGCTGGCGAGCAGGTTCACCGGCTCGCCGATGGCGGCCAGGCGGGCGGCGAACAGGCAGGCCAGCGCACCGCTGCCGACGATGAGGGTGGACACTTAGTCTCCCAACTCCTTGAGCAGCGCGTCCCACGCTTCGTCTTTGATAGCTACGCTGTGCTCGTCCATGGGGAAGCTGCGCGCCTGCACTTCTTGAATATAGACGCCAAAGGCATCCACCATGGTGGTGTGCAGGTCAGCATATTTTTTGACAAATTTGGGAGTAAAGCGATCGAACAAACCGAGCAGATCATGCGTGACGAGTACCTGGCCGTCACAGCCCACGCCGGCGCCGATGCCGATGGTGGGGATGCTGAGCTTCTTGGAGATCCACTCGGCCAGGCGGTCTGGCACCGATTCGAGCACGACGCTGAAGGCGCCGGCCTCCTGCAGCGCAAGCGCATCCTCGATGAGCTTGCGCGCCGCTGACTTGGTACGCGCCTGCGGGCGGAAGCCGCCGAGCGTATTCACGCTCTGCGGTGTGAGCCCCAGGTGGCCCATGACGGGGATCCCGGCAGCCACGATCTGGCGCACGGCCTCGGCACGCTCCTGGCCGCCCTCCAGCTTGACGGCGTCCATGCTGGCCTCTTGCAAAAAGCGCCCGGCATTGGCCACAGCCTGCTGCACAGACACCTGGTAGGACATGAAAGGCAGATCGCCGATCAGCATAGGGGTCTGGGCGCCGCGCGCCACCGCCTTGCAATGGTGCAGCATATCTTCCATGGTGACAGGCAGCGTGTTGGGGTAACCCAGCACCACCATGCCCAGCGAATCGCCCACCAGGATGGCATCCACCCCAGCGCGCTCCTGCGCCAGGGCAGTGGGATAGTCATAGGCGGTCAGCATGGTGATGGGCTGGCCATCCTTCTTCATTTGCCGGAAGGTGCGTGTGGTGACCTTGGGACGCGTAGCTGCGCCGGCGGCCTTGGGTGCTTCTGTGGACATGGAACCTCCGCACAATGACAGCTGGGAACAAAAAAGCCGCCCAGCTTTGAAAGGCGGCAGACAGCTGCGCTGGGGCAAGAACTCTGCCCGGCGCAGTCATACTGGATTTGTCTACCGTCTCGGCCCCGAGTGGGGTCCAAGCAGTAACTTAATTATAGCGTGAGTGCTGCCAACACAGTAGTACACGGCCTCGCCGCTCGTTATAATTAGCCAAGGCGAACAAGGAGAATAGATAATGAGGCAATTTTTTGCTTTCCTGTTGGGTGTAGTAAGCGGTGCCTTGATCGGCAGCAGCATTGCCATCCTGGCGGCCCCGAGCTCGGGCGAGGACCTACGCGGCCAGCTGCGCAGCCGCTGGAGCCGCGTGCGCGATGAGCTCAGTGAAGCCGCCGGTGAGCGCCGTGGTGAGCTGGAGCGCCAACTGAGCAGCATGCGCAGCCCAGTGCGTGAGATCCCGCTGGAAGACCGCTAAGCGCTTACATGCAAAACAAAAAGGCCGCCCCTACGGGCGGCCTTTTTTAGTTTGTGGTTGCAGGCTACTCAAACCAGAAACGGTAGACGGCGGTCTGGCGAGTGAAGCGCGTGGTACCCACCACTACCAGGGTGACGTCATCATCTGCGGCAATGTCGATGGCCAGGCGGTTGCCGGCGGGCACATCCAGGATCTCCACCGTGGTCTGAGCGCCGTGGCGAATGAGCGCCAGGCGGAAGTTCTGCGGCAAGAGATTCTCCACACGGGCAAAGCCTGCGGCTTCCCAGCCACCATTGCCCTGCTCGAAATCTTCAAAATAGCCCAAGGCGGGGATGCTGATGTCATCCACCATGAAGCCTTCGCCATTCACGGCGGCATCCGTGATGTACTCAAAACGCAGCAAGACTTGCTCACCAGCATAGTCGGAGAGGTCTACACTCTCCCGCACCCAGCTGCCGGGTTCTGCGCCGCCCGAGAAGCCGGTGTAGCCCCAGCCATAGTTGCCGCCGGTGGGGTTGGAGCCGGTACCGCTGGGCGTGCGCAAAAAGTCCCATGTGACGCCGCCATTGGTGGAGGCAAGTGCATAGCCGTAGTCCCAGTCCTCTTCGATGTTGTACCAAATGTAGTAGTCCAACGAGATGGGGCCAGTGACGCCGCGCAGGTCAAACTCGCGTGTCAGGGTCATGTCCGATTCGTCACCCTTGTTGGACCAGAAGGCATAGCGGCCGGAGTACGCATTCTGCGGGATGAGTTGCGTGCTGGCGGAGCCTTCAAAGTGCAGCGTGGTGGCATCGGCACAGCGGATGTTGATGTAATCCACACCGTATTGATGCACATCGCGGGTTTCCTGGGAGGCGCTGCAGTTCGAGAGGGTCTCCGTGGGGTAGGTGCGCAGGTAGATCTGATCCCCATACTGCGGGAAGTGATAGCGCCCGTCGGCAACACTGCCATCGCCCAGATAGTTGGTGATGACCCAATCCAACACAACGTCATCAGCCAGGATCTGTTGGCCGGTGAGGCCATCGGTGGCGCCTTCGAGGCGCAGCACGTTATCGATAGAGTCGAGCCCATTGGCGGGGTCGGCCACCAGGGCTTGCGTAGCCTCAGGGCCAAAGCGCTCCAGGAAGTAGGTCACGAACGAGAAGGCCGCGCCGTAGTAAGGCGTGGTGTAGTCATGGTTGGGCCAATCATTCAGCTGGTGGTCTGGGTTATTGGTGTACTGGTTGATAAAACCGGTGTGCACGTAGCCATTCAACAAGGTTGCCAGCTCAGACAAGCCTTCGTTGATCCAGCTGGTCTCGTTGCGATCGGTGTTCCAGTGGATCATGTGCTGGTATTCGTGAGCCAGCACACCATAGGTGTATTCATCATCCAGCGGGCTGTTGCCTGCGTTGATGAGGAACATTTCATGCGCATTGGAGTCTGGACGAGCGATGGGGTGGATCTCATCTGCGGAGGAGAAGTAGCCTGCCACGTTGAAACCCATACCCGTAGTGTAGAGGATGTAGATGTGCGGGTCATTATCAATGCCCGGGCTCCACTCACTGCCAAAGAAGTTGCGATTCGTGGGATACATCTGCTCTTCGAAAGTTCTGGCCAGCGCTTCAAGGTGACCCTGGTTAAAGCTCACGCCGTTCTCGATCCAAAAATACACGATCTCGCCCGCATAGCGCAGTGTAGCCAGACGTTGTGAGGTCTGGTTGGTATCGCTGTTGGTGACCCAGAAGTTCTTTTGGTCGCCGACGCGGAATGGGCCGGCGTAAGGCACCGAGTCAGGAATGCTAAGGATGCCCTGCAGACGGCTGGCAATGTCCGCCGGGTCGTTCTCCGGCACGATGGTTTGCTCCAGCACGCGCAGCGTCTCGTCAGAGATAGGAGTGTCACTGATATTCATCTGCGGCGTGGGGCCGAGCAAGTTGGGTTGAGGTGAAGGGTTATCTTCCAGCAGCATCTCAATCAGATCGTCCGGCTCAATATTGATAAACCAGAGCGCGCCTAAGCCTCCGATGGCAAAGCAGGCAATGCAAGCGATCAGCAAAGTCACAGCAACAATAGCAAGTATTAGCAACGTAGTTCTATTCATGGAACCCTTTCAGTTGATCGTGCTGCTGTGGATAAACCCCGGCCAGCAAGCCGAATAATACCCACATCAGCGGGAAGGTGAACGAATCCTGGGTGAAATTACGCAACAGCGTAGCCACCCAGGCAAAAACACCCGCCACGGCTACAAAACGATAAAACCCATCTTTTGCTACCCACATCTGGCGCAATAAAGCGAGGAAAGAGACAAAGAAGATGGTGAAGAGCCAGAAACCGGGCAGGCCGGTTTCAGCCAGCAGGCGTATGTGCAGATTCTTGATATTGGGGACGATGTCTGAATCCGGGCTGAGCTGGCGGGCGATCTCGGGGATGGTGTAAGACCAATCTGGGAATTCGGGGAACAGGTACAGCCCGCTGGCGCCCAGCCCCACTCCAGTAAGCGGCGCGGCCTCAAAGACATGGTAGCCCGCCACAGCATAGGCCAAACGCGGCCCGGCACTGATGTCGATGACGTACTCTACAAGATTGCGCTCTTCGTTCTCGCTAGGTTCCCACAGACTGGTGATGTAGTCATAGCTGGCGAGGAAGCTGCCCGCCGCCACCAGGGCGAACATAGCGACAAACGCCAGGCCGAGGCGCAGGGCGATAGCTGCGGGCTGCTTACGGCTGCCCGCTTTTGCACGGCGCAATGGCTTGCTATTAAACGGCGCACGGTACCAATCCCAAACGCGTTGCAGTGCTGGGCGCCCGGCCAGCACAAACACCACGCCGGCGCATACGATGGCGATGAGCAAGCCACCGCGCGAATAAGTGAGCAGCAGCACAGCCAGCGTGAGCAGCAAGAGCACCGGCTCCAGCCAGCGCCAGCGCGTCAGCGAGCTGCGCAGAAGCACCGCGGCGAACAGCCAGGGCATGTACAGCCCCACTAACTGGTCAGCCAGCCAGGAGGGCTCATAGGCCAGGCCGCTTACTCTTTGGGGAAACAGCGGGTGTTCCGAAAACGCCAGTTGTACCGAATTAGCCCATGCGGTGGTCACCAGCTCAGTGTGGATAGCCAGCGCCTGAATGATGCTCCACAGGATGGTGACAGCCAGCCCGGTATACAGCCAACGTAACGTGAAATGCAGGTCTTTTTGGCTGCGGTTCATCCAGAAAGCTGCCAGGAAGAAGCCCAGCCCCACAAGAAGCGAGATCCAACCGCGTAGAATACGGCCTTCGACATCTGCGCCGCGCAGCGGTTCTGGCGCGTACAGCACGGCGATGGCGCTACCCGCCGCAGCAAACAGCAAGAAGGCCAGCAGCGGGCGGATGTTGACCGGCAGCGGCAGGCGTTTATCGCGCCAGTGCAGCCACAACAATACCGGCAGCAAGGCAGCCAGTGGCAACATGGAGAACGGCTTGATCTGGGCAAGCCCTAATGGCCCGGGGATGTAACGGAAGCTGGTGATGGGCAAGCCCAACACCAATAGCGCCCAAAGGGCCGTGGCGATGCGTTTGAGATTGCGGTTTGAAAGCAAGCGGCTCATGCGCGGCGAGGAGGGCGCAAGCGCGCCGGGACCAGCACAAGGTACAGCGGCACGGCCAGCGCACCGGCGATCGAACCCATGAACAGGTAGGTGGCTACGCTGACGTTACGCTGCACAGGCAGCTCGGCGGCCTGGCTGACGTAAAGCTCTGTATGCATGGAGATGCCCTGGGTGTGCTCTGCCAGGAATTGCATTTCGCCCATCAACTCGAACAAGGCGGCCTCGTCTGGCGGTTCAGCGGCGAGTAGTTCGCTCATACGCGCCCGCGCCGCTTGCAACTCAGGCGAAGCCACGGCAGCGGCTTGCACGGCGCTGACGAAGGCCTGCGCCCAGCTGGAGGCTAAGGCCTGCGCCGTAGTGGCCTCTGGCGAAGTGGCGTAGAAGCGCCAGCCGCCATCCGAAGGGTGGCTGAGGCCAAGCACGCGGCTACGCAACTCCTGCACGCGGTAGGCGGGCACGGCTTCGGCCACCACGCCCAGCACGCCGTCAGACCAGGCCAGCTCTTCCATGCGCTCCGTCTCGCGGAACAAGAAATGGAACAGATCGCGCTCTGGGAAGTATTGCCAGGCCTCTTCCAAGTTGGCATCCACCACCACGGTGGCACGCGCCCGGTAGGCAGGCGGGAAGAGTTGGTACACGCCCCAGGCCAGCAGCGCGCCCAGCAGCGCGCCTAGCAGCCATAGGCGCCAGGCGGCCAGAATTTCGGCCAGGGGATCAGCGGGGATAGCGGTTCGTTTTTGGGCCATAGACGACTTACTCGATGCCTGCCTGGCGTTGGCGGCGGGCGCGGATAAAGGGAAATAATAGCTTACGCAGCCAGTATTTAACGCGCATGACGGAAAGGTAGCCGCCACCCTGGCGCCGGTGCACGCGCAGCATGTCCTCCCAGGCGCGCATATCGTTCTGCAGGGTCTTGGAATCAGCGTGCAGGCGGAACTGCGCCCACAGCCGCGGCAGGTAGTGCAACTGGCTGGTCTTGGCAATATTCACCCACAGGTCGTAATCCATGGCAAATTGCAAACCAGCGTCCAGCGGCTGCCACAAACCAGTGCGCCACACGGTGGCCTGCTGCGGAATGTGCACATAGCCGCGCAGCATGCGCGCATAGTCGGTCTGGGCGGCGGGGAAGCGGCCGCGCGGCTTGCCGTGCGCGTCGATGAATTCGGTATCGCCATACACCAGGCCCACCTCAGGCTGCTGCTCCAAAAATTCCACCGCCTCGCGGATGGCGTGCGGCAGCAGGATGTCATCGGCATTGATCCAAGCCTGGTATTGGCCGCGCGTGCGAGCAAAGCCCTTGTTGATGGCATCGGCCTGGCCTTTGTCGGGCTCAGACACCCACCAATCCAGCCTGGCTGCGTATTTCTTGATGATGTCGACACTGCCGTCGCTAGAGCCGCCATCCACAATGATGTACTGGATGTTGACATACTCCTGCGCCAACACAGATTCGATCGTGCGCTCGAGGTATTGCGCCTGGTTGTACGACGGCGTGACGATGGTGACCAATGGCTGGGTCAATTCAATACTCCCGGCGCTGAAACAGGCGGCGTAGGCCGCCCAGCCCCAGTAAGCTGAGCAGGGCGAAGAGGATGCGCGGCAGGTGGCGCAGCAAACGCTGCGGCTGCAAGCCCGCCACGCGCCCATACGAGCGCAGGGCGGCCGCCGCCTGGCCGCCGTCCAGTAGATAGCGCGCATCAAACAGATGCGCTCCCGCCAGCACCTGGCGGTGGTGGGCGGCGATCAGTTCACGCATGGCCGGCTGCGTGCCAGCCCAGGTGAGGATGCGCATGGCCTCGCGGCCGAAGCCCGCCGCCTCGCCCACGTTCTTGGCGCCGGCATGGTGGCGGGCGGCGGCCCACACCTGCGGCACATAGGCGGCCGGGGCGAGCTGGAACATGCGCAGCCAGAGCTGGTGATCGAGCAGGTAGCGGTATTCAGCATCCAGCGGGCCAGCCTGCTGCAATACGGCGCGACGCATGAACACGGTGGGCTGGCCAATGATCTCAAATGAAAGTAGGTCGAGCAAGGAGAACTGGCGGTAATGAATGGTATTGAAGACGCGGCCAGTGCGGTCTATCGAATCGAGATCAGCGTAGACCATGCCCGCGTCTGGGTGCTGTTGCAAGGCAGCCACGGCTCGCTGGATGGCGCCAGGACGGTAGATGTCATCCGAGTTGAGCCAAGCGACAAATTCGCCCTTGGCGCGCGCCATGCCCTTGTTGATGGCATCCGCCTGCCCCTTGTCTGGTTCGGATACCCACCAGGCCAGCTTAGCGGCATATTTTTTGATGATATCTGGGCTGCCGTCGCTGGAGCCGCCATCCACAACGATGTATTCGATATTGGGATAATCCTGTTCGATCACCGAGCGCAGGGTATCTTCCAGAAAAGCGGCCTGGTTATACGAGGGGGTGACGATGGTGACGAGGGGTTGGGCAGCCGAAGCCATTACTTGGCTCCCAGGTCATAGATAATGAAACCATCCTCGCTTCTGAACACTTCTGCATTGGTTTCCAGGTAGGTCTTGAGCTCAGACTGGCGATCCAACTCACCAATCTCGGTAACCAGGAAGTAACGCACATCCGCGGTGCGGTCTTGGAAGTATTCGTCAAAGCTGCCCCAGTCACTGCCGCGCATCTCCGCCAGGGCAAACTCCGCCGTAATGGGCCACAGGCGCAGATTCCAGCCGCCGTAGTAGTTAAGCAGATAACCATAGCTGTCCACCAGGCCGATGGTGTTGCCATCGTTGGGGATGGCAGCGCCTACCCGCGCCCAATAGCTGGGCGCGGCACGGAAATCGGCGCCAAACAAGGTCGAGCGGAAGATCCACGACGCATGCACCATCACTCCCAGAGTCACCAGGAGCGCAATGGCCTGCCAGGCACGCGCCTGGCGTTTCAGCTGCTCGATCAGCAAACCCAATAGCGGCGTCATGCCCAAAGCGATGACGGGTACTAGCTGCAAGTGGTAATACGAATGCGTGGTGGTCTGATGCGGTAATGAGATGCCGTAGACGACATAGCCGATCCAAATCCCCAGCAACATCGTGCGCCAGCGCTGCGGGGCCAGCAGAGTACCAATGCCCGCCGCCAATAACGCGCCGCTGCTAAACAAGCTATCCAACATCTTGACCCAGAAAATATAGAAGGAGGGCACAAAAGCCTGGGGCAGCAAGGCCAAGATCCAATCCTGTAGATACAAACCTGAGGTATCGCCAATGTTCAGGAGATAGTAGCTAATGGCTGGCAAGGCGCTCAAGGCGGCCATAACCCACACCTGGCGGTTGCGTAGTGCAGCTTTGAAGCCGAGGGTGGAGAGCACCAGCGCCACCATGTAGCCCACTGCTATATAGACGGCCACAATCTTGACTAGCACCGCCAAGCCGGAAGCCAGACCAGCCCACAGCGCCCACTTCCACTGCTGGGTTTCACTCCAGCGGTAGGCAGCGTAGGCGCCGAAGATAAGCAGCGCCACCATCAGAGGGTCTGGCTGCAGCGAGCGGCTGGCCTGGGCGGCAAAGGGCAGGAAGCAGTAATAGGCCACCGCCAGCAAGGCGGCCGCATCCCCCGCGGCGCGGCGCGCCAGGCCGAAGAGCGGGATGCCTGCCAGCACCCAGAACAGCGAGTTGATGATGCGCGCCACCCACAAATGCGGGCCGCCTGCCAGCAGGTAGCCATAGGCTACGATGGTTTCGAGAATGGGCGGCTCCAGCTCCCCCACCACGTTGCGCATGCTGACCATGCGCTCCTGGACGGCAGGATCCGGGTCAGGCTGCAGCTCATAGTAGATGCTGCGCGCCACAATGGCACCGTGCAACTGGCGCGTGGAGTGGAAATCCAGCGGGGGATCGGTAAGATCCAGCAGGCGCAAGCCAAAGCCCAACAGCAGCACCACCGCCAGCAAGATCTTGGCGGTGCGGGGGGCAATACTGAATAAGGAAGCGGGTTGTGCGGCTTTGGCGGCGCTCATAAGAGGCTAGAAGAGCGAATTATAGTCAACCTTAGGGAAGACCGTGAGCTTGCCGCCGACGGTAGCGTCCAGCACCTGGCGACCATCGGCCTCGTAAGCCTGGCGCGCCATTTGATATGAAACTTCAGAGGTATCCAGGTCTGGCAACTGCCAGCGGAACCCGGCGCCGAAGTAACCGGCATTGAAGTGATCTTTGTCTTCGCCTTGCGAGACCACGGTGGTGTTGGGGGTGCCCTTGGCGCTGAAGTTGTGATCCACGCCGATAAGGATCACGGTTTCAAAGCCCATGTAATAGGCCAGCTGCAAAGCAACATAGGTGACCGTGGCACCTTCCCACAAACGGCGGCGCGCATCCGTGGCAAAGGTTGGCCCATCATAGGTGCTGTGCAGGAACATGGTGTGCTCATCCGGCGAGACAAAGCGGCGTGAGCGCCAGGAGAGGAATTTGGGCATGTGCAGCGCCTGGATCTCTAGCACGGTTTGCTCGATCACCAGATCGTTCACGCACACAAAATAGCTGGTGGCAAAGCCCCATTCAGGGAAAGCCAGGTAGACACGGTTCATGCCGAAGGTGAGCTCATGCTTGAGCTTGCTCACATCTGTGTTGCGCAAACTCGGCCCGTTGCCGAGGATGAAAGCGCGCTTGCCGCGCTGGCTGTCTTTGAGTTGGGCCAAGCGCGCCAGGCTTTGGCGGCGCCAGGGATGCAAATACGCCGCTGGCCATGCGGCGGCGTGGCGCATGGCCAACAGGCCGGCACTGCCCGCCTGCCACAGCGGCTGCGGGGTCACTTGTTTGATGCGCTGTTTGAGGGAGCTCATTCCGTGCTGAGGCGTGCCAGCGCGCCACCATCCACCACCAAGGATTGCCCCGTGATATAGCCAGACGCTTCGCCATCCCCCAGGAAATAGACGCTGCGCGCAATCTCGTGCGGCGTGGCCAGGCGTTTGAGCAACACCTTGCTGGCCAGATCCTCTTTGCGCTGCTGGGCATCATCCCCTTGCACATGGCCGCGGCTGAGCCCGGCCTGCAGCATGGGCGTATCAGTAGCGCCGGGCAGGATGGCATTGGCGCGCACGCCGTCTTTGGCGAACTCGATCGCCATGGCACGCGTGAGCGCCAGCAAGCCGCCCTTGGAGCTGGCATAGGCGCCAATATCGGCAGAAGTGGCGAAGGCGTGCACCGAGCTCACGTTGACCACGGCACCTTGCACAGCGGCCAGCGCAGCATACAGGCCACGCGCCAACAGGAAGGGGGCGCGCAGATTAATGGCATGCACACGGTCCCACTCGTCTACGCTGGTGTCCTTCAAGGATTTGGCTACTTGCAACGCGGCGTTATTGACCAGCACGTGCAACTGGCCGCCCAGTTGCTGGGTGAGCTCGTCCACCACGGCATCTACTTCGCCCGCGGCGGCAAGGTCTGCTTGAATAAAGGTCACGCCGTCGGACAAAGGGGATTCGGGTTGGGCCTGGTCGATAGCCCAGACGCGGTAACCCTGCTGGTGATAGTGTTCGACACAGGCGCGGCCAATGCCGCCAGCTGCCCCCGTGATGACGATGTTGCGAGTGCTTTCCATGGGTTGATTTTAGCGGGGTGGATAGTTTGCCGGGTCTAAATCATCGGCAGGAATTCCCAGCCCATCCAAGAGATTGCGTATCGTGTTCCAGTGCACGCGCTCCCATGAGAAGGGGCTGGCATTGGAGTTGTGTGGGGCAAGGAGCACATTGTCCATGGTGCGCAGCGGGCTATCGGCAGGCAGTGGCTCGTACTCGAAGACATCTAGCATGGCGCCGGCCAACGTGCCGGCCTGCAGCGCGGCGATGAGGGCGGGCTCGTCCACCAGCGGGCCGCGTGCGGTGTTGACGACCACGGCGTGCGGCTGCATCTGCGCTATCGTCTCAGCGTTGAGGATGTGATGGCTGGTGGGATTGAGATCAGCATTGAGGCTAACGAAATCAGCCTGGGCCAGCAGCTCTTGCAGCGAGACCATGTCTACGCCGGTCTCCGCCAGGAAGCTATCCGGCACTTCTGCCGTGTCGTAGCCCAGCAGGCGCATGCCGAAGCCGCGGGCGCGGCGGATGACGGCTTTGCCGATACGCCCCACGCCGATGACACCCAGCGTGCACTCAAACAGCGAGCGGCCGGGCAGCTTGCGCCATTCGCCGGCCTTGATGGCCTTGTCCAGCCAGGGAGTCTGGCGGGCAAAGCTGAGCACGCCGGCCATCACCGAGTCAGCCACCGGGTCAGTAAACGCATCCGGTGTGTTGCAGATCTGGATGCCCAGCTCGGCCGCGGCCGAGCGGTCGAGCGAGTCGATGCCGGTGCCCCACTTGGAGATCACCTTCAGGCGCGGCGCGCAGGCGGCCAGCACTTCGGCGGTGTAGCGGTCATCACCGCACACCGCGCCGTCAAACTGGCCGGCATATTCCAAAATTTGCTCGGCTTCCATGCGCTCTTCGACCTCAGGCACGATGAGCTCCAGGCCGTAGTTGGCGAAGACGGGGCGAAAACGCTCCACGGTGGGGAGCATGTAAGGGGCGGAAAGCAAAATAGTTTTGGTCATGACGTCTTCTGTCTTTGCTGCATCAAAAAGTCGGCAATTTGGAAATCCAGCTCTTCATCAATATCCCAGGCTTCATTGCGCGGAATGGGGAACATGAGCGGGTTTGTACCAATGCGGTGACTGTGCTCGGCCAGGCTGGCGCGGCTGAAGATGTAGATGCATGAATTCTCTTCATAGATAGGCGGCAGGTCTTGCGTACGCAGCAGTTCTTTGGGATTGTGATTAACGGCTTTACCCTCGGCATCGTAGAAGCGCGTTTGCAGACCAGTGACACTGAAAAGCGAGTCGGCGCCCGGCAGGGCTTTGACGAAAGCATCGATGGCGCGGTCGATCGTCTCGGCACGCAGGAGCGGATTGGTGCTGTGGGTCTGCAAGTAATAGTCCGCCGGGACTTGGGCTGTGTCATGCAGCAAGATCTCGTTCATGGGCACTTCGCCGGCGCGCAGGTGCTCTGGGCGCTCGATGACGCGCACCGCGGGGAAGTGCTCGGCCAGCCCGGCTTTGATGTGGGAGCTATCAGTATCCACGGCGATCTCGGCAATACCGCGGCAAGCCTGCAGCGCGTGGAGGATGTGATGGAAGAGTGGCGCGCCGGCGAGCGTGCGGTAGTTCTTACCGGGCACGCGCTCAGACTGATCACGCATGGGAACAAGGGCAACGATACGAGGTGTGCTCATAGGCTAGGCTGACTTATCCCGCGTTCGCGGGCTTCGGGTCTTGTGGCGGCCCGGCGCAGCTGGCCGCGGCTCCAGCGAATCCGGCGGATAGTAGAAGACGCGCTTGAGCTGGCTGCTGGGCTGGGCCGGGTCACGGTAGCCGCGGTAGGTGCCCCAGTATTGCAGAAAACGAAAGCGCGGAATATGGATGAGCTGGTGCAAAAACTGGCCTTGGCGCAAGGCGGCAACGTAATCTGAAAGCGTGGTGCGCACGAACAAGCTCAAGAAATTGAGAAAGCTAAAGGTGCTCTCAGGCAATATTTGGCGCAAAGCAATCGCTTCACGGCGGTGACGATTGATGATCTGCGCGGCGGTCTCATTGTGGATGTGATACACACCCGCCTCGGCCACATAGGCGATCGTATAGCCTTCGGCGTGGGCCCAGCTGGCCCAGGCCAGGTCTTCCAACCCAGTCAATTCTTCGTCAAAGGGCATGGCCTGCCACACGCTTTTGCGCACAGCCGAGTTGGCATTGTTGGCAAAGCCGTGCGGCTGCTGCAAGTTGGAGTGTTCGGGGTACCACTTGCGGAAGTGCTCGTTCTCTGAGAACTGGCTCTGGTCCGTGCCGCGCTGCTTGCCATAGGTCATCGCCACTTGTGCATCCGCAAAGGGGGCGACCAGTGTAGCAAGCCAGTCATCATGTTCGGGGAAGACGTGGGCGCTGGCCAGTACCACCACATCCCCACTGGTTTTGCGGATGCCCAGGTTGAGCGAACGGCCAAAGGTGAAATCCTGCGGCTTGATGTGCACGATCTTGGCTTTGTGCTGGCGCGCGATCGCCAGCGTGCGATCGGTGGAGCCGGAATCGACCAGGATCACTTCAGGGTTACGCAGGCTTTGGCGCGCAATGGCGCCGAGCAGGCGGCCGAGGTGCTTCTCTTCATTGAGGGCACGGATAATGATGGAGACGTGCGGCGTCTTTACGTTGCCTTTGGGTTTGCCTGAGGGCATTTAAGAATCTTACCAGCGCACTTAGCGCAAGTGCGGGTCTGTGGGCTGTGGGGTATCGCTGAGCGACACCAGCCCCTTTTCGATCAGCAAAGCAATCACCTGCCACACGTCCTGGAAGCTGATGTGCAGCTCATCGGCAATATCCGCCACGCGGCGTGTGCCGTCACAGCGATCCATGATCTCAAAGCGGCGTTTGTGGCCGGCGGCATCGCTCTTGTAGTCCACCCACAGGCCATAGCCAGAGGCGAAGACCTCGCCCTTGAAATGGTTGACCACATAGCGGTTGTGCTGGAAGGCATGAATAAGCTCCAGCACCAACTCCACCGATTGCTCCAGCCGCGCCTGCGAAACGATGGCGGGCGTATCCAGGCTGGAGTGGTATTCAGGGTATGGCGCAAAGCGCGAGGTGGGCAAGTGCGGGTTGACCACGCGCGAGAGCGACAGCATGGGCACGCGCACGCCGGGGGCGTTGAACTGGCGCTCGTCATTGTCGATCACGGTGCGGAAACCGCCCACGTGGGCGGCGGGTTCATGGCCCGCCAGCGCGGTCACCAGGGCGCGGTCCGGCGCGCTGAGTGGCTGGAAGGATTGCTGCAGCGCGTGCGGCGCATCATTGCCCAGCATCTCCAGGAACAGGCCGCCGAGCATGTTGGGGATCTCGTCTTCGTGCTGGCTGAGGTAAGCAATCGAACCCTGCGTTTCTGGGAAGATGAGCAGGCGCACACCGTAGTACGGTGTCTCGCCGCCTGCGGCTGCCGCCAGCAGGCGGCGGGCAACCTCGAGGCCGACGACCACGCCACTGAGGTCATCATTGACCATGGCGGGATGATCAAGATGGGCAGCGAGCACAAAGTTCTCCGGGCGCTGGCCGGGGATGTAGACTTCGCCGATCTTTAGCGCGCCGGGCGTAAATTCTGAGCGGATGACGACGCGATAGCGTGCATCAGCAAGCGAGTCGCGCAGGGTCTGAGTGGCGCACAGCCCCCAGTCACGCTGGTAATACTTGAACACGTAGGGAATCGCATCTGGATTGGTGGGATGCACATGCAGATGGGCCAGCAATTCTTCACGGGTAACTTCGCCATCAAAGGGCAACGAATACGAGACGACATGCAGCGGATGGTTGGCATAGTCCAGCAGGCGGCGGCCATCCAGCGTTTCGATATAGGCCTCATGACAGGTCCACTTCTCAGGCACGGTCCAGCTCCACACCTTGGTGCCACTGGGCACCGCGTGGATGGTCATGGGTACTTCCTGTGCCAGGCGTTCCAGGGCGCGGTCGTAATCATCCGAGACAAGATCACGTTTGAGGAACCACAACTCCTCGATGAGCTGCATCATGCTGGCCATCAAGCTGTCTCCGGGCGGTTGGCTACCAACGCCCACGGGTCGACGCGCAACAGCGCGTCGGTAGCGGTGACGAAGTCTTGCAGGCGGCAGACGGCAATCGAACCGTGATTGAGCTGCACAGACTGCCAATCCGCCGAAGCCTGCAAGGCAGCCTGAATGGGCGCCAGGCGCAATTGTGGGTTGATATCCATATCACGCACAAACATACGATAACTGCGCGGCTGCCATTCGTCGCCGACGTTGAGCTGGCCAGGGAACTCTTTCCAATAGCGGTACGGCACCGCGGCGCGCTGTTCACTGTAGTGCACCATCGAGGCGGCCTGGATATCCGCGCCGAGCAGCAGCAGCTTGAAATCCGCCTGCAGCATATGGTCGAAGACAGAGCCATCATCGAATGCCGAGGGCGTGTCGCGGCCGGCCAACGCTTCGGCGGCGGCGCCCAGCGCCGCTACTGATTGCATCGGGTGCAAGGTGCGGCGGGCGCCGGGCTGCTGGCGCACAAATTCGGAGAACACACCCATACCCTGCGAGGGGGTAGTGGCTGGGTCGTATTGGCCAGTCTTGGCAAATTCAAACGAGAAGGCAGGCACGACTAATGTGCCGTGCGTGCCAATCAAGGTCTGTAACGAATCAAGATACAGGGTCATGCCGCTATCGGGCTTGCCAAGGAACTGTACCGCGGAGTGCACCAATAAACCGTCTCCGGCTTGCACACCGAGCGCATGCAGCGCCCCGTCCAGTTGTTGGCGGTTCAAGGTAGCCAGCGCCATTACTGCCTCTTGCGCACCAGGGTGAGGTCGGTAGCAAAGCCGTGTTTATGCCAGAAGGCCAGCCCGTCATCATTGCCGGCCTGCACCTGCACTTCTACGGAGTGCACTTGCAACTCGGCAAATTTTTGCATGGCGGCCTGCACCAACTGCGCTGCCGCGCCTGCGCCGCGCGCGGCGGGCACCACGAAGAGATCGCTGATCTCGCCGATCTGCTTACCACCCAAATAGGCCGGGCTTTGCTTGATGCGCGCCATCAGGAAACCGACGGCGGCCCCACCCTGCTCCGCCAGCCACAGAAAACTAAAACGCCCCAGCGTGCGCTGAAAGCTCTCAGCCCACAACTGTGGCGCATTGTCTACTTCAGGAAACATCAGCCCCAGGCCGCGGTGATACGCATCCAACTGCTGCCACAGGGCGGCGGCGGCGGGCAGGTCTTCTACGCCCGCTTGGCGGATATGTACGCTGTCACGTTCGCTGCCGCTTGCGCTATCGCTTACGCCCATGCACGCGCCTCGCGCACGATGGCGGGCCACTGCGCCGGGTCAAGGCTGTATTGCGCCAGGAAGGCGTAGGCCATGCGTTCCAGCCCGAAGGCGACACAGCCGGTGTGCGCCGGCTTGCCATCCGGCAGCGTGATGTTGAGGTGGCGGCCGAAGAAATCCTGGTGATAGTTGTACGAACCCACCGCCAGCGTGCTGTCCTTGAACGGCAGGCGAGCGCGAATCTCATATTTCAGTTGAAAGGCATTCTGGAAGGCGGCCTGCTTGCGGAACTCGCCGACGAAGAAGGGATCGTTGGCGCTCTCCACCATATAGGCCAGCCCCAACTCTTGCAGCCAAGGAGTCACTTTTTGGCGAGCGGCCTCGCGATTATCGAGCACGTACTCACGCGAGCCGACGAAGATAACCTCACGCATGGTGAAGTCCCACAGGCGCTCCAAGCTATTGAGGTTGCTCGACTCGTAGCGGAAGCAGTGGCCCACGGCGGTTGCGGCCAACTGGCCGCCGGGCAACGGCTTATCCGCCAGGCCGAAGTACAGGTGATAGCACACGGCGGGCGAGAGCAACGCCTGGATCTTGGAGAACGACTCGAGCGAGGCGCTCAGGCCGGCGGGTTCGTAGACGGTGTTCTCAGCAAAGTCACTGATGATGTGCAGATCTTCGCGCAGGTGGGTGGCGAAGGTGAGCGAGTGCGGGAAGGCACGGAAGTAATTGACGCGCCCCAACATCTCGGCGGAGATCAGGGTCGGGAAACGCTGCGGCTTGGCGCCAAATTCGGCGGCCAGCTCCAGAAAATAGTCTTCAAAGACGCCGATCAGGTTTGCCAGCAGCGGGCCGAAGCTGTAAACACCGTTGGTCTCCTGGTGCACCTCGCCGCGCTGCTCCAGTTCCGGCATGGGGTCAGCTGCATAGGGCACGCCGCGCTGCAAATGATCCTCCAGTACCTCGACCTTGGGCTTGGAGGCGCCGCTGGCCATGTCTTGCACTACGCTCTGGACTTTGGCTTCCAGGTCAGCCGGCGCGGCGGCGCGCAGCTGCAAGTCAATGCGGCTGCCATCGGCGGCAATGCTGGCCGAGGCGATAGCTTCATCTACGTAGGCCAGTTTGGCCTGCACCTGGCCCACCAAGTGCGCCGGGATAGGAATAACCGGTGTGAGGGTGAGTTGCTCAGCCATGCTTGCTCTGAATGTGTTCGAGGATGGCCGGCACGCTGATGAGAGCGCTGATGGTCTCTGCGGTGATCTCGATACCGAAGGCGGTTTCGAGCGCCACCATCAAATCCATATGCCCCATCGAATCCCAGGCGGGCAGTTCGCCAAACTGGGTCTCTGGGGTGACCTCTTCGGGCCCTAGTTTGAAAACATCCGCAAATACGGATTGAAGTTTTGTGAAGTGTGCGTCTTGCATGCTTGTCTTATACCAGAAAGGGCTTGTGTTCCACCACGCCCTCATAGATAGCGCGGACGGCGGGTGCATTGGCGGCACGCAGCGCATCCACATCAAACTCAGCCAGGTTGACGTAGCCCATACTAGTGGGGTCTACGAAACGTTCGAAGGGCAGGCTGGTTTTGAAAAGTTGGAAATAGAGCACGCGGCGTGCCTCATGCATAAAGGCAGCCGGCTGCGGCACTTCGGCGGCCGCCAGGAAGCCTTGTGCCTGCTGCTTGTACTCGGCCAGGCTGGCGGGGAAATACAGCGTGGGATATTGCGTGTAGCGCGCCGCCCCGGCGCACAGCGCCGCTTTACCCATAATGGAGGCTTCCAAGCCGATCGAGGAGTTGTACAGCATCACGAAATGCGCTTTCTCGATCAGCGCATAGGAGTCTACGAATTCGGTGGGCGGAATGAAGACCACATTGGGCAAGGCAGCCAAGCCGCGGGCCGCCACCCACTCAGCTACGCTCTGGCGGCTCTGCTTGGTGGAGCCGGGGCGCATTTCATCGGGGTGAGCGCGCAGGACGAACAGCGTGCGCGGGTTGGCGCGAATGAGCTCTTCTACATAATCCAGCCAGGCAAACATATCCGCGAACAACACATTGGCGTGTACCTGGCTGGTGTCAAAGATGACGTTAGTAAAGACCGGCACCAGCTTGTCGAACTGGGCCGCCTTGGCAAGAAAGCTGTCATCGAGCGCCTGGATGTCACGCCAGAAGCGAATACCCGCCATGCTGAAATCACCCTTGAAGCGGCGGCTTAGATAGGCATCCAATTTTTGATTCTCAGCATCGTTGAGTTGAAACTCAGCGGGAATATCCATCGGGTAAGCGGTAGCTTCGCCATCGGTGAAGAAGGCGGTCAGCGGCTGTAGGCCCACTTCGTGCGTGATGACGCGCAAACCGCGGCGCATGGCCACGTGGCGCGCAACGGCTTCGGGGAACATGATGCCGTTGAAGACCACCACGGCCTGTACGTCTTTGCCTTCGATGAAGGCACTGAACTCACGCGCCACGTTGTGGGCCGAAAGGATGTACTCGCGCAATAGAGTACGCGTGGTCTCATCGTCTACCAAATCGTGGCGGCGCAGCGCCCAGCGCAGCGAAGGCAGCACCAGCTGCCCCAGCGGCAGGCCGCCGTGTTCGACGGCTAGCAATCCTTCAAGGGTCAGGGGCTGCAGGCGTGCAGGCAGCTGGCTGTCTGCTTCGTAGCCAAACCAGTGGACATCCGCCCCGGCGTACATGCGGCGTGATTGTGCCACGCAGGCCGCACACGGCGGCGCCTGCCCGGCGTCATCTGGATCGGTGCCCAGTACGCAGCGGCTCATGCCAGCGCTGCACACAAAATGCAGAATGGGCACGCCCTCCAGGCGCAGACCCCATGAAGCCAGCAGCGAGAAAGCCGCGTTCTGGCTGAGGTGGCCCAAACGTGTAGAGGCGTTGAAGAATACGACGGGTTTGTGGGTACTGTGTTGCGCGGCGGCAACCGCGCGCGCGCTACGCGCCAAGCGCACTCGGCTGTTCAGCGTGTGGAGTTTGTTGACTATTCGCTTGAGCACAATGAACCCAGCCGCCAGTGGCGGCAGATGCTATTTGGCGCGGCGCAGCTTCTCGCGTGAGGGCAGCTCGCTATCGTACACACGCTTGACGCCATCACCCAGGGCTTGCTCGGTGACACGGATGTATTTCACCAGCTTCTGCAGCCCGCCGGGCTCCACCGAGGCGGCCTGATCGCTACCCCACATCGCACGGTCAAGGGTGATGTGGCGTTCAATGAAGCAGGAGCCGAGCGCCACGGCCACGGCGGAGAGCACGAGGCCCACTTCATGGCCGGAGTAGCCTACGGGGCAAGGGAACTTGCTGCGCAGCGTCTCGATCATGCGCAGGTTGAGCTCATCCGGCTCGCAGGGATAGGTGCTGGTGGTGTGGGTGAGCATGGTGTTGCTCATGTCCACATGCGGAATGGCCTTATCAATCTCTTCCATGGTCGACATGCCGGTGGAGAGCACCACCGGGCGGCCGGTCTTGCGCACATGGTCGAGCAGCGCATGGTCAGTCAGCGAGGCTGAGGGAATCTTGTAGCAGGGCGTATCGAACTTCTCCATGAAGTCGACAGCTGGCTCGTCCCACACCGACACGAACCAGTCGATGCCTTTGTCTTTGCAGTGAGCATCGATCTCGGCGTATTCCTTTTCGCCGAACTCGACCTTGTTGCGGTACTCCATGTAGCTGATGTAACCCCAGGGGGTTTCACGCATCTTGTCGCGCTGGTCAGGCGGCACGGCCAATTCCGGCGTGCGTTTCTGGAACTTGATGGCATCGGCGCCGGCCCATTTGGCCAGGTCGATCAACTGCTTGGCCGCATCCAGGCTGCCGTTGTGGTTGATGCCAATTTCACCGACGATATACACCGGGTGGCCATCCCCCACCATGCGATTGCCAAGCTTCAATTCTCGAGTCATTCGTTAGTCCTTTTTGACGTTTATCGCCATGATTAAATCACAAAGCTCGCGCACTGCGCCATGCCCGCCGCGCTGGCTCAGGCGCTGGTCAGCCTGCTGCAATACAGCGGGGTGCGAGTCGGCTACGGCTACCGCGCAGCCCGCAATGGGGAAGCATGGCAGATCATTGGTGTCATTGCCGAGGAAAATAGTGTGCTCGGCAGCAATATTGA
The DNA here is from genome assembly GCA_026129255.1 of Anaerolineales bacterium. Classification (GTDB taxonomy): domain Bacteria; phylum Chloroflexota; class Anaerolineae; order Anaerolineales; family UBA11579; genus JAMCZK01. The sequence goes on along the minus strand of JAHCIJ010000003.1, from coordinate 251,703 downwards.
GTTCAGCCAGTAGCTGGCGTAGCGCCTCGCCCTTTTGCTTTATACCCTGGCGGTGGTCGATACCCAGTTTCTCGCAGCGGTGGGCCACCACCGGGTTCTCCTCGCGCGAGAGTACGAAGATCTGCACGCCACTGTCTTTCAGCTGACGCAGGCCAAGACCATCACTGCGGTTGGCGGCAATGGCTTCTTTGCCGGTCTCGTCTACCCAGACGCGGTTGTCGCTCAGCACGCCATCAAAATCCAGCACGAGCAGCTTGACCTGCTTGGGGTACGGGCGCGGCAGCGGGCCGGGCCACACCGCATCCAGCTCGCCCGATGTGGCCAGCCATTCACCGCGCTGCCAGTCACTCATCGTGTCAATATCCACGGTGTACTGCGGGTCTACCATAACGGGCAGAATGACATCGCCGCTCATTGAATGTTTCTTGAGGATGACCGAGCTGCGAATCGCATCCACGTGGCCGGTCTGCCAATAAGTGGCTGGCAACTGCTGGCGCGGCGCGTTGTAGGGTTCGGCGATACCTTTGACCTTGAGTAGCGGCTGCAGCACGCCATCAGCATCCACGCGCCACATCTTGTGGGGGTTCTGGCCGCTGGGCACTACACCGCGAGCCGAATCCGCCTTGGGATTCTTGAGCAGCAATTGCACAGCCTCATCTACCAAGCCACGCGGGCGCAGTGGAGAGGTGGGGCGCAGCTGCACGACGATGTCTGGCTTGTAGCCTTCGTTCTTGGCGAGCCAGGCAAGGGCGTGTTCGAAGACAGGCAGGTCTAGCGTATTGTCCTGGGCGTGCTCGGCGGGGCGGATGAAGGGCGCCTCGGCGCCCAAGCTGCGCGCGATGTGCGCCATCTCCTCATCATCAGTGGAGATGATAGTGCGCGTCACAGTCTCCGCCTGCAGGGCAGCGGCGATGCTGAAGGCCAGCAACGGGTGCCCGGCGAACAAGCGCGCATTTTTACGCGGAATGCTCTTGGAGCCGCCGCGGGCGGGGATGATGGCGAGAACGTGGGGCTTTTTGGATTTCATACTTACCACGCGGTCCAGCCGCCATCCACTACCAGATTGGCGCCAGTCATGTAGCTGGAAGCATCCGAGGCGAGGAACAGCAGCGCACCGTTCATTTCATCCTGGTTAGCCATGCGGCCCATAGCGGCACGAGCGGAGTAGGCTTTGACGAAGTCTTCGTCCTGCGTGTTGCGCACACCACCGGGGGTGAGGGCATTGACGCGGATGTTTTGTGTGCCGTAGTAGGTGGCCAGGTATTTGGTGAGCCCGAGGATGCCCGCCTTGGTGACGGTGTAATCCACCGGCTTGAAGGAAGGCGGCTGGCCTTCGCGCTGGTAAATGCGCTGATCGGGGCCACCCAGGCCATAGGTCGAGCAGATGTTGATGATGGCGCCGCGGCCCTGCGAGAGCATGTGCGGCACACTGGCCTGGCTAAAAAGGAAGGCCCCGGTGAGATTTACCGAGAGCGAGTTGTTCCAGTTTTCAAGACTGTAGTCTTCAAAGGAAGAGCTGTGCTTGCCCGCCTCACCGGCATCAAATTTAGGGTCCAGTGCGGCGCTGTTGACCAAAATATCCAGGCGGCCAAATGTATCGAGGGTGGTTTGTACGGCGGCCTGCACGGCGGCCTTATCGCTGACGTTGCACTCAACGGCCAGGGCGCGCTCGCCGAGCTCGGCTTGCAAGACAGCCAGCGCAGCCGGGTTGAGGTCTACCAGAGCCACAGAGGCGCCCGCCTGCACCAGGGTGCGGCAGAACTGCCTGCCCAACAGACCGGCGGCGCCAGTCACCAAGGCCACGCGGCCGGTGAGATCAAATGCGGATTGAATCGTGCTGGGCATAGGGCCTCTACGTATTACCCCTGCAAACAAAGCGGCCTGTTTTGCAGGCCAAACGGGATTCTATCATGCCAGCCCCAGCTCCACGCGAGCGCCCTCATCATTGGCGCGGTGGGCGGCCAAGGCAATCTCCAAGGCGCGAATGCCATCCTCTAGTGTGCACAGTGGCTGCGCATCCCCTTGTGTCACCTCTAAAAAGTGGCGCGTCTGGTCAATAAACAGGTGATTGCGCTCAAAACCTGCTTTAAGCGCAAACTCGCGCTGCTCGCCATTGACACTGACTTGCACCAGGGCACCGCTGGCTGCGTTCCATTCCAGGCGGCCCTGGCTGCACACGATCTGCAGCGTGTGACTGGGCGGCTGCTGGACATAATCCAAGTGCACACTGCCCACCGCACCACTGGCAAACTGCAAGCCGACTTCGGCCTGGTCTTCTACGGCAATCTCGAGCTCACCGCTGCGTGCGAGTGTGCCCCATACCGAATCCACTTCACCGAGCAGCCAGCGCAAATAATCAAAGGGATGGCACAGAGTGAGCACCACCCCACCGCCCAGATCGGCGCGGGCGCTGTAACCCTTGCGATAGTCTTCGTACGGATGCCAGTTTGGCAAGTACTCGCCCCAATGCGCCCGCGCCGAGAGCACGCGGCCGAGCTGGCCGGACTGCAAAATCTCGGCTGCCTTTTGCAGCGTGGGGTGGAAGCGCCACTGAAAGCCCACCAGGATACGGCTGCCACCGGCAGCGGCGGCCTGGCGCAACTCGTCTACACGGGCCAGGCTGTGGCTGATGGGCTTCTCCATCAGCAGGCTGCAGCCCTGGGCCGCGGCGGGGATGGCCACATCCAGGTGCAATGCGGTAGGGTTCGAGATCACGACAGCATCTGGTTTATGTGCCAACGCGGCTTCGATGCTGTGCTCAACGGCGAAACCAGCCAGCTCACTAACATCCAGCGTGCTGTTGTTGCTGCGCAGGAAAACAAAATCCTTCACGCCGAGGGCGCGCAAGTTATTGAAATGACGTTTGCCGATCGAACCGAAGCCGGCGATAAGAATCTTCATTCCCAATCGGCTCCCACTTCGTAGCCCCATTTGAGCAGCGCTTTGTCAGCGTTCTCTTTGAAGATGTTCTTGTCGCCCGGTGTGAAGAATTGGCGCCACACGGCTTGCGGGCTCTTATCGAGAGTCAGCTCTTCGTCCTGAGCGATCTCGGCGGTGACCTTGGCTTCGAGGCCATCGGCCTCCAGCCCAAGGAAGGCCCACACCTTGGCCAGCATGTCGAAGGGGCGCGCCAGCAAGTCTTCATAGCGCAGCGAGTAGTAGCTCTCGCCATAGAGCTGATGGCCGAGGCGGTCTGTTTCGCTCACCCCGTTAGCCCAGTTGCGGGTGGCCTCTGAAAGCCAGCCGGGGGCGAAGATGGCGACGTTGTCGCCGGGGCGGCTGCGCTCACGGCGCGGGTTGGCCGCAGCGCCGCCGGTGAGCTCTTGCAAGCGCTGCTTGACGAGCACATCGCGCCCATCGCGCACGATGTGGATCAGGCTGGCATCAGGATACAGGTGGTGCATCTCTTGTATCGCGCGGCCACCAAGTTCGTTCTGGCTTTGGTCACCAGCCACACGTTTACCCAGCGGATGCGCCTGGCGTTCCAGCAGAAAATCGGCCATGGCGCGCAATGCGGCAGGCGAAGGTGCGAGAGACGCTGCCGCATCCGGCTCCTCGGGCTGCACGAACAGCTCACTCAGCACAGGCTGGCGGGTGAAGAAATGCGCCCCAGTGCCACAATACAGTTCAGCATGCAAATTAAGCAACCGCGCCAGCACGCTACCGCCAGAATGCGGCTGTCCAAGCACGAAGAATTTTTGCAGCGGAAAGAATTCTTTGACCTCAGCCAGCTCCGCGGCAGAGAGCGGCGGCAGCAGGCTACCGCCTTTGGCAGCGGCCTCATCGCCAGTGATGGCGCGCAGCGCTTTACGCAAAGGCGAGCTCATGTACGGCCGCCTGCATGCTGGCCGAGGCGCGAGAGCAAGTACGCACCGGTGCGCTGGCCAGCGCTCGTATCGGTGAAAGTGCATTCACGGGCGATGAAAGCAGCGCGTTCAGCCTCATCGGCGCCAGGAGTAGTCAGATAGAAGTTGAGCGCCTCACGCAGCTGGGGCAGGTCATAGGCCACACGCCCGGCGGACGAATTACGGAAGCGCGAATGGGTAGGCCAATCGCCAATGCGCGAGAGCGGCAGGGTGAACTTGCCCTGCCAGCCCACGGGCGAATCGATGCAGGCGCTCACCACCGGGGTCTTGTGGGCCGAGGCCTCGACCACCATAGTGGAGTACACGGTTACGAACACATCCGAGTGGGCCATCATCGACGATTTCTCGTGCATGTCTTCCCCTGAATAATGGCCCAGCGAGCCGCCCAGCGCAACCGGCTCCACTACGTGAACATGGGGGTACTTTTGCGCCAGGGCGAAGATGGCCTGGCGCTCTTGAGCGAAGCGCGGCACATCCATAAAGTGATTTGGGTGCAAGCGCACTAAAAGCTGGCTGGGAGCGGCCAACTGGTCACCCGAAACCAACTCAGCCAGCGCTTCAATATCCTGAATATTGGGCGAGAAGGTGATGAAGCTGCTGGCAAACGAGATGAGCTTGCGCTGCGGGTCGAGTCCGTGTGTTTTGAAGTAGTCCTCGCGCGGCAGCACCCACTCCTGCTTGAAGTAGCCATCGTACGAGGGAATGCCGCCAATATGCACGCGGGCCGGGTCCCAGTCTGAGCCGTCTACCAGCTCTTGCTTCTGAATCTCGGACCAGCAGGTAATCCAATCCACCGGCGCGCCGGGCAGGCTGTAGCTGCTGGAGTTGTCCCAGCCAACGATGACCGCAGCCGTGGGGATGTTGTGGGCAGCGGCTTCACGCAACAAGTAGCGGTCGAACCGCCAACCCGGTGTGCTGGCGACTACGAGGCTGGGTTGGTACTTAGCAAACAGGTCAGCATAGATAGTTGGCGTAAAGCGCTGCTGCAGGCCGTGTAGCCAGCGGCGGGCGACGCGGCTGCGGCGCAGGATGGCAACCGCAATCTGCATAAACGGAAATAGCAGTTTGCGGCGGGCGTGTGCTTCTGCTTTTACTTGATTGATGTAACTATCCACGGCTTCGAGGTTGATCCGGTTGGAAGCGCCTGCACGGCGCAGGAAATCCAGCCACCACTGTTTGCCATAGGAGACTGTGTGAAAGTAGTCCTTGGCCTGCTTGAGGCGCAGCCCTTCGATGATGAGGCCGGGTTGGGCAAAGCGCTCGCGGATACGCTCCACGATGTCGTCATCCGTGAGCAGCACCACTTCGGCGCCACCGTCAAGCAGGGTGCGCAAAACATCGCTTTGCAAGAAGTAGACGATGGCAAGGCCGTGGTCAGCGCTTATAAAGATGCGTGGCTTCATTTTTGTGTGCGGTGGATGCGGTCAAAGGTCCAGCCGTTGAGCCACTGCAGCAGCTTGCGCAGCGGTGGCCAGGCCCAAACGCTGGCTACGTTTGCGCGATGAGCTGTTGCTGGCGTATCCAGCGACCCGTCCAGCAAGTCGCCGGCGGCGGGCAGCTGGTTGCCCATGTGCTGCACGTGCCATTCGGCGGTGGAGAGGCGCAGGTAACCTAGGGTGTTGATGGCCTCGTCCAGCAGGCGCACGCGGCCCATCGGCTTCTCGGCAGGGATGGGCAGCACCTGCTGCAAGATGCGCTTGCGCGCCATGAATTGGAAGTGGGCCGCGCCGACCCAGTACTGGCGCTTCTTGTAGCTGAGGCGCACAGCTTTGTTGTCTTTAAAGAAGGCGCGGCCGTGCTCCTCGCTGTTGCCGAGGCTGCGGGCATGCTTCCAAAAATCATCCCAGCTGAACAGCGCGCCAGTTTCGAGTTTGGCGCCGCGCTGCGCCTTGGCCCATTTAACAGTAGCGGTGTAGTATTTTTGCGGGGTGAGCATCGGCATGGCCGTCACCATGCCGGCTTGCGGCAGCGTACGCAGCGCATCCAGGCTGCTGGGCAGCCAGCCTTTGTAGAAGTACACATCTGCATCGGCATAGGCGATGAATTCACCTGGGGCGGCAGCGAAGCAGATGTTCCAGGCGGCGGGTTTGCCCAGGTTGCGCTCGGACAAGGTGAGGTACTGAATACGGCCAGCGGTCTGCTCAGCGAGCAGGTATTCACGCACCTCGGCACATGAGCCATTGTCGAAGACCATCAAATCGTAGGAGCCTTCGGTGTTGGCATGGATGCTGCCCAAGCACAGCCTGAGTAACTCGAGGCTATGAGTGTAGTAGCCGCTCAGGAAGGGGATATAGCTGATGACGACGACCGTCACCGGCGCGGGTGGCGCAATGCTCTCGACCGACTTGATGGGATTCTGGCCGACGCGCATGCTTAGCGCCCCCCCAGGGCGAAGCGCAGGTTGCGCACCTGGCGCATGATGCGCCAGCGCAGGCTGCGATCTTCAATGGCGTTGGGCTGCAGGGCGCGCTCGATGCTGCGCAGGGCGCGGATGGCGGAGAGCGGCGCACGGCGCACTTTGCCATTCACTAGCTCATAGGGCACATCCAGCAGCATGTACATGCTGCGCATACCGCCACCGAGCATCGTATTCTCGTCGGTCTCCACATGGCGCTGGTGGCCGTGCTCACCTTGCAGGTGGGAATAGTCGTGATTTTGATGCACGATATCTATCTCAGCCGTGCAATCCACGGCATGCCAGTTACGGTGATTGGCCTCATACATCATCCAATTATCCCAGCCGGCGCGGCCGATAGCGAAGGGCGGCATTTCAGTATAGAGATGGCGCGGGAAAGCAAAATAGTCGCTGCCGCCGCGGGTGTGCAGCGTGCCGCGGGCGTGCATGTCGGCCCGCAGGCGGGCATCCCAGCCAGCGGAGAACTCCAGCGGCTGGGTAATATCGAGATCATAGCGGCGGCCGAGCAGCACAAACTCCGGCGCCTGCGCGGCGACTGTGTGCAGGGTCTCTAGCAGGCCGGGGTAGAAAATAATGTCTGCGTTGACGTAAACCAAGTATGGCGCATCACTATTCTGGCGCGCCGCGTCAAAAATAGCGCTGACGAGTGGCGTACCGTGCGCATTGGCCTCAACACTAGGCACATGCTTGACGCCGAATTCGGCGGCGGCCTGTGCAATGCCCTCGTCATCCCCCACCAACACAATATCAACAGCATCACCCAGGGACAGCCACGAACCCAGTGCGTTGCGCTGGATGGTGGTGATGTGGCGGTCACGAAACGGCTTGGGAGCCGTGAATATACACAGTTGCTTCATCGGCGTTCGTCTACCTGGCGGTAGTCCTTGTGCTGCACGCTGGCATTGATGTTGGCCAAGTCTGGATTGGCTTCAAACAAGGCCAGGATGTCTTTCCAAGAAAAGGTGTCGTCTGCAAAATGGCTGGCGATGGTGCGCGCCAATTCGAGATCCTCGGGCGTGTCCACCGTCCAGCGCAGATCGCCGTAGGCTGGCTGCTGGGTGAACTCGGCGATGCGGAAGCGCTCGGGATGCTCATAGAAGAACGGCATCACATGCTCGCGCTGGTTTGGCTCTTGCGCTTCGCGCCAGGCGGTTTCGAGCGCGGCACGCATGCACAGCTCCACATCCAGACCAATGGGAATAGTACGGCCTTGCGGCAGGCGGTTGGCGGCAAAATCCAGCGGCGGGTCTGCGTTAATAAATTTCTGCACATATTCACTGAGCAAGCCAGGGTCAATGAAGGGGCAATCAGCGGTGATACGCACGATGACATCCGCTTCCGTCTGGCGCGCGGTTTGCATGTAGCGGTCGAGCACATCATGCAGGCTGCCGCGCACGCAGGGGATGCCCTGCTCAGCGCAATAGGCCGCCAGCGGGTCATCCAGCTCACCGGTGGGTGCGGCGACGGCAACCTGGTGGATGCCTGTGGCGCGCTGCGTGCGGCGCAGCACCCAGGCCAGCACGGGCTGGCCGTTAAGGTCGGCCAATACTTTGCCAGGCAGGCGGCTGGAGCCCATGCGCGCCTGGACAATGGCGACGACTTTAGGAGTGCTCATGCCACCGCCATTTCATAGGCACGCTGCAGGCCCAGTTTATTCTTAGCCCAGTCAGCGCGTTCTTCAGCACGCTGGCGGGCGCGTTGCCCGATGGCTTGCAGGTCAGTGTTTTGCATCGCAGCCACAATCTTATCGGCAAGTGCGGCTGAGTCACCTACTAGAAACAACCAACCCTGCTGGCCGGGCTCGACCCACTCGCGGTTGGCGGGAATGTCAGACACGAGGGCGGGCAGCCCGCAGGCCAACGCTTCCATCAAAGACACTGATGAACCATCGCTGCGCGAAGCGCTGAGATAAAGGTCTGCGGCAGCGTAATAGGCAGGCAAATCGTCCTGAGCAATATAGCCGGGCATGTGCACACGATTGGCAAAGCCCGAATCTTGCACCAATTGGCGAATACGTGGCTCCAGGCTGCCGCCGCCCGGCAGCAGCAAGCGCAATTGTGGCTGCTGCGGGGCCAGCGCCAGAAAGGCGCGCAGGGCGGTTTCGGTATCGTAGACTGGCTCCCAGCTGCGTAGGTGCAACAGCACGAAGGCATCCTGCCAACCCAGCTCCGTACGCAGCGGGCTGGCGGCCTGCGGCTGGAAGCGCTGCAGGTCAATACCCCACGGGAATATAACGGCGCGCTGTGGGTCGAAGCCCAATGCAGCGGCCGCATCCACCACGGCCTGGCAATCGGCGATGAGCACACGTGCGGAGCGAAGCGCGGCGCGTGTTTTGTAGCGAGCTATTGGATTTCGTTGAGCAGTATAGAGAATATCGGAGCCCCAGCTCATGGCAACCAGCGGCTGCGTAGTGCGCGCTTGCCAGGCACAGGTATGTAGCGGGCCAGCGTGCATTACATCTGGCCCGTGCTGCCGCGCTACCTCAGCCACACTGCCGCGCACCTGCTGCACGCCTGCTGGCAGAAGCGTAGCCTGCACGCGCTCCGGCGCGGTGCACAGAAACAAGCCCGTGTGCCCCGCCTCTGCAATGGCAGCAAGGAAGCGGCTGTCATGCGGGCCGTGTTGTTGGCTGACGTATAAGACTTTCATGCAACTACCGGTCGGTCTTTCAGGCCAGATCGCTCAGGCGCACTTCTTTGCCAAAAGGCATATCGGCGGCGGCCTTGCGGCCGAGCACCTGTGGAATATCCCAGGACATGAGTGCACCTTCCACCGCTGGGCGCAGCACTTCGAGCATGTCTTCGGTGAAGACTTCGCCCGCCTTCACATCACGCGCTACGCGCAGGCAATGGCGCTGCACGATGTAGGTGTCCTTCTCATTCTCGGCCACAAGCTTCTCTTCCGATCCGAGGGCGCGTTCAAGGATGCGTACTTCGTTGACCATGTGCGCCCAGTTGGCCGGGTTGAGGGCAAATTTATGGTCCGGCCCTTCGCGGTCATTGCTATCGGTGAAGTGGCGTTCGATCACACGCGCTCCCAGCGCTACCGCGCCCACTACCGGAGCGGCGCTCTGGGTATGGTCTGACAAGCCCAGGATGACATTCGGCCACTTCTGTGCATAGGTCTTGAGCACATTGAGATGCAAATGGTCGTAGTTGCTCTCGGCGGCGGTGTAGTTGGTGTTGCATTGCATCAGCACGATCTGCTGATTGACCGGCTGCACCATGGCCATGGCGCGCTCCACGTCGGCCATGTCGCAGTCGCCGGTGGCCATCAGGATCGGCTTGCCGAAGCTGGCCATGCGCACGATGGCTTCTGGCCATGACATCAGGCTGGAGCCAGCCTTGAAGGCAGGCACATAGGGCACGAGCATGTCAATGGCATCATGGTCGTAGGGCGAAGAGAAATAATGGATGCCGTACTTGTCGCAGGCTTCCTTGAGTATCGGCGTCCACTCGAAGGGAATGGACGCGTCTTCGTAAACTTCGACCACGCTCTTGGTCCACGCGGCCTGGTGCGAAAGCTGGCCGCCCAGCGAACGGAAACCGTAGTCGGAGACGATCTTGGGGGCGCGGAAGTTTTGGAACTTGGCCGCATCGGCACCGGCTTCTTTGGCTAAGCGAATCAGCTCAATGGCACGGTCGAGATCGCCATCATGGTTGGCAGCGATGTCGGCAATGAAGTAGGTTGGGTGCTGCAAGCCAACTTTGCGACCTTGAATATCGATTTCCATCACATCCTCAATTCGTCTCCAGGCTGGCTGCCTAGCCAGCTAAGGCGCTCACCGTCTGGCGGTGGCCGTTGGATAGCTCAGCATGCAAGCGTGCCACGCCTTCGGCCACCGTCGGTAGGCGGCGGCCGAGCGCGGCACTCAGGCGGCTGACGTTCAGGCGCAGGTCAGCCGCGCGCGGCGCAGCAGACTCGGTGTGCGTTGGACGCACCAACTGCTCGTCATAATTGAATTTACGCGCGATCATCACGCCAAAGTCATACTTGCTCAGGCTGTCGCTGCTGCCGGCGTTGAAAATACCGTGCGCATCTTTGGCCAGTAGTTCCAGAATAATCTCAGACAAAAATCCCACATGCAGCGGGGTGAACAGGCGGTCGGTAAAACCATTAACCGTTTCACCCGCCGTGAGCTTGTTGTAAAAGAACTCGGCCAGGCTGTGATCGCCGTTGGGGCTCCAGCCAAACAGGTTGGGCCGCACAATCAGCCACTGCGGATGGGCCGCCTTTACGGCCAACTCAGCCATGCGCTTGGTCTTGGCGTATACGCTCAGCGGGTTGGGCGCATCGGTCTCTTTATAGGGCGCCTTGGTGCCATCAAACACCGCATCGGTGGAGATGTGCGCAAAGCGCAGGTTACGCCGGGCAGTTTCGCGGGCCAACTGGCCGGGCAACTCCGTGTTCAGCTTATGGGCCAGTTCCGGCTGCCGCTCGCAAGCGTCAATGTCTGCCAGCGCGGCGCAGTGCACCACCCAGTCTGGCTGGGTTTCATCCAGCACACGGGCTACAGCACCCGGTGCAAGCAGATCCGCCTGCACGGTCTCAAAAGGAGCCTGCGCCAGCGGGTGCTGGTTGGTAACGCCCACGACGGTGTGCTTTTGTGCAGCGGCGTGAAGGGCCAGGTTGCTGCCCAACAGGCCGCTGGCGCCCGTCACCAGAAGGCGCGGTTGGCTCACGCCAGCTTGCCTGCCTTCATGTCCGCCTCGATAGGCGCAATGATGTCACGAATCTCAGCGGGGCTGAGCATCTGCTCGTTCTCGTTGCTGACGTAGTGGAAGCCATCCGGCAGCGCTTTGCCCTTATCAGCCCAGGTATGCACAAAGAACGGGCCCTGGGCAGGCTGGATGACGTACATGCTCTCCAGCTCCACCGCCGAGCGAGCCTCATCCTCAGAGATCAACATTTCGTGTAGCTTCTCACCGGGGCGGATGCCCACGACTTCGATCTCGGCATCGGGAGCAATGGCCTGGGTCAAGTCCGTGATGGTGGTGCTGGGCAGCTTGGGGACAAAGACCTCGCCGCCATGCATGATCTCAATACAGTTCAGCACAAAGTCGACACCCTGCTCCAGCGAGAGCCAGAAGCGCGTCATACGCTCATCGGTGATGGTGAACTTGCCTGCCTCGCGCTGGCGCAGGAAGATGGGCACTACGCTGCCACGGCTGCCGACCACGTTGCCGTAGCGCACACAGGCGAAGCGCGTCGGGCGGTCACCGGAGTAGGCATTGCTCTGTACGGTGAGCTTCTCGGCGGCCAGCTTGGTGGCGCCGTAGAGATTGGCAGGGCTGACGGCTTTATCGGTGCTGAGTGCCAGCACTTTCTCAACATTGTTCTCTAGCGCGGCTTCAATCACATTGGCCGTGCCGAGGATATTGGTCTTGATGGCTTCCATCGGGTTGTACTCACACGCTGGCACTTGCTTGAGCGCCGCAGCATGGATGACGATGTTGACACCGTCCATGGCGCGCTTGAGACGCTGCTCATCACGAATGTCACCAATGAAGTAGCGCAAGTTGTCCTGATTGAAGCCTGCCTCGCGCATTTCGTGCTGCTTGAGCTCGTCACGGCTGAAGACAATGATTTTCTCCGGCTGGTACTTGTCCTGCAGGATCTTTATGCAGGCCTTGCCAAAGGAGCCGGTGCCGCCGGTGATGAGGATGGTTTGGTTTTTCCAGTTCATAGTTCTCTCTTTACTTACTGAACACGATCAGCGGATAGCGACCGTGCTTGCCGAAGAAGCGCGGGAACAGCTCCTCCACACGATACAGTACTTTGAGCCAAAAGCGGCCTGCCCAGGGCTCACGAATATAAAAGCGCAAAAAGTGCGTACCCAGCGTGCGCCACACGTAAATATCGATGGGGAAGTATCCACTCAGCGCCTGGCGCAGCTCACGGTAGCCGCGCTTCTTGACGAAGGTACCGCGCCCCAGGGTCTTCTCCTGCGGCAAATGGTCTTTCTCCGGCGCGGCGCCGCGCACGCGCTTTATGAGATCCGTCAGCTTGACGAAGAAGGTGTCCAGCGGAGCATCACCCCAGCCGTTGACCACCGCGGCGCTGCGGCCCGGCGCCAGCACGCGGTACAGCTCGCGGTAACCGGTAACCTGCTCACCTTCCGGCACGTGGTGGATGGTGTGCAGGGAGACTACACCATCGAAGACATCGCTAGCGAAGGGCAGGCGGGTGACATCGGCCACGACGAACAGACCTTTATCGCCAATGCGTTTGCGCGCCGCTTGCAGGGCCGTGATGGAAAGGTCAGCACACACGCGCTTGTTATAGCCCGCCGAGTACTCGAGATACTCAGGATACTGAATGGGGCCGGAGCCAGCATCCAGTAGCAAACGGCCGCTGGGTGCCAGGTGGCGCTTGACGCGCAGGTGGGCGCGGTGAATGTACTCTTGCGAGACCGGGCGCAGGTCTTCGTAGCGCGCGTTTTGGAACAAGCCATCCGAGATCTCCTGCCAGCCGACGCGGTCATAAAACTCGCGTACCTGGCGCTTGATCTCGCGCTCATCCAGATTGGTTTGTGTCCCAGTCAAAGGGTTCTCCCATCAAGTAATCAAAGGTGCGTGCATAGTGCTGCTGGCCTTCAGGCGTAAACAACTGCGTCAGCGGCGTCGCCTCTACATCCTTGGCAAAGTGCAGCAAATGCCAAGGGAAAGGCTGCGGATAATCAAAAAAGAAGCGGTAGGCGTAGTGCCAGGCCTGGTCTACCTCGGCTGGCTTGAGCTGCACGGCAGGTAAGTCGGCCAGGCTACTGTCCAGCATGGCGAAGTAATCTTCCCAACTGGCCGGGTCTTGCGTAAAGCCTTTACCGCGATAATGCGTGTGGCCCACCACAATGACTGGGCGGCCACTCATCGCCATCTCGAGGCCAACCGTGGTGGTGTACACCAAGCCTAGCTGGGCGGCCTCGACCAAGTCGTAGGTATTGACCGGGTCACCGGCGCCTACCAAGTGAATGTTCTCGGGCAACTCCGGCATGGCCTGCTTGACCATATCGGCCACCGAAGGGCCATCCAGATTGCGCTCACCGGGGTGCACGCGCAGCACCAACTGCACATCCTTGCGCTCGGCAAAGTAGGCCAGTGTTCGGCGCAACCAGGTGCTCATATCACCACTGAAGGTGCTGCGGCCCAGGGTTAGGCTATCGCCGATGACGTTGGCAGCCAGCAGCACCACCGGGCGCGCATCCAAGCCCAGCTTGGTGCGTACTTGTGCGGCGCCTTCGGTAGGGGCGTCTTGCCACTTGCGGTAGAAGTGGCGGAACAGGCCGGCAGCCTGGCGCGTGGCGAACAGCTCCTGCACTTCGGCACGCTGTGCATCTGTGAATGGTTCGTTGCGGCGGGCAGCCCACAAGCTATCAGTTTCCTGCAGCATGACCGATTGGTTGTGTGCCAACCAGATACGGCCGCGCTGCTCGCCAAATTCGTAGCTCACCACCGGAATGTTGAGGTGGCGGGCAGTATGCAGGATGGCGCCAAATTCAAGAATCAGGCCGTTGGGCAGAATGACCACATCCGGCTGCTCACGCTGCAACCAGGCCAGCGCAGCGGAGGCAGCGGCGCGGTTGGACTGTAAGCGCAATTGGAAGAGCTGGCTGCTCTTGTCAACTTCTTCGACCTGCTGGGTGTATTGCACATCCATGACGGAGACTTGCTCCACCGCGGCGTCCAGCGAACTGGGCAGCTCAACGGTTGGCGCATTCAGGAATGACTCGACGGGCAGCACGGCTTGCATGGGGGCGAACACGCTGCGCGCATACGCATCACGACGGCGCAGGTCAAAGCGCGGCACATCCGCTTTCCATGTAGCGTGCGGCAAATAAGCCAGGGTGACATCGTGCCCCAGACCGCGCAGCGCCAGCGACAACAGGCTGGCATGATGGATCCAATAGTGCAACGTGGCAAAGACCAGCACCTTGCGCCCGGCTTGCGTCTTTAGCGGGGAGTTTTGCACCGCATCGATCCATGCGGGCAGTTGGGCGCGCAGCTCTTCGAGCTTAAAGCCGTCAATGGGCGCGTCACCGCCGCGCAGCGCCCAGGCGAGCTCTGCAGTAGCGGGTACGTGCCCGAGAAAATCTTTGAGACGGCTAGCGGCGGGCATTGTGGCTAAGCGGCCCCCACACGGTCAATGGTCCAGTTCAGTTGGGGGCGCACAAAACCCTGGCGCGGCTCCGGCCAGTGCATACCGGGAGCGCCCATCGCATCCACAGTGAAGGCCAAGGCGCGCTCATCCCAAAAATAGCGGCGCACGCGGAAGGCGCTGGCATTCACGCCCAGCAGGTATTGGCCTTCGTTTAGGAAATCAGCCGGGATGGTGGCGCGGCTGACGTAGCGACCGGCCTCACGCGTGCCGTACTTCTCAAAGGCTACGGGGTCATCGGTATCAAACGAAGTGAGGATGACCTCACCGCGCATGCTCTGCAAGTAAATACCCACGCGCAGACCTTGAATGGGCTGCGCCAGCGTGTATTCAAATTCGATCTCCAGCGGCTGGCGAGACTGAGCCGTCTCCACCACGTTGCCACTGGGGTCTTTGACGCGCAGAGCCACGGGCGCAAACGGCGCGGCATCCGCGGGCACTTCATCAGCAGCCCAGCTGCGCTCGCCGTTCTTTTGGAAACTGGACGACATGTAATAGTCCACCGCTTCACGCGTGGGCGCACGGAAGGCCAACTGGCCGCGCTCCATCACGATGCACTCTTCGGTAAGGCGCAGAATGGCCGACATGTTATGGCTGACAAACAGCACCGTGCGGCCAGCGGCGGCCACATCGCTCATCTTGCCCAAGCACTTGCGCTGGAACTCGGCATCGCCCACCGCCAACACTTCGTCCACCACCAGGATCTCGGGCTCCAGGTGCGCGGCCACAGAAAAGGCCAGGCGCAGGTACATGCCGCTGGAGTAGTGCTTGACGGCTGTGTCAATGAATTTATCCACGCCGGCAAATTCAACGATTTCATCAAACTTCTTGGCGATCTCACGGCGCTGCATACCGAGAACGGCACCGTTGAGGAAGATGTTCTCGCGGCCGCTGAGTTCGGGGTGAAAGCCGGTGCCCACTTCTAACAGGGAGCCGACGCGGCCGTTGATCTCAGCGTAGCCCGTGGTGGGGTCCGTTACGCGTGAGAGGATCTTGAGCAGCGTGCTTTTGCCCGCGCCGTTGCGCCCCACCACGCCCAATACCTGGCCCTGCTTGACGTCAAAGGTGACATCGCGCAGCGCCCAGACCTTCTCGGCGCGCTCGCGCAGCTCGCCTTTGAGCAGGCGCACCGGCCAGGTGACCGCCGCACCCAGGCGCTCGCCCAGCGTGCTATACGCCTGCTGGCTGCCACCCAAACGGTATTGCTTGCCCAAACCTTCAACACGGATGGCGTAGCTCATCTAGACCACATCCGCAAAGGTACGTTCCATGCTGCGGAAGTACATCAGGCCACTGACCAACATTACCGATGCAGAGGCCAGTGAGACCCACAGCATGTTCTCGGAATAGACGGGCACGCCCAGCAGCGCCTGGCGGAAACCTTCCACCACGCCCACGAGGGGGTTGAGCGCATACAGCCACTGCCACTGCTCGGGCAGACGCTCAAAGATGCTGGAAGCTTCGTACGCGATAGGGCTGGCCAACATCCAGAATTGGGTCAGGAAAGGGATGATGTACTTGACGTCACGATAGTGCACATTCAACGCCGCCAACCACAGACCCACACCCAACGCAGTGAGCAGGGTGATGACCACATACACCGGCAGCAGAAGCAGGTTGGCCGGCGCAAACTTGTAATAGATCATCATGCCCGCCAGGATCAGGAAGGCAACGGCGAAATCGAGCACACCGCTGAGCACATTGGCCAGCGGCACGATGATGCGCGGGAAATAGACCTTGGTGATCATGTTGCGGTTGGCCACCAGCGAGCGGCTGGCATCGCTGACTGCGTTGGAAAACAGGTTCCAGGGCAGCAGCGCCGCAAAGGTGAACAGCGGGCGGGGCACGCCGCCGGTGGGCAGGCCGGCCACTTCGCCAAAGAGCAGGTTCAGCAGCAGCATCTGCAGCAAGGGCTGCAGAATGGCCCAGGCGCCGCCCAGCAGGGTCTGCTTGTAGCGCACAAGAATGTCACGCCAGGTGAGGAAGACAATCAGCTCACGGAAGTTCCATAGCTCCCGGAAGTTCAGCCCTACCATGCCGCGTTGCGGCCGGATGAGCACCTTGGTGCTCGGCGCGCTTTTGGTTACGACGCTGCTCATTTGATCAGCTCGGCACGATGCTGCAAGTACCAGTCAATAGTCTTGCGCAACCCTTCTTCAAAGTTCACACGCGCACGGAAGCCGAACAGCTCTTCGGCGCGGCTGACATCCAGCAGGCGGCGCGGCTGGCCATTGGGATAGGCTTCGTTCCACACCAGCGCACCCTCGAAAGCCACCAGGCGGCTGATGAGCTCGGCCAGATCTTTGATGCTGATCTCGTAGCCGGAGCCCAGATTGACCGGCTCCTCGCCATCGTAGCGTTCGGCGGCGAGCACAATGCCCTCGGCGGCATCTTCTACGTAGAGGAATTCGCGCGTGGGCGAGCCATCACCCCACAGCTCCACCTGTTGCTCGCCGTTCTCCTTGGCCTCCACAAACTTGCGGATGAGTGCCGGGATGACATGCGAGGAGGCTGGGTTGAAATTGTCCTTCGGGCCGTACAGGTTCACCGGCAGCAAATAGATGGCATTGAAATCGTGCTGTTGGCGGTAGGCTTGCGCCTGCACCAGCAGCATCTTCTTGGCCAAGCCATACGGAGCGTTGGTCTCCTCAGGGTAGCCGTCCCACAATTCATCTTCGCGGAAGGGCGTGTGCGCAAATTTAGGATAGGCGCACACCGTGCCGAGGGCGACAAACTTGTCCACGCCCGTTTCCCAGGCCTGATGCATGAGGGGGATACCCATCATGATGTTCTTATAGAACAGGTCGGCCGGCTTCTCACGGTTAAGGCCAATGCCACCGGCCAACGCAGCAATGTGAATGAGCACATCCGGCTTGGCATCTTGCAGCATGCGGGTGATGCCTTCAGGTTGCACCAAGTCATAGTCTTTGCTGCGCGGGATGAAGATGTCTGTAGCGCCACGTTGGCGCAACTTCTCCACTACAAAAGAGCCGAGGAAGCCGCCGCCACCGGTGACGGTTACACGTTTGCCTGTCCAAAAATTTGCTTCAGTCATTTTCACCTTTACTGCACAATGAACTGCGCGTTGCGGAAACGCGGGTTATGCGGGTCTTTGATCAAGCCATCTTGCAGGGCATGCAAGAGCTCACGAATGCCATCATCCACCGTGTAGCGGGTTTGGTAGCCCAGCACACGGCGCACTTTTTCGAAGGAGACGCTGATATCACGCATGTCTCCGCCAAAGGTCAGGTCTTTATAGTTGACAATGATCTCGGGCAGACGCTTGATGATCAGGCCCACGATCTCATCTTTGCGGTAATTGCCAGACTCGTCGCCCAGGTTGAAAATTTCACCGCGCACTTTGTCATCCGGTGCGCTCAAACCCAGCAGGATGCCTGCTACGATGTCACGCACATGCACAAAAGAGCGCGAGTAGCCGCGCTGGTATATAAGCAGCTCGCGCTTGGTGAAGGCCTCGAGCACAAATTGGTTCACGATGAGGTCAAAACGTGTGCGCGGCGAAATGCCAAACAACGTAGCAAAGCGGAAAATGACTGGTGTGCAGGATGAGTCCTTTTGACCGAGCAAGTATTCCTCAGCCGCGATCTTTGTTTCGGCATACAGAGACTGTGGGTGCAGTGGCGTCTCTTCGGTAACCAATTGCCCATCCTGGGACTGGCCGTAGTTGCTGTAGGAAGAAGAAAAGATAAAGCGCTTGGCGCCCATCTCGGCCGCCTGTTCGAAAACGCGCTGCGTGGTGTCTACGTTGTAATGCCAGGCCACAGACTTGCCCACCGCCTGGCAGGCGGGGAACCCTACGATGCCAGCCAGGTGCACGATCGCATCGGGCTGGGCGCCAGTGCGCAGCAGCTGGCGGAAGGTGTGCGGTTCGCCTACATCGGCCTTGATGAATTTGAAATTTGGGTGAGCCAAATAGGCCACCAGCGAATCGCCGCCGAAGAGCAGCTTATCCATCACGGTGACCTGGTGGCCACGCTGCAACAACTCTCCGGTGAGCAGCGAGCCGATGTAACCGGCCCCACCGGTGACAACGATGTGTTGCGTGCTCACGCCGCGCTCTCCTGGGTATTGGTTTCCATGATCAGATGCACCTTGTGCCCGGTTACACGCAACGTGGCGGTTACGGGGCGTTCAGACTCTACGAGCATCCCCTGTTCCATGCAAGTCAATTTGCAGATATCCAAGATATCGCTGGGGCTGCCCGGCGCCACTTCCAGCGCCACAGCTTTGACGCCCGCGGCGCGCGCCTCGGCCAGCAGGCTTTGCACGCGGTCACGCGTGCGGCGGTACAGCGCCATGGATTGCTCCACATAGTCCACCGTGAGGCGCGCCCGCAGGCTGAGCCCTTGCGGCGTGATGATGTAGCGCAGCTTGCGGCGCTGGGCACGGGTCACCTTGACGTAGCCCTTGGAGATCAGGCGCTTGAGGTGCCAGTTCACCGTGCCCACGGCCACACCCAACTGGCCAGCCAGAGAAGCCTGGGTGACATCCGGGTCGGTTTCGATGTGCTCTAAAAGGAGAAGATCCCGCGCGGGATCGGCATGTTGTTCCATGAGTTGGATGTCAAAATTCAGGCGCTGAATTATAACTTCAGGAAGGCAAAGGTCAAGCGCGCAGCCAATCCCAGAGGACATACAGGGCGCAGCTTGCCAAGCCGATCCCCACGAGGTGGTGGATCTCCACGATCGGCCACCACTCCAAACCGACATAACGGCGCAGGTACCAAGGGATGAACCAAGCGCATAAAATGAGTGCCGAGACCAGGCTGCGGCGCAACCAGGGGTCTTGGGCCTTCTGCTGCTGCACCCAGGCCCAAGCTGCCAGCAATATCTGCACAGAGGCAAAAGCGCTACGGTAGCGGGGGTTATCCCATAGATCGCCGCCGCCACGGTACGAGGCCACGATGCTGACTGCCCAGCTGGCCAGCAGCCAGACACCGGGCAGCTGTAGCCAGGCGTGTGTACGCAAGACGAGATAGGTGGCATAGGCCAACAAGGCCAGCACCGCCGTCCAGCCGACTGCGCGCCACACCCCAATGACCGTCCACACTACAGGGCCGCCCGCAGTGAGGGCGGCGGGCAGCAAGGGGCGCACCAGCCCATAGGTTACGAGGAAGGGTACTTGCGCCCACAAAGGCATGCGCTGAAACTGGCGCGCCACCCAGCCAGACGAATTCTCGCTGACATACACTTGCCAATCTGCCGACTGCACTAACCAGGTATCGCCCACGGAACTGAACACAAAGAAATACAGGCCAGCCACCAGGGCCAGCGCACCCAGGCCCAGCCATATGCGTTTATCACGCAACAACTGCCACTGGGTGAGCGCCAGCCAGGTGATGACGGCGAAGAGCAGCAGAGAGGATACGAAGGGCCAGGATAAAAAGGCGGCAGCGGCAAAGCTCACCAGCAACAGCTGCCATCCAAGGCGGCGCGGGCCGTTCACCACTTGCTGTACGCCCAACAGCACCATGGGCAGCAAGCACACCGTGAACGCTTCACGCATCTGCGAGGAGCCCAACAGAGCGGCTTCCGGATACAAGGCTAGCCCCCAGGCGGCGAGCCAAGCCACTTTTTTGCCAAAGGCGCGTGCGCCAGCCGCCCAGGCAAACGCCACGGCCAGGCCAGAGACGGCCGCGGATGGCAGCAAGGTCAGGATGGGCATATGGCTGGGCGCGGCCAGATATTTGTAGATGGCTGCACTCAGGAACAGCAGACCACCGTATTGGTCAGTAATGCTGTAGCCAGCAAAGGCCTTCCACAGTGGCTCACCGGATTGGGCGAGCTGCCAGGCGGCGCTATCGCGGTTAAAGGCATCCTGCATCACGTAGCCAGCCGCCTGCACATCCGTGTCGTAACCCCAGGCAGGCAACCCCAGCAACCACAGGATGCTGAGCGCCAGACGGAACGCTATCGCGCCGAGCGCGAGCCAAACCAGCCAGCGCGGCGCCTTCTCCGCTTGCAGAACGCGCCAGGCAAGTGCAGTCACTCCAGCCAGGATCACCAGCAGGCCAGCAAAGGACCACCAGCCTGCTAGCGAGGCAAAGCTATTCGAGATCCAAGCCAGCACGAACGAGAGTGCTAACAGGGCCAGGCCAACGAGCGCGCGTGTCTTATTGAGAGAGGATGCTTGTTTCTTTTTTTGCTTTGTAGCCATAGGGTCAGGGTGTCTCCGCGCAGCCGTCTGCCATACGGCTGGAAGGCACTATTGTGCCAGTCTGGGTCAAGAGTACTGCAAATGCATCAGTATCTGCGCTACTGCAGCGCACAACGATGACATCGCTGGCATTGGGGAATTCAATCTCACCGCTGGCCAGCGGTAACAGCACAGGGGCCGGTACTGGGCCAATCAGGTAGAAGCTCAAGCGCGAGTAGTCTTGTGGCTGGGTGAGCACAAAGTCACCCTCGAGGCCGCGGCCAGCTTCATAGAAAGTTGGGTAAAGAGCGCGCCCATGCAAAACATCCACGCGACCGCTCTCCAGTAGTGCAAGCAGTTGCGGCGGAGCATCTGGCACTTGCTGAGCCGCAGCCAAAGCCTGCGCCGCGCTCAACTTGCTGTAACGCGGCTGCGAGAGCGCTTCGATAATCGAGTAGGAGAAACCTGCCAGCAAAAGCACCGCAAGTGCACCCACCCAGGCTTTTGTGCTGGGTGTGCTGTTGCGCGAAGGCTCTGGCGCGGCTTTGGATTCCAGTAACCACTGGCTACCAGGCAGCAACACCGCCAGCCACAGCACCACTTGCCCCAGGCCGATGGCGTAATACAGCAGCACCGTCCAGTCCGCAGGTAGGTTGTAGCGCCAGCCAGCCACGCGTGCCAGCGCCAGACTAAAAGTAAACCCCAGGTTGATGAACAGTGGAACCAGCCCAGCCCAGCGCCAACGCTGCCAGCTGGCGGCCAGGCCAATGCTCACCAGCGCCAAGTTGACCGCTACAATGGCCCAGCTCTCACGCGCCAGGGCGCCATCCCAACTGGGCCAATAGGGCAGCTCACGCACGTGTGCTTGCAAGCTGCGCAGCACGGGCGAGGTGGGCAGGGTCATGAAATTTATCATCTGGTTGCGCACAAAGTTATCAGCCACAAAACCCGCCACATACAATGGGTCCTGCAGCGTAAAGTTGCGCACCGCGGCCATGTGGCGGGCGTAATACTCTCCCTCAGTCTCGCCAGCCAAGCGCGGTAGCGCAGTGGCTCCTGGATCATAGCTATAACGATTTGCGAGGAAGCCCGGCGCCATCGAATCTTCAATAACAAACTGGCCTGTACCCAGTTTGTTGCGCAACACCCACGGGCTAACCACCAACAATGCGCCAACCGCAAGCAGCACCACCGGGCGCCAGGCTTTGTGCCCCCACACCAACAAAGCGCAAAGCGCAAAAACCGGTGCAACTGTGATTACCTGGGAGCGCAGGAGAATTAATGCGCCCACAAAGCCACCAAGCAGCAAGCTGGCAAACTCAGCAGGCTTCCTTTTATTGAGCCACTTCACAGAAAACAAGCCTAGCGCGGCCAACCCCAACGCAGCTGGTAAATCTGCCATCAGCAGTTTTGCATGGGATAGATTGATAAGATGGCCCAGCGCCAACGAATTGGTTTCCCGGAAAACAACCAGCCCGGCCAGCAACAAGCCAGAGAAACGATTATGCAGTTTGGTGGCGAGGCCAAACAGCACAGCAGGAAACAGGGCCAACACCATCACTTGGGCAATTACTACTTTTGAATAATCAGAAGCGAGCAGCGTTTCAAGCAAGCTAAGAAACATGACATACAGCGGCCGCCGCGTGGCGACTGTACCGCCAAAATAAAAGCCTTGGCCAATTTGCACGTTCTGCGCAATCACATCATGATTGAATGCATCAGATAAGGGATAACTTTCAACGTTTGGAGCTAACGGCGCGGTGCTGTAATAAGTTGGCTCTACAGGTTGCTGCAGCCACATTACCGCGGCTATAAACCAAATCAGCACAGCTAGAGCTATGTCCACTTGCCTCAAAGGTATAAAGCGCTTGCCAAGAGCCAGGACAACAAAAGCCAAGGCAAGGGCGATGGCAACCTGCGAAATCAATACAGGCGCATTAGGAGCGCCCCAGCGGGTAGCGTCGTGCCCCAAACCCAGGCGGCTCAACAAGATGATGAGAGCAAGGCCGGCCAGCCCCGCAAACACCAGCCAACTAGCCCGCAATATTGAATAGTCTTTACGCAGTTCATCAAACGACGCATCGCGCGCAGACAGCCATAGCAACATAAAAGCCACCGCCAACACGGCCAGGTAGGCAAGCAGCGGCTGCAATCGCTGAATGTATAAGGCTAGCGAGCCGAAAAGAGTGATTGCATAATCAAGCGAAAGCAGCGCCAACGCAGCAGATACAAAAGCAACAAGGAGTGCGCTACAGGCAACAACCACGGGGTTGGCAACTTGCAACCACCTCAGAAAGGTCTCGCGCTGGCGGCGGATGGCGCCCCAGCGGATGGCTATGGCAGACAGGCCCAGTACAGGAGCCAACAAGGCGGCAGCCAACCCCAGGCGTTCAGCAGAGAAGCCACCCAGAATAGCTCTGGCGCTTTCGCTTGGGGCGGAAAGCAGCCAAGCCAGCGCGGCCACACCACAAACAATGGTGATCATTACTACGCTGCGCCAAAAGGCGTCTACCTGTTTCTTAGAAGGACTCATTTCGATGGATGGCGGCCATGCTTACTGGCAAAAGCATATCGCACTACGGGCATTCAAAGCCGCGGCCGATCGGCATAAAGGTTTCCACTCCAGCATCACGAAAATCATGTACCGATTCATAGTAGCGCAACAACGACAGGCTCACCCAGCGCTTCCAGGCATTATTTTCTTCGATCAGGCTATCGCCATATTGTGGGTTGCGGCCACGGAAGACAGTGTCTTCCAGCTCACCCACGATCAGCGCGTACTGGTTGTCAGCAAGGTCTTCAACAAACTGCTGGAAGAAGACACTATTGCCTGAGAGCGCCTGGTCCATAACGTATTTCTTTTCATATTCCGGATTAAGCGGAACACTCTGTTGATAGCGGAAGGTGAGCAGCTGGCGCTGATCCAGAAACAGGATCGGGCCATGCTCAGCTGCACAGGCCACATTGGCATCAATACGGTCCATGATGTAGTCTACGCGCTCGTCATCAGGCAGGTTGAGCGGCGCGCCGGAGTACAAAGGAAACAGCGCCGGGATCAGCAACATGGCACACAACACAGCCTGCACAAAACGATCATCTTGAATCCACTCACCGAGCTTTTTATACAACCCGGCCTCCCAGGCTATGCCAGCCAGCAACACTAATGAAACCAGCAGCATATCCAGGTTATGCAGGTCCGCCCCTCCGCCCACTTTGGCGCTGGCAACAAGCCCAACCGCCAGAAAAGCCAGCAAGGCCCCCAGGATCACTACCCTTTGCGGAGGCACCATCTTCCATTCTTTTTTGCGCACCAGATAGATCAGCAGGAGAAGCAGCGGGCCAACCGCGGCCAGGAGACCCAGGACAACCCCGGGTGGGAAGACGTCATTGGGCAGCATGCGATGCCATGTGAATGGCTGAGATGTAGCGGCCGCTTGCAGGCCTTCCAAGCTCGTGACACTTTGTTCGCCTGGAGCAGAACTCACTACTTCACCAGGGGAGGACGATAGCAAGCCAGAAAGAATACCTTGCAGGATCGGGAGGCCCCTGCTCCATAGACCACTCAGAGCAAGGACGATTGCTCGCAACCAGTCACGGCCGCGCAGTTTGCCGTGCAGCAAAACGCCATCGGACAGAGTAAGTAACACCGCCCAGATCGCCGGAGCGAAGGACCAGGTAAAACGGCTGGTGCCAGCATAGGTGCCAGCGAGCGCAACAAGCGGGATTGCAATCCACAACGCTCTCCTCCGCGAAAAGGCGACCAGGATGGCGCTCAAGATCAAAGGTGCATAGATGGGGCCTTGATTGAGAAAGACTAAAGCCCACAGGCCAGCCAGCAGCCATTGATAGCGCGCCTCTTTCAAAGGGCGGAAAGCAAACCAGCCCAGGAGAAGATAGGGCAGCGTGGTCAGCAGTGCACTCCATGCACGCGCACCAGCAATGCTCACATCTGGCCACAGGAAAACTAACCCCCATAGGGTTTGCCGGCCAGCATCAATCCAAACAAAAATGTCTTTCTCGGGCGGGTAGGCATAACGTTCCCGCCCAAACAGGATAGAGTAATCCCACAAACGATTGCCCTCAGACCAGTGCAAAGCCAGGGGGTAGTCCGTCACACGAACGAAAGCATCGCCAAGAACCAGACCAGAGCCTACTAATAATAAAGACAACAACACTGCGCGCCAGCTGAGGAGATTGGATTTGGGCTCTGTGAGCAATAGGGCTGCCATCACTACAGAGAAGGCAAACAACAAGCTACGCGTAAAGAATCCGGTAAACAGCCCACCCCAGGGCAAGTAGTAGATAAACATCCAGGGAAAGACAATAAAAACAGCAGCCAGTGCCCAGCGCGCAGCTTGTGGCATGCTTGAATACAAGCGTTTACGAACGGTCAGTACAGTCTGGGGACGATACAGCCCGCGATGCAAGGCCCAGAGGCTGGCGCCCAGTAGCACTAAGTAGCTTAGTAAGGACAGCAACCATTTATCGGACAGGCGGCCAACGAAAAAACCAGATCCCCAAGCGATCTGGAACGACTCGGTGAAGGCGCCTAGCGCCAAGACCAAAGCCAGCCCAAAGATCAGATCCGAACTCTTCCTAGACATGCTGCAAGCCCTCTATAAGGGCAGTGTAGGCCGCACCCATGGCATCCGCGCTATATTTCTTCTGGGCCAGTTGTTGCGCAGCAGCACCAATGCGTTGACGCAATGCCGCCTCAGCTAGGGTGCGCTTTATTGCCGCGGCCAGGCTGGCTGCATCCCGTGGCTCAGCGAGCACAGCATTGTTCTCATGCTCGAGCACATCCATCGTAGCGTCAATGCGCGTGGCCACAACAGGCAGACCAGCAAACATCGCTTCCAACAAAGCCAGTGACTGGCCCTCAGACACCGAAGACTGGACAAAAAGATCGGCAACACCTAATAAATCCGGAATATTTGTGCGCATTCCCAAAAAGTGTACTTGTGCATCAATTTTAAGCTCGTGCACCTTGTTTTGCAGCTGATCACGCAAGGGGCCGTCGCCAACGAGCAGAAGAACTACCTGTGAGTCACCGACCTGGTGAACAGCTTCCAGCAAATAGCTATACCCTTTCTCCGGGATCAAACGGCCAACCGTTAACAACAATGTTTTTCCAGTTTCTAAGCCAAGAGAAACCCGCAACGCTTCTTTGCTTACAGGGGTGGTCACTGGCATCTCAATACCGTTGTTGATAACCACTAGTTTGTCGGGTTGAGCAGCCTCTTTACGAATAGCGAGTATACGCACTTGATCTGACACGCATATCATGCGCGTGCACATTGCTGAATTTGTAAGCCGCCCATGTGCCCACATCAACGCGCGCGGCATGTTATCCACATGACTGTGATGCGTCCCAAAGCGCACGGGCACCCCTGCCAACCAAGCGACCGGGAGCCCAAGTAGATTGCTGTCTGGTGTAAACGTAATGATCACTTGCACCTTGCGCAGCAATCTAAACAGGCGCATTAATCCCACCAGTAAGCGCATCACGTTAGCAAGCACAAAGCCACCGTACTTCCAGCCGCCCAATGAGATCACGGAGAATGGGTACTGCTCACCCCACTGGGTAGCCATCCCCTGCTTGTCATACACGAACACAGCCTGTACTGGGTAGCCTTGCCTATGGAAATAACTCGCCAAAGAAAGCAGGACTCGCTGTGCGCCTGCCACTTCCATTTGAGTTCCGAGGAGAAGTATCGGGGGTTTATTAGAAGACATAGGAGGGAAACTGGCGCGATTATAACGAGCCAGGCTTACAAGATGGTGAGTTAGAGTTCGCGGTCCAACTTTTGATGCAACCAGTTCAGCAAGCCTAATCGCGCCAACAGGCTGCGCATGGCAGCGCGCGCGTACCCCAGCAACCACAAGGGTTTACGCAACCGTAGAAATGCCGCATAGTTTGGCAACGCCTCGGTCATAGGGCGCCATTGTCCAAAATTTTGAAATTCAGACAGACGAAAACGCCGAGCCGCGGGCAGGAGATCGCGCCGCACTTTGTCAAAGATCCCATAGCGTAGCTGCACAGCTGTGCGCTCAAGGACAGCTTCTTGCCCGCCCGCCCGCGTACTCAGCCCCTGCTCTGCATCGGTGAAATACCCCAGCACTCCATCCACGCGCCCCATGGGCAGCTTGTTTGCAGCAATCCGAAAGGAGAGGTCCATATCCGCCGCCACACGAAATTGTTCATCAAAGTAGCCGATTTCCCTTGCTATATCACGGCGCAAGACCCAAAAGGCGCCGCCTTGAGCGAAGGCGCGCGCAAAATACGCGGGGGAGTAGGCTGGCGTTTTGCGCCGAACGCCGTGCTCCTCACCATAGGCAGGAACGGAGATGTAATCGCCAAAGCATAGAGCCCAGCCATGCTGGTTCATCGCAGCTACTTGTCGTTCCAACGAATCAGGCAAGCGGCGGTCATCAATATTCCATATCGCCAACAGCGGCGCGTGCGCTGCAGTCCAGGCACGGTTCCAGGAGACGCCCAGAGGTTCACGCGGCACTTCCAGCACCTGCACCTGGCTGGGATATTTGTCTTGAAAGGAATTTACAAGTTTGCGCTCACTAGCGGACGGCTCATTGCACACGAAGATGACTTCAAGCTCAGAAAAAAGTGTTTGTTTTTCCAATTCAAGGCAATAAGCGGCCAGGTAGGGCTCACCCCTATACACTGAGGCCAAGACGCTAAGCTTAGGTGTGCTCATAAATTTGAGCGCTCCAGTGCATCAAACGCGCCGAGCGCACCGCGAACGAAATCACGCGTGGTCCAGGCTTGTGCGCGCTCGTGCCCCGCTTGCACCAACCGGGCGCGTAGTGCACCATCTTGGTGCACAGAGCGAATAGCGGCAGCGATCTCTTCGGGGCTGGCAGGATTAACCAAAAGTACTGCTTCCATCAGTTGCTCTTCGGCACCGCTAACCCGCGCAGCAATCACAGGGCAGCCTAGAGCAAAAGCTTCAAGCGGCGGCAGGTTCTCCGGCCCAAAGAAACTCACGTAAGTGAGCGCTAAGGCATTGCGATACAAAGCATACAGATCTTCCTGCTCAACAAACCCCAGCAGTTTTACTTGCTCTTGTAAACCCAACGCGTCAATACCTTTGCGCATGTCTCGGCCAGCCCCAAAGTCTGTACCGGTCAGCACCAATCGCAGGATCAATCCTTCTTTTTTGAGGATCGCAATGGCCTGGAGTAAGTTGGCATGATTCTTATGGAACCACAATTGTGCAGGGTACATCAGATATCCAGATTGCAACCCAAGCCGGGCTAATCTCGCGGCGTCATTCTTAGACTCACTGTCTAGCGCAGCTTGAGGTGTGGGGTGTGGCAATAAAACTGTGCGCTCAGCAGGAATACCATAAAAGCGTTGTAACTCTTCCTGACCAGCACGAGTGCCGGTAACAACAGCCTGGGCACGTGGCAACCAGCGCCCGTAGTGACTTTCGCGTCGTTGCCATTCTCCGCGCGCGCTGACCTCGGGGAACTGTGGTTGCAAGCGATGCTGCAGGTCCAGCACCAGAGGGATATAGGGCATCCTCAGCCCGCGGATCCGCGGGCTGAGGAACCAAGCCACTTCGGCACCAGCGGCACGAATTTGGCGTTCCAGGGTGGATTGCCAAGCCAGCTTATCCTCCAACGATGGCCAGTAACGGAATAGCTTGAGCAGGCCGCGCTCGCTGAGGTCTGGCCGCGAATACTGCTGCCATTGAAGGTAATGAGGCTCTGGGAGCTCTATCTGTGTAGGGCTGAAGATAGTAA
Organism: Anaerolineales bacterium; assembly: GCA_026129255.1. Classification (GTDB taxonomy): domain Bacteria; phylum Chloroflexota; class Anaerolineae; order Anaerolineales; family UBA11579; genus JAMCZK01. The sequence continues at coordinate 223,347 of JAHCIJ010000003.1, read as the reverse complement.
ATTCATGTTGCGACTCAGAAGCCAGTCCAGCCAAGGCACGCAACAACTCCCCCTGAAAGGTAAATGCACCGCCGTCATGAGTGAAGTACTGATCCAATACAACAGCAATTTTCATGCAGCTCTGCTAGGCTCTCCGCGCCACGACCATCACGTGCCAGGTATCCAACTCAATAGACTGTCCGAGCTGATAGGCAGGCAACCATTCCAAGGCCACAAAGCCAGCTGCCTCGAGAAGCAGCGCCATCTCTTGTACAAGGAAGTAGCGGTTCCATTGGGTCTCTTCGATCTCAGAGACCAGGCTGCCATCCGCAGCAGTTTCACGCAAGCTATAGCGCACCTCTGCCAGTTGCCGCTCGATGTGGAGGGTAGTGCGTGACTTGCGCGCCAGCTCACCGTTAGGCAACATCCATTGCGCCTCGCGCTCAGGCTCATAGGCACGCAGCATGGCAGCAGCATGCCAGAACTCTAGCAGCAGCAGGCCTTGCGGCCGCAAGGCCGCACGCACATTACCCAACACCTGCAAAATGGCCTCGTTGGTTTGCACATACCCAATGGAATCAAACAAACAGTAGGCCGCATCAAAAACACGCCCATCGAGCTTCAGTTCACGCATGTCGTGCATTTCAAAAGTCACTGCCGAGCCCAGACGGCTTGCTTCGTTACGCGCTACGGCTAGTAGATCTGCCGAGTAGTCAGTGGCGAGAATTTCATACCCAAGCTGCTCCAGCTCAAAAGCATGCCGCCCTGTGCCGCACGCCAACTCAAGCAACTTGTGCGTAACGTCTGATGTGTTGCGCTGCAAACAGGCATGCACGAAAGCGGCCTCGTCTTTGTAAGGCTTATTGGCATAGATATGATTGTAGTACTCAGCATACTTGCCGAGATACGAGCCCATGTTTAGCCTTCCCACTGAGGGGCGCGGCGAATCGCATCGCTGATCAGGTCGATCGTTTCGTCGCTCAAGTTCCAGGTGGAGGGTAGATACAGGCCATTTTCCCAAAGCGAATCAGCCACCGGGCACTGCACATCACGGAAACCTTGCATCTTCTCAAGTACAGGCTGTTGGTTCATGGGGCAAAAGAAGGTTCGTGTTTGGATGCCACTTTCGGCAAGCGCTTCGACCAATTTATTGCGGTCGATCCCAAACTGCAGCGGGTCCACCACAATGCCATACATCCAATAGACATTCTTGGCCCAATCCAGCTCGGCAGGCAAGTGGATACCCGGGACGTCTTTGAGCTTTTCGTTATAGCGATGGGCCACGCGGCGCTTTTGCTCCACGATGTGATCGATCTTGCGGAATTGGGCCAGACCCAGAGCGGCCACAAAGCCAGGCATGCGGAAGTTGAAGCCAGCCAGCTCATGCTTGAAGCGTGGCTGTGTGAAGGCTAGATTACGCAGCAACTTAACGCGCTCAGCAAAGGCATGATCATTGGTGGTGATCATGCCGCCTTCGCCGGTGGTGATGACTTTATTGGCATAGAAGCTAAAACACGCCATGTGACCGAAGCTGCCCGTCATGCGCCCGCGCACAGTAGCGCCATGCGATTCTGCACAATCTTCGATAACGATCAGGTTGTGCTTGTTGGCGATCTCCATGAGACGGTCCATATCCACCGGGTGGCCATAGAGATGCACGGGGATAATGGCTTTGGTCCGCGGTGTGATTAGGCTTTCGATCAGGTCGAGGTCAAGGTTCCAGGTGGTAGCTTCAGAGTCCACCGGCACGGGTACGGCGCCGTTATGCAACGCGGCCAGTGCAGTGGCAATATTGGTGCTTGAGCTCACCAGAACCTCGTCGCCCGGCTGCAGATCCAGCGCCGCCACGGCCAGATGCAGCGCGGATGTGCCGCTGTTGACCGTAATGCCATGTTTGCAGCCCACATACGATGCAAATTCGTTCTCAAAGTCTTCGATGTACTTTCCAAAAGTGCCGGAGACTTCCCCTTTGCGCAAAGCATCTACAACAGCTTCGATCTCATCTTCACCAATGACAGGTTCAAATACGGGGATCACTTGTTCACCTCGGTAAACACTTTGTCTTCTGCTTCACCCAGGTACGGGCCTTGTTTTACACTGATGCACTGCATGTCTTCGATCACACGGATGGCATGCACCCCATGAATCAGCACAATGGCATCGCCCTGGCGTAACTCGATCTCGCGCAAAAGGTTGCCTTCATCACTATATAGCTCAACAACCACAACGCCACGCTGCACCACAAACATTTGTTGCAAGTCAGAAATGGTGCGCTCTACAGGCTTGTGATAATGCGGCGGCTCCACAAAGCCCGCTTCATGCGCCAGCAGCCCAAACTGGAAGGAGGATTCGGCCGGCGAAAAAAACGTGGTCTTCTCAACACTTTCTTCTGCCCGGATAATCTCAGCATATTTGATGTTGTTGTACTCAATGATCTCTATAGTCATCTTTGTTTACCTACCAATCAAAATTTGACGATCTGACTACGTACAGACTTCCATGCTACTCGAAGCGGCCAATATAGCCACAGAAATGCATGTGCCAAGCGGGTCTGTAGCTGATATATAGGGGAAATTAGCAGGCGCATAATGTCCTGCGTAGGTCGCATAGGCTCTGTCACCCGCCCCGAACGCAAATCTTCCTGCAGCTCCTGTATCGCAGCAGGATGCTGGCCCCGAAAAGGCTCAAGCCATTGCAATCCGCCCAGCTCGCCCAAGCGCAAGGGGTTCTTCAATTGCATATATTGCTCGTCATACCATTGTTTGTTCTTTCTAAACGCGTCTGACCAATCCACATTGGCATAGTATTCGACTTTTTGCTGAGCCTGTTTAGGCAATACATATGAATAATGATGCATAACCACGGGCTGGCCAAGGAGGATCGCATCTCCGCCCCATCTTAGCCCGGTAAGATCCTGACCTTGTTCATTTACTACGGCCGGAGGGCGGTGTGACATATACCTATACCCCGGCTTCCACCTGAATAAACGCTGCACGCGCGGAAATTGCTTCAGATGCCATATGCCTGTGATACGTGAATCAAAGCCGCCAAAGAACTCTATATAAAGGAACGAGTACCCAGAAACATCAGGCTGCGCGTCTAACATACTTAACATTCCTGCCAAGTCGCTTTCCAAGTAGAACTCATCGCTATCTACCTGCCACAACCAATCTCCCGTGGCGCGGGCAGCATACGCCTGAGACATCTCATCCTTCTCAGGCCAGAAACCATCGGCATAACCGGCATCTGTTGCACTCACGATAATCAGCTTGTGCTCAGGGTCATGGTTGCGCTTGAACTCCTGGAGCATTTCGAGCGTACCATCCATCGAGTGCCCATCTGGCCGTGCTAGATTCTTAGCCGCCTGCGCGGCTCCCTCCACCACAATGATCTGATGCGCAAAGGGGTACAAAGCGCGCAAGTTGTATTCAAGAAAGGGCTGGGCATTCAAGGCAAGAATGCCAAAGGTCACTTTAGCCACGCGCCCTCTGGGGCAGCAGTACGCTCAGATAAGCATCTAGCACTTTGCCCGCTGCAAATTTTTGCCGAGTGAATGTTTTTGTTGCCCGCTTAACACCTTGCAAACCAGGTGAGTTCAAAATCTGTGCGGTTTGCTTAGCCATTGCAGTAGCGCTGAGTTTGGGTACAAGGTACCCATTCTCACCGTCCTCAATAATGTCGGCATTGCCGCCGCGCCGGAAAGCAACCACAGGTACTCCAAGATAGGCTGCTTCCACGATCGCCATGCTGAAGTTTTCCATCAGGGCCGGAGAAACGGCAACATCACACATCTTCACATAACCAATGTGTTCGCGGTAATTCACCTGACCCGGTAGAAGCATTCGATTAGCAGCCGGGTGCTGTTTCAGGGCTTGCAGTACATCTGTCTCTATATGACCCGGGATATAGAAGCCTAGAGGGTTTTTAAGCAATACCACCAGGCCATCGATAATATCCACAAGGTACTTAGCGCCCTTGATGCGGCTACCTGCAGAGGGCAGGTACACGATCTTGGCACGCTGTGGCAATTTGAGCTTTCTCTTTACAGACCGCGGAGCCATTGCATCCACGGTAGACAGATCTACGAGATTTGGCACCACCGAGATCGGCCCGTGGTAGCGATAGGTCTTTTTGAACGATTGGCGCATATAGCGGGAGGGACAGATCACATGATCCACTTTCGCCAACACACGATTCTCGAGCCAAATAGCGAGGCGCGTATCCAACCGCGAAAAGTCTCCTAAACCCGACTCGGCAGACAGGCGCGCCGGGTTGTGATGCGAGACCAGCACAAACCGCTGCCCGGGTCGCTTATGCAGCCACAGCCCGGGGGCGCCATGGTCCGAAAGCAGCACAACCTCGGGGTCGAAAGTATCTATCGAGCGTGTCATGCGGATCGAACCCGGCGCATTGCGCAGGATCTCTGCCGTGTGATAGACCAGCCTGCCAGGCTGCAATAAGCGCATAGGTAAATTGGCGAGCACGAAGAGGCGCTTGACCCATTGAGCTCCCACTCCGTGGCGAACAACGCCTGCTTCTTTGCGGGCTACTACATCATTGTCAAAAAACGTGAATAGCTTGGCCGCAAAGCCGCGTTGCCTAAAAGCGCTCCAGAGATTGTAGTGCGCACTAGCCACACCGCCTGCACCATAAGGAGGTGCGCTGGCCGCGACAATAGCAATTCTGGGAGATTTTTCTTTTAGTGAAGCCATTGCGCCTTTGCCCAGAAAACAGCTTTGTCGATCAAGTTGCGCGGCGCTGCATGCGCTAAGTCGGAGCTGCGGTACATCGTCCAGGAGGCCGGGTTGTGCTTGGCTGCGCCGCGGCAAACCGCCCACCAACGCCGCTCCAATGCCGCATGCAACGCAGTGGGGTCATATTGCTGTGCCTGATGGTTAGCACGCTCAATGGCGCCTAGCCAGGCCTCCACGCGGCGCAAGAATGTGCTATGCGTGTCGAATTGCCAGGTTGAGATCTCATTATGCAGCTGCAACTCTTGCTTCCCCGCACCCATACCCAGGCGCTTAAGCTGCCGGGCACGCACACTGGCCGCGGTTTTAGCCTGGCCGGCGCCATCCTGCTGACCGACCTGGCCAGCGTGAAGGCGATACCGCAGCAGCACTCTCGGCAGGTTCGCCAATTGCAATTGCTGCGCGGCGCGCTCCCATAGTTCGTAATCTTGGGCGCGGGTTACCGATGGGTTATAGCGCAACCGTTTCGCCAAAAAATCGGTGCGGCGCAACATGATGGCGCTGTGCACCAGTGGAGAATTGAATAACATCTCTGCTTTCAGCGCCTCAGGATGAGTGGGCAACTTCCACACCTGCTCTTTTTCTCCACCGAAAGTCTGTGCCCATGCACCCACCAGGCTGATCTCAGGATGCTGCTCCAGGAAGGCTGCCTGCAACTCCAGCCGGCGCGGCAGGCTAATGTCATCTGCGTCCATGCGCGCCCAGTACTTGCCGCGCGCCAGGCGCAGGCCACGGTTCAGCGCAGCCGAGAGCCCAGCCTGTTTGCGATTGCGCACCAGGCGCCAGCGCGGGTCTTGTACTGCGGTGAGCGCCTCGGCGCTGCCGTCAGTGGAGCCGTCATCAATGCAAATAAACTCAAAGTCACTAAAGCTTTGAGCCAAAATACTGCTGATCGCCTCGCTCAGGTGTGGCAAGCCGTTGTGAACAGGCATCACCACACTGATCAGTGGAGTGCTCACCCAGCCAGCCTGTTCAACAAGTCCATTTCAAGATCAACCACGCGCTCGAGGGCAAAGTGGGTCTGCACATACTCGCGCCCGGCTTTGCCTAGGCGAGCGCGCAATTCAGCATCATCCAGCAGACGTTGAATTGCTTCGCGCAAACTCACTGCACCAATCTCGCTCAGCAAGCCATTCTCGCCGTCTGTAATGATTTCTTGAATACCGGGCACGCGCGTTCCTAGCGCAGGTAACCCACAAGCCATTGCTTCCAGCAATGCCTTGGGGTGACCTTCATATAGAGATGGCATCACAAATATGTCGCACTGGTTCAACATACGCGGCAGATCATGGTTTGGGATATTGCCGAAGAACTTAAACTGTGCCACAGCACCTTCAGCAAAGCGTTCTAGTTCTTCCTTGAGCGGACCATAGCCAATCAGCCACACTTCTACATCAATATCCACTAGCGCCGCGATGAGATTGCGCAAGTTTTTTTGTGTGTCCAGCCGTCCCACAAACCCGATGCGCAGCTTCTGAGTAGGTTGGTGTTCAGAGATTGGGTAGAAACGGTCTGTCTCCACGTAATTGGGAATGATGCCGATTTTCTCTGGATGCACTTTGTAGCGTTGTACTACTGCTTCAGCCATTTTGGCTGTGGTGAGAGTGATCCAATCCGCTCCGCTGAAGACTTTTTCCTCGAGCTTGCGCGCTTGTTTAGCCTCACGCGAGCGCTCCCCATAACGGCGCTCCTGAAACTCAGATAATAGGTAGCCGCAGCGTGCTACAAATTTAGCGGCAGTCTTACGGGCGACACCCATGGCAATATCGGCGCCGGCCATCTGATTACTCTTGACCATATCTGCCTGCACAGGTTCGCTGAGCAACTTGCGCTCATACGCACTCAGGTTGAGGTTGCTTGTATTAGCACGAATGCGCAATCCAGGAATTTGGCTGGCAAACGCCAAATCTTGCTGATCACCATAAGTGACGAACTCAATACCCACGCCACGAGCTTGCAACTGGCGATATAAAGCTAGCTCACGATCAAGCATCCCGACCGTGCTCCAGGTTTTGAGTGAAACCCCTTGAGTAAAGAATAGTGCTAGATTCATTTCAACACCGGAAGTAGAGGCTCATAGAGTTCTCGGTAATAGCGGCTGGCAATCAACGGCCAGCCAAACTGCTGGATCCGCTGCAATCCATGTTCAATCAGTTGCTGGCGCAACTCAGCATCCTCGATAAGTTGCTCCACAGCACTAGCCAGTGCAGCCGAGTCTTCAATGCTTGTCAGCAATCCATCTTGCTCATCAGTCACCACATCAGGAACGAGACCCACCTGCGTACCCACAAAGGGCACACCGGAAGCCAGGGCTTCGAGAACACCCTTGGGGCCGCCTTCTTCCCGCGAAGCAAGTAGATACACATCGATCGCGTCGAACAGGCGCGGGATGCGATGGAAATCTTCTTCGACCACATGCACATAGCGAATCCCTGCGGCGTCTAGGCCCAGTTTGACATAGCCGCGTGCCGGGGCGCTTAACAGTACAAAAATATTCTTATGGCGCGCGTGGATACGGGTCAGCGCATCCACGAGTATGTCTGGTCCCTTGATCAGCTTAGGCACATTGCCTTCAGCCATTCCCTGGCCGTCCTTATGGAAGGAACCAATACAAAACGCATCCTCCGGGATGCCGAGCTCGCGGCGGCGTGCCAGCCGCTGCTCAGCTGTAGCAGGTTTGAATCGTTCCAGATCCACACCCAGTGGAATAAAAATCAATTTCTCAGGGCGAACTCCCCATTTCAAAAAACGCTCATACATGATGGTGCTTGCGGTATGCAAGCGCGCAAATCGGTCTTGAAAGCGCAAGATCTTATCTAAAGCATCACTGAATTCAGGGCTGTCAATATGCCCATGAAAGATCGTGCCAATGACTGTATTGCGTTTATTGTGCTTGGCATCCACATTAGCCAAAATATCCCACAGAGAGCCATAATGAACGAGTTGCCCAGACAGCCCTTTGGCAGATTTGACCACGTGTGCATTCAAACCAAATATCTCTTTGACATTGCGCGTGATGTAATGCGCCTCCCAGTCGAGAACCCAGTTAACAAAGGGCGCGATGTAATACAAGCTCGGCTGATTGCGCAACCTTGGTGTGGCTAGCGATAACAGTGAACGAATGCCGCGCGGAATGCTCATGCTTGGCCCACATCATTAAGTACACTTTGGGCACCAAACTGAAGGTCACAGAAGTGCTTGTATTCCTTGCAACGCTGGTATAGCTCGGCATGCTTACCCTGATCCACAATACGCCCACTATCCATCACCACAATATTGTCAGCATGGATCACAGTGGATAATCGATGAGCAATCACTACGGCAGTAGTGTCTTTGATGATGTTGTCAATGGCCTGCTGCACCTGGCGCTCAGCTTCGGTATCCAGAGCGCTTGTGGCCTCATCCAAGATCAAGATACGCGGGTCGTGATACACCGCCCGTGCAATGGTGATGCGCTGCTTTTGACCACCAGACAGCAACACACCGCGGTCGCCCACGAGAGATTGATATCCCTCTTCTAAGTTGGCGATGAACTCGCCAGCATTGGCTACTTGCGCGGCTTGCTGGACACGCGCCATATCTGGTGTCTTATCCGGGTAGGCAATGTTTTCGGCAATGGATGCGTTAAACAGAATGCTGTCCTGAGAAACAACTCCGATCATACGACGATAGGCGTCCAACTCCAGGGTGCGCAGATCGAGACCATCCACAGTGATACTGCCAGATTTAGGATCATAGAAACGCAAGATCAAGTCTGTAATAGTTGATTTGCCTGCGCCACTCTGGCCAACGAGAGCCACCATCTTGCCGCGCGGTATCGATAGAGTAATGTTTTCCAGCACAGCAGCATTCTGATAAGCAAATGAAACGTCCTCAAAATCAATGCTGCGCGTGAAATCAGCCTTGACCACCGGGCCACTACTAACAGCGGCTGTTTCATTAAAGAATTCTTGAACTCGCTCACTGGTAGCCACTGTGGTTTGGATCACTTTTAATGTTCGCGCTAGATTTGTAAGTGGGTCAAGAACTGAGCGACCCACATAGAGATATAAAAAGAAGCCGGTTGTGCTGAGCCGACCTGAAATAAATTCATTAGCGGCAAACAAAAGCACAGCCACATTCACAGCGGAATTAATGATGAAAGTAACAGGCTCATCAATGTTCTTAAAGAAACCGAAACGAAAAACAGCCCGGACAGCCTTTTGAGAGATCACCGCTAGTCGGGTGCTTTCGTAGTGCTCAGCCGCAAATGACTTTACAATGCGAATATTGGAGATGACTTCCTGAAAATAGGAGGATAGATCTGCCTGCATCTTGAACTGTTCACGCACACGGCGCTGGGCTGGTTTTTTGATAACTTGTACGAACACATATTGCATCAGAGCGGCAACGGCCACAAACAGACTGAGTCTTATGCTCGTCTTAAGTAACAAACCCCCATACAACAGTACTAGTACAGAAGAAACCACCAGTGAACGGACGATGGCTTCAAGGCCAAAGACAACAGCATCCGTATCTTTATCGAGACGAGAGATTAGTTCGCCGGTGCGATGTCGGTTAAAAAAATCAAGCGAGAGATTAAGTACATGCGAAAACAAAGCGGCTTGCATACCGCGGCCGGCTCGTACCCGTATCCAAATACCCAGTAGATACACCAAAAAATTGAGGGTATACAAGGAGACCGAAACCAGCAGGTAGAGTAAGGCTACCGTCACAATGACGTTCCACGCGCTGGTCTGCTGTGGAAAAAGCAGTTTCAGTAAATACTGGCCAACATTGTTTAAATCAACATCGGCAATATTGGTTGGCGCATTCTCAGCCAGTTGTGTAAGGGCGTCCGGGCCGTGTACGGCCACCTCAAGCACTGGCGCAGTAACCATAGGTTGTGCTGCGGTGAGCAAACTGGCTGTCAAGTACAAGACAAAAGACAACAGCATATGCGCCCAATAGGGGCGCATATATTTACCAAGCAACTGCACCAATTGCGTAAGCTCGTAGCTCTTTTTCATGCCGTCACTAAGTCAAGAATGCGGTCGCTGGCGCGGTGATCAGCCGGTCCGTTGTACAGTGCCAGGTACTCGGCGCGCGCACGTGAGTCCATGCCAAAAGTCGAGAGTGATGTCCGAGGCAGGCGTTTTATCACCTCTGGAATGCTCATCCAGGTGACGGCTCCGGGGAAGTTATAGGCACCACCTACATCAGCGCGTCGCCACAAATGGTGCTTGACAATATCTTTATTGGGGCGATCAATACATAGCGCGGGCACATTCGCATACACCGCTTCTTGCACGGCGGTGCTATAGAACAACACACATAGGTCTGCGATAGCGATAGCTTCAAAGACCGTGGCAGGGTAATGCTTGTCATCATAGTATGTATTGAACGCCCTCTTGGCCCAAGCATCACGAAGCGGGTCTTTTTCGCGGCCCTTCAGCACCAGTACCGCATTGTTGCATTCTGCAAATTGCTTCATTGCCTCAGCAAGGCGAGCATCGTTCCAACCTTTCAGAGCCCATTGCCAAAACTTAGATACGAAGCCGTGCTCTTTGCGCGCCTTCCATAAGGCATACCACTGACGCAGGCCTTGCTTCTGAAAGAAGTTTGGCCATACGCCTGGCCACCCGGCCAGATCGAGTGGCAAAACCAATACAACCCGCTTACCCTCCGGGATACCCCAACGCGCGCGCACTTCCGCAGGGTCGATCTTGGCAAATGCATCCATTTGGGCAAAGCCGGTGTAAGCAAGCTTTCCCTCTAACAACGCTATCACTTGGTCGCGCGCGGTGCCATTGGCCGTGCTATAGTATTCCACCGCATAATCCAGCCAGAAGGGTGAATATAAACACACATAGTCCGAGCTAGCTAGTTGTTCAACTGTATCATCCACAAACAGATCTACGCTGTGCTGTAAAGTGATAAAGCACTCCATACCCGCTTGCTGCATGTACATGCTACGAGAATGCAGCGAGATAACTGCATCTGGCTTGTATCTAGTATTCAGTTGAGATACATCGCCCGCCTGCTTAAAGAGCCGCACGACGACGCGCTCACCCCAATGGTCTGTGATTGTAGTAGGGGTAATCCGTAAGTATTCTTTTTCGCCTAAATAGGCGTCATGCAGCCAGCATTCCACATCCCAGCCGCGCCCGAGGGCCGCATCAATAATAGGGCCATAATGTTTCAGGTAATTGGCCCGGTGAGCAATAAACACAACTTTCATGGCTGAGCTGCCCGCCACTTCTCCACCGTTGAACTAAGCAGATCCAATAGCGCCAGATCCTTGGGCTCACGAATCTCGATCGCTGCAAAAGGGTCTTGCACTTCGTATACGCCAATACGTTTGCCAAGGCGTGACTGCTGGCGGATGAACTCTGCGTAGGTAACACAGCCCAGGCTGAGCAACCCAATATAGAGCGGCGTACGCTCTTGGCGTGCCTGCGCATATTCTTCAGTGAGCACCACGCCATCTGTGTCTTTCTGCCAATACGGGCGGTGCTCTGATTGTGCAGCGATGGCAGTATCGAGGCCATTTTCTGTCAGCAGCAAGATAAGTTTGTCCAGCAACCCCGCCGGGCGAAAGGGATAAGTAACTTCCAACGGCACTACAAGATCAGGGGAGTACCCATCTTTTTCCAACTGTTCCAACGAGTACCGCAGCACCTCGTCGGCGCGCACGCCTGGTTGCGATAGCGCGACGGGGCGGACAAAAGGTGTATCCACACCAAGACTCTGAGCCTGCTTGCTCAGCTCGGCGTCATCACTGGCAAGAATGATACGGTCAATGTATTTGGAGTCTTTGGCCGCCTGCACACTACGCTCGATTAGCGCAAGGCTGGCATCCACACTGCCCTCGCCTGCCCGCACCGGAATGATGGCAGCGATCTCTAGCGCACCAGGGTCCAGTGGAGGGCTATCGTTAGCCTCTGCGGGCTGCTCTAGCACTTCCATCACACGTACAGCACCCTCAATACGGCGCTCATCATTGTTCTGGTAGATACCGTGATAATGAAACACGGCCGCGTCTGGCTCGTACACCAACACATAGCCCGCATCGATGACCTGCTTGGCCCACACGCGATCTTCGATGTTGGTGACCTGCTCATCGAACGGGAAGTGCTGCCATAGCTCGCGTCGGATCAGGCTATTGGCGTTGTGAAAGAAGATGTCTTTCTTTTGAACACGTTTATCCAAACCAAAGGTAACTAGTAGGTCACGTTTGTCCTGTGGGCTGGAGTAACTGGTGGGGATCTGGCGGCCATATACACCCGCCACTGACTTATCTTCACAGCTGGCTAATAAGGTCGCCAACCAGTCATCCTTCACCGGCAGGCAGTGCGCCGAGAGGATTGCAACGTATTCGCCGTTGGAGGCGCGAATGCCCGCGTTAATTGCCAATCCAGGCAGGTACTTGTCAATGGTTACCAGTGTCAGGCCAGGGTACACCTGCTTGGCCCGCGCCACAGTTTGATCTGTGCTGTTGTTGTCCACGAGCACAATTTCCACATCTGTAACGGTTTGCTGCTGAATGCGGCGCAAGCACTCACGAATCCAGCGCTCTTCATTATGTGTACGAATGATGATAGAAATCATGCCAATACACTTTCTGGCACAGTAAGCCACTCGGCACCGTTGTCTTGTGGCTGGTAACCGAGTTGCTGGCGCGCATAGTCAATATCTAGCCAGCGCGCCGTATTGTTGCTCACTCCGTAAAATATATCGAAAGCTGGCCCGTCGTATTCCAGGCAGCGCGTCACCAACTGCAATGCATCCCGGTGCGACAGCCACAACGCTTTCTGGCGCTTAACTTTGAGTTCGTAGGTGTCATCGCCGCGCTCGCATGCGCCAGCGCGCAGCCAGCCCTCGGCTTCAGCATATGGGTGGTCGTGGCCAACTGGATGCAACGAGCCAATGCGTAGTGCATAAAAACGCGGGCCGCCATGTTCCGCATAATAGCGGCCCAGGTTTTCCCCTAAGAGCTTGCTCACACCATAATACGAGTCTGGCCGTGGCTCGGCGTCTTTGGTGAGCATGATGCCGTGGCCCCCTTCGTATATCCGCGGGACGTTCTCCAACTCAACCATTCCCACCGTGTGGTTTGTGCTAGCAAAAACAATCCGCTCTACCCCATGCTCGCGCGCCGCCTCCAACAAGATGTGCATGGCTGCGATGTTGTCTTCCTGCACCTGCTCCCAGCTACTGTCTACCGCCGGGCTGGCGGCCAGATGCACTATAGCCTGGCAACCTTCCATGGCCTGATGCAGTACCGCAGTATCTTGCACACGGCCTTGGATGGCGCCTGGGACGCCCGCTGGCGCCTTGGTATCCATCAACACTTTCTCGCCCGGCAGGCCAGCCAACGCTGTGCCTACTTTGCCAAAGGCGCCGGTAATCAGGGTCTTGCTACTCACTTGCGCACCACCGCATACAAATGGGATGCAATCCCCTGACGTTCCAAGTTGCCGCGCCAAGTATCCTCTGTGTAACGGTCAAACACATCGCTACCCGGGGTGCCGATGCCTTTGCGGTCCCGCGCCCACACTAACATGTTGGTGATGTCGTATTTATGCACATTGCCAATATGGATATCAGCAAAGCCAGCCTGCTCAAATGCAAATTGCAAAGCGCGTGTACTGAAATAGTAGAGGTGCGAGAGATGATAAAAGAACGGAATATAATCAGGGACAAACGTCTTGAGAAAGTCATCTTGATTAGGCAAGCCAACAAAAGCACGCCCGCCAGGCTTGAGCACGCGGCGGATCTCTTGCAAGAACGCCAGCGGGTCAGGCACGTGCTCCAATGTGTCGAATGAGACGACCACATCGACACTGTTCTCAGCCAAACTATCAGAGCCACGCAGAAACTTGTGGCCATTGGCTTCTAAGTGCTCGCGGAAATGCTCGGCGAGGTCTACACCAATGGTTTCGGCGGCCAAGCCTTTGGCCATATCCAGGAAGATGCCCGCGCCACACCCGAAATCCACCACACGCTGGTTGCGTAGCATTTCACCGCTGACCTCATAGAACCAGCGGCGCTGCTCCGGACCATGCTTGGCATACAGTTTGGCTACGTTGACTGGGCCGTGATGGTCTTCCCAGTATTCCTTGCCCGTGTAATAGGCCTCGGTATCTTCTGGGAACGGGTCCAGAAACTCTACACCGCATGCAGCGCAACCACGGATCGAGAAGCCATCCACTGTGCCGGAGTCTGCGCCGCCAGCGCGGATCGGCCCACTGTATGTGGTGTTTGGCTCCTTGGCACCGCACAGGCGACAAGTGTTTGCGCTCATTCCAAACCCCGCACTTCAACCAGCTTGCGCACCAGTTCCAAATCCTCGGGCTTATCAATATCGACCGAGCGCCACTTGGGCATCTCTACAAATCCGATCTTGCCCCCCAGCCTACAGCCAGTCTCCATTAGTAGGTCACGGCGAAAAACGTAGACGGCCTTGTTCTCACCCCACTGGTTCCAGTGTTCCTTCTGGCGCGGGCCGCGGGTTTTGGGGTCATAGTTGGTCGGGGCGGCTATATCGCCGTCCACGCGCCACAGATAGGTAGTATCTTCGTACAGTGAAAGTACCGAGTCGTAGCCCTCTTCGGCCACCATTCGCACGGCGAAGTCGATCGTCTCAACTTGGCGCAGTGGCGAGGTGGCGTACAACAATACGCCAATATCGATGGTATGGGCTTGACTTTCTAACTCGCCTATCGTCCACTGCAGCAGGCGGTCCACTTCCTGCGTGCTATTGTCGTGATAAAACTCCTCTGGGCGGCTGATGACTTCGGCGCCGTAGCTCGCTGCCACGTTGCGGATCTCCTCATCCTCGCTATTTACAAACACATGGTCGATCCACTGGCTGGTTTGCGCCTGCAAAATAGCGTGCGCCACCAACGGTTTTCCGGCCAACTCTGCCAAATTTTTGCGCACAATACCCTTAGAACCACCGCGGGCCGGGATAAAGGCATACACACTGGGCTTGCTCATGCCAGCACTCCGATTCCTAGGCGTTGACCAAGCGCATTCAGCGTTTCGAGCTCAGTTGCATACAGCGGGATGCCGTTGGCAATACGCTCCTGCTGGATAGTCTTCTCTGGATCACCCGCCACCTGCATCGGCACATTGGGGTCCAATGGCTGCTCGGCGCGCAGATCACGTGCCAGCTTCTGCATACGCGTTTTGAAAGTGCTCACATCTTCAAATGCATCGATGCGAATAGCGCCAAAGAAGTGACCCAGGTAACGCTTCTCAGACAGCGGGTCGCCAGTCATATCGCTAATATCACGGCCTACGGGCATCCCCGACAGCAAGCCACACAGAATATCCACCATGAGCGAGAGACCGAAGCCTTTGTAGTCACCGATTGGCAATAACTGGTCGGCCACGTGCGGGTCTTGCGTCATGTGGCCATCTTTGTCCGCCGCCACATCCGGTGGCAATTGCAAGCCCTGTTCGCGATATTGCCTCACCTTGTTGAAACTAAATGGTGTAGGTGCACTGTCAAAGCAAAATGGCTCTTCATCTACCATCGGAGCAGCAAAACAGATCGGGTTGGTGCCCAAAAAGGCGCGGCTGCCATTGGGTGTGCGCATGCGCGCCGTGGCATGCGTGTAAGCCATACCCAGCATGTCGTGCTCACACGCTTCCAATGCGTAGGTGGCCAGCGCTCCACAGTGGCTGGAGTTGTACACAGACACAAAGCCTACACCAGCATCTTTTGCAAGCTGGATAGCATGGCGCATGGCTTGCATGCTCGCCGCATGACCCAGGCCGTGGTCTGCGTTCAGCCGCCCGGTCGAGGCAGCGGTCTGCTCAAAGGTAAAGTTCGGCTTGGGGTTCAAGCGGCCGCCTTCAATGGAGGCAATATAGTGCGGCAGGAGGCGCATACCGTGGCTATCCACTCCGCGCAAGCTAGTGAGCCACAAGGCGCGCGCGGTTTCCTCGGCCACTGCGGCCTCAACGCCTGCTTTCAAAAAAGCACTAAGGGCAAACTGGCGCAGTGCCTCCGCGGGAATACGAAGTTGTGTGAGATCTGGGGTGCTCATGCGATCTTGCGCGCTCCGTTCCCAGCCGGTTTTCTGCGCTCCAGCGAATAGGCGCCATTCCGCATGCGGACGATGTACGCGCCCGGCTGTTCATCTAGCGCCAGGCTGCCAGTCTCCAGACAACTCAGACGGAAGATGTCTAGCTCCTGGTCACTGCCATCGATATACACACTTTCAATGCCTTTGGCTTGCATGGAGGCAATCAGCTCCTTTGCCTGCTGGCGTAGCACATGATAGACCTTGAGCGAGTCTTTGACGTACTGAGTGGCGTTGCGTTGGAAAGCGCGCATCCCTTCGCCGGTCAGGTTATAGCGCAAGCGGGTGCGATCCATACGCGTGGCCTTAATGTAGCCGCGGCTGATCAGGCGCTTGATGTACCAGTTGACGCTGCCTATCGCCATGCCCAAATGGGTGGCCAAACCCGCCTGGGTAATGGTCTCATCTTCGGCAATTGCTTCCAGTAGTTGGTATTCGCGCTGTTTCACGTCTAGCCAGCTTTCAGGAAATGAATTCTGACACGCGCGCGGCAGAAATGTCAATAGAGCTTCCTATAGAAGCTAGCTCAGTTTTTCATACAAAATGGCTTCGATGCGCTCAGCAGTGTGCCCATCCCATAATTCAGGCTGCTGGGGCGCTACCGCTCCCCCTTGCAGGGCACGATAGCCGGCAATAATGCCCTCGGGGCGGTTACCCACCAGACGGTTGCCCCCCACCTGTATCGTGATCGGTCGCTCGGTATTCTCACGCGCCGTCAGGCACGGGATGCCGAGTACTGTGCTCTCCTCCTGGATGCCACCTGAATCCGTGAGGATGAACCGGGACTGCGTCATCAAGCTGATAAATTCCAGATAGCCCACCGGCTCCAGCAGCATGACCCCGCTACCTTGCAACGCATCCAGTAAGCCCCACTCAGCCATGCGTGCGCGTGTACGCGGATGCACAGGGAAGACAAGTTGCACACTGCGCTGGATCTCCACCAGCGCCTCAACAATGCCTCGCAACGCCAGCTGATCGTCTACATTGGAAGGGCGGTGCAGCGTCACTACGCCGTATTGGCGCGGTGTTAGACCGTGCGCCGTCCAGGCCGCCAGTTGCTCGGCGGCTGGCTTGAAGCGCAGCAAGCAATCCACCATGATGTTGCCCACGCGATGCACGCGTTCAGCAGGGATGCCAGCTGCAGCCAAATTCTCGTCTGCATCCGGCGAAGGCGTGAACAAATAATCCGCCAGCACATCCGCCACGATGCGGTTGTGCTCCTCCGGCATTTCGCGATCCCAGCTACGCAGACCGGCTTCCACATGCGCCAACGGAATATTGAGTTTGTTGGCCGCGATCGAAGCGGCCAATGTGGAATTTACATCCCCGAACACCACCACCATGTCTGGGCGGCGCGCCGTGAATTCCTTATCCAGCTCCAGGATCACACGCGCCACCTGCTCGTTGACGCTGCCGCCGTGAATATCCAAGTACAAGTCCGGCTCGGCCATTTGCAATTGGCGGAAAAACACATTAGACATATTGGCATCAAAATGTTGGCCGGTATGGATCAGCCGCGCCTGCAGGCGGCCCTTGGCCTGCACCGCCGCCATCAGCGGTGCGGCCTTCATGAAGTTGGGCCGTGCTCCCACCACCAGCGCCAGCTGCTTAGCCATGCTAGCTCACCAACTCCGCCGCCTGGGCGACCACATGCTGGCCGATGGCCAGGCTGGCTGTGGCTCCCGGCGAGGGCGCATTCAGCACATGCAGCCAGCCGTTGCCGTGGGCAAAACGAAAGTCTTCCACCAACTTGCCATCTTTGTCGATCGCTTGGGCGCGCACACCGGCACGCGCTGGCAACAAATCCCTGGCCTGGATGGCTGGCATCATCTTCTGCACATCACGCGCAAACACGCGCACACTGCCCGAGCGCACCAGTTCGCCCAAGCCAGTGCTCAGATTAGGCAGCACCAGGCGCCAAAAGCCACTGTAACTTAGCGATTCCAATGTATCTTTCAGATCAAAATCCCGGCTGAAGTAGCCCTCACGCCGCAAGCTGAACACGGCGTTCGGCCCCACCAGCACTTCGCCATCGGTCATACGCGTCAGGTGCACTCCTAAGAAGGGAAAGCGCGGGTCAGCCAACGGATAGACCATGCCACGCACCAGATGCTGCGCCTCCGGACGCAACCGGAAATATTCGCCGCGGAAGGGCACTATACGCAACCCAGGGTCCACCCCGGTCTGGCGCGCCAGCCGGTCGCTGAACAAGCCGCCACAGTTGACCGCAATACGCGCCTGCACTTCGCCATTGCTGGTGTGCAAATGCAATATCCCATTTTTGCGCTCAAAGCGCTGTAATTTGGCGCCCAGGCGCACTTCTGCGCCGGCGCGAGCCAATTCTGCAGCCAACGCGCGCGCCACATGGCCGTAGTCCACGATCCCCGCTTGCGGGACCCAGATGGCCTGCAGAGCGGTCACATGCGGTTCGATCTCAGCGATGCGCTCAGGGCCGACGATTTCGAGAGCCAGCCCGTTCTCCGTACCGCGCTCGTACAGCGGCTGCAGCCGCGGCAGCTCGTCCTGCGTGGTAGCGACGATGAGCTTGCCGGTCATCTGATACTTGATCGTGTGCTCATCGCAAAAGGCCAACATGGCCGTGCGGCCGGCTGCGGTCAGCTGTGCCTTGAGGCTACCCTTCTTGTAATAGATACCGGAGTGCAGTACACCGCTGTTGCGGCCTGATTGGTGCGCAGCCACCTGCGGCTCCTTCTCCAACACAGCCAGCGAGCTGCCAGGGTACTTCTGCAACAAAGCACGCGCGCTGGCCAGGCCCACCAGACCACCACCGATTACGACAAAGTCATACGTTTTAGCTTGCATCTCTGAAAAGGCATGATAACCCAGCCGCTGCAACTTGACGCGGGCGAGGTCGCACACTAAAATCAACAGGCTCATTAACATGCAACTGGGTGGCTGCTGTCAAATAGACAGCGGCAACTGCGAAGCCGGTGAGAATCCGGCGCTGTCCCGCAACTGTGATCCGTCCCCTCTTAGAGGGGTGGTTAGCCAGGTCGCCGGCCCAGCTTGCTCTAGCACAATCCTCGACGATAGGAGGTGCAGTACCGTTCAAGCTCTACACACCGCTTGACAACACCTTCCCTGCCGCGTGCAGGGATTTTTGTTTAACCAACTAAGGAGTTACTGTGAAGAAAAATATTCTCAGCAGTTTGCTGCTGCTCGCCCTGTTGGCCGCTTGCGCTCCCGCGGCAGTGGCTACCGAAGCCCCTGCCGCTCCGGTAGTGGAAGCTACCGAGGCGCCTGCCGTTGTCGATACCAGCATCCGCCTGGTGGATGATCTTGGCCGCGAGGTGGTTCTCGCGGCGCCTGCCGCCCGCGTGATCTCGATGGCGCCCTCCAACACAGAGTTGCTGTTTGCCGTAGGCGCGGGCGACCAGGTTGTAGGTCGTGACCCGTATTCCAACTTCCCCGAGGAAGCGTTCGATGTAGCTGACATTGGCGATACCTACGCCGGCCTGAACACTGAGTTCATCCTCAGCCTGGAACCTGACCTAGTACTAGCCGCAGGCATCACTCCGCCAGAGCAGGTGGACCAGCTGGAGCAGCTCGGTGTCACCGTCTACTGGCTGGGCAACCCGACCGATCTTGAAGGTTTGTACCGCAACCTGGAAACCGTCGGTATCCTCACCGGCCACGAGCAGGATGCTCTGGCGGCCATTGATGATCTCAGCGCCCGCGCCGAGGCCGTGCTTGAGGCAGTGGCTACCGTCGCTGAACGCCCGACCGTCTTCTATGAAGTCGATGGTCAGACCGATCCCAACGCGCCGTTCACCGCGGGCACAGGCAGCTTCATCGACCTGATCATCAACCTGGCTGGCGGCACCAACGTGGCAGGCGAGATCGAGGGCTACTTCCCCTACAGCATCGAAGACTTGCTGGTAGCCGATCCTGACGTCATCCTGCTGGGTGACTACGCCTGGGGCGCTACGGTGGAATCGGTTGCTGCCCGTACGGGTTGGGGCACACTGTCCGCCGTCACCAATGACCAAGTTCATCCATTCAACGATGACCACATGAGCCGCCCTGGCCCGCGTCTCATCAACGCGCTCGAGGATCTGGCCAAGCTGCTGCACCCAGGCCTGTTCGAATAACAACTTTCCAAAAAACTGATGGCAGGGCTTTTGCCCTGCCATCAGTATGGACTCATGAAAACATTCATCCGTCGCCACCCGTTTCTCACTAACACCATCCTTTTGGTTGGCGCATTTATCTTTAGTATTGCCCTGGGTTCTGTATTCATCCCACCACTTCAAATTGTGAAGTCACTGCTCGGCATTGAGCAGCTACAAGCCGTGTTTGGCACGATCTTGTACGAGATCCGTGTGCCACACGCCGTGCTCATCACCCTCACCGGCGCAGCGCTGGCGGGCAGCGGCACCGCGTACCAGGGCCTGTTCCGCAACCCCCTGGCGGACCCGTACCTCATCGGCGTCGCCTCTGGCGCGGGCCTGGGAGCCATCACCATGATGGCACATGACTGGCCCAAGGATTGGCTGGGCTTTTACAGCGTGCCCGCGGCTGCCTTTATCGGAGCGCTAGCCACCGTGGCCATCGTGTACTGGATCGCCAAGTTGGGTAAGACCGTACCGGTGACTACACTCATCCTGGCGGGTGTCGCCGTGAGCACCTTCGCCACCTCGCTGAGCTCATTCCTCATGATGCAATCGGAGAGCGAGTTGCGCCGCGCCATCGCCTGGCTGCTGGGCGGCGCGACGCTCAGTGGTTGGCAGCCAGTGCTGGCCATGCTGCCCTATGTGGTGGTGGGCCTCATCATTCTCTTGCTCTCCGGGCACCAGCTCAATGTATTGCAAACGGGCGAAGAGCAAGCCCAGCAACTTGGCATTCCAGTAGAGCGTATCAAATTGGTGCTCATCATCGCCGCCTCGCTGGCGGCGGCCGCGGCGGTGGCCTTCTCCGGCATGATCGGCTTCATCGGCTTGGTCATCCCGCACTCTATGCGTCTCATCTGGGGTGGCGACCATCGCCGCCTGTTGCCGCTCTCCTTATTGGGAGGAGCCGCCGCACTGCTCTTGGCCGATGCCCTGGCGCGCACCGTACTCTCGCCGCAGGTGGTGCCGGTAGGCATCGTCACCGCCCTGGTGGGTGTGCCCTTCTTTCTCTGGTTGTTGCGCCGCGCCAAAGCGCAGATGTACTGGTAAGCCATGCTGCAGATCACAGACCTCGAACTCAGCTACGGCGGCACACACGTCCTCTCAGGGTTCAGCTTGCAGTTGCAAGCCGGCGAGGTGCTGGGGCTGATCGGGCCTAACGGGGCGGGCAAGAGCAGCCTGATCCGCGCCCTAAGCGGCGTACTCAAGCCCATTGCTGGCCAGGTGTTGGTGGACGGCAAAGACCTACTTGGCCTGCCTGAGAGCGAACGCGCCCGCCTGATCAGTGTGGTGCCACAATCCACTCAATTACCGCCAGCATTCACGGTCTACGAGTGCGTTGCCCTTGGACGCACGCCGCACCTCAACTGGCTTGGGTCATTGGGTGCAGCCGATATCGCCAAAATTGAGTGGGCCATGCAGATTACCGAGTGCGCCGCGCTAAAAAACCGCCGTGCCGGGCAGCTTTCTGGCGGCGAGCAGCAGCGCGTGCTGCTCGCCCGCGCCCTTGCGCAGGATTGCCCCATCCTGCTGCTGGATGAGCCGACGGCTCACCTGGACTTGCACCACCAAGTAGCTATTCTCAACGTCGTGCGTAGCCTAGCCAAAGAACGCAAGCTGGCTGTGCTGGTGGCGCTGCATGACCTTAACCTGGCTTCCTTGTTCGCTCAACGGCTGGCGCTGCTGGTGAACGGGCGACTTCAGGCACTCGGCAGCCCGCAGGAAGTGCTGACCGAGCCAACGCTGCAAAAAGCCTACGCAGTGTCCACGCGCATCCTCTCAAACCCAGAGAGCGGCCAGCCCTGGGTGGTTCTAGAAGACAACTAATCCGCAAAAAACTCAGGTCTAAAAAATAGCGCGTGGGGGCTACTGCATGCGTACAATGCGCGCATGTCTGTAAAACGCGTTCTGATCGTTGAAGATCAAGCTCTGGCAGCCAATGCATTGCTGGAAGGGCTTGCCAGCCTTGGCCCGGCGCTCACGGCGCACAGTGCCCCCTCCGCCGAGGCAGCTTTGCGCGCGTTGCAAGACGCTCCGTTTGACCTCTTGATCGCCGATGTGCTGCTGCCGGGCATCTCTGGCCTGGAGTTGATGGCGCGTTTCCGCCGCCACAACCCGGCCACCCGCGTCATTCTGCTGAGCGGTGTGCAGGACGAAGCCATCCGCAGCCAGGTGGCACGCAGCGGCGCAGACGCATTCTTTTTCAAGCCCGTAGAGCTTGCCGACGTGCTGGATGCGGTCGAGCGTCAACTTGGGCTGGTGAAAACCATCCTACCCAACGAACTCTCCGTCATCCAAAACGCCGACGATACTGCCTCCAGCACAGCGCAACAGTTGGCCGAGTTGCGTATGACCTTGCAGGCCTATTCGGTCTTGCTGGTCTCGCCGCACGGGCAGGTGCTGGCGCGGGCTGGTGTGTTGCCCAATCCCGCTATCGAGGCACATTTGTTTCCGCAATTGCTCGCTGCGCGCCAAGCCGCGCAGCGCATGGCCATGCTACTTGGCGCGCCTCAGCCGGATGACCTACTGGCCGTACGCGGCCCCGATGAACATATCTACGCCGCTAGTCTGGCAGATGAACGCTGTCTGGTCGTGGTCACCCGCCCGCTGAGCAGCCCGCGCGCTGCCGCTTTGGCACAGGCGCTGCAAAAGGTCGCTCAGCGCCTGGTGCAGCCTGCATCTGCGCTCGCTGTATCCGCCACGCCTACGCCAAGTGACACGTTGCGCCTCGAAGATACCGATCCGCAACTCGAACAGCTGCTCGAACGTGCAGATACACGTCCCAGCCGCGTGGCCGCTGAGCGTTACTGGCAGGCCGTGGAGATGCCTAGCGCACCACTACACGGCGCGCTCAGCTACGAGCAGGCCGCCCAGATCGGGCTGGCGCCCAGCGCACCGTAGCCGCAAGCCGCACCCCTGGCATGTTACAATTTCTCGCCTTCGGCTAAGCCCGATCCATTGGGGCGTGGTGCAATGGCAGCACACCGGACTTTGAATCCGTGGATCCTGGTTCGAGTCCAGGCGCCCCGACTTGCTTCAACCATGCAAGCCTCAGAAGACCCTCTCCCTGATTCTTCACTTCAACCCCTAATCTCAACACCTGCCGGGTGCTTGGCTCTATGAGCACGCGCGTCATCATTCTGGCGGCGGGCAAGGGCACGCGCATGCGCTCGCGTACACCCAAAATCCTGCATCCTATTGGCGGCAAGCCCATGGTGCACTACGCACTGGATGCGGCGCGCCAAGCTGGCGATCCGCTGCCGGTACTGGTCATCGGCCATCAAGCCGAAGCCATCCGCGCTGAAGTCGGCGAGCAGGCCGAGTATGTGGAGCAGCTGGAACAAAACGGCACCGGGCATGCGGTGATGCAGGCGCAAGCCCTGCTAGCAGGCAAAGCAGGCCAGGTGCTGGTCTCCAATGCAGACCTGCCCTTGCTCACCGGCGAGAGCCTGGCAGCCCTGGTAGAAGCCCACGCTCAAAGCAAGGCCACTATTACGCTGCTTACCCTGATACAGAAAAATGCCCGTGGGTTTGGGCGCATTCACCGTATCGAAGGGAAGCCGGTAGCCATCATCGAAGAGGCCGAGGCAACCCCCGAACAACTCCTGATCGGTGAACTGAATGTCGGCACTTACTGCTTCGACGCTGAGTGGCTATGGTCGGCCTTGCCGCAACTTAAACCCTCTGCCAAAAAAGGTGAGTATTACCTCACTGATCTACTCGCAATTGCCGTGAGCCAGGGCAAGCCGATCCACACCGTGGAGCTACAGGATGCCACGGAGGCGATCGGCATCAACACGCGCGAGCACTTGGCCGAGGCCGAGTTTGCCCTGCGCCAGCGCATCAACCGCCACTGGATGCTGGCCGGTGTCACCATCCAGGACCCACTCACCACATACATCGAGCCAGGCGTCACCATCGGGCAGGACACCACCATCCTGCCCAATACGATGCTGCTGGCTGGCACCCAGATCGGCGAAGACTGCACGATTGGCCCCAACACCTCCATCCACCATAGCCGGGTCGGCAACCACTGCCAAATTCAGGCTGCCGTGGTGGAGCACGCCATCATCGAGAATCACGTGGACATCGGCCCGTTTGCGCATCTGCGCAAAGGCGCCGAACTGGGCGACGGTGTGCATATGGGTAACTTTGGCGAGATCAAGAATTCACGCCTGGCAGCAGGCGTCAAGATGGGGCACTTCTCTTACATTGGCGACGCCACCATCGGCAAAGACGTCAATATCGGCGCCGGTACCATCACTGCCAACTACGATGGGAAGAATAAGAACCCCACTGTGATCGAAGATGGCGTCTTCATCGGCAGTGACACCATGCTCGTTGCCCCGCTACACATCGGCAAAGGCGCCCGTACCGGGGCGGGCGCCGTAGTCACCAAAGATGTCCCTGCAAATACCGTGGTGGCGGGCGTTCCGGCCCGCGCCATCCGCAAACTGGAAGGTTCTGATTAGTCCGCTCATTATTGTTCTCACCCTATTACTGATCTTTGACCTCCTGGTCACCGCCACGCGTGCGAGCATCATCAATGTGCGCCAAACCCGCCTTGTATCGCTTGAAGACGAGGCCGGCAAAAAGGCTGCCCGCACGCTGGACCTGTTAAAGCACCGCCAAAACCTGAGAGATGCTCTTCAACTAGCGCTGGCCTTGTTGCGCTTCCTGATGGCCGGGCTGGTGCTGGATTTCCTCATCCCCACCTCCCAAGGCAGCGCTTCTGCCATCAATCTTGGTTCGTTGGTTGCTGTTGGTTTCATAATCTGGCTGGCAGAATTCTTTGTAGAGCGCCACGTGCTGCAAGACCCAGAGCGCTGGTCCTTGCGTCTCAGCGGCGTGGCCCGCGTGGTCAACACGCTCATGTCGCCGATGATCTTCCTGCTCACACGCCTGACCTCACGCGGCCAGAGTGTGGCAGACCTGGAAAGCATCACTGAAGATGAGTTGAAATCTTTTGTAGATGCCAGCGAGCAGCAAGGCGTGCTGGAAGAAGACGAACATGAGATGATCATGTCCATCGTGGAGTTTGGTGACACGCTGGTACGCGAGATCATGGTGCCGCGCATTGACATCTTCGCGCTGGAAGTGGATACAACCATTGAGCAAGCGCGCGATGCCATTATTGATTCAGGTTACTCGCGCATTCCGATCTACAAGGATTCCATCGACAATGTGCTCGGCCTGCTGTACATTAAGGACATTCTCAAAGTTTGGCGGGGCGAAGAGCAATACAAGACCCTGCAAGATCTGATCCGCCGCCCCTACATCGTGCCAGAATCCAAGACGCTGGATGAGCTGCTGCCCGAAATGCAGGGTATGCGCATCCACATGGCGATCGTCGTTGACGAATATGGCGGTGTGGCCGGCCTGGTAACGCTGGAAGATGTAATGGAAGAGATCGTGGGCGAGATCCAGGACGAGTACGACCTGGGTGAAGAGCAGATCGCCCAGAGAGTGACGGACAGCGAATACATTTTTCATGGTCGCATTCCACTGGCGGAGTTCAATGAAATCATGCAAAGTGACTTGAGCACCGAGAATGCAGATACGCTGGGCGGCTTCTTGTTCAGCGAGCTGGGTCGTTTGCCGCGCGCCGGCGAGCAACTCAAGCAAGATGGTGTGCTGCTCACTGTAGAATTGATCAGCGGGCGGCGCGTCCGCCGCGTGCGCGCCCTGCGCGCTGAAGCGGATGAGACCACAGCAGAGAAGGAACACAATGCCGAAGAATGAGCTGGTCAAGGCTGCCCACCAGGCACAGCAAGCAGCCTATGCACCCTATTCAAACTATCGCGTCGGCGCAGCGTTGCGCACCAAAGCAGGCAAGGTCTATCTGGGCGCCAACATTGAGAACGCTGCCTACCCTGATTCCATCTGTGCCGAACGCGTCGCCGTGTTCACCGCCATCATGCAGGGTGAGCGCGATTTTGACTCCATCGCCGTGGTGACGCGCGATGGTGGTTCGCCGTGCGGCTCGTGCCGCCAGGTGCTGGCCGAGTTCGCCCTGCAGGCGACGGTGCTACTGGCCAACGAAGCAGGCGAGATCCTGCAAGAATCCACTGTGAACGAACTGCTGCCTGGCGCCTTCCTGCCCAGCAACCTAGACGTAAAGCCGTAACTTGCATGCGCATCCTGGTCATTAGCGATATCCACGCCAATCTCACCGCGCTTGAAGCCGCTTTGGCGGATGCTGGCGCTGTGGATGCTGTGTGGTGCCTGGGTGATGTGGTCGGTTACGGGCCAGACCCCAATGAATGTATCGCTCGGTTGAGCAGTCTGCCGAATTTAGTGTGTTTGCAGGGCAATCATGATGCCGCTGCCATTGGCGAGTTGCCGCTGGAAAGCTTTAACCATGAGGCGCGTGTGTCCATAGAGTGGCTGCATGGCATCCTCACACCAGACTCGCTCAACTTCCTGCGCTCGCTGACGCCTATGCGCCGCGAGCGGGATGTGACCCTGGCACACGCCAGCCCGCGCCAACCCGTACTGGAGTATTTACTGGACAGCTACTCCGCTCTCGAGAATTTTGCGTTCTTTGATACCCAGCTGTGCTTTGTAGGCCACACCCATGTGCCCGTCTTGTTCATTGAACACGGCGTGGCGATCAACCTGCAAATTCCCGATGCTGGCAGCGAGTTCACTTTGGAAGCGCGCTGCATTGCCAACCCCGGCTCGGTAGGCCAACCGCGCGATCGTGATCCGCGCGCCGCCTACGTCATCTTTGACCCAGAGCACTCCACCTGGCAGCAGTTCCGCGTACCGTATGCTATCGCCGAGGTGCAGAGCCGCATGCAAGCCGCCGGCCTGCCAGGGCGCCATATCAACCGCCTGGAGGGTGGTTGGTAACGGAACTTTTGCGCATGCTCGTGCGTTATAGGGGTGGAAGGATTTTCAAAGGAGAAACGATGAAAACTCGAGCCCTTTTGTTACCTATAGCCCTGATTGTTGCCCTGGCGCTGGGCGCCTGCGGCGCGGCCGCCCCCGCAATGGATTTTGACCGTGGTGGCGCGTACATTGAGGCGCCGATGGGCGCAGCTCCCCAGGTCATGGAAGAAATGGCCTATGACACCAGTAGCAGTTTCGGAGGCGGAAGCAGCATCGCCAGCGCCCCGAACACCAACGCAGAGCGCCTGGTCATCCAAAATGCCAGTATCTCAGTAGTGGTCGATCAGCCCGACCTGACCATGCAGTCCATCACCCAGATGGCAGAGCGTTTTGGCGGCTTTGTGGTCGACTCGTACCTCTACCAGCGCACACTCAGCAACGGTTTGCAGGCGCCTTCGGGCAGCATCACCATCCGCGTGCCAGCCGAACGCTTACAGGAAGCCCTGGAGCTGATCGAAGCTGACGCCAACACGGTGCTGAGCAAGAACCTGTCTGGCCAAGACGTTACCGCACAATACACTGACCTGCAGTCCCGCCTGCGCAACCTGCAAGATGCTGAGGTGCTGCTGCGCCAGATCATGCAAGATGCCATCGAATCTGAAGATATTCTGGCGGCCTTCAACCAGCTCAACGCCATCACTGAGCAGATCGAAGTGCTCAAGGGCCAGATCAAATACTACGAAGAGTCTGCCGCCCTGTCTGCCATCAGCGTGGAGCTCACCGCCAGCCAGGCCGTGCAGCCCATCACCATTGGTGGCTGGGAGCCGGTTGGCGTAGCCAAAGACGCCATCCAGGCTTTGGTAAGCGCGCTGCAAGGTATCATCAACACAGTGATCTGGTTGGCGCTTTATGTGCTGCCCATCCTGCTGGTGCTTGGCCTGCCCATCTACCTGCTGGTGCGCTGGCTGCGCCGGCGCCGCGCCGCCGGGCGCACGCCCGCCAAACCTGCGGCCAAACGCAAGAAGCGCTAACCTGCACACATCAAAAAAAAGAGGTCGGATTGCTCCGACCTCTTTTTTTGTCTAATATCCCGCGCGGGCCAGCACCCGCCGCGCCGCCTTTACCAACGGCATATCGATCATCTTGCCATCTAGAGCAAAGGCGCCGCGGCCTTCGGCAGCGTGCTGCTCGTAGCCATCCACTACGCGCTGCGCCCAGGCCACTTCTTCGGCACTGGGAGTGAATGCAGCCACCACCGGTGCGATCTGGTCTGGATGCACGATCTGCATCCCGCTGTAACCCAGCCGTGCGCCCTGGGCCGCCAGCTGGCTCAGCCCGGCGGCGTCTTTGAAGTTGACGTGCAGCATATCGATGGCTTGCAAGCCAAACGCCGCAGCGTGGATGGCTACTGCGCTGCGTGCATAAAAGATCTCATCTGCTTGGGGCGTGCGGATAGCACCAACATCGCTGGCAAAATCTTCTGAGCCAAAGACCAGCGCCACCAGGTGCGGGTCTGCGCTGGCGATCTCCTTCAAGTTCACAAGCCCCATGGCGCTTTCGATCTGGGTCAGCAAGCTCAGTGTATTGGGAGGGAGGTTGCGCTCCTGTTCTGCGCGTAACAAAACGTGGCCCACCGCCTGCACATCCGCGGCACTGCCGGCTTTGGGCAGCACAAGCCCCTGCAAGCTTGGGTGGCCTGCTAATCGCAAGTCTTCCGCCTGCAAACCACTATCGGCTGAGTTCACGCGCAGCAAACGCTCACTGCGTCCAAAGTCCAACTCACTGAGCGCTTTGCTGATGAGTAGGCGTGCTTCAGTTTTGCTGCTGGGCGCCACGCCATCTTCCAGGTCCAAGCACACACAATCGGCACCTAAGCTGGCGGCTTTCTCCATTTTGCGCCAGTCGCTCCCCGGCACATATAACAGGGTTCGTCGCGTTCGCATTTAAGCCGCCTCTCGCTTCAGGAACATTACAGCGCGCTCGATCTCCACCACCACATCGTCGTTCTGCTTATAGCCGGTGTGGCGCAGGCGCACCACGCCGCGGTCGGGCTTGCTGGCCGAGGGGCGCTTTTCGAGTACTTCAGTCTCCACCCGGATCGTATCGCCGGCAAAGACTGGGTTCGGGTGGTTGACCTTCTCGTATCCCAGGTTGGCCACAATGGTGCCCTCAGTGAGCTCAGCCACGGTGATACCCACCACGACGCCAAAGGTGAATATGCCATTGACAATGCGCTGGCCAAATGCAGTGCGTTTGGCAAACTCTTCGTCCATATGCAGCGGTTGGGTGTTCATCGTCAGGCCGCTGAAGAGCACATTGTCGGTTTCAGTGATCGTGCGCGTGGCGCCGTGCATAAAACGCTGGCCCACTTCAAGCTCTTCGTAATATTTACCTGCCATCGGCTGGCTCCAATTCCACGAGAAGTTGGTCTTTATCCACGCTCTGGCCTTCAGAAACGGCGACTTGCGCCACTTTTGCAGGCTGCCCGGCGGTGATGCGTACTTCCATTTTCATGGCCTCCAGTAACACCAAAACGGCGCCAGCAGCAACCAGCTGGCCGGGCTGCACCAGGACCTTGCGCACTTGGCCGGGCATCGGCGCGCGCAGGCTGCGTTCGGCGCCCGCTGCCTGGCCGCCGGAGCGGCCGCCCGCTGTGCGCTGCAGGTGGTAGCTGCGCCCGCCTACATGCAGCCATAGGTTGCGGCCATCCTTGGCCCAGGCTATCTGCACAGGCTGGCCAGCCATGCTGAGTTGCAAGGGCTGGCCGTACTGTATATCTGCTTCTACACGCTGGTCATTGATCACAGCCTGTACATGCTCATCTTGAGACTGCAATTCAATTGCATAGGTTTGCCCGCGGTAGCTGTAATGGAACTTCATTGCCCACCACCCATACGGAAGCGGCTGCCACTCGCCCAAGGGGAATACGGGTCTGCACTGGCAGCGCTGGCTTGCTCCGCCGCGGCAGGTTGCAACTCCAACACGGCGGCCGCCAATAGCACCTCAATAGGCAGCTCGGCCGCTGGCTGCCAGCCAGCAAAGGCACGTTCGATGGTTTGTGTATCAAAGTCACCTGCGGCTACCGCGGGGTCGGCCAACACGGCTTGCAAAAAATCTATGTTGTTGCCCACGCCCAGTAGCACAGTTTCGGCCAACGCAGATCGCATGGCCACGATGGCCGCGCTGCGGTCTGCGGCGTGCACACTGAGTTTGGCCAGCATGGGGTCGTAGTGCACGGTTACCTGCGAACCCTCAGCAATGCCAGCATCCACACGCGCCAGGCTGGGCCACTGCAAGCGCAGCACCTCGCCCGCCTGCGGCAGGAAGCTGGCCGCGGGATCCTCAGCATAAATGCGGCACTCGATGGCATGGCCGCGCTGCGCCAACTCAGACTGCTCCAAAACCAGCGGCTCCCCCGCCGCAATACGCAGCTGCCACTCGACAATATCTACACCCGTGATGAGCTCGGTTACAGGATGCTCCACTTGCAAACGGGTGTTCATTTCGAGAAAATAGAATTCACGCGTCACAGGGTCGACCAAAAACTCTACGGTGCCCGCATTGGTGTAATCAACCGCCGCGGCGGCGTCCACGGCCGCCTGGCACATGGCGGCACGCAGCCCCTCATCCAATAAAGGCGATGGCGTTTCCTCCACTACCTTCTGGCGGCGGCGCTGCAGCGAGCACTCGCGCTCAAACAAGTGCAGTAGTTTGCCGTGCTGGTCACCCAGCACCTGCACCTCCACATGGCGCGCGGTCGCCAGATACTTCTCCAGCATCAGACGCTCGTCACCAAAGGCGCTGGCAGCCTCGCGGCGCGCCGCGGCGATCGCCTCAGCCAGCTCGGCGCCCGCGTGCACCACTCGCTGCCCTACACCGCCGCCACCCGCGGCCGCCTTTACCAGCAGTGGGTAGCCTAGCTTGGCCGCGGCCGCTTCCAACTCGGCCTGGCTGTCTGGACCCTGGTAACCGGGCAACACCGGGACGCCCGCCTGCAACATCAGCTCACGCGCCCGCGCCTTGTCCCCCATGGCGCGCATGGCTGCAGGCGGCGGGCCGACCCACACAAGGCCTGCGTCCAGCACCGCCTGGGCAAATTCAGCATTCTCTGCCAGGAAACCGTAGCCGGGATGCACGGCGCCAGCGCCCGTCTGCTGCGCGCCGCGCAGCACTGCGGCCACATCGAGGTACGATTGGCGCGCCGCGGCTGGGCCGATGGACACGGCCTCGTCGGCCACCTGCGTGTGCAAGGCGCCGGCATCCGCCTCAGAGTACACGGCCACGCTGGGCAGGCCGAGCTTCTTGCAAGCCTGGGCAATGCGCACGGCGATCTCGCCGCGGTTGGCGATAAGCACACTAGAGAACGGCAGGCTCAGATTCATGGGTTCCGTGCAATAATCTTTGTGGTTGGAGGTGGTGATGGATATTCATTTCCTGATGGCTCAATGGAAAGCAACGCCGCAACGTATTGCAAGTCTCCTGGAAGGCATTTCTTTAGAAGAGGCGCGGCTGCGGCCAACTCCAGATGACTGGTCAGTGCTCGAGGTCATCAATCACCTTGTGGATGAGGAAATCCAAGACTTCCGCTCACATTTGGATTTTATCCTTGCACCACAAGGCAAAGAATGGGAGCGCATCGACCCGCAAGCCTGGATCGTAGAACGCAAGTATAACGAACGCGAGCTTGGTCCTTCACTTGAGAATTTTCTGCGTGAGCGCGCCGCTTCCATCGCCTGGCTGGAATCCCTGGGCGATGTGGATTGGGACATCACTCACACATCGCAGTTCGGCAGCATGCGCGCCGGGGATATGTTTGCCGCCTGGGTTGCGCATGACGGCCTGCACCAACGTCAGTTAGTAGAGTTGCAGCGCTTCCTGGTTGAGCGTGCCGCCAAACCCTATGAGATCGGTTACGCAGGCGACTGGTAAACAGGCGCTAAATCCACTCCAGGTCAGCCCCAGCATCAGCTCCTACACTGAACACCAAAAAGCAACCAACTTGATATCTATAAACTTCGCTGTCACGGAAGGCTCTGATTTTGTTCCTGTCGTACTCAAAAGATGCCTTTGTTCCAGTTGATTTTTTGACTTCGACAACGAGAAGATTTTTATCATTGTGTCCACGCTGGTGGACAATAATATCGGGAAAAACGCTGCGACCTTCTGTATCTGAGGTTGAGGCATTCTGAGGCAATATGTTGATTTCCTTCGGCTGATAACCATTCCGGTTGTACTCACAGTCAATATGCCATCCTTGAAATTGCTTTTCGAGATAGAGTGCCAGTCTGTGGGTTAATGACCTCTCGTTCACATTTCTAGTAAGTAAATCCAAATCCTCTGTCAGGAACTCGTTTAAGGCAGCTTCAAATCTGTTTTTTATTTCGTTCTCTTCCATAATTACCTACATCCTGAACACGCCGAAGCCTTCGCCCGTGCGCGGCGCCTTGAGCACCACCGAGAGCGCCAAACCCAGTACGGTGCGTGTGTCCGCAGGATCCAAGATGCCATCGTCCCACAAACGCGCCGTGGAGTAATACGGATGGCCCTCATGCTCATACTTGTCAAGGATCGGCTGCTTGAGCGCGGCCGCCTCTGGTTCCGTGAGTGCGGGCTTACCCTCGCGGGCCAGCTGGTCCTGCTTAATGGTCAGCATTACGTTGGCCGCCTGTTCGCCACCCATCACGCTGATGCGCGCATTGGGCCACATCCACAAGAAGCGCGCATCGTAAGCACGCCCGGCCATACCGTAGTTGCCCGCGCCAAACGACCCGCCGATGATGACGGTCAGCTTAGGCACTGTGGCGGTGGCCACAGCGTGCACCATCTTGGCGCCGTCCTTGGCAATCCCGCCAGCCTCGTACTCTCGGCCGACCATGAAGCCGGTGATATTTTGCAGGAACAACAGAGGAATACCGCGCTGCTCACACAGCTCAATAAAGTGTGCGCCCTTCAGAGCGCTCTCACTGAACAACACGCCATTGTTGCCGAGGATGCCTACCGGGTAGCCATGAATACGTGCGAAGCCGCACACCAGCGTCTCGCCGTAGCGCGCCTTGAACTCGCGGAAGCGGCTGCCATCCACCAGGCGGGCGATCACTTCGCGCACGTCATAGCTCTCGCGAAAGGAGGTGGGCAGCACGCCATACAACTCCTCCGCCGCATACAACGGCTCCTCTGGCGCGCTGGCCGGTACTTGCAACGCGCTGCGGTCAGGTAATGTCTCTACGATCTGGCGCAGGATCTCGATGGCGTGTTCATCATCTTCGGCGAAATGATCGGCCACGCCGGAGAGGCGCGTGTGCACATCGGCGCCGCCCAAATCTTCGGCGCTCACGTCCTCACCCGTCGCCGCTTTCACCAGCGGCGGGCCGCCCAGAAAGATTGTGCCCGTGCCTTTGACGATAATGGCTTCGTCACTCATGGCGGGCACATACGCACCGCCCGCTGTGCACGAGCCCATCACCGCTGCAATCTGCGGGACACCTTTGGCGCTCATTTGCGCCTGGTTGTAGAAGATGCGCCCGAAGTGCTGCTCACCGGGGAACACCTGGTCTTGCATCGGCAGGAACGCCCCGCCTGAATCGACCAGATACAAGCACGGCAAATGGTTCTGCATGGCGATCTGCTGAGCGCGCAGATGCTTGGTGACGGTGAGCGGGTAGTACGAGCCACCTTTGACGGTGGCATCGTTGGCCACGATCATGACTTCGCGCCCCGCCACGCGGCCGATGCCAGCCACGATGCCTGCCCCCGGCGCGTCACCATCGTATATGCCCTCCGCTGCCAATGCAGAGAGCTCCAGAAACGGGGAGCCGGCATCCAGCAAGCGCTCAATGCGCTCGCGCACGAATAGCTTGCCGCGCTGCTCATGCCGCGCCCGCGCCTCCGCACCGCCGCCGGCATGCACTGCGGCCAACTTGGCGCGCAAAGCCTCCGCCAGGGCACGATGATGTTGTGTGTTGCTCTTGAATTCAGGGGAGTTGGGGTCTATACGGCTGGCCAGAGAGTCCATGCCTGAATTATAGACTTTTGCTGCACGCTTATCTGAAATAGGCAATGGTCACGCCTTCGCCGCCCTCGTGCGATTCGGCGAAGTTGTAGCGCTCCACATACTCGCGTTTGCGTAGCATGTCACGCGCCATCTCACGCAGTGTGCCCGTACCCTTACCGTGAATGACGCGCGCCGAGCGCAACCCGGAGGCGTAGGCCGAGTCCAAGTACGCATCCAGCCTGCTGTAAGCGTCCTCAAAGCGCATACCGCGCAACGAGATCTCGCTAGGCACAGCGTCCGGCAGTCGAACGGCGCCATGCCAATCATCCGGCGCCTCGGCGGCCTTCTCGTTCAGCAGCTCCAAGTCGGTATAACGAGCACGCGCCCGCAGCGCACCCACCTGCACCTCGACCTCTTCTTCGCTCAGCCCGATCACTACGCCGCGCGCCCCCAGGCTGCGCACGCGCACGCTGTCGCCCAAACGCAGCGGGCGGTTGGGAGCCGATTCGGGCACAGCGCGGCGCTCTACCGGCTCTTCCACCGTCTCTTCCAGCGCTTCGATGGCCTGCTTGACGGCTTGCACTTTGGCCAGCGGCTGGCGTTCACGCGCCAGGTCAGCACGCAGACGCCCGGCCTGCGTCTTGAGCGCGTCCAGTTCCTGCTTGGCTTGTTGGCGCGCCGCCTCCAAAAGCTGCACGCGCTCGTCTTCAATGTGTTCCAGCCGCTCAGCCAACTCCGTGCGCAATTCATCCGCCGCCTTTTCAGCTTCGGCGGCGCGCTCGTGCGCCTGGCGGGCGCGTTCGCGCTCGCGGTGAATATCGTCCAGTAGATCCTCAGCCTTCAAGTCCGCCGGGTCAATACCGCTGCGCGCCTGCTCCAATACGTCTTCGCTCAGGCCCAATCGCTTGGCAATCGCCAGCGCGTTCGAGCGCCCCGGCAAACCCACGGTCAGGTGATACGTCGGCGCCAGCGTTTTGAGGTCAAACTCCACACTGGCATTCACCACGCCCTTGGTCCCCTGGGCATACACTTTGAGCTCTGGATAGTGGGTGGCCACCAACGTTGTGATGCCACGCCGCACCAGATGATCCAACAACGCCCGCGCCAGGGCGGCACCTTCCTGCGGGTCGGTACCGGCGCCCAACTCATCAAAAATAACCAACGAACGTTGGTCAGCCTGCTTCAGTATGCTGACAATGTTGGTGATATGGCCAGAAAACGTGGAGAGCGACTGCTCGATCGATTGCTCATCGCCAATATCTGCATACACGGACTCAAAAAATGAAAGTTGGCTGCCAGCGGCGGCCGGAATGTGCAAGCCGCTCTGCCCCATCAGCGCCAGCAGACCCACAGTCTTGAGCGTGACGGTTTTGCCGCCCGTATTCGGGCCAGTGATGACCAGGCAGTAATTCTCTGGGAACAGCTCAATATCAGACGAAACGACCTTCTCCGTAGCCAGCAGTGGGTGGCGTGCCTCGAACAGGCGCAGGGTCACACCCGGGTGCGGCCCGTCTGCATGCGGGTGCAGGGGCAGCAGTTCGGGCGCATGGGCGCGCAACTGCTCGGCATACTTGGCGCGCGCAAACACGAGGTCCAGCATGGCCAGACCCTCCAGCGCCGCGCCGATCTCATCCGCCTGCGATTGCACCAGTGCGGTCAACGCCAGCAGGATGCGGCGCTCCTCTTCGCGCTCGGCCAGTTGCAGCTCCCGCCAGGTATTGTTGAGCTCCACCACACCCAGCGGCTCAATGAACAACGTAGCCCCGCTAGCCGATTGGTCATGCACGATGCCTTTGACGCGGCTGCGCTCTTCTGCGCGGATGGGCAGCACATAGCGCCCATCACGCTGGGTAAAGATCGGCTCCTGCAACGCCTTGCTATACGGTTCGCTGCTCAGCATCTTTTGCATGCGGCTCAACAGCCGCTCATGGGCAATGTTCAGTTCACGGCGGATCTCTGCCAGCCGCTCAGACGCATGATCCAGAACCTGGCCGCGCTCTGAGATCGCCTTGGTGATGGCATCCACCACGCCGCTGGGCTGCGGCAACTGCGCCCCCAGCGCAGCCAGTAGGGGGTAACTGGCTTCGGCGTCCTGTAGCTGGCGCACCAGCGTGCGCGCCGCCACCAGCGTGCCCTTGATATCCAGCAGCTCGGGCGCGGTAAGCGCCATGCCGCGCCGGGCATTGCCCAGGGCGGGGCGCACATCGCGCGCGCCGCCCACCCCCAGGGTGGGCTGGTCTGCCAACAAGGCGCGTGCTTCGCTGGTCTCTGCCAGCAAGGTGCGCGCCGCGTCGATGTCGCCTGCCGGGCGCAAGGCCACGGCGCGTTCGTGCGACACCGTAAAGGCGGTGTGCTGCGCCAGGCGTTCAAGCACCTTGGGAAATTCCAGCGTATTCAACGCCTTTTCGTCCATGCTGCGCAGTGTATCACGCAGCACATGTGCTTTTTTACACTAGCCGATCGCGGGGTTGGTTGCCGGTACCTGTATATTCCTGTATCATCAGAAATGAGGGCGCGCCGTTAGTTGACGCTTTCCAATGCTCTCGGCCTGACGGCGCGTGAAGGGCCAAAATGGACGTTATCAAAGTGTCTGGTGCATCTCGTACATCTGCGGTGGCTGGCGCTATCGCAGGCGTGTTTCGAGAACATAAGCGAGCAGAGGTACAAGCCATTGGCGCAGGCGCCGTAAACCAGGCGATCAAAGCCATGGTGCTGGCACGTGGATACCTGCAAGAAGATGGCTACACCATCTTCTGCACACCGGAATTTGCGGACGTGGAAATTGACGGCAAAGTGCGCACTGCCATCAAGCTGGTGATTGAGTGCCACGAGGCTGTGCTTGAATCAAAAAACGCCGCTGACTAGCGGCGTTTTTATTCTCTATGTTTCCAAGTTACGAATGTAACGAGTAGCTGGCAAAGGTCTCAACTTCTTCCGGCAGGAAGACGACCTCCTCTTTGCCCATCAGCTTTTCACTCATCTTCAGCTTGACCAGCTCGATCAAGCCATCATGCGCCACAAAGTTCATTTTGTCGGTGGGCACCGTGAGCACCGGGCACAACGTGAAGTTGGTCACCCAATCTTCGTACAAGCCGTTGAGCTGCTCAAGATACTCCGTGCTGATCTTGGCTTCAAAGTCGCGGCCACGTTGCGCAATGCGGCGCTGCAGGGTGGGCACAGAGGCGCGCAGGTAGATCACCAGATCGGGCGGGCGCAGCAGGTCACACAGCAGCTTGTACAGGTTGCGGTACGAGGTGTAATCGCGCTCATCCATTTGGCCAGAGAGAAACAAGTTCTTGGCAAAGATCTCGGCGTCTTCATAGACTGAGCGGTCTTGGATGACAGAGATGGGGTCTGCGAGCAGATCCAGATGCATGCTTAGGCGGTGCCGCAAAAAGAACACCTGCGATTGAAATGCCCAGGCGCGCATATTGGAGTAAAAATCTTCCAGATACGGGTTCTCAGCAACAGGTTCGTAATAAGGGTTCCATTGCAAGTGTGTGGCTAGCTTCCCCACTAAGGTGGATTTTCCAACGCCAATATTCCCCGCCACCGCCACAAAATGCTTCATTCGCTCTTGCTCTCCTCTTCCAAAAATGCCACTGCCCGGCCCGCTTCAGAGTCCATTATAAGCTCCACCACATGGCCGGGGGCTATATCATCAACGTGGATGAGCCGCAAAGTGTTCTGCAAGCCATCCAACTCAGGCGCCCAATCCGTTAAATGATTGGGGCTGTCGTAAAAGAAGGTTTTGTTAAAGATCGCATCGGCATCATCCAGGTGCACAGCCAGTGGATAGATGCGCGATTCGATCAGATCCTGAAAGAAATGTGTGCCATACGAAGGTTCTGGCGCAGTGCCCACACCCTGGCCAGTGATCTCCACCAGTGCGCGCGTGTTGTAAATATCCGCGTAGCTCACACTCACGCCCAGGTCCGGCGTACTGGTGCCCCAGCGGCCGGGGCCAACGCAGACAAACTCCTCGCCCTCCAGCACTTTGTTGATCTTGCTGATGGCACGCGTCAGTTCGCCGCGTGCTTCAGAGCTGGGCAGGCCGTAATAGCCTTCCGGTGTCACGAACAGCATGTAGCGGATGCCGGTTGCTCGGCCGTGCGGCGCCACCTTGCTGGTAGAAAAGACAATGCGCTGCTTGTCCATCAACTCCGGTAGGCGCACCGCCACCTCATTCAGGTGGCTTTGCGGGCGGCACTGCAGAATAAATAACTCAATTTCGGGCTTACCGTCGCGCTCGTGCATGCGCAAGGTGAATTCCATATCCACCGGCGAGCTGTATCTCTTTTCCAAATGAGCCAACATCCGGCGCATGCGCTCGGCAAAGGGCGTATTGCGTATCACCCCATCAAATGTCAGTACTAACTGACCCTTGGCCCCTACTGTAGAACGAATCGGAGAGAGGTCCCCGTCTCGGTATAGGGAGGCCGCCAGCCGCAGATGCGGATAACGACCATCCAACACTTCCATAAAGGGCAAGGTCTTGAACTCATTGTCTTCCAGGTCGATCACATCCATAAGGTGCTGTGAGTAAATATTGATATCGCGCGGGTCCTTCTGGGCGCGCAGCTCCGGGTGGCTGAGCGCCACCAGGCGCGGGTAGTCATTGCCCACATGGTCCACCGCCCGCGTGCCCATACCCGCCACCAGGCGCACAAAACCGTCGTTGCGTTTAATCTGCGGAGACCAGCGGAAGAGATTGCGGCTGAAGGCTACGCCGGCAAAATGCGGAAAGTAATAACGGCCATACGCCTCGCCCTGCACCACCTGGATCAAGACGGCCAGACGCTCATCGTAATCTTCCAGCCCGTGCGAGCGGCGGTAGAGCAGCGCATCCGGGTTGAGGGCGCTGGCATACACCGCGGCAATCGCCTGGGTTAGGGCGCGCAGATTCTCGGCATGCGTACCCTGGTTAGGGCAGAAGAAGCTGGCGTATTTACCCGCGAAGGAAGAACCAAAATTATCTTCGAGCAAACTACTGGAGCGCACAATGATGGGCGCACCGCCGATCTTCTCCAGCATGCCCGAGAGCTCGGTCAGAATATCCTCGGGGAATTCACCTTCGGCATATTCTTGTTTGATCTGCTCGTGCTCATCGCGGATCTGGTCTTCGTCTTTGTATTTCTGGTCGGCCCAGTGCATCATGCCGTTGTTAGACATGAAAGCGTACATGACATCCGCACCCAGGAAATAAGAGTCAGGAATGTCTACATTCTGGACGATGTCTTCTTCGGCCACAGCCTGCAGGATGCGCAGCGCCAGCAGCATACCCGCCGCCTTACCCCCCACCTTACCCTTGCCGATCTTGTAACGGCGAATCTCCAGCAGGTCATCCAGCGTGAACCAATCTTTGGCGATATTGATGTACGCCAGCTGGTCTGAGATCATGGATTTGAGCAGCACCACTTTGATCTCGCGCTCGCGCGCGTCGTGGCGGCGGCGTTGCTCCGGCGCCATGCGCGAAATCGCCATAGCCTGCTCAAAGAGTGCCTCCTGCGAGGCCAACTCCGGATTGAAGGTGCGCAGCAGGTCTTCGCTCTCGGCGCCACGTTCGGCCAGGATCTCTTTCACCAGGTCTTCAAATATCTCGAAGGGCAGGTTGTTGGCAAAGCTGACATCGGTCAACTGGTCGCGCACAATATCCAGGCGCAGCTTCCACTCTTCCGGCGCCTCATCCCCGATCGCATCCAGAAGGCCCTCGCGCTGCTGCGAATCGATGGCCTGTTGGCGCACCATCTCCTCAAATACTTCAGTCGGGAGGATGCCGCGCTTAAACAGCTCATTGCGCATCTTGGTGCGGATGCGCCGGCGCAGCGTGGGGTATTGAGCCAGCGTGAGGTAGATGCGATACGCCGGGTCAATCGAGTTGAGTGGCAGCGTCATAATTTCAAAAAAGCCGCTCACGCGTGCGCGATGCGGCAACCTTGTGAACTAGATTGTAAAACGTTGAAAGCTTACTTGCCCAGATGCATGGGCATGATTACATGCAGAAAATCATCGTTCCCCATAGGGCGCAAGACGCCCGGGGCAGCCGGGGCCGTCGTCTCGAGGGCCACATTGGGCGCCTTCATGGCCTCCAGCGCCTCACGCAGGTAGCGCACATTGAAGGCGATCAAGACCGAGCCGCCTTCCACCGTGGCATCCACCTTGCTGTCGTTGGAGCCCGTCTCCTCCGCCGTGGCCGAGATGTCCACTACACCCGGCGAGTTGCCCTCGCCCGGTTTGATGTCCAAGCGAGTGATGTGCGAGCTTTCGCGAGCAAAGATCTCGGCCTGGCGAGCCGCCTTCAAGAAGGCGTCCGTCGCCACCACGGTGCGCGTCTTGAAACCCGTAGGCACGATCTGCTGGATCTCGGGAAAGGCGCCTTCCACCAATTGGCAGCGCAGCTCTGCATTCTTCATGCTGAAGATGACCTGGCCGCGGCCAGCGGGCATCACCATGCTCACCACGTCTTTATCATCCGTGGCGATGCGCGCCACCTCGCTCAGGGCACGCGCCGGGATGATGGCGCGCATATTCTGTTCGCTCTTGCCGGCCAACTTGGCTTTGCGGATCGAGAGGCGGAAGCCATCTGCAGCCACAAAGCTAAGGTCCTTGCCTTCCACTGTGGTGAGCACACCGGTGAGCACCGGGCGAGCATCATCTTTAGAGGCAGCAAAGACCACCTGTTGGATCATTTCTTTCAATTCGCCAGCAGGCAATTCAATGCCGCTGGCTTTGTCCGGCTCTGGCATTGGGGGAAACTCTTGGGCATCGATGCCCTTGATCTCAGCTTTAGCGCGGCCAGCCTTGATGTGCAGGGTCTGCGTGCGCACCGCCAGATCCAGCTCGATATTTTCCCCGGGAAGGGTGGACACCAGGTCAATCAAGGTGCGCGCCGGCACCGTGGTTGCGCCTTCTTCGCTAATTTTGGCGTTGATCCAGCAGGTGATGCCCATCTCACGGTCGGTTGCCGACAGTTTTAGACGCCCATCCTCTGCAGAAATGAGTACATTTGACAAAACGGCGTAGGTATTGCGCGAAGAAACGGCGCGAGAGACTATATTAAGGCCCTGGGCCAGGTTCTCTTGAGGGACGGAGACTTTCATGGGCGTAAACCTCCCGTGTTCAGGCAAAATGGTACTCCGCGAGGGCATACCCTCGCATAGTTGAGTATAACGCTAAATACCTTTAGGATGTATGTTGCTGCCAATTGTGGGGAGGTTCTATGAAAAGAATGGTCATCTTACTGCTGCTATGCGTCGTTTTGCTCTCGGCGTGCGCCGCGCCAGATTTCTCAGCCTGTATCACGCCCAATGTGCGCGCCTGGAGCCTACTGAGCGGGCCAATGTACGATGCTACGATCGCCACTATGAAAGCGGCCGCCAGTGAGCGGCAAGAGCCAGCAGCTTACGCTGCATTGATGCAGAATCTGGGCGCCGAGATCGCCGCCATGCAAAAGCGCAGAGAAGACGCCGCGTTCATTCACACTCCAGAGTGTCTCGAACCAGCGCGCGGCGCCCTGGTAGAAGCCATCGA
This sequence comes from Anaerolineales bacterium, assembly GCA_026129255.1. GTDB lineage: Bacteria > Chloroflexota > Anaerolineae > Anaerolineales > UBA11579 > JAMCZK01. The sequence continues at coordinate 182,057 of JAHCIJ010000003.1, read as the reverse complement.
CCTATCCATCCTCTCTTTACAGAGCTTGCGAGATGGTGATGTGGATAGTTTCTATGCTCACTCTAACCAGGCGGCTGGTCGCATCATCGAATCGATGGAGCTTTCAAAACAAGTCTTCGATGCAATGGAGTAGTAAAGAAAAAAGCGGGCCTCTCGGCCCGCTTTTTGATTTCTTGCATTCGCTGCTTACAGCCAGCCGCGCAACTGCATCGCTTCCACGACTGAGCTGATCGCCACCATGTAGGCGGCATCACGCATCTTGACCTTCTCGCCTACAGACATCTTGAGTACCTTGCCGAAGGCTTCGGTCATCTTCATGTCCAAACGCTGGATGACTTCTTCCTGCGACCAGTAATAGTTCATGTCGTTCTGCACACCCTCAAAGTACGAGACGGTGACGCCGCCACTGTTGCACAAGAAGTCCGGGATGACAAAGATATTGCGCTTCTCCAACTCTTCGTCACCTTCCAGTGTGGTGGGGCCATTGGCGCCTTCGGCCACGATCTTGACGGTGTCACTGATCTTCTTGGCGCTCTCAGCGTTGATCTGGCCTTCCAGCGCCGCAGGGATGAGCACATCGGCATCTTGAGCGATCCAGTCATCGCCATCGCTGATCGTGTATCCAGCTTCCTGTGCCTTGGCTTTATTGATAGTGCCATACTCGTCAGTAATGTTCTGCAAGAAGTTGATGTCCAAACCCTTCTTGCTACTCACGCTGAGCGAAGCCTTCTCATCACGGTCCCAATACGAAACACAAACCACTTTGCCGCCCAGTAGCTCAGAGAAGCCGAGACCAGCGAACTGCGCCACGTTGCCAAAACCCTGGATTGACGCCGTGGTCTTGCTCGGGTCGATCTTGAGGTGCTTCATCGCTTCGCGCACGTTGTAGATCACACCGTACCCCGTGGCCTCTTTGCGGCCCTTGGAGCCGCCGCCGCCCACTGGCTTGCCGGTGATCACGCCCGGCGTGTACTCACCGGCCAACTTGGAGTATTCGTCCATCATCCAGCCCATCATCTGCGGCGTGGTGCCCACATCCGGCGCGGGCACGTCGGTGCGCGGGCCGAGGTTGCGGTGGATCTGGCCCACCCAGCCGCGGCACAAGTTTTCCTTCTCGCGCACGGAGAGCGAAGAGGAGTCGACAGCTACGCCGCCCTTACCACCACCCAGGGGAATGTCCGCCACTGCACATTTCCAGGTCATCCACATCGCCAGGGCGCGCACGGTGTCCATCGTCTCCGATTGGTGGAAACGGATACCACCCTTTGTGGGCCCACGCGATTCATTATGCTGGACACGGTAGCCAAAGAAGACTTTCTGACTGCCGTCATCCATGCGCACCGGAATTTGGAACTTGAATTCACGGCGCGGCCAACGCAGCTGTTCAGCCACATCTGAATCCAGATGCAACTGCTTGGCCACGTTATCAAATTGAGCCTGGGCAATGCTAAATGCGTTGGTTGTTTCGGACATCACTCTCCTGGCTTAAACAACTATGCGGGCAGCTCCAGCGCTTGGCGCTGGCGGCCCGCAATCTAAGGGTGCCTCTGTGGTCAGCCGATATTGTTCTCATCCTGACAGTCAGCATAAGGCTGGTTGTAATTCTACTATCTTTTAGTGAGCGATCTTTGTTAGTCGCTTAGTCAGTTGGTCGACCAATCGACCAACTGACTAAGCGACCAGGTCCTGCCGCCACATTCTCAACGCGCACGGTGACACCCTCGCCTTGCGGATTAAAGTGTATGTTTCCTTGCAGCATCCATTACCAAAGCGGAGAAGGCTCGTGCTTCTGCTTCTAATTCGGGAGCAATCCATATACGGAGGCTGTTCAGAATTAACCGCCCATGATGATTTTTAATAACATGATGTATGAATCTGCCTTTGCGGTCAACTTCCCATTCAAAGCTGTCAATTGCCGCTAAATGACATCTCATACTCGTTCCGTCCCAAAAATTGAATAGCTCCAATACATCGTCATCCAATACAAACAACCATTGGCTTTTTTCATCATTAAATACTGTTACTACAAATGTTTTTCTCATTAATTGTTGCGCCACCTTCTAGTTCATGGAACCGTTTTTTTTGTGTCACTTCGCGCTTGCATCCAGTTGCGCCTGCAGCTCACTGCGCACGGCGGCTGGGTTAGCCTTGCCGCCCGCTTTTTGCATCACTTGGCCAAACAGAAAATTGAGTAGCGGGGCGTTGCCAGCCAGGTAGCCAGCCACCTGCTGCGGGTTGGCGGCAATGACTTCGCTCACCCAGGAGCGCAACTGACCGGTATTGGATATTTGCTGGAGACCACGCGCTTTGATAATGCTCGCCGGACTGCCACCTTCAGCGAACAGCACGCCGAGCACTTCACGCGCACCGGCAGGGTTCACTTTGCCGCCCGCGATCTGGTCGCACAGCGCCGTCAATTGCTTAGCCCCAAAGCGCAGCTCGCCTATCTCAGTGCCAGCTTCGTTCATCAAGCCGAACAAGGCACCGGTGAGCCAATTAGCGATCAGCTTTGCGTCTGCCACTTTGGCCGCCGCTACAGCCGTCTCGTAAAAGTCAGCTACTTCGCGCTCGGCCACGATCACATCGGCATCGTAGGGCTTGAGGCCAAACGTGGCCACAAAACGCTCACGGCGCGCATGCGGTAGCTCGGGCAGGGATTTACGAATCTTCTCCACCCAGGCCTTCTCTAGCACCAGCGGTGGAAGGTCAGGCTCAGGGAAGTAGCGATAATCTTCGGCCACTTCCTTTGAGCGCTGCGCCAGCGTGGTGCCACGCGCATCATCCCAGCCCATCGTCTGCTGCACTACGCGGCCGCCGGATTCGACCAGTTGCTCTTGGCGCGCTAACTCATAAGTAGTAGCACGCTCCAGTGAGCGGAAACTGTTGAGGTTCTTGATCTCGGCACGTGTGCCGAATTCGCTGCTGCCGATTGGCCGGATGGAAATATTGGGCTCAATGCGCATCAAGCCTTTTTCGAGGTTGCCGGAGTTGACGCCCACATAACGCAAGATGCTGCGCAGCGCGTAGGCACAATTGCGCACCGCTTCCACTGAGTGCAATTCAGGCTCAGTAACGATCTCCAGCAGCGGCACACCACTGCGGTTGAGGTCCACCAGCGAATAACGCTGGCCGCCTTTTTCCACATGGGTCAGCTTGCCGGTGTCCTCTTCGATATGCACACGGCGGATGGCAACGCGCTGCTCGCCATCCGCGGTCTCAATATCCAGCCAGCCATTTTGTGCCAGCGGCTGCTCGTATTGCGAGATCTGGAAACCCTTGGGCAGGTCTGGGTAAAAATAGCTCTTGCGCGCAAAGATGCTGGTGAGGTTGATCTTGCAGTTGAGCGCCAGTGCCACGCGCACAGCGTATTCTACGGCGGCTTCGTTGATCACAGGCAGCATGCCGGGCATACCGGAGCACACCGGGCACACGGCAATGTTCGGCTCGCCAATGGTGGAATCAACCACCGGGCAGGAGCAGAACATCTTGCTGCGCGTCTCTAATACAGCGTGAACTTCCAGCCCGATGACGGGTTGATACTTACTCGACATACAACTTTACGCTGCCTCTCCACTCACCGTGGAATCATCGCCCACATTCACCTGGCCGCGCACGCCGCGCACCCGGCTGCGCTCACCGATCAGCGAATGCTTGAGCTGGCTGTCTTCCACGGTGACCTCGCGCTCCAGCACCGCATCTTCTATGGTGCTATTGCGCACCATAGAACCGGCTCCTATCGAGACGTACGGGCCGAGCGTGCTGTTCTCCACCGTGGCGCTGGGGTGTACATACACGGGCGGGCGCAGCGTGACGTCAGAGCGCGCAGAGAGTTCGCCGCTGTTGTCGCGGCCCTTCTCCAGCAGTTTTTGATTCGTTTCCAGCACTGTGTCCGGCAAGCCGGCGTCCAGCCACTCGCCCACCATCTCGGTGCGCATACGCAGCCCCTTCTTGAGCATGATGTCGATGGCGTCGGCCAGGAAGTATTCGTTCTTGGTCAACACACCTTTGTCCATCTGCTCATCGATGGCTGCCATCAACTCTTCGCCATGTTTGAAGTAATAGATGCCCACCACGGCCAAGTTGTTGCTCATGTCGCTGGGCTTTTCAATCAGCCCACTCACCAGACCATCTTCACCAAGCGCGGCCACGCCAAAACGGCGCGGATCAGGCACAGGCTTCACCCATGCCACCGCGTCCACCTCTTCTTTATCCAATGTGGAGAAGTCCGTCTCCACCACTGTGTCTACAAAGATCACTAGCGTCGGCCCCTGCATGTGCTCGCGCGCCTGGGCCAGCGCGTGCGATTGGCCTTTCATTTCCTTCTGCTGCACAAAATGCGCCTTCACCTTGGGGTGCTCCGCCTGCATATAAGCCTGCACCTGCTCGCCCAGCCAACCGACGATGAAGACCATCTCGGCTTGCTCGGCGCCCGGCGCGGTCTGCAGTAACTTCAGCACATGCCCCAATATCGTGTCGCCAGCTGCGGTCAGCAGCGGCTTGGGACGGCTCCAGGTGTGTGGGCGCAGGCGCGTACCAAAACCCGCCATAGGCACAATAATCTTCAGTGGTTCGCTCATTCGGCCTCACTCGTAAGTGTACGCTTCACGCACACCATCAGCCCTTTGCCTACGGGCAGCACCGTCATGTCCACGCGCTCATCTGCACGGGCACGCTGCAGCAACGCCGCCAGATCATCGGCGTGGCTGATGGCATTGTCTGCCACCAGGATCCCACCGGCGGCCAAGCGTGGCACGATCTCTTCATAGAGCTCGGCGTACATTTCCTTTTCACAATCCACAAAAGCAAATGCAATACCCTCATAACTGCTCAGGTGGCCGCGTGCATCGCCATTGATGAGTTGTACTTTGTTGCCCACCTCAGCCTTCTCAAACGTCTCGCGAGCGATCTCGGCCTTCTCTGGCAGCAGCTCAAAGGTCACCAATTGCGTACCGGCACGCTGCACCGCCAGGCTCAACCAGAGAGCCGAATAGCCGCCGCTGGTGCCGATCTCTATGAGGGCGCCTTCGGGCGCGCTGCCAGCCAGCAGCGCCAACAGCATGCCGGTTTCAGGCGGCACCTGGCGCATGCGTTTGAGGCGTGGCGTGCCGTCTTGGCGGTCTTTGCCATCCCGTGCTTCCAGATAGCTCATACGCTCCAGTAGCGGCTTGGGTAGATCGGCGAACAAGTAGCTCATAAGGCAGGCTGCCTCGTTTGCCAATCTGTTACGCGCTGGTAGGCTTTGGCCACCGCCAGCAAGCGCTCGTCTGCAAAGTGCGGGCCGAGCATCTGCAGGCCAATCGGCAGCCCCTGGCTGTCAAAGCCGGCGCACAGACTCAGGCCGGGTACACCCGCAAGATTAGCTGGCAGGGTGAATACGTCTTCCAGGTACATCTCTAGCGGGTCGCTGCCGTGCGCGCCGATGCGAAAAGCGGTGCTCGGTGTAGCCGGAGCGGCAACAATGTCCACTTTTTTGAATACAGTGTCAAAATCCCGGCGGATCAGTGTGCGCACCTTCTGCGCCTGGCCGTAATAAGCATCGTAATAACCACTGGAGAGGGCGTAGGAGCCCACCATGATCCTGCGCTTGACCTCTGGGCCAAACCCGGCGCCTCGGCTGCGCTTGAACATATCGATCAGGTCAGCCTGCTCTTCGCGTAGGCCGTAGCGCACGCCGTCAAAGCGCGCCAGGTTAGCTGAAGCCTCGGCCGGGGCGATGATGTAGTACACCGGCAGCGCATATTCGGTGTGCGGCAGGCTCACCGGCACAGCCTTGGCGCCCAGCGCCTCCAGCTGAGCGATGGCCTCACGCACACCGCCTTCCACTTCAGCCGACAAGCCATCAATGAAGTATTCCTTGGGCACGCCGATTTTCAACCCTTTGAGCGATTTGCCGCTGGGTTTGTCCAGCTTAGGGGCCCTTTCTACAGTGGTGGCATCATGCGGGTCATAGCCGCCCATCACTTTGAGGATGAGCCCGGCATCATCCGCATCGCGCGCCAGCACACCCACCGTGTCCAACGAGGAGCCGAAAGCTACGAGCCCATAGCGCGAAACGCGGCCATAGGTGGTCTTGAGCCCGGTCAGCCCGCAGAACGCGGCTGGCTGGCGCACGCTGCCGCCGGTGTCCGTGCCCAGCGCCACAGGCGCCAGGCGGGCGGCCACCGCCGCGGCGCTGCCGCCGCTGCTGCCACCAGGCACGCGCGTCTCGTCCCAGGGGTTGTGCGTCACGCCATACGCCGAGTTCTCTGTAGAAGAGCCCATGGCGAATTCGTCTGTATTAGTCTTGCCCAGGATCACTACCCCCGCGTCCAGCAAGCGCTGCACGCTGGTAGCGGTATAGCTGGGCACAAAATCTTCGAGGATCAGCGAGCCGCAGGTGGTGGGCATGCCCGCCACCGCCAGCACGTCTTTCACCGCAATGGGCAAGCCCAGCAGCGCGGGCAGCTTGGTATCCGCCTTACGGCGCGCCTTGGCATACAGCTTGTCGGCCGCCGCGGCGGCCTGCAGAGCGGCCTCGGGGGCCACATACAAATACGCGTTCAAGCGCGTATTGTGCTGTTCAATACGTTCGAGGTATGTGCGCGTCAACTCCACGCTGGAGAATTTGCCGGCGCGCATTCCGGCTAGCGCTTGTTTGGCGCTCAGCTCATGCAGCGCGCCGCTGCGCACCGCACTCACGCGCCACCATCCAGCACGGGCGGCACACGGAACTGCTCATCGGCCGCGTCCGGCGCGTTGGCCAGCAAGTCCGCGCGCGGCATGGCCGCCGCGGGCACGTCCGGGCGCAGGCGGCTGCGCTCCACCGCAATGCTGGCCATGGCAGGCACGTCAGCAGTATTCAGCTCCTGCAGTTTGCCAACATGATCCAAAATATTGGAGAGCTGCTCGCGGTAACGTTCTTTTTCTTCTTCGCTTAAATGCAAGCGCGCCAGCAGCGCAATGTGTTCGACATCTTCCTTAGATAGCAACATACGCGGTCAATTATAGAGGCGAAACGATGGGAGCGTGCGTAAGTGCACGCCGGGTCTACCAATCCTTGGCATACCAGCGCAAGTACAACTCCACATGGCTGCTCCAGTAGGCTTCACTATGGTCCCCCGCGAATAAATACCACTCGTGTGGAATGCTGCGCTGCGTCAGGATGTCTTCGAACCAGATCGCAGAATTGAGGATGGCGCGCTGGTCGCGTTCGCCAATGTCCAGCCAGAACCGCGGCAGCTGATTTGCCGGAATCTCGTCCAGCCAGCCGCGCACCTGTGGCGCATCCTCCTGGAACACGGGCGGGCTGTGACCGCCCACCGCGGAGAAGAGCTGCGGCTGCGTTAGCCCAAAATGGATCGCCCACGAAGCGCCGCGCGACAACCCACCCACGGCGCGATAGTGCCGCTCTGCCAGGGTGCGGTAGTGCGCATCCACCCACGGCAGCAATTCTTCGATCACCGCCTCGCCAAATTTGTCTTGTGAGGGCTGGTTGGACGAGCGGTCATACGGCATCACGATGATGAACGGCGCCACCTCGCCCGCCGCGATCAGGCTACTGGCGGCTTCATCAGCGCCCAGGCGGTCCCACTGGTCATCGTTATAGGTCTGGCCGTGCACCAGATACAGCACCGGGTAAGCCTGTGCGCTCTGGGTATAGCAGGGCGGCGTGTAGACGCGGAACTCCAAGCCGTAATCCAGATAGCTTGAATCCACCTGGTGTATATGTATTTGCCCGTCTTCGTCTAGGCAGGCGGCTTTGCTCAGCTGAGTAGAGAGCGCTGCTTGTGTTTCGGTGGCCTTGGCCAGATCCACCGCCAACGTCGCCGTAGGGGCAGCAGAGAGCTCCGCCGCAGGCAGCGTAGTGGGCATAAGCGTCTCCGCTGCGGGGTCAGCACTCTGCTGCTCGCTGCAGGCAGCCAGCAACAGAGTTGCGAAGATGAGCGCAGCAAGCCGCCACCGCCTGTCATTGCGAGGAGTACTGGGGTGGTTTGCATTTTCATGCAAACCACCCCAAACAGACGAAGCAATCTCCGTGCCAGTTCCCATATCTGTGTTCATCTGTGGTTAAAATGAAAAAACAACTACCCGCGCGCGAAGCGTTCTTCTTTCCACACGTTGGCGCGGTTGTGGTATCCGGCTTGTTCCCAAAATCCCAACTGATCTTCGGCCAGGAACTCAAGACCACGCAGCCACTTGGCACCCTTCCACAAATACGGCGTTTCTAAGTCCTCACGCCCGCGGATGTAGCCCACGATGCCGCGCAACGGCAGCCCGTGCTCGGGGTCCAGCGGTTGCCCGTTGAAGGTATCGGCCAACAGAAAGTTCTCCGCCAACGCCACATCCAGCGGAATATTGACCGTGAAACCATACTCGGCGTGTTGTAGCAAATGTTTAGCTGTGTCCCTTATCTTGATGAAGCCCTTATCTACCAGATCTATCAGGGACACACCTTCCCACTCGGTGTCAAACTTGCTCCAGCGCGTCACGCAGTGCAAGTCCATCACCACTTTGCGGCGTGGCAGTTGGCGGAAGGCTTCCCAATCCCAGCGCACTTCCTCCTCCACCTCGCCCCATACGCGCAGGTCCCATGTCTCAGGGGTGAATTGCGGCACCGGCCCATAATGCAGCACGGGGAACTTCTGGGTCAGTGATTGCCCCGGCGGCAGCCTGCCCTCACTGCGCACGCGTTCTTCTTCCTGCCGGCGATCTTTCGAGAAATCGAACATGGTCTCAGTATACGCCTGGGCTCTTGTTGCGCAATGAGCGCAGGTTAAATCTCGCGGCTATATCTCCAGCGTGTCGCCGGGCTGCAGCACCAGCACTTCGGCATCGGTCTCCTTGCGAGCACGCTCGGCCCAGGCCACTTCATCCTGCTTGATCACGTCCCACGTCGAATAGTGATACGGCATGACCCGCTTGGGGCGCAGCAGCTTGACCGCCTTGAGCGCATCGTCTGGTCCCATAGTGAAGTTGTCACCGATCGGCAACGCGGCAAAGTCCACGCCCTCATCGCCGATCAGTGCCATATCCCCGAACAGGCCGGTGTCGCAGGCCAGGTAGACCTTCTTGCCCTCCGGAGTGGTCAGCAGGAAGCCGCTGGCCGTGCCCCCGGGGAAGCCATCCGGGAAACCGGAGCCGTGGGCCGCATGCGTTAGCTTCAGATACCCAAATGGGTGCGTGAAGCCGCCGCCAATGTGCTGCCCGTGGGTCTTGTATCCCTTGGCGGCGTAATAGCGCGCGATCTCGTCATTGGCAATGATCATGGCACCAGTGCGCTGGGCAATAGGTTCCACGTCCCCAGAGTGGTCCCAATGGCCGTGACTCACCAAGATATAGTCCGCCGGAACATCGTCCATGGCGATAGAGGCTTGAGCATTTTCCCTAAAGAAGGGGTCAACAACCACATGCAGTCCGTTGATCACAAAAGCGCACGTGGCATGTCCATACCAGATATAGGTTGTGGTCATTCATCTCCTAGGCAATAAAAAGTCTCTAATTCTTTTAAACCCTAACCTCCTTTTTAGTTCTTGTATCTGTCTATTTAGTCTTAATACTAGGGGCTGTGGATTTGTGGATAGGTAGCCCTTGTGAGTTGTTTCCCCCCTGTATAGCTCTCCTTCTGGCTAATGTTCCCTGTATGCGCCGCTTTTTGGGGTGCTCGTTACACACACAGGGACGCTGTACGGGATGCGGAGTACCCAGCGTCGTTTCGCAGACAGCGTTGTTATCCGCCTTATACCCAATACCCCCACAGAGTTACCAGGAAACAGACGTAGATAACTAGCGAGTAGCCGCTTGGGATGCCCACAGGATAGGCACGGGTTGCTATCCACAAATCCACGCACTTGTCCACAGAAACAGGGCGACTTATACACAAAAAGAAGCTGCAGAGAGAACGCAAAACGCCCCTGCAAAAGGGGCGTTTTAGGTTGTGCCGAAGGTGGGAATCGAACCCACACTCCCAAGGGAACGCGATTTTGAGTCGCGCGCGTCTGCCAGTTCCGCCACTTCGGCTATTGCATTGAGCGTGAAAGTATAATCCACGACACGAACGAAGGTCAACGCTAGGCAAGAATTCCTATGTACAGCTAAAGCGCGGAGTAGCGTGACCGAGCGTCAGCTCGGTAACTACTCCCGAAGGTGTACGGGTTTTATAGCGCAGCCAAAAACTATAAGGACTTATACAACGTATGAAACTAGGTATCATCGGGCTGCCGCAATCCGGCAAGACCACCATCTTCAACGCCCTCACCCGCAGCAACCGCCCGCTCTCCATGAGCGCCGGCCGCATTGAGACCACCACCGCCGTGGTGGATGTGCCGGACGAGCGTTTGCTCAAGCTGGCAGCGCTCTTCACTTCCAAGAAGATCGTGCACGCGCAGATCTCCTTTGCCGATGTGGCTGGCATGGGCTCCGGCGAAGCCAGCCAGGGCCTCAGCGGCCAGTTGCTAAACGCCCTCAGCGGCATGGACGGCCTGCTGGTGGTCGTGCGTGCTTTTGAGGACGACAGTGTGGCACATCCCTCGCTCACCGTTGACGCTGCCCGTGATCTGGGCGCCATCTCCGATGAGCTGCTGCTCAATGATCTGATCATCGTCGAGCGCAAGCTGCAAAAGCTCACCGAGGAGCGCGGCAAAGGCGGCCGCGACATCGCCGCTCTCGATCGCCAGCTGACCCACTTCCAAAAATTGCACGCCGTACTCTCAGACAACAAACCTCTGCGCACCGCTGGCCTGACCGATGACGAGATCGCCGCCAGCGCCGGCATCGGCCTGCTGACCCTCAAGCCCATCCTGGTCGTCGCCAACCTCGGTGAGGGCCAGCCTGCGCCCAGCTTCGATACCCCGCTCCCTGTGCTCGCTTTGCAAGGCAAGCTTGAAATGGAGCTGGCTCAGCTGCCCGCGGGCGAGCAAGCCATGTTCCTGGAGGAGTACGGCTTGCAAGAGCCCGGCTCTCTGCGCGTCATCCGTGCCGCCTACGACCTGATGGATACGCAGACCTTCTACACCGTCGGCGAGCCGGAAGCGCACGCCTGGATGCTGCGCAAGCACGCCAGCGCCTTGGAGGCCGCCGGCGCCATCCACTCCGACATCGCCCGCGGCTTCATCCGCGCCGAGATTGTCTCCGGTGACGAGCTGCTCGATCTGGGAGGCATGCCCCAGGCGCGCGATAAAGGCCGCCTGCGCCTGGAGGGCAAGGAGTATCCCATGCAGGACGGGGACATCATCAATGTGCGATTTAATGTGTAATGGGGAAGATTAGAAAACACAGCGCATAGGCACATCCGCTTCTTGGAGGGTAGCATCCAACTACCAAATGGTCGGAGGTGCAACTTGTCCAAACTCTCGTTTGCAGCAGGGCTACTTATATTAGCGGCCTGCAACAGCCAGGCTGCCCCAATTGACAGTGTTCCACAAAACGCACAAGAGATTGAAGGTAACCGCAGCGCCGTCGCTACAACCAGCTTCCAAGCAGAAGCAAACGGCATCACTGTTACGGCAAGCAACTTCCGCGTGGAGCAAATGTATTTTGTTGCGGATGTTTGCTTTGAACGTCCCATAATCGGACTCGACTGGCTAATTGGAGACCAGACTGTGTTGGAGTACAACACACAGAGTTCGCGTGTGTTTGAAATAGGCTTGCTGGTTCCCGAGACCGATATTGAATCCGCGGTTCGCTGTGACTTTGTCCGGTTCCCTTTAGGAAACGAAACGATAAACAAATTCCGCATCGTCATTCCATTCTTGCAGACCAGTTTCGCTACGCATGATTGCGACGGCGCTCAGGCGAAGCTCAATGCTGCCAATACAGGCATCACAATTTCATGCTACTCACAGGCTTTGGATAACGGCGGCATGGAGGGCTATCGTATCGAGACCAAGCCTGAAGCACTATCTGACGACGAGGCCAATCGGCTAATTTATGACGCCTTTGTCGAGACTGTGTATGGCCCTTGGATATTTGAGGGTGAAATCGATTAAATCCCCTGCAACTAAACATCCACATTCTCAGCACAAATCGGCCCCATTATCCATAATGGGGCCGATGTCTTTGCCTCACAACACCATCCTCCACGGCGATTGTCGGGATGAGCTCGCCAAGCTCCCCGCCAACTCGGTAGACCTCGTATTCGCTGATCCCCCCTACAACCTGCAGCTCGGCGGTGAGCTGCGCCGCCCCAACAACACCAAAGTGCGCGGCGTGCAGGAGGACTGGGATCGCTTCGATGACTTCGCCGCCTACGACGAATTCACGCGTGCCTGGTTGGCTGGCTGCCGACGCGTTCTTAAGCCAAGTGGCACCCTATGGGTCATCGGCAGCTATCACAACATCCATCGCGTCGGCAGCATCCTGCAAGACCTCGGCTATTGGCTGCTCAATTCCATCGTGTGGGTCAAAGCCAACCCCACGCCCAATTTCCGCGGCACGCGCTTCACCAACGCCCACGAAACCCTACTTTGGGCGCAGAAGGAGCAGGGTGCGCCCTACACTTTCAACTACCATGCCATGAAATCGCTCAACGAAGACAAGCAGATGCGCAGCGATTGGCTGCTGCCCATCGCCTCCGGGGGAGAGCGCTTGCGTGCCGATGGCGAGAGTGCGCACCCGACCCAGAAGCCGGAATCATTGCTCTACCGTGTGCTGCTCGCCAGCACCAACCCCGGCGACCTGGTGCTTGACCCCTTTTTTGGCTCCGGCACCACCGGCGCCGTCGCCAAGCGCCTGCACCGCAACTGGCTCGGCATTGAGCGAGATGCCGCCTATGTGCGCCTCGCCCGCCGCCGCCTCGGCCAGATCGAACCCGTGGCCTACGAAGAAGCCCTCTTTGAACCCCACGAGCCCCGCCGCGAGCCACGCGTGCCCTTCGGCAACCTGCTGGAAGCCGGCCTGCTCGAGGCTGGCCAGCGCCTCTACTTAGGCGAGAAGGGCCGCGAGAGCGCCCGCATCCTCGCCGACGGCTCGCTCAAGTACAACGGCCGCCGCGGCTCCATCCACCAGCTCGCCAAAGACGCGCTGGATGGCCCCGCCAACGGCTGGCAGCACTGGTACTACGTCGACCCGCATACCAGCCAGCGCCGCCCCATCGACCACCTCCGCCAGCTGTTGCGAGAGGAGAGCAAAGCCAAGTAAATGGAGATTGCGAAGCAATCTCCCGCGCCACTTGCGGTGCAGCCCGCCTTGTTGTCATTGCGAGGAGGCCAGGCGAGCCTGCTTTTTGGCGAGCCCTGGCCGACGAGGCAATCTGATTTGAGTTTTTATCTGTGTCCATCTGCGTTTATCTGTGGTAATTTTTGACCCTAGAAAGGTACGCCACCATGACCGAATACACCCTCAGCCGCTGGTCCCTCAAAGACCTCTTCCCCGGCGCCGACAGCTCCGAGATGAAAGCCGCCATCAAAAAGCTCGAGAGCAACGTTGCCGTCTTTGAAAAGCAGCGTGAAAAACTCAGCGACACGATCAGTGACGCCGACTTCAAAGCCATCGTCACCCAGATGGAGCAGAACACCCGCCTGGCCGCCCGCATCGACCAGTTCGCCGGTCTGTGGTTCAGCGAGGATACGCAGAACCAGGAGGCGCAAAGCTTCCAGGCGCGCGTAGACCAGCTTATGGCTGAGCTCAGCAACAAGACCCTCTTCTTCAGCATCTGGTGGAAGGCGCTTGACGATGCCGTCGCCAGCAAACTACAAGCTGCTGCTGGGCCAGACTTTGACTACTGGCTGCGCCAGATCCGCAACTTCAAGCCCTACACCCTCACCGAAGCCGAAGAGAAGATCGTCAACCTTAAAGACGTCACTGGCGCCAAGGCCATGCAGGCTTTGTACTCCGCCATTACGGATCGCTACGTCTTCAAAGTCGACGTGGATGGCGAGACCCAGGAGCTCACCCGCGGCGAGCTGATGAAGCTGGCCTACAGCCCCAACCCAGATCACCGCCGTGATGCCTATCAGGAGCTCTATCGCGTCTATGGCGACGATGCACCGATTCTGGGCCAGATGTACCAAACCGTCACGCGTGACTGGAAGTCTGAGAATCTCGACCTGCGTAAGTTCAAGAGCGCCATCTCTGTACGCAACTTGGGCAACGACATTTCAGACGAAGTGGTCGACACCCTGCTTGGCGTCTCAGAGGAGAATACACGCGTCTTCCAGCGCTTCTTCCGCATGAAGGCCAAAGCCCTCGGTGTAGACAAGCTGCGCCGCTACGACATCTATGCCCCGGTGGCCAAGTCCACCAAGGAATATTCCTACGATAAGGCCGTTGCCCTTACCTTGGAATCCTTTGGTAGCTTTGACCCCCAGCTGGCCGATATTTCCCGCCGCATCTTTGACGCCGGCCATGTGGATAGCGAAGTCCGCAAGGGCAAGCGCGGCGGTGCTTTCTGCTCCTCGGCTGACCCGGCGCTGCTGCCCTACGTGCTGATCAACTACACTGGCGCCGCACGTGATGTATCCACCCTGGCCCATGAGTTTGGCCACGCCGTACACGCCGTGCTGGCAGACAAGCACAACGTCTTCAACTTCCACTCCTCGCTGCCACTTGCTGAGACCGCCTCTACCTTCGGCGAGATGCTGCTCATTGAGCGCCTGCTGGAAGAGGAAACTGACCCGGCCGTTCGCCGAGACATCCTCTTCGGCCAGGTGGATGATGCGTATGCCACCATCATGCGCCAGGTCGGCTTCGCCCTCTTTGAGCGCCAAGCCCACGAGATGGTCAGCAAGGGCGCCAGCGTGGATGAGCTTTCTACTGCCTACATGGCCAACTTGAACAACCAGTTCGGCGACTCTATGACCATCCCGGATGAGTTCAAGTATGAGTGGGTCTCCATCCCGCACATCTTCTACTACCCGTTCTACGTCTACGCCTACTCCTTCGGCCAGTTGCTCGTTTTCTCTCTCTACCAGCAATACAAAGCCGAGGGCGACTCGTTCAAGCCGCGCTACATCCAGCTGCTCTCTGCAGGCGGCTCTGACTCCCCCGAGAACATCCTCAAGAACGCCGGCGTGGATATCAAAGACCCAGCCTTCTGGCAGGGCGGCTACGATGTCGTAGCCAACATGGTGGACGAGCTCGAGAAGCTGGCGTAACCGGCGCAGGCAAGCCCGCGCGCACAACCCCGTATCTAAAAAAGGCCGGTGCATTGCACCGGCCTTTTTGTTCTTAGAGCTCAGCGTGGAGTTTGCGCCTACTCGGCTTGACGAGTAAAACTCCCGCGCCGTGCTTTTCGGCGCACTAGTCAAGCCGCCAATACCACAGGTCGTCAATGCGATAGGTGTAGTCTCCTGGGGCGCCGCCGTTCACATACAGGCCAAAGCGCCCGCCAGAGAAGTGTCCATCCTCGATCTCGTCAATCTTGAATTCGTTGGCGTACAGCGTGATCACATCGCCGATCAAGCGGATGCCGATCACGTTGGTCTCCTGGCTGCCGCGGCGGATGAAGTCGCTCTCGGTCCAGCCGACCAGCTCGGTCTTGACATACGGCGAGGTGGTCTCGAGGCGATCCAGCCGGTAGGTGCCATCGCAGGCGAAGGCGAAGATGTAGCCGCGTGCTCCAGCACCGCCGCTGCTCTGTGGCCCGCGCACAATGAAGCCGTACGCTTGTTTGCCGCTGCAGTTGTCAGTTTTCACCGTCATCTGCAAGAACAGGTTGTTGGGCGTGGGAGCGGTGAACCACCAGGTGTCAAAGCCAGGCTGCTTGCCGGTTACGTGCAGGTGACCGCCGCCCAGCGCCAGGCGCAACAGGTTGTCGTTGGGTAGGCCGGTCGAATCCGCCCAGTTGCGGTCATTGTCCATGCTGTCATACAGCGTGGGGGTGTTGCCGTATTCGGCGCGTGCATCAAACGGCAGCGGTGTGGGTGTGGCGGTCGGTGTTGGCGTCTCTGATGGGATGGGCGTCTCTGTTGGCGGCGCCGGCTCGGTAGGCTCAGAGGTGTTTGTGGGCAATGGCGTCTCGGTCACCGTGGGCGAGGGCGTAAAGCTCGCCGTCGGCTCCAGGGTTGCGGTGGCGGTCGCCGTGGGCGTTGGCACAAACGGCAACGCACATGCGCTTAACAACAAGCTCAAAGAAGCCAGTAAGGGCAAAGTTCTTTTCATAGGTAGTGTCCTTCTATCTCCACTTTAAAATATAGAGCAAGCTCCACATTTCTGCACGGCAGGGCAGGCAAGCAAATTATTAAGCTGCAAACACCCCCATTTGCTTGATAAGCCATACCCACACTGGTATAAAAACTGGCGTCATGTATATTGCCATTGAGGGCGTGATCGGTGTGGGCAAGACCACGCTGGCGCGCCTACTCCAACAACGTTTTGATGCCGAGCTGCGTCTCGAAGTTTTTGATGAGAATCCCTTCTTGTCAGACTTTTATGCGGACCGGGCGCGCTATGCCTTCCAAACTCAGATATTCTTTCTGCTCAGTCGTTATCACCAGCAAAACCGCTTTGCGCCGGATATTTTGGCCCAGGGCAAGAACCTGATCACTGATTACACCTTTGCCAAAGACGCGCTGTTTGCGCGCATCAACCTGGTGGGGGACGAGCTGGAGATGTACTACAACGTGCACGATGCACTGGCTGAGAAGATCCAGCTGCCTGAACTCATCGTGTATTTGCAGGCTTCAACCGATGTGCTCATGCAGCGTATCGCCCGCCGAGACCGCACCTACGAGCGCCAGATGGAGCGCGCCTATATTGACACGCTCAACGTCGCCTATGACGGCTTTTTTGACGACTACTTCAAGGGCGTTCCTGTTCTGCGTATCCCGACTGACGAACTCGATATTGTCAGCAGCCCGGCCGCTCAAGACCAGGTTGAGCAACAGATCCGCCAGGCATTGGACTCTGCGCCGCGGCAAACCCAGCTGCCCCTTGAATAGGAGAATAAAAAAACTGCGCCGTTCGGCGCAGTTTTTTGTTTACTATCCACTAATTTTCATATCGACTACTGTCTATTTGTTCGTCTTCTCGGCTTGTGCGAAGCGGTGCTCCGGTTGGCTCGTCCTGCGCGGCCCAGCGCGCTTCCGCCTCGGCCAGTTCGTCTTTCTTGGCGCGGCGTACCATGACCCACTTGCCACAATGCGGGCAGCGGTCAAACCGCCTGGCGCCCATACTGAAGCTGAAGAAGCGTAGCGGGAACGGCAGCGCACAGTTGGGGCACACGCCGCCGCCTGAGAGGCCATACGTACCACGCTGTGGTTTCTTGCGCGTGAGCAGCGCCGGCAACACCGTAGTGAGCAGCATCAGCAGCACAACAATGCCCAGGATCGGCACCACCAACTCAACCACCTTGCCGCGCGTTTCTTCAGGTGAAAGAAAGACGCGCGTGATCTCGTTGGAGCGCAACTCTTGCCCATCTGCGGTGTACCCAATGGCGTACATAGTGCGCTCGCCGGGCGTGTGATCTTTGGTGGTGAACTGGATGCGGAAGGGGCTCTCGGTCACGGTGCCAATCAACGTGGAGTCGATATAAAACTCTACGCGTTGCAGGTTGGCTGGCCCCTCGGCGCGCAAGCTGAACAGGCCTTCAATGTCGTTACTGAAACCGGCATAGCCCAGATCGCGGCTCATTCCCAAGCGCAGCCCGGCATCTTGTGCGTGCGCGGGTGAAGCCAACGCCAACACGGCGACAGCAAGTGCAAGCAAAACAAATTTCTTCATCAGATACCTCAGTTACTTCCAGCGCGTCAGAATGGTTTCGCGCTGGAACAAACGGATCGCAAAATACAGCAGCGCCAGATCCACAATGACCAGTGCGCCAGCGATGCTCAACAACAGAGATTGGTCAAGCACTACGGCGCCAAACATCTGGCCGAGAAACACAGCCATCACCGGCAGGATCAATAGGGCCGCCAATTGTTCAGCCGCCCTCGGATCATTGACGCGTGAGGAGATCATGATCGCCAGGCTGACGCCGGTCACCGAGATCAGCGGGCCGACGACAAAGATGCCCAGCAGCCACAATGGCGAGAGCAGGCGCCCGGCCACTTCGCTGCCAGCCAGCATGGACGTTCCCACAGCAAAGATGGCGAAGCTGCCCAGGCTGGCCAGCAAGGCCGGTAGCGCCGCGGCCAGCGCCTTGCCCGCCAGCAATTGCGCGGTGGTGATGGGCGTGGCCAACAGAGGCTCCAGCGTGCGCGTGGTCTTCTCGCCCACAATGCTGTATGACGCGATCGTGATCGGGATGATGGCAGGCATCAGCAGAAACAGCACCAGGAATTGCTGCAGCAGCAACAGCTGAGTGCACTGTATGCCTTCCAGCGAGCCACAGGCGTCTTGCAGCATCGAGAGCATCGGCCCGAACTCTGATTGGATGGCCGAGAGGTCTGCGTTGACCGTGCCATACAGTATGCCTAGCGGAATAACGGCAAAGAGCAGCGGCATAAAGACCACGCTAAAGATCACCAGCTTGTTGCGGAAGACCTCCTCCCACTCTTTTTTGACAAGAACAAAAATCTTCTTCACGCCTGCACTCCTTGTGCACCTAGCAGCTGGAAGTACACGTCTTCAAGGCTCTGGCGGATCTCGCCCACAAACTGCACATCCGCACCCAGGCCCACCAGCTCGCGTAATAGCTCAGGGTTGTGGGTTTCTGGGTCATCCAACTTCACTACGATCTTGTCGCCGCGCAAATTGGCTTCATGCACATAGGTTTTTTGGCGCAGCGCGTTGGCAAAAGCCTCTTGGGCAGCGGCCAAGTGGAACACTACTGAGCGGCCGAACAGCTTGCGCCGTAGCGCATTGGGCGTGTCTACCGCCAGCAGCTTGGATTTGAACACGGCGATGCGGTCGCACAGCCGGTCCGCTTCGTCAAGGTTATGCGTCGTGATGACGATGGTGCGTCCCTCGCCGCGCAACTCCTCGATGAAATCACGCACCACACGAGAAGCTTCGGGATCCAACCCGCTGGTGGGCTCATCCAAAAATATCACTTTGGGCTCGTGTAGCAGCGCACGCGCGATCGCCAGCTTCTGGCGCATACCTTTGGAGAAGCCGCCCACCGCTTCGTGGCGGCGGCCCCACAAACCCAGCATGCGCAGATAGCGCTCGACCTGGCCAGGGATGTCTTCCACTTCATACATCTGGGCAAAAAAACCTAAATTGCGCTCGGCGCTCAACTGCTCGTACATCCCCGGAGTTTCCGTGAGGATGCCAATGTCCTTGCGCAGCGCTGTGTCATCCTCCCCCACGCGGTGACCGGCCACCCAGGCCTCGCCTTCCGTGGGGGCGATCAGCGCCGCCAGCATGCGGATGCTGGTGGTCTTGCCAGCACCGTTGGGGCCAAGCAACCCGAATACTTCTCCAACCGGGATTTTGATATCGAGATGGTCGACGGCTTCCAGGTCGCCAAAGCGCTTGGTCAGCCCCTGCGCGACAATGGCGTCTGTCGCACTAGGGGCTGGGGCTTTTGGGGATGTTTCACGTGAAACATCCGTCATGGCGCCGCCCACATCGCCGTTCTTCCACAGCAGGTAAGCTGCAAACAGGGCCGAGGGCAGGCCGGCCAGCACGCCGGTTGGCACCGGGCCGAGCAGCGAGTTGAGGCCAGGCGCTTCCATCTGCAGCATATAGATCCCAATGCCGCCAAGCGCGTTGATGCCGCCGTGGAAGATGACCGCCGGCCATACACTGCGGCTGTGCAGGGTCAGCCAACCGATGATGACCGCCAGTGGGATGGCGAACCAGGTCATAGCCAGGATGCCGGTCCACGGCTCGCCAGGGTAGCCAAAACCATAGTTATGCCCCATGGCAATGATCGGCGCGTGCCACAAGCCCCAGATGACGCCGACGGCCAGCATGGCCTTGCGGAAACCCAGCGGCATCAGCTTGGGCTGCAGGTAGGCACGCCAGCCAAACTCCTCGCCAAAGGTAAAGAAGCCATTGAGGATGGGGGCAAGCAACATGCCCTGGCCGATTTGAATGAGCATCACTGTCCAGACATCAAAAGGCAGCGGCTGCCCGGCCAGCTCGGCGGCCTGGTCAAGCAAGCCTTGCAGAGGAGAGAGGCTCGGGTCAAAGTGGGCCGGGAACACGCTGAAGTACACCACCAAGCCCAGCAGGGTGATGATGCCCGGTAGAAACCAGGCCAGTACCCAGCTGAACCAGGAGCGCCCGGTGTTGGGCCGCAGCCACAGATCCTTCCAGCCTTCGCGCGTGATCACACGCGTCAGGATGTGGGCGATGGCCGGTGACCACATACAGCCCAGGGCCAGCAACGCCACTGCCAGGGTGATGCCGGTGCCCGGAAGGATCTCGGGGCTATCAATCAAACCGCCGGTGGCGTAGATCACCGCGGCAAAGGCCCAGCACAGGGCAAAGGCAATTGCCAGGAATATTCCGATGCGGCGGGTGTCCAATGTGTTCATAAATGCTCCCGATGTTTCACGTGAAACCTAGTTGACGAATACTGTAACGACTATACCCACGATCGCAAAGAACGCAATAATGCCCAACACCACATAGGCTGCTATGCGGCCTTCACTCATTCCAAATTCAGTACGATACGGGTCGCTGCCGGTGGGCGCCGGCATCTTGCGAGCGTTTGTGGAACGCTTGAAACGCAGGCGCCCATTATCAAACTTCTCCAGCAGCTCCCAGCCAAAGACGGCTTCTTCTGCCACGGCCAAGTTGAGCTTTTCCGGGTCTTTGAATGCGTTGGTGGCCGAGCGCAGGATCTTGAATTCCCAGCCGTCCATATCTTCTCTTCGGTAGTTTGTCATCTCTTCCTCCTCATGTTGTAAGATGCGGGCGGCGGCTGCAGCCGCGGCGCCTACGGCGGCGGTCATCTTACGCCTCTGGAGTGTTGTGCTGGGCCAGTGAAACCATGCCGCTAAGGCCACCCAGGTTCATGGTGTCCACTGCGCTGCTGGGCACGATGACCATGGCGCCCTTCTCTTTCAGACCTTCAAAGAGCATATTCATGGCACGCAGGTGCAGAGCAGTGGGGTTGTCACGGTACGCCCGCGAGGCTTCGGCGAAGGAGTCGGCGATCTGCTTTTCCGACTCACCCAGAATGACACGCGCCTGACGCTCGCGCTCAGCTTGTGCCTGGCGAGACATGGCGTCTTCGAGGTCCTGTGGAATGACTACATCGCGGATCTCCACCGACTGCACGCTCACACCCCAAGGCGTAGTGCGCTCATCGATGATCTTTTGTAGGTCGGCATCCATGCGGGCGCGCCCCACCAGGATGTCAGCCAGTTCGCTGGCGCCGATGACTTCGCGCAGGGCGGTTTGCGCCGCCCAACTGATGGCGCTGCGATAGTCTTCCACTTCGAGGGCCGCTTTGGCTGGGTCCCACACCAGCCAGAACATGACCGCGTCCACGTTGACTGGCACTGTATCCTTGGTAAGCGTCTTCTCGGCGCTGAAGGGCGCTACGATCACGCGCTGGTCGATCCATTGTGCAATGCTGTCGATCACTGGCACGATCCAGAACAGTCCCGGACCGCGCTGGCCGATCATCTTACCGAAGCGCAGCACAATCGCTTTTTCCCATTGATTAGCTAGCTTGAGGCCAAGCAAAACGTAGAGGCCGCCCCAAAAAGTGAGGTTGCCCCACAGCGCGGCCAGCCATCCGTTGGTATTGAAGGCCAGCCACATGGCGCCGATAATGCCAGCCGCCCAAATCAGCAAGTTGAGCAGCACAGCGATGCCGGGCACATGTCCGGAGCGATTCTTGTGTTGTGTGGTCGTTACATAAGGTGTAGCCATTGGTAGCTCCTTTTATTTAGGATTTGTTCTTCGTTCCCATGAACGAATTTGTTCTTCAATTAACTTGCGCACTTCATCCGGCTCGTAGCCCAGCTTTTCAGCCTCCTCTACGTAATGCTCGCCCAGCATGGTGATCTGCTGCTGGCGCAGGCGTTGCAAATCTCGCCCGGTAGGTGTATCCAAAATGTAGGTTCCCCGGCCGTGCTGTGTGGAAATAACACCTTCTTCGTCCAGCAGGCGATAGGCCCGCGCCACTGTGTTGAAGTTGATCTGCAGGTCGGCTGCAAGCTGGCGCACTGTTGGCAACTGGTCGCCGGGCTTGAGCTCCCCGTTGGCGATGGCCTGCTTGATCTCGCCAATGATCTGCAGGTAGGCCGGGGTGTGCACGGTAAGGTCCACACGGATTTGAGATAACGGGCTCACTGTATCACTGTACCTCTGTATGAATGTATATATGTATTATTGTATGAAATTTGTTTTTTGTCAATAGCCAGGTGTCCCTTTTTTCTAATTGGAACGATACGCTTAATGAGGGACCTCGTATGCAAATCACCGAAGACCAGCAGATCGCCGCGGCTCAGCAAGACCTGGCCGCCTTTGACGCGCTGTATCTGGCCTATGCCCCGCGCGTCTTTGGTTATCTGTACAGCCACACCGGCCAACGCGCGGAGGCCGAAGAGCTCACCGCACAAACCTTCTTGGCGGCGCTGGAACAGTTGCCGCGCTACAAGCACAGAGGCCACTTCGCCGCCTGGCTATTTGCCATCGCCCGCCATAAGGCCGCCGATAGCTTCCGCGTGCGCCCCACAGAAATGCTGGAAGCAGCCCAACAACTGGCCGAGGATAGCGATGTGCTGCACACCATCGCTCAGCGTGAACAGCTTGATGCCCTGCGCGCGCACATTGCCACCCTGCCCAGCGAGCAAGCCGAACTGCTGCGTTTGCGCTATGTCGCCGATCTCAGTTTTGCTGACATCGGCGTTCTGCTTGGCCGCAGCGAAGGCGCCGTCAAAAAATCCGTTTATCGCTGCCTTGATCGTTTGCAGCGTGAGCTAGAGGTTCACCATGTCTAATCCCATCTCGCATCCGCTCGAAGCCGCGGTGGCAGCGGCCCTGCAACCGCCACCGTTGCGTCCGCAGTTTGCCACTGCCCTGCGCCAGCGGCTGCAACGCGCCGCCCAGACCCAGGGCGCGGCGGGCACAGCTGCGCCACGCTGGCAGCCAGGCCGCCGCCTGGCTCTGGCAGCCTTGGTGGCTGCGGTGGTACTGGCCATCACGCTGGCCCTAGGCCCGCAGCGCGTGCTGGCCCAGGTGCTGGGTTGGTTTGGCTATGTACCGGGTACCGGTTATGTGGAAAGCGAAGCCGGCCTGCGCGTGCTTGCCAATCCCCACACACTGGAGCAAGACGGTATTCGCGTCTCAACGGTGGATGGCTTGGTGGATGATCAGCACACCGTGCTTACCTTCCTGTTTGAGGGTATTCGCCAGGAGCAAAAACCAACCTCTGAAGATGTGCCAGGCTGCTTCGAGAATCCAAGGATTCAGCTTCCCAACGGAAAGATTCTTGAAGTACTTGGCGGCAGTGGCGGCGGCGGGCACAGCTGGATGCAGTTGCAACTCAGCTACCCAGCCATCCCCGCAGATGTAAATGAGGCCACGCTTCTGGTGCCCTGTGTACCCGAGGTGCTGCCCGGCCTGGGGCCGGAAACTATGACCATGCCGCTGCTGTTTGCGCCAGCCCCTGCGGGTTTCCAAACCTTGCCAGTGCAGCCGCTCACACAGCCCACCGAAACCGCCCCCACGCCGCACGGTTTTGCCCTGAGCGTGGAGGACTATGTTGAGCTTGAAGATGGGTATCTGATCCGCGGCCGCCTCTCCTGGGAGGAAAGCGAATTCACCTCGCCAGAATTCTGGTGGATCGGTCTCACCCTCGTGGATGCACACGGCAACATCATCCCCACAGAATTTGAAGAATTTCCCAACCCACCCAGTGACCCCAGCCAGCGCTTCCTCACTTGGATACTGCGCACGGACACGAAGCACATCACCAGCCCGGCGCGCGTCGTGCTCGAAGACTTATCGGTGCGAATCACTGAGCCAGCGGATACGGTGGCTCAATTCTCCCTGGATCTGGGTATGAATCCCAGCAATGGTCAGCAGTGGCAGGTTGGCGTCGAGTTACCTTTGGGTATACATACCGCCCAGGTTGAATCGCTCAGCTTTGTCTCCCGCGCCGATGGCACCTATGCTCTGGAGACACGTATCTTCTTCGACCCTGCGGCTATTACCTATATCACGCTACTGGATAAAGACAACCGCAGCCAATGGATCGGGCTGTATGGCGGCCCCGTTGAACCTGGCATCCTGGAGCAGGGCCTGATTTATGACTATCTGCCCACGGGCATCCATCGCTTCTGGGTGGACAACTACTTTGTTCGCCTGGCAGGGCCTTGGCAGGCTGAACTCAGCCTGCCCGCGCCCAGCGAAGCCGCCCCGCCCACAAGCGAAGTGTGCTTGCGGCCGGGCGACTGGCAGCAAGCCAGCAGCCAGTTGCCAGAAGACGTGCACGGTCGCCTGCTGATCCAGGAGTTTGCTGGTGGCATGCTGCCCAACCTGTATCTAATCTCATTGGATGGCAGCGACAAGCAACTCATCGATACGGGCAGCTGGCCGGCGCTATCGCCGGATGGTCGCCAGCTGGCTTATGCACATAATGGACTGCAGGTGCTAGATCTGACCACGCGCCAGACGCGCACCTTAATCCAGGAAGATAGTTCGTATGCCATGGCCTGGTCGCCTGACGGCACACAGTTAGCCTTTGTGCGCGGCGGGCAGGGCGTGTTCCGCATCCAGGCCGATGGCTCTGGTTTGCAACAGCTGCCTGGCAGCAGCAGCGATATGACCGATATCGCAGGTTGGCTGCCGGACGGTGAGCACATTGTGGTGAGCCGTAGAGTCCCAGGCGGCACGCTGCTGCAGACCCTGAATATTCACACGGGCGTATTGAGCGACAAAGCTGAGATCAACAACCTTAAGGGCGGTTTTGTCACCCTCTCGCCGGATGGCAGCCAAGTCACATTTGCGCAGGCCGTTTTCGGCGGCTTTCAGTACAGCTTGTTCGCCGCTCCTTTGGATGGTAGCACCTCGCGCCTGCTGGCCGAATCCAGTAATGATGTAATGTACAGCGCGGGCGCGTGGCTGGGGCAAGATTGGCTGGTAGTCAACTTGTATGAAGCAAACACTACATCTTACAAGCCGCCTTTGCTACTAAACCTAAATACCTGCCAGAGCTATGCTTTGCCGTTGCCCGGCGTGCAGGTGGTGGCTGGTCACCAGCCATAGGCCGTTGGCGCGGCGTGCCCTATAATCCAGTTATGCGAAAAGTAGTCTTTGCCATCAATATGACCATAGACGGCTATTGCGGCCACGAAACAGCCATCGCCGACGACGAGCTGCACCAACATTTCACCGACCTGTTGCACGAGTCGGGCATCCATATCCTTGGCCGCAACACCTATGAGCTCATGTATCCTTTCTGGCACGATGTGGCTGTAGCTCAGTCAGAAAGCGAACTCATCAATGAATTCGCGCTTGCCTTCGATGCGATCCCCAAAATTGTCTTTTCTACGACACTGGAGCGCGCCGACTGGAACAACACCACGTTGCTGCGCTCCGGCCTGCAAGAAAAGATCCTGGAGCTGAAACAGCAACCGGGCAAGAGTATTGCCCTCGGCAGCATCAACATTGCTGCCCAGGCCGAGCAATGGGGTCTGATCGATGAGTATCACTTCGTCGTGCATCCCATCATTGCTGGCCGAGGCCCGCGTTTGTTCCAGCCGGGCGGCGGGCGTTCCCTCACACTGGTGAACTCAAAGGTGTTTGGTTCGGGAGCCGTCGCCCTGCATTACCGGAAATCATGAAATTCCGCGAAGTAGACCAAACAAACTGGGATGATTTCGTGCAGCTCTTCGAGAGCAAGGGCTGCCCTTCGTATTGCTGGTGCATGGCCTGGCGTCCAATGCCGGGTGACAGGCAGCAGGCCAGCAATGCGGATCGCAAGCAAGCGCTGCAGCAGATCGTGAGTGCTGGCACGCCGGTCGGCATCCTTGCCTACGACGGCGAGACGCCGCTGGCCTGGTGCTCAATCGCGCCGCGCCTCAGCTACATCCCGTTGGGCGGCGAGGCGTACGAAGGCGTAGCCGAAGAGAAGGTGTGGTCGCTGGCCTGCTTCTTTGTGCCGCGTGTCCGCCGTGGCGAAGGCCTTGGCAAGCAATTGCTGGCCGCGGCTATCAAAACCGCGCGCAGCCGTGGCGCCAAGATCGTGGAGGCTTATCCAGTCGACCCTGACTCACCCTCCTATCGTTTCATGGGCTTCGTCTCTAACTTCGAGCAGGCGGGCTTCACCGAAACCGGGCGCGCCGGCAAGCGCCGCCATGTGATGCACTTACGCCTGGATGGCAAATAAGCAGGGACGCTATGCTGCCCAACGTGCCCATCCACAGCGCAGTCCAGCCGCCTACGCCCCCGCTGGATCGCTACATTGAAGTGCTGTGGTATCAGCACATCCCCATCTACAGTGCCCGCGAGATCATTTTGCCCAGCCCGCACCTTGAGCTCATCTTCAATTTTGGAGAGCCGCACAAGGTCTTCACTACACCCGATCTGGCTCAGTTCACCACCCACGAAAAAGCCTGGTTAGCTGGGCTGCAAAGCCGCTACTTTGCCATTGAGTCGCGCACCAGCCACATGATCGGCGCCCGCCTCAAGCCCGCTGGCGCAGCCGCCTTCTTCCCCGGCGACATCAGCCAGCTCAGCGACCGTGTCACTCCATTCGATGCCATCATCGGCGCCGAGGCGGCCGCGGCTTTGCACGCGGCACTGAGCGCCGCAACCGAGGATGCCACCCGCTTCGCCGTGCTCGAAGACTTCCTGCTCCAACGCTTGCAAGAGAGCCGCCCGGGCCTGGAGCTGGCGCTCGAGGCGGTGCAGCGCATCCAGGCAGCCGAAGGCAACCTGGGTATCGCTGAGCTAAGCACCAGTCTGCACGTCAGCCATAAGCATCTCATTGAGGTCTTCACAGCCACCGTGGGACTGCGACCCAAACAGTTTGCACGCGTCATCCGCTTCAGTTCCCTGCTGCCGGAGTTGTTTTCCAGTAACTTGCCTGATTGGGCCGCCCTGGCACACAAAGCGGGCTATCACGACCAGTCGCACTTCAATCGCGAGTTCCAGCTCTTCGCTGGTCTCACTCCCAGCCAGTACATTGAATTGCGTTCACACTACAGCAACTACGGCTCCACCGAAGATTCGCGCTTCGTCCCCCTCGGTTAATTTTTTCCAATACAAACGCTCGCCTTTTCTCTATCATCCTTGTTGAGGAGACGGCATGAGTGGAATGAATATTCTGGCTCACCTGGTGGGTGGAGAATGGCACTTCCTGCCGCCCGGCGGGCAGCAAGGGCTCACCATGGTGCACAAATTTAGCTGGCAGGTGCCTGATTCGCTGGTGGTGTCCAAAAGTGTCTCATCTGGCGGCGAGAGTTTTGGCTACTGGTACTGGCACCCGGGCGAGCACAAGGTCAAGATGATCGCGCTGGGCAAAGCGCTGAACGGCGTCAGCCTGGCCGAGTACACCGAAGTCAAACGTGAGGGTGACACCATGATCTGCGCGCTGCTCACGCACGATGATTCAGGCACACAGCGTTACCGTGAGGAATGGCGCTTCACCGATAACGATCATTACGACTGGACCCTGTACTCGCTCAGCGAAGACGGCGAGCAGCAAGTCATGCAAGCCAGCTTTGAGCGCCGCGCAACTTAACTCTCTGGAGGACAGTATGTTGAAAGATATCTTGGCCGTAGTGGCTGGTTTTGCCGCTTGGAGCGTGCTGTGGCTGGGCGGCAGTCTACAGATCCTCAAGCTGTTCCCCGGCGCGCTCCACAAAGACGGCTCTGTGAACCATACAGGCGCGCTCGCCACCACCCTCGTCTTTGCCGGGCTGGTTTCCCCATGGCCGCAGGCTACGTCGTCACGCTTGTGAGCGCCAGCGCAACTTTGCCGCTGATCCTCGGCGTCGTCTTGCTGCTGGTGGGTATCGCTGTACAGCGCCAGTACTGGAAGTTGATGCCGTTGTGGTATCACCTGCTGTTTCTGGCGCTGTTGGTACCAACCACCTTGTTTGGTGCAAGCCTTGGCTGATTGTTCGCACTAAAAAAAGCCCCGGCACGACCGGGGCTTTTTGTTAGCTGAGTCTGGCGCTGACCCAGGCACGCGCGTCGTCTACATCCATAAACATTTCAAAAGGGAAGCCGTACATTTTGCTGGCCACCTTCTTTACCAATGGGCCATAGAAGGCCAGCATAGCGCTGGTGGGGACAACTGAAGCCATGCCTACGCACAATCTCTGCAAGTCTGGCTTTTTGTCTTTTACCCACTGAGTGAGCACGGCGTTGGCGCCCTTCTCGCGCTCTTTGCCATCACCGCCATCATTCACGATCACCAGGGCAAATGGTTTTCCCTGCGCGATCAATTCATCCCCGGCCCCCGTGATGGCAAACATATCGGCCTTCATGATGGGTTCGTAGGTGTGCATCACAATCAGTGGGCTCTGCGAAGCGTCTATCTTGTGCATGGATACTTCCTTTCATGCGCAGTATAGAAAGAGTCGATTGGTAAATCTAGTTCATCCCAGTAACCTCAGTTTGCCTATCCTTGAATCGCATCTTCAACATGTATGGGGTTTTTAGCGTGCAAGCGCTTAAATCCACGGGTGGTAGAATCGCCACCGTACCCAATTTGCTCGCCAAGGAGCCGCTGTAATGGAAAAACAAGTCGCTACATTTGAAGTCAAAAAAGGTTTGGCTCAGATGTTGAAAGGTGGCGTGATCATGGATGTGGTCACTGCAGAACATGCCCGCATTGCTGAGAATGCTGGCGCAGCCGCCGTGATGGCGCTGGAGCGCGTACCGGCTGACATTCGTGCCCATGGCGGCGTCGCTCGCATGAGCGATCCTGGCCTCATCGAAGAGATCATGAGCACTGTCAGCATCCCTGTGATGGCCAAAGTGCGTATTGGCCACTTTGTGGAAGCCCAGATCCTCGAGTCGCTCGGCGTGGATTATGTGGATGAGTCCGAAGTGCTCACTCCCGCAGACGAAGCCAATCACATCAACAAGCATGACTTCAAGATCCCCTTCGTATGCGGCTGCCGCAACCTGGGCGAAGCCCTGCGCCGCGTCGGTGAAGGCGCCGCCATGATCCGCACCAAAGGCGAAGCCGGCACCGGCGACGTGGTCGAAGCGGTGCGCCATGCCCGCACCGTGCTGGGTACCGTTCGCCGTTTGCAAACCATGCCAGACGAAGAAGTGATGGCGCTGGCCAAAGAGCTGGGTGCACCGTATGAGCTGGTGAAGGAAACCAAAGAACTCGGCCGCCTGCCGGTGGTCAACTTTGCCGCCGGTGGCATCGCCACTCCGGCGGATGCCGCGCTGATGATGCAGCTCGGTGTGGATGGTGTCTTCGTCGGCTCCGGCATCTTCAAGTCCGGTGACCCTGCTCGCCGCGCCGAGGCGATCGTCAAGGCCACTACCCACTACAACAACGCCAAGATCCTGGCTGAGGTCAGCCGCAACCTCGGCGAGCCCATGGTGGGCCGCCAGGTCACCGATATCCCCGAAGCGGATTTGATCGCTAAGCGGGGTTGGTAGGAAGGCGAGTGACTAGTGACAAGTGAGCAGTGATTAGGAAATCACTTAAACGTTCGCTCCCCTGCTCACCCGGAACTGCTCACCAATCACTAAAATGCTTGTAGGCGTCCTCGCCCTCCAAGGTGACTTTGCGGAACATGCCGCTATGCTGGCGCGCCTCGGCGCTCAGGTGCGCGAGGTGCGCCTGCCCGAGGAGCTCGATGGGCTGGATGGCCTGGTGCTGCCCGGCGGCGAATCCACCACTATCGGCAAGCTAGCCACCGATTACGGCTTGATCGAGCCGCTGCGCGCCTTTGGCCAGACCAAGGCCATCTACGGCACCTGCGCCGGCGCCATCTTCCTCTCCAAAGACGCTGAGCGTAACCAGCCGCTGCTCGGTTTGATGGACATTACCGTGGAGCGCAATGCCTATGGCCGCCAGGTCGAAAGCTTTGACGTGGAAGTGCCTGTGCCCGCCCTCAACGGTCTGGCAGATGGCGACCCGCCGGTGCGCGCCGTCTTCATCCGCGCTCCGCTCATCAAGACCGTGAGCGGAGACGCCAAGTCGCTCGCCAGCCTGCCGGATGGGCGCATCATTGCCGCCCAGCAGGGCAAGCTGCTCGCCACTGCCTTCCACCCCGAGATCTCAGGGGATGACCGCTTTCACCGTTACTTTCTAAAACTGGCCGCCTAAAGCGGCCAGAAAATTAACACAACCTTGATGCAACACAAATAGCGCTGTTGTAAAATATCAGGGTGTCGCAAGACTTTACAATTGCAGATCTTGGGGCGCTACACATCGCCCGTCAACAGGCTCTCTTCCTCCACAATCAATCCGTGCTGACACGCGGCCCGGCTGCCCTCACTCGCCGAGCCATTTTGGCTCCGCTGTGCAGCCTCACCGGCGTGCACACCGCAGTCAGCCGTAGAGACGGGCTTATTCTGCAAGCCCAGCGCTTTGCTGGCCGCACGCTGGCGGCGCTCATCTTCCTCGCGCCGCACTCGGCGGCCAACTTCACGCCCATGGTGGAGTTTTTGCTCAAGCAGCTCGGCCCCCATGGGGTGCAAGGCATTGCTGCCGAGCTGGATGAGCACAGCGCCGCCAACGTTGCATTGCAGCAGGCCGGGCTCAGTGTGCAGGCACACCAGCGCATCTGGAAGGTGGTGGCGGCGCCAGCCGCAGGGCAGGACAACCTGCCCTGGCAGCCGTGCCTCAACCGCCACGCGCTGGCCGTGCGCTTGCTGCGCAACAACCTGGTCCCGGCGCAGTTGCAGCATTTGGAATACGGCGTGGCAGACACACGCGATAGTTTTGTGCTGCACTTGGATGGCAAGCTGTGTGCCTTTGCGGATGTGCAGCGCGGGCCACAGGGCATCTGGGTGCAACTGGCGGCCGAGCCGCATGCCAACATGGCAGACAGCCTGATGGCGCTGCTGATCCAGCTGCGCCCCCGCGCGGCCCGCCCTGTATATATCTCTGTGCGCACGCATCAGGATTGGCTGGAGCCGATCCTAGAAGGCTTGGATGCACAGCCCGGCCCGCGCCAAGTGGTGCTGGTGCGCCGCATGGTGCAGCCCGTCAAAGTGCACGATGTGCAAAGGATCGCCCGTGCGGCCGGTATAGAGGCCTCAACGATCCAATACCCAGTGCAGACCACTGCACCGATGGATGAACAATGACAAGACGCCAAATAACTGATGACTTGGATGCTCTGTTGGGTGTGCTGCCTGAAGATGTTCAGGCAGCCGTACGCGAGCACAACAACAGCAGCGACCTACTCGAGATCATTCTCGACCTGGGCCGTGTTCCCACCACGCGCCTGGTGAACGAAGAAGTGATCCTGCTGGAGCGCGAAATTGATAAAGATGACCTCGAGTACGTCGTCAGCCGTCTACGCGATTTTGACGAAGATAACCGCGCCGGCATTGAACGCAGTCTGCACCGCATCTCTGCCATCCGCAACCGCCGCGGCGATGTGGTCGGCCTCACCCTGCGTGTAGGCCGTGCGGTTTATGGCACCATCGACATCATTGAAGACCTGATCCAGGATGGCAAGAGTTTGCTGATCCTTGGCCGCCCCGGCGTAGGCAAGACCACCTTGCTGCGCGAGGCGGCTCGCATCCTGGCCGAAAAGAACCGCGTCATCATCGTCGACACCTCCAACGAGATCGGCGGTGACGGTGATGTGCCCCATTCGGCCGTCGGCCGTGCCCGCCGCATGCAGGTGGCCACGCCGTCCATGCAGCATGAAGTGATGATCGAAGCGGTGGAGAACCACAACCCGCAGGTCATCGTGATCGATGAGATTGGCCGTGAGCTGGAGGCCAAAGCCGCCCGCACCATCGCTGAGCGCGGTGTGCAACTGATCGGCACCGCGCACGGCAATTCGCTGGAGAACCTGCTACTCAACCCCACCTTGTCTGACCTCGTCGGTGGTATTGAGTCGGTCACCCTCTCGGATGAAGAAGCCCGCCGCCGCGGTACGCAAAAGACCGTGCTCGAGCGCCGCTCCCCACCCACTTTCGATGTGCTGGTGGAGATCCAGTCTCGCAGCCAGTTCGCCGTGCACCGCGATGTAGCCTCCGCGGTTGACTCTTTGCTGCGCGGCTACCCGATGGAGCCCGAGCAGCGCACGCGCAGCGAGGACGGCCAGATCCACATCAGCCAGGCGCCGCAACCGCCGCGCCCGACCCCCGGCCGCCGCAACGAGACCGCACCGGCGCGCGGCAGCACGCGCCTCGGCGCCCAGGTTGCCCCACCGGCCCCCTCGCGCACCCCGCGCCGCCGTGAGCCTGCCGCCCAGGCCGGACCCGGCGTAGCCGTAGCCGATGAAGCCTATGCGCGTACCCAGCCGCAGGCGGCTGGTGTAGCGCCTGCGGTCACCACGCGCAGCGCCAGTAGCCTGCAACCGGTGCGCATCTACCCCTTTGGGGTGGCGCGCAACCGGCTGATGAATGCCGCCAAGCATGTGGGTGTACCGGTCATCCCGGTGAAAGAGCCCGGCGAGGCGGATGTGCTCGTCACCCTGCGCACCTACTACCGCAAACGCCAGCGCCCCATCGTGGACGCCGAGCAGCGCGGCATGCCTGTGTACGTGTTGCGCGCCAACACCGTGGCCCAAATGGAGCGCTTCCTCTCTGACATTTTTGAGTTGCCCGGCCAGCCGGAGGAGACCGGTGACCTGAACGAGCAGTTGGGCGAAACCCGCCAAGCGATCGATGCTGTGCTCAACGGCGAGCGCTGGGTCGAGCTGCCGCCTGCGTCTTCGTACATTCGCCGCCTACAACACCAGATGGTGGAAGACTCCAAGCTGGTCTCGCACTCGTACGGCAAAGAGCCCAATCGTAGAGTGAGGATCTTTCGAGAATAAAAGTGAGCCGTGAGTGGTGACCAGTGAACAGGGAGTAGAATTGATCACAATCACTAATTTCTCCAATCCTCCTTACTGATTACTGCTCACTCATCACTTGTTTATGACAAAACACATCGGTATCGTTGGCGTCTCCTACGAAGGTGCAGCCCTGTGCTATCGCACCATCATTCAGGAGGGCAAAGATTTTCTTGGCCCTTTCCAGAATCCAGAAGTGACCATGCATAATTTCAGTATGGCCGCCTATCACTTCCCTTCTGAGGAGGGCAAGTGGGACCAGGTGAGTGAAACCATCCTCGAGTCGGCGCGCAAACTCGCTCACATCGGGGCTGAGGTGTTGATCTGCCCAGACAACACGGTGCATGTAGCCATTGACCCCATCATTGAGCGCTCACCGTTGCCCTGGCTACATATCGCCGAGGAAGTGGCGCACGAGGCCCAGGCCCGCGGCTATCAGCGTGTGGGCTTGCTGGGCACCCAACCGCTGATGGAAGGCCCGGTCTACCCGCGCAAATTTGAGCCGCTTGGCATCGAGCTGCTCACGCCCAGCCTCGAGCAGCGCCAGCAGGTGCATAAATACATTGTGGATGAGCTGATCTACGGCACGCTGACCCCCAGCGCGCGCCAGTATTTTCAATCGTTGATCGAGCAGTTTGCGCAGCAGGGATGTGATGCGGTGGGCTTGTGCTGCACTGAGATCCCGTTGTTGATCGAGCCGCAGGATTCGGTGCTACCTAGCTTGGATTCGACGCGCTTGTTAGCGCGGGCGGCCTTGCGCTACGCCGCCGCCGGTTAGCTGCGGCGCAGCGTCACACGCTTGACGTAGCGGTTCACCGCGCCGAAGCGGTACTTGTATTCCTCATCGCCGCGCATGAAGTCAAAGACGCTGCGGCTGTTGGCAATACACCACTCCATCATCTCGGCCATCATGATCCAGCCCGGCGAGAGTTGGGCATGTGCGTTGCTAAAGCCGGCGTTGTAGCCCCAGATGCGGTTGTCGTAATCAAAATTGAGATAGGCGGCGGCGCGCTGTTTGCCCACCTTGAGAAAGATAAGTTGCAACCAGCCGCCCGCAAACGCGGTGTGGGCGATAGCTTCCATCTGGGCGCGCATGGCGGGCCGGAGGAACTCCAGCTTGTCTTGCTCCTGCGCCATCAGACCAAAGAAGTCTTCCAGCGCCTGGTCCAATTGCTCTGCTTCGCTGATGAACTCCACCGTGACGGGCAGCACATTGCGCGCCGCCTTGCGCATCTTGCGGCGCAACTCGTGCGCTTGTTTGCTGTCGATGCTTTCCAGGTACTCGTCAAAACTGGCTGGCAGCGCGATATACGGGCACGCTTGCAGCAACTCTTCATCGAATTGCAGGCTGCTCGCTTCAGCTGCAGCTTGCAGTGCGTTGATGCTTTGTGATTCGTCCAGCAGGTTGTAGAAACTCAGCTCGCTCCAACTCGCATCCGCTTGCAGTGCGCTCACCACCGCCTGCGTAAAAGCTGCCAGGTCCGCCGGGCGGCAGATCAGGTCCAAATAATCAGCGATCTCGTGGCTGCCGATCAATTGCAGGCGCGTCTTGCCGTCTTCACCCGTTGCGCTGAACAGGGGGGCGATGCCCACCAGCGCGCCGTGCTCGTCGCGCCCCGTCAGGATGTGCAGGTCGGCCGCCGCCCACTCGCCGCCGCCCAGGTGCTGCCACCAGGCGCGCTGGAAGGCATATGTGAGAAAAGGCAAGTTGAGATGGCTTTCTTGCAAAAGCGTATCCCACTCCTGCTGCAAAGCTGCCCAGGAGTCTGTGCTGCGAATAATGTCTATCTTCATCTAGGGAGTTGGGGCTGCGTATATAAATTGGCTCTGGGATTTTACCAGTATAATTTTTTGCGCGCGTATTACGTGTTGTACGTATAACTGCAGCGCGATCCAATGGCAAACGCGCTCGATCTCTTCGCAGTTCCTCTTTTTAGACGCAACGGACAAGACCAAGCTTACCTGCCTGGCCTGCACCTGTTGGCCGCGCCGCGGCGCGCGGCGCGCGGCCGCGCCGGTGAGCGCCTGATCCTGCACCTCAGCTTGCCGCCCGAGATCACCCTCAGCGCAGACCAGCAGCACGCCCTGCTCTCTGACCTAGCGGAGGGTTACTTCCGCATGTCGGGCTCCGTCACCACTGCCCTGCGCGATCAATTTGATCGCCTCAATGCGTATTTTCTGCAGCTCAACCAACGCAACCCGTCCGCCGCCGGTGCGCAGGCGGCGCGTCTTACTGCCATCTCGGTGCGCGAGGAGCGCGTCACGCTGGCGCAGGCTGGCGCGCAGCATGCCTTCCATCTCGGCGGCAGTATCCAGCACTTTTACGATGCGCCCGCCGCTGGCCGCGGCCTGGGTTTGGGCAGCCAGACCAGCATCCGCTTCTACCAGGCGGAGTTGGCCGCAGGCGACTGTTTGCTGTTGGCGCCAGACATACCCAGCACCTGGAATGAAAAGACCCTTACAGACGTCAAGGGCCAGAAGCTCTCCACCCTGCGCCGCCGTTTCTTGAGCGAATCGGGTGATCACCTGCGCGCCGTGCTGGTTATGGCTCAGCCGGGCAGCCAGCGCCTCAGTTTGATGACCAGCTTTGAGGATGCCCCGGCGCCAGCAGCCCCGGCGCCTGTATCGCCCTTGCAGCCGCGGCCGCGCCTCAGCAACGCACAATCCTGGGAGGCGGTGCAGCCTGACTCCGCCAGCCACGCACCCATTCAGGAAGCGGCTCCCAGCGTTCCGGCTGCCACTGAGGACTCCGCTGCCCCCAGTGAGCTCCGTTGGGAGGATGCGCCAGCCGCCCCGATAGCAGACTGGCCGCCGCGGCACGAGGACGAGGAGCCTGGTGGTTTTTCGGTGCTATGGAGCGAAATTTCGGCACGTGCCTCGGCCTTTTGGCAGCGGGTATCGCCCACTCTGCGCAGCGTATTGCTGCGCCTCCTGCCAGATGAACCCGTCTTCAACCTGCCGCGTCAAACGCTAGCCATTATTGCCATCGTTGTTCCGTTGGCTGTGGTCATCCTGGTCTCTGTGGTCTATTTGCAGTTTGGCCGCGTGCAGCTCTATGACAATTACCTCGCCCAGGCGCAAAGTGCAGCCACCCTGGCTCAGGAGCGCACTGACCCCATCGAGGTGCGCCAGGCTTGGATCGCCGCCGTGTACTTCGCCGAGCGCGCCGCCGCTTATGAGCGCGATGCAGACGTTGCCGCCCAGTTGCTGGCCGAGTCACGCTTGGAGCTGGATGGGTTGGACTTCATCGAGCGTATCGACTTTCAGCTGGCGCTGTTTACCAACCTGCCGCGCAACACCAACATCATCCGCATGGTGGCCGACAATCGTGACCTATACCTGCTGGATGCATACTCTGGCAAGGTGATACGCGCCTTCCTCACCTCCAGCGGCTATCAGGTGGATGGCAGGTTCGCCTGTGAGCCCGGGCCCTATGGCGGTGTCATCGTCAGTGAGCTGGTGGATATTGCCCTGGTGACCAACCACTCCCAGGGCGCAACCGTGGCTGCCTTGGATGTCAACGGCAACATGATCTTCTGCATCCCGGAAGCGCGTCCGCTGGCAATCTCTCTGATGCAGCCAGATAGCTTTTGGGGCGCGCCCCATTCGATTGCCATCGAGAACGGCAATCTGTACGTGCTCGACCCGGTTACCAACGCGGTGTGGGTCTATTTCGGCGAGGATAGCTCCTTCCCCTCGGCGCCGCGGTTCTTCTTTGGCTCACAAGTACCCAGCATGCAGCACACCCAAGACATTGCGCTGGATGGCAATACGCTCTACTTGCTGGATCTGGATGGCCATGTGGCCCAATGCGAATTCAGCGATGATCTCGAGAATCCCACTACCTGTGTGGACCCTGTGGAGTTCGTGGATACGCGCCCGGGCCAGCAAAGCGGCCGCACAGTGGCCGGCGCCAACTTCTCTGAGTTGTTGCTCACAGACCCCCCAGGGCCTTCTATATTCTTCATAGACCCCATCACGCCCTCGGTATATCAGTTCAGCACACGGATGAACATCGTGCGCCAGCTGCGCAGCCGAACCGAGCTGCCCAAAGAGCTGGTGACCGCCTTCACCATTTCCCCCAATCGCCTGGTGTTCCTTGCGCTCAAGAACCAAGTCTACTTTGGCCCCATGCCTTAGCATGGGCGATGCCGCAGGTGCGCATGCCAGAGTATGTTGAACTCGCCGTAAACGTCCCCAAAGTTTCGGGTGTCTTTCACTACCATGTGCCGCCCGAGCTGGAGCACACCCTGCGTCCCGGCCACTTGGTGCTGGCGCCGTTCGGCGCGCAGATCGTGCAGGGTGTGGTTTTGCGCCGCATCGACCGGCCGGATGTGGCCGAGACCAAGCCGATCGACAGCCTGCTGGATGATGCGCCCGTGCTCACCCCGCAGCAGATCGAGCTGGCGCGCCAGCTCAGCCACAGCACGCTGGCGCCGCTGGCCGCCTGCGTGGCGCTCATGCTGCCGCCTGGCATCGGCCAGTTGGCCGATGTGCGCTACAGCCCCTTCGATACGCCTGCGCCGGAGCTCACGCCCGCCCAGGCGTTGCTGCTGCAGACCTTGCAGACACGCGGCCCGCTGCGCGCCCGCCAGCTGGATAAAGCGCTGCCGCGCCGCAACTGGCGCGCCTCCATCCGCGCCCTGCAAGGCCACGGGCTGATCGCCACAGAGCCCGTTATCCCGTTGCCGCGCCAGAAAGCCAAGCTGGTACGCACTGCCCGCCTGCTGCAGCAGCCG
This sequence comes from Anaerolineales bacterium, assembly GCA_026129255.1. Taxonomy (GTDB): domain Bacteria; phylum Chloroflexota; class Anaerolineae; order Anaerolineales; family UBA11579; genus JAMCZK01. Next base: position 144,556 of record JAHCIJ010000003.1, on the reverse strand, counting down.
CCAGCAGACACGCAGCTCAGTAAGACTGCAGCGATCCACGCCCGCCGCGCCGCCTTGCTGGATGCGCTGCAGCGTGAGAGCGGCTACATGGCGGCCGAGTGGCTGTACGCCGAGAGCGGCGCATCTTTGTCTGACCTGACCTATCTTGAAAAGCATGGCTACGTTGAATTCGGCCAGGCGGAGCAGGTGCGTGACCCGCTGCAGGATTTGCAGACCGCCATGGATGTACCGCACATCCTCACCCCCGCACAGGAGGCAGCCTGGCAGGCAGTGCAGGCCAGTTTGCATGCACAAAGCGCCAAGCCGATTCTGCTTCACGGCGTGACCAGCTCCGGCAAGACAGAGATCTATCTACGCGCCGTGGCCGAGGCTTTGCAAGCCGGGCACACCGCTCTGGTGCTGGTGCCCGAGATCGCCCTCACGCCGCAGACTGTGCAGCGCTTCTTTGCCCGTTTTGGCGATAGTGTCGGTTTGTTGCACTCCGAGCTCTCCGAAGGCGAACGCTACGACACCTGGCGCCGTGCGCGCCGCGGCGATCTGCGCGTCGTAGTTGGCCCGCGCAGCGCATTGTTCGCGCCTTTGCAAAACATCGGCCTCATCGTCTTGGATGAAGAGCACGATGACAGCTATTACGAAGCCCATCAGGATGTGCATTACCATGCACGCGGCGCCGCCTTGCAATATGCGCAGATCTGCAATGCACTCGTGCTGCTCGGCTCGGCCACGCCGGATGTGGGTTCATATACTCAGGCGCGCACCGGCGCCTGGCAGCTCCTTGAGCTGCCCGAGCGCGTGCAGGCGCACAGCGGCCACGGCGTTGCCAGTGGCGCCCCGGAGTTACCGCCGGTCGAGATCATTGATATGCGCCGCGAGCTCAAGGCTGGCAACCGCTCTATCTTTAGCCGCGCCTTGCAAGGCGAGCTGGAGCAGGTGCTGCAACGCGGCCAGCAAGCCATCCTGTTCCTCAACCGCCGCGGCAGCGCCACCTACGTCTTCTGCCGCGATTGCGGCTACGTGTTGCGCTGCCCCAATTGTGAGACACCGCTGACCCAGCACGCGCGCGGCGAGCTCAGCCAGGAGTTGGTGTGCCACCAGTGTGGCTACCAGCGCAGCTCGCCTAAGCAGTGCCCGCAGTGTGAGAGCACCCAGATCCGCCATTACGGCATGGGCACCGAAAGCGTAGCGGCCGAGCTTGCGCGCAGCTTGCCGCAAGCGCGCAGCCTGCGCTGGGATCGTGACAGCACGCGCAGCAAAGGATCGCACCAGCGCATCCTGACCCAGTTTGCTGAGGGCCGCGCCGATGTACTGGTGGGCACACAGATGCTCACCAAGGGGCTGGACCTACCCAAGGTGACTCTGGTGGGCGTGGTGCTGGCCGACGTCGGTTTGCAAATGCCAGACTACCGCGCTGCGGAGCGCGTGTTTCAGCTGCTCACCCAGGTGGCTGGGCGCGCCGGGCGCAGTGCCTTGGGCGGCCGTGTTATCTTCCAGACCTTCCAGCCGGAGCACTATGCCATCCGGGCCGCCGCCACCCACGATTACGCCGCTTTCTATGAAACAGAGAGCACCTATCGCCGCCAGCTGCGCTACCCGCCGTATGCCGAGCTAGTGCGCCTGGAGTACCGCCACCTGGATGCGCGCAAGGCCGAGCAAGAGGCCAGCGCCCTGGCGGCCGAGCTGCACGCGCAGATCGCTCGCCAAGGGCGCGGCGCCACGGATGTGATCGGGCCAGCGCCCAGCTTCTATGCCCGCGTCAACAAGGAATACCGCTGGCAGCTGATGCTGCGCGGCCCGCAGCCCGCCGAGCTCTTGCGCGGGCTGCGATTGCCGGGCTGGCGTATCGAAGTAAACCCGCCAGCGCCACTATAATCACCGCAGGAGAGCTACTGTGCGCAAAGAATTGGTCAGTTGGGAAGAAGTGCAGCATCTTATCAATTTGCTGATCCAGCAATTTGAGCATGACTTTGAGGCCATGTTGATGGTCACGCGCGGCGGCATTGTGCCCGGCGGCATGCTGGCTGAGCGCATGGGCCTGGCCGAGATCCTTACCGCTGCCGTAGATTTCCCCGCCCAGATGGAGATCGCCCGCCAAAAAATGCTGGTCTTCCCCAAATTTGTGCAATTCCCTGATGATGAACTGCTGCGCGGCCGCCGTATTCTGGTGGTGGATGATGTGTGGGGCTCTGGCCGTACCAGTACAGCCGTCAAGAACCGTGTCTCCGCCGCCGGTGGCGTACCGTTCACTAGTGTGCTGCATTTCAACCCCCATCGCAATTTATTTGACAATACCCGCCCAGATTACTTCGCCGCCAGTACCGACGCTTTCATCGTCTACCCCTGGGAGCATGAGCCAACCGCAGGTTGGGCCATGCGGGACTATTGAGAGCGAGTGAAGAGTGATTGGTGATGAGGGATTAGGGGTGCACCAATCTTGACCTGATCTCTACTGATCACTAATCACTGTTCACCAAGTCACTATATTTGCTGCGCAACTTGCTGATCTTCGGCGGTATGACCGCCATACAATAGCCTGAGAACGGATTGCGCTCGAAGTAATTGTGGTGATATTCCTCGGCCAGGTGGAAATCGCCCAGCGGCACTACTTCCGTCACGATCGGGCGGGTGTACTCGCTAGCATGTTCTGCGATGAAGCTTTCGGCCTGCGCCTTCTGCGACTCGTCAGCGTACAGGATCACCGAGCGATACTGCGTGCCGATGTCGTTGCCCTGGCGGTTGAGCGTCGTCGGGTCGTGCGTGGCGAAGAACGCTGCCAGCAGATCGCCGTAGCTCAGCACCGCTGGGTCATACTCCACGCGCACCACCTCGGCGAAGCCCGTGCGCCCGGTGCACACCTGCTCGTAGCTGGGCGCCGGCGCGCCAACTGGCCCGCCCGCGTAGCCGGGTTCAATGCGCACCACGCCCTTGAGGATCTTGAGTGCGGCTTCCGTGCACCAGAAGCACCCGCCGCCAAAAACTGCTGTTTGTGTCGTCATAGTTCAATCCTACAAGTTAGTGATGAGTGAGCCGTGAATAGTGAGCAGGAAACCTGATCACTGATTACTTATCACTGTTCACTTAAACTACTGCTTCCCTCTACGCCCCATATCCTCATTGATCGCCACCCAACCGGCCATTTCGCCGATCTCGAAGCGGTCATCATCGGCCCAGTCACGCACCGAGGAGTACGAACGGTCATGCTGCGAAGAGCTGCCACCGTTCAACTCGGCTTTGACCATGGCGCGGATGCCTTCCAGGCGCTGTTGCCATTGCGCCATATTCTCGGGCGTGAGGTCCACCCAGCCGCGGTAGGCGTTCTCAGACTTGACCAGCGGCCCGCGCAGGATGCGTTTGCCATCGGAGAGCAGGATGGGCAGACCCACGGAGATGATCTCCTGGCGCATCTTGGCATCGCTGCCGATGCGCGCTTCCAGTTTGGCGGCCATCTGCTGCGGTGTGTCCGCCAGGGCGTTGGCCATCTTGTTGGCGTATTCCTGCTTCAGTAAATAAGCCTCGAACATGAGTTTGGACATGCGCGGCGGGCCAAGGATCTCGAAGGCCACTGATTCGCCGTGCTCAGCGCTCAGCTCGCGCAGGCGGCGCAGCGCGGAATCGCGCAGCGTGCCAGCCCGGAAGCTGGGGCCCATCACGGCGCTGTCCAGCGCGGCCACAATGTCGCGCCCGGTGTTGCCGCCCATGATCTCACGCACCACGTTGAAGGCGATCTCCTCCGGCGTCACGAATTCCATCTGCCCGTAGGAGGTGATGGCGGCAAAATCGCCCGCGGCAAACAGGCCGTTCTCGCCGGTGTTGATATACACGGCTTGCATGGCTTTGCCGGTGGCGGCGCCAAAGTCACCGCTGGGCGCCAAGTTGGCCTCATTGAGCGGCAGGGCCTGCTCTGGCGGGCAGTCGTAGAGCATGAAGTCTTTGCCACCGCGGCTGATCTTGCCGTAGCCGATCTCCTTCCAGGCGATGAGGGCGGTGGGCTTGAACTCCTTGACCACGGTGGGGCCGCCAGGGGTGCGCGCCATCAGGAAGGTGAGCAGCGATTGCGCGCCGGCCAGGGCGGCTTTAGACATGAGCACGCGCGAGGGCTTTTCTTCGCCGTGTGTATAGGGAATATTCAAGCCCATGCCGCCGGTGCCGCTGGTGCCTACTTTGACGTAGGCCTGTGTGCCAGCTTGCAGCATGCTCTCGTGCATGATCTGGATGTGGCGCACCAACTGCGGAATATACAGGGCGGCGAGCAGCTGTTCGATCTCATCTTCCCAGCTGGTTTCGGGGCTGCCCTTGGCAATCTCGCTCTGTAGCTTGCGCGCTGCGGCAAAGATGTTTTGGTAGGCCACGCCAGTGGAGGTGTTGATGGCGTCCACTACGATGTGCGCCGGTTGGCCATCCAATCCCTCGGCAGTGCCCATGATGATGCGGTGCAACTGGGAGGCAGAGAGGATCTCTTCGTTCAGCTCATCCACAATGTCATTGATGAGCACTTTGCGCTTGGCCGGGTCAGCCAGAATGTTGGCGCGCGGCGGAGTTTCTTCACTTTGCCACTCAGCCCGTACGAAAATGTCGCCCCAGGCCGGGAGGAATTTGGTCTTACTATTCGGGAAAGCTGTTTTAAGTTCTGCGATCGCTTGATCCGATTCGGATTTTTTGAGCGAGGCCACCACCAGCCGAGCTGGCTCGTGTACCAATAGCTCCCGGCAGACAGCGCTGCCGACCAAGCCAAAACCACCCAAGACAAGGGCATTCTTTCCGCGAATATCCATTCACACTCTCCATAGGAATTGTGCGCCACAACCCGGCGCGCGCCGAATTGGCGCGTCTTAAGGATACTACGCCTTGGGCCTAACAAAAAGCACTCCTTGAAAGGAGTGCTTTTTTGCTTTGCATAGGCGGCTATTTCCCCACCTTGGGCAGGCCGAGGGCCTCCTCCGGTGTGGGCTTGGGCTGCAGCAGCTTGCGCAGCTGGTTGGCGGCAGTGCCGAGCGTAATGATGATGACCACCAGCAGGGTCCAGGCAATGCTGGCGAACACGCGGTCATCCCAGGGGCCGGCTGCAGGATGCGGATGATCTGCCCGGTGACGTAGCCCAGCAGGCCAACGGCGGCCAGGCTTTGCAGGACGGTGGCCCAGCGCGTGAACCGGGTCCAGCGCCCCTGGAACAGCTTGGCGGTTTGGATGATCACATCCGCCGCGGAGAGGGCGATGAACCAGGGCAGCAGCGCGGTGAGCCGCGTGAGCACATCATGGATCAGCGCCCAACTGGGGCCGCCGGGCAGCGTGATGTCCCAGGGCAGCGAAGTGAACACGCCCACCAAGGCCACTTGGGTAATAAGCTCGGCGACGGTATCGGCATAGTCGAGGCGGTCGGCCTGTGGCAGCAGGGCTGGCAGCGTGGCCGGATCCCATTCGGGCTCCTCGATTTGCAGGTCTGGCAAGGTGCGGTCGATCACGGCAAAGACGATAGTGATGGCGCCGAAGCTCATCAAGATCACCTTGATGTAGTTGGCGATCACATCGCCAACGGTGAAGTCGAAGCCAGTGTTGCCGATGACCAGCATCAGCCCCACCAGGTGAATGAGGGTGATGAGGCCGCCGCTGATGGCGAGCACGCGGCGGTAGGCCGGCATGACCTGCGGATGGATGAGTGAATGGCCCACGCCGTAGCTGGCGGCCATCGCCTCCGGGCGGCCATATTCCTTCAGTAGGGTGATGATGCCTGCTTGGTCGTGCTCGGCGGCGGGGTTGAGCCCGCGCTGCTCGGCCGCATCCAGCAGGGCGGTGCGCAGCTCCAGCTGCACATCCGCCCGCGTCTTGCCGGGCAGGCGGCGGCCCACAGCTTGTACGTAACGGTCAATCAAGGTTTCTTTCATAGCTCTCTCTGCGCGTATGCGCTGTTTATTTTCCAATTCTTTCGATGATGTGCTCAAGGCTGAGCGCAGGCTGCTCGCCGCGCAGTAACACGAACAGCTGCTTGGCGGCTTCGATGACCATCACGACCAGTGCGATTGAAATGCCGAACTTCACCAGGCTGTCGATAATGGCGATGTTCACGATCTGGGCGTTCTGGATGATGGTGTAGAGCACAAAGATGCTGGCCAGCTGCAGCACAAATTCGCCGGCGCGCAGCACGCTGCTCCAGCGCCCGCGGCGGTAGACCAGCGCCTTGAGCGCCAGCTCGCCCAGCCACAGCGCAGTCAGCCAGGGCACGTAGGCCAGGAAGCTCTCGGCCAGCACGGGGAAGACGCTCGGCGCGCCCTCGTCCCAACCGATGATGCCTATCCAGTGCGGGGCGAAGTTGAACACCAGCAGGGCGGCGATGGTGAAGACGATGCCGACCAACTCCTCGGTGCGATTGATGCGGTTGGGGTCTTTGATGGCGGGCAGCTTGTGCGGGTCCCAGGCCGGGTCAGCCTTGGTGGGTTTGATGACCTTGAAGCCCTCCAGTAAATAGAAGACAAAGGCCACCAGGCCGAGGTTGAGCAGCATGTTGCTGACATAGTTGCCCATGAAGCTGCCCCACCACTCGAGGCTGAGGCCGCCGCGGTTGATTTGCAGCGCCAGACCGATGAGGTGCACGATGGTGACCACGACGGCGGCGATGCCGTAGCTGAGGCGAAAGGCGGGGAAAGCCGCCGGGCTGATGAGGAAGCGCTCCGGCTGGTAGCGGGCGGCGAAGTGCTCCGGCTCGCCGAACTCGCGCAGCAAGGCGGCCACGCCTTCCGCGTCCTCCGGCTTGCTGGCGTCGAGGCCGCGTTCCGCCAGGCCGTCTTGCAGGGTACTGCGCAGCTCCAGCTGCACGTCGGCGCGGGTCTTGGCGGGCAGGTGCGCGCCGACCTCGTGGATGTAGCGGTCAATCAGGGTATCGGTCATTGCTTGTCTCCAGTCAGCAGGCTGTTCAGCGCGGCGCTGATGGCCTGCCATTCTTTGGTAAGGTCGCCCAGCGCCTGGCGGCCCTGGGGGCTGATGCGGTAGTAGCGGCGCGGCCGCGCCTCGTCTACTACACGCCATTCGCTCTCCAGCAGGCCCTGGGCCTCCAGCCGGCGCAGCAGCGGGTACAGCGTGCCCTCGGGGATATCCATGCCTTGGGCGGCGAGCTGCTGTTTGAGCGAGTAGCCGTACTCGGGCTGGCCGAGCTGGCTGAGCACGGCCAGGCTCAGGGCGCCGCGGCGCAGCTCGCCGATGAGGGTTTCGAGCAGGGATGGGTACTCCTCTTTGGTTACCATGTGGGGAATTGTACTGTGTATTACACAGTAATGTCAAGAGGAGGTAAGCTGGGGTCTAAAAAGAGCCTAATTGTCTCGAAACAAGGATGTTTATTGCTCTTCTTGCCAATTCCAGCAATTTTCGCACAGGGCATAATCTGGCCCAGAAAATCTCAAATCGTCATGGCCCTTGGGTAGCGCAATTCCACATCGGGCACACTCAACTTGCTCCCCTTTGTAATTACAAAGTTGACATTCCGAGAATGCGCCTGGAATAAAGACATACTTTTCTGTGTAACACATTGGACACATCAGAACTTGAAAGTCAAATGCTGCTATATCACTCATGTGAGTTGGCAGATGTTCTTTCTTGATGCGCTTGATTCTTCCGTCAGCTACATTCAGGAGACCCTCCTCTAGCTCTGAGACTTCCAGCATCTTTCTATAGGTCTCTTCACTTATATGTTGTTGAATATCAATCCCAAGATGAGTGTGTAGAAAACCAATTAAGAAATTTGAAACTAAATTTACTGTTACAACAGCTTGTTCAGCAGAAGCGTCAATTTGAAAGTGTTGTATTTTGTTTCTAATGCCTGAAATTTCTTTCAGTGTCTCGTTCTGATCATCCGTTAGATTGATATCCGCTACTGCCCGTAACCTCTTCTTTGCCTCATCAATGCTAACTGTATAAGCATCCTCGTTGCCTGCAGCATCTATGTTTCGATAAACAAGTGACCAATGTTCCCTGTGTAGCCTTTCTTTCAGTGTTAACTCTACTGCTTGAGCGACTAAAAGTATTGAAAGCTTTAACTTGCTTTTGTCTTTTTGTAGCTCTAATACGAACTCTAAGCCCAGGCGCAAAGAGTCCAGGGCGTTCTCGAGGAGGGAAAATTTAAGCATTGATTAACTCACTTTGACATCTCTGGATTGAAAATTGGAAAGAATTGCTGAATAACTCCGTTGTTTACGACCGACCTCACAAAGCGGACAACTTAATTCGAAGTGCACCCCTAAAGTGCTTCCGTAATTGTTCATCATTCTCGATAGTTGCCAAGCATTCTTCATAGTGCCACAAATCGCTTTTAAGAATGAAACCCTTCATGCCTGGTCCGGGCATTCCTGTTGGGCCAAGCCCACTAAATAGAGGATGTCCTATCCCATTAATGCAAGGCAGAAGACAGTCGAGGCGTAACGACTCTTGGATAACCTCTTTGATCTCCAGCGTCGTCGCCCCCGAACTTACTAAATTAGCTACATCCTGCGCCTTGGCTACCCATACCGATGGCTGCTGGTTTCTGCAAAAGCCGGCGTGAAAGTGATGGCTGCACTCTTTAACGATGTCGCATCCACATGGAGGCGTAGCGTCGAAACGCGCATATGTAACGAGCCACGCCTCTAACCCCGGGATTTTAGCAGCTCCGTTTATAAGCCTATTCATTTGCTTCTGGTTTATCTCGATATCTCCGATGTCGTCGAAGGCACCAACTTCACTTCTCTGAATTCGCTTAGCTTGTACTACCGCGTGAATGGCGTCGGTGCCACGTTCGATACGCCAATACCAATCAGCCCCATTCTGAGATTCTTCTGGCTGTGTAAAAAGTTTTAGCTCTATATGCCTCGGAAAATTTGAAACAAGCTCTCCGACCAAAGTTTCTGTAATTGTTTCCTCTCTAATAAATTGGCGCGAACTCCTTGCTCCAGAACGAAGTTGATGGGCGAAGTTTTGATCGAGCGAAAGTAAATGACTTGTGGCCTCAAATGCGACCTGCGCGATGTCGCATAAAGTCTTTTGATTGGCAGAAAAAGTAATCATTTAAAGTCCATCCCTTATTCATCACGAGGGTCTTGCGGCGAAATAGACCCACTTGTAAATGGTCTATGCCTCATACTAATATTCTAATTAGCTCTTGTTCTGACACCACCATCCTGTCCACTACCGTTTTTCTGGTCATGAAGAATCTGCTCCCTTGACACTGCCCGCCAATCGCGCCCGTTCCCGGTTTCCCCTGGCATAACTGGCGCATGGCCAAACTTGCAGCCTTCGCCCTCACGCGCCCTGACCCGCACATCGCTCGCCCTGGCGCCCTGTCAACCAAACTTGATGAGAATCACCTAACCAGTTCCCCCGGGGCAGGTGATTCTCATAATTCAGCTACCTTACGAGCGAAGCAGGGGAAAGCGTCAAGTTTTAACCATTTCGTCGGGAAGTTAAAAGTTAAAACATTTACCCGTAAAACATTTAACTTAGCCGCTCTTCCAGGTGCAAACTTTGCCCAGAATCTCTGTAAAGTTGTAGTGAAACGCTCCCTAAGCCACTACAGCTGCATGCTTCTTGCCCAAAAGCACCTGGAGTTTCATCGCTCGGCGCAGCCGAGTAGAAACTCCTCATACGAGGGGGCGCCAGCCGCCTCGTATACGAATCCAATATTTCTCTTACGCGTTTCTACGACAGTCCAAAACCCGCTCCTATATAATCGCCTCATCCTTTGTCGTCTTTGCGAGGATGCGCTGCGTAGCAGTGCTGACGAAGCAATCCCCAAGCTGTTTTTAAATGTGCTTGGATTCTTATGAGGTACCCACAATGATGCGATTTGACCGTTTTACCGAACGTGCCCAGGAAGCTGCTCAGCGGGCTGCTGAGATTATCCAGCGCTATGGGCACAACCAAATTGACACCGAGCACATACTGCTGGCGCTGATCGAGCAGCCGGAAGGCGTGATCGGCCAGCTGTTGGAGATCCTCAAAGTAGACCCGGCCTCCCTGAAGGAGCGCCTGGACTACGTGCTGCGCACCAGCCCCAAAGCCAACATCTTTGGCGGCGGCGCCGGGCAGATCTTTATCACCCCGCGCGTCAAGCGCATCGTAGACATCGCCAATGAGGAGGCCAACCGCCTCAAGGACGAGTACATCTCAACCGAGCACATCTTCCTGGCCATCCTTAACGAGCGCAGCACTCCCGCCGCCCGCCTGCTGGAAGGCGCCGGCATCACGCGCGAGCGCGTGTTTGACGCGGTGCAACAGCTGCGCGGCGGCCAACGCGTGACGGACCCGCAGGCCGAGACGCGCTATCGCACGCTGGAAAAATACTCGCGTGACCTGACCCAGGCCGCCCGCGAGGGCAAGCTGGACCCGGTCATTGGGCGTGACAGCGAAATCCTGCGCGTGATTCAGATCCTCTCGCGCCGCAGCAAGAACAACCCCGTCCTCATCGGTGAGGCTGGCGTTGGCAAGACTGCCATCGTCGAGGGGCTGGCGCAGAAGATCGCCACCAACGATGTGCCCGAGATCCTCTCCGGCAAGAAGGTGCTCTCGCTTGACCTGGGCGCCATGATCGCCGGTTCGCGCTTCCGCGGCGAGTTCGAAGAGCGCCTCAAGGCCACGCTGGAGGAGATCCAGCGCGCCGAAGGCGAGATCATTCTGTTCATTGACGAGCTGCACACCGTCGTCGGGGCCGGCGCGGCCCAAGGCGCCATGGACGCCAGCAACATGCTCAAGCCGGCGCTGGCGCGCGGCGAGCTGCATGCGGTGGGTGCCACCACGCTGGACGAATATCACAAGCATATTGAGAAGGACGCCGCGCTCGAGCGCCGCTTTGCGCCCGTGTACGTGGAAGAGCCTTCTATGGAAGACAGCATTCAGATGCTGATGGGGCTGCGTGACCGTTACGAGGCGCACCACAACGTGCGCTTTGCCGACGATGCGCTGGTGGAAGCTGTCAAGCTCTCCGCCCGCTACGTGCCCGACCGCCGCCTGCCCGACAAGGCCATCGACCTGATGGACGAGGCGGCGGCCAAGCTGCGCGTGGCGCTGTACTCGCTGCCGGATGAGCTCAAGGTGATGAAGACTGAGATCGAGCGTCTGCAAGCCGAAGAAGAGCAAGCCGGCGTGGAACGCAATTACGAGCGCGCCGCCGAGAAGAAATCCGAGCGTCTGCGCATCGAAGGCGAGTTCAAAGCCAAGCGCGAGACCTGGGAGAGCGAACACCAGCTCGATGAGGTGGTGGACATCAACGACATCGCCGAGGTGATCGCCCAGTGGACCGGCATCCCCGTCAGCCAGATGATGGAGACGGAAGCCGAGAAGCTGCTCAACATGGAAGCCCGCTTGCACGAGCGCATCGTGGGCCAAGGTGACGCCATCAGCGCCATCTCGGACGCTATTCGCCGTGCCCGCTCGGGCCTTAAGGATCCCAAGCGCCCCATCGGCTCGTTTATCTTCATCGGCCCCTCCGGCGTCGGCAAGACCGAGCTAGCCAAGGCACTGGCCGAGTTCATGTTTGATGATGAAGATGCGCTGGTGCGCATCGACATGTCCGAATACCGCGAGCAGCACACCACGGCGCGCCTGTTCGGCGCTCCTCCGGGCTACATCGGCTACGAGGAAGGCGGCCAGCTGACGGAGGCCGTCCGCCGTCGCCCCTACCGCGTGATCCTTTTCGATGAGATCGAAAAGGCCCACCCGGATGTGTGGAACGCCCTGCTGCAGATCCTGGACGACGGTCGCCTGACCGACGGACAGGGCCGCACGGTCGACTTCCGCAACACCGTGCTCATCATGACCAGCAACCTCGGCACCGAGTTCGTGCACAAGGCTGGCTCACTGGGTTTCCTGCAGAACAGCGGTGATGATGAAGAGCGCGCCTCCAGCCAGAAGATTCAGAAGGCCCTGCGCGACACCTTCCGCCCTGAGTTCATCAACCGCATCGACGAGATCATCACTTTCTCGCCGCTCTCGGTGGATGACATGAAGGAGATCGTCGACCTGCAGATGAAGGAAGTGCAGGACCGCCTGGCCGAGAAGGGCATCCACGTCGAGCTGACCGAAGACGCCCGCCAGTGGCTGGCCACGCAAGGCTACGACACCGCCTTCGGCGCCCGCCCGCTCAACCGTGCGCTCCAGAAGTTCGTCGAGAGCCCGCTCTCCAAGGAGCTGCTGGCCGGCAAGTTCAAGCCCGGCACCACCGTAGTGGTGGACGTGGACGAAAAGCGTGAGGGCACCGTCTTCAAAGAAGGCAAGCCCGTGCGGGTAGATAAGCAACAGGAAGACGTCAACGCTGCGTAAACGCTAAACAAGAGCCTCCCAACCGGGAGGCTCTTTTGTTTTGGATGGGGGAAAGGTTGTGCTAGAATTTTTTACTTGCTATGCAATAGCAGTGGGAAATACAGATCCATGCGTAAACGCCTTGCTCTGATTTTGGTCTTGTTTGCCAGTTTGTTGGCGATCACTGTGGCGTATGCCGCCGCGATTTCGGTCTATACCGTAGACGACGGCGCTGGCCAGGATGTCGGCTATTACACCGCTTTGGCGATCGACGCCAACGGCAATGCCATGATCGCCTATTACAACCGGACCAATCAATCTCTCGAGATTGCCATTTGCAATGACAACGCCTGCAGCAGCCCCGTGATTGTGGAGTTGGATAGCGCCGTGGGCGGCCAGGGGACATTCACCAGCATTGCGCTGGACGCCAACGGGTTCCCGTTGGTCAGTTACTACGCCCTGCTTGGCACTGAAGCCTTGCGGCTCTTCCGTTGTTTTGATGCGCTGTGTAGTTCGGGTATCAACCACTTGGTTGACGATCCTGGAGTGGGCGCGTACACCTCACTGGCGATGAACAGCAGCGACAACGCCGTGATCAGTTATTACGATGGCAGCAACGGCAACCTTAAACTAGCGCGCTGCGACAACACGCTTTGCACTCTCAATACGATTAACACAGTAGCGGGCGGCCCGAACGATGAAGGCATGAACTCCTCCTTGAAGCTTGGCGCGGGAGACCTTCCGGTGATCGCTTATTACGATGCCGACGATGACAGTGTCAAGCTGGCGCGCTGCTCCGCTACGGATTGCTCCGGCGCAGTCACCATCAACACGGTGGATGACAGCGCCCACGTGGGCTTCAATGGCATCTCACTGCAGCTGGATTCATCCGGCTTCCCGGTGATGAGCTACTACGACATAACCAACAGCCGCCTCAAGTTGGCACACTGCAGCGACCTCTTCTGTACCGGGGCGATCACCATCAATGTAGTGGATGACAGCGCCAATGTGGGCCAGTATTCTTCCATGAAGCTGGATGGCGGTCTGCCCGTCATCAGTTATTACGATGAAACCAACGGCGATCTTAAGCTGGCACGCTGCCAGGATGTTAATTGTGCATCTGCTGACATCATCGTGGTGGATGCCGTTGGTGATGTGGGTTGGGACACCTCACTGCAACTGGGCAGCGCACATATCAGCTATTACGACGTTACCAATGGCAATCTCATGCTGGCTTTTGTGCCCAGCCCAGACCCAGCGCCGGCCGAAGCGGAGGCCCAGTCTCCCCAGGCGCTGCCGCAAACCGGTTTTGCCATGGGCCGCGAGACCGTGCTCCCACAACAGACGGCTGCCTATGCCGCTACGGACTTCAGCCTTGTCATTCCAGCGCTTGGGGTGGACACTCGTATTGTCGGCGTGCCTGTTTCGGACGGAGCCTGGGATGTGAGCTGGCTGGGCAGCCAGGCCGGCCACCTGGGGGGCACAACCTGGCCCACCTGGGTTGGCAACAGCGTGATCACCGGCCATGTGTGGAATAGCGATAACAGTGCTGGCGTGTTTGCCGGTGTGCGCAACCTGGCGTACGGTGACCAGATCGAGGTGCACGCCGGTGGGCAGACCTACGTCTATGAAGTGCGCACGACGCGGCTCGTCTCGGCGCGCAACCTCGGCGTCCTCGACAAGAACGACGGCTACGCCTGGCTGACGCTGATTACTTGCGAAGGCTACAACCCTTTTACGCAAGACTATATTTTCCGGCGGGCGGTCAGCGCCGTGCTGGTGGATGTCAAATAAAAAAGAGCCTCCCACCCGGGAGGCTCTTTTTATTATGCAACCTGTCTAGGGCTTGATGGCGACCAAGGCTTGCCAGGTGAACGGGCCGACAATACCTTCGGCGTTGAGGCCGTAATTGGTCTGAAAGCTCTTCACGGCGGCCACAGTTGTGGCATCGTAATTTCCGCTGACAGCTACCTGAGCATAGCCAAACTTGCTGCTCAGTAGGTATTGCATGGCCCGCTCCGCTTCACCGGTATTGCCGGGGTACAAGGTGTGCCCATTGATCAGAGCGGCCCAGGTTTGCGGCCCAACGATGCCGTCTGCGCCCAGGCCTGCCGAGCCCTGGAATGCAATCACACGTTGGCGGGTCTGCGGGCCGAATTGGCCGTCCGGGGTCAGGTTGTGGCCGTGAGCGCGCAGTAGGTACTGGATCGCATACACTTCCGGCCCGCTGTCACCGTTGCGGAACAGCGGCCAATTGGGCACCGGATACGGCGTCACCGTGGATGTGGCCGAAGGTTGGCTGGTGGCAGTGGCTTCAGGCGTTTCGCTGGGGCTGGCGGTCTCGGTGGCGGTTGCAGTCTCCGTCACCTGGGCGGTGAGCGTGGCTGAGTTGGCGTGCAGTGTCAGTTGCACGGCCATCGCCATGGTCGTGGCTTGCGTCTCGGGCGACATGCCGGGGTTGCAGGCTACCAAAAGCAGCGGGATCAGTAACAATGCCAGTAGCTTCATAGGATATAGACAATAACGTGGGGACATGGATGCTGTTATTGATAAGGACCGGGGAAACAAAAGAGCCTCCCCTAGGGGAGGCTCTTTTTATTTAGCGTAATTGGGCTTAGTACTCAACGCCGCCGCTGGTGATGGCGTTCTTGACTTCGGCGATAGCCTGGGTGACGTGGATCTCACGCGGGCAGGCTTCGGTGCAGTTGAAGGCGGTGCGGCAGCGGAAGGCGCCGCCATGGTCAGCCAGGATCTCCAGACGCTTGTCGGCGGCCTGATCGCGGCTGTCGAATATGAAGCGGTGAGCGTTCACCATGGCGGCCGGGCCGACGTACTGGTCATCTGCCCAGAAGACCGGGCAGGAGGTGGTGCAGGCGGCGCACAGGATGCACTTGGTGGTGTCATCAAAGCGCTCGCGTTGCTCGGGGGACTGGCGGCGCTCTTTGCCATCCGCGGGCACATCCTCGTTGACGAGGAAGGGCATGATCGACTTGTAGCTGTCAAAGAACGGCTCCATATCCACGATCATGTCTTTGAGCACCGGCAAACCGAGAATAGGCTCTACGGTGATCTCGTTGCCGACATCCTTCACCAGTGCTTTGCAGGCCAGCAAGTTGCGGCCATTGATACGCATGGCATCCGAGCCGCACACGCCGTGGGCGCAGGAGCGGCGGAAGGAGATGGTGCCGTCGATCTCGCCCTTGATGTGCTCAAGCAGATCCAGCACGCGGTCCGTGGGCTCAGCCTCGATGTTGTAGGTATCGAAACTGGGCACGTTGCGGCCAGCTTCGGGGTTGTAGCGGTAGATTTTCAGATAAACAAGCATTGCGTTCTCGCTTTGCGGTAGATTTTCAAATAGCCTAGCATAACGCTCCCGTTCTAGTAGACACGTTCTTTTGGCTCGTACTTGGTGATGGTGACCGGTTTGTAGTCCAGGCGCACTTGGTCGCCATCCAGCCAGGTCATGGTGTGCTTTAGCCATTCGGCGTCATTGCGGTTGGGGAAGTCTTCACGGGCGTGGGCGCCGCGGCTCTCGGGGCGGGCGTGGGCGGAGACGGCGGTGGCCAGGGCTACATCCAGCAGGCAGCCCAGTTCCCAGGCGTTGAGCAGATCCGTGTTAAAGCGCTTGCCGTGGTCATCGATGCTGATGTTCTTATAGCGCTCACGCAACTCGCGCATCTTCTCGATGGCGCTGGCCATGCCGTCTGCCGTGCGGAAGACGCCCACATCGTCCATCATCTTGGTCTTCATTTCCTCGGCCACGTGCACGATCTTCTCGCCGCCCGTGTTGTTGAGGATGCGGTCAAGCTGCTGGCGGGTGAAGTCGGTCGGGTTGGCCTCAAGCGGCTTGTAGTCTGAACTCTTGGCGTGCTCAGCGGCTTTCTTGCCGGCTTCTTTGCCGAAGACGACCAGGTCGAGCAGGGAGTTGGTGCCGAGGCGGTTGGCGCCGTGTACGGAAACACAGGCCACCTCACCGGCAGCGAACAAGCCGGGCACGATGGTGCCCTGGGCGTCGCTCAGCGCCTGGCCGTGCACGTTCGTGGGGATGCCGCCCATGGCGTAATGCGCCGTGGGCTGGATGGGCATGGGTTCTTTGATGGGGTCAATGCCCAGGTAGGTGCGGCAGAAGTCTACGATGTCTGGCACTTTGGAGAGCAACTGCTCTCCGGTTACACGGTACGGCGAGCCATCCGGCAGGGTGCGCCCATCCAGCTCGGCATATTTGTTGACGACTTCGGGGCGCATGTCCAGGTGCACGTAGCGGTCACCGTTGATGCCATTGCCATCGCGAATTTCGAGATAGATCGAACGGCTGACGACATCACGCGAAGCGAGGTCTTTTACTGTGGGAGCGTAGCGCTCCATGAAGCGCTCACCTTTGCCGTTGACAAGGATGCCGCCCTCACCGCGCACACCCTCGGTGATGAGGATGCCGAGCTTGAGGATGCCGGTGGGATGGAACTGGAAGAACTCCAGATCCTGAGCGGGCAGGCCGCGGCGCAGCGTGATGGCCACACCGTCGCCCGTGTAGGCGTAGGCATTGGAGGTGAGCTCCCAGATGCGGCCGTGGCCGCCAGTAGCGAAGACGACCGACTTGGCGTGGAAGACGTGCAGCTCGCCGGTGGCCAGCTCAACAGCGACCACGCCGT
The DNA here is from genome assembly GCA_026129255.1 of Anaerolineales bacterium. Classification (GTDB taxonomy): domain Bacteria; phylum Chloroflexota; class Anaerolineae; order Anaerolineales; family UBA11579; genus JAMCZK01. Next base: position 127,658 of record JAHCIJ010000003.1, on the reverse strand, counting down.
TGGCTACTCCATCTTTCATGAGCAGATCGAGCACATGGAACTCATCATAGAAGTGCACCTTGTTCTTGATGCAGTTCTGATACAGCGTTTGCAGGATCATGTGGCCGGTGCGATCGGCGGCATAGCAGGAGCGCAGCACAGGCTGCTTGGTTTCATTGTTGGTGTGGCCACCAAAGCGGCGCTGGGCGATGGTGCCGTCTGGGTTGCGCGAGAAAGGCAGGCCCATGTGCTCCAGCTCGTAGACCACTTCGGGCGCCTGGGCACACATGTAATCGATGGCGTCCTGGTCACCCAGGTAGTCGCTACCCTTCACGGTATCGAAGCTGTGCCACTCCACTTTGTCAGGCTCGAGGTTCGCCAAGGCGGCGCCAATGCCACCTTGGGCTGCACCGGTGTGCGAGCGGGTGGGATACAGCTTGCTGAGTACGGCGGTGTCTGCGCTGCGCGAGGCGTATAGCGCGGCCATGAGGCCGGCGCCACCGGCGCCTACAATAACGACTTCATGTTGGTGAGTTTGCGTCATAGTCTTATTGAACCAATTCTGGGCGGGCGCCCATTGCCAAGGCGGTGGCGCCAATGGCAGTGACCACCAGCCAGAAGATGAGCATCAAAATGCTGAGCACACGTCGGGTGCTCTCTTTGTGCACCAGGTCGAACATCACCTGGCGCAAACCATACATACCGTGGGCAAAGGCGAACCCCAGTAGCAGGAAGTTGTAGATCACCCAGCCGGTATCCGCCAGGCGCACGGCCACATAATCAATATCGATGGCGTGCACACCCACAATGACGTCTTGTAGATAGACATGGAACCAGGCCAGTGGGATGAGCAAAATGCCGCTGTAGCGCATGAAGCGCCACGCGGTGGTCTCAAAAGAAGGTTTTACGCTTGCTTTGCTAGCCATGATCATTTCCCGAAAGGCAGCATTGCCAACAGGTCAACGCCGAAGTTGTGCAGGAGGAGGTTGTAAAGCATTACCAGCGCGCCAGGCGTCCACAGCAGGATGGCTACTACCAAGGTCAGGCGTACGGCTTTGCGCTGCTTCTCGATGGCCCAGCGTTTGGGCATCCACATGTCTGTGACGGCGATGCGCAAGCCATTGACGCCGTGGTAGATGACGGCGAAAAGCAAGCCGATCTCACCCAACATGAATGGCGTAGCGCGGTAAAGCTCGATGGCATGTTCGTAGAGCGAAGGGTAGAAGTAAACGGTGGCGGTATCCAGGATGTGGATCGTAAGGAAGAGCAGGACACCCAGGCCGGTCAGGCGGTGAAGGAGGAAAGCGTAATGCCCTTCACGCCCCATATAGGTAGCGTATCCTTTTACGGTATTTTTGAGCGGTGTGCTGGGGGCAGCCACGTACAACTCCTTTGAAAATCGATCTCCGCGGATGTTAAAAAGCATTATAGCACCGCGCGGCCTGCGTGCTGTTTTGCACGAACGCGGGCTATTTAATTCATCTGATGAAAGTTGCGCATAGGAACACAGAGTAAACCAACCACAAAGGCACAAAGAGCACGAAGAAAGGGATGTCTTAGAGACGAGCAAAAACAGATTGCCACGTCGCAATGACAAGCTCAGCGTAGAAGATGTGGCAGCAAGGATCCTTCGCTGGTGGTGGTTCGGCGGTCCGGTGTGGCTGTTTGTACCCGCTCAGGATGACAGGGGGTGCTGGGGCGCAGCATGTTGCGCCCCTAAGCAATGATAGGGTTTAGACGCGGTTTTTGTAGGAGCAAGATTTGCCACGTCGCAATGATAGGTTCAGCATAGAAGATGTGGCAGCAAGGATCCTTCGCTGGTGGTGGTTCGGCGGTCTGGTGTGGCTGTTTGTACCCGCTCAGGATGACAGGGGTGCTGGGGCGCACATGCTGCGCGTAGCGCAGCAGCACACTCCTCGCAATGACGAGAGGGACGCTACTTGAAATCAATGCGCATGACGGCGCGGCGTGGGGAGGGTCTGTGCACCAGGCTGAAGCCAGCAGCCTCGAAGGCGCCGCGGCTGCCGACGTTCATCTCGCCCCAGCTGATGGTTTGGCCGGGCTTGGGCAGCATCGGGTAGCCCTCCAGTGCGCGGGCGCCGCGGGCGCGGGCATGCTCCACCGCGGCTTCGGCCAGCGCGTAGGTGATGCGGCGGCCTCGGTAGCCAATGCGCACCACGAAGCACACCAGCGCCCATACGTTGGTATCGGCGGGGTCTTCACTGCGCCCATCCCAGGGAGTGGCTTTGTCCAGCAAGCGCAGGTACTCCGGGCGCGGCTCGACGGCGCACCAGCCGACCGGCTCGCGATCTAAATAGGCGACGAGGCCGCTGGTGCTGTGGGCGCGCGGATGGTCGCACTGCGTCTGCTGGCGCAGCATGTGCGGGCGCACCTCACGCGGCAGCTCCCACCAATCACTGGCGCGTACTTTGTAGTGCTGGCACATGCAGTGGGCGGCCTGGCCGCGTTGGCCGAAGATGGCCTGCAAATCTTCCCAACGCGCTTTGTTGGCGGGCAGAATGGTAAGGGCGTCTGCGGGGATGGGGTGTTTGGTCATGTAACTTAACTTTAACCACAAAGACACAAAGAGCACAAAGATTTTTTCGAACCAGTCCAGCTAATGTTGGAGATTGCTTCGTCGCTCAGCGGCTTGCGCCGCCTCACGTCCTCGCAATGACGGTCATTCTGGTGCACAAAATTTTTGGGACCTAAGCAAACGGTGTTGAGGATTGCTTCGTCGCTGAAAGTTGCATGAAAAATGCAACCTTCAGCAGTTCTCGCAATAAACAGCGATTCTATAGCCAAAGTTTTGGACCTATTCAAAGATGTTGGGGATTGCTTCGTCGGTGCTGCTGCGCGTAGCGCAGCAGCACACTCCTCGCAATGACGGTCACTCTCGGGCACTTTTCAAAAATCAATGCGCATGACGACGCGTCGTTTGCTGGGGTGGCTGACCTCGTTGAAGCCGGCGGCTTTGAAGACCTTGTAGCTGCCGACGTGCAGTTCGCCCCAGGTAATGGTCTGGCCTGGGTGAGTGATCATGGAGTAGCCTTCCAAAGCGCGAGCGCCGCGGCTGCGGGCAAAATCTACAGCGGCGCGGGCGAGTTCATAAGTGTAGCCGCGGTTGCGGTAGCCCTTGCGGATGATGAAGCAGGTGACTGCCCACACACCTTCGTTGGAGAGATCTTCGTCACGCCCGGCGGACAGCATCCGATTCAAGATCAGGTTCGGATGGTCGAGGCGCGGCCCTACCGAACACCAGCCGACCGGCTCATTGTCCAGGTAGGCCACCAGGCCGCTGGTCTGCTTAGCGGCCGGTTTGCCGCAGTTGGTTTGCGTGCGCAGGTTATGGGCCAGTTGTTCTTCGTCTACGGTGTACCAGCCGCGGTCACGCACTTTGAAGCGCTGGCAGAAGCAGAACTTGCCATGGCAGCGTGCTGAGCCGAGGATTGCCATTAGGTCATCCCAGGCGGCCCTATTGGCGGGTAGGATGGTGAGGCTGTCTGCGGCGATGGGCTGTTTAGTCATTAGTGCTTAACTTTAACCACAAAGGCACAAAGAGCACAAAGATTCCTTGGGACCTATTCAGGCTTTATCTTGGAGATTGCTTCGTCGCTCAGCGGCTACGCCGCCTCACGTCCTCGCAATGGCAGTGATTCTGCGGCAGCCCTCGCAATGACAGTGGTTCTTGTAGCTGTGCTGTGTAAGGCTAGATTGCCACGTCGTGGCGGATGGCTTGCGGCCATGTGCCTATTTTAGAGAGAGAGTGTAAGGCCGCTGCGCCTCGCCACTCCTCGCAATCACTGGAGAGCAGGCGAATATTGCGGGGTGTAAGGTGGGCAATTGGCGGAGAGAGCGGGCGATGCGAGATTGGGGATTGCTTCGTAGCTCAGCGGCTACGCCGCCTCGCGTCCTCGCAATGATGAGTGATACCAGTTTATTTAAAAAAAGAACGGGCGAAGTTTCGCCCGTTCTTTCTCTTACATGTGTGCGATGACCGCGTCGCCGAAGGCGGAGGTGCTCAGCTTGGTGGCACCGTCCATCAAGCGATGGAAGTCATAGGTAACGGTCTTGGCGCTAATGGCGCCTTCGATACCCTTGACGATCAAGTCGGCGGCCTCGCCCCAGCCCATGTAGCGCAGCATCATCTCGCCGGAGAGGATGACCGAGCCGGGATTGACCATGTCTTTGTCTGCATACTTGGGCGCGGTGCCGTGAGTGGCCTCGAAGACGGCGTGGCCGGTGACGAAGTTGATGTTGCCACCCGGCGCAATACCGATGCCGCCCACCTGGGCAGCCAGCGCATCGGAGAGATAGTCTCCGTTCAAGTTCATGGTGGCGAGCACATCAAAATCGGTGGCACGCGTAATGGTCTGCTGGAAGACGATGTCTGCGATCACATCCTTGATGAGCAGCTTGCCAGCCCTAAGGGCGGCGTCTTGCTCGGCGTTGGCGGCTTCCTCGCCCTTCTCGGCTTTCGTTGCCTCCCAGGTTTGCCAGGTGTACACCTGGTCGCCAAATTCACGCTCGGCCAGATCGTAGCCCCAATTACGGAAGGCACCCTCGGTGAACTTCATGATGTTACCCTTGTGCACCAAGGTCACGTTTTTGCGGTTATTGTCCAGAGCCCAGCGAATGGCGGCGCGCACCAGGCGCTCGGTGCCTTCAACGGAGACCGGCTTGAGGCCGATGCCAGCCGTGTCTGGGAAGCGGATCTTGGCATATTCCTTGGGGAATGCGTCTTTGAGCAGCGCCTTGAACTTGGCGTTGTCCTCGGTGCCATTCTCGAATTCGATGCCAGTGTAGATGTCCTCGGTGTTCTCGCGGAAGACGACCATGTCGACATCCTGCGGACGTTTCACGGGCGAGGGCACGCCCTCGAACCAGCGCACAGGGCGCTGGCAAACGTACAGGTCGAGCTCTTTGCGCAGGGCGACGTTGAGCGAGCGCATGCCGCCGCCGATGGGCGTGGTGAGTGGGCCTTTGATGCCGACCAGGAACTCGCGGAAGGCCTGCAAGGTCTCCTCCGGCAGCCAGCTCTGGAACTGGTTGAAGGCTTTCTCGCCGGCGTACACTTCCATCCAGTGCAGCTTGCGCTGGCCAGCATAGGCCTTCTCGACGGCGGCGTCCAGCACGCGTACGCTGGCCCGCCAGATATCTCGACCAGTGCCATCGCCTTCAATGAAGGGGATGGTGGGGTTGGTGGGTACGTTGAGGACACCATTGTTAATGGAAATCTTTGCTCCGCCCTCAGGAACCTGGATGATGCTATACGTCATGCATGCTCTCCAATTAGAAAGTTAGTGATTTTTGAGATTATACACTTAGGGCCTCTGGGGACTTTGCAGCGAAAACAAGAATCGCTATAATAAAAACTCAATTGCAGTTGGCGCGGCGTTTTTTGCCGCAGCGACGAAAGTCGCAGTTCCCCGCCGGGCACGCCCGGACCAAAAGCCTGCTTACGAAGTTTATTTAGTTACCGCAAGTGTTCCTAAAGGAGGAATCGCTAGTGGCACCTACGTCTGTTCCTGTTAACCGTCAGCAACAAATTGAGGAACCTTGGCATCAGCTCGCCCCCACAGAAGTGGCTGATCGCTTGGGCACCTCACGCGAGCGTGGGCTTACATCGGCTGAAGCCAAAGCTCGCTTGGAAAAATATGGCCCTAATCGGCTGGAAGAAGAGCCCCCCAAGAAGTTCATCACGCTCTTGTGGGAGCAGCTCAACAACTTTGTTGTTTATCTGCTGTTTGCAGCCGTCATTATCTCGGCCATTCTAGGCGAATGGGTCGAAGCCGCGGCGATCATGGCGATCGTGGTGCTCAATGCTGGTTTTGGCATTGTGCAAGAACGCCGCGCCGAGCAAGCCTTGGCCGCCTTGCGCCAACTGGCTTCGCCAGAGGCACAAGTGCTGCGCGATGGCAGCCGTATCTCGGTCCCATCTTATGAAGTGGTGCCGGGCGATGTCGTCTTCCTGGAGGCAGGTAACTATATTCCTGCGGATGTACGCTTGGTAGAGGCGATCAACCTGCGCGTGGAAGAAGCGGCACTAACCGGCGAATCTGTGCCAGTGGAGAAGAGCGCTGGCCGCCTGGAAAAAGCCGACATTGGTCTGGGTGACCGCGTCAACACCACCTTCATGGGTACGCTGGTGTCTTACGGCCGCGGCAGCGGTATCGTGGTGAGCACCGGCATGCGCACACAGGTGGGTTTGATCGCCGAGATGTTGCAGTCTGTGCACCACGAGCCCACTCCGTTGCAACGCCGCCTCGAGGAACTCGGCCGCTGGCTGGGTTGGGCGGCCCTGATCATCTGTGGTCTGGTGTTCGTGGTGGGTCTGTTGCGCGGCCAGGAACCCCTGCACATGTTTGAAGTGGCTGTGACGTTGGCGATCGCCGCCGTGCCTGAAGGCTTGCCCGCAGTGGTGACGATCAGTTTGGCGCTGGGTATGCGCGAGATGATCAAGCGCAACGCACTCATCCGCCGCCTGTCCTCGGTGGAGACGCTGGGTTCGGCTACGGTGATCGGCTCGGACAAGACCGGCACGCTGACCCAGAACGCTATGACTGTGACGGATGTGTGGGTAGACGGCCGCCGCGTAGAGGTATCCGGTACCGGGTACCACCCGCAAGGTGAGTTCACCCTGGATGGCAAAGCTTTCGACTTGGGCAAGCACCACGGTGTGTTCAGCGCACTGTGGTTGGGTGCGCTGAACAACGACGCCTTGCTGGAGCCTAGCGGCGAGGGCGGCCACCGCGTGGTGGGTGACCCCACAGAGGCGGCCATGTTGGTGGCGGCTGCCAAAGCGGACGCTGCCTACGGCGAGCTGGGCCGCCGCTACCCACGCGTGCAGGAAATTCCGTTTGATTCTGACCGCAAACGTATGACCACCATTCACCAGGTGGCTGACCCACTGTCTGCCGACCTCTCGCCCTTCCATGAGGGCCATGAGCACAAAGGCTGGCACGTGGTGGCGGTCAAAGGTGCGCCTGACGTGGTGTTGGATCTGTGCAAGCAATACCAGACCATTGATGACGCGGTAGCACCGCTGAACGAGAATGCGCGGGCGCGTATCCTGGAGGCCAACGATCAAATGGCACAGGATGCGCTGCGCGTGATCGCCGTGGCGTATCGCATCAGCAAGGATGTGCCGGACAAGCTCACTCCTGAGCATGTGGAGCAGGATCTGGTGTTCATGGGCTTGCTGGGCATGATCGACCCGCCGCGTCCGGAGGTCAAAGACGCGCTGGCCAAAGCGCGCAGCGCCGGGATCCGCACTGTAATGATCACGGGCGACTATCCGCAGACGGCGCGTGCGATCGCCATGCAGATCGGCCTGGTGGGTGAGCACAACAACCAGGTGATCGCCGGCGCAGAGCTCAACGAGATGAGCGATGAGCAGCTGCAAGTAGAGATCGAGCGCACCAGCGTGTTTGCTCGCGTGTCACCAGAGCATAAGGTGCGTATCGTAAGGGCCTTGCGTGCCAATGGCCATATTGTGGCCATGACGGGCGACGGTGTTAATGATGCCCCGGCGCTCAAGCAGGCGGATATCGGTGTGGCCATGGGTATCACCGGCACGGATGTGGCCAAGGAAACTGCCGACATGGTGCTGACCGACGACAACTACTCCAGCATTGTGTCTGCAGTGGAACAGGGCCGTGTGATCTACAGCAACATCCGCAAGTTTGTGTTCTTCTTGCTGTCGTGCAACACAGCTGAGATTATGATCATCTTCACGGCGATCATGATGGGTCTGCCTTCGCCCCTGGCGCCGATCCAACTGCTGTGGCTGAACTTGTTGACCGACGGCGCTCCGGCGCTGGCGCTGGGCACTGAAAAGGGTGACCCGGACATCATGAAGCTGCCGCCGCGCCGCAAGAATGAGCCTATCATTGATGGCGAGATGCGTATTGGTATCGCCATTCAGACGGTGGTGAAGACGGCAGCCACGCTGACCGCGTACATACTGGGTTTGCGGCTCTTCCCAGTCAGCAGTGGTGAAAACCTGACCGCGACTACGATGGCTTTTATGACCTTGGGCTTGTGTGAGCTGGCGCGTGCGTACACCGCCCGCTCTGAGCACTACTCAATGTTCTATGGCGGCCTGTTTTCCAACAAGAACATGAATGTGGCCCTGCTCATCTCCACCGTGCTGCTGCTGGTGGTGGTGTTCTTTCCGCCCTTGCAGGGTGTGTTTGACACTACCTCACTGACCTGGCTGCAGTGGGAGATCGTGCTGCCGCTGGCCTTGCTTCCGGCTGTGGCGGCTGAGATCACCAAGTGGTTTATCCGCCGTAGTTTGGAGCGCAGGACAGCTGCTACGGCTGTTCGCAGGTAATACTCTAGTAATAGAATACTTACAAAAAAAGAGTTATTCAACAAAAAAGCCCGCCATTGGCGGGCTTTTTTGTTGCTTGTGTAAGCTAGCTGCCCTGTGTGGCGCGCTTGGCCAGCGACTGGCCCAAGAACATGACGCCGATGCCGAACACGGGATGCAGAGCCTTGGCAATGGCCGGGATGGAGTCGGCACGGATGTAGCCTTGGGCGCCTAGCATGACCAGCGCCAGCACGGTGAGGCCAATGATGCGGCCGCCAAGTTTGCCGACGAGCGCCAGTATCAGCATCGCCGCCAGCATGAGGGTCATCAGGTAGCCGCTGGAAGCATGCAGGCTGCTGGGGATGGCGCCAAAATAGGCGGCGCCGATCAGAATGATCTGCACGAAGCCCCAATAGAAAACACCCTTTCCGAGCCCAATAAATACTTTGCGAAAATCCATGTAACTTTCTCCTCTTTGATTTTGAAGTTATGCCAGTGTGCTGTGCATGGCGAGTTCATCCAGCACGCGGGCAAAATCCTCGGCGGTCTGGCTGGTGAGCAAGAGGGCGCGCTCGGCTTCGTTCAGCCCATAAGGGCTGATGTAGCGGGCGGCATGCTTGCGGAAGAGCACCAGCCCCAACTCAGCGCCATAGAAGGATTGCATGGCTTGCAGGTGGGCCAATACCATCTCGCGCACTTGCGCCTCGCTGACCTCGTGGCGGTCCTGGCCGGCAAAGATCCACGGGTTGCCGATGGCGCCGCGGCCGATCATCACCGCATCGCAGCCAGTGTGCTCGCGCATGCGGCCGATGTCGGCCACCAGGCGCACATCCCCATTGCCAATGACCGGGATCTTGACGGCAGCCTTCACTTCGGCGATGGCATCCCAGTTGGCCTGGCCGCGGTAGGCCTGCGACTTGGTGCGCCCGTGCACGGCGATGGCCGCTCCTCCGTTGTCTTCGATGATCTTTGCGATCTCAGTGTGATTGAGGCTGTCTTCATCCCAGCCGATACGTATTTTGCCGGTTATGGGCAAGTCCAACGCGCTGGTAAGCGAATGGAAAATTTGGGCGATCTTGGCGGGCTCGCGCAGCAGCCCGGCGCCGGCGCCGCGGCCGGAGACGCAGCGCACGGAGCAGCCCATGTTGATGTCGATGCTGTCGGGCTCATGGGCGCGCAGCTTGAGGGCTGCTTGCAGCAGGCGTTCTGGGTCATCATCGAAGAGCTGGAAGGCCACCGGGCGCTCGGCGGCGAGGAAGGTCAGGCGGCGCTCCAGGTGCGGATGGCCGTTGAGCACATCTAGCGCATTGACGAATTCGGTATAGCTGATGGCGGAGCCCAGCCGCCGCGCCAGGGAGCGGAACGGCTGGTCAGAGAAGCCATCCATCGGAGACAGGATCGTGCGCCCGAAGATGGGCAGCGCGCCGATGTGGAAGCTGGGTTCCGTGGACATGGAATTATTCTAGCCTATGGGAATTATCCACAGATGAACACAGATACTGAAAGCGATAAATTCAACCGCAGATAAACGCAGATGAACACAGATAAAGTCAAAATCTGCGTGTATCTGCGTTCATCTACGGCATAAAAACATTTACGGTGTATATCTGTGTTCATCTGTGGACGCTTTCACTTCGCTTATACTTTTCGAAGCAAAGGAAATCTACAATGACCAAGAGCTTTGATCAAAAACTGTCTGATTACGCGGATCTTATCGTCCACATCGGCCTGAATGTGCAGCCTGGCCAAAAGGTAGTGGTGAGCGGCAAGAACTTGTTCCGTGGCGCGCCGCTGCAAAGCGCGCCGCTGGTGCGCAAGATCGTCGAGAGCGCCTACAAAGCCGGAGCGCGCTTCGTGGATGTGTTCTGGGATGACGACCAGAGCCAGTTGGTGCGCTTTGCCCATGCAGCGCGCGACAGTTTTGAGGAGTTCCCCACCTGGCGCACACGTGCGCTACATGAGTACGCCGCCACCGGCGCGGCGATTGTTTCGATCTATGGTGAGGACCCGGATCTATTCAATGGGCAGGACGCTGAGCTGGTCACCCTGGCGCAGCGTACGATGGAAAAGCATATGCAGCCCCAGATGGAGCTGCTGATGAAGAATGCCTACAGCTGGCTGCTGGTGAGCGTACCGCACCCCAACTGGACGGCCAAGGTGTTCCCTGAGTTACCGGCCGACGAGCAGATGAGTGCAATGTGGGAGCAGATCTTCACGCTGTGCCGCATTGACCGCGAGGATCCGGTGGCCGCCTGGAAGGAGCACATTGCTCAGCTGCAGGATGCGGCCAAATATTTAAACGACAAGCAGTACGACGCGCTGTACTACAGCGCGCCTGGTACTGACTTTACCGTCGGCCTGCCGGCTGGGCATCTGTGGAACAGCGCCCAGTCTGACACGATGGACGGCGTCACCTTCACGCCCAACCTGCCGACTGAAGAAATATTCACATTGGGTGACAAAAATCGTGCCGAGGGCACGCTCAAGGCCTCCATGCCGCTGAGCTATGGTGGGCGGCTGATCGAGGATTTCAGCATGGTGTTCAAAGATGGCCGGGTAGTAGAGGTCAAGGCGGGCAAGAACGAGCAGGCGCTGAAGGATCTGCTGGATGTGGATGATGGCGCGGGCCGCGTGGGTGAGATCGCGCTGGTGCCGCACAGCTCGCCGATCGCACAGTCTGGGCGATTGTTCTACAACACGTTGTACGACGAGAACGCCGCCAGCCACATTGCTGTCGGGCGGGCCTATCGCTTCACACTCAAAGGCGGTGAAAACATGAGCGCTGAGGACTTTGAGGCTGCCGGTGGCAACCACAGTCTGGTGCACGTAGATTTCATGATCGGCTCGGCCGAGATGGACATCGACGGTATCACCAAGGACGGCGCAAAAGAGCCTCTCATGCGCAAAGGTGAGTGGGCTTACAAAAGCTGATCTACACAAAACGCCCGGGCAACCGGGCGTTTTGCTGCTTGCTTGACAGGCGTCTGTTTTGCCGGGAAGTTTTGCGAAACCCGCTATTATGTTGACATACCGACTTTGGAGGATGCAATGGAAACATTTGAAGCGAACGGCAAGCAACATAGTGGATATTTGGCACTGCCTGCGAGTGGCAAAGGCCCCGGGCTGCTTTTGCTGCACGCGTGGTGGGGCTTGACCGACCTGTTCAAAGAGCTTGCTGACAAGTTGGCCGCTGAGGGTTTTGTGGTCTTTGCACCCGATCTAATGAATGGCGCACAGACAGCCGATATCACTGAAGCGGAGCGGCAGGTGCAGGCCGCCGAGGCGGACTTCGCAGCGGTCACAGCCGTTGCTGAAGCGGCTACGGGCTACTTACAGCAGCACCCTGCTAACACGGCCAGCAAATTGGCCTCGCTGGGCTTCTCCTTCGGCGCGGCGTATGCGCTCGTGTTGGACGAGGCTCTGCCGGATGCATTTGGCAAGGTGGTGCTGTTCTATGGCATGGCTGGCGCGGATGTGAACAAGAGCAAGGCCCAGGTTTTGGGGCATTTCGCAGAAAACGACCCCTTTGAGGACACCGAAGCTGCCCGCAAGATGAGTGCCCCGAACCTGGAGTTGCACATCTACCCTGGTACAGGGCATTGGTTCTTTGAAGAGAATCGGCCGGATGCGTATAATGCCGAGGCGGCCAAATTGGCTTGGGAGCGTACCTTAGCCTTTCTGAAGGGTTAAAGTATACAGAAACCCCATAGTGTGCTGGGTCCTTATCTTTTGTTTGAGGTGACTGCCTGATGCAACAAGTACTTGCTGAACGAATTCTTCCGCGCCGCACCGCTGTGGCAGACGGGCTGCTGATCCTCTTCGGCGCCCTGTTCATTGCCGCCCTGGCGCAGGTGCGTATTCCCCTGCAGCCCGTGCCGATCACCGGCCAGACCCTGGCTGTGCTCTTGGTGGGCATGGCGCTGGGCGCCCGCCGCGGCCCGCTGGCTGTGTTGGCCTATTTGGGCATGGGTGCGGCTGGCCTGCCGTTCTTCACCGGCGCACAGAGCGGGTTGACCTACATGGCTGGCGCTACAGGTGGCTATTTGGTGGGCTTTATCTTCGCCGCCTGGCTGGTGGGTTGGCTGGCAGAGCGTGGCTGGGACCGCAGCCTGGGTAAAACCCTGGCTGCCATGGCGCTAGGCAACCTGGTCATTTATGCGTTCGGTGTCAGCTGGCTGGCCGTGTTGGTGGGCGGCTTCGCCGGGCCTAGTGGCTCCATCGCGCTGGGCATGATGCCCTTCCTGCTGGGCGATGCCATCAAGGCGCTGGTAGCCGCATTGCTGTTGCCCACAGCGTGGATGATGCTCAACGAAAAACCCTAAATCCCTGAAGTCCAATAAAAAGGCCTCAGCCATGGCTGAGGCCTTTTGCTTTTAAGTACTCCTGGTCAGGCCGCCGCACCCGAAGCCTTTTGCTTTTTCATGCGATGGTACTCGGCCCAACTGATCAGCTTGTGGGTTTGTTCATCCCATAGGTGTAAGAAGATCGTCTTGAAACTGGTGAAGAAGGTGATCGTCTCGACCTGGTGGAAGATCTCGTTCTCGTAATGCGCACGCTCAAGGTTGTAATTCGGGATCTTGGGCGAGAGGTGGTGGACATGGTGGAAGCCAATATTGCCGCTGAACCACTGGGCCACCTTGTTCATTTTGAAGAATGAGGCGCCGCGCAGGGCAGCTTCGGTATAGTCCCACTCCTCGTGCCAGCGCCAATAGGTGTCTTCGAACTGGTGTTGAACGTAGAAGAGAAACACGCCGATCGAGGAGCCGAGCACCATGATGGGCAGCCAGATCAGCACGGTTTCTTTGAAGCCGATCCACAGCCCCAGGCCAAGGAGAATGGAGGCCAGGGCAATGTTGGTATAGATCACACTGCGGCGCTCGCGGCGATCAGCGTCCTTGCTGAGCAGGAAGCGATGCAGCACGATGAACAGCAGCGTGGGACCGATCACAAACTTGACCAGCGGATTGCGGTAAATGCGATAAGTCAGCTTGCGGTGCCAGGGCAAGACGGCGTATTCCTCTACCGTCATGGTGTAGATATCCCCAATGCCGCGGAAGTCCAGATCGCCAGAGGTGGCGTGATGCTTGGCGTGGGTGCGGCGCCAGTGATGGTAAGGCGTCATCGAGATGATGCCCAGTACACCGCCCAGGAGATCATTGTGCCGGGTGGACTTGAAGAATGAATTGTGACCGCAGTCATGCTGGATGATGAACAAACGCATCATAAACAGCGCGTTCACGAAGGCCAGCGCCAGCGTGATGAGGTAATTGACGCGTAGGCTGTAATACATCAGTACCCAGATCAGTAGATAAGGGACGAGGCTGTTGACGAGCTGCCAAATGCTTTTCTTGTGGTCGGGGATCTGGTAAGGCTTGATGGCATCAACCCAGGCGGGTTTGGTTTTTGTGTCCGTGGTCTGCATGCTTTTTGTGCTCCTGAGGAAAGTTGTATGCTTCGTGCGTACGCACGAAGCATGCGAGCCCATTGTAGTTGTTTCCTAGCGGGTGTGTGTACTTGTCTTATTCGGAATTTGACGTAAAAGGCAACAGCAACAAGGCGAGTAACAGCGCTAGTGCTGCAACGTAGTAGAAAATGCCAATGGAAAAACCGGCCAAAATCGTAAGCACCACGCTGGCAGCGGAGAATAGGATGACCATGCCGCGGCGGCCACGCGAGTAGAAATAGGCTGGGCCAAAATACAACGCACTGAAAATCACAAGAATGGCCAACCCCCACCAGCCTTGCGCCTCTAGCCAACTAAGCTGGGAGATGGTCTCGGTGCCGTTGGTAACGGATACCTGGGTGGCGCCAGCGGTGAACAGCACGGCCAGGCTGGCGAGCACCGCGCTGGCGGCGGCAAAAGTGAAAAGAAAACGAGGGGTTTGCTGAAATGCGGAGCGTAAGTTGTTCATCAAATTCCCTGGGTCATTGCAGGCTCAGATAGGCCAGCGCGAAGAGGGTCACGGAGATCAGCAAGCGGCCGCCCTGGCCGCTCCAGTCCAAAGCGGTACCGCCTTTGGCGGCACCGCCCTCGCTGGCTTTGGCGCGGTTGATGGCGGCCAGCACGTGCATGCTGAGCAGGCCGATGCCAAGTACCCACAAGGCCCACAGTGACTGTACCCACACCAGATAGCCGGCTACGACGAGGATGCCGCCCACCAGCATCAGCGAATTGGCGGCAGCAGTAGCAACCTTGCCCAGGCGCCATTGTTGTGGGCCAGCCAGCAAAGCCAAGAGCCCGTAGAGCACAGTGAAGGGAGCGGCAATAAAGCGAATGAATTCCATGGTGAGATTCTACGGCAGATTGTTGCCTATTGGCCGAGTATTTGCTCCGAGAGAGTTACCTGGATAGGGGATGTGATTTGCAACGGCACTGCAGATTGTGGGCCGAATCATCTGATGATTGTTGGTCGGCGATCTCTTTGTTTGCGCTTGCCCTGGGCCACCAGCTGGAAATACATGCAACAAGTACCCCGGTTTTTCGTTAGCCTTGACATCCCATTCTATGAAGTTTAGGAGGTTTTTAAAAAATGAGGATCACGAACAGACTTGGTTTCCTGCTTTTGGGTATTTGGTTGATTCTGACCGGTTTGGCTGCCTTTGGTGTGGCCCTGCCCGCAATCGTCGGCAGTGTGCTGGCCTTGGTTGCAGGCATTTTGATTCTTCTGGAACGCTAGCGTTCCTCTCCTCTCTCCGGCCGCCCACATATGTGGGCGGCCTTTTTTTGAGCCTCCAGTGTTTGCAGGAACACATCCAGTATTTTTGGGTCAAAATGCTTGCCGCGCTGCTCGCTCATGAACGCGCGGGCCTTTTGAGGAGACCAGGCTTTTCGATACGGCCGGTCTGAGGTGAGTGCGTCCCACACGTCCACAACAGCAAACATACGCGCCGCATAGGGTATGGCTTCGCCTTGCAAGCCGGCAGGGTAACCACTGCCATCCCACTTTTCGTGGTGATAATGCGGAATGTCCAATGCTGCACGCAGATAAGGGATCTTATTAAGGAAATTGTAGGCGTGGGTTGGATGCAGTTTCATCACATCCCACTCTTCATTGTTAAGCGGGCCGGGCTTGAGCAGAATACGATCTGGGATACCAATCTTGCCGATATCATGCAGTAGCGCACCACGGTAAATATGTATGCGCTCATCCTCCGGCACATGTAGTACTTCGGCCAAGCGCATGACGCTCTCTGCCACGCGTTGTGTGTGACCCTCGGTTTCGTTATCACGCAGATCAAGCACATTGCTCCAGCCGCGCAGCGTGGCGTCATACGACTGGGCCAACTCCTCGTGCGAGCGCTGGACCTGATTCTGTGCTTCTCGGATATCCGTCACGTCTCGTATGAACGCGGAATAGCCTGTTTCTTTACCAAGTTCATAGGGGACAATAAACAGTTCGGATGGAAACAAGCTACCATCTCGGCGTTTCAGATTTAATTCACGCCGCTGCAGAGCAAATATCTCTTCCTTGGCATCCTGCATGCGTTGCAGCCGCTGATAATAGCGTTCCTTCAATTCTATAGGCAGAATTTCGTTGGCCAGTGAGTACCCCAACACCTCGTTCTTCGTCCAGCCGAAGATACGCTCGGCCTGAGAGTTCCACGTGGTGATGCGGTCAGCACTGTCGAAACTAATGATGGCATCCATCGCCCCTTCTACTGTAAGCTCGTAGCGCTTCTGCGCGACGCGCTCACGGTGTTCAGACAAGTTGGAAAGTAACACTATTCCCACGAGAGCGCCGCCGGAGATGAGACTGAGCAGGGTGAGCAAGGGCCGGATGGCCGTTATATTGGCAAAGGACTCATCCCAATCTGCTTCGGTAGCTATACCAAAGCCGTATTCTTCATTCCAAGTCCATGCGCCGACCACTTCCACGCCGCGGTAATCACGGTATCCGCTGACATCTGACCCACTTTCTTTTTGCAGGAGACTGGATGCCATACGGGTAAGCGGACGTTCGTCCGGCGGTGTTGTTGATTCGCCCTCCAGTAGGTTTGTGCCTGGGTCTGTGATGCGGATGTGTAGAATTGAAGGTTGATCGGGGCCAATAATTCCTGCGGTGCGCAACTGATCTTCAAAACGGCTTTCACTCACCAGGAGGCCACTCTCGCTCACAGCATAAGTTTTCTCCGGAGTTCAATAGGCGGCCGCTTTGCAAGATGCGCGAGAAGTCCACTACCGGGTCTACGTAGAAGACAAGGCCAGCCTGAATAGGGCCGTATGTGGCGCGGATGGGGGCGCCGGCCAAGATTACAGCTTCGGTTTGGCCGCCAGAGTTGGTGTATTCCAGGGGGATGCTGACGAAGCCTTTGGCTGAGAATAAATCCTCATAGTATTGAGGGTACTGGGCCAGCAAGCTTGGATGACCGATTTCCTGTGGGTCTGATGCAGCAAGAATGAGGTTGTCTGGGCTGACGATGAAATAGCCTTTGAGGTGGTCCTCTATACTGACCGGGCTGAGGGTCTGGCGCACCGCCCGCTGGGCAGGCAGGGCGGCAAGTTGGCTGGGGTCACTGGCGGCGGCGTCCAAGAGTTGTTGCGTATGTGTCGTTATATTGAGCAATGCAGCCCAGCCAGTGACCTGGCGTCTGATGTCATCCATCCAGGCTACAAGACCTTCATGGGTTGTATCGCGCACAGTGGTGAGGACGCCATCCACACGCTCCTCTGTGACGCGAGTGAGCGCCTCCATGGCAGCAAAGTAGGTCATGGCGATGAGGATGAGACCAAGACCCGTAAGAAGTGCTAGACGTTGAGACCTGCTCATAAATACCGATAAACTGGTATCCAGTCTACGGTATTTTCTATTGTTTTAAGACGGCCAATTCCAGCGCCTCACGAAGAGTGCGGGCTTCAAGTACCTGTATGTTTGCAGGTAGCTCTTCGCTCTTGCGCAAGCGCTTGGGCATCACCGCGGCTTTGAAGCCCAGGGCCGCGGCTTCCTTGAGGCGCGCGGCGGTGTGCGGCACGGTGCGCAATTCGCCGCTCAGGCCAACTTCCCCGATCAGCACGGCTTCGGCACGCAGCGGCCGGTCCCAGGTGGAGCTGGCGATGGCGGCGGCCACGGCCAGGTCGGCTGCCGGTTCGCCGATGCGCAGGCCGCCCACGACGTTGACGAAGACGTCCTGCTCGCCCAACGGCAGCCCCAGGCGGCGGGTGAGCACTGCTGTGGTGAGCAGCAGGCGGTTGGTGTCTACCCCGTTGCCCGAGCGGCGTGGGTTGCCGAAGGCGCTGGGGCTGGTGAGCCCTTGCACTTCGACCAGCAGTGGGCGCGTGCCCTCCATGGTGACGGCGATGGCGGAGCCAGCGGCGTTGACCACGCGCTCGGCGAGGAAGGCCTCGGAGGGGTTGGGCACTTCTTGCATGCCGCGGCCGACCATCTCGAAGACGCCCACCTCAGCCGTGGCGCCGAAGCGATTCTTGACGGCGCGCAGCAGGCGGAAGGACTGGAAGCGGTCACCCTCTAGATAGAGCACGGTATCCACCATGTGCTCAAGTAGACGTGGGCCGGCGATCACGCCTTCTTTGGTCACATGACCGATGAGGAAGATGGCCAGGCCGCTGGCCTTGGCCAGCTGGCGGAAACGATCACTGCACTCGCGCAGCTGGGTTACGGAGCCAGCCGACGAGTCGATCTGCGGGTCGTACACCGTTTGGATCGAATCGATGATGAGTAGGCGCGGCTTGACCTGCTCGACATGGTGCAAGATGGCATCGAGATTGGTTTCGGTAACTAAAAGCAGTGAATCAGTTAATCCGTTAGTCGATGGGTCGGATGAAAGACGCTCCGCACGCATCTTGATCTGTGCTGGAGATTCTTCGCCGGAGACGTAGAGCACGTTGCCTTGGGCGGCCATCTCCATGGCGGTTTGCAATAGCAAGGTGGATTTGCCGATGCCGGGGTCGCCGCCGATGAGTATCAGCGAGCCGGGCACGATACCGCCGCCCAGCACGCGGGCAAACTCGCCGATGGCGAGCGGCATGCGCTCGCTTTCGGCGCCACCGGCGACCTGCGCCAGGGGTTTGGGCGTATTGGCGCGAGCGCCGTTACTGGCGCTAGCGCGGCGGGCGGGCTCGTCGGCCACCAGCTCTTCGGCGTAGGTGTTCCACTCGCCGCATTGTGGGCAGCGGCCGAGCGCCTTGGCGGCGGTGCGGCCGCAGCTTTGGCACACGAAGCGGGTGAATGTTTTAGCCATGCGTAAGCATCTCCCAGCCCATCAAATCGCCCTCGGGCACGTTGGGGAGCGGCAGGCGGTGCAGCATGTGCTGCAGCTCGGCGCGGTGGTGCATGTTGTGTGTGATCACATGGGCGATGGCGCCGCCGAAGCTTTTTTGACGCGGCGGATCATCGAGCGTGTCGGTCCATTTTTCGTCCAAGCGGCCTTCGGCTTCGATGCGGCGTGCCAGAGCGGCAAATTCAGCGTAGCCTGCTTCTAGGCGGCTGAGTAGTTCAGCCGCCGAATTCTGCCCGTCGATGTTGCGTACCGGGCGCGCCAACATCAGGTCAGTCCAGGTCTCAATATTGAAAATCATGTGTTCAAAGGTGGCGCGTAGACTGCGCCAGCCAGCGTCAAACTCGCGGTCGAAGTTCTCGGCAGGCAGGGGTAGGCAAAGCGCCAATAGTTCGTGCGTGGCGGCAAGGTCATGGCCGAGTAGGCGTTCAAGTAGGGTCATGTCGCCAGTCTACTACAAAATAGAACATTTGAACTGTTGTTTAAATGGGCTTGACAACGGCTGCTAAATGTTGTATTTAACATATATGTTAATTAACAAAGGTGTTAATTATGAGCGATGCACTGACCCTCACATTCTCTGCCCTGGCCGACCCTACCCGGCGTGCCATTCTTGAGCGCCTGGCCGCTGGCCGCGCCAGCGTGTCTGAGCTGGCGGCCCCATTCCACATCAGCCTGCCGGCGATCTCGCGCCATCTCAAGGTGCTGGAGCGCGCCGGCCTGATCGCCCGCGGCCGCGATGCGCAGTGGCGCCCGGCGCAACTACAGGCCGAGCCGCTGAAGGATGTTTCGATCTGGTTGGAACGCTACCGCAGCAACTGGGAAGAAAGCTACGAGCGCCTGGATGAATACTTGAGTGAAGTGCAAAAAAGAAAAAACCAAATGGACAAGGAGTAATACATGAGTGAGCAACGCAAGTTCAAGATCAGTTTTCCGTCTGAGACCGAGTTAGTGATGGAGCGCGAGTTTGATGCCCCGCGTGAGTTGGTGTTCCAGGCCCATCTGGATCCCGAGATCATTCCATTATGGTGGGGGCCGCGCGCCTATGCCACTGTGGTGGAGGAGATGGATGTGCGCCCCGGCGGTAAATGGCGTTTCGTCCAACGCGGCGAAGATGGCCAAACGATCACCTTCTTTGGTGAGTACCGGCTGATCTCCCCACCGGATAAGTTTGTAAACACGTTTGGCTTTGAAGGCATGGAGGGCGAGCCAGGCGAAGAGGAATACAGTTTCATCGATCTAGGTGAGGGGCGCACCTTGTTGCGTACTTACTCCAAGTTCAAGACCAAAGAAGAGCTTGAAGGCATCCTGCAGTCGGGTATGGAGTGGGGCGCCAATGAGACCTATGACCGCTTAGAGGAGTACCTGGCGCAGTAAGCGCTAAGCAAACAAAAGGAGAGCAGTTGCTCTCCTTTTTGTTTGAGACACTCAATCAACGGTGGATAAACTGAGAAGCAACGTAGCCAACTGCTGCGCCTGGACGCGGATCTCTGGCATGGCGGTGCTCTCCCACAGAACACCCTTGAGCGCCGTACCCAGGGTATAGAGGCGCGCGGCCAGCTTGCCGTCCGGCGCGGCATCCAGTCCCTGTGCCAGTGCGTCCGGTTGGATGTGCTGGTTGGCGAGCAAACTTTGCACGAGAGGGCTGTCTAGCCGGGCAAAGTTGGACTCGGAGCCCATGCAGTTGATGACTGCATCTACGGTTAACTGTTGCTCGCCGCTGTGGCTGCGATAGCGCACTTCAAAGGCGCCATCTTCGTATTCCACGACAGTGACGCGGCCGTGGAGGCTATGCAGTTGGCCGGTGGCGTGCAGGCTGTCCAACACTGCGGCGCACTCTTGCGGCATGCGGTGGCGTGAAACATCCCACAGGCGGCGCAAGTGGCGCATGAAACGCTGCTTCTCAGTCAGCGGGAGTTGCTGCCACAGCGCTTGCGTGCTGGGACGCAACGAATCGATGACGGCGCGCCAGTTGCTGCCCTGTGTCTCAGCTGCGCGCAGGTGGCTGCGTACCACCGCCAGCATTTCGGCGGCGGAGGTTTTGCCTGCCAGCTCGGCTGAGAAATCTGGATAGCTGTGGCCAAGTTCGTGCACGGCGGGCCACCAGCCATGCGTGGAGATGGCGTACAGCGCGCCTTGATGCTGCTGGGCGTGCAGGCTTAAGAGCGTATCCACCGCGGTGAGCCCCATGCCGATCACCAACACGCGGTCCTCTGGGCCGATACGGCTGGCGAGATCTGCTTGCCAAGGATTGCCGAAATACTTGGGAGCGGCAGCAGCCTGTGCGCTTAGGAAGCGCGGCTGCGGGGGCAGAAAGTTGCCAAAGGCCAGCACGGCGGCATCGCTGGCGAGGCGGCGGCCGGAGGCCAGGGTGACAAGCGTGGATACCCTCTTGGGGACTGCTTCGTGCGCAGGCAAGCCTTTGCCTCGCAAAGACGAAGCTTGCGGGGTGATCTCAATATCGATAGCTTGGTCGTGGATCAGCTCGATGGCGCCGGGGTGTGCGGCGATGGCTTCGTCCAGCTGGGCACGCAGGTACTCGGCGTAGATCGTGCGAGGCACAAACTCATTGGCGGCATAGGCATAGCTTTGCGCGCCGAGCCATTCATGGAAGTGGCCGGGCTGGTCCGGGTAGGCGCCCATTTTGTTGGCAGGCACGTTTAGGCGATGCACCTCAGACTGTGTGCCGTAGGCTACCCCGCGCCCCGCTGGGCCGTTTTGCTCGACAAGATAGACGTGCAGCGGCTGCTGCGCTTGGCGCAGCAGCTGGATGGCCAACAGGGTTCCGCTGGCGCCGCCGCCGATAATGGTGATGGTGTGTGTCATAGGCTTAAACAAAACAAGAGATACTCAGTATCTCTTGTTTGCTTATTTTAACGTGGATGGCTAGTTTGCAGCCAAGGCTTCAGCTGGCGGCGCAGGCGGCAGTGTTTTCTTCTTGCGCGTCGCTTTAGGCTTGGCTTTCTTGAGCACAATTTCTGGCTGCTCCTCACCTACTTCAACATCAATGGTGATGGTGTCGCCTTCCTTGAAGTCGCCCGCCAGCAGCGCATCGGAGAGCGGATCCTCGATCTTGCTTTGCAGCACACGCTTGAGCGGGCGAGCGCCGTATTCACGGTCGTAGCCCAGCTCGGCGAAGAGATCCAGGGCGGCTTCGGTGGGCTGCAGGGTGAAGTTGCTCTCCTTCAGGCGAGCCGCCACCTTCTCGATCTCCAGATTTACGATGGCGCGCAGGTTTTCCTTATTGAGAGCGCGGAAGATGATGACCGAGTCCACACGGTTGATGAACTCAGGGCGGAAGACCCGCTTGAGCGCATCGGTGAGTTTCTTGCGCATGTCCTTGTAGGCGATCTTCTCTTCCACCTCATCATCGGTCTTGAGGTTGAAGCCAATCTCGCCCTTGCGCATGATCATGTCGGCACCCACGTTGGAGGTCATGATGATCAGCGCGTTGCGGAAATCCACCTTGTGGCCGCGGGCATCTGAGAGATGGCCCTCTTCCATGATCTGCAGCAGCATATTGTGCGCTTCGGGGTGCGCCTTCTCGATCTCGTCGAAGACGACGATAGAGTACGGGCGGCGGCGGATGGCCTCGGTGAGCTGACCGGCATCTTCGTAGCCGACATAGCCCGGAGGGGCACCCACCAGGCGGCTGACCGAGTGGCGCTCCATGAATTCAGACATATCCAGTTGGATCAGCGCTTCTTCGCTGCCGAAGAGCAGTTTGGCCAGCGCCTTGGTCAGCTCGGTCTTGCCTACGCCGGTGGGGCCGAGGAAGATGAAGGAGCCGATGGGGCGATCTGGATCTTTGAGGCCGGCGCGGGCGCGGCGTACCGCCTTGGAGATGGCATCGATCGCCTCCTCCTGGCCCACGATGGCTTTGTGTAAATCTTCTTCCATGTGCAGCAGGCGGGCCGATTCTTCTTCCGCGATCTGCATGACCGGGATACCGGTCCACATGGCGATCAGTTCGGCAATGTCATCCACAGACACGATGGGGCTGGTGTCACGGTCCCAAGTGGTGCGGAAAGAGTCCAGTTTGGCTTCTAGCTCGCTTTCGCGCTGCTGTAGGGTTTCGCCTTCTTCCTGGCGGCCCTGTTCCTCGGCTTCCAGGCGCTGGCGGCGCAAACCCTTGAGCTCATCGGTGACCGCTTTGGCTTCCTTGGCGGCCGGGCTCTTGTACATGCGCACGCGCGAGGCCGACTCATCGATCAGGTCGATGGCTTTGTCAGGCAAGAAGCGCTCAGTAACGTAGCGGGAGGATAGGCGTGCGGCCGCATCCAGCGCTTCGTCAGAGATGCGCAGGCGGTGGTGCTCCTCGTAGGCCGGGCGCACACCGCGCAGGATCTCGATGGTTTCTTCGACGGAGGGCTCGTCTACCAGCACAGGCTGGAAGCGGCGCTCAAGGGCCGAGTCGCTCTCGATGTGCTTGCGGTACTCCTCGAGCGTAGTGGCGCCGATCACCTGAAGCTCGCCACGCGAAAGGGCGGGCTTGAGGATATTGGCGGCGTCTACTGAGGAGCCTGCCGCACCAGCACCCACGAGCATGTGAGCTTCGTCGATGAAGAGAATAGCTTCGGAGGCCTTGAGTTCGTCGATCACCTTCTTGAGGCGCTCTTCGAACTGGCCGCGGTACATGGTACCGGCGACGAGCGAGCCAACATCCAGCTGCAGCACGCGCTTGCCCAGCAGCGGCGCAGGCACGTCACCATCGATGATGCGTTGGGCCAGACCCTCGACGATGGCGGTCTTACCCACACCGGGTTCACCGATGAGGGCGGGGTTGTTCTTGTTGCGGCGCGCCAGGATCTGGATCACGCGCTCAATTTCCTGCTGGCGTCCGATGACGGGGTCAAGCTTTTCTTCTTCGGCCTGGGTGGTGAGGTCTACGGCCAGCTGGTCGATCATCGGAGTCTTAGCGCTGCGCTGTTGCTCGCGGCGCGGGCGGCGCTCGCCTTGCGGCGGGTTGGCCGGGCGGCGCGGCGCGCTGCTCTCTTGCAGCACGCGGCGTGTCTGGCGGCGGATCTGCTCGGGGGTTACGCCCAGCTTGCGCAGCACATTGAGGGCAATGCCCTCGCCGTAGCGCACCAAGCCCAGGAGCAAATGCTCGGTGCTGACATAGTGGTTGCCCAGGCGGCGGGCTTCTTCAAAGGCAAACTCCAACACCTGTTGGGTGCCGGGGGAAAGATCGATCTTTTCGCCTTCGTGTTGGCCTGCGCCTGTAAGACGCTCGACAATTTCTTCCACACGCGGGGCTTCCAGCCCCAGGTCACGCAAGACGCGTGCGGCCACACCACCCTCTTCTCGGATAAGCCCGAGCAACAGGTGCTCTGTGCCGATGTAATTGTGGCGCATGCGCTCTGCTTCCTGGTGAGCCAGGCTCAGTACGCGGCGCGCACGTTGGGTAAGGCGTTCCATTCCTGCCACGATACTCTTCCTTTGATTACGGCTCAATTGCCGCAACTTTGGGGATTCTACCAAATTCAGTTTTGGATAGTGCCAATGCCGGGATGTTGAGACAAAGTTAACAAAGGAGATGGCGCAGCCGCTGCGCCATCTCCTGGCTTTATTAATGTATTAGCGTTTGCTCGCACCCAGAGCGTATATGGGTTCCCCCAATTTGGCGCCGAAGGCGGAAAGTGTCTTGATGTCGCCACCGCTAAATCCGCGCCCCTGCTTGCGCTTGCCCAGGCACACTATCCCAATCAGTTCCGGCCCTTTGCGACGCGCCAGGTAGATGGGTGTGGTGAGCACAAAGGGCTTGGCTTCGTCGTTCAGGATGCCTTTTTTGTGCGCCAGCTGGTCTTGCTCGGCGGGGCTGGCCTGGTGGATGGGCAGATCTGCCATGGGAATGCCGCGTGCCGCCACGGCAATGTATTCGCTGGCGCTGCGCCGCAGATAAATAGCTGATTGTTCATGCCCGTAGATGGCTTCCAAGTGTTCCAGTGTGGAATCCAGAATGCGCGTTAGGCTGAGCCAATTCCACAGATTGGCATTGAGTTCCACCAGGCCTTGAGAGAGGTCAATGTTTTCGGGAAACAGGCGGCGGTTGATGGCGCCTTCCACACGGGTGCGGATGGGTGTGAACAAGCTTGCGACGACGATGGCGGCGACGGCGGCGGCGGCCTGCTGCATTTCTTCGCCGAAGGCGGCCTTGGCTAGCTGTGAGAGCACGGCGGCGGTGCCAGCGAAGAGCGCCGCCAGCAAGGTGGTGAGTACACCATAGACCAGCGAGCGGTTGATGACAACATCAACATCCCACAGACGATAGCGCAGAATGGCGATGCCAATCGAGATGGGGATGGCGAAGACGGTGAGGATGAACAGGGTTTCCCCGAGTGGCGAATCGACATAGCCGTCGATCAAAAAGCCAATGGCGTAGTTGATGACGAAGAGCGCACAGGCAACAAACAGCCAACGCATTTGGGCGCGTTCTACCGCTTGCGATTTGCGATAGCGTGCAAATACCGAGATGAGCGAACCCAGGGAGCCGCTAACCAGGAAAAAGCCCATGATCGCCAGCAACGGCCCAATCACTTCATTGGGCAGGAAGCCAATGGGGTTGGCCAATATGCGGGCGGTCTCTCCGATTTCAGCCTCCAGACTGAATGTGACCAGAAACAGGAACAGACCAAAGGCGGTTAACACCAGCGCTATACCCCAGCGCCAGCTCCTGGAAAGCAATTTGCCTGTAGGAAAAAGATAGAAGATGAGCAGAATGGGGCCAATGAGCAGCCACCACGACCAAGTGTTGAACCAGACATACAAAAAGAGCGGTACATCCAACGTGGTTGCGGCAGCCAGCTGAGGTTCTGCAAATTGGCTCCATACGGTGGCGACCGTAATCATGATGGGGGTGACCATCAACAGCCAGCCAATCAGGTGGCGGCGTTCGCGACTGATGATGAGCGCGCCTACGACGGCAAAGGCCAGCGCAGCGAGTCTCCAGAAGAGTTCGGCAACGAAACGGTCTGGATATAGATGGCGCTGAGCAAAGAGAAGCGAATAATTCAGAATAGCCATCGCCACGACCATGGCCCAAACCATTACCGGCCAGCGAGACTTCTTGGTCTTTTTCATTTCCCTGCTCCTTGGTTATAAAAAGAGCGTGTCAATAAAACACGCTCTTTTGTCTCTAGTTTGAAACTGCGCCGAAGCTAGTTCTCCTCGGCAGGGGCAGGTTCGCTGACTTCTGGCTCGCTGGCCTCAGGTTCATCAGCCGTTGCTTCGTCTGCTACAGCTTCGGCTTTCGGCTCATCCGCTGCAGGCTCGTCGCTCTGGTCCAGCTCAGCCATGGCGGCGGCATAGTCCAGATCACTGAACTGGGCCGAGTCGACCTTGCTCAGCGAGAGGCCAATGCGGCGCTTGTCTGGCTCGATCTTGATGATGCGCACCACTAGCTTGTCGCCTTCGTGCACGGCTTCTTTGGGATGCTCGACATGGCCTTCGCCCAATTCAGAGATATGGATCAGACCTTCAACATTCTCGTCCAGGCGGGCAAACGCACCAAACTTGACCAGGCGCGTCACCGTGCCTTCGACCAGTTGGCCCACATGGTAGCGGCTGATCTGATCTTCCCACGGGTCTTGCTGCAGCTGGCGCATGGAGAGGCCGATGCGCTTGCGGTCATGGTCGATACTGATGACCTTGACCTCCACCTCATCGCCTACCTTCAGCAATTTACTGGGGTGATCGACGCGCTCCCAGGAGAGCTCGGAAAGGTGGACCAAACCATCAGCACCGTTGATATTCACGAAGGCGCCGAAATCAGCCAGGCTGGTGACGTGGCCCTTGCGGGTCTCACCGATGGCGATCTCGCCCAGTAGGCGTTCTTTCATCGCCTCACGGGTTTCCTGGTTGGCCGCGCGTTCGCTGAGGATCAGGCGGCGGCGCTCGCGGTCAACTTCGATCACGCGGGCGCTCAGCGGCTCGCCCTTCATTTCTTCCCAGCGCAGCTCAGGCGTGTCGCCCTTGTAGCGCAGGCGGCGGGACTGGCTGATCTGCGAAGCCGGAACAAAGCCGCGCAGGCGGCCCACACGCACGATCAAGCCACCCTTGTTGAAACCGTCAACGGTGCCGGTGTGCGTGTCTTTGGACTTCATCAGCTCTTCGGCCATGCTCCAGTCATCATCTTCTTTGGAGCGGGTGTAGGAAAGCTGCATCATGCCGCCAGCGCCCTCGGCGCTGACCACATAGACCTGGATTTCCTGGCCGACTTTGATCTGCTCCCGCTCTTCTGCCGTCATTGACTCGACTTCGCGGGAGGAAATAATGCCTTCGGACTTGGCGCCAATGCTCACCAGAATTTCGTTGTTAGCTGTGCTCGCCACGATCCCAGGGCGCATCTCGCCTGGGCGGGGCATATCCAGATTCAACTCGCTCTGATTGAGCAATTCTTCCATGGTCAAGCCGGTGGACTGCGCCTGAGCGCCGGCTTGCTCCCCCGAATGGGAGAGTTCGTTTTGACTCATATACGTGTGGTTACTCCAGAGATTAAGGTAGCCTCATTATAACGCCAAAAAGCGGTGCTTTCATTAGCGCTGCAGACCCGGCGCCACACCTTACAATTTTGCGCTGTGATAGACTAGCCGCTCAAGTTTCAAAATAAGGAACCAACACAGCCCATGCCCCGTGCAGCCTTTCCATTTACCGCAATTGTCGGCCAGGAGCGCATGAAACGTGCGCTCATTCTCAACGCAGTAGACCAGCGTATTGGTGGCGTGCTCATCCGTGGTGAGCGCGGTACGGCAAAATCCACCGCCTCGCGCGCCATGGCCGCCCTGCTGCCCGAGATCGATGTTTTTGCCGAATCGCCCTTTAATGATGACCCCAACGCGCCTGAAACCTGGTCAGACTGGGCGCGTGAGCGCAAAGCGGCCGGGCAGGAGCTGGCGGTGACCAAGCGCAAGGTGGGCTTTGTGGATCTGCCTGTCAGCGCTACCGAAGACCGCGTGGTGGGCACGCTGGATATCGAGAAAGCCATCCAAAAAGGCGAACGCCACTTTGAACCGGGGGTGCTCGCCGCGGCCAACCGCGGCCTGCTCTACATCGATGAAGTCAATCTACTGGACGACCACGTGGTGGATCTGCTGCTGGATTCGGCTGCGATGGGCGTCAACATCGTGGAGCGCGAAGGCATCTCTTTCTCGCACCCGGCGCGCTTCATTCTTATCGGCACCATGAACCCGGAAGAAGGCGACTTGCGCCCGCAACTGCTCGACCGTTTTGCCTTCTCTGTGGATATTGGCAGCATTCGTGATGCGCGCCAGCGCGTGCAGATCATGGAGCGCAATCTGAAGTTCGAGTTGGACCCCGAAGCCTTCTACAAGGAATGGGCGCCCAGGGAGCAAGAGCTGGCCGAGCAGATCCTGGCGGCGCGTGAGCTCGTGGACTCGGTGGCGTACACCTCGCGTGATCTGGTGTCTATCGCTTCGCTGACGGCCTCGCTGCAGGTGGATGGCCACCGCGCCGATCTGGTGATCCTGAAGGGCGCCCGCGCCCAAGCTGCTTTCGACGCCCGCAAGGCTGTGAGCCCGCTGGATATTGCCATTGCCGCTGAGCTGGCGCTGCCGCACCGTATCAAACACGGCCCGTTCCATCAAACCGAGATCACGGTGACTGAGCTGCAAGAGAAGATCAACGAAATGCACCAGTCGGGTGAGGCAGATGGCGAAAACGAAACGCAAGACGAGCAAGAGGGTAGCCAACAGGACCCCGTAAAAAAAAAGATCTAGATAACAGCCAGGAACCCAGCGATACGGATCCGCAAAACCAAACCGCTGAGCCTGGCGAGCAGGAGATCTTCAACTCCGGCGATGCACACTGGTGGGACGGGGGCCAGAAGGTCAACCCGACCCAGGAGAAATTTGCTCCGCGCAAGCTCTCCAACCCCCTGGACAAAATTACGCGCCGGCGCAGCGGGCGGCGCTCACGCACGCGCACCGAGCGCAAGCGCGGCCGCTACATCCAGGCGCGGCCCGCCGGGGATGATCTGAGCGACATCGCCTTCGATGCCACCATCCGCGCCGCGGCGCCCCATCAGAAAACGCGCACCGAGCAGCGTAAGCACATGGCGTTTGCCATCCAACGCCAGGACCTGCAGCGCAAAGTGCGTGTCAAGCGCACGGCCAATTTGGTCTTGTTTGTTGTGGACGCTTCGTGGTCTATGGCGGTGGCCGAGCGTATGGCGGCTACCAAAGGCGCCATCCTCTCACTGCTCACGGATGCGTACCAGCGCCGTGACCGCGTGGGTCTGGTTGTGTTCCAGAAAGACCGCGCCAACCTGATCCTGCCGCCTACCAATTCAGTGCAGTTGGCGCAGCGCGCCCTGGCAGATATCCCCGTGGGCGGTAAAACCCCGCTCTCGGCGGGCTTGTTCATGGCGCATGAAGTCATCATGCGCGAGAAGCGGTTGCACCCTGATGTGCTGCCGCTGATGATCCTGCTCACCGATGGCGCTGGCAACGTTACGTTGGGGGACGGCGCACCGCAACCTGAGGCGCATAAACTGGCTGACCAGATCGCCGAAGATGATATTCGTAGTGTGGTGGTTAATATGGAGCACGCCGCCTTTGACCAAGGGCTGGCGGACGCCTTGGCTGAACATCTCAAGGCACCGTGCTATACGCTGAGCGAGCTGCGTGCCGAGAATTTGTACCAGGCCGTCAAGGCCGAACTGAACGCGTAGCGGCTATTCGCCGCTGCGCAAATAGGCTTCCACTGCAAAGATCTGCGCAGAGTCACCAATGATGCCGATGCGGTCGCCTGCCTGGAACTTGGTAGACGATTTGGGATTGGCGTTGAGTTTCTGGTCACGCACCATAGCCACCACCGAGGCGCCCGTCTTGCCGCGCAGATCCGATTCCGCCAGCGTGTGTCCCACCAACGGCGAATCGTCTGGCACTTCGATCCAGGTGATCTCGATCTCACCGATAGCGCGCAGGATGTTGCGCACCAGTGGTTGCGCTGAGCTGTACTCGTTCAAGGCTTCATAGCGCTTGATGCGCACTTGCTCGGCGTACTCATCCACTTCACGGCGTGGCAGGCCGAGCTCCAACAGCGTGTGGCGCACCATCTCCAGGCCGCCCTCCAGTTCCGGGTGCACAACAAAACTGGCGCCCAACTCGGCGAGGCGTTGAATGCCCTCTTCGGTTGCGGCGCGTGCAATGATCGGCAGGTTGGGGTTGGTGTCATGCGCGGCGCTGACGATCATCTCAGTGGCCGCTTCCTCTGGCACAGATACCACAAGCGCCTTGGCGTGTTCCAAGTGCGCATGGGTGAGCACTTCTGAGTTGGCTGCATCTCCATAGAGCACCGGCACGTTCTCCTCGTTGAGCATCTCTACCCGCTCCAGATCCGCTTCGATAACTTTGACGGGAATCTCCAGAGAACGCAGTACGGAGAGCAGATGCCCACCCACGCGGCCGTAGCCAACCAGCACCACCGGGTGCTCGCCTTCTTTTTCTTCGGTTGCTGGCAGGGCAGCGTGGCGATCCAGGCGCTTCCAGATCCATGGGATGCCCTTGAGCGTCTTCTCTGCCACGGGGATCAGGCGATACATCCACGGGTTAACTGTTATGGAAAGCAAGGCGGCTGCCA
This sequence comes from Anaerolineales bacterium, assembly GCA_026129255.1. GTDB lineage: Bacteria > Chloroflexota > Anaerolineae > Anaerolineales > UBA11579 > JAMCZK01. The sequence continues at coordinate 97,531 of JAHCIJ010000003.1, read as the reverse complement.
GGATGAGCGAGTACTGATTTCGATCGAGCAAGCCCAGCATCAGGCCTGCCTGGCCGACAATGAAAGTAAATTCACCGATCTGGCTCAAGCCAGCCGCCACCACCATAAAGGTCTTGGCCTGGCCAGGAATAAAGAACCCCAAAAACAGGTTAATGAATATCTTGCCGAAGACGACCACCAACGTGAGTAGGAACACCTGGCCCAAATGCTGGATCAGAAATACTGGGTTGACCAGCATACCTACCGAGACGAAGAACAGCACAGCAAACGCCTCACGGAAGGGCAGCACATCTGCACCCACCTGGTGGCTGAGCGGCGATTCGCTCACAATGGCGCCGGCAACAAATGCGCCCAAGGCCAGCGAAACTGCAAAGATCTCGGAAGCGCCCAAGGCGGTGGCCAGGGTGATCACCAGGATGGCCAAAATGAAAAGCTCACGTGAGCGCGTGTGGGCAATACGATCCAACAGCCACGGGATGAAGCGCTTGCCTATGAGGAACATGATGGCAGCGAATGCGCCCGCTTTGACCAGGGTCAGTCCGAGGGCGCTCAGGGCAAACCCGCCGCCGCGAGGCGAGAGGGCGGGCATCAGGATCAGGATGAGTACGGTGGCCAGGTCTTCCATCACCAGCCAGCCCACAGCTACCCGGCCGTGGGGCGTGTTGAGCAGGTTGTTGTCCATCAGCCCGCGCAGCAGCACCACCGTGCTGGCGATCGAGATACCCAGGCCCATGGTGATGCCCGCAGCGGGCGACCAGCCCCAGAACTGGCTGAGCACAAAGCCGGCCAGCGTGCCCAGCAACATCTGCAGGACGGCGCCTGGTATGGCGATCTTGCGCACTTTCCACAGGTCAGAGAAAGAGAAGTGCAGGCCAACGCCAAACATAAGGAAGATGACGCCCAACTCGGCCAACTGGCTGATCGTGTCCGTATCCCCTACAAAGCCGGGCGTAAAAGGCCCAATTGCAATGCCCGCCAGCAAGTAGCCCACAATGGCGGGCAACTTTACACGGCGGGCCAAAATGCCGCCAACGAACGCGGCAGCCAACGCAATGGAGATATTGATCAGCAAGGGCAAATGGTGCATACGACAACTTCTTTCTGATTGCACCTGAGTACCGCGGGTATGGGTACCAGCGGCAAGAGGTTTATGGGGTCATGGATGCACGAAACTGCATACTAATTTAGCAGAGAGGATAGCAAAGCGTAGTTTAATCTGGGTATGACCGTCTCCACACAATCTATTTTTATCACGGGTGCGTCTACTGGCATTGGCCAGGCGTGCACTCTGCATCTGGCGCAGCAGGGCTGGCAGGTGTTTGCCGGGGTGCGCCGCGTAGCGGATGGGCGCAAGTTGGCGGCTACCTCTGCCAACATCGTGCCTGTCATAGTAGACGTGACCAAGCCTGCCCACATTACCCGCGCCGTCAAAACTGTGGAGAAAGCCGTGGGCCGCCGCGGTTTGCAGGCGCTGGTGAACAATGCCGGCATCGCTGTCACCGGGCCGCTGGAATTTTTGCCTGTTGATGAATTGCGCCGCCAGTTCGAAGTGAATTTTATTGGCCAGGTGGCGTTCACCCAGGCGTGTTTGCCTCTGCTGCGCCAGGGGCGCGGGCGCGTGATCAATGTGAGCTCGATCAGCGGCAAAGTATCCGCACCTTTGCTCGTACCCTACTCGGCCTCCAAGTTTGCGCTGGAAGCCTTCACCGATGGCTTACGCCGCGAGCTGTCGCCGTGGAACATGCCCGTGGTGTCCATCGTGGCAGGCAGCATCGCCACGCCGATCTGGACGAAGACTATCAGCACCGCAGACCGCATGCGCAGCCGCTTGCCGCGCCGGGCAGAGAGCTTGTATGGCCCCATGATCGCCCGCGGCTACCAGCGTGCCGAGCGCTCAGCGGCGCGCGGCGTGCCGGTGGAGGCGTTTGCCGCCCTGGTGGAGCGTATCTTGCTGGCGGAGCGCCCGCGTACGCGCTACATCATCGGCACAGGCACCTGGCTGGCTGCCACCCTGGCGCGCTTGCTGCCAGACCGCTGGATGGATGCCATCATCCGCCGTACCTTCTGACCCCTTTCAATATAAAATCTGTCCCATGAGCACGGTGAAGAGGTTCCCTTTTTACCCGGTGGCTATGGGGCTGCTGCTGGCCGGCTTTCTGGCCTACGGCTGGCTGTTCATTCAGCGCACCAGCATTGAGGTGGAAGGGCAACGCATGCATGCGCTTTTTGATGACGCCATGATCTCCATGCAGTTCGCCAAGAACTTTGCACGCGGCGATGGGTTGGTATGGAATGTGGGCGGCGAGCGCGTGGAAGGCTTCAGCAACCCGCTGTGGGTGCTGGTGATGACAGTGGTGCATCTCTTCCCACTCGATCTCACCGAAACCAGTTTTTACGTCAAGTTGATCAGCCTGGCGTGCTTGTTCCTCAACCTCATCATGGTGAAAGGGTTGGCGGAACACTTCTCCGCGAACCGCTTTGTCGCACTTGGTGCGGTCTTCCTCACCGGGTTTTACTTTCCTTTGAACAACTGGAGCCTGCAAGGCATGGAAGTGGGCCTGCAGGCGTTGCTGGTGAGCGCGGCTTTGCTGCTGGGTTTGCGCGCCATCCAGGCTGGGCGTTTTCAACCCTGGGTGTACGTGCTGTTCAGTCTGCTGGTGCTGCTGCGCATGGATGGCGCCGCACCGGCGCTGGTGGTGGCGGCGGTGTTCGCCTTCCTCGACCCGGCCCACCGCCGCCAGCATATTGTGGGCGGCTTGCTGGCCGTATTCGGCACGCTGCTGGTGCTGACCTTGTGGCGGCTTTCCTATTATGGTGACTGGCTACCCAACACCTACTATCTAAAACTGGGCAGCGGCTCGCTGGTGCTGCGCGTCAGTATCGGGTTGCGCCGCTTGTGGGACATGGTGTGGTCGGCCAATTGGGCTTTGTTTGCGCTGCCGCTGGCCCTGCCGCTGCTGGATCGCTCGCGCAAACTGTGGCCGCTGTATGCGGCCATGTTGGTGCAGGTCGCGTACAGTGTGTATGTGGGCGGTGACGCCTGGGAGCATGTGGGCGGCGCTAACCGTTTTATTGCTGTAGTGATGCCCCTGTTCTTTATTCTTTTTTCACTCACCATGGTCAACCTGACTACTTTGGTGATCGATGCTTTCAAAAAGAAGCCCGCCTGGCTACAGCCGCTGGCGTATGCGTTCCTGGTCTTGTGGTTTGCTATCTCGCTGATGAGCTTCAATACTTTGTTGCTGGTAAATGGTCATCATCGCTGGACGCTGATCGGCAAGCCAATCTTTACTGAGAGCGCCGAACGCTATGCTGGCATGGGCATTATGCTGAACCACATCACCGAGCCTGAGGCGGTGATTGCGGTGGTGACGGCCGGTAACCTGCCATACTTCTCTGAGCGTACCAGCGTGGATCTGCTGGGCAAGAACGACCCGGTGATCGCGCACACGGACGCGCGCATCAACTCCAGCTTGTTCTTCCCAGGCAATTACCGCCCCGGCCACAACAAGTGGGACTATGCTTACAGCATCGGTCAGCTGCAGCCAGATGTGGTGGCCCAGTTATGGGATGACACCAATGAGGAAGCAGCACCTTATCTGGTCAATTACGAAAAATACGTTATCAACGATATTCCGTATTACCTGCTTAAGGGCTCCCCGTACGTGCGCTGGGATGTGCTCCCTCAGCAATAGGCACTGCAAACAAGCCAGCCTGCCTGGCTGGGCTTATATAATGTAGTTGTGCCCATTCTCACCGCTGGCGCTAGTGAAGTCTTCAGCAACAGCCCAGAACAGACCCGCCGTTTGGGGATGCAATTGGGCGAATTATTGACGCCCGGTGACGTAATTTGGCTCGAAGGCGATCTGGGCAGCGGCAAGACCACCCTGGTGCAAGGCATGGCCGCAGGCTGGGGCTCCGCAGATCTGGTGACCAGCCCCACCTTTGTGCTCATCAATATTTATCGCCGCCCAGACCGCGCACAGTTGGCCCACATGGATGCTTACCGGCTGGAGAGCGCCGAGGATGCTGAGCAACTGGACCTCGATTATCAGATGGAGCAAGGGCCGTTGATCGTGGAGTGGGCGCCACGTATTGCTGCGGCGCTGCCCGCCGAGCGGCTGCGCTTACAGCTCAGCGCGGTAGATGAAACCCGTCGTCATATTCTCGTCGAGCCCAGTGGCGAGCGCTACCAAGAGATCGCCCGCGCCTTCAAGGCCGCCGTATACGGAAACTCATGACCCTACTCGCGATTGATGCATCCACCCGCAACACCGGCGTCGCCATCTACGATGGCGTGCGGGTGCGCTATGAGTGCGCCTGGCACAGCGAGCAGTTCCACAGTGTGGAGCTGGCTCCGGCCATTCAGTTGGGCTTGCGCCGTGCTGGTGTGCAGGTCAAAGAGCTGAAAGTGCTGGCAGTGGCGATCGGCCCCGGCTCGTATACCGGCTTGCGCATTGGCCTGGCGCTGGCCAAGGGCATGGCCTTTGCGCGCAACCTGGCCATGGTGGCCGTGCCTACACTGGACGTATTAGCACACGGCCAACCGCTGCAGGAGTTGCCCATGGCCGCTGTGTTGCAAGCCGGCCGCGGCCGCCTGGGTGTGGGTTGGTATCACGCCAAAGACGGAGACTGGCATCCTTCAGCCGCGCCTGAGTTAATGACCGCGGCCCAGCTGGCTGACCGCATCCAGCGCCCTACCTATGTATGCGGGGAGTTAAGTGAAGAAGACCGCGCCACGCTGGGGCGCAAGTACAAGAATGCCGTGTTGGCCAGCCCGGCTTGGTGCTTGCGCCGTCCGGCCATCCTGGCTGAGTTGGGCTGGGCGCGCTGGCAGGCGGGCGAGTTGGCCGATCCGGCAGGCCTGAGCCCGCAATATCTGCAAGCCAGCGATGCGGTGCCGCAGTGAGCGAATTCGTGTTGCGCCCAATGCAACTGGCCGATGTTGCCGCGGTACATAAGCTCGAAGAGCAGATCTTCCCAACGCCCTGGTCATTGAACAGCTACTTCTTTGAAGTGGAGCAGAATTCAGCTTCTCATCAATGGGTTATTGAGGCGCAACATGCTGGCGGCAAAGCGATCGCAGCCTATGCAGTGTGCTGGCTGTTGGGCGGTGAGGAGTTTCATATAGCCAATATTGCCGTGGCGCCTGCCTACCGGCGGCAAGGGTTGGGCCGCCGCCTGTTGGCTCACGTCTTAGCGGCCGGCGCCGAATTAGGCGCCCATACGGCCGCGCTGGAGGTGCGCGCCAGCAACCAGGGCGCCCAGGCGCTGTACGCACAGTTTGGTTTTGAGGTGGCAACTGTGCGCAGGGGCTATTACCAGGACAATCATGAAGATGCCTTGCTGATGCTACAGCCGAATCTACAGGCGTTTCTACAGCCCCAATCCAGCTAAAATCCTCTCTGCTTTGCCAAACGAGTCTTCGATAACACGGGTACTATTAAGCCCGAATTTTTAACACTTAGAGGTTGAATGAGCGCAATTCGTGCTGAACTAGAAAAGAAGTTATCGGAACGCCGTGCCCGTATGGCGGTGCTGGGGATGGGCTATGTTGGCCTGCCCTTGGCCGCTGTGTTTGCTGAGGCGGGCTTTGACGTCACGGGCATTGACCCTGACTCGCGCAAGATCGAAGCGCTGCACAAAGGTGAATCCTACATTGGCGATATTCCATCCAGCCAGGTGGCTGCGCTGGTCAAAGCGGGCAAGCTGCACGCCAGCGCCAGCTTTGAACCGCTGGCTGACATAGACCTGGTAAGCATTTGTGTGCCCACTCCGCTGCGCAAGACGGGTGACCCCGATCTGTCTTTCATTTTGTCTGCTACGGATCAACTGGCTAAACACCTGCACCCCGGGATGGTCATTGTGTTGGAGTCCACTACTTACCCTGGCACCACGCGTGAGCTGGTGCTGGAAAAACTCGAGAGCCTCAGCGGCCTGAAGGTGGGCCAGGATTTCTTCCTCGCTTTTTCACCAGAGCGTGTCGACCCCGGCCGCGAGGACTGGACCACGGTGAACATGCCCAAGGTCATTGGCGGTATCACCCCAGCCTGCGGCGAGGTCGCCGCGCTGTGGTACGGGCAGGCGCTCAAGACGGTCATCCCGGTTAGCTCGGCTGAGGTGGCGGAGATGGCCAAGTTGCTCGAGAACACCTTCCGCATGGTCAACATCGGCCTGGTGAACGAGATGGCGCTGATGTGCCAACGCCTGGGTGTGGACGTGTGGGAAGTGATCGACGCTGCCGCCACAAAGCCGTTTGGCTTTATGAAGTTCACGCCTGGCCCCGGTTTGGGTGGTCACTGCATCCCGATCGACCCGCTGTATCTTTCCTGGAAGCTCAAATCGCTCAATTACACAGCGCGCTTCATCGAGCTTGCTTCTGAGATCAACACCAATATGCCGCGCTATGTGGTCACCCGCGTGCAGGAAGCGCTGAATGAGCACGCCAAGGCGCTCAATGGCAGCAACGTGCTAGTGATCGGCGCCGCTTACAAGCCGGATATTGACGACCTGCGCGAATCACCTGCCTTGGATGTGATCGGCTTGCTCAAAGAAAAGAAAGCCAACGTGAGCTATCACGATCCCTACATCCCGCAGGTGGAGCATGACGGTTGGTTACTGCACAGCGTAGCGGATGAACAAAAGGCCGCTGCCGAGGCGGATGTAGTGGTGCTGGTGACCAATCACACCAAGTACGACTATGCCGCTCTGCTCAAGAATGCCAAGCTGATCGTGGACACGCGCAACTCGTTTGGCGCGCTGGCCAAAGACAACCCCAAGGTGATCAAACTCTAGTGGCTACCTATCTGGTGAGCGGCGCAGCGGGCTTCATCGCTGCCCGTGTAGTAGATCTGCTTTTGCAAGACGGGCACAGCGTAGTGGGCATTGATGACCTCAATGATTCCTACGATGTGCGCATGAAGCATCACCGCCTGGATGCGCTGCAGCAACACAGTCAGTTTGAGTTTCACCATATCGATATTGCTGACCGCGAGAAGGTGGCCGCTTTGGGCCGCCCTTACGATGCGGTCATCAACCTGGCTGCCCGCGCCGGAGTGCGCGACAGCGTGCGCGACCCGTGGGTGTATATCTCTGCCAACATGATCGGCACCACGAATCTGCTGGAGCTATGTAAGACGCACAGCGTGCCGAAGTTTGTTTTGGCTTCTACTTCCAGCATTTATGGCAACGATGCACCGCTACCTACGCCTGAGACGGCGGATAGCAGCCACCCGCTGCAGCCGTATGCGGCCAGCAAGAAGGGTGCCGAGGCCATGTGCCATGCGTATCACTACCTGCACGGGATTGATGTTTCCGTGGTGCGCTACTTCACGGTGTATGGCCCGGCGGGCCGCCCGAATATGTCCATGTTCCGCTTTATGCAATGGATCAGTGAAGGTCACCCTGTACTGGTGAATGGTGACGGTGAGCAGAAACGTGGCTTTACGTATCTGGACGATATTGCGCGCGGCACCATCCTGGCGCTCAAACCACTGGGCTACGAGATCATCAATTTGGGCGGTCACGAGACGATCTCTATCAATCAGCTGATCTCTATGATGGAAGAGGCGGTGGGCAAGAAGGCCACCATTCAGCATGGCCCCTTTGACAAGGCGGACATGATGGCTAACTGGGCCGATGTGACCAAGGCGGGCCAGTTGCTGGGTTGGGAGCCGGCGGTGAGCCTGCAAGAAGGCATTGAGCGCATGGTGGCCTGGTATCGGCAGGAACACAGCTGGGCAAGCCAGATCAACACGGATTAGTATGCTGCGCAGCCCGCTGGAAAAACTCAACGCCCTGTACTTGCGTGTCTTTGATTCGGAGTTCATGCGCCGTATTTTGCGCAACTCCAGTTACCTGGTCTCCGCTACGGTGATCACGGCCGGTATTGGCTTTGTGCAGAACTACTTCCAGTTCCAGGTCCTGAAACCGGCCGGAGTGGGTTTGCTGGCAGCTATGGCCGCCTTCACCAATGTCATCAATCGCTTCACGGCCTTTCGCATTGATGAGCTGGTGATCAAGTATGTGCGCCTTTATATTGAGCGCAAGGAGTTGCAGAAAGCTGCGGCGGTATACAAGCTGGCCGCCCTGCTGGAAGCTGGCGGCGCCATCGTTGCTTTTGGGTTGATCTATTTGCTGGCTCCACTGGGGGTGCAATATTTCTCTGATATCAGCGGTGTGGAAACCTTGTTCGTGCTGTATGGCACGCTGGTGCTGATCAACCTCACTTACGATAGTTCTGACGGTATCTTGCAGGTCTTCAACCGCTTTGCCGCCAAATCGATCATTGATGTATGCCAGAGCTTGCTGCGCCTGGGGCTGACGGCGTGGGTGTTCTTCTCCGGCGGTGGGTTGATGGAGTTCATCCTGGCTGAGCTGGCCGGGCGACTGTTGCGCTCGCTGGCGGTGATCGTGCTGGCGCTGCGCACTGCCAACCGCGAGTGGGGCGCCGGTTGGTGGCGCACGCCGATCAATGTGCTGCAGAGCGACCGCCGCAGCCTGCTCACCTTTGCCTTTAGCACCAACCTGAGTGCTACGGTGAGCCTGGTAGCCAAGGACAGCGAAGACCTGTGGGTCAATGCCTTCCTTGGCAACGTCAGCGGCGGCATTTATGCAGCCGCGCGCAGTCTGATCGGCTTGCTACAGATCCCTATCAGCCCTCTGCCGTCCACAACGTATCCGGAACTTTCGCGCGCCGTGGCGCAGGACAACTGGAAGGCGGTGCGCGGCGTCCTGCGCCGTGGCTCCTTGCTGGCAGCTTTGTACTCTGTGCCAGTGGCGGTGGTACTGATCCTGTTCGGCCGCCAGGTCATTACCCTTTATCAAGGGCCTGACTTTTTGCCGGCCTATGTGCCGTTGGTGATCCTCACGATTGGCTATACCGTAGTGAACCTGTTTTATTGGAGCCGCGCCGCCCTATTGGCCTTCAACCGCCCGGTGTACCCTACGCTGGTCAACCTGGTCGGTATGGTGCTCAAGGTTGCTGGTGTCTTTGCACTGGCGCAGTTCGGCGCGGTGGGCTTCGCTACATTGTTGTCTGGGTATTACATCTTCACGGTAGGCCTGTCTGTGTTGCGCATCAATCAAGACCTGCGTGCTCACCTGGCGCGGGGAGCTTGAGATGCGCGTTGCCCTGATAGAGCCCGCCACACTACCGGCGCAGACCGCCAACAGCATCCAGCGCATGAAGATGGCCCAGGCGCTAGTGGCGACTGGCAATACGGTGCGCGTGTTTGCACCGGGCACGCACCCTGGCGTTATCTGGGCAGACTTCGCCCGGCACTACGGCTTGCAGCACGAGTTTGAACTTGAGTGGGTGCCGAATGTGACCGCCCTGCGCCGTTACGACTTTGCTTTCAAGGTGCTGCAGCGTGCGCGTGCCTGGGGTGCGGATGTGCTGTACTCGCGCTCGCCGCAGGCCGCCACCTGGGCAGCCATGCGCGGGCTGCCTAGTATCTTTGAGCTGCACGACATCCCTATGGGTTTCATGGGTCCGTGGCTGCTGCGGCGCTTCCTGGCGGCCCCCGGCGCCCGCCGCCTGGTAGCCAACACGCAGTTTTTGGCAGACACGCTCGCCGCCCACTATCCGGTGCCCTCGCGCCCGGGCTTTTTGCTGATGGCGCCCAACGGGGTCGATCTGGAACGTTATGCGGACCTACCTGCTCCCAGTACGGCGCGGCAGCAATTGGGCCTCCCCGAAGGTTTTACGATTGGCTACACCGGTCACCTGTACCCCGGCCGCGGCCTGGAGACGATACTGGCCCTGGCCGCTGCACTGCCCGACATGCGCTTCCTACTGGTGGGCGGCAAACCCGCTGACGTAGAAACCGCTCGCCAGCAAGCCGCTCGCCTGGCCAACGTCACCCTCACCGGCTTCGTGCCCAACGGCGAGCTGCCGCGTTATCAGGCGGCAGCCGATGTGCTCATCATGCCCTACGGGCAGCAAGTGTCCGGCTCTTCTGGCGGGGACATTGCGCCTTACCTCAATCCAATGAAGATGTTCGAATACCTTGCCTGCGAGCGGCCGATCGTGACCAGTGATCTGCCTATCCTGCGTGAGATCCTCGATGACACCAATGCCATTATCCTGCCGGGAGGCGATACTGCCGCCTGGGTACAGGCGTTACGCGGGTTAGCCGGCGACGCTGGCCGCCGCGCAGCCCTATCCGCGACGGCACGGCGCACTGCCGAGCAATATACCTGGCAGCAACGTGCGCAGCGCTTGTTGGCTGGCCTACGTTAGAATTAGCTCTTGAATTCCACCTGAGGAGAAACACAGTGTCCGTTGCGTTGATTACTGGCATTACTGGCCAGGATGGCTCTTATTTGGCCGAGCTGCTACTGAAGAAGAACTACAAAGTCGTGGGTATGGTACGCCGCTCGAGCACGGTGACCTTTGAGCGTATCTCCCACATTCAAGACGACATCATTATCGAGCAGGGCGACCTGCACGACCAGTCTTCACTGGTGGATCTGCTGGAGCGCTACGAGCCGACCGAGGTCTACAACCTGGCGGCGCAATCCTTTGTGCCTACTTCGTGGAACCAGCCGGTGCTCACTGGTGAGGTCACCGCGCTGGGCGTTACCCGTCTACTCGAGGCCATTCGCCAGGTAGTGCCGCAGGCGCGTTTTTACCAGGCCTCCTCTTCTGAGATGTTCGGCAAGGTGCTGGAAGTCCCCCAGAGCGAAGTCACCCCGTTCTACCCACGCAGCCCCTACGGCGTAGCCAAAGCGTACGGCCACTTCATCACCGTCAACTACCGCGAATCGCACGACATGTTCGCTGTCTCCGGCATTTTGTTCAATCATGAGAGCCCACGCCGCGGCTTGGAATTTGTTACACGCAAGGTCTCGAACAATGTAGCGCGCATCAAGCACGGCTTACAGAAGACCTTGCCGATGGGCAATCTGGATGCTCAGCGTGACTGGGGCTTCGCTGGCGACTATGTGGAAGCCATGTGGATGATGTTGCAGCGCGAGCAGCCGGATGACTTCGTCATCGGCACCGGGGTCACTCAATCGGTACGCCGCTTGTGCGAACTCGCCTTTGGCCGCGTAGGCTTGGATTACCAAGATTTTGTCGTGAGCGACGAGAGCTTATTCCGCCCCGCTGAAGTGGATTTGTTGATCGCAGACCCCACTAAGGCCAAAGAGAGCCTTGGCTGGGAACCCAAAATCGACTTTGAGACGCTGGTCAACATGATGGTGGATGCCGATATGGAGCGCGTCGCCCAGCAGAAGGCCTAGCTTTTCTATACTGCTGCGCCAAAAGCGCGGCGGTAAAATCACATCAGATGGTCCCGCAAGGAGTGCATGTACTGGTTTCGTGATGGCAGCAACCTGGCGCTTTTGCCATGGTTGGCGGCTCTTCTGCTCTCCTGGCTAGCTGGTTGGTTGCTGGCAACGCATAGCTTCAAGCTCAATAAGAATGAGCGCTTGATCGCTGGTCTGGCTCTGGGTATTGTGCTCAGCGCCTGGCTGCTTAATGTCATTGGCCGTTGGTTGCCTTCAGAGCTTGCCTTTTGGGCTGCCCCGCTCATTTTGCTACTGATGGCTGCTCTAGTTGCCTGGCGCAGCCCGCAACGCCCCGTGCTACACCGAGAGGATTTGCAAATTTGGCCCTGGCTAGTGGCTGGGCTGGGTATGGTGTGGTTATTTCTTCTGTGGAGCAAGGGGCTTGCGCTCTTTGATGAGCACAAGAATCTCTCGCTGATTTCTATCATGGCTAATGGGGATATTCCTCCCCGTTATTCACTCTTCCCAGATGTTTATCTGGCTTATCACTATGGTTTCCATCTATTTGCAGCGGGTTTTATGCGCCTGGGGGGCATGTTGCCGTGGAGCGCTTTTGATGCCGCCAAAGCCGTGACATGGGGCATCGCCTTGCTACTGGCTGCCGCTCTGGGGCGGCGCATGACCGGCACGCCCTGGGGTGGCTGGGCCACTGCCGCCGTGCTGGCCCTGGCCAGTGGTGTGCGCTACTTGTTGCTGGTACTGCCCCCTAGTATTTTGTTGCGTGCCGATAGCTTGATCCAACTTCAAGGCACGAGTGCGCTGATCGGCCAGCCGTTCTCCCAGGCTTTGCTTGCAGGCTGGCCAGTGGATGGCGGCCCGCCGATGCCGTATCCCTTTGCTTTCCTGAATGGCATTTTGCAGCCCTTCGTGATGGCGCACCAGGGGCCAACCACCTTCGCGGTGTTGATCTTGCTGTTGATGTGGTTGCTGTTGCCGCGCTTGTCTGGCCGCGTATCCATTGTTTGCGCAGCCATCTTGATGGCGATGTGGGCACTGGTGTGGGAAAGCAGCTACGCCTTGTTTGCCATTGGCCTGGTTGGGTTTGCTGGCCTGTACTATCTGCGCAAGCGCACGCTGGGTCTGCCTTATTTGCCCGCCGCACTCATCGCCTTGGCAGTCTCTGCTCCCATGGTGCTACTGCAAGGCGGCACCTTCACGGAGATGGCACGCGAGCTGCTGGGAAGCTTCGGCGGCACGGGGTTGCGGACCGCGGGTGGCCTGGCAGCAAATTGGCTTCCAGCGCTGCCTCCTTTGGCAGCCGAAGCCGGGAGTGGCTTTTTGGGTTTTACTTTTCGTTGGCCGCTCGCCATTGTTTCCTCGCACCTTGGGCCGTTGCGTATCTTCTCCCCGGTGGAGTTGCTGGTCGCACTGTTTGAGCTCGGCCCGATAGTGCTCTTTGCTCCGCTGCTGACGGTCTGGGCGTGGCGTCGAGCGCACGCCGGGGAGTGGCTCCTCGGCGCACTCACTGTAGCGGCATGGGCAGGCTTGCTGTTGCCCATCGTTTTCCAATATGAGGCCGACCGAGACATCTCGCGGCTTACCAGCCAGGCTTTGTTGATCTGGGCGTTGATGTTGGTGTTCGCTGTGGCCGACCGCGCCGCGCGCTGGAGCCCTGGGCTGCGTGTGGCTGGCATAGCTGCCCTGGCACTGGCGTGTCTTGGGGGTTTGTTCGTAGCGGGCATCCAGTTTACGGCAGCGTCCAGCACACAGTTGGGCGCTGGCTTTGATAAACTGGATGCTGAATTCTCTTCGCAGGTTTGGGGAACTTTCCCGGATAACGCTAGACTGTTGGGGCCTTTAGGGTCGACTACGATCCTGACCGGGCAATTGAGCGGGCAGTTGTTGGGGGATGCGCCAGCCGGAAGCGAATTGGCTCTCTTTGAAGAAACACCTACACTCGAACTACTTAGGCTTTACCAGTATGATTACCTCTATATAGACAGCCGATGGTGGCAGTCTCTGCCCGAAGAAATGCGCTTAAACACTGGGTTGCAGAATGACTGTGTTGTAACGCTATCTGAAGTTTGGGATAATTCTCACGTTAATTTCCGCCGTTTGTTGGATGTAAGTGCCTGTAAATAAAATGCCTAAGACAACAGTGAAGCCGCGCAAAGCAAAGAGCAAAGACACCCCGGTGTGGGTGTCTGTTGTTGTGCCTGTATACAACGAAGTCAAAAATGTGCCCACGCTGCACGCCAAGATCAAGGCAGCCATGACCACCACCAAGCACAAGTGGGAATTGGTATTGGTGGATGACGGTAGCACCGATGGCAGCCTGCAAGCCATGGAGGTGCTGGCGGCGTACGATCCCAAGCACACTCGCGTGGTCGCCCTGCGCCGGAATTTTGGTCAAACTGCCGCCATTTCGGCCGGTATTGACTTTTCCACCGGCGAGATCATCGTCTTGATGGATGGTGATTTGCAAAACGATCCCGAAGATATCCCTAAGCTGTTGGCCGAGATCGATAAGGGCTTTGATGTGGTGAGTGGCTGGCGCAAGTTCCGCAAAGATAACTTTATTACACGCACCCTGCCTTCCGTGGTGGCCAATAAGCTAATTTCCAAGGTCACTGGCGTGGTGTTGCATGATTATGGATGCACGCTCAAGGCGTATCGGAGGGAGGTGCTAACTGGTTTCCGTCTCTATGGCGAAATGCATCGCTTTATTCCGGCGTATGCGGGCTACGGTGGCGCCTCGATCACAGAAGTGCCTGTGCAGCACCACCCGCGCAAGTTTGGCACCAGTAAATATGGCTTGGAGCGCACGGTCAAAGTAGTTCTGGATCTTTTTACGGTCAAGTTTCTGAGCGGCTATGTGAACAAGCCTATTTATCTTTTTGGCGGTGTAGGTATCGTATTTAGTGGGACAGGTTTGCTTGGGTTGTTGTTCCTGTTTGGTCGCAAGTTTCTAACAAGCTCTGGTGTAGTGGATTCCCCTGTATTTATATTAAGTGCCTTGCTGTTCGCAATTGGCGTTCAGTCCATCTTGCTGGGTCTGATCGCTGAGATGATGGTGCGTACATATCACGAATCGCAATCCAAGCCTATCTATCGCGTTCGCTACGTGATCAATGACATCTCGGAGCAATAGTCCCGCGCCGCGTGTCAGTTGGCTGCGTGTTCTTTCCACTGTCATCGCCCTGTTATTGATGGTGTATCTGCTCCAGCAGCACTGGGCAGAGATCACCGAAGCCATTACCCGCATTGACCCCGCGCGCTTTGCTCTGGCCATGGGCTTGATGCTTATCTCGCGCCTGGCAGTCTCTGGGCGCTGGTTTGTGTTGCTGCGCGCAGCGCAGATTCCGATTACATGGTGGCAAAGCGTGCGCATCACGCTAGCGGGTCTGTTTGCTGGCAATTTTTTGCCGAGCACCGTGGGTGGTGATGTGGCCCGCCTGGCGGGCGCGTTGCAGTTGGGCTACGACTCAGCGGTCTCTGCCGCCTCGCTGTTGGTAGACCGCCTAGTGGGTTTGCTCGGCATGGCGCTGACTGTGCCTATCGGCGTACAAGCGCTGTTTGCCAACGGCCTCCTGCAGGCCTCAGTGGCTTCGTCGGCCCAGGGTTTTGCGGCCGGTGGCTTGGTGGGCAAGGCGCTGGCATGGATACGTTCTGTGCTCGCACGCGTGATTGGGGCGGTACGCCTGTGGCTTACTCGCCCTAAGGCCTTGTTGAGCTCGCTGTTCTTCACGCTGGTGCACATGCTGTGTATTTTTCTGGCTATGTACATTCTGCTCGAAGATTTGCACGACCCGCTGCCATTCTGGACAATTGCGGGCCTGTGGAGCCTTGTATACGTCATCACCCTGGTGCCATTCACAATCAATGCCCTTGGCCTGCAAGAGATCAGCATTACGTTTGCGTTTAGCCAGCTGGGCGGTGTCTCGGAGCCGCACAGCTTGATGTTTGCGGTGCTGGTGCGTTTGCTGTTCATGCTGGCCAGCTTGCCGGGCGCGTTGTTTCTTTCTGATGTGCTGCCAGGAATCTCCAAGGCACAGCCCTTGCTGAAGAAACTTGGTCGATGAAATCACCGTTGTTTGTATTTCAAACGATCGAGCCGCGCGTGATGTTGAAGATCGCCCTGCCCGTGCTCGCCGCGCTGTTTGGTTTGGCAGCCTGGCAATTTGGCGCGCAGATCACGACCTCCGGCCTGATGCTGACCTCGGCGCGCTTCCGTAGCGCATACTGGCTGTTGTTTGCATGTGCTGGTGTGTTGGCTGCGCTGAGCATGTTCACCCTGGTTGGTGGCGCAGAACGCATGTTGGCCTGGTTTAGTAACGCCCAAGCGGTTGTGCAGCGCTTGGTCTCACGAGCCGGGGTTGCACTCGGCGTACTGCTGGCTCTCTGTCTTGCATATTCGATATTGCTATTCACCTTTTACGGCAATTTTCTTATCCAGCCCTTCCCGCGCTTGTTGAGTTTTGTTATCTTCACCGTTCTATTGACCAGTGTGCTGGCGGCCTGGCGGGGCAAACATTGGGTAGCGCAGCTGCCTTTGGCGGCCTTGTTGCTTGCGAGCGCGTACTGTGCCGCCACCTTCCTTAATCTGGTCAGTGCCTATCCGTTTTCATTGGAGTGGTCTGAAGTCAGCCGTTTTTATCAGGCTTCCTTTTACTTTAGCGAGCAGGTGTATGGGGTTAAGTTGCCCCTACCGGTTACTCACCCCTCGCGCTACTTATTGCAATCGCTGCCCTTTTTGCTTGCAGGGGCGCCTCTGTGGCTCCACCGCTTATGGCAGGCTGTTCTCTGGATCTGTCTACCGCTGCTGACCGGCTTTATGATGGCGCGGCGCTTGCCGTTGGGGACGTGGCGCTGGGCTTTCGTTTTGTTTTCATTTCTGTTTCTGATGCAAGGCGCCGTGTTTTACCACTTGCTGCCCTGCATTTTTATCGTCTTGTGGGGCTTTGATAGCAAGCGCCCCTGGCGCAGTTTTGCATTTGTTGCGCTTGCCTCAGTGTGGGCAGGGCTGAGCCGTGTGAACTGGTTGCCTGTGCCCGGCGCACTCGCCGCCATGCTGTATCTGCTTGAAGTGGCGCAAGGCCGCAAAGAAGGATTGCGCTACCTATTGACCCCGCTGCTGTTGGGCGCCGGTGGGCTGCTGACGGCCGCCGGGGCGTATGCGGTCTATATTGCCAATTCTGGCGTGGATGATGCGGCCCAGTTTGGCTCCGCTTTCACCTCGGATCTGCTGTGGCAGCGTTTGTGGCCAACGCAGCAATTTCCATTGGGTGTGTTGCCGGGCATTCTTTTGGTCTCGCTCCCGCTGCTGTGGGTGGTGTTTCTGCGGACGCGCCAGCGCCATGCTGTGCTGGGTCCGCTACGCAGCCTGCTGACCGCCATTACGCTGCTGGTGTTGTTTGTGGGCGGCCTCGTGGTCAGTGTGAAGATTGGTGGCGGCACCAACCTGCACAACATGGACGCTTACATGGTGCTATTGTGGGTGTTGGCCGCCTATCTCGGTACCGGCGCCTATGCGCCGCAAACCGGTAAACCCAATAAGCTGGTATTGCCACTCGCCCTGACGACGCTGCTGATCGGTGTGCCGGTACTGCTTGCTGCCTTCAGCGGCGGGCCATTGAACTTACCCAAACGTGATGCTGCGGATGCCGCCCTGTCTGAGATTCGACAATTGATCGCTGAGCAAACCGCAGTTGGCAAAGAGGTTTTGTTGATCTCGCAACGCCATCTGCTGACCTTCCACAATGTGGATGCGCCGTTGGTGCATGAGTATGAAAAGTTGTTTCTGATGGAGATGGCCATCTCCAACAATCAGCCTTATCTTGAATTGTTCTGGGACCGCGTGGATGACCAGCGTTATGGACTCATCATTACAGACCCGCTCTACAACTATATATACACGGATGCACAGGATGACTTGGCGGCTGAGAACAATGCCTGGGTGGCCAATGTCTCAATACCGGTGTTGTGCGCCTACGACACATTGCGTCTTTACCCTGAGCTCGGCATCCAAGTGTTGCAGCCACGTATTCCCAAGTGCGGTGACTAAGGTATGGCCGCTGAGCACATCCTGATCGTCAATAGCGAATACCCGCCCATCGGTGGCGGAGCGGGCAACGCCAGCGCCCAGTTGGCACGCCACCTGGCGCTGGGCCGCCGCGTGACCGTACTCACGGCTCGCTTTGCTGGCCTGCCGCACGAGGAGGAGCAGGGCGGCGTGCGCGTAATACGCCTGCCAGCTTTGCGCTCCAAACAAGATCGCTCAGATACATTGGAGCAGATCTCATTTTTGCTTTCGGCGGCACTGCTTGGCCTGCCGTGGGTTCTGCGTCTACGCCCTCAGGCAGTGATTGCTTTCTTCGGTGCGCCCAGCGGGATCGCCGTATGGTTCTGGTCGCTCTTTATGTCATTGCCCTACATTGTGAGTTTGCGCGGCGGCGATGTGCCCGGTTTCCGCCCGTACGACTTTGCGCGCCAGCACTACCTGCTCTCTCCCCTACTGCGCCGTGTATGGCGGCGGGCGCGCGGCGTGGTAGCCAATAGCCAAGGGCTTCGTGCCCTGGGGGCTAAGTTCGAACCCAAAATCCCGATTGCAATCATCCCCAATGGCGTGGACTTTGTGCATTTTCAAGCCGCCGAGCGCCAGTGGCAGCCCGCTCGCTTGCTGTTTGTTGGTCGTGTGGTGTATCAAAAAGGGCTGGATGTGCTGCTGGAGGCGCTGGGGGAGCTTACTGAACACGAGTGGGCGTTGACTGTAGTAGGGGATGGCCCGCGGCGCCGCGAATTACAAGCCCAGGCCGAACGGCTGGGCATCGGTGAGCGTGTGCACTTTGCAGGCTGGAAAACAGGCACAGCGCTGGCCGAAGCATACAGCGCTGCCAATCTGTTTGCATACGCCTCCCGCCATGAAGGCATGCCCAATGCGTTGCTGGAAGCTATGGCCAGCGGGCTGCCTGTGGTGGCCACCCGCATTGCAGGCAATGAGGAGCTGGTGCTAGAGGGTGAGACCGGCTTGCTGGTGCCAAGCGAGGATGTGCCTGCCTTGCGGGCCGCGCTGGCCGCCTTGATCGCTGACCCAGCACGGCGCAAGCAGCTGGGCGCCCAAGCGCGCAAGCGTGTGCTGGCGGGATATAGTTGGCAGATGGTTGCCAGCCAGTATGCAGAATTACTGGATCGTGCACTAACAGAGTAACTATGTGTGGAATTTGCGGCATTGTAGACGGACACGGGCGCAGCCTGGATCAGGCAACCTTGCGCCGTCTCAACACCGCCATCGCTCACCGCGGCCCGGACGGCGAAGGTTATTTTGAACACGGCGCCGTGGGTCTGGCCATGCGCCGCCTGGCCGTGATCGATGTTGCCGGCGGAGACCAACCCATCTACAACGAAGATAAATCCGTCGCCATTGTTTTCAACGGCGAGATCTACAACTATCCCGCGCTGCGCGCCGGGTTGGACCAACGCGGCCATCAGTTCCGCACCAACACAGACACTGAGTGCGTGGTGCATTTGTATGAGGAAGAAGGCCCGGCTTGCTTGCGCCACTTGCGCGGCATGTTTGCCCTGGCGCTGTGGGACGAGAGCCGCCAGCGCCTGCTACTGGCGCGTGACCGTTTGGGCAAGAAGCCCATTTTTTACACGGTTCAAGATGGCAAGCTGTATTGGGCTGCAGAGCTTGGCCCGCTGCTGAGTGTATTGCCGCACCAGCCCGAGATCAACCTGGCAGCTATCGATCAGTATCTCAGCTTGCAATATGTGCCTGAACCCCTCACAGCCTATCAGGGTGTATATAAACTGCCCGCCGCCAGTTATGCGTTATGGGAGCGCGGCGCACTCACCATTGAGCGCTACTGGGACTTGAACTTTGAACCCAAGCATGAAACCAGTGAAGCTCAGCTGAGCGAGGAGCTGCGCGAGTTGGCCGCTGAGGCTGTACGCATGCGCTTGATCAGCGAAGTGCCGCTGGGTGCACACCTAAGTGGCGGCATCGACTCGAGTATTGTGGTGGCGTTGATGGCCGAGGCCAGCAGCGGCCCGGTGAAGACGTTCTCGGTGGGCTTTGAAGAGAGCCAGTTCTCTGAGTTGCCGCTGGCGCGCCAGGTGGCTGAGCGCTATGGCACGGATCACCACGAGTTCACCCTGACCTTTGGCGACATCCCTGCCACTCTGGAAACCCTGCTACAGCATTTTGGCGAGCCGTTTGCTGACCCTTCGGCTTTGCCGCTGTACCAGCTCTCACGTTTGACGCGTGAACACGTCACCGTGGCGCTTAACGGCGATGGCGGCGATGAATCCTTCGCTGGCTACCCACGCTATTGGCTGGACCCGCTGGCGGATGGCTATCTGCGCCTGCCTAAAGCCGTTACGCGCAGCATGGTGCCTGCCTTGGCTGGCGCATTGCCTGATGCGAGTAATAAGCCTGTGGGCCGCGGGCTGAGCAATGGCCTGAAGCGCCTGCCCCAGCTCGCCGATGTGGATGAGCGCGCCAGCTTGCTGCGCTGGTCTTCATACTTTACGGTGGCACAGAAGCAAGCCCTATGGCAACCTTCCGTTGCCGCTGGGCTAAATTTGCGCCAAGCTGAGCAAGATATGGCGGCCATCTATGCGGCCGCCCCGGCACGCTCGCGGCTGGATCGTACCTTGTATACTGACATCCAGACTTACCTGCCCGGCGCGCTGTTGGTGAAGGCTGATCGTATGACCATGGCGCACGCCCTGGAGGGCCGCTCGCCCTTCCTCGACCATGTGCTGATGGAGTGGGCTGCCCACCTGCCCGTACGCTACAAGCTGCGCGGGCGGCAGGGCAAGTACTTGCTGCGTAAGGCCTTTGCGGACAAGCTGCCCGCCGCGGTGTTGGCGCACGGTAAGCAAGGCTTCGGCATCCCTGTTGGCGCCTGGCTGCGCGGCCCGCTTGAAGGCTGGCTGCGCGAGCTGTTGCTGGCGCCGGATGCGCCGTTGGCGGGTTGGTTCGAGCGCGATGCGCTGGCAGGGCTAATTGCCCAGCACCAAGCTGGCAAGCATGATCATGGCAAGCGCCTCTGGGCGCTGGCTTGCCTGGCGTTGTGGGCGAGGCAAAACGAATCCGCGCTATAATCACTGCTCAATTTAAAGTTGGAGTTTGGCGCGGAGCCGAACTCCAAGCTGCTGAAAGCAGCAGCTGCCACAGGCAGCTATGGGCGCGTAGCTCAGCTGGTTAGAGCGTTGCGTTGACATCGCAAAGGTCGTAGGTTCGAGTCCTATCGCGCCCACAGCAATATCTTCAGTTTCTCTGGTCAGTCATTTACGCAACTTTACGGACGCAGATTGACCTGCCCGGCCCCTTCTGCTAGAATGCTTGCACGCATGGTTAAGCCCGTAATTCCCACTTACGCTTATCTGTATTATGCCGAGACCACATCGGCTGCTTTGCCCTGCGTTCTGCTGGAAGACTAGTACTTCACCTTACTTGCTTACCCAAAGACCACAGGCTGGCGGCCCGTGGTCTTTTTGTTTAACCGTCTGGAGGAAACATGGCCTTGCCGAGGAACGATGTAGTCTCTGTGCGCCGTCGCGAAATGGTGTTTAGCGAAGAGCAAAACGCCGTATGGCGAGATCTGTATGAGCGCCAAATGCCCAATGTGCAACAGTTTGCCTGTAGTGACTACCTGCGCGGGTTTGAGCTGTTGGCCTTGTCGCCGGAACGCATCCCACAACTCAAAGAGCTCAATGCTGTGATCACGCCTCGTACGGGCTGGCGTATGGTGCGTACCAAGGTGCGCTATTCCGATGCAGTGCCCTGGTATCACCACTTCGCCAGGCGCCAATTCCTCATCACGGATTACATGCGCGGCCGCCATGAGATGGATTTCACTCCGGAGCCGGACATGTTCCATGACATCTTTGGCCATCTGCCTTTCATGGCCTTGCCGAAGTACACGGCCCTGCAAGACCTGTTTGCCCCGGCCTTCTTGCGCGCCGATGATGCCCAGCGCGAGAACATCAAGCGTCTGGCCTGGTTCAGTACGGAGTTTGGCTTGATCCAAGAAGAGGGCGAGGTAAAGATCTTCGGCGCCGGTCTATTGTCCTCCTTTGGCGAGATACAGCACGTGATGGCGGGTAAGACTCCCATGCGCCCGTTCAGTGTGGAGAACGTCATCGGCTATGAGAAAGCCATCTACACGTTCAATGAAGTGCTGTTTGTGATCGAGTCGCTGGATGCGCTGAAGGCGGAGTTGGCAGCTTATTTTGATACGCTGTAGCTAGCCACCGGCTTAAGAATTTGACCTAAAATATATACCTCCTGCTAAATTCGATAAAGTACACAAGGGAGTACTTGTATGAATATGATTGACCTTGAATTGCTGCAACACGAGGCAAAAACGTTTGAAAGACTTGGATTTGAAGCTGAGCAACATTTGCAAAGATCTAGGCATTGTGTAAATGAGATACGTGGGATGCTGCAAAACATCCATATAACCGCGATGCTTAATGACTGGGATGCAGTTCAAAATGATTTGGAAACCTCGCTTAGTGCTTTTAAGTCAGCCGCAAACACCCTAAACAGAATTTTAGTGGCTTTTCGATAGAGTATAGATGCAATTCAACTTTTCAATCCTAGATAAAAACGCCAAAGTCTTTAAAGAGCTTGAGACATATACTGAGAACTATGTGGGAAGTACAAAAGAGTACTTTTCACGGCTCGCTCAAAGCTTTAAAGGTGTCCGAGTAGAGGCAATGTTTGATGAGTGGAACTCAATTGAAGCTGAGTTGGAGAAATCTATACAGACACTTAAGGCTGCGAACGAGTTTTTGGAACGCGTTTCGCGCGAAATGCACTCAATCGACGGACCGAATGGATAGACTTGCTTTCGCTGGGTTTACTAAGCAATAGGCAAACCGTCCTTATCACCCCGCCCACTGGCCCGAAGGGCAGCACAAAGCCGGCCCAATAGGCCAGCTCGAAGGGAAGCAAGGCGAAGGCCAGCCAGCGGCCAGCGGGCTTGTCCGCCCACAGCAGCAGCCCACAGGCGACCTCGGCAGCGCACACCAGCACGAAGCCTGCGATCAGCGGCCAGCTGGTGAAGATGCCGAACTGCTCGAAGAACGGCCCAGTTTCGTGGGTCTGGAAGCCTATGAAGCGCCAGGCGAAACCGTAGCGGGCGAAGTACCTGGTGCCGTAGGCTGCGGGTAATCCGAAGCCCAGGCCGCTGAGCAAGGCTATGAAGGCAGCAAACTTACGCATGTGGCAAGTGTAAACAAAAGCCGCTGGCATTTGCCAGCGGCTTTCCTACTGAAGGCCAGCAGCGTTCATTGGCTGGTGCGAGCAGGAGAGTGCGTGCGCATCAGCAATATGGCAGCAATGCACAGCAGCACGGGGGCAATGAGCTGGCTGGTGTTGATCATATCCAGTCCAGCTTGAATGGTGAAGCCGGTGGTGGCGCCACCGCGTGACCACCAGTACCTGTAAAAGCCCAGTGCGATCAGCGCAACCACCGGCAGCAGAAAACCAGATATAGCCACCACGGCGGCGGTCCCTGGCCGCTGGTTGCGCAGCCCCAACCCAAAGATGCCCATGCCAGCCAGGAAAGCAAGATACCCGGCTGTGTTCAGCCACCAGATGGGGGCAAGGTTCGTTTCTCGCAACACTGCCGTAACCACGGCCACCAGTGCGCCCAACGCGCTGATACCCAACACAAGTCTGGCAGCCTTGTGGGTGTTGCTTAACAGCCATGCGCTGGCAGCCATTAGCAGGTAGCTAAGCGGCAGACCGATCAGGCGCGTGTACTCGATCCAGCCATCCGGCCCGCCGAGCGGATCATCATAGGTCAACTCGAGGCGACCTGACGCGATGACCAACAGCATCACCGCGGCGCCAGCCAGCAAAAGCAAACTTGCTCGGCGTTGTGTTTGTTCTCGATTCATGTTCCAAACCTCCTTTATGCGCTCTTCCAGCGCAGTTTTGAAAATATCCAGCAAGGTGGCGATCCACATTTCGAGCAGAGCAGTGCTGCCCTGGCTAGCTGCTTCTCGGCTGCAGTCTTTGAAGAGCTGGGCCATGTGAGGGCCGTATGCCTGCCGGAATTTACGCGGGTACAGCCACAGCAAGTATGCGAATACTTGCTGCGACAATTCCAGGCGAGCGCTGGGTTGGGCGGAATGGCTCATAACTAGTCGCAGTGTTGCACGCCCAAAAAGCACGGCATCTGGTCAGCAACCAGCGTTACCCAGCCAATCGCCACGGACAGGAGAATGGCGCTACGCAGCAGGAGCGTGCCCCAATTTGGCTTTGTGGTCTTACGGTCACGCACTTCTTTGATCATAGGGATCAGCGTGGCGGCAAAGATCGTACCCATCAGCCCCAGGCCAATAAACAGCGGGAAGGGGAACGGCTCGCCGTATGCTCTGCGGTTCACCAGCTCCATAATGGCAAAGGGCAACGCGCTCAGCAGACCAATCAAGATCGAAAGACCCGGCGAGGCACCGAACAACCACAGGCCAACCAGCATCATGCCCAGCAGCACAAAGCCGAAGCCAGCAGAGTTGGCTAAAGCCGGTAATACGTTTTGGTCAACCCCTACCAGGCCCAGCAACTGGCCGATCACCAAGGGTAAACACAGGATAGCGGCCACCAACGCTTTGGCTTTAGGGTCAGAAAAGAAGTTGGACATGTTTATCTCCTTGAGGTGTTCCTGTGCTGCCGTCTTCACTAGGTCAGGCAGGGTTGCGACCCACAAGCGGAGCAAGCCGGGGCTGCCTGCCGCACCCAACGCGTCCCGGCTGCTATCACGGAAGACTTGCGCAACCTGTGCTCCATAGGCTTGCCGGAAACCGCGCGGGTAAAGACGCACAAGACGAGCGAAGAGTTTGTGTGAGGCATCCAGCATGCCTTTGCTATTCATGGGTCAGCTGAGCAGATCGATAGCGTTCAATTGCTTGCTGCTGGCTAGCTGCACCAGCTTGCGCAGGCGAGAGGCTTCGGCCGCGGCGGTCTTGTGCCCTAGCGCGCTCAGCTTGTAGTAGCGGCGGCGCTCATCGTCCAGCGCGGGGTCAGGCCGCTCATCGCTTTCCTCGATCAGCCCCAGTTCGAGCATGCGTTTGATGGCCTGGTACAGCGTGCCGGGGCGCAGCAGCATTTCGCCTTGGGTCTGGGCCTCGACCTCTTTCATGATCCCGTAGCCATGCCGCTCCCGGTCCATCAGGGCCAGCAGGATGTGAAACACGGCTGGGGTCAGCGGAAGTAGATTGTTGGTGGCTGCCATAGCGCTCCTTGTGTATCCATATTGGATATATCCAATATGGATATACTACAGTCCACCAAGCTCTTTGTCAAGACCTGGCGTGCCATCAGCTAAAAAGAAAGCCGCTGATATATCAGCGGCTTTCATCTACACCGAATCTATGCTGACGCCGAAACCCTAGCCCGCTCGGATTGCAGCAATCACAAGCACAGTGCGGAGCACCCCTATGATCGGCCCGAAAGGCAGCGCGAAGCCAATCCAGTACGCCAGTTCAAAAGGCAATAGAGCCAGCGCCAACCAGAGGCCAGCCGGTTGTCCAGCCCATAGCATGCCGCCGACCACCAGTTCGGCGAGGCATACCACCACAAAGCCAGCCAGTAACGGGACGCTAGTATGTAGACCAATCTTCTCAAATGGCCCGCCGCCATAAGTCGGGAAACCCATGAAAGTCCATACCACCCGGTTCTTGGCGAAGTGCCACAGGCCGTAGACTCCTGGCAAACCGAACCCGAGCCCGCTCAGCCAGGCAAGAACTGCCGCAATGCTTGTCGCGTTGAATCCCATTACCAACGATACTAGCCAGATCGGCAGCCTTGTCAAGAACAGATGTGTCCGCGCTTGCAACCCGGCTGGCCAGGCTATATAATCATCCACACATTGCAATACCCGCACTGACCGGGACGAGTAGCTGAACCCGCTGCCACCAGGGAGCCGAGGCCACCGACTGCAAGCCTCAGCAAGCCAGCCTTCAGCCAAAACCCCCCGCGAGCGGAGAGCCGGAACGGCAGCGTATCCTCGCTGCCCACTATGGCGAACGGGCGCTCCCGATATAGAGCAGATGAGATAGTCGAGCAAGTCTGCTAGTCATTTGGTCGGCTAAGTTAGGTGGAACCGCGGACGCAAGTTCGCCCTATACATGGGCGAGCTTTTTTGTTTAAGCGTCCTTCAATAACTAAGTGACTAACCGACCAACAGACGAGGTAAGTATGGCAAAGCAACAAGATAAGTATGAAGACTCACAACTCTACAAGATCCGCCACTCAGCGGCGCATGTGATGGCGCAGGCTGTCAGCGAGCTGTTCCCGGCTGGCGAGGCCAAGGTCGCCATCGGCCCGCCCATCGAAGACGGCTTCTACTACGACTTTGACCTACCGCGCGCTCTGACGCCGGATGACTTCCTGGCCATTGAGCAGCGCATGCGCGAGATCATCGCCAGCGGTTTCGAGTTCCAAAAGCGCGTCGTCTCAGCAGACGAAGCCAAACAAGAATTCAAAGACCAGCCATACAAGCTGGAGCTCATCGAGGGCCTGGACAAAGGCGGCTTTGACGAGAACGGTGAGCCACTCAAGGAGAAGCCCGAGATCTCGTTCTACACGCATGATAGCTTCACGGACTTGTGCCGCGGTCCACACGTGGCCAACACGGGTGAGATCGCCCCAGACGCCTTCAAACTGATGAGCATTGCCGGTGCCTACTGGCGCGGCGATGAGCACAACAAGCAGCTGCAGCGCGTCTATGGCACGGCCTGGGAGAGTGCTGAGCAACTGGCCGACTACTTGTGGCGCCAGGAGGAAGCCAAAAAGCGCGATCACCGCAAGCTGGGCAAAGAGCTGGGCCTATTCCATTTTTCAGAAGATGTCGGCCCGGGTGTGCCGCTGTTCACGCCCAAGGGTGAGATGCTGCGCCACCTGATGGAAGGCTACGTGCGCGATGTGCAGACGCGCTACGGCTACCAGCATGTGTGGACGGGCCACATCGTCAAAGAGGATCTATACAAGAAGTCTGGACACTACGAGAACTACAGCGATGTAATGTTCCCGCCCATGGTGGATGAAGATGTTGCCTTCCGCCTCAAGCCGATGAACTGCCCCAGCCACATGACGCTCTACAACGAGATGGGCTTGCACTCCTACCGCGAGCTGCCCATGCGTTTCTGTGAGTTCGCCACGCTTTACCGCTACGAGAAATCCGGCGAGCTCTCCGGCCTGGCCCGCGTCCGTTCGCTGACCCAGGATGATTGCCACGTCTTCTGCACACCGGAGCAGATCGAAAGCGAATTCACTCTGGCGCTCAACCTCATCCGTGAGGTGCTCGACCGCTATCGTTTCTCAGACTACAGCGTACGCCTCTCCCTGCGCGGTGAAGAGGGCAAGTATGTGAACGACCCCGAAAAATGGGACCGTGCCGAAGCTGCCCTGCGCGCCGCGCTGGATAAGAACAACGTCGAATACTGGGAGGCCGAAGGTGAGGCGGCGTTCTACGGCCCCAAGGCAGACTTCATCGCCAGGGATGTGCTCGGCCGCGAGTGGCAGCTCTCCACGATCCAGGTTGACTTCATTCAACCGGCGCGCCTGGGCTGTAGCTACATCGGCGAAGACAATAAGGAGCACACGCCCGTGCTGCTACACCGCGCCGTAACAGGAACGACGGAGCGCTTCATGGCGACCATCATCGAGCACTTCGCCGGGGCCTTCCCAGTGTGGCTCGCCCCTGTGCAGGCCGTGCTGATCCCCATCGCTGACCGCCATGTGGAGTTTGCCAACCAGGTGGCCGCTGAGCTCAAGGCCGCAGGCCTGCGTGCCGAAGTGGACGCTGGCAGCGACCGCATGGGCGCCAAGATCCGCTACGCCCAAAGCCAGAAAGTACCCTACATGCTGGTGATGGGTGACAAGGAGACGGAAGCCGGCGCCGTGGCGGTGCGCCTGCGCTCCGGCGAGGATCTGGGTGCGATCTCCGTTGCAGATTTCCTGGCACGCACACAAGCAGATATTGCCCAGGGTGACTAAGTAAAAAAACTGGGTGCTTGTACCCAGTTTTTTATTTAAACGAACGCGGCTGCACTCGCGGCGCTTCAGGCTTGCATGGTTCCCTTTGACATGACAAATGTCCCGCTGTAGAGCGGGACATTTGTCCTCTTGTGCGCCGGATCCGATGATTCGTGTAAGCATGGTCGTAGAATTCCTTGGGGGGACGCTTTTGCGCGCCCCCGCTCTGTGTATTCGCCTGGCTTAGGAGGTCTCCAGTATGAAACCCGTTGCACTACTTGATGGCCTGATCTATAAGGATGAGGCTCCCAATATCCAGCCGCTGCTGGTGGACGAGAGTGGCCGCGTCATGCGCTTTACACTCAAGCCCGGCCAGAAGCTCAAACCTCACCGCGGTCCGCAGATCGCGCTGTTGATGATCGTGCTCAAGGGCCGCGGCTTGTTCCGTGGGGAAGACGATACTCCCGTCGAGTGTGGCGCAGGCACGATGTTAGTGTTCGATGTGGCCGAGTTGCACGGCGTTGAAGCCCTGGACGAGGAGCTGGTGTTTCTTGCCATCCTGCGCCAGACGCCCAACGGTGTGCCTCTGCCGCACGGCGACCACCATCATCATGATATAGACGTAGTGGTCTCTCCCCAGCAGGTGAAATAAGCATCCATGCCAGCAGTCACACGCTGGTTTATCAGAGCCTCGCTCCTGTTTCTTATCTTGGCGTTGGCCCTGGCGGTCCTTCAGGCAGCTCAGGCGCGCTGGGGGCTGAGTGTTCCGGGTCTCTCAGCGGTCTACTTCCATCTGTTCCTGGTGGGCTGGGTTACCCAGATGATCATGGGCGTGGGGTTTTGGTTTTTCCCAAAATACAGCCAGGCGCGGCCCCGCGGCAGTGAAACTGCGGCATGGGCCAGCTTTTGGCTGCTCAATGTAGGCTTGTTGCTGCGCGCCGTGGCAGAGCCGTTGTTGGCCGTGCGACCCAGCGCCCTGTGGGGCTGGGCGCTGGTTGCCTCTGCGCTGATGCAGTGGCTGGCGGGAGTACTGTTCGTCTACAACTCCTGGGCGCGCATCAAGGAGCGCTGATGCCGCGGTTGAGTGTGGTGGGCATTCGCCTGGCGCTGCTGTACTTCCTGCTGGGCATCAGTTTTGGTGCGTTGCTGTTAATTCATAAAGCCATGCCATTGCATCCAGCCATGTGGATTTTGTTGCCGTTGCATATGGAGTTCTTGTTGTATGGCTGGGTGGTTCAGTTGGTATTTTCCGTGGCTTACTGGATCTTCCCGCGGTTTCTGAGCGAACCGAAGCGCGGCAACCCAGCTCTCGCCTGGGCAGCGCTCGGTTTGCTCAACTTAAGCATCCTGGCGCTTTCCGCAGCCAGCTTGGGTGTGCTGCCTGCTGTCCAATTGCCCGCCCGCCTGGCCCAAGTGGCGGCCGCCGCCCTGCTGGCCGCCAGCTTGTGGCGGCGTGCCAAGCCTACCGAGACGGGTGTTGCCTACAAACGTTGAACCATGGAGAGGACCTGACCCAATGCCAGCCATTACCCTATACGGCGCCATCGATTGTGATGACACCGAACGCACTCGCCGCTATCTGCAAGCGCAGGACATTGCCTTTTCCGAGGTGAGCATTGACAACAACCCGGAAGCTGAGCAGTTCGTCATTTTTATCAATCGTGGCTTTCGCAGCACGCCCACACTGGTGATCTGTGAGGGCAAACGCAAGGTCATTCTTACTGAACCCACCGATGAGGAACTTGCCCGAGAGTTGGCCGAGCAATAGACAATGCTGCGGCAACTTGCCCATGCGGCAGCCCTATTTTGTCTACAAAAAAGTGCTAATTTGCCTCTATTACCTCTGGTACACTGCCCACTATGAAAGCCGTCCAATTCAACTTCACCATTCCCCGCTATGCCCTCGGGCTGGCCGTCGCCAAAGTGGCGCCCTCGCTGCTGTGGAGCGGCCTGTCTTGCACCAGTATGCAAGACGTGGCGCCGCCTAGCTTCCCTACGCAAGAATGGGTGCGCATCAAAACTAAATTGGGCGGCATTTGTGGCACCGATCTGGGTACCATCTATCTGCACACCAGCCCCTACTTCTCGCCATATAGCGATTTCCCCTTTACCTTTGGGCATGAGAATGTCGGCGTAATCTCAGAAGTTGGCGCTGAGGTGAAGGGCTTCAAGCCCGGCCAACGCGTCATCGTGGAGCCCACCCTGTGGTGCGCCCCGCGCGGTTATGCCAAGAGCGAGTGGTGCGAATATTGCCAGAAGGGTGAGATCAACCGCTGCCAGCGCCGCAGCGGCGGCAACCTGGCCCCCGGCATGTTCATCGGCTCTTCCAAGGACACGGGCGGCAGCTGGTCCGAAGCCTTCATTGCGCATCAGAGCCAGGTGTATGCCGTGCCCGATAAGGTGAGCGATGAGAACGCCCTGATGGTGGAGCCATTTGCCTGCGCGTTGCATACCGTGTTGATCGATGTCCCCAGTGATGACGAGACCATCCTGATCCTGGGTGCAGGCACGATGGGCCTGGTGACCCTGGCCGCGTTGCGCGCCCTGGGCAGCAAGGCCAAGGTGCTGGTATCGGCGCGCTATCCGCATCAGGCCGAGGCCGCCCGCAAACTAGGCGCCGATGAGGTCCTGAGCGGCCGGGATCTGTACGAGCAGATCGCTGAGCACACCGGCGCCAAGCTGCTCAAGCCCACCATCGGCAAGCTGGTGATGGAAGGCGGTGTGGACCGCGTCTACGAGTGCACCGGCAACGATAATTCATTGGATGATGCCAACCGTTTCACCAAGCGCGGTGGCACCGTGGTGTTGGTAGGGTTGCCCGGCCAGGCCAAGGGTATCGACTGGTCGGCCATCTTCACGCAGGAGCTGCGCGTGTTGGCCGCCACTGAATACAGCCATGCAGATAAGTTCAAGGGCAGGACCTGGAAGACCTACGACCTGGCTTTGGATTTGATGGCCGGCGGCAAAGTGGACCTGGGTTGGATGGTAAGCCGCAAGTACGCCCTCGCTGACTATAAGCAGGCTCTAGGTGACCTGGCCAAGAAGGGCTCAGAAGGCATAATCAAGGCCGTTTTCGAATTCCCGGCTAGCTAAGTAAGATTCCTTCGCTAGACGCCAAAAGACCGCCCCGAAGGCGGTCTTTTGGTTAGGAGAGGAGAGAAAGATGAGCCGCTTACTGCTGCGCGCTTGCGAGTCCCGCAACTGCAAGCTCACACAAGTTCAAAGCCTGCGGCCAATACCTTCATCCTGATGCATATGTGTTATAGCCGCGGCGGCCGGGCAACAACAGGGCAGAATGTCCCGCGTAGAAGGGTTGATTGCCCTATAAGTGTGGCTGTGATGCCATGGAGTAGAATTCGTGTGCATGGCTCAACGCACCCCATCGGCCCCCAAAATTTCAAGCCGCACACTCAAGAAACGCCTGGGTATGGTTATCAGCGTACTGGGGTTGCTTGTCTTCCTGTTGGGTGCCACCCCTCAGCTATTTGGCCTTGACCGCAGCCCCGTAGTAGGCTTCGTGCAGATCGGCGTGTTTAGCCTCGGCCTGGGCTTTTTGGCGCTGGGCGGCTACTTCACGCTGGATGCGCTGTGGCGCGATACCCCGAAGAACATAGCCGCCGATATTGGCATTCGGCTGGTGGGCACCGGCTATGTCATCGCCATTACCTCTGGCCTCGCGGATGTGTTCGGCCTGGGCACGCGCCCACTGCCCTCTGTGCCGTTCTTCGGCTACTGGCAGGGCGCTGGCGTGCTGATTGGCCAGCTCATCATGATCGTGGGCTTTGTCATGTTCTCGCCCTACTGGGCGCGGCGGCCCAAACCCAGCAAACAAAAAAAGCGCCGCTAACGGCGCTTTTTGTTTGCTTGATAGTAGCCAAACAGCTAGCTGGTCTGCTCCAGTTGGCCTAACCCCATCGCATTGAGCATGTCTTGGTTGCTGGAGAATTTGAACTCCGGCAGCCCGTGTTCCTCCGCCTGGGCTGCTTCGATATCTTCCAACTTGAGCAGGTCAGGCTTGCGTACCACGGGGGTGCTCAGCGCATCCAGGCGGCTTTCCAGTGCTTGCATGGCGCCATTGCTGCTCTCGGAGCGGCTATCCAGATAGCTCAGCACGGCGCGGGCCGCCAGCGTACCGTCTTTGCGGGCCGCGCCCACCACGCCGGTGCTGGCTTCGCGAGACCAACCAGCCAGGAACACGCCCTCTACCGCTTGCTGCGTTTCGGGGTCATAAGCTTCATAGGAGTTGCCCTCGCCGGGGAAGCGCGGCTCGGGGTGCTTGGCAAAGTCGCCCCACTTGTCCAGTGGCAGGCCGAAGTTGGCATCCACCTTGTCACCAATACAAAACACTACGGTATCCGCGGCGATCTCACGGTAGATACCCTGTCCTTTGGCGCTGGTGCTGCCATCCTCTCGGGCGACCAGCAGTGTATCTTCCACTTCGAGTGCACGCACACGCCCGTGCTCATCGCCCAGAATGCGATGAGGCGAGGCCAGGAAATCAAAGCGCATCTGCGCGTCAGACACTTTAGGCTCGGCATGCAGCAAAGCAGACAGGATGAACTTGTGACCCTCTTGGGGGTCCTGCCCCACGGCGGTCAGGTTGGGCGCGCAGCGGGCGATCTCGGCCTCCAGCGCAGCCAGATCTAAATTGGCGGCTACCGATTCCATCTCTTTACGCGTGAACTTGACATCCCCCGGCCCGCGGCGCACCACGGCAGTGAGCTCCTGTACCTTCAGCTCCTGGATGGCCCAGCGGGCAATATCCAGCATGACGTTGCCCGCGCCGATGCACACCACGCGCTGGCCGATGGCAAAGCTTTGCTGGCTGTAGGGTGGCAGCCTGTTGTAGTGGTACACCAGATCTTTGGCGTGATACACGCCTTGCAGATCTTCCCCCTCAAGGCCCAGCCACTTGGTGCCCTGGGCGCCCACGCATACTAGCACGGCGTCAAAACCCATGGATTGCACGTTGGCCAGGCTAAGCGGCCCGTCTTGCAGGATCTGCACGTTGCCAAAATAGGCGACATTGGGCAGTTCAAGCACTTGGGCGAACTGCTTGCGCAAGGCTGATTTCATTTTGTACTTGTTGGGGTAGATGCCGTACTCGGCCAACCCCCCGGCCTTGATGTCTCGGTTGATCAGGGCAACCTGCACACCTGCATTGGCTAGCTCCCGTGCAGCAAAAAGGCCGGCCGGGCCGGCGCCGATGACGGCAACAGTGCGTAGAGTGGACATGGGCTTCATTGTACGGCGGATTGGGGCGCGGTGTGATGACAAAAGCCTTCAGTTCACAGGCAAAATGTCCAAAAGCAAGTCCGCTGTGCTATATTTTGCTGCATCCCTCTTCTGAGATCAACGTCCCTATGCAATTTACACAACATATTCTGCCTAACGGCCTCAAAGTCTTGCTCAAGGAGATCCATACTGCGCCACTCATCAGCCATTGGCTGTGGGTGCGCGCCGGCTCGCGCGATGAGGGGCCAGGTCTGAGCGGGGTATCGCACTGGGTTGAGCACATGCAATTCAAGGGCACGCCAATGTTCCCCGCTGGCGAGTTGGACAAGACAATCTCCCGCGATGGCGGCTTTTGGAACGCCATGACCTACATTGACTGGACGGCGTATTTTGAAACCATGCCGGCTGA
The DNA here is from genome assembly GCA_026129255.1 of Anaerolineales bacterium. Classification (GTDB taxonomy): domain Bacteria; phylum Chloroflexota; class Anaerolineae; order Anaerolineales; family UBA11579; genus JAMCZK01. The sequence continues at coordinate 64,655 of JAHCIJ010000003.1, read as the reverse complement.
CAAGATCGATCTGGCGCTACGGCTGGAGGCGGATCGCTTTGTGAACAGCCAGTTTGACCCCAAAGAGGTGTCCTCCGAGCGCACCGTCATCATGTCGGAGCGCCAGGGCAGCGAGAACAGCCCGATGTTCTTGCTGGATGAAGATGTGCAGCAAGCCGCCTTCGATACGCACCCCTATAAACACGAAGTTATCGGCTACATGGCAGACTTAGAGACCATCACGCGCGATGACCTGTATGCCCACTACAAGCATTTTTACGTGCCCAGCAATGCGATTTTGGCGATGGCTGGCGATTTTGACAGTGCCAAAATGCTGGCACGTATCGAAGAGCTATATGCTAACATCCCGGCCGGCGCGGCGCCCACCCGCATAGCGAGTGATGAGCCTGCGCCAGAGGAAGAGCGCCGCGTGGTAACCCAAGGCCCGGGTGAAACCGTGTTCGTGAAGGCCGCCTATCGCTCCCTGCGCGCCACCGATCCGGACTTCTTCGCCCTCAGTGTGGCAGATAGCCTGCTGGCTGGGCCGAGCAACCTGAACCTGTTCAGCGGCGGCATCTCCAACAAGACCTCGCGCTTGTACCAGCGCCTGGTTGAGAAAGACCTGGCGGTAGGCGTGAGTGGTGGTTTGCAGGCAACCATCGACCCGTATCTCTACGACATCACCATCACGGTGCACCCAAACAGCACGGCAGAGGCCGCTGTCGCCGCGCTGGATGACGAGATCAAGCGCTTGCAGGATACTGCACCCAAGCCGGAGGAGCTGGCGCGCGCCGTCAAACAGGCCAAGGCGCTGTTTGCCTACGGCAGCGAAAGCATTACTAACCAGGCCTTCTGGATGGGCTTTGCTGAAGTGTTCGATAGCTATGCCTGGTTTGAAACCTACCTTAACCGCCTGGCCGCCGTGACGCCTGCCGATGTGCAGCGCGCCGCCCAGCAGTACCTGCGTCCTGAGCGCCGGGTGCTGGGTATCTACCAGCCCGATGGCAGCCTGGCGGAGGATGGCGAATGATGGCGCACACCTCGATCCCCGGTGCAGATGACATCACTCGCGTAGAGCTGGCCAACGGCATCGTAGTGCTGGCGCGCGAGAACCCCAACTCCAAAGCGGTGACCGTGCGCGGCTCGCTGCTGGCTGGCGGTCTACTCGACCCGGATGACAAGCTGGGCCTGGCCGACTTTACTGCTTCCATGCTGATGCGCGGCACGGCCCAACGTGATTTCCAGGCAATCTACGATTCGCTCGAATCGATCGGCGCCAGCTTTGGTTTCAACAGCGGCACGCACACCACCGGGTTTGGCGGCCGCTCGCTGGCCGAAGACTTTGGCCTGCTGCTACAGTTGGGCCGCGAGGCGCTGTTATCCCCGGTGTTCCCTGAGGCGCATGTCGAGAAAGTGCGTGCCCAGTTGCTTACCGGGCTTTCCCTGCGGGCGCAGGACACGCGTGATATGGCTTCGTTGCTCTTCGATGAGATGGTTTACGAGGGGCACCCCTATGCGCGCGCCGACGAAGGCCATCCCCACACCATCGCACCCATTACGCGCCAGGACCTGGTGGACTTCCACGAGCACAACTTTGGCCCGCGCGGCATGCTAATTGTGGTGGTGGGTGGCATCTCGGCCGCTGAGGCCGTGGAGCAAGTGCGTGCTGCCTTTGAAGACTGGCAGAATCCCCAACAACCCGCCCAGGTGCAACTGCCGCCCTGGCAGCCGCTGGCCCAGCGCGCCTACCGCCGCCTGGATATTGCTGGCAAGAGCCAGAGCGACCTGATCATCGGCACCGGCGGCCCGCTGCGCAAGAACCCCGAGTACATGGCCGCCTCGCTGGGCAACAACATCCTTGGCCGCTTCGGGATGATGGGTCGCGTGGGCGACTCTGTACGCGAGAAGGCTGGCCTGGCCTATTACGCCTACAGCAGCCTGGGCGGCGGCCTGGGGCCGGATCCCTGGTTGCTGGAAGCGGGGGTCAACCCATCCAACGAAGAGCAAGCAACGGATCTGATCTTCAAAGAGATCGAGCGCTTCACCAGTGAGCTGGTTAGCGAAGACGAATTGAGCGACAGCCAGTCGAACTATATCGGGAGTATGCCCCTCTCGCTGGAGAGCAACGGCGGCGTAGCGGATGCGCTGATGAGCCTGGAGCGTTTTGGCCTGGGGTTGGACTATTACCGCAAGTTTCCCGATGAAGTGCGTGCCGTAACGCGGGAGGATGTGCTGGCAGCAGCGGCGCGTTACCTGAAGACCGATGAGATGGCCATTGCCGTGGCCGGGCCGCCGCGCGGCGAGGTGGCATGAGCTTACGCACCGGGGTTGACCTGGTGGAGGTTCGCCGTCTGCGTGAGGCGATCGAGCGCCATGGCGACCGCTTCCTCAAGCGTATTTACACCCCGCGTGAGCTGGAGCAGATGAATGGCAACTTTGCCTCCCTGGCGGCCCGCTTTGCAGCCAAGGAGGCGGTTGCCAAAGCCTTAGGCACCGGAATTGGCGATCTGAGCTGGCAAGAGGTCGAGATCCTGCGCGGCGAGCGTAAGGAGCCTGTGTTGCAACTCTACGGGGCGGCCCAAACGCTGGCGGACGAACTGGGCATCACCAGCTGGTCAGTAAGCATCAGCCACACGCAAGACCACGTTGTGGCCTTTGTAGTTGCTGTATAACCTCCTATTGCCCCCATAACCCAGGCGTATAATTCCTCTCGGCATCATTTGGATAGCCAAAGAGGAGTCGATCTATGGGAAAGATTTTGCGAATCATCGGCCTGGGCCTGCTGGCCCTTGTCCTGATCCTGGTAGTGGCTGTGGCGGTACTACTGCCTGGCCAGATTAAGGCCTCATTCCCCCAAACAGACGGAGAAATTCAAGTCACTGGCTTGGATGGCGCAGTAGATGTATACCGTGATGAATATGGTATCCCGCATATCTACGCCAGCACCGAGCATGACCTGTTCTTTGCCCAGGGCTATGTGCATGCACAAGACCGCTTCTGGCAGATGGACTTTCAGCGTCACACCAGCACCGGCCGCCTGTCTGAGCTATTGGGCAGCAATACGGTAGACATCGACAAGTTTCTGCGCACCATGGGCTGGGAGCGTGTGGCGCGTGCTGAAATGGCGCTTCTGGACGACACCAGCATGATGATGCTGGAGGCGTATGCCGCCGGTGTGAATGCTTATCTGGCCGAGCACTCCGGTACTGAGGTCAGCCTGGAGTATTTGTTCCTCAAGCTGCTGAACAGCGGCTACACCCCAGCGCCCTGGGAGCCGTTGCACACGGTGAGCTGGGCCAAGGCTATGGCCTGGGACCTGCGCGACAACATGGACACCGAAATCGAGCGCTCGCTGATGCTCAAGACACTCAGCATGGAGCAGATCGCCGAGCTCTATCCGGCTTATCCCGCAGACATGCCCTTGATCGTCCCTGATTTTGAGCTTTCTGGAGAGCCTATCATTATTCAAAACACTGAGGGTCTGCAGGGCCAACAGCTTGCAGCCTTGATGGAAGTCTTGGACGGCCGTGTGGCTGCCTTGGATGCCATCCTCAAGAGCGACCCGCATGCCGATCTAGGCTCGAACAGCTGGGTGGTTTCGGGTGAGTTGACCACGACAGGCATGCCCCTGTTCGCCAACGACCCGCACCTGGGCGCCAGTGTGCCTTCCATCTGGTACCAGATGGGTTTGCATTGCGCACCGGTTGGCCCGAACTGTAACTACAATGCCGCTGGCGTTACCTTTGTGGGCGCGCCTGGCATTGTGTTGGGCCACAACGACACCATCGCCTGGGGCTTCACCAATGTTGGCCCCGATGTAATGGATCTTTTCGTCATCAAGGTTAATCCCAATGACCCGTACCAGTATGAGTTGAACGGCCAGTGGGTGGACATGGATGTGGTGGTAGAAGAGATCGTGGTAGCGGGCAGCGAGACCATCGAGCTACCTGTGCGCATCACCAAGTTTGGCCCCATCGTCTCGGATACCTACGGGAGTCTTTCTGATTTTGGCGAGACCTCGGGCCTGAACCTGCCCGATAACTACGCGGTGGCCTTGAGGTGGACGGCGCTGGAGCCGGGCACCACCTTGCAGTCGCTATTCCAGTTGAACCGTGCTCAGAACTTTGAGGAGTTCCGTGCCGCGGCCAGTCAGTTTGTCGTACCTGCCCAGAACCTCCTGTATGCAGACATTGACGGCAACATTGGCTACCAGATGCCGGGGTACATCCCCCTGCGTGCCGCGGGGGATGGCTTGTACCCTGCGCCGGGCTGGACAGACCAGTTTGACTGGCAGGGATACATTCCCTTTGACCAGTTGCCGTATGCCTACAACCCGGAATCTGGCTACATTGTGACGGCTAACAACGCCGTGGTCGGCGCCGACTACCCGTACCCCATTGCAGACATCTGGGACTATGGCTTCCGCGCCCAGCGCATTGTGGCCATGATCGAGAATGCCCCCGGGCCTATCGACATTGCCTACTATCAGCAGATGCTGGGTGACAACATGAACCTGGGCGCGTTGCCCGTGGTCGAGGCGCTGGTGGCGCTCGATTACGGAGATGCTCGTCTGAACGAGCTGCGCGACCTGCTCGCCAACTGGAACGGTGCACACGACAAGGAATCCAACGGCGCGGCGCTGTTTGCCCCCGTGTGGAAGCACCTGCTCGCCAATACCTTCAATGACGATCTGCCGGAGAGCGCCTGGCCCAATGCGGGCGGCGGCAGCGGCTGGTATGTGGTGGTGGAGAACTTACTGGCGCAACCGGAGAGCGCCTGGTGGGACGACAGCAGTACCCCCGAGCGTGAGACGCGTGACGACATCCTGAAGCGCTCCTTTGCAGATGGCGTGGCCGAAGTGGAAGACAAGCTGGGCAAGGACGAGAGCCAGTGGGCCTGGGGCGACCTGCACACCATTACCTATGAGCATGGTGTCATGAGCAACTTCCCGCTGATCGATAAGCTGTTCAACCCTGGCCCCTATCGTTTGGCTGGCGGCAACTCCATCGTCAATGCCACTGGCTGGGGCGGCAACGAGGATTACAGCACGACCACCCTGCCCTCCAAGCGCACCATCTTTGACCTGAGCAACTGGCAGAATGCGCTGCAGATCACTACGGTGGGCCAATCTGGCCATGCCAATCACGCCAACTACAATGACCTGGCGCCGCTATGGGCAGACATCCAGTTCATCCCGCTGCACTGGGATCGGGATGCTGTAGAGGCCGCCGCGGCCGGTCACCTGATCCTGAAACCGTAGCAAAACAGGCGAAATCAGAGAATAAAAAGGGCTGCCCAACTGGGCAGCCCTTTTGCTAGCTGGCTTTGGTGCGGCCGGGCCGCTTGGCCGCAAGCGGCGGCTGCAACTTCTTGTTCATGTAGATGAGGATCGCTACGCACAGCACCGTAATCGCCACCAAGCCTGCATTGGCCGCCACTTCGCGGCCGGCCAGCAGCTGGGGAGTGAAGTTCTGCAGCACTACGATGCCATTCCATAGTCCGTGCAGCAAAATGTTGAAGCCATACACCAGGAAAACGTCCAGGTAGCGCGCCTCATTCTTGGCGCGCACGATGGCCCAGCCCATCAGCCCGGCTGTGGCAATGTGAAAAGCAGTAGCGCCGAAGCGCACGCTGCTGGTGAACACCCACTCGGCGGTGTTGGCCCCGGAGAATAGATTCTCTAGCAAGGCAAACCCAGCGCCACCCAGCAGCCCGATGGCAAACCCCTGGGCGGGAGTGAAGGGACGCCGCCAGATCAGTAGCCACAGGGCTATGGGCTTGAACAGCTCTTCGATCAGGGGGGTGAACAATGACAGGTCTGTCAGCAGCAAGCCTAAGAGCACCGGGTTGTTGAAGAAATCCGCAAACAGGGTTTGGAACTCTTCCCTGGTTTCGATGTGCGGCAAGGCGCTTTCAATGTGCGTGAGCTGGGTCAGTAAGTCTTGATTGGTGCCGATGTAGATCATAGCCATCGCCAAGAGGCAGATACCGACGATGGCTTCGAGCAGGATCGACACCAGCGGAGCGGCGGTCAGCCCGCTGGCAAAGCCGCCCCACACCAGGCGGCGGCCGCCGAGTTGCAGTTTGCGGATGCCCAACCACACCAGGCCGCCCACAGATAGCGAAGCGGCTGCAACATGCACGGGCGGCAGCAGGATCAAATGCTCTTGTTCCAGCAGCCAGTGCCCGATGAGGATCACCAGGGGCAACGCCGCGAGGGCCAGCGCTGGCAGCGGGCTTTGGCTGCGAGAAGTGGCCGGCACCGGGCGCTGGAGCAGGTGCGCCAGGCTGAAGACGAGCGAGGGTACGAGCAGGAGCGCGGCCCACAAGGCCCCGGAGCCGGAAAGCAGAAAGTCCCAGCCGATGCCGGCTTCATGCTGAACCAGTGGCTGCAATACAACATAGGTGAGCGTGCTCAGGCCTATGCTCAGGTAGGCAAGTAAGCCAAAGCTACTCCCGAGGAACTGCGTCAGAGAAACCCAGTTGTAGCCGGGGCGCGGCTTGGCCGGGCGGCTAGCGCGCGGGCTCACTGCTCCTCGATGGTGATGTCAAGGATGCTGTCACCCGGCGGCAGACCCAGCGATTGCGAAGGATCGCGCGGGGTGAGCTTTTCTACAATGTCCATTCCCCTGAGTACCTGCCCAAAGATAGTGAAGCCTCCGTTCAGGTGCGGGGCAGGGCCATAGGTGATGAAGAATTGGCTCCCGTTGGAGGTGGGGCCAGCATTGGCCATGGCCAGCAGGCCGGCACGGTCAAAGGTGAGGCTGGCGGAAGGCTCGATGGCGAAGGCATAGCCGGGGCCGCCGTAGCCTGTGCCGCTGGGGTCGCCACCCTGGGCCACGAAGCCGGGCAGCACGCGGTGGAAGGTGGTGTCTTTGAACCAGCCCTGCTCAGCCAGGAAGATAAAACTGTTCACCGCGAAGGGAGCCACTTCAGGGAAGAGTTCAATGACAATGTCGCCGTGCTCCGTGCGCATGGTGGCCAGGTAACCTTTGCCGGGCTCCAACTGCATATCCGGGCAGCGGTTGAATTGACGTTCCGCCAGCAGCTTGAGGCGGAAGATGATGTTCAGGCTTTCGTAGTCGATCGGGCCGCCATGCGGACCCTCGTTGGTGATCACGTATGGCGGAGTGCCCAACTGCTGCGCCTGGCCATCGTCCCAGGCGGCTTGCGCCTTAGCAGCCAGCTCCTCGCTGAGCAACGCACTGGCAAAGGCGCTGCGGTCCATGCCCAGGGTGGTGGCTTGTTGCAGCAACCAAGCTTGGAATTCCTCTGTGCTCAGGTTGGCCCATTCCGCTTGCTGGCTGTAGAGCAGGTCGTACATTTCCCAGAACATGCCCTGCTCGCCCGCTGCCTCTGCTGCCACTACGGCCAGGGCGGCCTTGTCGTTGAGCGGCTGGGCCTCGCTGCCGATCAGCGGATAGTGACGGTAGACGATACGGATCGCATCGGGATACTCGGCTTGCAGGCGCGCTAGGGTTTGGGCAAACGTGGCGCAGCTGGGGCACTGGAAGTCGCTGTAGATCAGCACTGTGATGGGTGCCGCTTCGCTGCCGCGTGCCCAGTCTGCCTCGGTGATGGGTGTGTAGGGCATGCGATTGAAGTAGGTGACATCGCGCGGGGCGCTGATCGAGATGCACTGCATGGCGGGATAGGCGCTGGGCACCGAGATGGCCGGTGCCTCATTGCTGGGCGTAGGCGCCGCCGTAGCGGCAGGCGCGCTGGCGCAGGCCGCCAAGGCGGCCACAAGGATCAGTGCAAGGAGTACAAAGAGTGATTTTTGGCGCATTGAGCGATTCTACCAGTGGGGCTTATGGCAAGCTGGCGAGCAAGGCTTGCAACTCCGCGAAGGACGTGAGCCCCTGCATATACTCGATGAATTCAGTCAGGCTGTGGCTGCGCTGGCGCAGCTCGCGTACCGCCGCGCCCACCGGGTCTTCGCCCGCTGGGCCGGTGGGCGAGTCGGCGTAGCTGCCGTAGAAGGCAAAGTAGGCCTGGTTGAGCTTGCGGATGGCAAAGCCATTCTCCCAAAACACCAGGCGGCGGGCTTCCATGTAGTCTTCTGCCTCGGCAATTTTGCCCGCCGCCAGCAGCGCATCCACCTGTAAACGAGTGGTGTGCATCTCCTGGCGGAAATCGAACACCGCAGGGTCATCCACCCCGGCGGGAGCGCGGCTGGGCGCCGCCGGCGGAGCATATTCGGGATAGTGGCGTGCGATCACCAGTGCGCCGATCTCTTTGCCAAATAAGTTAGCCGCGGTCTCGTTCATCGTCTTCAGTTCTTGCGAGGCGTTGTAGTTGAAGCCCAGCGGATGCCAGCTCAGATAATTGTGCAGCCATTCATGGGCGATGACCTCGGCCAGCCAGTTAAGCGAGCTGGTCTGTGCCACCATGGTGGGGTAGGTGCCGATCCCGCCCACGGGCACCACCAGCGTAGACATATCCAACGAGGCCGCCACGGCGTCTTCGATCTCAATGTGCTCGGCCAGCGTCAGCTCAGTTTCGAGCGACAGATTGGCCTCCTGGGCGATGCGCTTGCGTGGCGAAACGACTAGCGCCCAGGGCAGCGGCGTGCTGTGGTACAGCAGCGGCGGCAGCGGCTGGCCGCCTGTGGTGAAATCCAGCGCAGCCAGCTGTTGGGTCACCTGTGCTTGCAGAATGCTCTCGGCCAGCGGGGCGCGGGCGGCCCGCTCGGCATACAGCTCCGCCAGGCTGGCGGTTGTCTCCTCGATCTGGGCCGCTACGCTGGCGGGCGCAGGGTTGGCGTGCAGCTGGCTGAGCATCGCTTCCTGTATTTGGATCTGGGCGATCAGCGCCATATGCTCGCGCACTATTTGCGTTTGGGCATCCTCGGGTAAATATTGGTGCGTACCCAGGCTGGCTTGCTGCAGCTTGAGCGCAGCGGCGTCCAGTGTCCAGGTTACATAGTCGAACTCCACTGCACGCGTATGGGCGCGGATCCTCTCCTGCGTATCACTGGGTTGCCAGGATGAAGCCACCAGCACGCGTGAACAGCCGGCCAGCAGCAACAAACACAGCACAATACGGCGCATGCGCGCATGCATGTGTGCATGATACTGCCGCTTGGGCCGTGCTGGATGAGCGCTGCTTTAGGGCAAAACCCCCAATGCTATAATCGCACACCATGAATTTTCTTATCACTGGCGCAGCCGGTTTTCTCGGGTCTGCGCTGGCCAATCAATTGGCGCGCGAGGGTCACCTGGTGCGCGGTATCGACAATCTCTCCAGCGGTGAGCCGCAGGTCTTGTTTGATGATGTGCATTTCACCCGTGGCGATGTAAACGACCGCCCCAAGCTGTGGACCCTGTTGCAGGACATTGATTGTGTATATCACCTGGCAGCACGTGTGCTGGTGGCCGAATCGCTGCTCTACCCACGCGAATACACCGACGCCAATGTGGGCGGCACGGTGAGCTTGATGGAAGCCATGCGCGATGTTGGCGTGCGCCGGGTGGTGTTCGCCTCCTCGGGGGCGGTGTATGGCGACCAGCAAGAGCAGCCGCTGCGCGAAGATGCATCGCCCTTTCCGCACTCGCCGTATGCCGTGTCCAAGTTGGCGGCGGAGTACTACGTACGTACGATCGGCGCCCTGTGGGGTATCGAGACGGTGTGCCTGCGCATCTTTAATGCCTATGGGCCGGGGCAGCACTTGCCGCCTTCGCACCCGCCGGTGGTGGCCAATTGGCTGCGCCAGGCGGTGCGCGGTGGCTCACTGGTGGTGCATGGCGACGGCAACCAGACGCGTGACTTCATTCATGTGAGCGATGTGGTGCGCGCCCTGGTGGCGGCCGCCACGGCTCCCGATGTCGATCAGCGCGTGATCAACGTGGGCAGCGGGCAGGAAACCCGCATGCAAGACCTGGCTGAAATGATCCTGGAGTTGACCGGCCGCCGCGGTGAGCTGTTATTCACCCCGCATAACGCCGCAGGCGTTTCACGCATGTGCGCGGATACCCAACTGGCTTCCAAGCTGCTGGGCTTTACCGCACGTATGAGTTTGGAAAAAGGGCTAAAGCAAACACTAAAAGAAGACGCTCGTTTTAAGAGCGCCTGATCTTTCTATTCAATTCCTGCTACAAGAAAATTAGTCTACTTTGAAGCGCTGGATGATCTCGTTGTACTGAGCCAGGCGCTCGGCCGAGGGATCCTTCCCGCCGAAGGTCAGGAAGACTTTGAAGGCCGCGTTGCCCTGCGGGTCGAAGAACTGCACGCTGAGCGCATCTTTGCCGTCTGTGTGGCTGGGCTTGGTGACCGCGAAGACTGAGGCCATACCGGCAATACGAATGTGCATATCCAGCGAAGGGGTCTGTACATTGAAAAAGCCCTGTGTGTTGCTGAACTTGCCGAAGCTGCCGACGCACTCCAACGTAGCGCCACCGTTGGAAACCACCACATGCACATCGCCCAACGCTTCGAATGAACGGATGATCGCTTCCCACTGCTGGGCGTCAAGCTCTACGGCGAGCTCGGCAGGCATGGCGCGCACCACTTCGATCTCGGGCACACCCAGTTGGCGCGCCAACAGCAGCACCATCTGCTTGCGATCGCTGTCAAAGGCTTTGCGGATGGCCTCGGCGCGCTCGATCTCGTTCAATCCGTCCAGTTTCGGTAAGTTTCTTTCCAGAACCATGTTGTTCTTCCTTAATATTTGGCGATTTAACTATTCTACATCACAGGCTACAGAATCTGCAGCACATGCAGTGAGCCCAGTAACCCGAAATAGCGCAGCGCCAATAAGATGAGGCCGCTGAGTATCCAGGACCCCAGGATGTAAATCCAGTCCCAGGTTTTGAAGCGCATGCGGCGGAAGTAGCTGCGATGCTTGTGGGCGCCGAAGGCGCGCGCATCCATGGCCAGCGCGGTGCGCTCCGCCTGGCGGATGGCGGTGGTGAGCAGCGGCACGGCCGAGCGGCGCAGGCGCTCCAGGCTGCCACGCCAGCCGGGCTGGCTATCCACGCCGCGCACGCGGTGGGCGGCCTGCACTACCGACATCTCACTTTGCAGCATGGGCACGAAACGAAAGGCCGCCAGCGTGCTGTAGCCGATGCGGTACGGCAGGTGAGCCTGCTGCACCAGGGCGCGGACGAAATCTGCCGAATCACTCGTGATGGAAAAGGGCAGCGAACTGATCAGCAGGCCCATAATGCGCAGGCCAGTGACCAACGCCAAATACAGCCCACCCTGGTAGAGCTTGATAATGCCCCACTCGAACAAAAGCGGTGTGTGCTGAACCAGCGTTTGACGCACCAGGAAGGGATACAGCGCGGTAAACAAGAACACCAGCACCAGCAAAGGCCACAGGAGGCGCAGAAAACGGCGCAAGCTGACGCGGCCCAGAATGAGCAGGTTGAGGCTGGTGAGCACAACAAACGCCAGCGGCGTCCACGGCTCGCTCACCAGCAACATGAGTGTCATCTGCGGGATGGAGACCAGCAGTTTGCTCAGTGGATTCAGCCGGTGCAGGGGCGAGTCATAGGGCTGGTAGAGGGTCTGCATACTAGTGCTTGAGCCCCAGATAATTGTCCAGCGTGAGCACGTTGCGCAGGTGCGGGTACTCGGTGGCCAGCAATGCTGAGAGGCGCGCCAGCGGCGGCAGGGTCAGGCGCGCTTCAGAGAGCAGCTCGGGCTTGCCCGCCAGCTCGGCCGGTGCGCCGTCAAAGAGCACTTTGCCGGCGCTCATCGCCACCACGCGGTTGGCGTTCTCCAGGACCAGGCGCATGTCATGCGTGACTACGATCACGGTCTTGCCCTGCTGGTTGAGGCCGCGTAGGATTTCCAGTAGTGCGGTGGCGTTGCGCTCATCCTGGCCAAAGGTGGGCTCATCCAGTATCAGAATGTCCTGCCCCAACGCCAGCATGCTGGCCACGCTCAGGCGGCGTTTTTCACCATAGCTCAATGTGAACGGGTTGGCCTTGGCATAGCGCGCCAGGCCAAAGGTCTCGAGCAATTCCTGGGTTTTGCGGGTCACGGTGTCATCGTCTTCTTGCATGACGCGTAAGCCATACGCCACCTCATCCCACACGGTTTCGGTCACGAACTGGTGCTCTGGGTTCTGGAACACATAGCCGATCTTGCGTGCCACAGCCTTGGTGGGGATGTCTGTGAACTCGCCGCCTTCAAGCGCAATGGCGCCCAGCGGTGGGCGCAGGATGCCCATCAGGTGTTTGGCCAGGGTGGTCTTGCCGGCGCCATTGGCGCCCACGATGGCAAGAAAGTCTCCCTTGTTGATCTGGATGGAGACACTCTGTAGAGCCGATAAATCGCCGTAGCTGAAGGAGAGGTCCTTCACCTGCATGGCAGGCGTGGATTGCGTAGTGGGTGCGGCTGTCTCCACCGTTTCTGGGTGAACTGAAGCCACCCACGGCCGGAAGGCGCGCACGGCGTCCCCGAGTGTGATGGGAAACAGCGGCAGCTCGACGCCCTGGCGGCGCAACTCGTGGGCCAGCATGGCCACTTGCGGCATCCACACTCCCATTTCTTGCAGCGCTGGCCCAAAATCGTCAAAGATGTGGCGCGGCGCGCCGTCTGCCAAGATGCCGCCTTGCGGATTGAGCACCACCACACGGTCGATCAGGTGCATGAGCTCATCCAGCTTGTGTTCGATGAGCACCAGCGTGTGTTCGCCGCGTGATTTCAGCTCGGCCAGCAGGGCGAAGACCTGCTGGGTGCCCATCGAATCCAGGTTGGCCGTGGGCTCATCGAAGATGAGCACTTCAGGCTGCATGGCGAGTAGGGAGGCCAGCGCCACGCGCTGCTTCTCGCCGCCAGAGAGTGCCGAGACCGGGCGCTCGCGCAGGGCGGCGGCGCCCACATCGGCTAGCGCCTGCTGGATGCGCGCTTCCATGGTGTGTGGATCGTGCCCCAGGTTCTCCAGGCCGAAAACGATTTCATCTTCAACTTTGAGGGTGGCAAATTGAGCATCCGGGTCTTGGAACAAGATGCCCACCGTTTGGGCCAGGTCGGCTACGGAGTGTTCCTGGGTATCCAGCCCCGCGATGTGCACACTGCCCTCGCGTAGTTCGCCCACGGCTTGCGGCAGCAGGCCATTGAGGGTAAGCGCCAACGTGCTCTTGCCCGAGCCCGAAGGGCCAAGCAAGAGCACGGTTTCGCCTTTCTGCACATGCAAACTGAGCTGGTTGAGGGCCGCCAGTTTACGCCGCGCGTACTTTACAGTGAGCGCGCGGATCTCAATAATAGACATCAACGAAATTAAGCCAACAACAGACGGATATCTTCAATCATGAACACCGCCAAAATGCTGAGCATCAGAATGCTCAGAGCAATATAGCGCCACCGCCATGACGTGTTCCACAGGCGGTGAATGTTGTACACGATCGCGCTCAAGGCAACGATATCGATCAGGACGCTGATAATCAGCGAGATAGAACCACTCAGCCCAATGAAAGGTAGCACAAAAGGCAGCACAATGTATTGCAGCGTACAACGGATGGCTACAAAGACAATGTAGCCCGCCATGCTGCGGTCGCTGCCCTTGATCTGCTCTGGGCTGGGCGCGGCGCGCTCAGCTTGCATCGGTTCAGATCTCATCCGCGGTGGTTTCTCCCAAAGCTGTGTTGGCCAAAACGCCGGTCTTGGCTACCGAGTTGGCCAGATATTTGGCGATCACACTGCACAGGCCGAACACAATGGCCGAGACCAGTAGCGCCGCGATCAGGATGCTGGGCTCAAAGGCCGTAGTGCGCAGCATCGACCCCAGGATCAGCAGGTAGACGGTGATGCCAGACGCTACACCGAACCACAGCATGCGCAGCGTGGAAAAGTTGCGGTAACGCGTCAGCAGCCAGCCAAACAGCTCGGCTACCAGGCCGATCAGGCCGCCGATCATCAACACGATCAGGCCATAGGGGCCGAGCATGGAGGGCAGTGCGCTCAGCACGCTGGCTAGCAGCGTGGCGCCGGGTTTGCGCATCACATACGCGGCAAAGGCGGCGGGCAGGAAGTACAGGCCGCCGAGGATGGTGCGGGTAAAGATGCCACCCAGGCTGAGCAAACCGGCATAGGCCCAGGTGACCGGGATGAGCAGCACACCGAACGCCAGACCGATCACAATGGTGACCAGCAAGTCTCGGGTGCTCCAGGACTTCTTCTCTTTCTTTGCCATCTCTTAGATACCTTTCTCTTGCTACAGGGCAAGTTGTACCACTTTCTGGCCGGGATACGCGTCTCATATTGACGCCGCCGCCGGAAAGTGCGTAGAATGATTTTACGCTTGGAAATACCCCGCTCGGGTGTTCAGGCACTGGCTGGCCGGGCTGCACCCCGGCCAGCCGCCGTTTTAACTTGCCGTTGCCTGGCTAGGCTTGCGGTTCTTTTTCTTCATCCCCTCTGCCAACCAGTAACTACCGAGTACGATCAAAGCTGCCAGGAACTGGAAGGCAACCCCTTCCCAGGTGGCGTAGATGCCAAACCACATGCCCGTCCAATAGGGCAGCGCAAAGCCCATGGTGTGAGCGGGCAACCAACCCAGCAATTGGAGCACATAGGTGGTTTTGCCGACCATGACCAGCAAAACGGCACCGATCATGATGCCAGTGACGATAAGCATTTTCTTGTGCGGCAGGCGGCTCTGGAAACGGAAGGTGAGAAAGCCGATGATGCAAGTGAGCAGCAGGCCAACGGCCACGCCGGCCAGTACGACGCGGTTGCCGCCATCCAGCACCAGCGCTTGCAGGAACAGCACCGTCTCAAAACCCTCGCGATACACGCTGGTGAAACCGAGCGAGATCAGCCCCAGCCATACGCCAGTTTCGCCCGAAAGCAGGCGGCGCTTGCGCCCATGGAAGGCCGCCAGCCAGTTATCCCAATAGCTTTTGTGGAAGAACCAATTGGTGATCAGCAACAGCACGACGATGGCGATCAGCGAGACGATGGCCTCCAGGGTTTCGCCATAGCGTGCCAGTGAGAGCAACACGCTGCGCGCCAGGCTCCAGGTCAGCACGGTGGCCAGCAGGGCCAGGCCGGTGCCCAGCCACAGCGGCTTGCGGTATTGCTTGCTATCCATCTTGAGGCTGCCCATCAGCGAAGCCAGGATCAACACCGCTTCCAGCCCTTCGCGGAAGACGATCACAGCAGCATTGGTGGCAATGGCGCCGGGTGCGCTTTGCACCGAGAGCAGCTTTTGCACCTGCTGCAGTTCCGTGTTGAGCGCTACGCGCACAGTGCGGATCTCCTGTAGGCCAGCCTGGCGAGCAATCAGGTTGCTTAGCCCGTTCTTGTTGGCGGCATCGCCGTTCCAGAACAGGGCTTCGACGCGCAGCTTGAGCTCTGGGTCGAGCGAGGTCAAGCGCGCTTCCGGGCCGCTTTCCATCACAGCGTAGGCCTCCAGCCGGGCCGATTCGGCCATGGCGTAGTCGCCGGCGCGTACTGCATTCTCCATCTGGTCCAGCATCGAAGTGATGACATCAAAATCACCCGCCACGCTTTGCTGTTTCCACTCCTCGGGCATGAGCTCGTCCAGGGTGGCCATCACCTGTTCGGCTTCCTGGTTCAGTAGGCGTGGCTCGGCCACCGCGCCGCCGGTGTTGGCGGCCAATAAATGCGCCCCCAGGCTATCCAGCAGAGCAGCCGTGTTGGCTGTAGCCGCGGCATCGGTGGCGGCCAGCACATCGCGCAGATCGGCAAAGGCAGCTTGCGCCGCCTCGTGGAAAGTGACCGCTTCCTGAATCTCAAACTGCAGCGTCACCTGGCCGTTGCTGACACCGCGCCCATATTCCAGCGGCACCAAATAGATGTAGCGCAGCAGCTGCCCAGCACGGCGGGCTTGTTCTTCAGGGCTGAGCGGCGCGGCGCGGAAGTTGTCGAGCGCTTCGTGAACAGCGACTATGGTGCGCGAGGTGTCGCCACCCCGCAGCGCGGCGGTGCGCAGATCCGCAAAAGCGGCCTGTGCAGCCGCCAGGGCGCTCTCGCCGCGCTGCTCGACATACGCCGGAACCAGGATGGCAAAGTAGCCCTGCGCCAGGCTGGCCAACTCGGCGCGGCGTGTGGCAAAGCCACTCGCCTCTGCCTGTGCCAGTTCGCGCAGCGCTTCGTTAAGGCGCGCCTGGTATGTGTCGTAAAGATCGGCGCGTAAAAATTGCTGGGCTGTCTCGCTATCCATTTCACCAATAGCCAGACTTTGCAGGGCTACGGTGGCATCGCCATTGGGGCGCGCAAAGCGAGAGGCGGTGCGGAACTCGCGCACAAGCAGCCAAGCCTGCGCGGTAGGCGTGTCGCCAGCCTGCACGGCTTGCTCCACG
Organism: Anaerolineales bacterium; assembly: GCA_026129255.1. Lineage (GTDB taxonomy): Bacteria > Chloroflexota > Anaerolineae > Anaerolineales > UBA11579 > JAMCZK01. The sequence continues at coordinate 48,399 of JAHCIJ010000003.1, read as the reverse complement.
ATGTGGTAGCTGGCGGCCAGGACGGCGGTCCAGGCTTGGGCGCGGGCTGCGGCAAAGGCAGGCGTATCCTGCGCGGCCACGGCAGCAGCCATATCCACAAATGCGCTGCGCAAGCCTTCGGCCGCGGCCGGATCGACGTCTGCCAGGCTGCGGCCAAAGTCGCTGGCCAGTACGGCCTGCGCGCGTTCAAGATATGCTTCGGCACCGGGCTCGTTGGCCAGCAGGGCGCGCTGGGCGGCAAACAGCGCCGAGCGCAGGCTCTCGGCCTGGGCGGCGGGGCTCGGCCCGGCCGCGCGGACAGGGCTGGCTGTGCTTAGCACAGCCAGCCCTGTGAGTACTGCGAGTAAAAGCAGCGTGCGGAGTTTCAAAACTGCCTTTATTCAGCAATCTCCACATTGAGGGCGGCAGCCACCTGGGCTACCTGGCCGGCCACCGCGGTAGCACGGTCCTGGGCTTCCTGCCCCAGCACATCGGCCTCCTCAGCGGTGAACACTTTGCCAGCTTGCTCATCGGCATACACGCCGGCCACAAACGCCTTCAGGTCGGCCATGCCTTGTTCGATCTGCTCAGCTTGGTCTGCGTCGTAGGCTACGACCTGTTCCTTGATCTCGGCATAGACCACCTGCAGACTGGTCAGGATGTCCTGAATGTCGGCCAGGCGCGAGATGACCACAAAATCGCGCTGGGTGGAGGCGTCACCGGCCACGAAGCGCGAGTTCTTCCAGGATTCGAAGTACTCGCTCATCGTCGGCACCATCACCACCAGGGCGGTGTAGGCATCCGATTCGGTGGGGGTCCAGGCGGCGGTAGCGTCCTTGAGTTCTACAATGTAGCTGTGGGTCAGGTCAGCGGCGCCCTTGAGGACGTTGGCGTCTGGCAGGCGGTCTGAGAAGCTCTCGCCGTTGCCATCCACATCGGCGATGATGCCGCTGCTGTACTGCGGCTCAGTGCCCCACAGGGTGCTTTCCAGCACGCCGAACAGGTTGCCGGGTTGCGGCAGCACGCGGCCATCCGGCAGCTCGAGGTCAAAGGGCACTGCGCCCTCGGGGTCTTCGTGGCCAGCGGCGCCAGCATCCAGGATGACGTCATAATCAGCCAGGGTGGGTACACCGGCCACGATACCCTCGGTCTGCTCGTACAGCGGGCTGACTTCAAGCCAGGCGGCGCGTGCATCCAGGATGGCTGCAGCCGCCTCGGCAGGCTTGTCGGCCCACAGGGCTTCGTAGTCAAAGCCAGCGGCCTCGGCCAACGTGTAGTACTCGTCAGCCGCGCTCACGAGGTCCGTGCTGGCGGCTTCCAGCTCATCGATCTTGGCGGTGAGGTAATTTTTGATGCCGCTCAGATCTGTGCTGCCAGCTTGATCCACATCAACTGCGGGGGCTGCGCTGGGCTGGCAAGCGCTGAGCGCCAGAGCCAGCACGGCGATAGCAAAAACAACTCTCTTCATAAAGAACTCTTTCTCCTTTGCCGCGCAAAGGTTTGCTAAGGCGAAAACCAAAGCAATGTCTGCCGTTTCGGCAGTAGTGGATTTTTTGCAGGGGGGGATTGGCGTTGGCCTCAGCGGAGGCTGCGGCGCGTCAAAGCTCGCCTACACTCATGACTATAGTGAGATGCCAGGGAATAATCTATACACCACGCTCAACTTGCACCTCGCCTTTAGTTGAGCGGCATGCACAACTGTGTTTAACTTATGAGTGAGATACTAAAGAAGGCAGAACGTTCTCAAAAAGCGCGCCTGTTTCTTGAAGAATCTTCAAAAAAACCAATGATTCAGGATTTGTAAAGAGCACATACACACAACACACGCGAAAGTGCACCAAGAATTTTTAAGGTCTTCGGAAAGAGAGGTCACTGTCCACGCGCATCGCCACGAATCACACCAGTGGTTGGGGAAGATTCACTTGCACCCCCATCTGTGGGCAGTTTCATTTTTTGGATAACTCGTTACGATGTTTGAGAAACGCGAGCGATTTTTTAAAAATGGCGCGTTAACTACCTCTCTTAAAGAATGCGAATATTTTAGGTTTTTGTAGGCGATTCGACGGTGAAAACACAGGTTTCCGCTTAGCCCTTTGTTACAATCCCGCCCCTCAGCGCAATCAGTCGACAACAATATTTTGCTTTTTAGTTCAGCTGACCGTGTAGCGGGGTAATAACGTACCCCTTGAAACACCATCGCGTTGAGGGAGAGGAGAGCCGTGAACGCAAGCAACGCTTGGCAAGCAGCCCTGGGTCAATTGCAAGTCGAAATGCCAAAGAGCACTTTCGATACCTGGGTGCGCGAAGCGGAGATGGTTGCTTACGAAGACGGCTCCTTCGTGATCGGTGTCAACAACGCCTATGCGCGTGATTGGCTGGAGAGCCGCCTCAAGAGCACCGTGACGCGTATGCTCACCGGCATCATGAACCGTAGCGTGGAAGTGCGCTTTGTGGTGTGGCTCAAAGATCAGGCCCAGCAGCCTGCGCAAAGCCCGCAGATGCCCACCCTCAGCGCCGCGGCGGCGCCGGAAGCCAGCGCTCCTGAAGTTTCCACTGTACAACACGACCCTGATCCGGTGGTTGGCCCGCAATTCGGCATCAACTCCCGCTATACCTTTGAAAACTTTGTAGTGGGTTCGGGCAACCGCCTGGCACACGCCGCCTCCATGTCGGTAGCGGAGAACCCCGGTAAGTCTTACAACCCCCTGTTTCTTTATGGTCGTGTAGGCTTGGGCAAGACCCACCTGCTGCGCGCCATTGGCTACACCGCCCAGCAGCGCGGCCTGCGTGTGCTGTACGTCTCGTCAGAAGAGTTCACCAATGACCTCATCAGTGCGATCCGCAGCCAGACCACACCGGCCTTCCGAGACAAGTACCGCTCGGCGGATGTGCTGCTCATCGATGACATCCAGTTCATTGCGGGGAAAGAATCCACGCAAGAAGAGTTCTTCCACACCTTCAACACCCTGCATGGGCAGAACAAGCAAATCGTAGTCACCTCAGACCGCTCGCCCAAGGGTTTCCTGACCCTGGAGGAGCGCCTGCGCTCCCGCTTCGAATGGGGCCTGCTGGCAGACATCCAGCCGCCTGACTATGAGACCCGCCTGGCCATCCTGCGCAGCAACGCCGAGAAGCTCGGCCGCCCGGTACCGCCAGAGGTGCTGGAGGCGATCGCCGAGCGCATGCAATCCAACATTCGTGAGTTGGAAGGCGCCTTGAACCGCATTATTGCCTATGCCTACCTGCGGGATGTGCCGCTCACCGTGGCTCTGGTGGATGGCGCCCTGGCCGATATGCTGCCCGAGCCGCACAGCCTCTCCCCCGAGAATATTGTGGAAGCTGTGGCGCGTGTCTTCAATCAACCGCAGGAGAAGCTGCTCTCACGAGACCGTTCGGCCCCGGTGGCCCTGGCTCGCCAGGTAGCCATGTACCTACTGCGCGAAGAAGCGCGCCTCTCGCTCCCAACTATCGGTGAGCTGCTGGGTGGGCGTGATCACACCACCGTCATGCACGGGTACGACAAGATCAGCGAATTGCTCGAGACCGATGAGCGCTTGCGCCGCCAGGTCACTGACCTGCGTGAGCAACTCTCTGGTGAACGCAGCACTGCGCGGGCCTAGCCTACAGCCAACTAAAAACGCCGCAACTAGCGGCGTTTTTATTTCTAGTGTTGTGGCAGATGCAAGCTGGGATCATCTCCGTTGGCTTGCAGCAACGCAGCGATCTGCTGCAGGGTGGGCATGTTGTGGCCCGTGCCAATGTTCTGCACCTTGGCCGCGCCGGTGGCGTTGCCAAGCGCCGCCAACTTTTGCAGCGGCAGCCCATGCAAGACGCCATAGATCATGGCGCCTGCCACACTGTCCCCCGCGCCGGTGGCATCCTTGGCTTCCACATCGAGACCCGGCGCCTGCACGCGCTCATCACCGCGGGCTGCCAGCAGCCCGAGTTCCCCGCGCTTCAACAAGATCAGCTCGGCGCCAATCTCCTGCAGGGCTTTGACCACGGCTTCATCATCTCCCAGCCCGGTCAGGCGCAGCGCCTCGCGGCGATTCATCAGCACCACGTTACTCATGGCGATAGCTTGCAGATGCCAACCGTTATCCATGTCTGGGTTGCCCGGGCCGGGATCAAAAAATGTCGTTACCCCTGCGGCACGGGCGGCCTCAAAGCCTGCCAGTATCAGCGCCGGGCTTTCTGGGTACTCGGCCCAGCCATCGGCAAAAAAGGCCTGGCCATTCTCAATGGCGGCTTTCCATGCGGGCAGCAGGCTGCGGTGCTGCAGCGAGCCTGGATAGCCCAGGTAACCGGGTTCACTGTCCTGGTCTACGATGACGCCAGCCACGGGTGTGTGCGCCTCAGGGCTGACGAGGAACTGGGCAATATCCACGCCCTCGCGGCGCAGCCCCTCGCGCACCACCAGGCCAAAGCCATCATCGCCTACTTCGCCCAATGCGCCCACCGGCACACCGAAGCGGGCCGCCATGATGGCTACGTTGCAGGCGCCACCAGGGCCGACCTCCATATAGGAAAGACGGTGAATGTCGCGGGCCTGCACGGGGAACTTCTGCAGGCGCATGCCAATGTCTGCGATCAGGTCGCCCAGAATATTGAGCTTCATTTCTTTCGTTTCTTTCGCCATTGTTTGTACTCGTCTACAAAATCCTCAACGTTCAACGGAGCGGCCGGCATCTTGAGCGCCTGGGCCAGGCGCACCAATTGTGGGGGCGCCACTTCAGCTTCATCCAGTATTTTGGTTTGTATCAGCACCTCGCTGGCTGCGCCATCCACATGCACTTTGCCCTGGAGCATCACCAGGATGCGCTGGGCGTGCTGGGCGCAAAAATCTACATCGTGCGTGATGATTATCAGCGTTCGCCCCATTTGATGCAAACTATTCACGATGTGGCCAATCGTTGTGCGGCCAACTTCATCCTGGCCGATGGTGGGCTCATCCAGCACCAGGATAGGCGTCTGCATAGCGATCGTGGCAGCCAGCGCCAGGAGTTTGCGCTGCGGTTGCGGCAGATCATAGGGGTGCGAATCGGCTTGCGCCTGCAGCCCCACCAGCTTGAGCGCCTGCGCCACGCGGCGTTTAACCTGCGCCTCAGAGGCGCCCTGGTTGCGCGGCCCGTAGGCAACTTCGCGCGCTACCGTGCGTTCGAATAACTGATCGTCTGGATTTTGAAACAGGAAGCCTACCCGCGCCGCCAGCGCGGCGGTGCTGTGGTCGGCGGTATCCCAATCCCCGATCCACACCTTGCCCTGCGAGGGGCGCAGCAGCCCGTTGAACAACTTGACCAGGGTGGTCTTGCCCGCGCCGTTCTCACCGAGAATGCCCACCACCTCCCCAGAGGCGATCTCAGCATTCACCCCATCCAGCGCCAATACTCCTGAGGGGTAGCGGAAAGAGACATTCTCTACGCGCAGGTTCATTGGAGCGCTTTCTTGGCCTGTTCCAGGGTGACCGGCAGCTGTTTGCTGCGCAACAGACGCGCAGCGGCCTCGCTATATTGCGTGCGTCCCACGCCCAAGCGCAGCATCTGCTCGGAGCTCAGCACGTCTTGCGGGCTGCCTTCGGCGCGCAGGCGGCCGTTGGCGAGGGCGATGACGCGGTCACAGAAGGTAGCCAGCCACTCCAGCTTGTGCTCGGCGATGATGACGGTGATCTTGCGTGTACTCACCAGCTTGCTGAGCGCGGCGAACACATCGCGCGTGCCGTCGGGGTCCAGCTGCGAGGTGGGCTCGTCCAGCACCAGCACGCGCGGCTGCATGGCTAGGATGGAGGCGATGGCGATGCGTTGTTGCTGCCCGCCGGAGACCGAGAACGGTGAGCGCTCGGCCAACTCTTGGATGTTGACCAGCTCCATGGCTTCTTCGATGCGGTCACGCATCTCCGCCCGCGGTACACCCAGGTTCTCTAAGCCGAAGGCGATCTCTTCGCGAACAGTGAAGCGTGCTCCGCTGATCTGATTGAAGGGATTTTGGAACACCAAACCCACCTGCCCGGCCAATTTGCCCAGATCAAGCTCTGCCATAGGTGTATTGTCAAAACTCAGCTCACCTTCGAGTTCGCCGTTGTAGAAGTGCGGCACAAAGCCGCTGAGTGCATAGCACAAGGTGCTCTTGCCGGCGCCATTGGCTCCAACTATGCCGAGGAACTGGCCCTCAGGAATATCCAGCGTGATACGGTCGAGCGCATGCTGCTCGGTTGCCGGGTACCAGTAGCTAAATTTCTTGAGGCGGATCATGCCAGGGCGCTTCCCACGCGCCAGGCCAGCAGACCCAGCGCCGCAGCCACCAGCAGCCAGCGCAGGGTGCGTTGGCTGGCGCTGTCAGCCAGCGAGTGCAAACTGGTCTTTTGGGCTGGACTGCTGAAGCCGCGTGCTTCCAGCGCCATGGCGCGCTCGCTGACATCCATCACGCTACCCAGGATGAGCGGGCCGACCATGGGCAGCAGCAAGCGCGCCCGGTTGAGGGCGCCGGTTTGCAGCTCCAAGCCGCGGGCTTGCTGTGCATCCATAATGACCTGGGCGCGGTCTTGAAAGCTGGGGAAGATCTGGATGGCGGTGAGCACTACATAGGCAATGCGGGCGGGGAAGCCGCGCTCGGTCAGCGCTTGCATCAGCTGCGCCTGGTCGGTGCTTTGCATCAGCAGTAAGGTACCCCCCAGCGCTACCAGCAGGCGCGCAGCGAATAGCAAGCCAGCCATCAGCCCTTCCAGCGTGTAGGTGAAGCGGCCCAGTTGGAAGAGCACAGTGTCTCCACCGTGGAAGAAGCCTTGAATGATGGCCAGTGACAGCAGGAACGGGCCTACTACCAAGAGACAGGCTTTCAGGAATGCGCGGGTGATGCGCCCCCAGATCGCCAGAGGCATCAATACAAGCACGAACATTCCTAGTAGCCAGGGTAAACCGGGCAATGCCGCGGCGCAGGCGAAGCACAAGCCGCTCAGCGCTAGTTTGGTGAGCGGGTGCAGCTTGTGCAAGCCGCTCCTGCCTTCAACGTAGATCGTGCCACCACGCATGCTGGGCATTAAACCACCTTAAAAACAAACACCCGCAAACTGCGGGCGTTTGTTTTATGCCGAACTGAATTTATCGGCGGCGAGCAGTCTTCTTGGTGGTCTTTTGGGTGGTCTTCCCAGCCGGGCGGCGGGTAGCGCCACGGGGTGCGCGCTCTTTGGAGGTGGCGGGCAGGTTGCCGAAGCGAGCCTTCTCACGCGCTGGCAGCGCCAGCAACAACGACCACACCACGACGAAGGTCACCAGCTTGTCCAGCGGATCAGAGAAGGTGCCCTGTGCCACGTTGGACATCAACGCGTCCAAACCCGCGGCGCGGAAAGCAGCCACCAGGGCATCAGTGCCCGCGCCGACCACACCACCAAACACATAGGTGGCAATGGGGGCGGAGAGCACCGCTGAAACCACGCCGGTGATGAGACCGGCCAGGGCGGCCTTGCCGATGGAATTGAGCCAACCGGAGCGGCCAAAGGCGCCAGCCAGCGCGCCGATGATGGCGGCCACGCCAGCCCAGGCAAACGCCTGCGGGTAGAGGCCGGTCAGCGTCCACACCAGGTTGGAGAGGAAGCCGGTTGCGGCGCCGGCCCAAGGGCCAACCAACGCGCCGACCAAGACGGTGCCAATCGAGTCTAGATACAAGGGCAGGCCGAGACGGAGTACCACCGTGCCCAGTGCCAGGTTGAGTGCAATGCCTACAGCGATCAAAGTGATGCTAAGCGTTGTAAATTCCTTGCGAAAACTATTCATTCGTTTTTGCTCCTTAGAATTTGAAACGACGAATTAGGCGCGATTATACGCCTGGATACCAGGCCTGCACCTGATAGAATGCCGCCCAGATGGCACCACTTGTGGAAATTTTCTCAGACGGCTCGTGCGAAGGGAACCCAGGCCGCGGCGGCTGGGCGGCCTTGCTACGCTCCGGCACGCACGAGCGTGAGCTCACCGGCAGCGAGGCGCACACCACCAATAATCGCATGGAGCTCACCGCAGCTTTGCGCGCATTGGAAGCTTTGCGCAGCCCCAGCCAGGTTGTGTTTTACACAGACTCTCAATACCTGCGCAAAGGCATCACGGAGTGGCTGCCTGGTTGGCAGGCGCGCGGCTGGAAGCGCAAGGGCGGTGCGCTGGCCAATGTGGATCTCTGGCAGGCGTTGGCGGCTGTGATCACCCAGCATGAAATCGAGTGGCGTTGGGTACGCGGCCATGCGGGCCACGCGGAGAACGAGCGTGTGGACAGGCTGGCTCGTAGCGCCATGCAACGCGCTTAATGTGAAGAAGCTTTACTTCTGCGCTTGCGCCATGCAACGCGCTTGAGAATTAAAAAAAACGGCTGGCAGATGCCAGCCGTTTTATCTGAGAGGCGACGACGGGATTCGAACCCGTGGTCAGGGTTTTGCAGACCCTTGCCTTGCCACTTGGCCACGTCGCCAGAAGGGGCATTATACCTAGCCGATGCCCCAAAGAAAAACAGGCCAGCGGCCTGTTTTCTTTTTCTGAGCGGGCGACGAGACTCGAACTCGTGACCTTCTCCTTGGCAAGGAGATGCTCTACCAACTGAGCCACGCCCGCAATAAAACTTATTATAGCCCGATTCATGTCCTACTGTGAACCGGGGTCCCTGGAGAAGCGTTACTCGCCGCAGGCGAGTAGCTTCTCCATTAGCAGGGGCGCCAGCCCCTGCGTAGGTGCCGAGGGCCGGGATCGAACCGGCGACACCGCGATTTTCAGTCGCGTGCTCTACCAACTGAGCTACCTCGGCAATGTTGCCCTTTAGCGGGCGAGGGCTGATTGTACAGGCGGGTCAGTTGCCTGTCAAGAAGGCTGCTTGTAAGCGACCGTCATTGCGAGGCTGCCGTATGGCGGCCGAAGCAATCCCCAAGCTAGAGTGCAAACCGGTTCGAGATTGTGCGCAGCAAGCTGCGCCTCGCAAAAACGGTCAGGCGCCCCAGCCTTCACGCTGGCCGACGCGCTTAGCGGGCAGGCCAGCCCAGGTTTCACCCTCGCCGGTGGACTGCAGCAGCACGGCGTTGGCGCCTAGCACCGTGCCACGGCCCACGGTCAGCACGCCGTCCTTACACAGCACCTTGCTGCCAGGCGCCAGGATGGCGCCGTCACCCACATGGATACCCTCGAAGCTGGACTGCGTGGCGGGCAGGTGCACATCGGCGCGGCCGAGGGTAACGCCCGGGTAGATCTTCACATTGGCGCCGATCACGCTGCGCGGGTGGATGACCACGCCCACGCCGCCATGCACCAGATCGAAGCCAGGGCCGATGGGTACGGAGCGCGGGATCTCGACCCCGAGCAGTTTGAGCGCATAGTAGGCCAGGATGCCGAGCACAGGAATGCGGCGAGCGGAGACCAGTAGGTTAGGAAATGACATAGAACCCAAGGAAAGCGGCCGAGGACAGCAAAAAGAAAAGCTGGAATAGGTACAAGGGGCTAGGGAGGGCGTGGAGTAACAGCATGCTAGAGCTCCTTGACCATGTAGGTGCCTTCGAGCTGGTAGCCGCGCCCGGCGTAGTAGCGGCGCGTGCCGACGGCGGCGATGGTGGCCATGCGCGTATAGCCTGCCTGGCGGGCCAACTCCTCGGCGTGGGCGAGCAGCTGCGTACCGAGGCCGATGTGCTGGGCCGCGCCGCTTTGCTCAGCGCCGACTTCGAGCGATTGGCCGTAGACATGTACCTCGCGGACCAGAGCGGCGCTAGCCAGCTCGGGCAGGCCGATATGCGGAGCGTCAGCACCTGGCAGCGAGAGTCGCAGGAAGCCGGCCAGCTTGTCCTCTGGCGTCACATAAGACAAAAAGTGTTCCTGGGCATACGGAGTGCTGTAGGCAAAGTCGCTCAACTGCAATTGGGCCGGGTCCACGGCGCGGCCGCGCACCTCGCGGCAGCGGATGCAGCGGCAACGCTGGCCGCGTTCGTGCATGCGTTGGTGTACATCCATGCGCAGGCTGGTGCGCTTGTTGCCTTCGACCACATTGGTGGAGGGAATGTCTCGGATGACGCGGTTGACGCGACAGTATTCAGGGATGTTGGTCTTGAGCTCAGCCAGCAACTCCACCAACTCTTCCGTGGTGTAGGGCTGGTATTCCCCGCGCTGCCAGTGCAGGTACAGCTCGGCGTTCTCCAATAGCTGGGTGGGATAGATTTTCAGTTCGTCCGGGTTGTGCCCAGCCCACAGCTTTTTGAAATCTTCGCGGTCGGTCTGCGGGGTGGCGCCGAGCAGGTTGGGCATCAGGTGCAGCACGATCTTGAAGCCTGCGGCACGCAACATATCCACAGCCCGCTGGGTTTCGGCGGCGGTGTGGCCGCGCTTGTTAAGCTCCAGCACGTGGTCATCGAAACTTTGCGCCCCGAGCTGCACCTTGGTGACGCCCAGGCGGCGCAGCCAGGCGATCTCGTCCGCGTCGATATGGTCAGGCCGGGTTTCGATAGCCAGGCCCACGTTGCGATGGGCCGCGGTCTCGTTGTATGCCTGGGCTTCTTCAATCGTTGCAAAGGGCGCGCCATTGAGCGCCTCGAACATGCGCAAGATGTACTCTTCCTGATAAGCGCGGGTGTATGAGCTCCAGGTGCCGCCCAGGATCAGGAACTCGATCTTGTCAGTCGGGTGGCCCACAGCTTCGAGTGCATCCAGGCGTGAGCGCACCTGGGCGTACGGGTCGAACTGGTGTTGCAGGGCGCGCATCGCGCCGGGTTCGTCTGGTAAGTAGCTCTTAGGCATGCGTACATCGGTAGGACAGAACACGCACTTGCCTGGGCAGGGGTAGGGCTTGGTGAGCACGGTGACCACGCTGACGCCGGAGAGCGAGCGCATGGGTTTGAGGCGGATGCGGCGCAGTAAAGCCGGGTCTTCGGCCATCTCGCCAGCAGCTACCAGTTGGCGGTAGGCAGCGACGAGAAATTGCTTGCCAATGTAGCCGCCGCCTTCGCCATCCAGCGGGTAGCGACGCAGCGCTTCGTGCGGGTTGGCGCCAGCGCGTACCTCTTCTAGGATCTGGCGGGCGCGTTGCATCCGCTCGTGGGTGGGAAGTTTTGACTCCTCCCAAGCGTGGATGCGCGGTTCTTGCGGCGTGAGTAATGTCATAGTTATGTAAGTACAGCTTCCAGCTTGGGATTGCTTCGTCGGTGCTGCGCTGTATTGCATACAGCTGCAGCACACTCCTCGCAAAGACGGACAGGAACCCTATAATCCAAGCATGGACGCTGTAGTTGCTCAGCAGTTGATTGCGCTGAATAGAGAATTTTATCAAACGCACGCCGAAGCGTTTTCGGCCACACGCGGCCGTCTGCAACCGGGCACGCTGCGCACACTGGAAACTGTGCCAACCACAGCTCAAGTTTTGGACCTGGGTTGCGGTAACGGCGGCGTGGTGGCGCAGTTGGCCGCCAGCGGCCACCAGGGCAGCTATGTGGGCCTGGACTTTAGTGAAGGCTTGCTGGCCGCCGCCCGCCAGCGGCTGGCTGTCTACTTAGACTATCCGGCGCAGTTTGCGCAGGCGGACCTGACCGCGGATTGGGCGGCGGGAGCGGTGCACCACCTTGCGGTGCGGGAGTTCGATGTAGTGCTGGCGATGGCGGTGCTTCACCATATCCCAGGGCGGGAGTTGCGGCTGGCGTTTTTGCGCCAGGTGCGTGGGTTACTGTCCGCGGGCGGAAGGTTTGTGCACTCCAACTGGCAATTCATGCGCAGCCCAAAGCTGGCGGCGCGGGTGCAGCCGTGGGCGGCGATGAACCTGGATGCAGCTCAGGTTGATCCTGGCGACTATTTGCTGGATTGGCGCAGCGGAGGAGTAGGTCTGCGCTACGTACACCAGTTCAACGAAGACGAGTTGGCAGACTTGGCGGCCGATGCTGGATTTAACGTTGAGGAGACGTTTTACTCGGATGGCAGCACGGGGGATCTGAGTTTGTATTCGCTATGGTGCATCGCATAGCGGCGCACATAAGCACTGCACTGCAGGTTTTACTTCACCGGATGGCGTAGGACTGTCTTGAGCTTGGCGGGTGCAGCGCGGCGCGGATCGCTCAAGTAGATCTCGTGATGTTTGCCGTTGGTTTTGAAACCATGCTCGTTGGAGAACGCCACCATGCGCTCAATGGTGGTGGGTTCCTCAGAGTAGGGGCCAAGGTGCAGAGTCTGTACCGCTTTGCCTTCTTCAAAGGATTCAAAGCGAGCCGCATCTACGCTCATGGCAGGCTTCTTGGCGCGCAATGCCTCTACGCCTTCGGCATACATCGCTTGGGTGACCGGCTTGGGTTGCATGATCATCATCGTGAAGTACCAGGTGTCTTTGCGGCTGGGGGTGAATTCTTTGTGGCTGCTGTCCGACCACCACAACCCTTCAAGCGGCATCACGCCGTAATCCACTGGATCGGTCTTGCGTTTCTTGCACATGAACTTGAGGGTGTAAGACAGGCTGAATAGCGTTTCCACAGCCTGGATATATTGGGGTGCGTCGTCCACTTTGATGTTGGGCGGAATGTGGCCATCGATCATGATGAAGTTGAAGCGCGGCACAGACACTACAGTGACTTGCTTGGCACTGGGGTTGTAGAGGTGTTTGTATTCTTTTTTGAGGTCAAGCTTATTCATGCCTAGTCCTCATCCTCTTGTTCGCTGATCTGGCTTTCGAAGCGCGGGATGTAACGGTCGAGCCATTCCAGCTCGGTTTCGAGCATGTTGGCGCTGTACTCGAACATGCCTTCGAGGAAGAAGGGCAGATCGGCGGCGCTTTGCCAAGCCTGCTCCACTTCTTGCTTGCGCTCAAAGACGCTGCGGCGGTATTGGCGCAAGGCGGCCACTACGTCATTGGGCCGCAGGCCTGGTAGCCCGGCCAGGCCAGTGAGGAAAGTGGTGTTGAGCTTGCCGGGGCCGCCGAGCGCCGCCAGCGTTGCCTGGTACCAGGCTTGCTGGCCCTCTTGCGCAATTGTGTAGATCTTGCGAGCTGGGCCTTTGCCTTGGGCTGGTTCGGAGTGGCTAGTGATCCAGCCTTTGCCCTCAAGTTTATTGAGCAAGTAGTAGATCGAGGAAAAGCCGATGTCTGCCCAGCGGCGCATATTGCGCTGCTCAAGCACCTGTTCGATCTCATACCCGTGGCGGGGCGCCTCGGCGACGAGGCCAAGGATGGCAAGTTCTGCGTTCGTCATATTATCCTAGTAATAGGATACTATAGAGATATAATAATGTCCAGAGTCAAAAGCGCATACAGTCAGTATGCGCTTTTGACTCCACTTTACTTCTAATCTAACGGTGCTGGTCTATTAGGATGGAGTTACCGTCAGGGTCAACTAGCGTTAGATGGCCAGGCCCATCGGGTTTGGAGGAGTCCACTTCGGTTTGGAGTGTCACGCCCTGCTCCTTTAGATGTTGCTGGATTTGGCGCACATCGGTGAAATTTGCCAGGTTCATGGCGTTCTGATCCCAGCCTGGGTTGAAGGTGAGCAGGTTGCCCTCAAACATGCCATGAAAAAGGCCAATGAGCGTGTCGCCACTCTTCATGATCAACCAGTTGTCTTCTTGCTTTCCGCCAAAGACTGCAAAGCCCAGTTTTTCATAAAACTTGCGTGAGGCGTCCAGATCTTTCACCGAAAGGCTGATTGAAAAAGCTCCTAACTGCATGGCATCGCTCCTGCTAGTGGAAAGTAACTTGGAGTATATAGCAAGCACTGGCGTAGAATGACAGCATGGCACGCGAAGCCCGCACCCAGCGCGTTGAAGGCATTGTGCTCAAGCACGCCGATTTTGGCGAAGCGGATCGCCTGGTGACCCTGTTCACCCTCCAGGAGGGCAAGCTGCGCGCCATAGCCAAAGGGGCGCGTAAGCCCGGCTCCCGCAAAGGCGGGCACCTGGAGCCGTTCACGCGGGTCAGCCTGCTGCTGGGCAAGGGGCGCGAGATCCCGATGGTTGAGCAAGCCGAGGCGCTGGAGCTCAACACCGCGCTGAGCAACAACCTGGAGGCGCTGGGTTACGCCGCGTATGTGGCCGAGCTGGTGGACAAGTTCAATGGCGATCACGACGAAAATCGCGGCGTATATCGCTTGACGCGTGACACTTTGCCGCGCCTGGCTGCCGGGGAGGACTTGCAGCTCACGGTGCGCTTCTTTGAAGTGAAGCTGCTGGAGCATATGGGCTTCCGCCCGCAACTGCACCATTGCGTCCACTGCGGGAAGGAGATCCAGCCAGAGGATCAGTACTTTTCCTTTGAGCTGGGCGGTGTGCTGTGCCCGAGCTGCAGACGCGGGCACCAGGCAGCCAGCCGGCCGCTGCCGATCAGCCTGGGCGCACTCAAGGTGCTGCGCCACCTGCAGCGCAGCACCTATGCTCAGGTGCGCGGCCTGAACCTGAGCGCGCCCGTGCAGCGCGAGTTGGAGCGGCTGATGAATACCTATGTAAGCTACTTGGCGGAGCGTAATCTCAATACACCGCGCTTTTTGGAGCGCGTGCGGCGCGGCGCCAAAGCCAAGCCAGACTAAAATTTGTGACGAGGGATCTATGACCATCGCATTAACGCATATTCGCCTGCTGGTTGAAGACATTGAAGCCTGCAAGGCTTTTTACCAAACAGCCTTGGGTCTTGGCGTCCCTGAAGTGGCGGTGGAGGGCGTGTACTATGAATTTGTTGCTGGCCCAGCGCGTTTGGGCCTATACAAGCGTGAATTGATGCAGAGTGTGGCCGGCGTCGCACAGACCGCGTCTGCAGGCGACAGGGCGGTGCTCACTTTTGAGGTGGAGGATGTGGATGCGACCTATGCTGCGTTGCAGCTGCACGGAGCGCAGTTTGTGACCCAGCCACATGACCAGGAGGCCTGGGCGTTGCGCGTGGCGCACTTGCGTGACCCGGAGGGCAACCTGATCGAGATCAATGCTCCATTGAAGAAGAGCAAGAGCTAGAAAGCTGAGCACTGGCAAACCCATGAAAAGCACACTGGCCAAAGCGCTGCTCTTTGCAATAATCATGTCTGGGCTGTTTGCCCTCCTGCGGCAATGGCTTCATACCGATACCTTCTTCCCTGAGACCAGCGCCCTGAACGGCTTCCTTACGGTGTTCGGGTCACTGTACAGCATTTTGACGGCCTTCGTCATTCTCGAGGTGTGGAAGCAGTACAACAACATCTCTGAGCTGATCGACCAGGAAGCACAAGGGTTGGAGCAGTTGTATGGCCTTACGGTGTACTTCCGTGACGAGAAGATGACCGCCGAAATGAAGGGTGCCATCCAGGCCTACGCATCCATCATCATTGACGGGCGTTTTAGAAAGCTCGGTGAGCGTGACCGCACCACGCGCAGCAGCAAAGCCTTCGAGCGCATTGCTGAGATCATCAGCCATGTGCACTTCAACGACGATCACGATTCAGTTGTGTTTAACCAAGTGCTGGAGCACTATCGCCAGTTGGCCTGGACGCGTACTGAGCGGATTACCAAGAGTGTGCGCCGCCTGCCGATATTGCTGAAGTCGTTTATCTACATTGCGTCGTTCTTTACGCTGATGACATTCTCGTTCATGCCCTTCACCACGTCCCAGTACGGTGTGCTGGCTATGATGGTGATCAGTTTCCAACAGATCATGATCTTCTTCATCATCGAGGGGTTGGATAATCCCTTTGTGGGTCATTGGGCGCTGACGCCTGAGCCGTTTGAGCGCATGTTACAACATTTGGAAGGCAACTACTAGCCCTGCTGATAATAAAAAAGCAGTCCGTAGGGACTGCTTTTTTTGTTACTTGCTTGTCTGCGCGTACTAATTCGTGTCGGCGGTTTGGCCGCTTAGCTCGCTGTATTGGTTGCTGTGCTCCAGTGCATGGCGGAATTGGGTTTCGTACAACTCAGCATACAAGCCATCCAGCGCCAGCAGCTGCTTGTGCGTGCCCTGCTCCACCAGCTTACCCGCCTGCAGCACTAGGATGATGTCCGCCGCCAGGATGGTGGAAAGGCGGTGGGCAATGACCAGCGAGGTGCGCCCCTTCATCAGCGGCTGCATGGCAGCCTGGATCAGGGCCTCGGACTGCGAGTCCAACGATGAGGTGGCCTCGTCGAGGATCAGGATGCGTGGGTCTTTGAGTACCACGCGGGCGATGGACAGGCGCTGTTTCTCGCCGCCGCTCATGCGGTAGCCGCGCTCGCCTACCAGCGTATCGTAGCCCTGTGGCAGCGCTGCGATCATGTCATGGATATTGGCAGCCTTGGCCGCCGCTTCCATCTCGGCCTGGGTGGCGTCTGGCTTGGCATACAGTAGGTTGGCGCGCACCGTGTCGTGGAACAGGTAGCTCTCCTGCGTCACCATACCGATCTGCTCGGCGAGTGATTCCTGCGCCAGGTCACGCAGGTCGTGCCCGTCCAGCAGCACGCGACCTTCGGTCGGGTCATACAGGCGCGGCAGCAGGTAAGTGGCCGTGGTTTTGCCGGAGCCGCTGGGGCCAACCAGGGCGGCCAATTGGCCGGGCTGGATCTCAAAGTTGATGTCTTCCAGCGCAAAGCGGCGCGTTGGCACGATTTGCTGAACATCCTCTTCCTGGCCGCGGCGTGGCGGAGCTTTGAGCAGCGGCTGCTCATCCTCTTCCACATAACTGAAGGACACGTTCTCAAACTTGATGTGCCCTTCGGCGCGCTTGAGGTGGATAGCGTTGGGCTTGTCCTGGATATCCACCGGCAGGTCGAGGAATTCAAACACACGCTCGAAGCTCACCATGGATGTGGCGAACTCTACCTGCACATTGGAAAGCGCAGAGATCGGCCCATACAAGCCGAAGATGTAGGCAACGAAGGCAACGATGCTGCCGGAGCTGATGGAGCCTTGCAGCACGAAGTAGCCACCACCCCAAAAGACGAGCACCATACCGATGGAACCCGCCAGCTCCAGCCACAGCGAAAACCAGCGGCCCACCATAGCGCGGCGCAAGCCGGTATCGCGCACGTTTTGATTGACTTGGCGGTACTTCTCGCGCTCCTGCGGCTGGCGGCCAAAGGTTTTGGCCAGCAGCGCGCCGCTGATGCTGAGCGTTTCGCCCACGATGACCGACATGTCGGCGTTGTAGTTCATCGCCTGGCGGCGTATGTCGCGCAGCACGCGGCCCACGCGGCGGGCGGGCAGCAGGAACAGCGGCACGACCGCCAGCGCCATGAGCGTCAGGCGCCATTCGATGGCGAGCATGATGCCCAGCGTGCTGAGCAAGCGTACCGCGTTGGTGAGGATGCCTGGAACGGTGCTGGTGATCGCGTTCTGCGCGCCGACCACGTCTTCTTCAAAGCGCGAGATGATCAGACCAGACTTGGTGCGCGTGAAGAAACGCAAACCCATGCGCTGCAGGTGCTCGTACATGCTTTGGCGCAGGTCAAAAATGATGCCTTCGCCGATGGTGGCGCTCAGGTAACGCTGGCCGACGCCGATCAGGCCGCTGCCTAGCGGCACGGCCAGCATGAGCAGACCGAGGATCATCAGGCGGTGGTAATCCTGATTGGGCAGCACATTGTCGAACAAGTCTCGATACAGCAAGGGGGGCAGCAAGCCCACCAGGGAAGTGAACACAATCGCCACCAGCATGAGCGCCAGGCGCCCAAAGTAGGGGCGTGCGTAGGTCCACACGCGGCGCAACAGTTTGCGGTCGATGGGCACGTTACCCATTTCCTCATCCTGCGAGAGGAACGTGCGCCAGCCTCGGCCGCCGCCCCCACCACCACCTCCGCCGCGCATTAAGCCTGCTCCTTATGCAAGACCACCATGGGGATGGTGCGTTGGGTCTTGCGCTGGAAGCCCTCGTAATGCGAGTTGAGCTGGCTCAATTGTTCCCACAGAGAGGTACGCAGCTTCGGTCCGGCGATCTTGGCCTTTGCCGGGTAGGTATCCTTGCCGATCTTGACCTGCACGGCTGGGTTGGCCTTCAGGTTCAGGAACCATTGGGGGTGTTCATCTTTGCCGCCATAAGAAGCAATGATGACCGGCTTCTCCTCGTGGAAGAAGCAGTACAGCTCTACCCAATGGGGTTTGCCGGTGACCCGGCCAGTCGTAGTTAGATGAATGATCTTCATTCCGCGCATAGTGTGTATTCTATCCAGCCCTTCTACAGAACCAACAAGCCTAAGCGAGCGGCGCGGCGCACGGCTTCCGTGCGGTTGGTGATGCCCAGCTTGGCATAGATGGAGGAACTGTGAAATTTGACGGTGTGTTCGCTGATGCCCAGCTGCAGAGCAATCTGCTTGTTGGCCATACCCTCGGCGAGGAGTTGCAGCACATCCAGCTCGCGCTCGGTGAGCTCTTCTTCCAGCGGGGTTTCGATGCTGGCTGGGGCCAGCAATGCCGAGAGCAGGGCGGGCGGCGCCGCGATTAGCCCCTCGTGTAGCGCCAGCACAGCGGCGGCCAGCTCCTGCTCGCTGCAGTCGGGCGGCAGCCAGCCCCAGGCGCGGGCCGGCAGCGCCGCCAGTTGGCGCGCTGCCTCGCTGGCCTCGCTGAGCAACAGCACCGCCGGCGGCTCGTCTGAGGCTTCCAGTGCCTGCGCCAGCTCTGCCACGGACAGTTCTTCGCCCAGCAAAACTATGTCCAGCTCGGCGTCCTGCTCCAGCAGGCCAGCCAGGGTGGCGGCTTCTGCCGCCACCCTGATGCGTGAGTCGTAGCCCAACAAGGCGCGCAGGCCGCTGCGCAGTGCGGGCGCAGCGGCCAGGATGGCGACTTGTACAGAAACCGCTGAGGGCTTGTTTATCGGCCCCCCCAGCGGTGATGGCGACCGCGGCCCCAGCCAAAGCGAGCCATGCGGCCGAAGGGCCGTTTGCCAAAACCGCGCGGGCCAAAACCACGCCCGCGTCGGCCCCCGCCATGGCGGCGGTGGTGGTGCGCGGCGTCGGTGCGCTCCGTGAGCGTGACCTGGGCGGTGTGCGGTGCGCCGCCGCGTAGGTACTCCAGCGCAGTGGGCGTGCCCACGATGCCGCTGTTAAGCTGCAGCATCAGCTCATCATGA
Organism: Anaerolineales bacterium; assembly: GCA_026129255.1. Taxonomy (GTDB): domain Bacteria; phylum Chloroflexota; class Anaerolineae; order Anaerolineales; family UBA11579; genus JAMCZK01. Next base: position 29,450 of record JAHCIJ010000003.1, on the reverse strand, counting down.
TCTTGCACGGGTTGCCCGGCAAGGCCGATGATGATGTCGCCCACCATCAGGCCAGCGGCCGCGGCAGGGCTTTCGTCCTCGATGCCTGCAATCAGCAGACCCGTGGCCTGTTCACGTTTGGCATCGGCAGGCAGCTCAGCCAGCTGGCTGCGCACGCCCAGGTAGCCGCGCTGGATGCCGCCATGCTCCTGAATGGACTTGGCGATCTTCCAGGCTTGCTTGGCGGGGATGGCCAGCAGGTTGCCCCAGCCCAGACCAGAGGTGTTGATGCCCAGCACCTGGCCTTGGTCATCTACCAGCGGGCCGCCAGAGAAGCCAGGATAGGCTGTGGCGTCCGTGCGCAGATAGCTTTCCACCAGACCGCCGCCGTGGGTGCGCAGCGGACCGCCGATGGCGCTGACGATGCCCAGGCTGGCTTCTACAGCCTCGCCGGGGCGGCCGAGCGCCAGGGCCAGCTGGCCCACCTGCGGCTGCTCGTTGAGGCGGGCGGGAACACCCACTTCGTCTACTAGCTTGAGCACGGCCAGATCGCTGTGCGGGTCACGCCCCAGCAGTTCTGCGCCCAAGGTGGTGCCATCGGCCAGGGTGACCTGGATGTCACCATCCTCACGGATGGTGTGGCTGGCGGTCAGTACCAGCCCGGGCTCCACGATCACGCCCGTGGAGGGCAAGCGACGGCGGGCATGCACCGTAACGATGGATGCGCCGGCGGCCTGAGTTGCCCCCATGAGGGATTGGGAGAGGGCGCTAAGGCCCTGTGTGTTGTTTGCGTCTTTCATAAGACTCCTTTCATCATAGCGGGACTTTGATAAGGCTGCCAGCCAACCGGTTAGGCTGCAGAGGTGTTGTGTCCCAGCAATACAAGTTTATAGTTTTCGGGCTTACGGCACATCCGCCGTTTGGGTAGGTGGCGCCTATACGTGCGAGCAGGCTATTTTTGCACATGTTAGAATCACTTCACGGTCGGCGCACTCCGGCTGTGCAACTATTAAGGAGACTCATGAGCGAACCGACTGCTGTAGACAAAGATGTTGTAGTGAGCCTGGCCTACAAGCTCACTGTGGATGGCGAGATCCTGGACGAGGCTGGCGCCGAAGATGCCCTGCAATACCTGCACGGCAACCAGAACATTATCCCGGGCCTGGAGAAGGAACTTGCTGGCTTAAAGGTAGGCGACAGCAAGACCGTAAGCGTTGGCCCGGAAGAGGGCTACGGCCTGACCGACAGCGAAGAGATCGAAGAGATCTCGCTGGAGGATTTCCCTGAAGGCATTGTGCCGGAGATCGGCATGGAGCTGGAGGTGAAGGATGAGGACGGCAACGACCTGTTCGGGCGCATCCTCGCTATTACGGACGATTCCGTGACGATGGACTTCAATCACCCGTTGGCTGGCAAGACGCTAAATTTTGAAGTCAGCGTGGTGGGGCTGCGTGCCGCCACGCCTGAAGAGCTGGCGCACGGGCATGTGCACGGCCCGGATGGCCATCACCACTAGTCTTTACATACAGAAAATAAAAACTCGCCGTAAGGCGAGTTTTTTATTGATTAGGGTAAGACGATGGGCCGGCAGGCTGGGATGAGGTTGCCGAAGACATCGCACCACAGTGAATTGGCGTCCACGTAGAACAGGAACGCGATCGCGGAGCACAGGCCGAGCAGCAGCAGGCCGCCGCAGCCCAGCATGGCGTTGCGGCTGAGGCGGATGCCTTTGCGGCGCGGGCGGCGTGATGGCGGCGCCGCTGCAGGGACCTCGGCTTCGGTGGCAGGGTCGTACTGCAGAGGATCTACGAAGTTGCGCTCAGCCGCCATACGCAGCGCCAGTGGCTCGTCTGCGCTGGGCGCGGGGCGTGCGGGTGGGCTGGCCGGGCCTGCAGGAGCCGCGCTCGGTTGTGGCGCGGCGGCAGGCTGTGGCGGCAGGTTGCGCGGCACGCTGGTGGCCGCGGGTGGCGGATCCAGCGATGGTAGCGATGCCGTGGGCGGCTGTGGTACCGCCGGGGTGCTGCGCGGCGGCCGAGCCACCGCAGGTGGCGTGGTCTCCAGGCTGTTGAGATCGAGCTCGTAGCGCAGGGTGACTACGTCGCCCAGGCGAATTTCATCGCCGGGGCGCAGCACGGTCACGGTGCTCACACGCTCGCCGTTGACGAAGGTGCCGTTGGTGGAGCCCAGGTCTTCCAGCACGAAGCCGCCGCTCTGGGCAATGACCCGGGCGTGACGGCGCGAGACTTCAATATCCTGGATGTGAAGATCGCAACCAGGGTCACGGCCGATGACGAAGCTGTCTTTGGCCAGCCCTGTGCGCTGGCCGGGGTTGGGGCCAGCCTGAATTACCAGACTGAAATTGGTCACCATGCGCGTGAGTGTATAGGAAGTTGATTTAGGCTGTCAAATAAAACCATTGACAAGTTTTGTTGTGCTTGTTCTGGAGTAATACTTTGCTTTTTTATTCTTAGGGGCTCTGCCCCTATGACCCCGCAAAGGGGGATTACGCTTCGCTTATGCTGTTTCCCCGGCGCGCTGCGTAGCAGCGCAAGAACCCTTCGCATACGCTCAGTCTGGGTTGTGCAACCTAGATTGTCTTCTGAGGGTCCCGCGTCGCAGGCGAACAAGACTTGCTACACACTATTCAAAAGTGAACTAACTCGGGGTTACCTGCAGGTTTGCTGGAGTAAATTTGCCAGCGTCTTTTTGTAGCTCAGCTAAGACTACTAAATGACCAGCGTGCCTTCGTTGACCTGCAACTCATAGCCGAAGACCTGGCTGAAGGCAGTCAGCACTTCGTGCACGACGCGCTGCATGTCGGGTGGCTCGTTGAACAGATACTCTAGGCTGATCTGGTTTTGGTTCTCCAGCCCGCAGGCTACGATGCCCTGCCAGTAGCTCATGTCTGGCATGACGTTGAGCGCAAAGCCGTGGCGTGAGACCCCTTTGGCATCCACCTTGACGCCGATGGAAGCGATCTTGCTCGGCGCCTGCAGCAAATGCGGCGGGCAGTGCACGCAGCGCGAGGCGACATCCGGCTGCACCCATACACCGGTCTGGCCTTCTACCTGGCCGGAGGGTACGCCGAGTTGGGCGAGAGTTTTGATGAGCGTGCGTTCCAGGTTGCGCAGGTAGGCAATGTAGTCGATCTGCGGGATGCGCGGGTTGCCGCTGGCCGGGTCTGGCTTGACCTCGCCCAGCGGCAGCAGCGGGTAGCCCACCAGTTGGCCGGGGCCGTGATAGGTCACATCGCCGCCGCGGTCCACCCAGTGCACGTCCACCTGCTGCTCCTGCAGGCGGGCTTGCTCCCACAGCAGGTTCTCGGCCTGGCCGCGGCGGCCAAAGGTGTACACATGCGGATGCTCCAGCAGGAGCAGCGTAGGCGGGTGCTCGCCGCGGGCGATCTGCGCGGCCAGCTGGTTTTGCAAATTCCAAGCCTTCTGGTACTCCACAAGGCCGAGGCGATAGACCTGGCAAATTGTCATAGATGAGTATGGATGATACCATTCGGGCGTTGGGGCGCGTGTGCGCCCTATTTCTTTGTAGAAAGACGCACGTGCAAGCGACAGCAGATACTCCTGTTCCCAGTTCACCGCTTAAACAACGTTTGGCTGATTTCAATAAATTGTGGTTTGCCACCACAATCGGTGTGTTCGGCAGCCAGGTCACCAGTCTGGCGATTCCTCTGGCGGCGGTAACGCTGCTGGGGGCCAATGCCATGCAGATGGGTTGGCTACGCACCTTCGGCAATCTACCCTTCCCCTTGTTCAGCTTGTTTGCCGGCGTGTGGCTGGACCATGTGCGTCGCAAGCCGGTGATGGTGAGCGTCAATCTGGTGCGCGCCGTGCTGCTTTTCTCGGTGCCGGCCGCGGCTGCCCTTTCGCTGCTGACACTTGAGCAGCTATATGTTGTGGTGTTTGGTGTCGGCACGCTCACGGTGATCCATGATGTAGCTCACTTTGCTTATGTGCCCGCGTTGGTGACGCGCAAACACTTGATCGACTCCAACAGCAAGTTGCACGCCAGCCACTCGCTGGCCGAATTGGGCGGCCCCGGTCTGGGCGGTCTGTTTGTGCAGTGGCTGGGCGCGCCGTTCACCGTGTTGTTGGACGGCATCGCTAACCTGGGCTCGGCGTTGGCCATCTCGCGCATCCAAACGCCGGAAACGACCAAGCCAGCCGAGACAAAGCAGACCTCGGTATGGAAAGAGATTGTGGCGGGGCTGCACGCCCTGTTCGATACTCCCGCCCTGCGCGCCATCATCATTGCCTCGATGCTGCTGGTGGTGTTCAACTCGGCAGGCATGTCGGTCTATTTGCTGTATCTGGCGCAGGATCTGGGCTTGCCCGCTGGCACGATCGGGCTGATCTTTGCCGCCAGTGGTGGCGCGGCGATGTTGGGCGCAGTGCTGGCGCAACCCGTAGCCCGGCGCATCGGTGTGGGGCTCGCCATTATTCTGGGTTGGTTTATGCAAGTAGTGGGGCGGCTGATCATTCCATTTGCTGGCGGCTGGGCCTTGTTGCCCATACTCATCGGCGCTCATGTGCTGATGGGCGTGTTTGGCACGATCGCCAATATTCACCAATGGACCTTTCGCCAGAACACAGTCAGTGATGATTTTCTGGCCCGCGTCACCGCCGGGCATCGCTTTGCCGTATTCGGCACCGCCGCGGTGGGCTCACTTCTCGGCGGCATCCTGGGCACGCAGATGGGTTTGCACGCCGCGCTGATCCTGTGCGCGGTGTGCAGCCTGATCGGCCCGATCTATGCGCTGCTCTCTCCCTTGCGCAGGGTGCGCACGCAGCCTGGCTCCGAAACAGCCGCTACGGTGCTGCCGCCGCCAGAGGATGAGCTTAGCTAGCCAGGGCGCGGCGAAACAGATCGTGCTGCAGCAGGTGCTGCGGGTCAGTCTGGTGTTTTAGCTCGCTGAGCTTTGCCAGCGTTGCCGCGCCAAGGAACTGCTGGGTATGCTCGGCGCTGAGCATGCCATCTTTGGCAAAGTAGAAACGGCCGCCGCCTGCCAACACGATGGCATCCAGCTCGGCAGCCAGCGCCACCAGGCGGGCTGGGTCGCTGGGTACGCGGAAATCCAGTGCCAGCGAATAGCCATCCACGGCGTGCGAGAGCAGGAACTTATCCGGGCGGTGGCGCTTGAGCACGCTGAGATAGGGCGGCAGGCCGCGGCGCTGCGCCAGCTGCAGTACCTCACGGTAAACGCTCTCAGCCGCCGCGGCCGGGATAAAGCTTTGGTGCTGTACTAAGCCATTGCGGCCGTAGATGCGTTCCCAGCCGGGAATGTAGTCCAGTAGAAAATTGAACTCCACTAACGATTGCAAATAGCTCTTGTGGTTCTCGAGCACGCGGTTAGCCGTGTACTTGGCAAAGTTGACCAGACCCACGCCGAAATTATTGACGAACGGCGCCATCAGCGGCGGCAGGATGGCTTTGGGGATGCCCATGATGCTGGCGGGCAAATCCAGGTTGCTGCGCGTCGGGGGCGCTTCATCTGCGTGCACATATGTGGCGCGGTGCAGCTGGCCGCGCCCCAAGGCGCTGCCGCGGGCGCAGCCATCCAGCCAGCCTACGATGTAATCTTCGTCTTTGTTGGCATCCACCTCGGCCAGCATGCCAGCCAGGTTCGGCTGCGTCCAGCCGGTGACGCGCACATGCGTAGAGTGCACCTTCTTGAGCTGCAGCGTGATGGAAGTGAATACGCCCAGCAGCCCCATGCCGCTGATCATGCTATAGAACAGCTCGCTGTTTTGCTGTGGGCTGCAGGTCACCTGCTGCCCGTTGGGCAGCGCTGCCTCAAATGCTAAGACGTGCTCGCCGATCGGCCCGGCTTGCCAGTTGTTCTTGCCGTGGATGTTCGCGGCCAGGCAGCCGCCCAGGGTGGGGAACATAGTGCCAGGCACCACTGGCGGCCACCAGCCCTGAGGCAGCGCGTGGCGCCACAACTGCTCGATGGTCACGCCCGGTTCAGCGCGGATGATGCCGGTATCCGCATCCCAGTCGAGGATGCGCGTCAAGCCGCGCAGGTCGAGCACGATGTGGCCGGCGTTGAGCGCGGCATCACCATAGCTGCGGCCCGCGCCGCGCAGGCCGATGGTCAGCCCGGCGCGGCCAGCCTGCTCGAACAGGGCAGGTAGCTCATCGGTGTGCTCAGGCCGAAAAACATAGGCCACCCGCTTGAGCGAATGGCCGAAATTTTCCAAGCGGGAGATGTTGTGCAGCGGCAGGGGCGCGGTGCTCAAAAAGACAGTCTCCGGAAAATAAATGAGGGCACGTTGCGCACGGCCAGCATAAGCCAGCGCCACCACCATGGCACGTATACGACTTGTTTGTGCGCCTTGATCGCCTTCCAGATACCCGCCGCGCACTGCTGCGGGCTGATGACACCGAAGCTGCGCGGGGCGTTGGACAGGATCTGGGTATCCACGAAACCGGGGCGCACGGTGAGCACCGTGATGCCGTGGCGGCTGAGGCGGTTGCGCAGGGCTTCGAGATAGGTGTCGAGACCCGCCTTGGAGGCGTTGTAGGCTGGGTTGAGCACGCGCCCGCGGTCCCCGGCGACGGAGGAGATGCCCACGATATGGCCGCTGCCCTGCCCCTGGAACAGCGCCGCGACCTGGCCCAGCCAGGCAATGCCGCCGGAGAGGTTGACCGCCAGCATGTCCTGATCTTTCTGCAGGTCAAACTCGTTGATCTCTACCTTGGGCATTACGCCCGCGCAATAGACGAAGAGGTCCAACCCACCCATCTCCTTGACCAATTGCTGCAGCAAGGCGGGGATCTGCTCCAGCTGGGTGACATCGTGCGCGTAGGGGATGGCGCGCGTCTCGCCGCCCACGTTGAGCTCATTGGCCAGGGCGTGCAGGGGTTCTGCGGTGCGCGAGAGCGCGGCGACCACGTAGCCTTCGGCGGCCAGGCGGCGCACCAGGGCGGCGCCGATACCGGAGGAAGCCCCTACAACTGCGGCGCGCTTGCGGCGGGTGAGCGGAGCTTCGGACGGGAGGGGTGTGCTGTTGGTCATGACGCGGGAATTATGCCACTTTTATAAATCCCAGTACGCGTCGTGAGTGGCTAGACTTACTTATGATGAATAGAACTTTGGCACTCCTCGCCATCGTAGGCTTGTTGGCTACTGCATGCAGGCTACCTGCGAACACTACGATTGATTTGTCTCCTCTCTTTGTAGAGATAGGCCAATTCCCTGAGGGGTGGAGTGATCCGTATGGGATTTCTGTCGCCAGGCAAGGCCCTTTGGGCGGCGCAAAGTATCAATTCCGAATGAAAACCAATTACCAAGCTCCAAACAATGGCGCATATCAAGATGTACGTCTTTTTCGGGATCCGTCCGAAGCGTCCGAAGAATTTTCAAGGCAAACTCAGGTGCTGTTTAGGGAGGAATTTCAAACGTGGCATCCTGCAACCGAGATTAATTTTCATAGTGCCATCGCAGAACAATACAGGTTGGAATGTGCAGAAGACGGAGTGGATATGCTTTGTATATGGGTAGCGCAATACAGCATGCTTGTTGTGAGTTTTCAGGCCAGGGTTGGCTCTACTCTGACATACGCCGAGTTTAGCAATCTTTTGCAGTCAATTGATTTGCGCTTTGAGGACTATCTTTCTGCAACAAGCCACAGTGATTAGTGACTGGGCTATTGGGCTGCCGAGTACAATCAGGCCAACAAATCAATCGGAGGACTGATGGGTCACTTGTTTATTCCCGGACCGGTGGATGTAGATCCCGAAATTGCCGCAGAACAAACGCGCGCCATGCTGCCACACCGCAGCGCGCAATTTGAGGAGATCTTCCGCCGCGCCAGCGAGAACGCGCAGCAGTTGTTCTACACACAACACCGTGTGTTCATCAGCGCCTCTTCCGGTACCGGCTTCCATGAAGCGGCCGTGCGCAATTTTGTGAACCAGGATGTGTTGTGCTGTGTGAACGGGGCGTTTGCCGAGCGCTGGCAGCAGGTAGCCGAGAGCAACGGCAAGCAAGCCGGTGTACTCAGCGCCGATTGGAAAGAGCCCATCACCCCTGAGCGTGTCAAAGACGCATTGGGTCAGAAAAAATACGAAGCCATCCTGGTGGTGCACAACGAGACCTCCACTGGCTTGGTCAACCCTGTCAAAGAGATCGCCGCGGTAGTCAAGCAGGTCAGCCCAGATACGCTGATCTGTGTGGATGCCGTGTCTTCGCTGGGCGGTGACAAAGTGGATATGGACGGCTGGGGCCTGGATATGGTGCTGACTTCGGCGCAAAAGGCGCTGGCGCTGCCGCCGGGCATCGCCCTGGCGGCAGTGAGTGACCGCGCCATGGCCAAGGCCGAGCAAGTGGCCAACCGCGGCTGGTACTTTGACCTGGTGCGCATGGAGAAGCACCGCCTGAAGGACAGCACGCCCGCCACGCCGGCCATTGGCCTGGTGTATGCACTGGATAAGCAATTGCAGCGCATGCTGGCTGAGGGACTGGAATCTCGCTTCGCCCGCCATGCCGCCATGGCGGAGTTGACGCAAAATTGGGCCATCAGCCGCGGCCTCGAGTTGTACGCTCCCGAAGGCTACCGCTCGCAGACGGTGACCACCATTGACAACAAGCTGGGCATCGAGGTCAGCAAGCTCAACGCCTTCCTGAGTGAGCGCGGCATGCGCATCGCCAACGGTTACGGGCAGCTCAAGAACATCACTTTCCGCATCGGCCACATGGGTGAACTCACCCTGACCGATATGGAAGAGCTGCTGGCCGCTATGGACGATTTCCTCACCCAGCAGGCTGGTTAGGACAACAAGAATAAAAAAGCCCCGCAACTGCGGGGCTTTTTTTGTTGATTGGCGGTAGGTTAGTTTGGGCGCTTGGCGTGCACGCGGGGGCGCGGGCGGTCTTCGGGCAGCACGGCAAACAGCACCATGTGCACCAGGCTGACGATGAGCGCGCCCAGGAAGGCGGCGCCAAAGTCCTGAATGCTCAGCGCCACACCGAACAAATTGCTCAGCCAGGCGGTGGCATAGAACAGGATGGTGTTGACGATCAGGCTGAACAGACCCAGGGTGAGCAGGTAGAAGGGGCAGGTCAGCAGCTTGAGGATGGGAGACAGGAAGGCATTGACGATGCCAAAGAACAACGCCAGCCACAGGTATGTGGTCCAGCTCTCATTGGCTACTGACAGACCCGGCACAATCGCAATGGCGGCATACAGCGCCACCGCGTTGACTGCGAAACGAACGAGCCATGAATTTTTCATACTATTGGTTAATCTCCTTATTTATCTAACGTTACATAGTTGTCAATACGATGCTTTACCGCATAGGCTGCCGCCTCAGCCCGTGTGGATAAAGCCAACTTACTGAGGATCGAACTGACGTAGTTGCGCACAGTTTTCTCACTTAAGAAAACTTGTTCGGCGATCTCTTTGTTACGCTTGCCTTGTGCCACCAATGCCAGCACTTTTAGCTCCTGGTCGCTCAGCGGGGCAAAAGCCTCAGATTCGGCTTTGCGTGTGGTCTCGCGCATGCGTTTGAATACCTGCTGAGTTACCGCTGGGTCCAACAGCGATTCACCGCGGCCGATGCGCTCCAAAGCCGTGATCAGCTCCTGGCTGTCAATTTGCTTGAGAACGTAGCCAGAGGCGCCGGCTGAAATGGCGTCAAACAGCAGCTCGTCGTCAGCAAAGGTGGTGAGCATCACCACCTTGGTGTCCGGCTGGGCGGCCATGATCTCGCGCGTGGCGTCAATACCGCTTTTGCCGGGTAGTCGAATATCCATCACCACGACATCCGGCTTGTACTCAAACGCCTGGCGCACGGCCTCATCGGCTGTGCCCGCTTCAGCCACTACTTCGAACTGCGGGTAGTGGCTAAGCAGCGACTTGATGCCCAGGCGCACCACTTCATGATCGTCTACCAGCAGAACTTTAAGCATAGGGAGTGACCGTATAATTCCTTTAAGGATTATAGCATGCGGCCTTTTTTGGCGCGCGCAGACGGAGTTTTAGGCGATGCAAGGTGCTTTGTAGTGGATACACGTACATTACGCTGGATGGCGATCGTCTTGCCGCTAGTCTTCATGGTGGCGGTGATCTATCTCCGTTTTAGTTATGTGCCGCCCGAGCACGGCGCGGAGGGCAACATCTTCGCCATCCTGGCTGTTGCGCTGGGGGCCACGGCATTCTCTATATTCTTCTTCAATATTATCGAGCGCCGCGAGGAAGAGATCACCAATCGGGGCCGCCAAATTGAGGCGCTGCATGAAGCTGCCCTGGCGCTGACCATGGAGTTGGATCTGCAGGTGGTGCTGCAAAAAATGGTGGATATCAGCCGCAATTTGCTGCACGCCAAGTACGGCGCCCTGGGGGTGGTTGAGCGCGGCACCACCAACATCCAGCAATTCCTCACCGCAGGCATTGATGCAGACACACGCGTGCGTATTGGCGCCCCGCCGCGTGGACACGGCTTGCTGGGCCTCCTCATCAGCCCTGAAGGCGGCGCGCTCATCATTGACGACATTCAGAGCGACCCGCGCGCCACGGGGTTCCCTCCCAATCACCCGCCGATGAAGTCCTTGCTCGGGGTGCCCATCAAATCCAAAGGCGAGATCTTTGGTAACTTGTATGTGGCCGATAAATTTGAAGGCCCAAGTGACAGTGAAGTGTTGCTCAGCTTTACTGAAGAAGATCACCAACTACTGCAAAAGTTTGCCACCCAGGCAGCCATTGCAATTGAGAATGCTCAGCTGTACCGCAAAACGCAGGAGCTGGCTGTGGTTCAGGAGCGTGAGCGTTTTGGCATGGCGCTGCATGATGGCATTATGCAGTCGGTGTATGCGGCTGGCCTGTCTTTGCAAGAGGCCAAGTATGAGATCCAAACCAACACGGAGCACGCCAGCCGGCGCATCGACCAATCTGTGGAGAGCTTGGGTCAGGTGCTGCGCGATCTGCGCAACTACATTATGGGGCTGCGCACGGGGCGCTTTCAGGGGCAGGATGTGGCTACCAGCCTGGGGCAATTGACCACGGAGCTGCGCGCCAACACGCTGATGACGGTCAACTATGATGCCCCCACCAAATTCAGCGTCATCCGCTTGGATGAAGAACGCACAGAAGAGATCTTGTTGATCGCTCGCGAGGCGCTCAACAACATTCGCAAGCACGCCCAGGCCCACAATGTACTCGTGAGCCTCAAGGGCGAGGGGGATCAGGTGGTGCTAAAGATCGTGGATGATGGGATCGGTTTTGACTTTGAGGCCGCCTCAGGAGGCGATGGCCACGGCTTGCGCAACATGCGCGAGCGTGCCCGCAAGCTGGGTGGTGACCTGGAGATCACGAGCGAGCCCAGCCAGGGCACGCATTTGCGGGTACAGATGCCTTTGCAGCCGGCGCCTACCAGCCCTGCTGGTGCATAAAGTAGCGCAGTTCTTCGCGGTGCTCAGGGTGAGCCACATTGATCAGCTCGCTGGCGCGCTCGCGCACGCTTTTGCCGTGCAGCGAAGCCACGCCAAATTCAGTGACCACATAGTGCACATCGCCGCGCGAGGTCACCACGCCAGCGCCTTCACGCAGGCGTGGCACAATGCGCGAGATGTCGCCACGCGCCAGCGCCGGCAGCGCCACGATGGCTTTGCCGCCCTTGGAGCGCACCGCACCGCGGAAGAAATCCACCTGGCCGCCGATGCCGCTATAGAAATAGCCGCCCATCGAGTCGGCGCACACCTGGCCGCTCACATCCACCTCGATGGCTGAATTGATCGAGGTCATCTTGTAGTTTTGGGCGATCACGAACGGATCATTCACATAATCTGTGGGGTGCAACTCGATCATGGCATTGTCTTGCACAAAGTCATACAGCCGCTTGGAGCCAAACAGGAAGCCGCCTACGATCTTGCCGGGGTGTAGGGTCTTGGCGGCGTTGGTCACCACACCCTGCTCCACCAGATCCACCACGCCGTCTGAGAATAACTCGCTGTGGATGCCCAGGTTGCGCTTATCACCCAGCTTGGCCAGCACTGCATTGGGCAGCGCGCCGATGCCCAGTTGCAAGGTGGCCTCGTCTGGGATCAGGTCGGCCACCAATTCCCCGATAGTCTCTTGCTCCGGCGTGATGCTCTTGTGCACCGCCTCGGGCAGCGCGTAGTTCACCTCCACCAGATGATCAATATCGCTGACATGGATGAAGGAGTCACCCAGCACGCGCGGCATCTGCGGGTTGACCTCGGCAATGACCAAGGTCGCCGCCTCAGCGGCGGGCTTGGTCACACCCACCTCGACCCCGTAGGAGCAGAAGCCATGCTGGTCCGGTGGAGAGACCTGGATGAAGGCAATATCCAGCGGGAGCTGCCCATCACGGAACAGCGCCGGGATCTCGGATAAAAAGATAGGAATGTAATCCGCTCGGCCTTCGTTAACCGCTTTGCGAGCCGGTGCCCCGATGAAAAGGGCACGGTGGCGGTAGCTATTGCTAAAACGCGGCTCCAGGTATTCGCCCCCCGCGAAGGTCAGCACATGCACCACCTCCACATTCTCAAGTGAGGCGGCACAAGTCACCATGGCCCGCTCGATCTCCTGGGGGAAGCCCGCGCCGCCACCGAGATAAATGCGCGCCCCTGATGGGATGCGGCGGACTGCTTCTTCAGCCGTGATGTATTTTGAGGCGAATGATGTATGCGCTGCATTCATGTAGGAGATAATACATAAGGAAAGCCTGATTTCACAGATGACGAATGCATCAAAATCCTGTAGATTGTCCCTGATCCAATGCGTTCGGGGCAAGGTTGTTCCCAGAAAATTTGGGACAAAGCCTGGGAACAATGTCCCTAGTGTGGGGTAGCCATCGCGCATAAAGTATGTGCAACTTTTTAGTTCACGGGTTTGCCAAAAGAGCAAACCCAGGAGGAAGAAATGAGCTCTGTTTTGCAAAAGGGTCGCCTCATCCAAGACCCCCCGTTCGCTAAGTTCTTATTCAATGATGTTCGTATGGCTTGGCTGTGGTTGGCGGTGCGTATTTGGCTCGGCTACGAGTGGCTGCAATCCGGCCTGGGCAAGATCAGCAACCCAGCCTGGACGCAGACCGGCGATGCGCTGAAGGGTTACTGGACTGGTGCCGTCGCTATTCCGGAGACCGGCCGCCCGCCCATCTCGTTCGACTGGTATCGTGACTTCCTGCAGTTCATGCTGGACACGGAAGCCTACACCTGGTTTGCCAAGTTGATCTCCTACGGTGAGGTGCTGGTTGGTATTGCCCTCATCTTGGGCGCCTTCACGGGCATTGCCGCCTTCTTCGGTGGCTTCATGAACTTCAACTTCATGCTGGCCGGTTCTGCCAGCACGAACCCGCTGCTCTTTGTGGCGGCCCTGGGCCTGATCATGGGCTGGAAGATCGCTGGTTACATTGGCCTGGACTACTTCCTGCTCCCCTGGCTGGGAACCCCATGGGGACGAGAAGCCACTACAAAGAAAAAGTGACGGCTGTCAGCAACACATAAAAAGCCCCTGCCAACGGCAGGGGCTTTTTGTTAGCTTGGATATTGCCCCGTTTCAGGGTTGATGTTTTGACGTTGACATATAACAATGAATAAAACTTCGCCATACCTGAGGAGAAAAGCTATGCCAACTAAACGAATCTTGCTTGTTGTGACTGTACTGGCAGTCGTCTCGCTGGCCTGTGGTATCACCAACCCGCTGCAGGGATTATTGGGCGGTGGCGGTGGTAGCTCCAACTTGTGGGCAGATGTGCCGCGCATGGATGGCCTGGATGATTCCAGCCAGGCGATGCCCTTTGCCATGCGTATGTTCCTGCAGTTCGTTGTCGGCCAGGCGCTCAGCGATGCCGGCGGCGGAGATATGGACATCATTACATTCACGACCACGCGCACTGCCGCCGATGTGCAGGCATTTTATTCAGCTGACCGCATGCACTTCGAAGACTGGGATACCGAGAACGACACCAATTGTTTCAACGGTTCTGAGCAGGGCCTGGATGGCTTGGTCTGCGTCTTCAGCAAGCAGGAGGGCACTGGTGAGGCCCTGCTGCTGATCGTGGCCAGCCCAGGCGATAATGATCAAACCAACGTGTACTTTGTGCGTGTGCAAGGGAACGAGTAACAGACTATTGCGCGAATAAAAAAAGGCCCGCCTGAAAGGCGGGCCTTTTTTGTGCGTAATCTCACCCAAGCAGGCTGCGGTGGTCCACCATGATGCAGCGGTCCATCACGATGGGCAGCCCCGCCGCCTCGGCGGTTGCGGCAGCTTGCGCATCCTCCACACCCACCTGCGCCCACACAGCCTTGGCGCCCACCTGGATGGCGTCTTCCACAACGCCCTGAAGATATTCTGAGCGGCGGAAGACATCCACAATATCGATCGGAACCGGCACAGAGGCCAGGTCTGGGTAGACCGGCTGCCCATCCACTTCTGTGATGGCGGGGTTTACTGCGTAGACTTCGTAGCCCGCTTCACGCAAATAGCTGGCGATGCGATAACTGGTGCGATAGGGCTTGTCTGAATGGCCTACTACCGCGATCGTGCGGGCGTTCTGCAGTAAATTGCGCAACTCGTCTTGTGTGTGCAGTGTCAAGAAAGAACCTCCCAGGGGAAGCGCATCCAGATCAGGGTGCGCAGATCAGTGAAGCCGGCGGCTTGAAGCGCCTCGGTGGCGTGGCCGGCGGGATAGTTGAGCGCCAGCATGCGATCCGGGTCGAGCTCGCGGCTGGCGGCGGCCAGTAAGCTGGCCATGGGCAACTGCGCATCGTTGGGGTCTGCCGCCAGCCACAGGCGGTCTGCCCCCAACGAGGAGCTTTGCCAGGTGAGTACCGCCTGCAGGTCGCCGCCTTGCTCGGCGGCCCATTGCAGAGTGCGCTGCTGGCCGAAGATACGCTGCAAACCGCCTTTGAGGCCGGGTTCCAGCGTGCTCATGTGTAGGGGTAGCTGCCAGCGCATCGCTTCGGGATAGATCGCATCCAGCCAGGCGACTTGCTGCTCCCAATCAACCTTGTGGCGTTGGCGTACACCCACGTGGCGTGTGGCGGCCTCAGGGGGCCGGGCTCGCCAACTGGTGCGGCGCATCTGCTCTGTAAAGCCAATGTGAGAGTACAAGTTCACCGCAATGCTGTTCTTGTGCTCCACCTGTAGCCAGGTCTCGTGTCGGCCGCGGTTGCGCACATCCTGCAGGGCGGCCAGCGTGAGCTGGCGGGCAATGCCGCGGCCCTGGTACTTGGGGTGTACAGCCACATTGGCGATGAGATAGCGGGTTTTGCCGCCGCGGTACTGTGGGATCAGGCTGAGGTTGCCCACCAGCACTCCGTCTTCGATCCACACCATCCCCATTAGCGGCGCATCCAGCCCTGCGGGCTGGGCCGGCAGCCAGCGCCCGGCGCGGGCCGCCTGGCGCATCTGCAGGATGTATTGGCGGCCGTCCGAATCCAGTGTGGGGGCGAAGCACAGCTCCACCAGGTCGGCGACGGCCAGCAGATCTCGGCGTACGTCAAAAGGGCGCAGGTTGGCAGGGCGGGTATAGGCAGGGAGGTGCACAGCGTGGGCGCTCATATGCCTCAAATCAATTATAGTGCCGCGTTGATATAATCTTTTTATGCACATGAATAAGCAGCTGTTGAGAAAACTCCCCCTGCTTTTGTTGATTGCCAGCCTGTTGGCTGTAGTGGCGCTCTCCGCCCTGCCCAGCCAGGCGGCCGCCTCCCCACTGTTCCAAGCCACGCCGCAGCCCTTGCCAGAACCCGGGCCGGATGGCCGCGTGCTGTATACGGCCCTGCCCGGCGATTCGCCATGGTTGATCGCAGGGAAATTCAATATTGCCATTGAGCAACTGCGCATTCTGAACGCCTGGAGTGCCGACAAGGTGCTGCAAGAGGGTGAAACCGTCATCCTGGCGGTGGTCACTGAGGCGCCGCCTACGACTGAGCCAACTTCTGAAGTGGTTGCCACGGGCACACCTGAAGGCATGCCGGGCACCGGTTCCATCTGTGTACTGCTGTTTGACGATGTGAACGGGGATGCCATGCGCCAGGATACTGAATTCGGTATCCCCGGCGGCGCGGCTAGCGTGAGCGAGCGCACCGGCCTGGCTTCGCGCACAGGCGACACCGTGCAGCAGACAGACGCCAATGGCCTGCCAGTGGCGGTGTGCTTTACTGATCTGCCCGGCGGCGAATACACGGTGAGTGTAGCGGCGCCGCAGGGTTACAACCCCACCACGGCGCAGAGCGCTACCATCCCGCTGAATGCGGGCGATGAAACCAGCCTCAACTTTGGCGCCCAGGTCGGCTCCTCCAGTGGGTTGAGCATCCTTTCGCCGGAAGAAGGCGGCCCGCCTTCCCCGTTGATGGGGCTGCTGGGTATTGTGTTGCTGTTGGGGGGTGGTGCGCTGGCGATGTACAGCTGGCAGCTCTCCCGCCGCCGTTTCTAGACCAAGCTCGTATACACGCTTTGTAATGCAATTCCAAAAGCGCCAGCGTTCCAGCTGGCGCTTTTTTGCGCCGCCTGCTGTTCCAACGCGGCGCGCATACCTTCCTCCACGACCACAGTGAGGATGGCGGCGCCTAAGCTGCGCGTGTCATGTTCCGCAACCAAGTAGCCTGCCGTGTCCAACATCGCCTCGGTCAGTGGCTCTTGCAGGGCCACGATGGCTTTGCCGTGGGCCAGGGCCAGGCGCAGGCCGCTACCCCAGGCGGGCGGCGCCTCAGGGTGGATAAAGGCCGTGCTGTGTTGCACTAGCGCATGCAGCTCGCTAGGGCTGGCTTGAATAAGCTGCACGAACTCTTGCAGATCAAAAATGGGAAGTTGTGTGTGCAGCCACTGGGTTTGCTGTGCATCCAGCCCGGCAATCACCAGCGGGTAGATCTCGCCGATGGAGCCCGCTGCCCATGTCCACGCTTTGAGCAGGCGCAGCAGTGCCTGCGGCTGGCCCGAGCCGTAATACAGCACAAACTCCTCCGGGGCGCTGATAGGCAGGCTGCCTGCCGTGCGGCTGGCGACGGGCGGCAATGAGGACAGCGCAGCGGAGTGAGCCGGGGCGGGCAGATCACTCGGCCACAGGATGTGGGCGCGTGCCAGGCCGCCGTGCGCCTGGGCCGCGGCCATACGGCCGCGGCCCGCGGCAGCCTCCGTGTACTCCGCCGGGCTGACCAGCGTGGGCACTTTGCCCAGTAGCGAGGCGGCGTTGGCGGTGGTGTGGATGGCCGCCGCGTTGTGCTCGGCGGCTAGGGCTTGCAGGCGGTTCTGCTCCCAGTCGCCGCGGTCACGCACCGCGGCCTGGATGGATTGCACACCTACGGGCAAGCTTTCGCTCGCCGGGGCGGGCAGCGCCAGCAGTAGTTCGGCCTCGGCGGGGGCTGCGGTGAGCAGCTCACGCAGGTGCGTGGCGGTCGGGCTCAGTGGTGCGTGGGCCAGCGGCCAGCCATCGTAGAGGATGCGCATGGAGGGATTATATGAGGGATGAGGGCCGAAGCACGAAGGCTAAAGCTGCGCCGTTTATAATAAGCGTTCACATGGCAAAAAAGAAGACAACCACACGTGCTACAAAGAAAACCACAGCGAAGGTAAAGCAGACCCCTGGCAGATCTGCTACTGCGCGCAAACAATCTCTGCCCAGGCAGGCGACTGCACCGCGCGACTTTCAGTCCATCGTCATGGCTTTGCAGCAGTACTGGATGGAGCAGGGGTGTGTGCTGTGGCAGCCCTACAGCCAGCAGGTGGGTGCCGGCACGATGAACCCGGCCACCTTCTTGCGCGTCATCGGGCCGGAGCCGTGGAATGTGGCCTATGTGGAGCCTTCCGTGCGCCCCGACGATGGCCGCTACGGCGAGAACCCCAATCGTCTACAGCAGCACCACCAATTTCAAGTCATCCTCAAGCCAGACCCCGGCAACCCGCAGGAGATGTACCTACGTTCGCTGCAGGCCATTGGCATTGACGTGCACAAACACGACATCCGCTTTGTGGAAGATAACTGGGCTTCGCCGGCGTTGGGTGCCTGGGGTTTGGGTTGGGAGGTGTGGCTGGATGGTCTAGAGATCACCCAGTTCACCTACTTCCAGCAGGCGGGTGGTATCACGCTGGAGCCGGTCTCGGTAGAGATCACCTACGGCCTTGACCGCATCGCCATGGCGTTGCAAGACGTCAACTATGTAGGCGATGTACGCTGGAGTGAGGAACGCAGTTGGGGCGATCTCAACATGCAGGCTGAGCGCGAGCAAAGCAAGTACTACTTTGAGATCGCCGATGTGGAGCGCCTGCGCCAACTGTATGACTTGTACGAGGCCGAGGGCCAGGCCGCGTTGGACAGCGGCCTGCTGCTGCCCGCCTACGATTACATGCTGCGCACCTCGCACGCCTTCAATGTTCTGGACGCGCGCGGCGCCATCGGCGTCACGGAGCGTCAAGCTTACTTCCGCCGTATGCGCGCACTGGCCAGCCGCGTGGCGGAGGCGTATGCCGCCGAGCGCCAGCGTGAGGAATATCCTTGGCTATCTGAGGCTCCTGACGCCAAGCCAGCTGCAAAGCCCGTGAAAATCACTGGCCCCAAGACCGCCAGCGACTTTTTGCTGGAGATCGGTACCGAAGAGCTGCCGCCCGATGACCTGACCTCGGCGATTGAGCAACTCGCTGCCAGCCTGGAGCAACTGCTGGCCGCCGAACATTTGCAGCATAGAGACATCACCGTGCAGGGCACGCCGCGCCGCTTGGCCGCCCTGGTCAGCAGTCTGGCGCCCAAGCAGCCGGATCTCAGCCAGGTGGTGAAGGGGCCGCCGGCCGCCCGCGCTTTTGGCGCGGACGGCACGCCAACCCCGGCCGCCCAAGGCTTTGCCCGCAGCCAGGGGCTGCCCGCCTCAGCGCTCACGGTCGAGACGATCGACGGCGGTGAGTACGCCGTAGCGCGCGTGGAGCGCAAAGGCCGTATGGCTGCAGAGGTGCTGGCGGAAAAACTACCTGAACTGATCGCTGCGCTGAAATTCGAAAAGTCCATGCGTTGGAACGCCAGCGGCGTCGCCTTCTCGCGGCCGGTGCGCTGGCTGCTGGCGCTGCATGGCGAGGCGCTGGTGCCCTTTGAATACGCAGGCGTGCATTCGACCAAGAGCAGCCGCGGCCTGCGCCTAAGCGCTGTGCGCTCGAGCGCGGAGCAGTTTGCCGTGAGCAGCGCCAAGGATTATTTGGCCAAGCTGAAGAAAGAGGGCATCTTGCTGGATGTGGCGCAGCGCAAGGCCACGATCCACAGCCAGATCACCAAGCTGGCCGCCAAGGCTGGCGGCACTACGCCGGATGATCCCGCTCTGCTGGATGAAGTGACCCATCTGGTCGAGGCGCCAACCGCCCTGCTTGGTGAATTTGAGGCTGCCTATCTGGACTTGCCGCAGCAAGTACTCATCGGTGTGATGAAGAAGCACCAACGCTACTTCCCGGTGGAAAAAGATGGCAAGCTGCTAAATCATTTTATTGCGGTAGCCAATGGCGAGATCGATGCCAAGGCGGTCACAGCGGGTAACGCCGCTGTGTTGCGTGCCCGTTTTGCGGATGCAGCCTACTTCATCCGCAAAGACCGCGAGCACCCGCTCTCGTACTATGTGGATGGGCTCAAGCAGCTCACCTTCCAAAAAGAGCTCGGCTCCATGTGGGACAAGGCGCAGCGCGTGGCCGAGCTCACGCGCCAGCTCAGCCCGACGCTGGGCTTGGATGCAGACGCGAGCCAAACGGCCCTTCGCGCCGCCCAGCTCAGCAAGGCCGATCTGGTGACCAAGATGGTGATCGAGATGACCTCGCTGCAGGGTGTGATCGGGCGCACCTATGCGCTCGAATCC
This sequence comes from Anaerolineales bacterium, assembly GCA_026129255.1. Lineage (GTDB taxonomy): Bacteria > Chloroflexota > Anaerolineae > Anaerolineales > UBA11579 > JAMCZK01. The sequence goes on along the minus strand of JAHCIJ010000003.1, from coordinate 9,664 downwards.
GGTGAGCCCCCTGCGGTAGCCGAGGCCATCTACGAGCACTACCTGCCGCGCTATGCGGGCGACAGCACGCCCAAGAGCAAGGCTGGCCTCGCCGTAGGCCTGGCTGACCGGCTGGACAGTTTGACTGGCTTGTTCGCCGTGGGGCTGGCGCCTACCGGCGCCAAGGATCCTTTTGCCCAGCGCCGTGCAGCTATCGGTCTGGTGCAGAACCTGATGGCCTGGGAGCTGGACTTTGACCTGCGCCAGGGTATCGAGCGCGCCGCCACCGGGCAGCCTGTGGCTGTGGACGGCAAGGTATTGCAAGACACGCTGGACTTCATCATCGGCCGCTTGCGCGCCTTGCTGCTTGAGAACGGCGAGCGCCATGATGTGGTTGATGCAGTGCTGGCGGCGCAGGGCCACAACCCGGCCGCCGCGGCGCGTGCCATCCGCCAACTGGCGGCGCACAGCGCCAAGGCTGACTGGCCGCAGACGCTGGCCGCTTTTGCGCGCTGCGTGCGTATCACGCGCGATCTGAGCGAAACCTACACCGTAGATGAAGCCGCATTAGCGGATGATGCCGAACGCGGTCTGCTGGCGGCCGTGCAAGCCGCCGAAGCCGCGCCGCGGGCAGCTGGCTCAGTGGACGACATGCTGGCCGCCTTTGCACCCATGATCCCGGCCATCAACACCTTCTTCGATAAGGTCATGGTGATGTCCGAAGATGCGGCCGTGCGCCGCAACCGCCTGGGTCTGCTGCAGCGTGTAGCTGCCCTGGCCCATGGCGTGGCCGACCTCTCCAAGCTGGAAGGGTTTTAGCCCGGCATGTTCATCACGCTGGAAGGCCCGGAGGGCAGCGGCAAGACCTCACAGATCCCGCGCCTGGCGGATGCCTTACGTGCCGCAGGCCACCAGGTGCTGACCACGCGCGAGCCCGGCGGTACGCCTATCGGCGACCAGATCCGTAAAGTATTGTTCGACCTGGGCAACAAGACCATGCAGCCGCGCAGCGAAATCCTGCTCTTCCAAGCTTCGCGTGCCCAATTGGTGGATGAGGTCATCCGCCCGGCGCTGGCCGATGGGCAGGTGGTGCTGTGCGACCGCTATGCGGATAGCACCATGGCCTATCAGGGCTATGGCCACGAGATGGATCTGGCGCAACTGGCCGAGTTGGTGCGCTTTGCCACCGGCGGTCTGAAGCCAGACCTCACCGTATTCCTGGACATCAAGCCGCAGGATGGCTTGCGCCGCCGTGATGCGGATGGCAATTGGAACCGCCTGGATGACTACAAGCTGGAATTCCATGAGCGCGTCTACGCAGGCTATAAGGCATTGATCGCCGCCGAGCCGCAGCGCTGGGAAGTAGTGGATGCCGCTCGCACGCCTGATGAGGTGGCGGCCAACCTGGCCCAGGTTGTGCTCGACCGCTTAAAAAGCAAGTAGCGCCTTGTATAATCTGGCGCACATGAGCAACTCTAGCCCTGAATTCGGCCCCGTAAACGAACCCCTGCTGATCGTTATCTCCGGCCCCTCTGGTGTCGGCAAAGATAGCGTGCTTGAGATCATGAAGCAGCGCGGTTTGCCCTTCCACTTTGTTGTCACTGCAACCACGCGCCCGCCGCGCCCCGAAGAGCGCGATGGCGTGGATTACCTCTTCGTCAGCCGTGAGGAATTTGCCGGTCTGATCGAAAAAGAAGAGTTGCTGGAATATGCCATTGTGTACAACGACTACAAAGGCATCCCCAAGGATCAGGTGCGCAAAGCGCTCTCCAGTGGCAAAGATGTCGTCATGCGCGTGGATGTGCAAGGCGCCGCCACTGTGCGCAAGATCTCGCCAGAGGCTATCTTGGTGTTCATCACCACCTCCAGTGAAGACGAACTCGTGGAGCGTTTGGAGCGCCGCAAGACCGAGACGCCAGAGAACCTCAAGCTGCGCATTGCCACCGCTCGCCAGGAGTTCAAGCGTATTGACGAGTTTGATTACGTAGTCGTCAATCGTGATGGCGAGTTGGATGACACAGTGGACCGTATTGAAGACATCATCTCCGCGGAGCACCACCGCGTAAACCCACGGCGCGTGCAACTGTGAGCGAGCGGCCCGAGGACACGGCGCCCGAGCTAAATAGCGAAGCGCCACAACCTCTAGGGCGCATCCGCCCGCGACGCGTGCCGATCCGCATGCCGCAACGCAAGCCCATCGTAGTCTTCAGCATTCTGGCAGTCACTGCTCTGGTGTATCTGCTGCAAACACTCACCGCCAGCGGCTTTCTGGATCTGGGGCAGTGTTCCTTCTTTCTTTCACCTGATCTACCGGCCTGTTTCGGTATGAAGGTCAATCCGCTAATCGTCCAGGGCCAGTGGTGGCGTCTGATCACACCCATTTTGCTGCATGCCAGCCTGGTGCACATTGCTTTCAATATGTATGCGCTGTATGCGCTCGGCCCGGAGCTGGAGCGCATGTTTGGCCACTTCTCATTTTTTGCCTTGTATTTGGTGAGTGGCTTTGCTGGCAATGTGCTCTCATTTGTCATGAGTGATGCCGCCTCGTTAGGCGCCTCTTCGGCCGTGTTTGGCCTGCTGGCGGCCCACGCCGTCTTTGCCTACCGCAATCAACGCGTCTTCGGCCAGCGTGCCCAGGCGGTGATGCGTAGCATCCTGCAGATCGCGGCGATCAACTTCATCATCGGTCTTTCGCCTGGCATTGATAACTGGGGTCATTTTGGCGGCCTGCTGGGCGGCCTGGTCTTCACCTATCTGAGCGGCCCGGTGTTTGAGTTGCAAGAGCAAGGTGAGCGCATGAAGCTGGTAGATACCAATACGCCCAACCAGGTGTGGCTGGGTGTATTGGCTGTGCTCCTCATTTTTGGGGCGGCGGCAGCCGGTAAGCTGCTGGCGTAAATCAATGTTGACGGGGGATTGGTGGCCACGCAAAAACGCCGTGTTGTAAGCAAGCACAGCCGTAGGTGGTGGCTAACGGCCCCAGGGCACCCCTTGGGGCTGTATCTCGTGATCGCGCTGACGGGCTTGATCTTTATCCTGCAGCACACCACGGCAAATCACAGGTTGGTGGTCAGCCGTGTATGCGGGCAGAAGATCGTGTGCCCGGACTTGGTGGTTGACAGGGCCCTGCGGGCGGGTGGGTATGCCTGCCAAAATTTACCGTTTTGCTGGGGTATTAAGCTCAATGAGCTCATTGTGGATGGTCAGGTATGGCGGTTAGTGACGCCCATATTCCTGCATGCAGACCTGGCACATATTCTCCATAACATGTATGCCCTGTTCCTGTTTGGGCAGGGAGTCAAGTTTCGCTACCGCCGCTTTGCCTTTCTGGCGCTGTATCTGTTGAGCGGATTTGCCGGATGTGTGATTTCGTTTTTACTTGCACCCAATCCGGCGCTGGGAGCCTCAGGAGCGGTCTTTGGCATTATTGGCGCAGAAGTAGTGGCACATTATCGCCAACGTGATCATTACGGCAATCACCAATGGACAAGCATGTTGATATTGGCCGCAGCCCTGTTCTTTCCTGGGTTGCTACGCCAAGGCGTGGATAACTGGGGACACTTGGGCGGCCTGCTCGGCGGCGCGCTGTTTGCTGCGCTGGCGGAGCCTGACTTCAAGCTGATGGCGCGTGGCCACGTGAAGTACTTGAAGCCAGATGCGCGCAAGACCGTATTGGCTTGTGCAGCTGTACTCTTGGTGTTTGGCGGGCTGGCCGCCATCAAGATTGTGGATTCCCGTTTGGCTGGGCTCTAGCTCTGGCTAGCGGCCTTGGCGTAATCCGGAGCGCGCTTCTCCACAAATGCGGCCAGGCCTTCCTTATGGTCGCTGCCTTCGCCGGCGATCTCTTGATTGTGCGCCTCATAATCCAGAATTTCTTCTAAGTTAGCGAGCAGTGCTTTGTTGAAGGCGCGCTTGGTGAGGCCCATGGCGTTGGTTGGTCCTTGCGCCAGGCGCAGAGACCACTCCCAGGCGGTTTGCTGCAACTGCTCGGCCGGTACGATGGCGTTGAGCAAGCCCCATTCCAATGCCTGCTCGGCGGTGATCGGGTCGTTGTAGAAGGCTGTCTGCGTAGCGCGGCCGAGGCCGATGATGGTTGGCAGCATGAGCGACACGGCGGAATCAGGCGCCAAGCCGATGCCGCTGAAACCGATCACAAAGCGCGCCTCGGGCGAGCCAATGCGCAGATCGCATGCCAGCGCCAGGCCCAGGGCGGCGCCAGCTGCGGCGCCCTGAATGGAAGCCAGGATAGGCTTCTCCAGCTGGCGCATTTGTAGCACCAGGGGGTTGTAGGTCTTTTGCAGATGCTTGCGGAAGGAGACATGCCCCTCGCCGCCGAACTCGGTTACGTCTTGCCCGGCGCTGAACAACTTGCCATTGGCCTGCAGCAATACGCTGCGCACGGCCTTGTCCTTCTTAGCGTCCTTAAGGGCGTTTTGCAGTTCGATCGCCATGGGGGTGGTAAAGGCATTGGCCTTTGGGCGGTCCAGGGTAAGGATCAGCACGCCTTCTTTGAGCTCACGCGCAATCATTGCATCGGTCATGACGCCTCCACAAGAGAATATTCGATTGAATTGTAATGGGTGAAACTGAGCGTTTAGGGGAGCGCTTCGAAGTCGTCGCTGTCTTCGTCGCCATCCTCGTCATCAAAGTCGATGGCGAGCTCGATCTCTTCGTCTGGCAGGCGCACCCACAGCATCAGCATCTCGCCCTCGTCTGTGTTGGCGCTGCGCGCCGCCACGATCGGGGCGGTCTTATTGTTGCCGTCTTCGTCGCGGTATTCCAAGGTGATCGCCTGGCGCTTCTTCCAAGCGCGGTAGCAACGCTCGACCAATTCGCCGCCGTTGAAGGTGCGCAAATGGGTGAGTGCTACTCCGTACAGGGTTGGGCCTTCGAGAACCCCCGTAGACCAGCCCTCGTCCACAACTTCGAATGTGGGCGGGGGACCTTCAATGATCGTTATCTTGTCGTCCATGTGTATGTCACTTGCGCGCGTAGTTTACCATACGCAAAAATCGATTGCTGTATAGCTTTGGGCCACAAAAACATGGCCGGAGGCGCGAGGTTATAATGCCGCGCCTATGTACAAATTAGTCATCCTGGTGGAGCCGCAAGAGGATGCGGCTCATTTTGACAGCCACTGGCCGCTGTTCCTGGCTGAGGCGGAAAAGATGCCCGGCTTGCGCCGCGAAGTCACCAGCCGGGTGGACCGGGTGCTGCACGGCAGCTATCCCGTGCATTTGGTGCACGAGTTGTTCTTTGACTCGCTGGCGGCGGTAGCCGAAGCGATGGGCTCCCCGGAAGGTGAGCGTGCCGGCCAGGTGCTGCAGGAGATCAGCGGCGGCAAAGTGACCCTGCTGTTCGCTGACCACATGCAGGATGAGCTGGCCCACTTCCGCCGCGGCAGCGCCGAGGCTCCGCCCGGAGACCGGGCATGAAGCCCCGCTATTGGCTGGTGCTGGCAGGTTTGCTGGCATTGGTGCTGATAATCACCGCCGGTGTGTTTATTTACAATCGCTATGTACCCGCCGCGGGCCGCTGGGCCTTGTTCCGCGAAATTCATACTAACCGTACGCTCTTTGAACAATATGCCCTGGAGCCGGGTATGCACTGCGGCGATGCACCCTTTGCCTTTCCCACCCATGGCGTAATTCTAGGTTTGTGGCAACAGTCGTATCGTTTTGGCCACACCCATTCTGGTTTGGATATTTTCTCTGGTACGCAACCTGGTGTCACGCCGGTGTACGCGGCCTATCCGGGTTACTTAAGCCGCCTCGAAGATTGGCGCTCCACGGTCATCATTCGCATTCCGAGTGACCCGCTGCAGCCTGGCCGCCAGATCTGGACCTACTATACGCACCTCGCCAATGTAGACGGTGAGAGTTTTGTTTCGGAGGACTTCCCGCCCGGCACCAGTGAAGTCTACGTTGAGGCGGGTACGTTCCTCGGTTACATGGGCAACTATTCTGGCGACCCTGGCGCACCGACCGGGCTGCACTTGCATTTTTCCATCGTAAAGGATGACGGCCAAGGAGATTTCTTGAACGAGACACGCATCCATAACACCTATGACCCGTCGCCCTATTTCAATATGAAACTGGATCACACCAACAACCCGCGTGAAGTGCCGGTGTGTGAAGATGTAATGACCTTCGAAGATTGGGAACTGGTGGGCAACAATGAATGAACACGTTGTGTTGCTGGTGGGGGCCGGTACAGCTTTGGGCCACGACCTGGCTCGCCAACTGGCCGCTCAGGGGTGGCGCGTAGCGCTGAATGATTTGCTGCCTACGCGCGTACAGCCGCTGGCCGAGGAGATCATTGCGGGCGGCGGCCAAGCCGCAGCAGATGCTGCTGACCTGACGCGCAAGCTGGCGCTACAGACCATGCTGCAAGGCGTGCTTGAGCGCTGGGGCCGCGTGGATGCACTGGTGTTCATCCCCAGCGTGCAGCCGGAGGGCAATCTGCTGGACCTCGATGAATGGGATTGGCACCGCGGCGTGGATGCCACGCTGACCGCAGGTTTCTTGATCACGCAATCGGTCGGCCGCGTCATGCGTGAGCTGGGCAACGGCGTTGTGGTCTATGCAGGCGTTGAGGGCAATGGCTCGCCGGTGTTTGCGGCGGCGAATGCCGGGCTGCAAGCGCTGGCGCTGGCGGCCGCGGCCGAGCTGGCTGCGCACAACATCCGCCTGGTATGGCAGCCGGATGCCAGCGCACAATCGCTGTTGGCCGCCCTGGCCTGAGTACTCGGCTCGCCAGTACAATCACTTAGATCCGCTTGGAGGACTCCTATGGCCAGTGAAGACAAGCAGCTTATTGTGGTTGAGGTGCGCCAGCGTGTAGCACTGCTCACACTGAACCGCCCCGAAGCAATGAACGCGCTCAATAGCGCGTTGATGATCGAGCTGATGGATACGTTGGAGCAGCTCGATACAGATGACAGCGTCGGCGCCTTTGTCATCACCGGTGACCAGCGTGCCTTCGCCGCCGGTGCAGACATCAAAGAGATGGCCGAAGCGTCTTCGGTGGAGCTGTTGCTGCGCGGCCATATCTCGCCGTTTGACCGCATCCAGAAGATCACCAAGCCGATCATTGCCGCGGTGTCAGGCTGGTGCTTGGGCGGCGGCCATGAGCTGGCCATGTCTTGTGACATGATCGTGGCCTCGGAGAGCGCCCGCTTTGGCCAGCCCGAGATCAACCTGGGCGTCATCCCCGGCGCGGGCGGCACGCAGCGCCTGACGCGCGCGGTCGGCAAAGCGCTGGCGATGGAAATGGTGCTCAACAACCGCACCCTCACCGCTGAGGACGCGTTGCGCCGCGGCCTGGTCAACACAGTGGTGCCGGTGGAGCGCTATTTAGAAGAGGCAATGCAGCTGGCCAGCGAGATCGCCGCCCGCGCCCCCTTGGCCGTGCGCCTGGGCAAAGAAGCCGTCAACCGCGCCTTTGAAACGCACCTGGGTGACGGCATCCAGGAAGAGCGCCAGGCCTTCTATTTCTTGTTCGCCTCCGAGGATCAGAAAGAAGGCATGCGCGCCTTCAGCGAGAAGCGCAAGCCGGAATGGAAGGGTAAGTAGCAACCGCCACTTGTTTTGTGTACACTTGTGTGCGTAGTTCCGTGGGCGGGCGTAGCCTCGCTAGCAGATGATTGGTACACTGCAGGCGTAGTTCCGTAGGTGGGCGCAGCCCACCAGGAACTACAAACGCTCGCCGTAGGCGAGCGTAAGGCCCCGGTAGCTCAAATGGATAGAGCAGAGCACTCCTAAGGCTAAGGCTGTGGGTTCGAGTCCCACCTGGGGCATATGTAGCGCCTGACGGCGCTACGCCTAGGAGTTGCTACCGAGCTTCGCTCGGTTACGCAACTCCAACATTGTTGCTTTTGACTGCACGTCTCCGAAGGGGGCATCTATGTGGCGGCTGACGCCGCCACGCCTGGGAGTTTCTACTCGGCAACGCCGAGTAACGAAACTCCAGCATGAGGTGTGCTGTATCCCCCAAAGGCATGTACGCATCGCCTGGCGGCGCTATGCCTGAGAGTGCTACCCGTTCCGCCGGGTAACGAAACTCAACAAGGTAGTGTCGCAAAAAATTAGAGTTCCGCATATCCCTTGACACAAGTTTCACAAACGCTATAATCCCAATTGACGAGCGTCCGGGTGCCCCCCTCACCTGGGCGCTTGTCATTTAAAGTGCCATTTGCTGCGCCGACGAGTTGTCTGAACACCCCCCATCTGTATAGCAAAACCCTATAATCTCAGTCATGCCCAACTCTCGTGACCTCTCGCCCTTGTGGGCTGGCGCCGTGTTTGGCGCACTGACCACGGCTGCGCTGGTGGGTGTCCTGGCATTCACCGAGCCCTTGCTCGGTACGCCCTTCCTGCCCTTTGATATTTTTGATCTCATGGCGCGCGTACTGCCGGGCGGCTTGATTCGCTTTGTCATCGCCAGCATGGTGGCCGTGATCCAGATCCTGCAGCGCGTACTCCCCGTTGGCGATACCTCCACCGCCGCCAAGCTGGCTGAGCAAGCGATTGCAGTTGTGCAATTTATCCTCGCCGGCGCGGCCTTCGGCGTGCTGTTGGCCTGGCTGCAGCGCACACGTAACATTCGCTCTATCGGGTTGGTGGGTGGCTTGTTGCTCCTGGCGTTAATGCTTACCGTACACACTCAGCTGGGGATCGCTACGGGTTTAGGCAGCCTGGCACTTGGGCTGTTGTACCTGCTGTGGGGCTGGCTGACCGCATGCTTAGTGGAAGCCTATGCCGCCAAGCTGCACACGGACACGCAGCAGCTCACCCGCCGCCAGTTTTTGGCTGTGAGTGGCGCTGGTCTCGCCGTAACCGCGTTGGGCGCCTGGGGCGCCAGCCGCCTCTTCGGCGCGCAGGCCATGCCACCGCGTGTGGCCAGCACACCTGTGCCCGCCAGCCCGGACGATCCGTTTGGGGCGCGCCTGACCAATGGCCCGGCGCAGTCTCCCAGCCCCGAGGCGTTAGCGGAGCGCCCGGCGCCGGTGCGCGGTACGCGGCCCGAGCTCACCGCCAATGACGACTTTTACCGCATAGACATCAACACGCGCCCCCCACAATTGGATGGCGCCTCCTGGCGTCTGCAGATTGCTGGCATGGTAGATACGCCGCAAGTGCTCTCGCTGGATGAGTTGCGCGACATGCCATCTCAAACACAGATCCTCACTATGCAGTGTATTTCGAACCCAGTGGGTGGCGACCTCACCAGCTCTTCGCGCTGGACCGGCGTGCGTTTCAAGGATGTGCTGGCTCTGGCGGGTATCCAACGCGCGGCGGCAGGCGCATACATCACCTCCGCCGATGGCTTCTATGAATTTGTTAGCATGGCAGACATTGAGGACGAGCACACCATGCTAGTCTACGCCATGAATGATGAACCGCTGCCTTACGAACACGGCTTTCCGCTGCGCATCTATATTCCCAATCGCTATGGCATGAAGCAGCCCAAGTGGATCCAGTGGATCGAGATGGTGCCAGAGCGGCTGGATGGCTATTGGGTCGAGCGCGGCTGGGACCGTGAGGCCTTCCCGCACACGGTATCCGTGATCGATACCGTGGTGGTGGACCCTGCAGCCGGTGAGCACGGCGAGGCCATGTGTGGCGGCGTAGCCTGGGCAGGTACACGCGGCATAGGCCGGGTCGAAGTGCGCGTGGATGAGGGC
>JAHCIJ010000002.1 GCA_026129255.1 Anaerolineales bacterium | reverse complement strand
AACAGCGCGTCGAAGGCCGTGCTTACGTTGGCGGCGGAGCTGTTCTCGATGACCACCTGGTAGCTCACTACGGTGCCAGCATCCACCGGCGCCGGTAGCGCGGTGATGGTCTTGTCGATGGTGACGACCGGTTCCACCACAGTGAACCCGTCTGAATCGGACAGGGTGACCGGCGTCCCGGCCGCATCGTCATAGTCCAGCACAGCGGTGTTGGTCAGCCCCAGGCCGAGTTGGTTCGGCAGGGTATTGGCGACCTGCGCCTGGAAGGTGATGGTAACGGTGTTGGCGCTGAAGACCGCATCACCAAAGTCCCAAGTGAGGGTCACCGCCGCGCTGCCATCATTGGGCACGCTGACATCGAAGGTGGCCGGAGCACTGATGCCTGCCCCCACCACTTCCGAGCCGGTTACAAAGATCAGCCCCTGAGGCAAAGTGTCGGTCAGTATCAGGTTCTGAGCCGTGCCCAAGGGCGCCGTGATGGTGAGCGTGTAATCAATGATCTCGCCAATGGTTGCCGTGAGTTGGCCGTTATCGCTCTTATCCAGCGCGATCAGGTCTACGGCAAAGGTGGCCGTATCCGTGTCCTGAGTGCCATCAAAGGGATAGGCAATCGGGTCGTCGTCATAGACGCGCTCATTGGGATCGACGCCGTTCTGCGTACTCCAGTTGGCGTCTACCGTGTTGGTGTGGTTGCCGCCCATCACCAGGCTGGGCTGCGCCGTCACCGTGTAGGTGCATTCAATATATTCGCCGGGGAGAATATCCCAGTCGCCCGCCGGGTTGCCGTCAAAGATCAGCTCGGTGCCGTTGTCGGTCACTTGCGAGACGATCGGGTTCACGCCGTCGGTACAGCCAAGCAAGGCGGTGAAGGCAGTTCCCTGGGCCAAGGTGTCGATTGCTACCACATCAAAAGCGGTGACATTGCCGGTGTTGGTGAAGCGCACCGTGTAGGTGAGCACATCGCCCGCTTCCACTGCGGCCACCGGCACCACGCTCTTCAGTGTTTGGATGCGCGGCTCACGCACGATGATGGTCACCGTGTTGCCGGTGATCGTCACCGTGTTGCCAGTGTTGGGGTCTTGATAGTTCAGGTCGGCACGGTTGGAGAGCACCTGCCCATCGCTGACATTGGGTATTGGGTACTCATTGAGCACCAGCGCCGTGATACGCACGATGAACTGATTGTTGGTCGCATCGTTATCTGCTGCCGTGGTCGTGTCGCCAAAGGTCAGCGTAACGTTGGCCCCGCTGCCGCCGGGAGTCGTCGGCACAGGCACGGGCAGCGCGCCGGCAAAGTCGGCCGCCAGCAAACCGCCGCTGGCCGCTGCCGTGGTGATCAGGCTGTGGCTCACATAGTCCATGCCCGCGGGCAGGTCATCAAAGACTTCCAGTTGCTGGGTCACGCCTTCGGGCAGCGTGACCAGGATGTCGTACACAACCGTATCGCCAATCGTGTAGATGGCCGGGTTGGGCTGCTGCTTCTCGATCTCCGGCACAGACAGCGCGTTCTGCACCGCGTCTGCATCGGCATACGTGTTCGCACCGGTGCCAGCGCCAGTGCGCTCGCCGTTGGTCTGCCCGGGCTCAGACAGGTAGCTGGGCGGCAGTGCGCCGAGGTAAGAGCCGGTGGGATTGCTGCTGGTGCCATAGTCGCCCGGCAGGCTGGTGTACGTCAGTTCGGATTCATTCGGGATGATCTGCCCGGCCGGTGCGCTGGCCACCACGGTGGTGTTAATGGTGACGGTGATGCTCTCACCTGGGTCGAGACAGCTGGCCGTGACGGTGACGGTCTGCCCAACGGTATTGGCGTTGGTGGCAAAGGCTGTGCCGCCTGCACAGGCTGCACCTTGCGAGGAGGCAATGTTCACGATGCCCGGCGTCAGATGGCTGTCCAAGACATCCTCGATCACCAGGTCAAAGGCGGTGGCCGTGTCGTTGCCGCTGGCCGCCGCAATGGTGAGCGTGTAGACCAGCGCATCGCCGGCATCTTCCGAGGGATCCAACGCATCCGCCTTGGAGACCGACAAGTTGGGTTGCGCCGTGCGCACCGTTACGCTGTTAGAGTTAGCGCCTACCTGGCTGCCATTGATGAAGACAGTGAAGTTGTTGCTGCGGTCCGTGCCGGTTCCATTACCAGCAATGTTCATGACCAGCGCATTGAACTCAATGATCACGTACTCCGGATCGGCGTCGCTGTCGGTCAGCGCCAGATTGCCCAGCTTAAAGAAGGGATCTGTTCCCGAAGCGTAAGTGTCCACATTGGCGGCCGTGCTGTCGCTGCTGCCGATGTTCACATCCGCCAGCGGCGGGCAAGCGGCCGGGATGGCCGGGCTGACCCCGTCTGCGGTGTCGCCTATGATCTGGCAATTGGGGTCATCCACCGCCGTGACAATGCCCAGCGCAGTGGAGGTGATGCCGTTATGCGAAACAAAGGCGGCTTTGGCTGTCCCGTCGTTCAAGAACAACAAGCCAACGGGCAGGTTGTCACGGATCTGGAAGTTGGGGCTGGTGCCCTCAGGCAGGCCGATCACCAAGCGGTAACGCACAATTTCGCCAATCGCCACACGGGACACACCGGCCACAATGGTGGTGTGTGCTTCCGAAGTGGCCAGGATGAATTTCTGCGGCGTGGTGGTGTTGACCGCCACAGTCGCCTGGCTCTCGGTGCGGTAATCATCTACCGCGCCGCCGCCCAGCAGGCCGCCTACACCCGTGCGTTCATCAGAGCTGCCATTGAACGCAGAGCGGTTCATCTCTATACCCGGCAAGCTGGTCCAGCGCGTTTGGGCCGTGTTGGTCAGCGTTTGGCCGGGCAACACGGTGAAGTCGATCGTCGCCTGGAAGGTGAGCGTGCAGCTCTGGCCCGGTTGGATAGACGTCCACGTAGCCAGCAACGGAGACGGCCCAGATTCATCCAAGACGGGCAGCACGCTTGTGCAGGCGCCAACAGCAAATGAGCCAGGCACATACGTCATGTTGGCCGGGATGGGATCGCTCCAGGTCACATCGTGCGCAATGGCGGCGTTCATGCCCACTGGGTTGTTCATGGTGATGGAGAAGGTGATGACGTCTCCGGCATCACCGCTTGTGGGCGGCAGCACAGTCTTGGCCGTGTTCACCGTCGGCTCGATCACGCGCACATTGGCCGCCGAGGCGGTGAAGCTGCCGTTGTTATCGAACTCGAACACGGCTTCGTTGTTCAACAGCGTCCCGGCCTGGTTGCCGGACACGTTGAGGACAATGACCCGATACTGGAAGGTCAGCGTCTCTGCGGTGGTGTTGTCGGTGTTGGCGTTGGTAATATCGCCAAGGTCTAAAGTGATCGTACGTCCGTTGTTGCTAATGACGGGGTTGTCGGCCGGGTTGGTGCCCGGGTTGCACAAGTCAGAAAAGTCGCCCACGCCCAGGTTCGTTGAGAGATCTGGCGAGGCAGTGATCGGTGCACAATCGACAAAAGCCATGCCTGCATCGAGAGTATCCTCGATGAGCACATTCGGGATCAGTCCCTCGATCAAGGTCAGCGTCACTTCGTAGGTGAGCAGCTCGCCGATGACGGCTTCGGTGTGGTCGTTGAAGCCATCGCTGATCTCGGTAGTCACCAATGTCTTGGTGACCGAAGGCTCGGCTACGGTGACCTCGGCCGTATCCGTGCGCGGCACCACCAAGTGGTCTGCACCGCCTTCCACACCGGCGTATTGCAGGATCGACGCCGTATTGGTCAGTACTTCATTGGGGGTAACGTCACCGCCCAGATCCACCTGATAGGTAATGACGGCGATGTTCAAGCCACTAGTGGCATGATAGACGCCCAGTGCGCCGCTCAAAGGCGCCGGGTCGTCCAATAGGATGCCGGTGTTGGTGAAGAAGTCTGCCTCGCTGCCGGTGTAGGGCAGCGGAGTGCCGTTGCCATCGGTAACGCACAGGCTGCCGGGCACAAGCACAAGCCCGGCGGGCAGCTCATCGCGCAGATGCACATCGAAAACGCCGTTCACACCGGAGCCGGTGTTCTCGATGATCACCGCCATGGTGACGCGGTCCCCGGCATCCACCAGGCTCAAATCACTATTGACTGGATTGGCTGCCAGCCCGCTGGAGGTCACCTGCATGCCAGGCGGGGTGAAGCTGGGGCAACTGGCCCCGTCAAAAACGACGCCAGCCGGGCCAACTTGCAGCGGCGCAATGATGCCAGCCGGGTTGTCCACCTCTACCACGCCCTTGCTGATCGCCAGCATGGGTTGCGTGAGGATGACTTGCGCCAGGGCGTCTCCGGTACTGGCTTCGCCGCTGGTGTTGCTCTCCGAGGCGCGTACCTGGTTGGTCAGGAAGAGGCGATCAGCAAAGGGAGCATCCGTGACGGTGATGGTGAAGAGCAGGTCAACAGTGTAGGTCGTCTCGACAGCGCCATTGAAATTGCCATAGGTAAGCGTGAGGCGGTTGTTGGCCTGGTTGGTGGTCAGCGTGGGGATGCGGCCGCTGTAGGCACAATAGGTATCGTTGGGGCCAAACTTCACAACGCCCGCAGCAGGCGACGTACCGTTGGCGGACAGACAGCCCGCCCCGTCGAAGGTCCAGGCCGGTCCATTGACGTTATCGGCATCCGGATCCATTACACGGAAGATAGGCAGCGGGAAATAATCTTCGAAGAACAGGTTCTCAACATCGCCGGTGGAGAGCGTGTACTGAATGCGATACGTGACCGCATCCCCAGGGGCGATTTCCACCTGTGGACCAGGAGCCAGGCCATTTACGGAGTAAATGGATTTGGCGACATTCCCCACCCCGATCGAAACGCCAGCACTGCTGGTGTCCTGCTCAGAATTGCCAGTGGGTGCCAATGTGGCTGTATCCAACACGTCGCCCACTACACTGACTTGGTTGCTGAGCGAGTCACCCTGATCCACACTGGGCGTGCCGATAAAGGTATTGATGAAGGTCTGCTGCACTTCGGAGCGGAAGACAACCTGCACCGTGGTAGCGCCGTCATCGAAAGTGCCACAGTCTGGAGCGGGGTTGCCGGTAGCGGGGTTGATGCAGCCACCAATAAGCCGGGCGTCCGGGCCACTCGCGGCGATCTGATCCGATACGCGGAAGCGGATCGTCGTGTTGCCGTTGTCGGGCGCCGGGTCAATTTCGTCACACTCGCCCACGGGTGTGAGTTGTGCGCCAGTGTAGTTACACGAGACGGTGAAATGTGCTGGCAGGAAGGGTATGGACAAGGTGTAGCCGTTGCCATTGACCAACAGGGTCGGTGCAAAGCCAGGCTCGAAATGCTGCCCATCTGAGAGCGTGTCGGTAATGACAACATTTTCAAAGGCAAAGAAATCAGACACCTGGACGCCCAGCGTGTATTCCAGCAATTTCCCTGGTGCGGGTTCACCGCCGCCCACCACAATAACGCCCTTTTGAATGGCGATGGATTTATCGGTCAGGTTGTGCTCACAACCCGCCTGGTCCATATCCACCGGGAGAGGCGTTACCAGATCCCAATCGCGCGGGTCAATCGGTTGCCAGGCGGCGTTCAGGGAGGCATTGTTGCACGAATCTACGTCATCACCCGTGGAGGGGTTGATAACGCGCGAGCTGCTGGCATCCTCCAGCGGCACATAGAAGGAAAAGAGCACACTGGCGGTGCCACTTACGCTGCCGGGGAAAGCGCAGCTTAGCGTACCGCCTGGCGTACCTGGCGGCGGCGTAGTACACACCGCCCCAGGCGGATTGGTAGAGATTACGTTCAAGAACTGCAGGTTGCCTGGCAGGGTGTCCACTAGCGTCAGCCCGGTGACGGATTGCCCGGAAGCGATCTGGGCCTGCAAGTTGTACTGGCGCGGGTAGTTGGGGCCGGTGGCGGTTTCGCCTTCAGGGCCGCCATACGACTTGGAAAATTGCACCAGCGTGGGCTCGACCGAGTCGGTCACCCATGCGCTCAGGGTGTTGACCGGCGGGTCTGCGAGATAATCGTTGATCGGCGTATAGCCGAACTCGTAGCCACCGCGCGCCTGGATCTCCAGCGGGTGACCGAGATCAGCCAGGTCGCTCATATCCACAGTGATGTTTACAACTGCAGCGGGCTGGTTGACGGTGAAGGAGCCGAACGGCAAGCGCATGGAGACCAGCTTGTCGCCGGGCTGCACGCCCGGCGGGCAGGTCACCACGATCAGCGCTCCGCTAGCATCGCGCACGAACGGGTGCACGGCTTCGCAGTTGAGGTCAAATGGAACCTCAACCGGAGTTAAGGGAGAGCCCAGGTAGCTGGCCGAGATCGAGTTGATACCCAGGCCATCAGGTGGCTCCAAGGCGACCACGTCCCCATCCGCACCCATAACGGGCAAGATAAGGTCGAGCACAGGGCCGTAACCGGGGTCAGCGTCTGGGTTACTAAATGTAGCCGTGAAAGAAACATTCTCGCCAATGAATGCCTGAGCAGGCACAGAGAGCACCACGCTTGGCGCCGAAGCCAGCAGCGGGCGATTGTCTGTGCCCAATAACGGCGGCACGAATGACCCCACAAGCAGCGTAAAGGTAAGGGAGAGGGAGGCAAACCAGTGGTAACTCCTGCTCGCCAACCCAGCAATGTTAGACCGTGCTCTGTGCAACGTTGAACCTCCCCTTAAATGAAAGGCTTAAGAAGGGTTAATCAAGCATGCTGCTTTAAATGCCTTCGGGCATTATACATTGGATATGTTCCCAGACCGCTCAAAACAAGCGGGCATGTTTAGGGGTAAAAAGTACTGCCAAAAACTACTCATCGAGGCACTAAAATCACTTTCCGTGAGTTGCCATCCGGCTTGCCCGGCATGAAAAAAACATGCCCAGCACCACGAATTGACAACGCACATATATCCATCTATAATTTGTGATGAAACGCACAATATAGTTGCCCACCTATTTTCAAACCGAGGAGAGTGTTCATGGCAAAGACCCTGGCAAAGTCCGTAATCACCTGTGATATGGAAGGCCGCATCGAAACCTTCGGTGATGGCTCCGAAAAGATGTTTGGCTATTCCAAGGCCGAGATCATCGGCAAGAAGCGCGTGTCCGCCTTCTCGCCGGGCCAGGTCGTGCTGGAGCATGTACCCACCTGGCTCAAGACCGCCTCCGAGAAGGGCGAGTACCTGGGCCGCACGGTGTTCGTGCGCAAGAACGGCGAGCTGTTCTCGGCCGACATTCGCATCACCCCCACCTTCAAAGATGGCGTGCAAAACGGCTACTGCGGCGTGACCGAAGAGATCGATGTGCCCGTGCAGCAGGCCATGCCCAAGATCAGCCTGATGACCAAGATCTTCACCTGGCTGGTGATCACGCGGGCGCCCTTCCTCACCGCCGTGATCGTGCCGATCCTCATCGGCGCGGCCTGGGTGGCGGCCAACAACATCGTCACGCCCTTCCCCACCGCCAAGTTCTTCCTGGCGCTGTTCGCCGGCATCTTCCTGCATGTGTCGGCCAATACCTTCAATGACTATTTTGACTGGACCAGCGGCACGGACCCGGCCAACAATGATTACTTCCTGCCCTACTCCGGCGGCAGCCGCTCCATCGAGCTCGGCTTGGTGAGCGAGAAGTCTCTGCTGCTGGTTGGCTCGCTGGCGTTGCTGGTCTCAGGCGTGCTCGGCGTGCTGCTCACGCTGCAAAGCGGCGTCGGCATCCTGGCCTTCGGCCTGGTGGGCGCGTTCTTCGCTTACTTCTACACCGCCCCGCCGCTGCGCCTGGCCGCCCGCAAGGGTTTGGGCGAGCTGGCCGTGGGCCTGAGCTTCGGCCCGCTGGCCGTGGCGGGCACGGTGTACGCGCTCACCGGCCGCGCCACCCTGGCCGACTTTCTGGTGGGTGTGCCCATCGGTCTGCTGACCATCGCCATTCTGTGGATCAACCAATTCCCCGATGAGGAAGCCGACAAGGCCACCGGCAAAGAGAACCTGGTGGTGGTGTTGGGCAAAGAGCGCGCCCGTTATGGCTACATCCTGCTGTTGGTGGCGGCCTTCGGCCTGGCGCTGTACTGGACGCTGGTGAGCGGCCTGTTCCCCATCGGCGCGCTGCTGGTGTTGGCGGCTGCCCCGCTGGCCATCCAGACCAGCCGCATCATCCTGCGTGAGTACCGTGAGCGCAGCCTGGCGCGCGCCAATGCCACCACCATCCAACTGCACGCCATTGCCGGCCTACTCATGGCGGCGGGCATCTACTGGAGCGACTCGCTGGCGCGGTTGCTGGGGCTGTAAAAGCAAACTAACCACACAAAAAAGAGCACGAAGAAATTATCTTCGTGCTCTTTTTTTGCCGAACGTACAGAGTGATCAGCGATATGTGACCAGGGAAAGCGCTCTCCCAATCACTGCTCACTTGTTCACCAATCACTTTTCCTTACTCCACATCCCCATAGGTCCAGAAGCGATTGATGAAAAAGTTCCAGAACAGCACGATACCGATCGCCCCGCCCAGCGCCAAGTTGTGCGAGACGGAGTACGCGCTTAGACCGAGCGGCATCGTGCGGCCAACCACCCAGCGGTCAAACACGCTGGCCAGCCAGTTGAAGATCGGCGTACGGATGAACAAGCCCACCAGGTTCACCAGGCCGTATTGCGCCATCTGCGTGCCGATGGCCTTGGAACGCGAGTCCGGATAAGTCCACTTGCGGTTGAGCATAAAGTTGCTGGCCACCGCCGCCAAAAAGGACACGGCCTGGCTGATCAAAGGCGCCACGCCGATCACGCTCAGCAGGAGGTTGAAGACGGCAAAATCCACCACTGCACCAATGGCACCCACGGTGGAGAAGCGCGCAAAGCGCTTGAGCTCGCGGCGTTTGCTGCGCACGGTCACTTGAGGCCTCGCTCATTTGTCATTGCGAGGAAGCCAAGCGAAGCGCGGCTGACGAAGCAATCTTCCCGCACAGATTCAAACTCACACCCAATTGCATACCTTACTGACATCAAAACCATCTCCCAGATTGCTTCGTCCGTCTGGTGATTGCATTGCATGCAATCACCAGTACTCCTCGCAATGACATGTTTTTACTCAGGCTGCAAAGAATTCGTCGTACAAATCTTTCCAGCCTGGATTTTGTTGCGTGATCAGATCAATCTTGTCCTACCGTGAACCAGCCTTGATTTGCTTTTCACGTGCAATAGCAGCATGAATTTGATCCGCAACTTCCACAAAAACCAACTTGGTCACACCATAACGAGAGGTAAATGTACTACCCTGCTTGTTTCTGTGCTGCTCGACACGGCGAGCAAGATTGTTGGTGACACCTGTATACAAGACCGTATGCTTCCAATTGGTCATGATGTATACGCAATACTCTCGGTTACTCCACATCCACAAGTACTCTTTCTGTCATTGCGAGGAAGCCGAGCGCAGCGAGGCTGACGAAGCAATCCGCCCGGCCAGTTGCTAACTTACTACTATTTGTAAGCATTGGGGCGGAATAGTAGATTGCTTCGTCTGCGCTGCGAAGCAGCGCAGCACACACCTCACAATGACAGGTTTACTTTAGCCCCAACTCTTGTCGAAAATATGCAACCGTCTTGCTCAACCCATCCCGCAGGGAGATGCTTGGCCCCCACTGCAGCCACTCGCGCGCCCGCGCAATGTCTGGCTGGCGACGCAGCGGGTCACCCGGCAGGAATTGCTTCTCCTGATACACCAGCCCAGCGTTATTGCCCACTAGGCTATCGATCTCCTGCGCAAACTGTTCGATGGTGATCTCATCCGGGTTGCCAATGTTGACCGGCTCGTGGATGTCCGAAACCAATAGGCGATAGATGCCCTCGATGAGGTCATCGACGTAGCAAAAGCTGCGCGTCTGCTGACCATCGCCATAAATGGTGAGCTGCTCACCACGCAGCGCTTGCTGGATGAAGTTGGCCACGGCGCGGCCGTCGTCCACATGCATGCGCGGGCCGTAGGTATTGAAAATGCGTACGATGCAAGTATTGACCTTGTGGAAGCGGTGGTAGGCCATCGTCAGCGCCTCGGCAAAGCGCTTGGCTTCATCATAGACAGAGCGCTCGCCGATGGGGTCCACGTGGCCCCAGTAGCTTTCCTTCTGCGGATGCTCCAACGGGTCGCCGTAGATCTCGCTGGTGGAAGCCAGCATGAAGCGTGCCTTGTTGGCAAACGCCACGCCCAGCGTGTTGTGCGTACCCAGCGCACCAGCCTTCATGGTCTGGATGGGCAAGTTGGGATAGCCGATGGGCGAGTTGGGGTTGGGGCTTGCGGGCGAGGCAAAGTGCATCACCGCGTCCAGCTTGCCGGGCACGGAGATGTAGTTCGAAACATCGTGCCGGATGAACAGAAAGCGCTCATTGGTGCTAAGGTGCGCTAAGTTCTCCGGCTTGCCGGTGACAAAATTGTCCATCCCTACAACTTCATGCCCCTCAGCCAGCAGGCGGTCACACAAATGCGAGCCTAAGAAGCCCGCAGCGCCAGTTACCAGTATTCGCATGTACGCTCTCTTTTGGTGTTGAGTGTTGCTAACGGCGCCTATTTTAACACGCTGTGAAATCGTCCACAGATGAACACAGATGCTATTACCGCGGATAAACGCAGATGAACACGGATAGAACCTTCAATATCTTAACCTTTGTGCACTTTGTGTCTTTGTGGTTAAGCAGTTTAGGCTCTGTAACAGCCTTTATCTGCGGGCGTGGCGAAGCGACGCATCTGCGGCAGATTCGCCCTACTTCCAGCTTACCGCCCCCACCAGGCCATCGCCGGTGAGCTGGCGCGCCTCGCCCGTGAGCACGTTGGCCACCCACAGGTTGCCCTGATACACGAAGGCAAGCATCGGGCCGGCGTCAGCAGCAGGCGCCCAGGCCACCCGCTGCGGCTGCAGGCCAGCGGCGCCTTGCGGCGGAAACAGGGTCATGGTGACGCCGCTGTCCGGTGCCAACACCATCAGCTCGTAGCTGCTGATCTCGCTCTGCGTGGGCGTGAAGGAGCGCAGGAAGGCTACCTGTCCGCCGCCCGGCTCGGGCACCGGGTTGGCGAACATGCCTACGTTCTGCAGCAGGCGGCGCAGCTCGCCCTGCGGCGAGAGGGCCACCAGGTCAAACAACGGCGAGCGTTCCTGCACCTCCAGCCCGCTCTGCGGGGCGTGGTCCACGGTGTACAGCCAGCCATCTGCACCCCAGGCCAGGCTCGGCATCCAAGCCCAATCGCTGTTGGTCTGGTACGGGGTCAGCGACAGCAGGGTCTGCAGGCGATCGGTATCCACATCGGCCACGCCCACGCCATCTGGCCGGGTGAAGGCCAGCGTCTCGCCATCCGCGCTCCAGGCGAAGGCCGAACCCCACCAGCTGTACAAACTATCCGTGCTACGCGTGGGCAGCCCCTGGCGCGCTGCGGTTACATCGCCACTTGGCGTAAAGTTGATGAACTGCAGATCATTGTTGGCCGCCCAGCCCGGCGGGTTCGGGCTCGGCTCCACAGTGGAAAAAGCGATCTGCGTGCTGCCGCCAATCGCCGAAGGCGGTAGCACCCAGCCCGCATAGTGCACCACATTGCCTACGCCGAGATCGATCTGGCGATAATCATCCAGGCTGGCCACCCACAAGGCGTTGATCTGCTCGGCGTCCTCGCTGGCACGCGTGTACAGCAGCCATTCCCCATCGGGCGAAATTTCAAAGATGCGGCCGTCGAGATCACCCGTGGTGACCACGGCTTGCCGCGAGCCTGTGTTGCTCTCCAACAGCCAGGCGTTGCCGCCCGCCAGGAAGGTCAGGCGCCCCAGGATGGTGAGCGCACTGAACGGCGATTGCGCACCGATCATGACGATCTCTTCCACAGGCGGCGTCACCACCTGCGAGCGCACCGCAGTGCGCGAGACCAGCTCGCCATCTTCGTACAGTAGACGGTAGGTCACTTCTTCGAGGCCGTTGGCCCCGTTCTGGATCATACGCTGCTCCCCCACCCCCATGGCTTCGTTCTGCAAGGTACGCGAGATAAATGGAATGGCCTGCTCGGCCACTTCATAGGCTTCTTCTACACGGATGACGCGCACTTCATCGCCTTCGGCCAACTGCGCCAGGCTGTGCGGCTCACTGCGGTCCAGCGACCCCAGCGCCACGCCAGCGGCCTGCAGCGCCGTGCTGACGCGGCTGCCAGCCGCCACGCGCACCGTGCTGTGCTGGCCGTCGGCCAGTACAGCTACTTCGATCTGCGGCGGCGCGGCCGCGGGGCTGCAAGCGGCCAGCAGCACCAAGGCGAAAAGCAAAAATAGCCCACGAAGGGCTGGCTGGTATAATGCGCGCTTGTTCATCACAAGTTGAGTATTCATCCCAGAAAAAGCTGAGTAACTATAGCATGGCGGCAAAAAAGCAAGCAGTCACCACAACAGAAGAAACCTTGTCCCTCGAAGCACGCATTGAGGCGCTGTTGTTTGTTGCCCCCGGCCTGGTGGCTGTGAACCAGCTGGCCGCCGCGCTCGAAGTACCGCCCAAGCAGGTGGAGGCCGCTTTGGTGGCCGTTGAGCAGAGCCTGGCCAGCCGCGGCATCCGCGTGCAGCGTTACCGCGGGGAGCTGCGCCTGGTAAGCGCTCCCGAAGCCGCCCCGCTGGTGGAGCGCTTCCTGCACCTGGAGGCCACCACGCGCCTCAGCGCCGCCGCCCTGGAGTGTCTGGCCATCGTGGCCTACCAGCAACCCATCACGCGCCCGCAGATCGACTCCGTGCGCGGCGTCAACAGCGACAGCTCGATCCGCTCCCTGCTCACCCACGGCCTGGTGGAAGAAGCCGGCCGCGCAGACGGCCCCGGCCGCCCGATCCTGTACTCGACCACCTCCGAGTTTCTGCAGCATTTTGGCCTGAGCAAGATCGAGGACTTGCCTGTCCTCAACCTGGATAGCCTGGTGCAGCAAACCGAGCTACCAGAGATTTCCGAACTTAAATCTTAAAACTTCACAATTGCGCGTCACCCAATTGCCAGTTGTGGGTTGATTCATTCTCGCTTTTCCACTTATAATCCCAATCTGTCTTTAGCGCTTTGGGGCAGTGCCATGCGCACGGTGTTGCTGAGTTTTCCAAAGCGTGGCCACGAGGCCAAGTCATACCAACCAGAAGTTTTGAAGGAGAAAAAGATATGACGAAGAAGCTCTACCCGATTTTTGGGCTGCTGCTTGCCACTGCGGTGCTGCTCGCCGCTTGTGGTGGCGGTGCTGCCCCGGCCGCTGGCAACGGCGAGCCCGCTGCGGCCACTGAGGCCCCGGCTGCGGCTCCCGCCGAGGTGGTGTTCACCACCCCCTCTGGCTACGGCGTAACCCTGGAGGCCGTGCGTGCGCGTGGCCACCTGATCTGTGGCGCCAACTCCCAGGTGCCTGGCTTCGGCTATGTTGACGCCGATGGCAACTTCTCCGGTGTGGACGTGGACTACTGCCGCGCCCTGGCCGCCGCTGTCTTTGGCGACGCCAACGCAGTTGAGTTCCGCCCTGTGACCGCCGCCGAGCGCTTCACCGCCCTGCAATCTGGTGAGATCGACGTGCTGAGCCGCAACACCACCTGGAGCACCCTGCGCGACACCGAGCTGGGTGGCAACTTCGTGCACACCACCTTCTACGACGGCCAAGGCCTGATGGTGCGCGAGGACAGCGGCATCACCACCCTGGAAGACCTGGATGGCGGCACGATCTGTGTACAGACCGGCACCACCACCGAGTTGAACCTGGCGGACGTCTTCGCCGCCGCGGGTGTGAGCTACACCCCGGCCGTGTTTGAAGACGCAGACGGCACCTTTGCCGCCTACGCCGAAGAGCGCTGCGACGCGGTGACCACCGACAAGTCCGGCTTGATCTCCCGCCGCACCGTGCTGGCTGACCCGAATGCTCACATCATCCTGGATGTCACCATGTCCAAGGAGCCCCTGGGCCCCATGGTTCGCCATGGTGATGACCAGTGGTTCGACATTGCGCAGTGGACCGTGTTTGCTCTGATCTCCGCTGAGGAGTTCGGCATCACCTCCGCCAATGTTGCCAGCATGAGCGGCAGCGCCAACCCCGAAGTCCTGCGTCTGCTGGGCCACGAGGGTGAGTTGGGCGCAGCTCTGGGCCTCTCCAGCGACTGGGCTTACAACATCATCAGCCAGGTCGGCAACTACGAAGAGGTCTACAACCGCAGCCTGGGTCCGGACACTCCGACCTACATCCCGCGCGGTCTGAACAGCCTCTACACCGAGGGCGGCCTGCTGTACGCTCCGCCCTTCCGCTAGATCGATTTACTCGTAACACGTACTTCAATACGGGGGCGGGCACAAAGCCCGCCCCCGTATTCGTAAGTAGGAGGTTTGCATGGCAAACGCCCACAAGGCATCCGCCAGCCCGCCGTTCTGGCGAGACGAACGAGTACTCAAACTGCTGGCGCAGGTGATCTTTGGCGCGGCGGTACTGTTCTTCGGCAATATGCTTTTCGGCAACATGGTCAACGGTTTGCGCCAACAGGGAACCACCCTGGGGCTTTCCTTTTTACAAAACACATCGGGGTTTGACCTCGCAGAAACCCTGAACAGCTACACACGCAGCTCGGCCTACTGGCAGGCGTTCATGGCCGGCCTGTACAACACGCTGCTGGTGAGCGCCGTGGGCATCCTGTTCGCCACTATCCTGGGTGTCATCCTGGGTGTGGCGCGCCTCTCCAGCAATGTGCTGGTGCGCTTCCTGGCGACCGCTTACCTGGAATTGATGCGCAACTTGTCTTTATTGGTGTTCCTCATCTTCTGGTATCTGGGCGTCTTCCTCAAACTGCCTCTGGTACGCGAGGCTATCACCTGGCCGGGCAATGTCCTGCTCACCAACCGCGGCATCGCCATCCCGTGGGGATTGCCCACCGAAACCTGGCCCACCTTCAAGCTCTTTTTGATCGCAGGCCTCGTGCTGGCGATCGCTCTCATCCTGTATTTCCGCTGGCAGGGCAAGCGCACGGGCAAATCGCCGCTGGCCATCGTGTGGGCGCCGCTGGCGTTTCTGGCAGTGGCGGTGGCGGGCTGGTTGCTGCAGCCCAGCGCCCCACTCAGCCTGGATCTGCCCGCGGTGCAGGGGCTCAACATCCGCGGCGGCCGCATCTTTACGCCCGAGTTCATGGCGCTGGTATCCGGCCTGGTGCTGTACACCGCGGCCTTCATCGGTGAGGTGGTGCGTGCCGGTATCCAGGCCGTTTCCAAAGGCCAGGTAGAAGCCTCCCGCGCCCTCGGCCTCTCCAGCTTCCAAACCTTGCGCCTGGTGGTGTTCCCGCAGGCGCTGCAAGTCATCATCCCGCCGCTCACCAGCCAGTATCTCAACCTGACCAAGAACTCTTCGCTGGCGATCGCGGTGGGCTACCCCGACCTGTTCTATGTCTCCAACACGATCCTCAACCAGAGCGGCCGCGCCGTAGAGATGATCACACTGGTGATGCTGACCTATCTGTTCTTCAGCCTGGTGACCTCTGTGTTCATGAACTGGTACAACGCCCGTGCGCGTTTGGTGGAGCGCTAAATGAGCGAAATGACACTGAAACCACCCCTGGCCGAGCGCCGCTCCCTGCTAGGCTGGCTGCGCAAGAACCTGTTCAATTCATGGGGTAACGCCATCCTGACCGTTGCGGCAGGCTGGCTGACCTTCGTCACGCTGCGCGGTTTGCTGCAGTGGGTCTTCACCGAAGCGGATTGGGCCGTCATCGTCACCAACCTGCGCCTGATCCTGCTAGGCCAATACCCGATCGCCGAGGTATGGCGCATCTGGGTTTCCATGGCGCTGCTGGCTTTCCTGATCGGCAACTCGCTCTCCATCTGGGGCAAGGGTAAAACCTCCACGCGCTTCACCGTGCTGCTCGTCGCCGTGCTGCTGGCGCTGGCGTTCGCCGTCGGCGAGTCTTCGCGTCTCTGGCTGCTCGGCATGGCCGCGCTGCTGGCTGCCGGCTGGTGGCTTGGGCGCGGTGCGGGCAAGGCAATGCGCAACGTAGTGGGCATAGGCTGGGTGGTGTGGCCGCCCATCTTCATCCTGCTGCTGCGCGGCTTCAGCGCACAGGGCGGCGTGCTGCCCCTGGTGGGTACCAACCTGTGGGGCGGCTTGATGCTGACCTTCATGCTCACCATCGTGGGCATCGTATTCTCGTTCCCCATCGGTGTGCTGCTGGCCCTGGGCCGCCAATCCAACCTAACCATTGTGCGCTGGTTCTGCGTCACCTTCATCGAGGTAGTGCGCGGCGTGCCGCTGATCACGATCCTGTTCATGGCGCAGCTCATGCTGCCGCTGTTCCTGCCGGCAGGGCTGACCATCGACCGTGTGCTGCGCGCCATGGTAGGCATCACGCTGTTCAGCGCCGCCTACCTGGCGGAGAACGTGCGCGGCGGCCTGCAGGCGATCCCCAAAGGTCAGTACGAAGCGGCCTACGCGCTGGGGTTGAGCAACCCGCTGTCTATGGGCCTCATCATCCTGCCGCAGGCGCTGCGCCTCATCATCCCCATCCTGGTGGGCCAGTTCATCGCCCTGTTCAAAGACACGGCGCTGGTGGCGATCGTGGGCCTGTTCGACCTGGTGGGTATTGCCCGCACAGTGCTGGCCCAACCCGCCTTCCTGGGCACGCACCGCGAGGTCTACGCCTTTATCTCCCTGTTGTACTGGGTGTTCAGTTACGCCATGTCCTATGTCAGCATCCGCCTGGAAGATTCGCTGGGCGTGGGCAAACGATAAGTTGCGAGGAGAACCATGACCGCAGACAAAAAACCCATCATCATCGCCAAAGACGTCAATAAATGGTTTGGCGATTTTCACGCCCTGCGCGGTGTGAGCATGGAAGTGAAACAAGGTGAAGTGATCGTGATCTTTGGGCCATCTGGCTCCGGCAAGTCCACCTTCATCCGCACCATCAACCGCCTGGAGGAGCACCAAAGCGGCGACATCATCGTGGATGGCATCGAGCTCAGCCACGATGTGCGCAACATCGAGAAGGTGCGCGAGGAGACCGGCATGGTTTTCCAGCAGTTCAATCTCTTCCCGCATCTCACCGTGCTGCAGAACATTACCTTGGCGCCGATCTGGGTGCGCAAGTGGGACAAGGCGCGTGCCGAAGAGAAGGCCATGGAGCTGCTGAAGCGCGTGGGCATCCCGGAGCAAGCCAGCAAGTTCCCCGGCCAACTCTCCGGCGGCCAGCAGCAGCGCGTAGCCATTGCGCGTGCATTGGCGATGGAGCCCAAGATCATGCTCTTCGACGAGCCCACCAGCGCCCTGGACCCGGAGATGATCAAGGAAGTGCTGGACGCCATGATCGAGCTGGCCAAGACTGGCATGACCATGCTGGTGGTCACGCATGAGATGGGCTTTGCCCGCGCCGTGGCCGACCGTATGTTTTTCTTCGACAAGGGCGAGATCGTGGAAAGCGGCACGCCTGAGAACATCTTCAAGCAGCCTAAGGAAGACCGTACGAAGTTGTTCTTGTCGCAGATTTTGCATCACTAGAAGCAGCTATTAGCTATCAGCGGTTAGCTGTTAGCTAAAGGCAAAATACAAACAAAAAAGAGAGCGCACTAGTGCGCTCTCTTTACATTACCCGTCATTGCGAGAAGGGCTGCACACAGTGCAGCCGACGAAGCAATCCCCAAGCCTGTTTGCAAATTGACCTGGGGATTGCTTCACTTCGCTCGCAATGACGTACCAACTGCGGCGCGTTCGGAATGACTCTAGCGCCCGTCTTTGCGAGGAGTGCTGCACACAGTGCAGCCGACGAAGCAATCCCCTTGCCCGTTTTGCAAATTGACCTTGGGGATTGCTTCGCTGCGCTCGCAAAGACGGGTCAAGGGAATGTGTGTGGCGAAACTGGTAGAGTGAATTACCGCCTACCCGTCATTCCGAAGCGGCGAAGCCGCGAGGAATCCTTAGGGCAAACGAGGTCGACTATATAAAGGCCAAAAGGATTCCTCCTCGCATGGCCGTCTTTGCGAGGAGTGCTGCACACAGTGCAGCCGACGAAGCAATCTCCGAGCCTGTTTGCAAAATTGACTTGGGGATGCTTCGCTACGCTCGCAATGACGTACCAACTGCGGCTCGTTCGGAATGACATGGCCTTTGCACTTGCCCTCACCCATTTGATTTGGATCCCAATCTTGACTTCACCCGCCCTCTCCCTGAAGGGAGAGGGCGCGAGCGCAGCGAGCGGGTGAGGGTATATGAGCCAACTCCTTGACAACCGTTGCCATCATAGAACATATGTGCGTATACTGGCGGCATGGACACGCTGCACAAACTGCAAGTCGTCGGGCGGGACATGCACCTGGAAGCCGACAGCGAGAACGACCAGATCTGCGCCCCGGTGGTCGGCGGGCGGCAGCTCCCCGTAATTCCCATAAGCGAGGTGGCCCTGCCCGGCGGCCGAAAGATGAAGGTGGTCAAAAGCATGCTGACCACCGCCTGCGAGCGCAACTGCAACTACTGCCCCTTCCGCGCTGGCCGCAGCAAAATGCAGCGCATCACCATCAAGCCGGATGAGATGGCCCAAGTCTCCTACCAGGCCTACCGCCAACGCCTGGTCGAGGGGCTCTTCCTCAGCTCCGGCATCATCAAGGGCGGCGTCACCACGCAGGACAAGCTGATCGATACGGCCGAGATCCTGCGCAACAAACTCGGCTTCCGCGGCTACCTGCATCTCAAGATCATGCCCGGCGCTGACCGTGACCAGGTGCGCCGTTCGATGCAGCTGGCGGACCGCATTTCAGTGAACCTCGAGGGCGCCAACGCCGGCCGCCTGGCAACCCTGGCGCCGATGAAGAAATTTGCAGACGAGCTGCTGGCTCCGCTCAAGTGGGCGCAGGAGATCCGCGTCAACGAGGCACCCGCCAGCACCTGGAATGGTCGCTGGGCCAGCTCGGTCACCCAGTTCGTAGTGGGCGGCGCCGACGAGACCGATGTGGAGCTAGTCTCGACCTCGGAGTATCTGTATCATGAGCTCAAGCTCAAGCGCACCTATTACTCGGCCTTCTCGCCGATCATTGACACGCCGTTAGAGAACCACCGCCCGGAGAACCCGTGGCGCGAGCACCGCCTGTACCAAGCCTCCTTCCTACTGCGCGATTACGGTTTCGCCATGGAGGAGCTGCCCTTCAACCAGAGCGGCAACTTGCCGCTTAACAAAGACCCCAAGACCGCCTGGGCCGAGCAGACCCTGCTGCACCAGCCCATTGAGGTCAACACCGCCAGCCGCGAGCAGCTGCTGTTGGTGCCGGGCATCGGCCCTAAAAGCGCCGATGCCATCCTGCGTGCCCGCCGCCAGCACGCCATCACCAGCCTGGACGACTTAAAGCGCCTGGGCATCGTACCCAAGCGCAGCGCACCGTTTGTGCTGCTCAACGGACGCCAGCCCAGCTACCAGCCGCGCCTGCTGGACATGGCCGAGCCCACGCCGCAACTGCGCCCGCGCTTTCCTGGTTAGAATGGCCGCATGGTGAGAGCAACCACAGCTACCATGCGCACCGAGTTCAGGGGCAAGTCTAAGACCCGCCCCTACGAGTGTGCGTCCCGAGCGCAGCAAGGGACCCTCGCTACCGCAGATCAAACCTGGCGCCAGATTGCAAAGTCCCCAAAACTCAGTGTCATCCTGAGCGGATTTCTAAGTCCCCACCAGTCCGCCTGGCCCTCCTCAGCAAAGGGTCCATCTCTCACACATATTCCAAGCAGCGCCACTTTCAAAGTCAAGTCACAGGGCGGGTCTAAGACCCGCCCCTACATAGCATCGATGCCTAAACGGCGGAGCGTACCATCTAGCTTACAGCGTGCAGTTTGCTGCTGTTTCACAGCAGCAAACTGCCAACGCCACCGCAGCGACATATTCGCAAGGACAGCGTAAATGCCCGGCCGCTTCACCCTCACCTCCAGCCCAGAGCTCATCCGGGATACTTTCCCCTGGCTCAGTGTGCCAGACCAGCTCACGCCGCGCTACAACATCGCCCCCACCCAACCCGTCGCCGTTGTGCTAAACGACGGCACGGACAAGGTCGGCTTCGTGAACTGGGGTCTCATCCCCTCGTTCGCCAGCGGCGCCAAGATGACCTCGCTGCTCATCAACGCTCGCTCCGAAGGCATCACGCGCACGCCCGCCTTCCGCAGCCCGTTCCGCTACCGGCGCTGCATCGTGCTGGCGGATGGCATCTTCGAATGGGTCAAGTTTCCGCGCAAGCGCGAGAAGGTACCCTACTGGGTGCACATGAAATCACGTCGTCCGTTTGCGCTGGCGGGCGTGTGGGACAGCTGGCTCTCGATGGATGGCTCCGAGATCAAGACCTGCGCCACCATCACCTGCGAGCCCAACGCGCTGGTCAAGCAGATCCACCACCGCATGGGCGTGATCTTGCCCGCTGAGCAAATCGCCGCCTGGCTGCAGCCCGGCGAGGTGCCAGACCCCAAGGCGCTGCAAGCGCTGCTGCAGCCCTACCCGCCTGACGAGATGACCTATCACCAGGTCTCGCCCATAGTGAGCAGCGCGGTCAACGACGTACCTGAATGCGTCGAGCCGTTGCCGTTCGACCCGCCGATGGAAAAGATCCTCGAACAAAACTTTGGAGAGAAACGTGAACGTTGAAGCCTTCCGCACGCTGTACGACTATCACATCAGCGAGAATCGCAAGATCTGGCAGCGCCACTTGGCCGATTTACCGGAAGAGGTCTGGACCCAGCCGCTGGATTACTCGATAGGCTCTCTGCGCACGCAAATTGCCCATCTGATTAGTGTGGACCACATCTGGTTCCTTGACCTCGGAGCACCGATGCCCGAAGAAGAGCTGGACCAGAAGAACCCGGGCAAAGACCGCACCGCTCTACGTGCTTACTGGGACCAAGTGGAAGAAGCGATGCGCAGCTACGTCAACAACCTCACGGAGGAAACGCTGGCCAGCAAGCCGCTGCAGGGCGAAGATGCCGAGCTGACCGTGTGGCAGGTGCTGCTGCATGTGGCCAATCACGGCACAGACCACCGCGCCCAGATCCTGCGCGCCCTGCACGACGCCGGCGAGAACACCGGCCCGCAAGATTTGGTCTTCTATTTGTACGAGCAGCAAGAAAACTAGGCATGCTCTTCACGCAAGCGCAGCTGGACGGCATGACTACGAGTCGGGCGTAGCATGCTACGCCCCTACATAGACAAAATGTCATTCCGAGCGCAGCGAAGCAATCCCCAGCTCGAACTTGCGAAACGGCCTGGAGATTGCTTCGTCGGCTGCACTGCGTGCAGCGCTCCTCGCAAAGACGGCTAGTGGTGTAAAGGGGTCTGTCATTCCGAGCGCAGCGAGGAATCCTTTTTAGGCCATAGCAAAAGTACGCCTGTTGTAATGCCCTAAAGGATTCCTCCTCGCGGCTACGCCGCTCGTTCGGAATGACGGGATTGTCCAGTCCAGTCCGCTATTGCGAGCGGAGTGAAGCAATCCCACTACAGTCCGTCATTGCGAGCGTAGCGAAGCAATCCCCAAGTGGACGTGCGAAACTGGCATGGGGATTGCTTCGTCGGCTGCACTACGTGCAGCACTCCTCGCAAAGACGGCTAGTGGTGTAAAAGGGTCTGTCATTCCGAGCGCAGCGAGGAATCCTTTTTAGGCCATAGCAAAAGTACGCCTGTTGTAATGCTCTAAAGGATTCCTCCTCGCGGCTACGCCGCTCGTTCGGAATGACGGGATTGTCCAGTCCAGTCCGCTATTGCGAGCGGAGTGAAGCAATCCCACTACAATCCGTCATTGCGAGCGCAGCGAAGCAATCCCCAACTCGAACAAAAAAAAAAGAGGCGGCCTGTGCAAAAGCACAGGCCGCCTCTTGGATTCGCTAGCTCAACGCCTTGAGCTGCTCCTCAAGCCGCTCGATCGCCTGAGCAAAACCTGCCAGCCGCGCTTGCTCCTTCTCCACCACGGGCGGCGGAGCCTTCTTGCCAAAATCGCTGGCTAGCAACTGCTCCACGCGCGCATGCTGCTGGCGTGCTTCGTCCAGCTCTTTCTGCATGCGGGCACGCTCGGCGGCCGCGTCCACTGCACCCGCCAGCGACAGGAAGATTTGCACCGGCCCGGCCACCAGCGCCACGGCATCCGCCGGGCGCTCGGCGCCCTGCGCCACCACCAAGGTGTCCATCTCCAAGCCAGACAGCGCCGCCAGCGCATGCTGGGCGCCCTGGTCGCCGCTGAAGATTTCATGATACGGGCCAGCATCAATGGTTGCGGCCAGCTTCTGGCCGGGCTTGACGCCTTTCTCGGCGCGCAGGTTGCGGATGCTGCGCACCACGTCCTGAAAGATGGCGAACTCGGCCAGGATGTCCGGCTCCCAGCCGACATCCGGCAGCGGCTGCGGCCATTGCGCCACGATCAGCGCCTCGGGCCACTCGGCGCTGCCGAAGGCCGCGCTCTCGGGCACAATGCTGCCCTGCGTCTGGGCCGCGGCCCGCAGGTGGCCCCACAGCTCCTCGGTCACAAAGGGTGTGAACGGGTGCAGCAGGCGCAGGCAGATATCGAGGATACGGGTCAGCAGGTCAGCCGTCTTGTAGGCGCGGTCGCCGCCTTGCTGCAACTGCAGCTTAGCAATCTCGATGTACCAATCGGCAAATTCGCTCCAGAAGAATTCATACACCTGGCGGCCGGCCTCGCCGTATTGGTAACTTTCGAACAGGCGCTCGCAGTTGGCGATCACCTCTTTCATGCGCGCCCAGGCCCAGCCATCCGCAAAGGTCCAGTCCAGCTCTGCTTCCTGCTTGGCCGGTGCATTCTCCAACGCGCCGATGACGAAGCGCGTGGCGTTCCACAGCTTGTTGGCAAAGTTGCGGTTGGCGCCCACCTTCTCCAGGCTCAGGTTAATGTCCTGACCAGGCGTGCTGCCCACCAGCAGTGTGAAGCGCAACGCGTCGGTGCCATATTCATTCATCACTTCCAACGGGTCAATCACATTGCCCAGCGTCTTGCTCATCTTGCGGCCCTGCTCGTCGCGTACCAAGCCGTGCAAGTAGACGGTGTGGAACGGCGCCTCGCCGGTGAACTCAAGGCCCATCATGATCATGCGCGCCACCCAGAAGAACAGGATGTCGTAACCTGTCTCCAGCACCGCCGTGGGATAGAAATATTTCAAGTCCGGCGTCTGCTCCGGCCAGCCTAGCGTGGAGAACGGCCACAGGCCAGACGAGAACCAGGTGTCGAGCACGTCTTCGTCCTGCGTGAGCACCACATCTGCGCCCAGCTTGGCGCGCGCCGCGGCGTAGGCGTCGTCCTCCGTGCGGGCGCAGAACATGCTACCGTCCGGCGCGTACCACACAGGGATACGGTGCCCCCACCACAACTGGCGGCTGATGCACCAATCCTGAATATTCTCCAGCCAGTTGCGGTACACCTTGGTGAAGTGCTCCGGCACGATCTGCACGCGGCCATCGTCCACCGTCTTGAGCGCCTCGTCGGCCAGCGGCTTGATGGTCACGAACCACTGGGTCGAGATCATCGGCTCGATGATCTCGCCGCCGCGCTGCGAGCGCGGCACGCGCTGCATGCGCTTCTCGGTCTTGATGGTCAGCCCCGCCTGTTGCATATCGGCCCATAATTTCTCACGCGCCGCAAAGCGCTCCAGCCCGGCGTAGGCGCCGCCGCTGGCGTTGATATGGGCAGCCTCATCCAGCACCGAGAGCACCGGCAGATTGTGGCGTTGGCCGATGGCATAGTCGTTGGGGTCGTGCCCCGGCGTGATCTTGAGCGCCCCGGTGCCGAACTCGCGGTCCACATAGTCGTCTGCGATCACGGGGATCTCGCGGTCGAGCATGGGCACCAGCGCCGTAGCGCCGATGAACTGCTTATAGCGCTCGTCTTCGGGATGCACGGCCACCGCCGTGTCGGCCAGGATGGTCTCCGGCCGCGTGGTAGCCACCGGAATAAATTCGTCCGTTCCTTTAATGCGGTACTTGAAGTAGTACAGCGTGCCTTCTTCTTCGCTGTATTCCACTTCGAGATCCGAGACGGCCGTGCGCAGCCCGGGCGACCAGTTGATGAGGCGCGGGCCGCGGTAGATCAGCCCCTTCTCGTACAGGCGCACGAAGGCTTCGCGCACCGCCACCGAGAGCCCCTCATCCAGCGTGAAGCGCTCGCGGCTCCAGTCGCACGAGGCGCCAAGGCGGCGGATCTGCTGCGTGATCAAGCTGCCGTATTTCTCTTTCCAGGCCCAGGTGCGCTTGAGGAACTCTTCGCGCCCCATTTCCTCACGCGTGACTTCCTCCGTGCGCAGGATCGATTCTTCCACCTTGAGCTGCGTAGCGATGCCAGCGTGATCCGTGCCGGGCACCCACAGCGCCGGCACGCCCTTCATGCGGTGGTAGCGGATCATCAGATCTTCCATCGCCACGAACAGCGCGTGCCCCAGGTGCAGCTCGCCGGTCACGTTGGGCGGCGGGATGCTGATCACAAACGGCTTCTTATTGGGGTCGAAGCCCGGCTTGCGCGGGTCATTGCTGGGCTGAAAGTAGCCCTGCTGCTCCCACCAGGTGTAGATGCGCTCTTCGGTGGATTTGAAGTCATAGGTTTTGGGTAGTGTGTTGTTATGCATAGGTCTCCAAATATAGTGAGCAGTGAACAGTGATTAGTGATTAGGCTCGAAAATCACAAATGCATTGCATCTAGCCTCGGTTCTCCTGCTCACTGCTTACTCCTCACTGCTCACTTGATTTAAAAACAAAACGCCCTCACAACTGTGAGGACGGAAGGGCTCCGCGGTACCACCTCGCTTCTATGCTCGCTCGTGCCAGCATAACGCTCATTCGCTGTATCGGGCTGACCCGTGCTGGTCTAGTGGAGCCTACCAGGGCAGGCTCGTTCTTCAGCATCCTGTCGCCGGGCGACGTTCTGCGGGTGATGCTGCAAAGGCTCTCAGCAATGCGCCTTTGTTCCTGTCAGCAGTGGCCGCGTACTCTTCCCGGCAAGGATATTCAATTACTAGCCAATTATACTAAATTTCTTAGGGAGCCACATGACGGATCCAATTCAAGTGCTTGCCACTCTTTCGCAAAATATGACGGTAGTTAAAACCAAAAGCTCCTTACCTAAGCAGCCAGGGCTGTATGCTTTTGGCCTGGTTGGCAACCCATTCAGCAACTCGCAGTTCTCAAGCCTCGGAGAAAGCTCGTTTCTGTACCTTGGCAAAAGTCAGAAAAACCTGCATGACAGAGTAATGGGCAAACATCTAAACAGTAAAAGGACAGGAAGCTCCACGTTGAGAAGAACGCTAGGGGCTCTATTGCTGGAAGAATTGGCGCTGACACCGCTTCCGCGCAGCACAACAGAAAAAACACAAAGGCGCTTTGAGAGCTACAAATTTGCGGATGAGGGGGAGGAACGACTAACCTATTGGATGAAGAAAAATCTACAAGTCACTTTTTGGGTAGCTCCACCCCAATACCTCTTTCTCAAGGATCTTGAAGCCGCAGTCATCAAGCTCTCAAGGCCGGGGCTCAATCTGGAAGCGACCAACCCTATTAGAGCGGAGCTCAATCTAAGGCGCAAGCATTGCTGTGAGTTAGCTAAGGCGCATTATTCGTGAAATCTGTCACTTTCCTTGACTTGCCTCTGCCCGTGTGCTATCTTGCACCAGTTATCACAAACCGGAGGCAAGGGCAGTGCAACACGAACGCATCGCAGAAAACGTCTACTTCTTTCAAAGTGAACTCTACGCGCAGGTAACTGCGGGCGTCATCACCGGGCCAGACATGGCCGTGCTCATCGATACCCTGGCCCTGCCGGAGGAAACCAAACAGCTGCGCCGCTTCATCGAGCGGGAGCTGCGCGTGCCGGTGCGCTACATTATCAACACTCACTACCACGCTGACCACAGCTGGGGCAACTGCCTGTTTCCCGAGGCAAAGATCATCGGCCACCGCCTGTGCCACGAGTACCTGGACACTCGCGGCCGCGCCGCCCTGTCGGCAGAACAGAAAGACAACACCAGCCTGCGCGAGGTTGAGATCGCACTGCCTAGCATCACCTTTGACGAGGGCCAGCTAGATCTGCAGGTGGGCAAAAAGAATCTGAGCATCTTCCCCTTCCCTGGCCACAGCGCCGACTCCATCGCCGTGCTGGTGGAGGAGGACCGCATCCTGTTCTGCGGCGACACCTTCATGCCGCTGCCCATCCTGGCCGATGGTGACATTGCAGATACCACCGCCTCGCTCAAGAAGCTGCCCAAGATGGGGCTGGAGAACCTGGTGCCTGGCCACGGCGAGATCGTGCTGCGTGGCGAGATCGATGCCGCCGTCAAAGGCAACCTCGACTACCTGGCCGCCATCACCAAGGCCGTGCGCAGCGCTTCGCGCCGCCGCTACCCGCTAGACTTGCTGGAAACGGTGCACGTGGAAGACTGCGGCAAGAGCCGCGTGCTCATCACCGGCATGGCCGAGCAACTGCACCAGCGCAACCTGGTGGCGCTGTTCCGCCAGCTGTATGGCAAGCTGCCTGAGGGTTCTGAAATGGTGATGGAGCGATAACAACTTTTGTACGAATTGAACGACAAATCGTCAGCTTAGTCCTTTGGTCTGCTAGTCCATCTCGGAATGCTTGCAGGCTAACGAGTCGACCAAGCAACTAGCTGACGGCTTTGTCGTCAAGCTCCACTTCAATCTCTTTGATCCCTCCATCCAACAAAAAACCCCGGCAGCCCCAGCCAGCTTCGCTGGGCGCCCAGATCAGGTGCACCACCCCGGGGTAGCGTGCCTCGGCCAGGTCCGTACGCGAAGGGGTCGGCGGGCCAGCTGGGTGCGAGTGGTAGATCGCCAGCAACTGCAAGCCGCGCTGCTCCATCTGCATGAAGGCTTGCAGCTGCTCCCCCGGCGCCATGCTGTAGTGCGTGGGGCTTTTCAATTCATTGGTAATGGGGAATATTTGCACGCTGGCGCCTTCGGCGCCGGCCAGCAGCCCGCAGGCTTCATTGGGGCTCTCGGCCGCGGCGTGGGCGGCCATCTGCGCCCAGTGGGCGGGAGTGATGCGCAGACGGCGTGGCTCAGCCTGCATTACACCAACACAGCCAGCAGCAGGAACACGCCAAGCGCAATGGCGGGCTCTTGTGCGGCCTGGCGCGGCGCCTGGCCGCCATTCAGATTGGCCATGTAATTGTTCACCGCGAACAGCGCCCCCAGCAGCAGCAGCCCGTAGCCCAGCGCCGACAGCGGCAGGTAGTGCAACACCGCCGCCAACTGCACCACCAGGAAGGTCATACCTACCAGCTGCAGCGAATGCCAGTTCTCCACGCTGCGCAACAGGTTCAGCCGCGTGCCCGCCAGGAAGGCACCCAGGCCCACAGCCGGGAGAGACAGGAACAGGCGCAGTCCCAGACCGCGTACACTGATCGCCAACATCAAAAACAGGATCAGCGAGAGCGTGCTCAGCACCGTACTGACAACGCCGTGCAACCGCCCTTCTTCCAGCACGCTGTTGTACTCCGCCAGCAAGATGGCCAGCAGCAACACAGCGCACACCAAAAAGGCCACCCACCAGATACCACTGAAGGGCAAATTGCTCAGCACTAGAGCCAGCACCCAGGCCGTCATGGCGGGCAGCAGCCAATGGCTGTAAGTGGTGCGCTCACCCAGCGCTGGGTGATCACGTAGCAGCCAATCGGCCCCGGCGGCCGTCAGCCCGGCCACCAGGATGGCCAGCAACGTATTAAGCCCCAGCTGGATCGGCAGCAAGACGCCCAGCAGATTTAGGTTGAGCACGATGGGTGGCACCTGCACAAAGCGCACAGCCACATACGCCAGCAGGATAACGGCCATCACAGCGCTCAAGCGCTCGCGGTTGGGTAAAAGTGCCGACCACATGCACTGATTTTACTCGCCTACAACGGTATACTTTCGGGTCATGCGTTTCAACTTTGGAAAAAATTGGCAATCGTACAGCCGCAGCGCGCTCACTCCACAACGCATT
The DNA here is from genome assembly GCA_026129255.1 of Anaerolineales bacterium. Classification (GTDB taxonomy): domain Bacteria; phylum Chloroflexota; class Anaerolineae; order Anaerolineales; family UBA11579; genus JAMCZK01. Next base: position 828,636 of record JAHCIJ010000002.1, on the reverse strand, counting down.
GCAGCAGCTCGAGAAGACTTCGCAATACTTACCCGCTCGCTGGACCTCAACAATGCTTCCTTTCTGGATATTGGCTTTGGCCAGGGGCTTTCGATTTGCTTAGCCGCAGAAGCCGGCGCGCAGACGCGTGGCATCGACATCGATCCCGACAACCTGGCCGCGGCCGCGCTCACGCAAGCGCAGTTCACGTTGGCGCGCCCGCCCGAGCTCTCGATTGGCTCGATCCTCGATCCACAGCTGGTGGCCGAGTTAGACCCAGGCCGCGGCTTCGACATCGTGCACTCCTGGGGCGTGCTGCACCACACCGGCAATATGACCCTGGCCCTGCAAAACGCCGCCAGCCTGGTGAAACCCGGCGGCCACTTCGTGCTGGCGATCTACAACAGCCATTGGAGCTCGCCGCTGTGGTGGCTGGTCAAATGGCTGTATAACATTTCCCCCGGCTTCATTCGCAAACTGATCGTTGCTATCAATTACTGGGTAATATTCGCCGCCAAGTGGCTGGTGACGCGCCAAGACCCGCGCAAAAAAGAGCGCGGCATGGACTTCTATCATGACGTGGTCGATTGGGTCGGCGGCTACCCTTACGAGCATGCCAGCCAGACTGAGATCATTGAGCGGTTGACCGAAATGGGCTTCAGCCTGATCGATTCTTTCCCAGCCATAGTGCCCACCGGTTGCAACCAGTTCGTTTTCAAAAGAACCGCGGCCGTCTAGCGCCGCGGTTATACTGACCGCATGAACGGTGAAATGATCACGTTTGCTATCCAGGGTGGCAGCGTCCCCGGCTACCTCAGCCTGCCGCCCGGCGGCCACGGCCCGGCCGTGATCGCCATCCAGGAATGGTGGGGCCTCGTCGGCCACATCAAAGACGTGGCCGACCGCCTGGCGGCCGAAGGCTTTGTGGTGCTCGCACCTGACCTGTATCACGGCCAATCGGCTAGTGAGCCTAACGAAGCCAAGAAGCTGGCCATGGCGCTCGACCGCCAACGCGCCATCGCCGAGATCACTGCGGCTGCCGAGCATCTGCGCGGGTTGGATACCGTGCAACCTAAGAAGGTCGGCGTGATGGGCTGGTGCATGGGCGGCGCGCTGGCGCTGTCTGCCGCGGCCAACAGCAACGCCTTCGACGCGGCCGTGTGCTTCTACGGCCGCCCGCTGGAAGCCGGCGACGCGGCCAAACTGCACACGCCTACCCTCGGCATCTACGGCGAGCTGGATACCGGCATCCCACAAAGCCTGGTGCAAGCCTTCGACAATGAGCTAGAGAAAGCCGGTACGCCGCACCACATCCACACCTACGCCGGGGCTGAGCACGCCTTCTTCAACAATGACCGCCCCGAGGTCTATCACCCCGAAGCGTCGGCAGACGCCTGGCAGCGCACGCTCAGCTGGCTGCGCCAATACCTGGCGTAGTATGCCCACGCCACGGCAGCAGCTCGGCCGCTGGGGAGAGCAAGCCGCCGCGCAGTATTTGCAAGCGCGTGGCTACACGCTGCTGGTGCACAACCTGCGCACCCCGCACGGCGAAATTGATCTGCTGATGAGCAAAGACGGCCGCTTGGTCTTTGTAGAAGTCAAAACCCGGCGCAGTACTCAGTTTGGGCCGCCCGAAGGGTCGGTCACGCTCAGCAAACAAGCCCACCTGATCGCCGCCGCCGAGGCCTACATGCAGACCCAGCCTGCTGAGACCGAATGGCGCATTGATGTCATCGCCGTCTACCGCCAGCCCGGCGGCGAAACCGAGATCACCCACTTCGAAAATGCAGTCCGCGGATAGACCCAGGGCCAAGCCACCGCTCATCGCCATCCTCGGCCCCACTGCGGTGGGCAAGACCGAGGCGGCCATCGCCATCGCCGAGCGCTGGAACGGCGAGATCGTCTCCGCCGACTCGCGCCTGCTGTACCGCGGCATGGACATCGGCACGGCCAAACCCTCGGCCGCCGAACTCGCGCGTGTGCCACATCATTTGATCGATATTGCCAACCCAGACGAGACGCTGAGCCTGGCCGTGTTCCAACAGCAGGCCGCTGCGGCCATCGCCAGTATCCATGCGCGCGGCAAATTGCCGCTTCTGGTGGGCGGCACCGGCCAGTACTTGCAAGCCGTCCTGGATGGCTGGCTGCCGCCGGCTCTGCCGCCGCAACCGGTGCTACGCGCTGCACTGGCAGGCTGGGCCGAGCAGATCGGTGGCGATGCGCTGCATACCCGCCTAGCGGTGCTCGACCCGGCTGCGGCGGCCAACATTGACGCCCGCAATGTGCGCCGCACGCTACGCGCCCTCGAAGTCATCCTCGCCACCGGTCGCCGCTTCAGCACCCAGCGCGGCCAGGCGCCTGCGCCCTACCGCGTGCTGCGCCTGGGGCTTACCCGCCCGCGCCCCGAGCTGTATGCGCGCATCGATGCCCGCATCGACGCCATGCTGGCAGCTGGTTGGCTTGACGAAGTCCGCAGCCTGCTGGCTGCGGGCTACTCGTCTACCCTGCCCAGCTTGAGCGCTATTGGCTATGCGCAGTTGGCTCAACATTTGCGCGGCGAGCTCAGCCTGGAAGAAGCCGTGGCAGAGATCAAACGTCTGACGCGCAGCTTTGTGCGCCGCCAGTACGCCTGGTTTAAACCTGCCGACCCGAACATTCACTGGGTAGACCTCAGCGCTGCTGGCGTGGACGAGGCGCTGGATACAGCCATCCGTAATTTTCTCGAACCACAGAAAGTCTAGATATCACATGAATACCAAACCCTGGCTCACCCACTACGACTCCGCCGTCCCGCCCACACTGGACTTCCCTGCCCTCACCGTTGTGGATGTGTTGCAGCGCGCCGTGCGCGAGTATCCAGACAAGGCCTGCACCATCTTCCAAGGTGCCACCCTCTCCTACAAAGAAGTGGACGAACTGAGCGACCGAATGGCCGCTGGCCTAGCCACGCTAGGTGTGCGCAAGGGCCAACGCATCGGCCTGTTCATCCCTAACACGCCGCAATTCGTCATCGCCTACTTCGCCATCCTCAAGCTCGGCGCGGTCGTCGTCGCCACTGACCCGCTATACACCCCGCGTGAGCTCGAATATCAGGTCAACGATGCTGGCGTCGAGCTGATGGTGGTGATGACCAACAATTACGAGAAGGTCAAAGAAGTCCAGCCGCGTACCCGCATCCGCCAGGTAATTGCCACCAACATCAAGGAATACCTGCCGCCAGTCAAGAAGCTGCTCTTCGGCCTGCTCAAAGAGAAGAAGGCGGGCTTCCGCGCCGAGCTGCGCGACAATGATGTGTGGATGGGCGACCTCATCGCCGCCCATGCGCCCAGCCAGCGGCCGCAGGTGACCGTAGAGCCAGACGATACCGCCCTGCTCCAGTACAGCGGCGGCACCACGGGCCGCTCCAAGGGCGTGGTGGCCGTACATCGCGGCCTGGTGGCCAACACCGCCCAGATCGACGCTTGGAACCACGAAGGTGAGCAAGGCAACGAGATAGTGCTGCTGGCCATCCCCATGTACCACGCCTACGGCATGGTGGTGGGCATGCTGTACGGCATGTGGAAGGGCGGTTCGCTGGTGATGATCCCTGACCCGCGCAATGTGGGCGATGTGCTGGCGAATATCCAAAAATACAAAGCCACCACCTTCCCCGGCGTACCGGCCATGTACAACGCCATTAACAATCACCCGGATGTGAAGGCTGGCAAATACAACCTCAGCTCGATCCGTTTTTGCATCTCTGGTTCGGCGCCGCTGCTGCGTGAGACTAAGGAACGCTTCGAAGCGCTTACCGGCGGCCACCTACTGGAAGGCTACGGCCTCTCCGAGACGCCCGTGGCTACGCATTGCAACCCGCTCACCGGGCTCAACAAGACCGGCTCGATCGGCATGCCGCTGCCGGGCGTGGATTGCCGCATCGTCAGCCTGCAGGACGGCGTGACGGTGCTGAAGCAGGGCGAGATCGGCGAGCTGGTTATCAAAGGCCCGCAGGTGATGCGCGGCTATCACAACCTGCCTACCGAGACGATGGATGTGCTCAAAGAAGGCTGGCTGTACACCGGCGACATTGCGAGCATGGATGCCGACGGCTACTTTTACATCATTGACCGCAAGAAGGAGCTGGTGAAGGTGAGCGGCTACCAGGTCTGGCCGCGCGAGGTGGAAGAGGTGCTGCAGCAGCACCCCGCCGTGCGCGAGGTGGGCGCGGCTGGCGTGCCGGACGCCGACAGCGGTGAAGCCATCATGGCTTGGCTGGTGCTCCACGACGGGCAGGCTGTCACCGCTGAGGAACTGCGTGCCTGGTGCAAGCAGCACCTCGCACCTTACAAGGTTCCGCGGGGTTTTACTTTCATTGACAAGCTACCGCGCACCAACGTGGGCAAGCTTTTGCGCCGCGAGTTGGTGCGTACGTATCAGGAGCAAGTACATGGGCACAACCGCGGCGTTCTTTGATGTAGACGGCACACTCACCACCGAACGCGTGTGGCGCGGCGTGCTGGACTATTACAAGCTGCACAAGCAACGCCGTTGGACACAGAGCGGCTACTGGATCTACCACCTGCCCTTCTGGCTGCTGCACAAAGCCGGTTTGCTCTCGCAGAGCGCGTTCCGCACGCCGTGGGCCGCCCACCTGTTGTGGTTCCTGCGCGGGGATACGCCTGAGCAAGCCCAGCCTGTGTGGGATTGGGTCACCGCCGAATACATGCAAGGCTTGTGGCGCAGCGAGGGGTTGGAGAAGATCAAGGAGCACAAGGCCAAAGGTCACCTGGTGGTGCTAGTCTCCGCTGGCCCCACGCCGCTGGTGGCGCGTATTGCCCAGGAAGTGGGCGCAGACATGGCCGTGGGCACCAAGCCCGCCATGCGCGATGGGCGCTACACCGGCGCCCTCGACGGCCTGGTGTGCATCGATGAGAACAAGGCGGCCCTGGCACGCCAAGCGCTAGCGGAAGCTGGCATCGAAGTAGACTACGCCGCCAGCTGGGCCTATGCCGACGGCAGCACAGATGTTGGCCTGCTGGAGATGGCAGGGCACCCCGTGGCCTTCTTCCCCGATGAGTATCTCAAGCCGATTGCCCTGGAGCGCGGCTGGCCCGTGGTGGAGTAAGGTTTAGGCCGCTCACCCTCACCCTCGTTCCCTCTCCCAGAGGGAAAGGGAAGCACGCAGATTATCTTTGCATAAAGTCAACGGGGTGAGGGCCGTGCATCCCGAGCGCAGCGAGGGATCCTCGCTGGCAATGTACGCATTCATTACTTGACTCTGAAACCAGCCCAGCGGGGGTCCTTCGCTGGCATAAGCAGCGGCTGCAAAGCAGCCGCTGCTTGTTGGCTCAGGATACACACCAAGCCGCCGTTGCGAGCCTTGCACTAAACAGGGACGCTAACGAAGTAACCACAAGCTGGAATTGGAGGACTATGTTGGGGATTGCTTCGCTTGTTTTACTCGCTCGCAATGACGGAATAAGTCATTCCGAGGCGGCCTTTCCAAGTCAACTCGAGAGCGCAATGCAGGCCAGCCGAACCGCTGTGCTTTCCAGCGGAAGAATCCTTTAGGTCAAGTAAATTCAAGCTAGAACTTGCAATGGCCTAAAGGATTCCTCGCTACGCTCGGAATGCCCCAAGATCTTGTCATTGCGAGAATGTGAAGCGGCGTAGCCGCTGAACGACAAAGCAATCTACCGCACAAGCAGGCTGGGTAGATTGCTTCGCTCGTTTCACTCGCTCGCAATGACAGGATACAAAAAAGCGAGCCGCTTACGCGGCTCGCTTTTTAGCTTATAGCTAACGGCTAACAGCTACAGCGGGAGCCCCACCTCAACCATGCCATCGCTCACGCGCGTCGGATACGCCGGGATGTCCACCACCGCCGGCAGGGCCGTGGCCCGCCCGCTGCGCACGTCAAAGCGTGCGCCGTGGCGCGGGCAGATCACCTCGTATTCTTCGATCTCGCCCTCCCCCAGCGGCCCGTTGTCGTGCGAGCACAGGTCAGCGATGGCGAAGTACTCCCCGGCGATGTTGAACACCACCAGGTTGTACTCATCCACCGTCACGAAGAGACGCTTGCCGTTAGGCAGCTCTTCTTCGCTAGCCACTGCCACAAAATCAACTTCCTTGGGGCCAAGGGAGGTGAAAGTGAAGGTTCCGAGGTCAGGCATAGGATTACAGCTTAGGACTCAGCCAACTCATCCAGCGACATGACCTCATCGAGGCCATACACGCCGCCCTTGAGCACCTTGAGCGACAGCAGCGCGCACTTAAGGCGCACGGGACCGAGCTCAATACCGAGCAGATCCAGAATATCTTGCTTAGCCAGCCCACGCACATCGGCCACGGGCATGCCGGTGATCTTTTCCATCAGCAAGTCAGCAGAGGCTTGCGAGATGGAGCAGCCTTCACCGGTGAACTTGGCCTCGGTGACGATGTCCTTATCGTCCACGCGCAGGTCAATGCGAATGTGGTCGCCGCACACCGGATTGTCATCCTCGTACGAATGCGTGTGCGGGTCCAGCGTGCCGCTGAAGCGCGGGTTCTGGTAACGGTCAATGATCACTTCACGATAGAGATCGTCCATCTTATTTGAAGATCTCCTTTACTTTGTAGAGGGCTTCCACCAGGGTATCGATCTCCTCGGTGGTGTTGTAGAGGTAGAAGCTGGCACGCGTGGTGGCCGGTACGCCGAACTTCTCGTGCACCGGCATAGCACAGTGATGCCCGGCACGCGTGGCTACGCCAGAGCGGTTCAAAATCTCGGCCACGTCATGCGGGTGGGCGCCCTTCAGCGTGAAGGAGGCGTTGGAGCTCTTGTGCTCGATGCCCGGGCCAAAGATCCAGATGCCCGGCACCTCTTCCAAACGCTCCAGCGCATACGCGGTCAGCTCGCGGTCATGGGCGGCGATCTGCTCCATACCGATCTCGGTCAAATAATCCACCGCCGCGCCGAGGCCGATCACTTCGGCGATCGCCGGAGTGCCGGCTTCGAACTTGTGCGGCACGCCCGCCGTGCTGAACTCGCGCAGCTTGACGCGCTTGATCATGTCGCCGCCACCCATAAAAGGTGGCATGGCTTCCAGCAACGCCTCTTTGCCATACAGCACACCGATGCCGGTGGGTCCGAGCATCTTGTGGCTCGAGAACACGAGGAAGTCAATATCCAGGGCACGCACATCCGTGGGCAGATGCGGCACAGACTGGGCGCCGTCCACCATGGCCAGCGCGCCAGCCGCATGAGCGGCCTGCACGATCTCAGCGATCGGCGTAATCGTGCCGAGCACATTGCTCATGGCGGTAAAGCTCACCAGCTTGGGCTTGAGCTCCATCAACGCGGGCAGCGCGCTCATGTCCAGCACGCCTTCTTCGGTCACCGGGATGAACTCCAGGCGAATGCCACGCTCGGCGGCCAGCATCTGCCAGGGCACCAGGTTGGCGTGGTGCTCCATTTCGGTGAGCACCACCACATCGCCCGCCTGCAAATTGGCGCGGCCCCAGGTGTGGGCGACCAAATTCACAGACTCGGTGGCGTTGCGGGTGAAGACGATCTCCTTGCTCTTGGCGGCGTTGATGAACTTGGCAAGCTTGCCGCGCACCGCTTCGTAATCCTCGGTGGCCTGCTCGGCCAGCTTGTGTACGCCGCGGTGAATGTTGGCATTCTCGGCGCGGTAGTACTGGTTCATGCGCTCGATGACCTGCACCGGCTTCTGGCTGGTGGCGCCCGAGTCCAAGTACACCAGCTTGACGCCGGGCTGCACTTCCACATCCAGCACCGGGAAATCGGCACGGATGCGTTGGATGTCTAAACTATGGCCCTGCTGCGAATTCGTCATGCGCCCCTACTTGCTCTTGGCCTTGGCTTTCGCCTTGGTCTTGGCCTTGCTGCGCGCCGCAGGGCTCGCGGCGGCGCGCGGTTTGCGCGTGCGCTTGCGCGCCATGCGGATCTGCTGGGAATTGGGCGGGCACCACAGCACGTGGTCCGGCACCATCCAGCCGTCGGTCAGGTACACCGGCTCGGCAAATTGCACCGCCACGATCTTGGGGTCTACCTGCACCACCACGCCCTCCAGCCAGCCGCGCACGCGGTTGCCCTTGGGATCTTCGTGGTCGCAGTACACCTCCACACGGTCGCCTACCTTGTACAAGTCGTCTCGATCAGGGGCGTTTGTAAAACGAAGTTCTGCCATTCAACCTCCGAAAGCGAGTGAGCAGTAACGAGTAAAGAGTGATCAGGCTTTCAACCTGTTCACTGCTCACATACCACTGTTCACTCTCGCTACTAATCCTTAATAGTACAACTACTTCATCTTCTGAACAATGGCCTGCTGGAAGCGCTGGCGCACGCCCTCAAAGGGAATTCGCTCCATGATCGGGTCAAAGAAGCCCTTCACGATCAGGCGGCGCGCCTCCACGGGCGGGATGCCACGGCTCAGCAGGTAAAAGTACTCATCCGGGTCGATCTTGCCTACAGTAGCGCCGTGGGTGCAGCGCACATCATCGGCCAGGATCTCCAGCCCGGGGATGCTGTCGGCGCGCGCTTCTTTGCTCAACACCAGGTTGCGATTGGCCTGGTAGCCATCCGTGCGCTGGGCGCCGGGGGCTACGTAGATCATGCCCTGCCATACAGAGCGGCTCTTTTCTTCCAGCGCGCCTTTGAATAGCAGGTCGCTGGTGGTATGCGCCGCCATGTGGTTCTGCTGCGTGTCATGGTCCAGGTGCTGATCACCATCGGTAAAGTAGAAACCAGACATGCGACCCAGGCTGCCCTCACCCTCCAGATTGATCTCGGAGAAGTTCTTGGTGAGGTGGCTGCCGAGGGCGCCAAAGATCCAATCCAGGTTGCCGTCTTTCTGCACGCGGGCACGCTCATGCGTAAAGTTCCACATGTGCTCGCCCCACGATTGCAGCTCGACGAAGCGCAGGTTGGCGCCGGAGCCGACGTGCAGCTCAACGATGCCAGCATGCATGCTCTGCTCGCTGATCGTGGGCGACGCCGCTTCGTGCACGTAGGTGACCGAAGCGCCGTCCTCGACCCACACCAGAATGTGTGAGAAGTAGGCCAGGCCGGCGCCGGGGCCCCACAGCAGCGAGTGCAGCGGCTCTTCCACCTGCACGCCGCGCGGCACATACAGCAGCGCCCCGCGGCCCGCCAGGGCACCCGCCATAGCGGCGAACTTGCCTTCTTCTGGCTTGACCACGTTGCCCAGCACCTTCTTGAGCAGATCAGGGTGCTTGGCGGCGGCCGTGGCGAAGTCTGTGAAGACTACGCCTTGATTGGCAATGTCCTGGCTCAGCGTTACCGTGGTTTCGCCGGGGCCAAAGACGATCTGGCCGCCGTGCCCCTCGCCCACCAGCGGCTTGAGCAGCTGGGCGGGGATGGCGGGCAGCGCGCCGCGCTGCGCGCTAGGCAGGTTGTCCACGATCTGCATGCTGCTGCGCTTAAGCTGGCGGATGTCGGTGCGGCGCCAGGCTTCATCGTTGGTGCTGGGCAGCGGCAGGCTCTCGAAGTGAGACCAGGCGCTCTGACGGTAGCTATGCAGGAAGGCGGCTTCCTTCACGCCATTAGGGATCTGCTCGGCAGTGAAGGGAAAACCGCTCTTGGTCTGCACCGCGGCGGCACCGCCGCGCGTGATCACGCGCGGCGTCTTCCCAGCACCGATGACTTCGGGCTCGGCAGCACGCGTCACTACGCGGGGCTGCTGGGCAACCGGCGCAGCGCTCTTGGCTGCTGCCACCTTCTTCGGCTGCGTCTTTGCAACGCTTTTCTTGCTAGCAACGCTCTTTTTGCTAGCGACCTTGGTTGCAGTTTTCTTTACGGTAGCTTTCGTAGCCACTTTCTTAACAGTAGTCTTCTTCGCAACTGTCTTTTTGGCAGCGGTCTTTTTAACCGCAGTCTTCTTGGCTACTTTGGCAGCCACCTTTTTCTTTACTACGGCTTTAGGCTTCGCTTTGGGCGCAGCCTTCTTCTTCGCAACCGGCTTGGCGGCAACCTTCTTCTTGGTTACCGGCTTGGTGGCCTTGGCAGCCACTTTCTTTTTTACCGTCGCCTTCTTGACGCGCGGGCTGGTTTTCTTCTTGTTTGCCATATCTTGCGTTTCTCACTTACCTCGACAGGCTTTAGCCTATCGAGCCTTCCATTTGCAACTGGATCAGGCGATTCATCTCGATCGCATATTCCATGGGCAGTTCTTTGACCAGCGGCTCAATGAAGCCGGAGACCACCATCGTGGCGGCTTCTTCTTCGGTCATGCCGCGGCTCATCAGATAGAAGAGCTGCTCCTCGCCCACCTTGGACACCGAGGCCTCGTGGCCAATGGTGACGTCTTCAGCATCGATCTCGATATACGGATAGGTATCCGAACGAGACTGGTCGTCCAGCAGCAGCGCATCACACACCACATTGCTCTTGGAGCCTTCCGCACCCGGGTGCACCTTCAGCAGACCGCGGTACGAAGCACGCCCGCCACTCTTGCTGATGGATTTGGACGTGATCTTGCTGGTGGTGTTGGGCACAAAGTGGATCACCTTGCCGCCCGTGTCCTGGTGTTGGTGGCCACTGGCGAACGCCATCGAGAGGATTTCGCCGTGAGCCCCTTCACCCAGCAGATAGCACGAGGGGTACTTCATGGTGAGCTTGCTGCCCAGATTGGCATCCACCCACTCCATGGTGGCGTTCTCGTGCACATGGGCACGCTGCGTCACCAGGTTGTACATGTTGTTGGACCAGTTCTGAATGGTGGTGTAACGGAAGCGCGCGTTCTTCTTGACGATGATCTCAATCACGCCACTATGGAACGAGTCAGTGGTGTACACGGGGGCCGTGCAGCCTTCCACATAGTGCGCCTCGGCGCCTTCGTCCACGATGATGAGCGTGCGCTCGAACTGGCCTTGGTCGGCCTGGTTGACGCGGAAGTAGGCCTGCAGCGGCATCTCCACCTTGACGCCCTTGGGGATGTAGACGAACGAGCCGCCCGACCATACCGCTGAGTTGAGCGCCGAGAACTTGTTGTCCTCAATGGGGATGATGGTGCCAAAGTATTCGCGGAACATCTCAGGGTGGTCCTTCAAACCCTGCTCGATGCTCTTGAACAGCACGCCCTGGTCAGCCAGGTGCTGCTGGATGTTGTGATACACCATCTCTGATTCGTACTGGGCGCCTACGCCAGCCAGGAACTTCTGCTCGGCCTCGGGGATGCCCAAACGCTCAAAGGTCTTCTTAATGTTCTCAGGCACATCGTCCCAGCTTTTGCCTTCGGCTTCGGCAGGCTTGCTGTAGAAGTAGATCTCGTCCAGATTGAGCTTGTCGAGATCGCCACCCCAGGTGGGCATGGGGCGCTGGGTGAAATGCTTGTACGCCTTCAGGCGGAAATCTAGCATCCACTGCGGCTCTTCCTTCTTGGCACTGATCTGGCGAACAATGTCTTCGTCCAAACCCTTGCGCGTGCGGAAGACCGGCTGCACTTCATCTACAAAGCCGTAGCGGTAATCATCAATGCCGTCCAACAGCTCGGCATCGTCTTTCGGTCGTTCGATCGGTTTTTCGAGTGTCATCTTTAACCTCGTTTTGGAGTGAATAGCGATCTGTGATCAGCAATCAGGGAAGGCTTCTACCTACCTGCTCACCAATCACTACTCACTAATCACCGCTTCACCATGCGCTTCACGCACCCAGTCGTAGCCTTGCGCTTCCAGCTTCAGTGCCAGTTCGGGGCCGCCGGTTTCCACGATGCGCCCGTCAAACATCACGTGCACTACATCCGGGTTGATGTAATTGAGCAGACGCTGGTAGTGCGTGATCACCAGCGCGCCAAAATTGGGGCCGCGCAGCGCTTGCACACCTTCGGCCACATTGCGCAGCGCGTCGATGTCGAGGCCGGAGTCGGTCTCGTCCAGCACGGCGAATTCTGGGTTGAGCGCCGCCATCTGCAGGATCTCGGCGCGCTTCTTCTCACCGCCGGAGAAGCCATCATTGAGATAGCGGCCGGCAAAGCTGTGATCCATCTTGAGCAGGTCCATCTTCTCTTTCATCAACGTGCGGAACTCGGGGATGGGCATGCCCTTGTCCTCGGGATCCTTGGCCTTGCGGTGGGCGTTGAGGGCGGTGCGCAGGAAGTTGGCCACGCTCACGCCTGGGATGGCTACCGGGTATTGGAAGGCGAGGAAAATGCCGAGGTGCGAGCGTTGGTCAGGCTCCAGCTCCAGGATGTTCTGTCCCTTGAACCACACCTCGCCACCGGTAACTTCGTAATTGGGGTGCCCCATCAGGGTGTAGGCCAGCGTGCTCTTGCCGCTGCCGTTGGGGCCCATCAGGGCGTGCACCTTGCCCTGCTCGATGGTCAGATTGAGGCCTTTAAGGATCTCGTTGCCTGCTACAGTGACGCGCAAATCGCGTATTTCCAGTTGAGACATGAACCGTATTTCTCCTAGCAGAATGAATTGTGAACAACGCCTCAAATGAGGGCGCAAGTGTTCAACCAGGTTGATTTTCGGCGATTATAGCAGGTTCATAGAGCAGGGTCAATATTTATGAGGAAAATCTAAAATATTGAACTGCAAGAAGCTATTAGCTATCAGCTATCAGCTTAAAGCTCCTACCCTGGCTGGTTGGGAATGATAGACACACCCCTCACCCCTGTAGCTTCGCTGCGGGGTGAGGGTTTGTGAAGCAGCGCGGAGGAAAGTGCCTAAAACACGCGAACTCCCAATGCCCTAGACTGAGCAATATCGTGATAGCCAAGCCAAAAGTTAGGCCTATACTCTGGATATGCAAGAATGGTCAGACTACAGGCATCACTCGGGTTTGAGTCTTGACTTACTGCACGCGCAGTTCTCACACCACAGCTACCCACTGCACAGCCATGACTATTATGTAATTGCCCTAGTTGAAACTGGGCTGCAATACTTCAGGCTCGGCAAGCAGAAATACCTCACGCAGCCAGGCGGTCTGATCTTTCTCAACCCAGGGGAGAGCCACACCGGTGAGCCTGAGGGCGGCGGCTACCGCTACCGAGCCATGTATCCGCAGGTGGAGCACATGCAAGCCATCGCACAGGAAATGGGAATGCAAACCGAACTGCCTTTGTTTCCCAGCCCGCGCCGCAATAACGCCCTGCTGGCGAAAAGCTTTGCGCACATGCATGCCCTCTTGATGAAACAGGAAAACAACCTGGCAGCAGAAACCGCCTTCATCGGTACAATGGCAAAAATACTACGCGCCTTTGGTGATGCCAAATCGCCAGTAGCCAAAACCGCCACCATTCGAAGAGCGCTGGCTTTTATCCACGAGAACTATGCCCAGCCCATCTCGCTCAACGAGCTCGCCGCGCTGGAGTCGCTCAGCCGTTATCACTTCTTGCGCTCGTTCGGCAACCAGGTGGGCATGCCGCCGCACATGTACATTGAGAACTATCGCATTGCAGCTGCACAGCGTTTGCTGGCCACTGGCCTGCCCCTGGCACAGGTGGCGGTCCAGGTTGGCTTCAACAGCCAAAGTCATTTCACACGTCGCTTCCGGCAAACGCTTGGCGTAACGCCTGGGCGTTACGCCAGGCTGCTACAGGCCTGAGGTTCTCATGTTCAATTGGCTCCCAACCATCACCTACGCCCTGGTGGCCAACTTCACCCCTGGGCCAAACAACATCACCAGTGCGGCGATGGGCTTGCTGTACGGCTACAGGCGCTCATTACCCTTCCTCCTGGGAAACACAGTGGGATTTTATGTTGTGCTGCTCATTGCCGCCTTGGTATCGAACACTCTGCTGGCGGCCATCCCGGGCATTGAACCAGTGCTGCGCTATGCCGGCGCAGCGTACATTCTGTACCTGGCATTCAACATCCTGAAAGCGACCTACGTTTTTGAGGATCAACAAGCAAAACCGATGGGGTTTGCTCAGGGTTTCGTATTCCAGTTTCTGAATCCCAAAGTAATCATCTATGCCCTCACCCTGTTCACCACATTTCTTGCCTGGCTCACAAGCGACACGCTACGCCTGCTGCTGGTTCTGGTGCCGCTCACGCTGAGCTGCTTTGCCGCTATCTCCACCTGGACCTTGTTCGGCACGCTTATTAAGCGCTATCTTGGCCACCCGCGCATTCGCCTGGCCGTCAATATCGTCCTTGCGCTTATGCTGGTCTACTCGGCCGCAGACATACTCGGTATCGTTTAACGGGTGAGCAAATTCTGTGCATTCCGAGCGCAGCGAGGGATCCTCGTTGGCTGGTTGCCAATAATGTTAAATTGGCTTCCTCCCCAACAGGTGAAGAATAACCCCGAGCTTCCCGTAGGGGCGTACGCTGCTTCACAGCGTAGCATGCTACGCCCTACGCGACCCCCCGACAGATTTCACCAAACGGGCGCGGACTCAATGTTCCATTAGCGAAACCCATCCCAAAGCACTCCCTTGACAAATTTCCTAAACTTACCGGCTCCAACAAAAACGCGGTAAATTCATGTATGTCACGTCAGAGGAAGCTTTTAACGACCCAGCCCCCACTCCTCATGATGATTAAAACTTTTACGGAGGAACCATGAACGCCACAGTAGCCATTCAGCCACAGGAAGTTAGCAACATGCTCCTGGCATTTCTGGAAGAGACCTTCAACTCCACGCAGGGCATCTATATGGACAAAGACACCTCCATGCTCCAGACCCTGGACACCATCACCGCCGAGGAAGCCTCGATCCCGGTTGGCGGCAAATGCGCCTCGCTGGCTGCCCAGGTGGAGCACGTCATCTTCTACATCGAGAACTTTGAGCGCTACGCCCTGCAGGGTGACGACACGCCGCCCGATTGGGGCCACGTGTGGCGCACCGTGGAGAAGGTGACGCCTGAGGAATGGGAAGCCGCCAAGGCTAAGCTGCGCGCCACCTATGAGCGCATGCAGAACCTGTTCGCCAACAACCCCATGTGGAACCAGGACACCATCGGCGGCGCGCTGACCATCATTGTCCACTCCGCCTATCACCTGGGCGAGATTCGCCAGGCGCTGTGTGTCCTTAAAAAGTGAGCAGTGATTAGTGAACAGTAATCAGGAAATCTCCAATCTCAGCTCTCCTGATCACCAATCACTGCTCCCTGCTCACTTGCTCTTTGATTTTTATGAGGAAAATATAAAATATTGACGGCGCGATAGGCGGGTGATATACTGCCAGCGTAATGGGCAGCACACGCAACGCAGTTCTCAAATATTTGCTCAACCATCAGCGCAGCACGATCAACGAGCTGGCTAAAGCCGTCAAGATCAGCCCCATTTCCGTGCGCCATCACATTGCGCGCCTTGAAAAAGAAGCCCTGGTCGTCTCCAGCGAGGAGCGCCACGGTGTCGGCCGCCCACGCCGTGTCTACTTCCTCACCGAGGCTGGCATGGAACACTTCCCCGGCCGCACTATTCGCTTCACCAACCGCCTGCTGGATGAGCTCAAAGAAACGCTGCCCGGCGAGCAGTTTGCCCGCCTGATGAGCAGCATGGGCGCCTCTGCCGCCGAGGACCTGGCCGCCACGGGCGACCTGGACCAAATGGGCCTGGACGAGCGCCTCAAGCTGCTCAAGAACTGGCTCACCAAAGAGGGCTTCAGCGTGCAGGTGCAGCGCAATGAAAAAGAACTCATCATCAAAGAAACCAGCTGCCCCTACTTCTATGTAGGCCAAAACCATGGCGAAGTATGCAGCATTGATAAAGCCCTGATCGCCAAGGCCCTCTCCGCCGACCCGCAGCGCACCAGCTGCCTGCTGAGCGGCGACAACCATTGCACCTACACTATCTCGATGGATGCCATCAAGCAATCCGTCACCAGCTAGAACGGAGTCACACCGCATGAGCCCAGTAGTTTCACAAGACCCCGCCAAACAAGCCATATGGGAGCTCGAAAGCACCCACCCTGACCTTGTTCCCTCGGTGGAAGCTGCCCTGCGCGAAGTTGTAGACCCAGAGATCGGCCTCAACGTGCTTGAACTCGGCCTGGTACGCAACGTCGCCCTCGAAGACGACAAGGGCAAAGTCATCATGATCATGACCACGCCCTTCTGCCCGTATGCTCCCGCCCTGCTGGAGATGACGCGCAAAAAGGCCGCCGATGCGCTGCAGCGCGATACCACCATCATGATGGGCACCGAACTGTGGGATCTTACTTACATGGAAGAAGGCGCCGGCGCTGACTGGGGCATCTTCTAAGGATTGTTTCAGCTAGCTTTCTGGAAGTTATCTAGGCGAGAAAAAAGATGTGAAAGCAGGCTCAAAGCATCAAGGCAGTCTTTTTCAGTAAACAAGCCAGAGTCTCTTAAATCAGAGATTTCTTCGTGGCTAACAGGATTCCTACAACCCGAGACTACACCCATTGAAAGGTGTTTCTGGCCTTCCTCGATATTTTCTATAGTTGTAGCAGCAAAAGCACTTCCGCTTGGCTTTGTATAGCCGCGCCCCACCCATATAGAAGTTGATCCTGCCTGACCATTTCCAAATACTTCACCCATCATTGAAACATCACTACGGTTTGTACTCTCAGATCTCTCTTTCACACCACTGATATATCTTTTAACAGCTTCTTGAAACGCTCGGTAGTAATCTCCCCTCTGATAGTCCGTTTGAGATGCAGATTTGATTTCCTCATGCAAATGCCTCCAGTGGTATTTTGGATACTCTGGAACAATGCTGTAAATCCTTCTAATAGCCGCTTGATGTGTTTCAGCCGATAGTTCTGAGTCCCTAACAATTGCCGAAACTAAGGGCTCCACATTAGCTCGAATGTCAGGCGGCAATTTACTGAACCAGTTCGGCACATCAATCCCGGTAACTTTTGTCAATTCCCTTTCTCGCGCTTCGGTTCTCTTCTTGCGCCAATCTCGCTCCAATGTATTCATCATTGTTCTAAGATATCGGCGGAGTTCTTGCATGTCTTCATGGCCCCAATTCAATGACTGCCGATTAGTTGCAATAACATCATCCTCTAGCTCGTCAATAAAGTTAACCTCGAGCCACCCAGTCAAATAAGAAAAAAAGTGACTTGATGTACTATCTGAGAAATATTCTGGCAAGTTCACCAATTTTTTTCTTGAAAATAGCACTACACCGCGCATATTAGTATGCGGAGGGATAGGTTTTTTCGTTGTCATCAAATGGCCGGTTATTTGGTCCGCCTTAGAGTACTCGCTAGGGAAAGTAACATCCTTGGGGATATCCCACTCAATTTCCTTTTCTAAGGCCGTGTAACGCAGTTCGTTTGTCACGGCAATTGCTTCAGATCCATTGTGACTTACATGGATTTCAAAATCAGAGTCCAATATAAACATCTTTGCTAAACTACTGGCTAAATCTTTTGCATGGAAATCCGTCTTTCTTTGTATTCGCCTTAGTGTGATACGCGTGCCATGCTCTTCAGGGGAACATGGCACGTCTTGATTGATAGGATGCGGCTTGTAGTCACTTCCCGAATTCTTTATGTCTTCCCATCTCATTATGAATGAATTCTCTTTGCCATCTTTTCTTGTAGAAATCTCTATTTCATGGGCAATACCAAAGAATGCGAGTTTTCCCAGTCCCTTTTTCCCAATAACCTTCCTTCCACCGACAGTTATTTCCGAACCCTCTATTTCTCTACGATTCCTCCCAATCCGCAGAAACTTTGCATTAATGTCATCAAAGGACATTCCACTGCCATTATCTATGATGACAATCTCTTTTTCTGCACCCGAGTCATCTAGAATCAGATCTACTCTTTTAGCATCAGCATCATAAGAATTCCCAATGAGCTCTGCCAGCACTGGGGGAAGAGTTGAATACATTCGGACGCCTAAGTGCTCAATTGTGTTCGGATCAAAAGTCATTCGAAGTTCCCGCCCAGTCATAATCACTCATCCTCAGCTAAAGATTTGATATGCTCGCCAATAATTTTTGCGAAATCTGGCGGAACTGCATTCCCAATCATTCTTGCTATAGAGGCCATGCCATTGCCAAAAAACTTATAGTCTCTTGAAAAGGTCTGCAAAGCAGCTCCCTCTCTTAAAGATATTGCCCTATCCTCTTCGGGATGTGCAAACCGGCCATTACTTATGCTAAAGAATTTAGTAGTTATTGTTGGAGATTGACGATCCCACCACATGCGACCATATGTGTCATAGAATTTCTTCTCTTCAGTGCTATAGCAAGCCAATTGATAACCTGGCCGATTCTGCCAAGTTGAGCGGTCTCCCCCGTCTTTAGGTGTCATTTTTAAGCGCTCTTGATTAAGCTTGCTAAGTCCGGCAGCTGAATGAAGCGGGTCACTTTCGTCGATCGCCCCAGGCTCCAATGGGCCGAAGCCATTTTCAACCCCGAGCACATCCCGTACAGTTCTTGATCCGCCCCGAGGAAGTGGCAACGAGGCACTAGACACACGAGAGGCTAGCAAAGTAAACCGCCTTCGCCTTTGGGGTACACCATACAAAGACATATCTGTAGTGCCGCTTGCCACGTCATACCCAAAACCCTCAAGTGCCCCAATGAACTTGCTCATTGGGCTATCTGGTTTGGAAGAAATTCCCGGCACGTTCTCGACAACAACATAGCCAGGCTCAAAATATTCGACAAATTTTTGAAACTCTAGGATTAAGTTCTTTGTCTTTTCAGATTTCTCACGATTAGTTCGAATTAGACTCCAAAATTGACAGGGTGCACATCCCGCAAATATGAGCCTATCATCTCTTCTGTGTAATCGCAGATCAGACTCTAATTGTACAGGCGCATAAGAAGATAAATCTCGCTCCAAAAAGACCGCCCCGCTATTGTTAGCTTCGTACGTTTCTTGACAAGAGGCATCGACATCGATTCCGGCTAAGACTTGTATACCAGCCGCAATCAGACCGCTAGTTAATCCGCCTGCGCCGCAAAAGAAGTCAACTGCTCGCCAATCAGTCTCATTCTGGGTCACAATTCCCCCTAGTAAGAATCATATTGCCAAAGCACAGCATACTAATTGATATATATACACAATTTCAATGTAAAAAGATAGACAACTTGCTAAGCAAATCTACGCTATAATCTCGCCTTGTTCGGGGCGTGGCGCAGCCCGGTAGCGCACTTGCATGGGGTGCAAGGGGTCGGAGGTTCGAATCCTCTCGCCCCGACTAAAAAAGGACCGTCTGTATAAGACGGCCTTTTTTTGATTCTTAGGCTGCGGCTTCGCCGCAGCCTAAGGCACAGTAAACAGCAGGAACTATTCGCCCCTCAAGACCGTTATAGCAATAGCCTCTGGGTGCTACAATCAGTTAGCGCATTTACTATTTAGGGAGAACCGACTATGTCCAAAAGAATCACCCACCTGCGCATCCTTGGCCTGCTGCTGGCAAGCCTGCTGCTCGCCGCCTGCCGTGCCCCCGCGCCGGAAAGCCATGCCCCCACCCTAGACCTCAACGCGCTGTACACCCAGGTGGCCGGTACGCTGGTCGCCCAGGGCCAGGGCCAACCGGAAGCCGCTGCCACGGAGGCGCCTACCCAGACCCCCTTCGTGGTCACAGCTACGCCCACGAACACGCCTGACCAGCCAGCAGCCACCAATACGCCGGTGCCCACCAGCATCGTGGCCACCTCGGTACCAGCCACCGGCTGCTACCAGGCCTACTTCGTGGCGGACATTACTATTCCTGACAACACGCAGATGAGCAAGGGCCAGAGCTTCACCAAGACCTGGCGCATCCGTAACAGCGGCACTTGCACCTGGTCTGCTGACTTTGACATCGTCTACACCTCTGGCACCAACCTGGCCAGCACCAGCAGCCTGGACATCCCCAAAGAAGTCAAGCCGGGCGAAACGGTGGATATTTCCATCCCCATGACCGCTCCCAACAGTGACGGCACCTTCCGTAGCAGCTGGATGATCAAGACTAGCAATGGCTCCACCTTCGGCGTCAACGGCAATGCCAACAGCGCCGGAGTGCCCTTCTTCGCTCTGATCCGCGTGGGTGTGCCCACCAGTGGCATCCGCTATGACTTTGCCGCCAATTACTGCTCGGCCAGCTGGTCCAGCGGTGCGGCGGGTAGCCTGCCCTGCCCCGGCGCCAACTCTGGCACGCAGGGCTTTGTTATCGTGCTGCAGAACCCTGAGCTCGAGACCCGCAACGAAGACGAGCCCGCCATCTGGCCGCGCCCCAACCACGCCAACAATGGCTTCATCCGTGGCGTGTACCCAGAGTTCACCGTGCAAAATGGCGACCGCTTCATCAGTCAGGTGGGCTGCCTCAAGAACAACCCCAACTGCCACCTGCAGTTCACTTTTAGCTATATCCTGAACGGCAACGAGACGGTGCTGGGCACCTGGAACGAGAAACTGGAAGGCTTGGCCAAGGATGTGAACATCGACCTCTCCAGCCTGGCGGGCAAGACAGTGCGCTTCGTACTCAAGGTTGAGCCCAACAACTCAGACTTCGCACAGGCCAACGGCTTTTGGTTCGTGCCACGTATCAGCAACAAGTAAGCACCCTACCGCAAACAGCAAAGAGGCGGCCTTGTGCAAAGCACAGGTCGCCTCTTTCTTTTTAAGGGTGATGAATGTACAATGCCTATGCAAGACAAAACAAGAACTGCCTTGCGAAATTTCCAACGCCCTTTGAGGAGAGATACCCATGGCAAAAGCAAAGTTTGTGATCGAAAAAGGCAAAGGCGGTTTCCGCTTCAATCTTCTCAGCACGAATAGCGAGCCTATTTTGCACAGCGAGCGCTACAACACCAAAGACAGTGCCAAGCGCGGCATCAAGTCTGTGATGAAGCACGCCGGTGACACGGCCAACTATCAGGAAAAGAAAGCCAAGAACGGCCAGCACTACTTCAACCTGCGCGCCGCCAACAACCGCGTCATCGGCACCAGCGAGATGTACAGCTCGACTGCCGCCCGCAAAAACGGCATTCAGGCCGTGCAGCGCGTGGCCGCAGGTGCTGAGATCGAAGACAGAAGCAAGTAGACCGCCTCAACCGCGGTATAAATCCCCAAAACTTCCAACAAAAAAGGCCGCATATATGCTTGTGCGGTCTTTTTTTTTATAGTAGCATTTAATCACCTGCTCATAATTGCAGAGACTAGAAGAAAGGAGACCACTTATCTTATGAAACTCACCCCTCCCAAGAAATGGGTATTCTGGGCTGCACTCGTTTTGGCTGTTGTTGCTTTGCTGGGCGCGCTCGGCGTCGTTGGCGCTATCGCTCCCTTCGCCACCTGGCTGGCTATCGCTGGCTGGGCGCTTCTGGCCGCGGGCAACGCCCTCAAGGGCTTCTAAGCCTTGCAGCACCAACAAAAAAAGACGGCCCGCATGGGCCGTCTTTTTTTGTTTTCAGCTAATGGGTCAGTGCACCTGCTCAGCAGCCACGGCGTTGCGCAGCTCACCCAGCCCTTCAATGCTGGTGACCAGTTCGTCGCCCTCTTTCAGCGGGCCAACACCCGCTGGCGTGCCGGTAAGCACTAGGTCCCCCGGTTCCAACGTCATCACCGAGGAGATGTAGGCCAGCAGCTGGCGGACAGAGAAGATCATGTCTCGCGTGGAGCCCATTTGGCGCAGTTCGCCATTCACGGTACAGGTCACTACCGCGTCGGCCGGGTCGAACTCGGTCTCCACCCACGGGCCGAACGGGCAAAAGGTGTCGAAGCCCTTGCCACGTGTCCACTGCCCGTCCCGCTTTTGCAAATCACGCGCCGTAATGTCATTGGCGATGGTGTAGCCCAGGATGTGGTCTTTGACATCGTCCGGCTCGATCCAGCGGCCGCGCTTGCCGATCACCACGGTCAGCTCGGCCTCGTGCTCCACCTGCTGGGTCTGCGGCGGCAACACAATGGTGCCGCCCGGCGCCAGCACGGAAGACGGCGGCTTGAGGAACAGCATAGGCACCTCGGGCACCTCGTTGCCCAGTTCCTTGGCGTGGGCCACATAGTTGCGCCCCACGCACACGATCTTGCTGGGGGTTACGGGCGGCAACAGGGTCAGCCCAGCCAGGGGGATGGTGGCTTCGCCGCGCTGGAACGCGCCATACGGGTCTCCCTCGATCGGGCCAGCCTTGTCATCCAGCACCCAGCCATAGCGTGCCGCGCTTTGTTCCTGGTAACGAATGATACGCATGTGTCTCCTCTAAGGTATGCGCGCCAGGCGGCGCAGCACTTTATCAGTCTTGGTTTGCACTTCCTTGTAACGCTCGGGGAAACGCCAGCGCAGCGCCTGCCCCAGGGTGTGCACCAGCGCGGCCAGCACAACACCCACAGCAGGCTCAGCCTCCTGGCGCTGCACCTCGAGCACAATATCGGCTTTGCGCGCCGCCTCATACGAGGCGGCGCCTACCACCACCGCAGATTGTAAGCCGCTTGCCTTGGCTTGCACCACGGCCTGCGCCAGCAGTGGCGTGGTGTTGTATGCATCTAGCACCAGCAGCAAGTCACCCTCGGCGGCCACGGCCAGCGCCGTGGCCAGCTCGTGCTCTTCGGCGCGCAGGACGTGGGCCAGGATGCCCACGTCGCGCAGGTGGCGCTGCAGCTCGCGCCCACTGGGGGCGGCGGCGGCATCGCTGGCGAGGAAGACACGCTTGGCCTTGGCCAGCACGGCCAGTAGGCTCTCCAGCGGCGCGGCGTCCATCATGCGGCGGGTGCGCTCAATATCATCGCCCAAGTTCTTGTAGGCGCGGTCTGCCAGACCGCGCAGCGTATCGGCACTAGGCTCGTCCTGCTGCTGCAACAAGAGCTCCTGCAGCACGCGGGCTTTGATCTCATCCTGCAGTGCGGGGAAGCCGGAATAGTTGAGCGTCTGGGCAAAGCGCACCACGGTGGCCGCGTCCACATTCACCTCGTGGGCGAGCTCAGACGCGGTGAGCAAAGCCGCCTGCACGTAGGAATTTAATATATAATCTGCGAGCCGCTGAAAGCTTTTGGAGAGGCGCGGGCGCGCGTCTCGGATGCGGTCAGCATAGGTGCCGGAAGGCATAAGGCAGACTATAGCACAAAGTTTTTTGCAGACATCATTGATTCTGCAACCCGGATTGCAAGTATGAATCCCCCGGGCGAGTAGCTCAGTTGGTTAGAGCGCTTCCCTTACAAGGAAGATGTCGTAGGTTCGAGTCCTATCTCGCCCACTCGTTTTTTCTCCAGGCTGTTACAGAATATGGGTAACGCAGACCGACCGTTTTCTCACCCGCAAGTTGCCGAGATCTTTGCTGGCTACCCTGAGGCCCTGCGCCAACAGCTGCTGGGCCTGCGCCAGCTGATCTTTGAGGTTGCCGGGAGCACTGCAGACGTCGGCCCGATCGAAGAGACGCTCAAGTGGGGGCAGCCCAGCTATCTCACTTCCCAAACGGGTAGCGGCACCACCATCCGTATTGATCAGCTCAAGAAGCAGCCAGGGCATTTTGCCATCTTCACTCATTGCCAAACGCCGCTCGTAGACAACTTCCGCCAGAAGCATGGGGATGCGTTTTCGTACGACAAGAACCGCGCCATCATCTTCTCTGAAACCGACCAGGTACCGCACGAGAAGATAAGTGAATTCATCCGCTCCGCCCTCACCTACCACCTAAAATAGCCTGCCATGCAACTTTCGGTGGCGGGGCATGCATCGTATAATCAATAGTGAGTTGCCATGCAGAAATGGGAATACCTCGAACTGAAGATCACTCACGGCGAGGTTGAGCTGGTGGATGGCGAGTTGCTGCCGCCGGCCGAGCCGCAGAACCCTGACCCGTACGAGTATGTAAAGGGCATGATCGCCGACGGCTGGCAACTGGTGACCCGCTCTGGCGCCCTGAGCGGCGAATTCTCGGTAGTGCTCAAACGCCCCCTCAAAGACGAATAACTCCGCTGGCCGGGACAAACTGCCCGTACAGCGGTGACATTAGACCCATGGCCTATAGGCCGGCTTGGCGTATCCTGATGTTGAAAGAAACGTCGGAGCAGTTTCCAGCGAGATCGCCGAACACGAGCGGCGGTGGGACGGCCGAAAAGGCCGAGAGCCGATTGACAGAGTGGCCAGTGTGGTCACCGGAAATGGCGAAGCTGGTAGGCAAGGTCGAAGGTGCCCGGCCAGAGGCGAACTGGTTAGGCAAAGACCAAAGCCCTGATTGCTCCGACGTTTTCTCTTTAAATAGTAGTTAGCCTTTAGCCCTCAGATATCAGTGCATCCAGCCAAATTGGCTTGAGGCCTACACACCCTGCAACGTAACGGATACGCGCTCCCCTACTTCTTCCGCCTGGAGGATTTGCGAGCGTCTTCGTACAGCTTGATCAGCTCCTCCTTGGAAGTCATCGCCACGGCCTCCCCAATCAGCTCCAACGGCAAGTCTTCCAGTTTCCTGAATCGCACACAGGATTTGCCTATATCCATCCGCTTGCCCGTGGCTTTATAGCGTTCCATGAACCACTTCGTGGTGGCAGGTTCGCTGTAGATGTTGTTCAGGTAAACAGCCATGTAGTTTTTCTGAGAGGCCAAGGCGGCTGTGCCCAACGGCTGGCCGTTATAAGTCTCCGGGAAATCCTTGAGCGGAATGTAATAGGTGATCATCCCAAACGTCATTCCCTCTTCAAAACCCTTGGGCAGATTCTCGCGAATGACCTTACGCACGGCATTGAGGGCCTTACGCCGGTCTTCTGGCAATTCTTTAAGATATTCGGCTACAGTAGTTGCTTTGCTGCTGACCATGGAAGACTCCTTCTATAAATGATCAAGTTAATAGTAATTGGTAATTGGTAAATGGTAGGTCAAGGGATTAGAGATTGGGGATTGGGGATTTCAGATTTCAGATTTCAGATTTCAGATTGCAAAGATACTCTCCAATCTCAAATCTCGATTTACAACCCTGCATTACAATTCACCTGCCATGCCCCCAAAAAAGACTAAAACCAAACCCCAAGACTTCCTCTTCCGCGGCACGCTGGCCCAGCTGGACCCCGCCGTCTATGAGCTGAACCAGCTCGAAGCCGAGCGCCAGTACCGCAAGCTGATCCTGATCGCCAGCGAGAGCAGCGCCCCGCTGGCAGTGCGCGAGGCGCTCTCCTCCGCCTTTGGCAACCTGTATGCCGAGGGCTACCCCGACGAAGCCAGCCGCTGGATGAGCGAAGACGAGCTGCTCGACCATGAGGCGCGCCTGGCACACTACCGCCGCAACTCAGACCCGCGCTACTATAAGGGTGTGGAGTATGCCGATACGGTGGAGGCGCTGGCGCGCCGCCGCTGTGCCGAAGCCTTTGCCGCCAACGGCGTCACGGCGGACCAGATCTACGTCAACATCCAGGCGCTCTCCGGCGGCCCGGCCAACAACGCCGTGTATCACGCGCTGGTGCAGCCGGGCGACACGGTGATGGGCATGAATTTGCTGCACGGCGGCCACCTTTCACACGGTGCGCCGGTCAACCGCTCCGGCAAGTATTACAACATCGTGCACTACTCGGTGGACCCAGACACTGAGCGCATTGACTATGACCAGGTAGAAGCGCTGGCCAAGGAGCACAAGCCCAAGATGATCATCGGCGGCTTCTCCTCCTACCCCTGGCCGGCCGATTGGGCGCGCCTGCGCCAAATTGCCGACTCGGTGGGCGCGTACCTGCTGACCGACATCGCCCACGTGGCTGGCTTGGTGGCCGCCGGCGCCTACCCCTCCCCAATGGGCTATGCGCACGTCATCACCTCCACTACGCACAAGACGCTCAATGGCCCGCGTGGCGCCATCATCCTCACCACAGATAAGAAGCTGGCCGAGCAGATCGACCGCGCCGTGTTTCCCGGTGAGCAAGGCGGCCCGCATGTCAACGTGTTCGGCGGGCTGGCGCTGGCCTTCAAGATCGCCCAGAGCAAAGAGTTCAAACAGCTGCAAGCCCAGGTGGTCAAGAACGCGGTAGCGTTGACCGAGCAGTTACAAAAGCGCGGCTTCCGCATTCCCTTCGGCGGCACGCAGAGCCACCTCACCAACGTGGATTGCAAAGTGGTGGTTGGGCCGGATGGCACCACCCTCTCCGGCGATATGGCGGCGCGCATTTTGGATGTGGCTGGCATCGTGGTCAACCGCAACACCATCCCCGGCGACCGTGGCGCCATGAACCCTTCGGGGCTGCGCCTGGGCACACCGTGGATCACGCAGCGCGGCTTCAAGGAGAAGGAGAGCCGCCAACTGGCCGACATTATCGCCGATGTGCTGCTGGCCTGCGTGCCCTACCGTGACCGCAGCGAGACCAGCCTGAGCCAGCGCGCCAAGGTGGACTTTGCCGTGCTGGAGGATGCCAAGCTACGCACCCGCGCCCTGGCGGAGAAGGCGGGCATTGATTTCAAGCCCTCCTCGAGTGGCTATCCGCACTTCTACTATATAGATGACAAACCCACGGCCAAAGGTGCCTGGGTGGGTATTGAGGTGCACGGCGAACAAGCCACTGCCCTACTGAATATGGCCATCGCAAGCGATAGTGAGAAGCTGAGCAAAGGCGCAGGCTTTGTTATGCACACGCCGAAGGGTGACGTGCACGGCAGCATCAAAGCGCTGCCCAAGGGCGGCTACCTGCTGGGCGTGAAGCGCGCCCAGTTCGGGCTGGCGGCCACCTGGCTGCGCGCCCTCTCAGACGGCTACGTTTCCATTGACCCGGCAGACCCGCAGCGCAAGGCGCCGGGGCCGGTCATCGTGCGCGAGTCCAAGCTCAAGGTCGCCGCGCCAACGGGCAAAGCCGTTGCCGCAGACAAGGCGTTCTACTATGGCATCGGCAAATCCGGCGCCAAGGCGCTGCCAGTCTTCGACTGGCACGAGCCTAGCGAGGCGGCCATCAAGCGCACTGCGCTCTACGACACGCATATAGCGCTGGGCGCCAAGATGGTTCCGTTTGCGGGCTGGGATATGCCGCTGCGCTACAGCTCCGTGCGCGAGGAGCATGCCGCCGTACGCACCGCCGCCGGCCTGTTCGATGTCACTCACATGGGTGTGTACGATGTCAGCGGCCCACAGGCCGTCGCCTTCCTCGACTCGGTGTGCAGCAACGACATCACCAGCCTACCGGTGGGCATGTCCATCTATACGCACTTCATGGATGCGGACGCCAATGTACTGGACGACCTGCTGGTGTATCGTATGGCCAGCAAGCACTACCTGGTGGTGGTGAACGCCGCCAATGATGACAAGAACTGGGCCTGGCTCACCGCTGTGCAAGCCGGTGCGGTGTGCGTAGACCGCCAGCAGCCCGGTGCGCTGGCCTTCGGCCGCGGCGCACGGCTGCGCAACCTGCGCACCGCCAGCAGCGGCAAGGAGCAGCGCGTAGACATCGCTCTGCAAGGGCCGAAGTCTCGTAAAGTGTTGCTGGGTCTCGAAGCCAACGCAACCGACAAACAGATCATCCGCAAGCTCAAGCGCTTCGGTGTCGCCAAGGTGAAGCTCGGCGGCTTCGACCTGATCCTCTCGCGCACGGGCTACACCGGCGAGCCGGTGTCGTTCGAGCTGTTCGTGCATCCTGACCAAGCCGTGGCATTGTGGAACGCGTTGATGGCCGCAGGCGAGAAGCACGGGCTCAAGCCGTGCGGCCTGGCGGCGCGCGACTCGTTGCGTATCGAAGCCGGTTTGCCGCTGTACGGCCACGAGTTGGCTGGTCCGCTCAACCTCGGCATCGGCCACTCCGGCTTCCGCGCCTTCGTCAAAACGGCCAAGCCGTGGTTCGTTGGCCGCGGCGCCTTCCTGGCGCAGGAGGAGGAGCGCAAGCGCGAAGTGGTGCGCTTCCGGCTGCCGCAGGGCGTGCGCATCGCCCACCAGGGCGACCCGCTAACCGACGCGGATGGCAAGCGCATCGGCGAGGTGACCAGCTGCTCGCTAGATAGCGAGGGCACGCTGACCGGCCAGGCGCTGGTCAACAAGAAGCACAGCAAAGAGGGCACCAAGATTTTGGTGTACCAGGGCATGGCAGGCAAGGAGATTGCCGGCGCCACCCCCACCGAAGCCACGGTGGTGAGCCGCATGCTGGTGCGCTAGACACACCCAGGGCGGCGCCCGCTTTCGTTTATACTGCCCATAATGCCCACCTTGAAACGCCTATCCTGGTATCACATCGGCGTCGGGCTGGTGCTTGCCGCCTGTCTGGCGTACATGTGGGCATTCTTGCAACGCACTCAGATCATCGTGCAGGGCGAGCCCATGCACGCTCTGTTCGACGACGCGATGATCTCGATGCAGTACGCCAAGAACTTCGCCCATGGCGACGGTCTGGTGTGGAACGTGGGCGGTGAGCGCATCGAAGGCTACAGCAACCCGCTATGGGTGCTGGTGATGGCCGTTGTGCATCTCTTTCCCCTCCAACTTACCGAGACCAGCTTTTACGTCAAGCTGATCAGCTTGGCCTGCCTATTCATCAACCTGTTCATGGTGAAGGGCTTGGCGGAGCATTTTTCCAAGAACCGCATCGTGCCACTGACGGCGATCTTCCTGACTGGTTTCTATTACTCTCTCAACAACTGGGCAATCCAAGGCATGGAAGTTGGTTTCCAGGCCGTGCTGCTCAGCAGCGCGCTGCTACTTGGCCTGCGCGGGCTGCAGCGCGACCGCTTCCAGCCGTGGATGTATGTGCTATTCGGCCTGCTGGTGGTGCTGCGGATGGATTCAGTCGCGCCTGCCTTGGCGGCCACCGCGGCTTTCGCCTGGATAGACCCGGCCAACCGGCGCAAGCACTTGCTCGGCGGGGCGCTATCCGTGTTTGGCGTGCTGTTAGCGCTCACCGCGTGGCGCTATGTCTATTACGGCGAGCTGCTGCCAAACACGTATTACCTCAAGCTTGGGTCGGGTTCCACTGTGCTGCGCATCAGTATCGGCCTGCGCCGCCTGGTGGATTTCATCTGGCTGGGTAACTGGGCATTGTTCGCCTTGCCTCTGCTCTTGCCGCTGTTCCTCGACCGCTCGAAGACGCTATGGCCACTATACGCTGCCGGCCTGGCCCAGGGCGCCTACAGCGTCTATGTGGGCGGCGACGCTTGGGAGCATATCGGCGGTGCGAATCGCTTCATCTCAGCAGTCATGCCTCTGTTCTTTGTTCTGTACGCGCACACTCTCGGCCAACTGGCTGGCTTGGCTCTCACTGGACTCAAAAAGAAGCCAGTATGGGCAGCTACGCTGGCAAACGTTCTGTTGGCGGCCTGGGCCGGGATCAGCTTGTTGAGCTTCAACGCTTCGCTCGTGCCGAATGGCTTTTACCGTTGGACGCTGATCGCGCGGCCAATCTTTACTGAAAGCGCGCAGCGCTACGCAGGCATGGGCATGGTGCTGGGTCAAATCACTGAGCCGCAAGCTGTGATCGCAGTCGTCACCGCTGGCAACCTGCCTTATTTCTCAGAACGCACCAGCATTGACTTGCTTGGCAAGATGGATCCCGTGATCGCCCGCTTGCCGGCTCACGGCAATGCCAGCCTGTTCAGCCCGGGCAGCTACCGCCCGGGGCACAACAAGTGGGACTACGCCTACTCCATCGGCGAACTACAGCCGGACGTGGTCGCCCAGATTTGGGACGGAACCAGCGAGGAAGCCGCGCCCTACCTGGTGAATTACGAAAAGTATTACATTGACGAAATTCCCTACTACCTGCGCAAAGATTCGCCCTATGTGCGCTGGGATGCGCTGCCTCCGCAACAGTTTCCAGACCAAAACTAGGGTCGCATACCTTTGGCGTTGAGGTCAATGCCTTGAAGAAAACTGTTTCTGTCTTACTACCCCTGCTCACCCTGCTTGCCATCGCCTGCCGCTTTGGCGCACCGCCGCCCAGCACACCCACCCCGACCGCCAACACGTCCAACGGCGGCGGCGGCAGCGGCAACTTCGGCGGCAGCAGTAGCCAAGCCAGCGGGCCGCTGCAAGCCTGCCTGCTGCGGCCGCCCGTGGTCGGCGCAGGCGGGACCGCTGAGGCCGGTGACCCTGGCCTGGGCGACCCCTACTATCCGCACCTTGGCAACGGCGGCTACGACGTGCAGCACTATCATGTGGAGTTGGATGTGGATATGGCGCGCCAGCACCTGGATGGCCGCGTGCGTATCGACGCGATCGCCACACAAACACTGGGCAGCTTCAACTTGGAGCTGGCCGGGATGCAAGTGCACCGGATACAGGTGCAGGATCAATTAGTCGAGTACACGCGTGACGGGGTTGAGCTCACCCTCACGCCCACCCAACCCGTAGAGGCCGGGGAGGCGTTTGAGGTATGGGTGGAGTACAGCGGGCGGCCGGGCGAGGGTATGGACTTCGGCAGCATGAACGAGTTCGAGGTGGGCTGGGGCTGGTACCCGGATGGCGAGGGCGCCTATGTGGCCGCCGAGCCCAGCGGCAACTCCACCTGGATGCCGCTGAATGAGCACCCCTCGGATAAGGCGACCTACAGCTACGCCATCACGGTGGTCAAGCCTTATATGGCCGCCGCCAATGGCGTGCTGCAAGAGACGATCGACAACGGCGACACGCGCACCTTTGTGTGGAACTCAGCCTCTCCGATGGCTAGCTACCTGGCAACAGTGGGCATTGGCCGCTTCGACATCGAGACCAGCACCGGGCCGAACGGGCTACTCATCCGTGATTATTTCGAGCAGGACATTCCGCAGGAGACACGCAACGACTTTGGGCGTACACCCGAAATGATAGCGCTGTTCAACGAGCTGGTTGGCCCCTACCCCTTTGAGGTAACCGGCGTGATCGTGCACGACATTGATTTTGGCTTTGCGCTGGAAACGCAGACGATGAGCGTCTTCGGCTCAGGCTTCACCGATGAGTATGTGGTGGCGCATGAGCTGGCCCACCAGTGGTTTGGCAACAGTGTGGGCCTCAACTGCTGGCAAGACCTGTGGCTAAACGAAGGCTTTGCCACTTACATGAGCGCACTGTGGAATGAGCACGCCTACGGCGAGCAAGCACTGCACGACGAGATCCGCATGTATTACCTACAGGTGGCGCTCAGCGGCCCGTTTGCGGCGCCGCCAGGGCACCCGGGCGCCGACGACCTGTTCAACTTCGGCGTGTATTACCGCGGTGCGCTGGCGCTGCACGCGTTACGCGAGCGCGTGGGCGACGAGACGTTCTTCGCCATTTTGCAAACCTACTATGCGCGCTTCCGTGACAGCAACGCCGTCACCGCCGACTTTGTGGCAGTGGCGCAGGAAGTGAGCGGGCAAGACTTGCAGGAGTTCTTTGACGCCTGGCTCTATGCAAAGGACGTGCCGGATATTCCGGAGATGGGCTTGTATTTGCAAGACTATCGGTAGGCGACGTAGTTCCAGCACAGCTAATTTATGAACCAACTCCGCAGATGCCCTTCGCTGCGCTCAGGGCGACACGAGAAACCTTGCTACGCTTGGGGTGCACGCATCCTACGTCATTGCGAGGAGTATTGCCGCTTTGCGGCAAACGGACGAAGCAATCTGGGCGACACAGCAGTACGCTGCGTCCCAACTACTATTCGTCGAAGACGAGCTCATCGCGGCCGGTGAGCTTCTCTTCGATGGTCTTGATGACAATATCGAGATGCGCTGGGTCATTGACGTAGTCCAGATCACCGGATGAGATGGTGAGCACCGGGCACAGGTCAAAGCTGTGCAGCCACTCGTCGTAGTAGCCATCCAGCAGGCTCAAGTACTCAGCGGTGATGCCCGCTTCCATCTCGCGGCCGCGGGCCTGGATGCGCTCCAGCAAGGCGGGCACGGGCGCCTTGAGCATAATGAGCAGGTCTGGCTTGGGCAGCGAAGTGATCACCAGCTTGTAGACCCGCGAGTAGGTATCCAGGTCCTCAGCACTCAGGTTGCCCAGCGAGTGCAGCGCACGAGCGAAGATGTAATAGTCTTCGTAGATGCTGCGGTCAAGGATGGCGGAGTTAGGATCACGGTGCGCTTCCAGATGCAACTGTGAGCGCTGCGCCAGCAAAAAGACCTGCAGGTGGAAGGCCCAAGAGCGCATGTCGCCGTAGAATTTGCCCAGGTAGGGATTGGTTTCCACGGTCTCAAAGCCAGTGCGCCAACCCAGCTTTTCGCCTAGCTTTTGCACAAGCGATGTTTTGCCTGCACCAATGTTGCCAGCCACCAGCACAAGATGTTTTGCAACCATTGTGTTGAAGTATACATAAACGCGCGCGGGACGATTCTGCAATTCTGGTGTTAATTTTCTAGTGAGATAATTACTGCAGATCAAGAAGGAGAGAAGAGATGGGAAAAATTAGTTTGTTGCTTGTTTTGATGCTGCTGCTGGCAGCCTGTGGCAGCGCTGCGCCCACGCCAGACAGCAATGCCCTGTTCACCGTGGTGGCCAGCACGCTGGCCGCCGTGAGCAGCGAGACGGCGGCCAGCGTGCCGCCTACAGAGGCGCCGCCCACAGAGACCCCGGAACCCGAAGCGACCGCCACCGAGACCCCGGCGCCCACCCCCACGCAGGAAGAAGGCCGCATCAACCTGGCCACTGGCGCCACCACTGGCGTGGTGACGGGCCGCGTGGAGGCCAACCAGCGCGTGAGCTTTAGAGCCGGCGCGGCGGCCAACCAGGTGATCATCGCCAACCTGTTCACCCCGGCCAGCACAGCCATCCTGGAGATCAAGGGCGCCGACGGCAGCACATTGCTGGCCGACTCGCTACGCTACAACTCCTACCGCACGCTGCTGACCAAGACGCAGGACTATGAGTTCACCGTGATCGGCGGCAACAGCGCCCAGGACTTTACGCTTTCGGTGGCGTTTGCCGTGCCGGTGAGCTTTGCCAGCGGCACGAGCAGCGCTACCTACACCGGCAAGACGGTGGGCGGCAACCCGGTCACCTATACCATCTACGCCACGGCTGGTCAGCATCTCTCGGTGAGCGTGAACACCAACGCCAGCGATGCAGCCCTGACCATTTGGGGCTTCAACACCGGCGAGCCGTATGCGCGGGCGCAGAACGGCGTGACCAACTTCAACCTCAACCTGCCCGCTACGCAGTACTACATCATCGAAGTAGTGCCGCAGGGCGGCCGCACAGTGGACTACACGCTCACGGTCTCGATTCCGTAAACACCCCAGCTTGGGGGATTGCTGCGGTTAGCCGCATTTTTCATGCGGCAACCGCTCAAGTAACCAACAAAAAAGGCCTGCAGAAATCTGCAGGCCTTTTTGCTTTCATGCAGCTCGCGGTTCCGTGGATTAATCGATTAGGATACAGAAATGGCCTCAAAACCGTTCCTGACGAGTCGTTATGCCATGGCGGGCGCATTGGCCGGGCTGGCTGGCTTCCTGGCCTTCCTGCTGATCCACCAGGTGTTGATCGTGCCGATCTGGTTCATTGCCCCGTTCGGCGCGGTGGTGGCGGTGCTGGCCGGGCTGCTAGTGGCGTGGGCCTTTGAGGCGTTGCGCCCGCGGCTGCCGCGCAACATCTGGCTGGCGGTGCTGGCCTTCACCGCCCTGCTGACGCTGACGCAGGTGGCAGCTTACTTCGCCAGCAGCGTGCAGGAGCCGATCGCCAACATGGTGTTCCGCAACCAGGCGCTGCCCGGCAAGTTGGGCACCATCCTGGCCCGTTTCGCAATTGACCTGTTCCTCACCTCGGCGATCGTCGGTGGGCTGCTGGGCCTGCTTGTTGGCCGCAGCAAGCAGGCGGCCGGGCGCATGGCGCTGGCGGCGCTGGGCTTCGCCATTGGGCCCGGGCACAATACGCCGTTTTTCGCCGGGGTGGCCAGCTCGCAGGGCACGCTGTGGGCGCTGATTTCGGGCGCGATTGTGGCGGCGGGAGTTGTGTTTGCGGTGGTGGTGAACACAATAGAATAGAAAAACACTACATGTGAAGTACCGGTTACGTCCAATATTTAACCCTGTATAAAAAAACATCCACTTTGACTATGCCTGATCCATGTGTACCAAAAAGCGTCCTTGCTCTTTTAAGTTTTGCAACTGAGGTCGAGAGTTTGCCGGCGTAAAAAAGCCTTACGCCTTCTGAGCACACAGTAACTCCATTCCCGTGCGAACTTTTAGCCCAGGAAAATAGTGCGTGACTTCTCGAAACAAAATTCTTTGCAAAAAATGCAGCTTGTTGGATTCTTCCAAGAGCGGCTAGCACTTCAACCATTCGCACTATTCCCAAGGCAGTAAAGGCTGGGACATCATCCTTCAGCGTCCTAAATCCGAGCCTTACACCCGACGCATAAAAGAAAAATGCTCTCTTAAGAAGTTCTCTACGAATGGGCATTAAAAGGAACAACACTGCTTTATCAATTACAGACAACAGTCTTAGAAGGTTTCCTTCTCCGCTTAGCTCTATTTTAAAAAGACGAGCAAGCACCGCTGAAGGAACAACAAGGTACTCACCTAAAAAATGATACCAGTCGCCAAATTCCCAGTATGCACGTTGCTTGAGTGCACTATGGCGTGTATAAAGAAGTTTTCTTGCAGAATGCGACCACTGTAGCAAGTCAATGAGGCGCCAAGGGTATCGTTTCCACAGTCCTAGCTGTGCTGAGGATAAGGCCAATTCAGCATCTAGTTTCATTTTTGAGCTAGCATTTATACGTTTTGCCTCGCTATATGATTTGACCGCAGAGATCAAACTATTCTTGTCACCAAGTCTTTCTAACGCGTGACCTCCTCGCATGTAGCTGCGATACTGAAATTGAGAGTTTCTCCAGCCCACTCCTTTAGCAGCCGAGAGTAGCTTAAGCGCATACTCACGTTCACCAATCTCATCAAAAAGCTTGGCTAACACAAATCGGCTCATAGCCACTCTGCCCTTTGCAGATGAGGGGAAATTCTTATACACGGAACCTGCAATTCTAGAAGCTCGCTCTGTCCAAACATCAGTTTGCTGGATATTCTTAACTTCCTTGAACTTCACTTTTTGAAGCTGGGATCTGATTGAGGGGTCCAAGCGAGCAAGTTTCTCTGCAAAAGTGGCCTCATTAGCACTTCGTTTAACAAGAATAAATCTATCGCCTAGTTTTCTCTGGACGTATTTGATTCCTTTAGGCAGGTCACCGCTGAACTGATACCAGAATAGTTGCTTCTGCAATTTTCCCAACAAGGGCAATAGATCACTATCATTGTCGCTATACCCTGCACACAAAATGTCATGGGACTCAAACAGAGTCATTAGAGCTTGCTTTTTGTGTGAAGCAAGGCCCATGCCCACAGAACCGACAGTAGAAACTAGGGTATCAAAGCTTGAAAAAGATCCATGAATATGCAAAACATGGGGTCTTGTTCTGTGCCCTCTGAGGAAGGTCTCGAATTCTTCTGCTGAAGAAACTGAATTAGCTTTTACGTGTCGTAAGTCTTTGATTGCTTTCTCATGCAGAAGGTCAAAGTTTAGAGTTGCAATTACAAGGTCCAACTTCTTGTACGCAGCCACAATAGCAAAATGATCCATATTTGGCTGGTCAGTATCTAAGACCTTAAGTGCTTCAAGTACTTTTTCGCCAACACCCTCTGCTAAACTCTCCCACAAAAGTTCCATTGGGATTTTTGCGATTAGTTTTTCAATCTTTAGTTGAACAAAGGAAAGGTCATTAGAAAGATGAGCCTGATTTACAAGAAGAGAAACAAGCGCTGATGATATCTGCCCCGCCAAGGGCAATCCAGATGGCCAAGAGTGAGAAATCCCCGCGCCAGTTAGGACAACCAGATTACCTTTCTTGAGGCTGGCCGCTAACTTAACTTCCTCTTTAGAAAAAGACATCTCTCCCCTTATATGCCGCGTTGCGTTACTCGGCGCTAGCCGAGTAGCAAGGCCAAAGGCTGGGCTTCGCCCAGCCTAACATTCACTAAACCCGCACGAGTGGCACTTCTTGCAGCCCTCTTCGTTCACCAGGGTGCTGTGGCCGCACTCCGGGCACAGCTCGCCGCGCACGCCAGCACGGACTGCAGTGGGCGTAGCCTGCTCGCCAGCCGCCTCATGGTGACCGTGCCCGTTTCCGTTGCCGTTCGCTGGCTCCCCTGCTTCGCGCGCTTCGAGATACTGGCCGATGGCTTGCGATACGCCATCCGGCAGCGAACGCACCTTGCGTGGGCCGAGGCCGAGCTGGCGGTCGCCGCCGAGGCCGGAGAGCTGGGCGCGGATCTCGTGCAGACGCTGGATGGGCGAGATGGGCGAAGCCAGGCGCAGCACATACGACACCAGGCGGCCGATGGCTTCGGAGACGGCAGCGGTTTCGGAGCCGGCCTTGGCGCTGTTGATGAAGGCCTCGAAGGGCTGGTCCTCGCCATTCTCGTTGATGGTGACGAAGGCGGCGCCCAGCGGGGTCTCGACCTTCAGCGTAGTGCCATGGATGACGCCCGGGCGCGGCTTGCGTGACTCGTTCCACAAAGATTCGCCTACTGCCATCGGCTTGGCCTCAGGCGTGGCCTCTTTCGATTTCGCCGTGGCGTGGGTCTCGAGCACGACCTTGTCACGCGAGCCGGTGACATACACGGTGATGCCCTTGGCGCCTAGTTCCCAGGCCAGCATGTAGGCCGTGGCTACGTCGTCTTCGGTGGCGCCGGCGGGGAAGTTGACCGTCTTCGACAGGCTGTTGTCTACAAAGGCCTGCAGTACACTCTGCATGCGTACGTGCTCCTCGGCGCTAATATCGCCGGAGACCACAAAGGTGTTGCGGATGCTCTCCGGCAGACCGGCCACGTTCTGGCAGCTGCCTTCGGCGACGACCTGTTCGATAATGCGCTCACGCTCCTCCTTGCTCAGGCCAGAAGCTTCCAGCGCTTGCTCAAACAGCGGACTGGTGTAGGTCAGCGTGAGGTCCTTGCCGTTGTCATTGACGTGGCGCAGGTAGGCCAGCGCAAACACCGGCTCGCAGCCGTAGCCCTCGCAGCCGGAGATAGTGGCAATGGTGCCAGTGGGCGCGATCGTGGTCTGGCAGGCGTTGCGGATGCCGTGCTCTTTGATGTCGGCCACGATGCCGCCCCACTCCACCGCCGGGCGGCCATAGTCGAGCGAGTAAGCTTCCAGCGGCTGCGGCGGAGCCCAGGTCATGTGGTTCTTGTCGTAGATGCTGCCCTCGATGGCGGTGAAGGGGCCGCGCTCCTTAGCCAACTCAATGCTGGTCTTCATGCTGTGATAGCGCACGAACTCCATCACCTGGGCAGAGAATTCCTGCGCCTCCGGCGAGCCATAGCGGATGCCGCAGTGGTATAGCAGATCGGCCAGGGCCATCACGCCCAGGCCGATGCGGCGGGCTTTCAAGGCCGCCTCACGCAGCTGCGGCACGGCGGGCACATAGGCGTTCTCCTCGACAACATCATCGAGGAAGCGCGTGGCCAGCTCGGTGCTCTCTTGCAGCTTGGCCCAATCCACGGTGCCATCCGCGCCGAAGTGCTGCGCCAAGTTGATGGAGCCCAGGCAGCAGTTCTCGTAGGGGCCAAGCCACTGCTCGCCGCAGGGGTTGGTGGCCTCGAGCGGGTACAGGTGTGGCACGGGGTTGCTGCGGTTGGCCGCATCCAGGAACAGCAGGCCCGGCTCCCCGTTGTGGTGCGCCTGGGTGACGATCTTGTCGAACAGCTCGCGGGCACGCACGGTCTTGTAGGTGCGAATGGGCAGGCCGGCTAGCTCAGCTTGCTCCAGCGTGCCGTCAAAGCCCTTGCTGCGCGGGTCGGTAATATCCACAAAGCGCAGCTCCCAATCGGCATCATCCTTCACAGCTTGCATGAAGGCATCGGTGATGCCCACCGAGATGTTGAAGTTGGTAATGGCGTTCTCACTGGTCTTGCTGGTGATGAACTCTTCGACATCCGGATGGTCTACGCGCAGCACGGCCATGTTGGCGCCGCGGCGCGTGCCACCTTGGGCGATCTCGCCGAAGGCCTGGTCATACACGCGCAGGAAGCCCACCGGGCCAGTAGCGCGGCCCGCCGAGGTCTTGACGTGCGCGTTCTTGGGGCGCAGGCGGCTGAAGGCGAAGCCGTTGCCGCCGCCGGTCTGCTGGATCAGGGCGGCGTCACGCAGGGTCTGGAAGATGCCAGAGGCGGCGCGGCCCATATCATCGCTGATGGGCAGCACGAAGCACGCCGCCAGCTGGCCGATGGGCGTACCGGCGCCGGTGAAGGTCGGCGAGTTGGGCGTGAAACGCTGCTCGGCCAGCAAGCCATAGAAGCTGCGCGCGGTTTGCATTTCATCCGCGCCCCACTGCTTCTCCACTTTGCCTACATGGTAAGCCACGCGCCAATAAGTCTGCTCGGCGCTTTCGATGGGCTTGCCATCCTGGTCACGGCGCATGTAGCGGCGCGAGAACACCTGCATGGCGTTCTCACCAAGGTTCACCTTGTCCAGCCCTTTGGGCATGGATGGCGTGGGCAGCAGACCGTGGGTCAGGTCTTTCTTGGCTTTGGTGCTGGTTTCCTTCAACATCGTTTCCTCCATCGAACGGGGCGACAATGCGACACTGCGCCCCTCTGCGGGCAGAGTGTCGTTTGACTTAGCTTGAAGCGATGAGACTATCGACTTCTTTGCGGATGGCCTGCAGGTCATTCAGGCCCAGATAGACCAGGGCGAAGCGGATGTAGGCGATTTCGCTGAGGTCTTTGAGACCGGCCAGCACCATGTCACCCACCACACGGGATGAGACTTCAGACTTCTCCATTTGCATCAGTTTGGTTTCAATCTCACCTACCAAACGATCGATCTCGGCGACAGCGACAGGCAGTTTCACGCAAGCCAACTGCACGCTGTGCATCAGCTTCTCGCGGTCAAACTCCTCGCGGCCACCATCACTCTTGATGATCAGCGGCGCAGCCAGGATCGGGCGCTCATAGGTGCTGTAGCGCTTGCCACAGTTCTTGCATTCACGGCGGCGGCGGATGCCACCACGCGCGTCATGCGTGGTGTCGATCACCTTGCTGCCTTCCTGGTTGGCGTCTTTGCAATGCGGGCACAACATATTTGGCGAATTACCTCTCTTGCATGCACTATTGCCCCCATATATGGGTTGCAGTACAAAAGTACCGCTATATTTCGGGCGAAAAGTGCGTCATTCTAGCACGCACGTTTAGGGCACGCAAGCGTTTGGGGGAACGAATTGCTTGATTTTCAAAACTTTAAGTCGCGCGTGGAAGAGGCGTATAGCTAGCGCCCCCAGATCAGTTGGCGGGGCTGATGGACGAAACGCCCCCGAGGGTATTGATCTTCAGCAGCCAATTCGTGCCTGTTACACAACGCTGGAATTCGCTATACGAATGGGTCTGATACCTGTAGGTATCGCCGCTGGAGCGGAATATGCATACGTAGCTTTCCTTCTGTTCACCCAGACGTTGATCAAAGCTGAGGGCGGGCTGCGGCCATTGCGGGTTAAGGTTTACGCCTCTCAGTTCAACGGTGTCGTACGTCTCCCATGCTTCGGCAGTATAGGAGCAATAATCTGCGTACACCTCGTAGATGCAATCCTGCGCTACTTCTCCCAAGCCACCGCCTGTGTCAACCACGTATTCCGTGCCACACACTTCGCGGTACGTGGCGTTGCTGGGCGGCTGGGCCTGGGTGCTGCGGGCTTGCTCGCGGCAAGACAGGTTGGTTGCGCCGTTCGGCACTTCATCCATCCAGCCTTCCAACCTCACCAGACCGAACTGCTCCACGACAACTGAACGCTGCCACTCGGCGCCTGTAACAGTGGCCTCGATTTCGCTGGTGCGCAAGAAAAGGAAGTACACAATGGCGCACAGCGAGAGCAGCACCAGCGCGCCGATAACGAATGCGCGCGAACCGCGTTTGCCAGCCTGCGGCTTGGCGGGCGTCTTGGCTGGCTGTGGGGCTGGCGCAAGGCTGCCGCCGCAACTGCCACAGCTGCGGCGGTTGCCGGCGTTATACGCGCCGCAGTGCGGGCATTCCAGCGGAGCATAAGCCCCATGGGTAGCTGGCTTAAATGCACCCAGGATTTTGCCGGAGCCGCGTTTAGCCCCTGCAGCGAGGTCCGCCTGGCACCGGGAGCAGTTGCTTGCGTCGGAGGGGTTGCGCGTGCCGCAAAAGCCACAGTGGATATCCGCACCCTGCTGGGCACGGCGGATCTTCTCAGCATCGGTAAGCAGCTCGCTCACGCGGCCCTGGTGGAAGTCAACCTGGGGTGGCTGCGGGCTGCCACACGACATGCAGTAGGCGTGCGCTCCCGCGTTCTGGTTGCCACAACTTGGGCAGGCCCAATAGAGTTCCACGTAGCCTGTAACTTTGCGAGCCATAGCGCCTCCGTGAGCAAATCATAATCCACATGCAGGGAAACAAAAGAACACGCCGCCCGGTGAGGCGGCGTGTTCTTTAAACGGGCTCCGTGGAGGGTCGGACGTGCGCCCGCTCAACACGAGGGGAAAGCAAGGAGCTACCGGCCCACGCGGTTGCGCAGGAAGGTAGGAATATCCAGATCCTTGGGGTTGACGTTGGCCTGGGCCATTTCGTCTTCACGTGGCTCCTGCGGAGCCGCCTGAATGTGACCCTGGACGGTTTGCTGGGCACCAGGCTGCGTGCGCAGCATGCGGCGCGGCATGCCCTTGCGGTCAAAGCCAGTGGCGATGACGGTGATACGCACTTTGTCGCCCATGCTCTCGTCAATCACCGCACCGAAGATGAGGTTGACATCCGGGTGGGCGGTTTCCTTGACGATGGCGGCGGCGGTGTTGACCTCGAAGAGGGACATGCCCGGGCCACCGGTGATGTTGAACAGAATGCCACGCGCGCCATCAATGGTGATGTCGAGCAGTTGGCTGTTGATCGCCGCTTCGGCGGCCATCTGGGCGCGGTTCTCGCCTTCGGCTTCGCCGACGGCCATCAGCGCTGCCCCACCCTCCGACATGATCGTGCGCACGTCGGCAAAGTCGAGGTTGATCAGGCCGGGCACGGTGATGAGTTCAGAGATGCCCTGCACGCCCTGGCGCAGCACATCATCGGCCAGGCGGAAGGCATCGTTCAGACCGGCGCGCTTGTCTACCAGTTGCAGCAAGCGGTCATTGGGGATGACGATGAGGGTATCGACGTGCTCTTTGAGGCGGGCAATGCCGGCTTCGGCATTCTGCTTGCGGCGCTTGCCTTCAAAGTCAAACGGGCTGGTGACCACGCCGATGGTCAGCGCGCCGACTTCGCGCGCCACCTGGGCCACGATGGGCGCCGCCCCGGTGCCGGTGCCGCCGCCGATACCGGCGGTGACGAACACCATGTCTGCACCACGCAGCACGTTGTACAACTCCTCGGCAGACTCTTCACCAGAGGCACGGCCAATATCAGGGTCGCCCCCAGAGCCCATGCCGCGCGTCTTTTTATCGCCAATACGTACATGCGTAGGCGCTTTGCAGGCCTGCAGGGCCTGCGCGTCCGTGTTCACCGCCACGAACTCAATGCCCGGCATGCCCTGCTCGATCATACGGTTGACGGCGTTGCAACCGCCGCCGCCCACACCCACTACTTTGATGCGAGCAATCGATTCAGTGTGATTGTTCTGTGCCATTTAGCTCCTCCAAGCTAATTCTTTGTATCTCAAGCGCCAGACAGCGACACTTAAGATTCAACTATAGAGGT
The DNA here is from genome assembly GCA_026129255.1 of Anaerolineales bacterium. Classification (GTDB taxonomy): domain Bacteria; phylum Chloroflexota; class Anaerolineae; order Anaerolineales; family UBA11579; genus JAMCZK01. The sequence goes on along the minus strand of JAHCIJ010000002.1, from coordinate 787,263 downwards.
ATCCGCTTTTTTCTGCCCGTAATTTAGGGCAGGAAACGGCGGACGACCTCCTTCCAATCAAAACCCTTGTCTCTGCCGTTGCCGTTCATGGATTGCGTGTCAGGCGAGATCTCATTCATTAGCACGGCCCACTTCAACAGGCCAACGCTGGTGGCATACGCGGGGGATTGCAGTTTGTCTACGATGCCGGTGAGTTTCTCCGGCTGGCCGATCCGCACAGGCATACCCAGCACGCGGCTGGCCAGCTCAGGCAGACCCTTGAGGGCGCTGCTACCGCCGGTGAGCACCAAGCCCGCCGGCAACAGCTCGGCATACGCGGTGCGGCCCAGCTCCTCGTGCAGCAGGGTGAAGACTTCTTCCATGCGTGCTTCGATGATCTCGCTCATCTCGTGGCGATTGATGTCGATCGCCTCGGCCGCGCCAACAGGTTTCACGGCGAAAACTTCAGTGGGGTCTACCTCGCTGGGCAACGCGTGGCCGTAGCGCAGCTTGATCTCCTCGGCCTGCGAAAACGGCAAGCGCAGGCCGTGAGCGATGTCTGAGGAGACGTGGTTACCGCCCACCCCCAGCACACTGGTGTGCTGCACATCGCCTTCAACGAAGATGGCCATATCCGTCGTGCCGCCACCGATGTCACACACCACCACGCCCATCTCGCGCTCCGTGGGCGTGAGCACCGCCTCGGCCGAGGCCAGCGGGTTGAGCACGAACTGGCTCACCCCCACGTTGGACTCGGCTACGCATTGGCGCAGGTTATCCACCACCGACGAAGCGGCGGTGATGATATGCACCTGCGCCTCCAGGCGATAGCCATGCATGCCCACCGGCAAGGCAATCCCATCCTGCCCGTCCACCACGAAGCCGCGTTGGATGACATGGATGACTTCGCGGTTGTGCGGGATAGCCACGGCACGCGCTACATCCAGGGCGCGCGAAACATCGTCGTGGCTGATGACGCGGTTGGCGATGCCCACCGCGCCGATGTTGTTGGTGGAGGTGACATGTGCCCCCGCCAGGCTGACCAGCGCCGAGGTGATCTCCAACCCAGAGCTGCGCTCGGCCTTGTCGATGGAGTGGCCGATGGCGCGCGTGGCGCCGTTAATGTCCACCACGGTGCCCTTACGCACGCCCTGCGAAGGCTCAATGCCCACACCCAGCACGCGCACGCGGCCGTCTTGCTCCACACGCGCCACAATGGTGCAGACTTTGGTGGTGCCGATATCAATACCAACAACAATAGGTGCTGCCATTTAGTAGTCCATCCTGTAGTACGGGGCGTGCAGCTGGGCCACGCTGATAAGCGTAGGCACCAGGCGGCGCACGCGAAGTTCATCCAATATCTGCAAGTACACGGCCAGACGCTGGTCAATATCCTTGCCATCCTGGCCAAAGTAAGCCTGCCAACCGCCGGGGTCGTTCCAGCCGAAGCCCAGCTTGGGGTCATAGATGAGCGGCGCATCCTCCGGGGCAATGCGGTCCAGCGCCTGGATGGCGAAGACCATCTCCGGGCGGATGAACTGGTGGCTCTCCGGCGCGTTGCCCGCCAGGGCGGGCGGCGCATCCAGTGCGCCGACGCGGATCAGCCCGCTGGCATCGCCTTGCGGGATGAAGGCCACACCGGCCGCATCCACCCACAGCGTCAGCCCGGCCTGCTCCCACACGATGAGCGGCTCGCGCTCCTTGACGGTGACGGTGACGCCGCCGGGGAAGCCGATGCTGACGGCGATGCGCTCCAATTCGGGGAACTGGTCACGCAGCGTGGTGTACAGTTTGTCCGGCTCGATGGCAAAGATGCTCTGGCCGCTGATGCCGAGGGCATTGTTGATGGCGTGGCCATCCACACGCTGCGCGCCCTGCAGCTCTACACGCGCCACGCGGAAGCTGGCCGCAGTGGCCATGCTATACAGCAGCAACAGACAGCCAGCCACCAACGCCGCCGAGACGACGCGCCAGCCCACCTGCACGCTGGGCAGCGCCGGCAAGCGCAGCTCGGCGCCGGCCTCGGCCAGCTTGATGTAGCGCGGGCGGCGGTGTTTGCGCTCGGCAAGCTCTTGCAAACGGCGCTCGGTTTGGGCGTTGCGCGCCACCATGCGCGGCATACTGGTGGCCGCCTTGGTGGCGCCTGCCAGGCGGTTCACGATGGGCTTGTCCTCGCGCCGCTGTACGCGGCGGGCGCGCACTTGTTCAGCACGCGTCAGGTTGTTTTCTGCTGTGGCCATTAGCCGCCCCTCCGGTATTCATGCATCGTGGCGGCGCGCTGGGCGCGGCGCTCCAATGCCAATTCGATCAATCGGTCTACCAGCGCTTCGCCATCCAGCCCGCTGGCTTTCCACAACTGCGGGTACATGCTGATGGAGGTGAAGCCAGGCAAAGTATTCACTTCGTTCAAGACCACCTCACCGCTGTCACGATCCAAAAAGAAATCCACACGGGCCAGACCGGCCAGGTCGCAAGCCAGGTAGGCTTTGAGCGCCAACTCACGGATGCGCTCACTGGTCTCGGCCGGGATCTCAGCCGGGATGTAGCTCTTGGAGCGGTCATCGTGATACTTGGCCTCGTAGCTGTAGAACTCGGCCTCGGGCACCACTTCGCCGCACACCGAAGCCTGCGGCGCATCGTTGCCGAGCACAGCGACTTCGATCTCGCGGGCGTTGTAGCCGCGCTGCACCACAATGCGGCGGTCATACTGGGCGGCATACATCAGCGCCTCGATGAGGTCCGAGTGGCCGCTGGCTTTGCTCACACCCACCGAAGAACCCAGATTGGCAGGCTTGATGAACAGCGGATAGCCGCTGACCGATTCCGCCTTGGCCACCGCGGCTTCAATATCCGTTTGAATTTCGCTGCGCAGCAGCAGCACGCTGTCTGCCACCGGAATGCTGTTGGCCGTCATCACATCCGCGAAGAGGGCCTTGTCCATACCGACCGAGGAACCGAGCACACCCGCGCCTACATAAGCCACACCGGCCATCTCCAGCAAGCCTTGCAGCGTGCCGTCTTCGCCATAGGTGCCGTGCAGCACCGGGAAGACCACATCGACCTCAGCCAGCGTGCGCAGCAGCTCAGCGCCATCTGCAGCGTGGATCGACTTCAGCCCAGGGCGCGTGGGGTCGCCCAGCAATGCCGCGGGCTGCAAGCTGGCAAAGTCTTCGGCCTCCAGCGCGGCCAACACGCCGTCACCGGCATACCAGGCGCCATCCCGCGTGATGCCGATCTGGGTCACCTGGTAGCACGCCGCGTTCAACATCTGCAGCACAAACTTGGCTGACATGAGCGAAACGGCGTGCTCGCCGGAGCGGCCGCCAAATATCACTGCAACGTGTGTCTTCTTCTCTGCCATAGTCTTAATCTTGCTCGGGCCACTCGCCCACCAACTGAACTTCCAACTCCAATTCAATGCCAGCCGTGTCCATCACCGCCTGGCGTGCTTCCTGAATAAGTGCAAATACATCCGCCGCACGCGCCTCTCCCAAATTGAGGAAGAAGTTGCCGTGCAGCGGGCTGATCTGGGCGTTGCCGATGCGCTTGCCCTTCAGCCCGGCCTGCTCGATCAGCCGCCCGGCGCTGTTGCCCGCCGGGTTCTTGAACATGGAGCCCATGCTGGCGCCCGGCGGCTGGGTCTGGCGCCGGTGGGCCAGAAACTCATCCATCTGGGCGCGGATCTCGGCTTCCGGCCGCTGCACCAAACGCAACTGGGCGCCTAGCACCACGGCCTGGCCCGGGTTGCGCTTCAGCCAGCTCTCGCGGTAGGCAAAGCCCAGATCCGCTGGGGTCCATTCCTGGCGGCCTACTTCACGATGCAAGATTGTTGCCAATTCAATACAGGCGGCCATATCGCCGCCGTGGGCGCCGGCGTTGCCCGCCACCGCCCCACCCAGCGTGCCGGGGATACCAGCAGCCCACTCCAGCCCGCCCAGGCCTTTACGCGCCGCCTGGCGGGCGATCGAGCCCAGCCCGGCGCCGGATTCAGCCCACACGCTGGGGTCTGGCCCCTCGTGGAACTGCACCTGGCTGGCCTGATTGAGCAGCACCATCTCACGCACGCCAGCATCGCTGACCAGCATGTTGGAGCCGCCGCCCATGACCACGAAGGGCAGCTCCAGCTGCCACAGGGTCTGGGCGGCGTGGGCCAACTCGTCTGCTGAGCGCGCCACCACCACGGCATCGGCGCGGCCGCCGATGCGTGCAGAGGTGTAGCGCCCCAGCGATTGATCCTGCTGGAGGCGCTCACCGAAGGCCGCCTGCAAGGCGGCGAGGGGCAGCGTGCGCTCGCTCACGTGCATCAGATCTTTTTGACGCGCGTGACGATGCGGGCAAGCACCTCGCGCGTGGCCTCGTCTTTGGTGATGTGGCTGCCGGGGCGCCTGGGCGCCGGGGCCACTTTGACTTTGCTCAGGTCATACTCTTCACTGTAGGCAACGATGAAGGGCATCACCTTCTTCTGTTTTTGCTCAAGCATCTTGGCTCTCCTTTGCTTGCAGAGCGGCAAATACATCGGCGCTCAATTGAATGGCATCGCCCGCGCTCATCACCACCAACACATCGCCCGGCTGGAGCTGCGTTAGCAGCGCCAGCTGGGCTTGTGCAAACGTGGGAGTGAACGCGGCGCGCGGGATGTTTGCTACGAGCGGCCACAGGTCAAAGCCTTGCGGGAGCGGCTCGCGTGCAGCATATACATCGGTCACAAGCACAAGATCGGCGGCGTCAAAAGCGCTCTCGTAATCCTGCGCCAGGGTCTGTGTACGGCTGTAGGTGTGCGGCTGCCACACAGCGACCACGCGCTGCCCGGTGTAGCGGGCGCGGGCGGCCTCCAGCGTAGTGCGGATCTCGCTGGGATGGTGGGCGTAATCGTCTACGACGGTGACGCCCGCCGCAGTGCCGCGCACCTCGAAGCGGCGGCTGGTGCCGCGGAAGTCGGCCAGCGCCATGGCGGCCTCTTGCAGATTCAGGTCCAGCTTGTGTGCCACGGCCATGGCGCCCAGCGCGTTTAAGGCATTGTGCATGCCCGGTACTTGTAGCTGCACACGCGCCAGCTCGCTGCCATCGTGCAGCACAACGAAGCTGTAGCCCGCCCCATCCGTGGACAGCAGTTCCATGCGATAGTCCGCCTCTAAGTGGCTATGCGCATAGCTGCTGATTTTGTGGCCATTCTTCATGGCGTACTTCAGCAAAGCGGACGCGCCGGGGTCATCGGCGCAGGCGATCAACTCACCATCCGGCTGCAGGCCATCCACAAAGCGCTCGAAGGCCACCTGGAACACCTGCGGGCTGGAGAACATGTCTGGATGGTCGTGCTCCACGTTGGTAACCAGCGCAATTGAGGGGCGCAGGCCGAGGAACATATAGTCGTACTCATCCGCCTCGATCACGAACAGGCGGCCGGCGCCTGCCGCGGCGTTGGCGCCTAGGTTGGTGGCCAGGCTGCCAATAATGTAGCCGGGCCGCTGGTTGAGGGCGCTGAGCAGCCAGGCCAGCATGGCCGTGGTGGTGGTCTTGCCATGCGAACCAGCTACGGCGATCACTTGCTGGTCAGCCAGCAGCTGCTCCAGGAACTCGGAGCGCTTATAGACCGGGATGCCCTTGGCGCGCGCCGCCTGCACCTCTACGTTGTCCTCCCCCACAGCAGAAGAACGCACGACGCGCGTAGCGCCGTTGATGTTGGCAGCCGCATGGCCGATGCTGACTTTGACGCCAGCCTGGCGCAGCAGGCTGGCCAGCGGCGACTCTTCGCGGTCTGAGCCGCTGATGTGCTCGCCGCGTTCGAGCAGGACGCGTGCAATGGCAGACAAGCCCGTGCCACCGATGCCGATGAAGTGCGTGCTCTCGCTCATATGAACACCAGCAAAACAAGGAGGATCACGACGGCGGCAGCAAGGTAAGCCCACTGCCCCGTCACCCATACCGGGATGCTGTACTCCAACAGGGCGCTCAACTCCACCCCAGCCGGAGTGACAAAGGCAAAGGGGTAGTTGTATTTACTGAGGTAATACAAAAAGGCGGTGACGATAAAGAAACCATTTGCACCACCCAATACAGCGCCGAGTGCTTTGTTGCGCCAGTGGTGCTTGACCATGCCATCTGAGAATTGCTGCAGACGGCGCTCGTGATAGGCAACAATGATAAAGACCAACAGAATACTGCCGCGCACAATGAACTGAATATCGTCGCCGCCGCTCACAGGATAGATCATGTCCATCACGATGATGGCAAATACACCGCCCACAACGGACATCGTGATCAAGACTTCCCGCTTAAAACCGCGCATGAAGCCCATGACAGTGAACATGCCCACGAACATCCACAGCAGCGCGTTGAACGTGATCACGCTTGTGCCCCCTGTGCGCCCAACTGGCGCAGCAGGCCTGCCAGGCGCGCCGCAGCATCCGGCACCGCGATGGCGGCCATGGCCTCACGCATGGCCTGCAGACGCGGCGCATCGGCCAGCAGGCCGCGTACGGTGGCGGCCAGCTGGCTGCCCATATCCGCATCGGCCAGCACCACGGCCGCACCGCGCTGCGCTAGCAGCGCTGCATTGTCGTGCTGGATGTGCTGCTTGAACGGGATCGGCACCAGCACGGCGGGCAGCTGGAACAGCGGCAGCTCGCCAAAAGTCGACGCGCCAGCCCGGCACACCGCCAAATCGGCCGCGGCGAAGGCGGCGCCCATGTCCTCGTGCAAATACGGGAAGGCCCGGTAGCGTTCAGATAGAGCAGGCGGTAAAGCTGCCTGCTCTATCTGAACGCTTTGCCAGTTGGCCTGCCCGCTGATGTGTATCACTTGCATATCTTGCAATAAGTCCGGCAATGCCGCCACCGCAGCGCGGTTGATGTTTTGTGCACCCTTGCTGCCGCCAAACACCAGCAGCACAGGCAGCGCATCACTCAGGCCAAAATGACGCAGCGCTTCGGCGCGGCGGCCCTGCGCCCAGGCGGCCAGCTCGCTGCGCACGGGGTAACCGGTGACCTCGACGCGTTGCCCAGCCTTGAAATGCGCGGCCACTTCGCTGGCCACGCTGGCGATGACATCGGCATAGCGCGCAATAAAGCGCAGCGTGAAGCCCGGGCGCGCATCCGGCACAAAAGCCAGTGTCGGGAGCTGGCTGCCCGCCATGGCGATCGGCGCGGCCACAAAGCCGCCGGTGAAGAACAGCACATCCGGCTTGAACTCGGCCAGAATGCGGCGCGCCGCCAGCACACCGCGCAGCAACTGCCACAGGTTACGCGGCAGCTGTGCCAACCCCACGCCGTGCAGGCCGGCGGCAGGCAGCGTCGTGAGCCGGTAGCCCGCGCGGGTCACCAGCTCCTGCTCCATGCCGCCTTCGCCCCCTACCCACAGCAGCTCCAGGTTAGTTGCGCCCAGTTCTTGCAGCGCGGCGAGCGCGGGATAGACCCCACCCCCGCTCGCCCCGGCGGCCACGAGTAGTCGCATCGACGATCCTTTCGTTCTTATTGCTCTGCAGCTTGGACACACGCGAGACGCTGAGCACCAACCCCAACGCGCCCAGCACCGACACCAGGCTGGAACCGCCATAGCTGATGAGCGGCAGCGCATTGCCCGCAAACGGCAGCAAGCCCACCATCACGCCCATGTTCATGTAGGCTTCCATGGTGATCCATATCGTTATGCCCCCGGCCAACAGCGCGCCCATCATGTCGGGCGCCTCGCGGGCGATGACCATGCCGCGCCACAGCACCACGCCGTACAACAACGCAAGCGCGCCCGCCCCCACCAGGCCGAGTTCCTCACCCACCACGGCGAAGACACTGTCGGTGGGCGCCACCGGCAGGCCGGTGAGCTTGGTATCGGCCAGGCCGATACCCACGCCAAACCAGCCGCCTTTCACAAACGCCTCAAACGAGCGCAAGATGTGATTGTTGGCCTGGGTCGGGTCTTGCAAACTATCCAGATAACTGCTGATACGTGCCTGGCTGGTGGCGCTCACGCTGACGAACAGCGCCCCCAGCACACTGGCCACCAGCAACATGATGCCGATCTGCTTCATGCTGCCACCAGCCAGGAAGAACATCAGGCCGCCCAGCACCACCATAGTGATCGCCGCGCTAAAGTCGGGCTGCAGCAGGATCAGGCCCGCCATCACACCCACAATGGCCGCCAGGGGCAGGATGCCGCGGTCAACTGCTACCAGTTGCTCACGCTTGGAACTCAACCACACCGACAGGTAAAAGATAGTAACGACTTTGGCAAACTCACCGGGCATATACGAGCCATCGACCAAGGCGCGTGAGGTGGTTACCATGCCGGTGCTGAGGAACAACACTGCTACCAGGGCACCGATGGTGCCCACGATCATGAGCACGGCGTATTTACGCCAGAAGCGATAGTCAATGAAATAGGCCACGATGCCGGCGACAACACCGATGGTCATAGTAACCAGCTGGCGTCTAAACATGAGCGTCGCATCGCGGTACTCACGCAGGGAAAAATCCCAGCTAGAGGAATACACCATCAGCACGCCGAAGATCAGCAGGGCGAAGACGGCCAGGAACAGCGGCACATCCAGATTGAGCTCAGACGTGGGCCAGAAGCTGGCTTTGCGGCGGCCACCCGCACGTCGTCGACCGCGCGTGCGGCGCGGCTCGGCCATGGCTTCTGCGGCGGCATCAAACTGGTCAAAGGTTTCTTCGGTCATAGCTCACTCACCAATTGGCGAAAACGTTCGCCGCGGGCTTCAAAATCTTTGAACTCATCAAAGCTGGTGGCGCCAGGCGCCAGCAGCACCACTTCGCCCGGGCGGGCTTCGGCGGCGGCCAGCTGCACGGCGTCATCGAAGCCGTGCACGCTGTGGCGCGGCAGCTGCGGCGCGCCTTCGGCAAACAAGTGCTCCAGCATCGGCGCCGCCTGGCCAAACAACACCACGCGGCTGGCGCGTTGGGCGGCCAGGTGCACCAGGCCGCTCCAGTCGAGCGCTTTGTCACGCCCGCCCAGCAGCAGCACCAGCGGCTGCCCAAAAGCGTTCACGGCGGCCTCGGCGCGCTGCGGCGCGGTGGCAATCGAGTCGTTGTAATATTCCACACCGCGCAAACTGCGTACAAACTCCAAACGGTGCGGTGCGCCGTGGAAGCCCTGCAACCCAGCCAGCATATCTTGCGGGCGTGCACCGGCCGCCGCGGCCAGCGCACAGGCTGCCAGCACGTTCAGCAAGTTGTGCTCGCCGCGCAGCTCGATGGCGTTGAGCGGCAACAACTCGTGCTCGCCACGCGCATCGCGCAGCCAAATGTTGCCAGCGCGCACGAACACGCCGTGCTGCCCGGTGGCCAGCAGGCCGCCGGTGAACCACAGCGTGCTGCCCTGTACGCGGCCACTACCGTGTCCGCTAGTGCCCTCGGCCAGCGGCCACGAGCGTGAGTCTTCCCGGTTGAGTACGGCAATATCTTCCGAGGTCTGGTGCTCCAGAATGCGCGCTTTGGCCGCAATGTATTCGTCCATATCCGCGTGGCGGTCCAAATGATTGGGCGCCAGGTTGAGGATGGCGGCCACGTGCGGCGCGCGCGTCATCCACTCCAGCTGGAAGCTGGAAAGCTCCATCACGGCAATATCATCGGCCTGCATCTCGTCCACATCCGCCAGCAGCGGGCGGCCGATGTTGCCGCCCACCCACACTTTGCGCACGCCGTAGCCTTCAAGCCCGGTCAGCATGCGCCCCACCAGCGTAGTGGTGGTGGTCTTGCCCGCTGAGCCGGTGATGCCCACCACGCGGCACGGCGCCAGCTCCAAGAACAGCTGCGAGTCGTTCGAGATCGGGATATTGCGCTCTTTGGCTACACGCACCAGCTCAATATCGCTGGGCACGCCGCCCGAGAGGCACACCAGGTCAGCGCCGTTCAGCAGGCTGAGCGGATGGCCGCCCAGCGCCCACTCCACCGGCAGCCCGGCCAGCGCTGCCTGCGCCTCGGCCAACTCTTCGGCGCTGCGCGCATCAGTCAGCACCGGGCGCGCGCCGTGGCGGGCCAGGTACTTGGCCGTGGCCAGCCCCTGGCGTGCAGCCCCGATGATGACGACCTTCTTGCCAGCCCAGCGCATTGCTAAAGCACCGCCAGGGCTACGCCGATCATGGCGAAGAGCAGGCTGATGAGCCAGAAACGCTGCACGATCTGCGTTTCACTCCAGCCGGAGAGTTCAAAATGCAAATGCAGCGGCGTCATCTTGAAGACGCGGCGGCCGCCGGTGAGTTTGAAGAAGCCTACTTGCAGGATCACGCTGAGGATCTCGCTCACCGGGATAATGGCAATGATGGGCAGCAGGATCCACTGGCCGGTCATCAGCGCCACTACGCCCAGGCAGGCGCCCAGTGCTACAGAGCCGGTATCGCCCATGATGAGCTGTGCCGGGTGCACGTTGAACCACAGGAAACCGAACAACGCCCCCACCAGCGTGAAGCAGAACTGTGCCAGAAAGGTCTGCCCCTGCAAAATGGCCACGAAACCAAACGTGGCAAAGGCGGTGGCCGAGATGAGGCCAGACATACCGTCCAGCCCGTCAGTAAAGTTGACCGCGTTGGCCGCACCCACAATGATGAAGATCGCCACCGGATAGAAGAACCAGCCCAGATTGATCTCGGTGGGCACGCCGGGCAAGTACATCTCCGGCACGTGCAGCAGCTCACGCAAACTAAAGGCCAGCACAGCCGCCAGGGCGATCTGGATCAGCAGCTTGCTGCGGGCGCGCATGCCTTCGCCCACTTTGCGCTGCAGCTTGCGAATATCGTCCAGGCTGCCCAGCGCACCGAACAGGATCATGGCGCCCATCGGCACCAGCACAGAGAGGCCCACCCCAGTCAGGCCGATGAGCGAAACCGCGTTAAGCAGCACGGTGACCAGCAGCACAGGCAGGATGAACATGACGCCGCCCATGGTGGGCGTACCGACTTTGATGATGTGACGCTCCGGGGCTTCTACACGAATGCTGTCGCCCACCTTGATGCGGCGCAAAATACGGATCAGCGGGCCGCCCCAGATGACGGTGAGCACAAAGCTCACGCCGGCCAGCACCAGCGCAGTGGCGCTACCGTCCATGCTTCTCCTCCAAATACGGCACGATCTTGTCCATGTGTACGGCGCGCGAGCCCTTGACCAGCACCACATCGCCAGCCTGCAACGACTCGGTCAGAAAAGCCAGCGCAGAATCGGTGTCCTCAAATTCGCTCACCGCCGCGGCCTGCAATCCGGCGCCACGCGCCGTCTCGGCGATGATGTGGGCGCGCTCGCCCACGGTGACGAGCAGATCGACCACACGGGCCGCCAGGTTGCCCACCACGCGGTGGCCCTGCTCCTCGTACTGGCCGAGCTCTAGCATATCGCCCAGCACGGCCACTTTGCGCCCTTCCAGCTCGCTGAGCAGGTTGAGCGCCGCCGAAGTCGATTCAGGCGAGGCGTTGTAGGTATCGTCCAGCAGCAGCGAGCCATGGCGGCCCGGCACCGCCATCAGACGCAGCTGGGCGTTGCCGATGCGCAGGCCGCTGAGGATGGCGCCCCAATCCATGCCCTCAATGAGGCCTACGGCGGCGGCGCGCAGCGCGGTGTGCACCGAGTGCCGCCCAATGAGCGGGATGCGCACGTGCAGCGTTTCGCCTTGATAATGCAGACGGAAACGTACCCCGTCCAGGCCGAGGCCTTCAATGTTATCGGCCCACAAGTCTGCGGCCGGGTCCAGCCCGTAGAAGAAGACGCGCGCCGGAGTTTCCTCCGCCATGCGCTTGACGAAGGGATCGTCATAATTGAGGATGGCTACGCCGTCCTTGGGCAGGTTCTGCACCAACTCCGCCTTGCCTCGGTAGATGGCTTCTTGCGAGCCAGCGCGTGACGCATGCACCGTGCCGATGTTGGTGACCACACCGATCTCCGGCACGGCGATGTCGGCCAGCAGCGCGATCTCGCCGGGGACGTAGAAACCCATCTCCAGCACGGCGCGCTCGGTGTCCGGTGCAATGCCCAGTACACTGAGCGGCAGGCCGATCTCATTGTTGTAGTTGCCCGCAGATTTAAAGGTGCGAAAGCGCTGGCCGAGCACATCGGCAGTCAGCTCTTTGGTGGTGGTCTTGCCTACGCTGCCAGTGATGCCCACTACGCGCAGCGCGCTCAGCTTGCGGCGCCAGAAGCGGGCGGCCTGCTGCAGGGCCAGCAAGACGTCATCCACCACAATGCACTGCGGTGCGCTGATGGCAGCACCTGCCGCGGGCGGCTGGCCGCGGCGCAGGTCCAGCGTAGCGTAGCCATCCAGCGGGCGCTCTACTAAAGCCGCCAGTGCGCCGTTGGCGAAAGCGGCGGCGGCGTAGTCATGCCCATCCGCCTGCTCACCGCGCAGGGCGGCGAACAGGCTACCCGCCTGCGCCTCACGTGAGTCGTGCACAGCACCGCTGAGCGCAATCGCCTCGGCTCCCGCCGGGCGCACGCCGCTCAGCGCTTCAATAACGTCGGCCAGGGTCAGGCTGTGTGCCGCGCTCATTGTTGCCCCCCCTGCCCGGTGTTGGAGACTGTGCCTATGCCGTTGTAATTGGGCGGGATGGCCTGCAAGACCACCAGGCGCTCCACAATATCAGCGAACAGCGGGGCAGCCACTTCCGAGGCCCAGGTGGAGGTCGCCGGGCGCTCCAGCCATACGAACACGATGAAGCGCGGGTTCTCTACCGGACCCCAACCAATAAAGGAGGTATTGGTCTGATTCTCATCATAGCCAGTGGGCGATGGGATCTGCGCCGTGCCGGTTTTGCCTGCCAGGCGGTAGCCTGGCACCATGGCCAGCGAACTCTCGCCTTCAAGCGATTGCGCCAACATCTCATTCATGGTGCGAGCCGTCTCGGCAGAGATGGGCTGACCTGCAAACTGCGGCGAGACGTTGTACTGCGAGCCATCTTGAATGACAGACTTGACAATGTGCGGCATGACCATCTGCCCGTCATTGATGAAGGCCGAGACCGCCATCACCATCTGGATGGGCGTCACCGCGATGCCCTGCCCGAAGGTGTTGGTACCCAAATCTGAATACGTCCAGCCAGGGACACCCTCTCTTTTCACGGTGCCCAACTGTTCACCTGCCAGGTCGATCCCGGTGGAGTGGCCAAAACCAAAGCGGTCTACATACTCATAAAAGAGCGTGGGGCCAAGCTTTACATCACCCAGCCAGGCCATGCACACATTCAACGAGTGCTGCATACAGCCTTGAACCGTCTGGTCGCCCCAGGCGCGGTTGTTCCAGTTGCGAATAGTGATGCCGCCAATGTTGTAAAAGCCTGGGTCTGGGAAAGGCGTTTCGGGTGTCACTTCGCCCGTGTCAATAGCCGCAGCGGCAGTAATGACTTTGAAGATCGAGCCAGGCTCATAGATCTCGCTGACGGCGCGGTTGTAGGGCACCTCATTGGTGTAGATGTCGCCATAGTTCTGGAACTCATTGAGGTCCATACGCGGCGTGGAGGCCATCGCCAGGATCTCGCCGGTCTTGGGGTCCATCACAACGGCGGTGCCGGATTCGGCGCCGGTGCGGGCTAGATGGGCATCCAGCGTGTCTTCCACCATGGCCTGGATCTCGCGGTCAATGGTGAGCACGATGCTGGCGCCAGGCGGCACCTCGGGGCGCTCTTGCACGCGTACAGGCGAGATGGGCAGCCATACTTTCTCCGGTTCACCGGCGAGCAGGCTTTGGTACTGCTGCTCTACACCGAAATAGCCCAGGCTCTCATGGTTTACGAAGCCGAGCACGTTGGAGGCAAGGTCACGCTCCGGGTAGCTGCGCACCAACTTGGGCTCGCACAGCAGGCCGGTCAGAGCCGCGTCGTTGGAGCAGTCGGTGCTGTCCATGCTTTCTGCTTCCTCGGATACATCGTAGCTCTTGAGCAGAGCGACCTTTTCGGGCAGCACGTAATTGGCCAGAACCACGTACACGGCGTTGGGTGAAGCCGGAATGCTGGCACGCTCCAGCACAGTGTTGTAATCGGCGCCGACCAGGGCACTGAGCGCCAAGGCAATGGCCTGCGGGTTCCTCACCGAGGCCAGGTCAACACCGATCTCATACACCGTGCGGTTGCCAGCAAGAATGTTGCCGTTGCGGTCGTAGATAATGCCGCGCGGCGGCTGGATCTCGGTTTGCTCGCGGCTATGCAATTCACCTTGACGCAAAAAGACTTCGGCCTGCGGGCCGCTCTGAATAGCATAGGTCTTGACCAGGATCAGGGCGCCAAAGATGGCGAAGGCACCGGCCATCACCAGGTAACGCCAGAAGTGCTCGCGCGGCATGGCTAATAGCCTCCCAGCAAACCAAAGCCGTACTGGTCGAACAGCTCACCCACCCAGTCAAACAGCGACTCGGTATATGCGTCTGGCAGGCGGATCACCCCCATGAATTGCGTACCGGCACGCGGCGCCAGGTCCACGCTGGTGCGGCCACGATAGCCCTCCACGGTGAGGTACGTGATGGCGCCGGGCTGCATGGGCGTGAAGCCGCTGGCGGCGGCGCGCGCCTGCATGGCCTCGTTGGAGGTCAACGAGGCCAGCTGGCTCTCCAGGCTTTCGATCTGCTGCTGCAGGCGGATGCGCTCATTTTGCAAACGCTGCACCTGGCGGCCCATGGTTGCGGCGCGTGCCGTGACGTTTAAATACAAAATAGCCAGTAGCGCCAGGCTGGCTATGGCCACAACAACGAGTCCTATGGTTTGCATTTGACGCCGCCAGGGGGTCTGGCTGTGCGCCTGAACAAAGCTTTTGTTTCGCATGTGAGCTGGCCCTCCAGCCAGTGCTGCTGCTGCAAAACAGGGTGCAAAGCCTGTGCCTAATGGCACCTAGTTTCCTTAAATCTTTTCCGCCACCCGCAGGTGCGCGCTGCGTGCCCGTGGGTTAGTAGCCACTTCCTGCTGGCTGGCGGCCAGCGGCTTGCGGGTGAGCTCGCGCAGGCTGGCGGTGTGGCCGCAAGTGCACACCGGCTGGCTAGGTGGGCAAATACAATCCCGGCTCTCCTGGCGGAAGTACTGCTTGACCAGGCGATCCTCCAGTGAGTGGAAGGAGATGACCGCCAGCCGCCCGCCCGCTTTGAGCGCCGCTACCGCCTGCGGCAGCACGGCGGCTACCGCATCCAGCTCGCCGTTGACAGCGATGCGCAGCGCCTGGAAGCTGCGTGTGGCCGGATGGACTCCGGTCCTTTTGCCGCCCAGCGCCTTGGCCACCAGCTCAGCCAGCTCGCGGCTGGTGTGCAACGGCCGTGCGGCCACGATGGCACGTGCCACCCGGCGAGACTGGCGCTCTTCGCCATAGGTGTAGAGCAGGTCAGCCAGCTCAGCTTCGGGCAGCGTGTTCACCAGGTCGGCGGCGCTGCGGCCAGCTGCCGGGTTGAAGCGCATGTCCAGCGGGCCATCCTGCTGGAAGGAGAAGCCGCGCTCAGCCTGGTCAAACTGCATGGACGAGGCGCCCAGATCGAGCAGGATGCCATCCACCGCCGCCCACCCCAGGCTGGCCAGGTGCTGGGCGAGGTCGGCATACGAGCCATGGCGGATATGTGCCCTTTCACCGAAGGGCGCCAACCGCTGCGTGGCCAGCGCCAGCGCCTGGGGGTCAACATCAAGCCCCAGGAGCTGGCCGTCTGGGCGGCTGCCCTCCAGCAGCCCCCAGGCATGCCCACCTGCGCCCAGCGTGCCGTCTACATATAGGCCGCCCGGCTTGGGTGACAGTGCTTCCAGTGTTTCTTTGTAAAGTACCGAAAGATGCGCAGCCTCAGGGCCGCCAGCATCAGGATTCATTCGCGATGAGCGGAATATCGGCAAACTGGGCGCCATCCTCATGCAGCTTGGTAAGGGCTTGCTTCTTACCAGACCAGCGCGCCAGCGGCCAGATCTCAAACGAGTGGCCAATGCCCACCAGGGCCACTTCCCCATTGAGCTGGAATTCATCACGCAAAAATTGCGGGATGAGGATGCGGCCGCTGCCATCGGGCTTTTGCAACTCGGCCTGGCCAAACAGCAAACGCGCCAGATCGCGCACTTTGGGGTTGGTCACGCTCTGGGTTTCCAAGTTCCTGCGCATGTTCTCGAACACCACTCTGCGCATCACGGTGAGGTTGCCATCCAGCCCGCGCGTCACGTAGCCGCCATCCGCTTCCAGCAGCTGGCGAAAACGGGCTGGCACCGTGAGGCGGCCCTTTTCGTCGATCGTGTGAGTGTATTCGCCAAGAAACATAAGTTCTATCCGTGGGTTAATGGCAGAACGCCGGACGAAATGCCCGGCGCTCCACTTTATGCCACTTTGGCCCACAAGTCCCCACAGTATACGACATTTTCCCCACAATGCAAGCAATTGGCCCACGAATTTAGGGATTCAGTGAGCAGTGAGCAGTGAGCAGGAGAGCAGTGATTAGTGAGCAGTGATTAGGGATTAGGGATTAGGGATTAGTAACCAGCAATCGGGAATCAGGTGTTTTCAGTTGGGCTTAAATCTGCGTGCATCTGTGTTCATCTGTGGACGATTTCTTTAAAAAGTAAAGGGCACAAAGAAGTTCCTTTGTGCCCTTTGTGCCTTTGTGGTTTGCTTTTGCTATCGTGCCACTGAGCTACTTCTCGAGATGCTGCTTGAGCACGCCTTGCAGGCTCTGCACGCCACCATCGAACATCTCGCCAATTTCATCCGGGATCACTCCCCACAGGATCAGGGTCTTCTTGTATATCGAACCGCCCTTGCCATCTGGCTCTACAACTTCGATGTTGCGGGCATCGTAGGCGCCCTGGCCCCAGCCGCTCAGATCCAAGGTGACTACCTTGTGTGGAGGGTTGTAGGCGGCCACGACTCCGTACATGATGAAGCGCCCATCGCCGTGGTCCTCGTAAATATTGCCGCCCGGCTTGGCCTCAAAAATGATCTTGGCCTTCTCATCCGTGCGGTGCGGCCACCAGGCATCATTGCCGGTGGTGAGCGCTTCAAATACTTTCTCGGGTGCGGCATCAATTTGGATCTCCGCTTCAATGCGCAGGTACTGGCCACCTTTGCTCTCGATTGCCATGGTCTATTCCTCTTTCTTCTTTAGATGCCGCTCAAGCGCCAGCATTTCGGCCGCCACCCTACCAGCGAAGGGATGCATCCAGCGCTGGTAGATGCGCTCGATCGGTACGGGATTAAGAAAATTCAATCGCCGGCGTCCTTCTCGGCGCACAACGAGCAAGCCTGCCTCCTCAAGCACGCCGAGGTGCTGCATCACAGCAAAGCGGCTGAGCTCAGGAAAGGCCTGCACCAGGCTGCCGGTATCCTGGCCGCCGTTGCGCAACACTTCGAGAATATGACGCCGCACGGGGCTGGCGAGCGCTCGCCAGATTGCCTCGTCGTCCGCGGACATGTGATATTAATATCACATATATAGCGGCGAGTCAATCCAGAGGTAACGGCCTAAACCACAAGAGCACAATGGCAAATCTTTGGGGTCGTCTTTATCTGTGTCTATCTGTGGACGATTTCTTTTGACCATTCATCCACAGATGAACACGGATAAAACATAGATAACTGCTCAATCACAAAAAGCACAAAGAATTTACCTTTGTGCCCTTTGTATCTTTGTGGTTTGCTTTTTGGCTGGCTAGCCTACATCGCGCGTGCCGGGGCCGCGGCGAGCCACGTCGTAGAGCTCGCTTTCATACGCATCTCGTAAAAGGGCTGGAAGGTTGGTAGCCTGCCCCGCGGTGCGCAAGGCGGCCTTCTCGGCCCAAATGCGCTGCACGATGAACGGCACATCGCGCTGCAGGTCTTGCGTGTCGTAGAAGAGGCCTAGCCAGGGATGGCGCTGGCGGATAGCGGCCAGCAGCGTACGGCTGAGCCCGTTGCCCGAATACGGGAACGAGAGCGTAACGCGCGCCTGGCCGGTGATGGCTTGCACCTCGCGGGCCGAATCGACGATCTCGCGCTCGATCTCAGCATCGCTCAGCGCCGCCAGCTTGGGGTGCCGCACAGTGTGCGCGCCGATGGTGAAGCCATCGGCGCGCAGCGCCTGCACCTGCTCACGCGTGAGATACGGCGTGCGCTCCTGCAGGTAAGCTTTCACGTCCACGCCGAGCATCTTGGCGGTCATATCGATCACGCCTTCTTCGGCAGCCTGCTGGGTCTTGATCCAGCGCTCAAAGCTGGCCGCGTCGCTAAGACTGAGGCTGAGCGCGTTGTTGAGGCTGGTGAGCACCATCTTGGCAGCGTCTCGCTCGAGGGTGCGCATTTGCTCGATGCATAGCGAAGTCTTGTTACGATAGAACATGCTGGCATTGTCGAGCCAGCCGGTGGTGACGTAGAAGGTACACGGCATGCTGTACTTGAGCAGCAAAGGGCGCACGACGCTGTAGCACTCGCTGAAGCCATCATCAAACGAAAGGTGCAGGGCGCGTTTGGGCAGCGGTTTGCCCTCAATGCGATGGGCTTCGATCTCGGCGTCCGTGACCGGCTGATAGTGCTGCTGGATGTATTGCAGCGCGGCTTCAAAGCGCGCCACAGGCTCCGGCGCGTAGAGATGCTGCACATGCGGCAAATACACGTCTGACACGGAATGGTAGAACACGCCGACCACATCCCGGCGGAACAGGGTGCGATAGGCGCCCAGTGGCAAGACGCGCCCCACCCCGCGCACGAGTTTGCCTGCAAGTCGTCTCATCTAAGTGAACGCCATATCGCCATCAGTATAGTGCTGCACAAAGCCGCCCTCCGCCAGTGCCTGCGCCAACGGGCTGCTGGCGCTACGCGGGTGCAACTGCAGTGTGCGCTGTAGGCGGCGCACCAGCAGGCGGCGCAGCCAGGCGGGCAGCGGCTGCGCCAGCGCAGCCTCGCCTTCAATGATATGCGCGCCGCGGCTGCGAGCGGTGTGCAGGGCGGCAGCCAGCAGGCGGCCGGGCGGCAGCGTGCTGTCCAGCGCTTTAAGCACGCCGCGGCCACGGATGTGTGAGAACTGGAACAAGGTATAGTCCTGCGCGTTGCCCACGGCAAAGATCTCGAAGCCCGGCCGCCAATCGGTGAACTCATAGTCCAACGCTGCGCTTGCAGAGCTAGCGTCTGGCAGCACCCAGGGGTGCTGCAAGGTCCAGTTGAGCACGGCGGCATCACGAGTGAAGCCAGTTTCGCTGGGCGCAGGCACCGCAAAGTCTTGCGGAGCCTGCAGCGGCGCTAGCCCAGCATGCTGCGCCCTCAGCCTCGTCCCTACAACACGCGCGACCAACCAAAACAACAGCGGGCGCAGCAGCCAACCGAACAGCGTTTCAAATAAGCGGTGAAAGACGGCTTGCAACCGCTCGATACGCAGCTGCACTCCGGCCAGGCTGGCCAGTTTGCGCAGGGCGCGCAGCAGCAAGCCCAGCGGGTTGTAGCGCCCGGTCACTTCAAAATCCAGCCGCACATAGTCCAACGACGGCGCTTCCTGAAAGCTGAACTTGGCGCTGACCCGGCGCGCCGGGGCGCTGCCCACGATGGCCAAATCGACATCCAGGTCAATGGCGGCCTGCATCAGCTGCGAACCCAACCCTTTGCCGAGCATATCGTGGCTCACCGCCCAGGTGGTGAGCCAATGTACGCGGTGCAACTGGCCGCTGGCGGCCAGTTGCACCGCAGCCAGGCCGAAGTAGCCCACGGGCTGCTCACCCCGCAGGGCGAGCAGCAGCGCCACATCATCCGGCGTGGCGTGCGGGTTGTGCACCATAGCCGCGGCGCGGTGCTTGGTGATGGGGATGAAGCTGCCCGGCGCTGCACCGTCCACATAGCGGGCGGCGACGGCAGGCAGGTCTTTGAGTTTTATGCGCTCAATGCGAATGGAGTCCATAGAGTGAAGGGATGATACCAAGGATGAAGACAAGCGTCGGTAGTCGGTTAGTCGGTTAGTCGGTTAGTCGGTTAGTCGGTTAGTCGAAACCAATCGCGCCTACGAGCGTTTCTATAGAACACGCGTCATTTCGAGCGCAGTTACCAAGCAATCCCACTTAGTCATACTTGTCATTCCGAACCGAGCGAAGCGAGCTAGCCGTAGGCTAAGAATCCTTTAGGTCACAAGAATTCAAGCATCTTTTATGAGAACACGCGTGGGGATTGCCACGTCGGCTGCGCTCTGCGCAGCACTCCTCGCAATGACGGCACCGATGTGTGTCATTCCGAACCGAGCAAAGCGAGGGATGAATTCTTTAGGGCAGAAGAAATTAGCAAATTAGAGAACTGCCACGTCGGCTGCGCTCTGCGCAGCACTCCTCGCAACGACAGCATTTGGCTTACAGCTTACAGCTGATAGCTGACCGCTAACAGCTGACCGCTAACCCCCAAACCGCCTCACCACATCCATCACCTGCGCGTAATAGCTCCCGCCAAACAGGTTCAAATGATTGAGCAAGTGATACAGGTTGTATAACTCCAGCCGCTCCCGCCAGCCCGGCTCCAGCGGACGCGCTTCGCTGTAGGCCGCATAAAACTCTGGCGGGAAGCCGCCAAAGAGCGCCGTCATGGCCAGCTCAGCTTCGGCCCAGCCGAAGTAGGCGGCTGGGTCGATGAGTGCCGGCGCGCCGGCGGCATCGGTGATGACGTTGCCCGCCCACAGGTCCCCGTGCAGCAAGCTGGCGGGCTGCGGCGGCACCAACTCTGGCAGCCGCGCAGCGATGCGCTCGATGGCGGCCACTTCGCTAGCACTCAATAGAGAGCGGCTATGCGCAAGGTGCGCTTGATAACCCAAACGACGTTCGGCGAAGAACACATAGCCATCCGCCAGCCAGCCATTGGGCTGCGGCGTGCTGCCGATGTAGTTATCGTGGGCAAAGCCGAATTGCGTGCTAGTGTGGCTGTGCAACTCGGCCTGGCCGCGGCCGAGCTGCCGCCAGTAGTCGGCAGCTCGGGCAGCGGTCTGCAGGTCCTCGAGCAGCAGAAAGTCATCCCCCACCAAATGCACGGCGGGCACGCGCAAGGTCTTGGTCGCCGCCAGTGCTGCCAGGCCTTCGGCCTCGCGGGCGAACATATCGGCGGGTGCATGCGCATTGCTCTTGATAAAGAAGGCCGCTCCACTCTGCGAGCGCAGGTGAGCGCCATTGTTGATGCAGCCACCCGCGGCTGGCGAGCTGGCTGCTACACCGCCATATTTTTCAAGCCATGCGGCAGCCGCTAGCGGGAGCTTCACTGGACCTTGAGCTGGCCGCTCTCCAGTGCCAACAGGAGACCACGCACACTGCGATCAATGATGTCATAGGCCACATCGAAGCCCTGTGGGCCGCCGTACCACGGGTCGGGCACCGCCATGTCGCCGTCGGCATCGGGGTCAAAGCTGCGCATGAGGTGCAGCTTGGCGGCCTGCTCCTCGGTGCGTGCCAGGCGGCGCAGGTTGTTGAGGTTCTCCAGGTCCATGGCGATGATGAGGTCAAAGTCGTCCAAGTCTTGCGCTTTCACCTGGCGGGCACGGCCGTCGTAGACGAAGCCGCGGCGCTGCGCCGTGCGGCGCATGCGCTCATCCGGCCGCTCGCCGATGTGGTGTGCTGAGGTGCCGGCTGAGTCCACTTCGTACTTCTCCCCTACTCCGCCCTCGTTGGCCACGTGCTCGAAGAGTTTTTCGCCCAGCGGGCTGCGGATGATGTTGCCGAGGCAGACGAAGAGGATGCGGGTTTTAGTCATGCCGCGATGATACCAAAGGGAATGAATGGATTAATTGACTAATCAGTTAGTCGGCTAGTCGGTTGGTCAATTGGTCGGCTGGTCGGTTGGTCGCGCTACCAGTAACCCTCGACTTCAGAAGTCAAGTGAATTCTCTTGCCCTAAAGGATTCCTCCCTCGCTATCGCTCGGTCGGAATGACAATATTTGCCTGTCCGTCATTGCGAGGAGTGCGCAGCAAAGCTGCGCGGACGAAGCAATCTCCAAGCTGAGAGGCCAATAAACTTGGGGGTTGCTTCGTGCGCTACTGCACGGCGCTCCCCAATGACTGCTTGGTGAGGATCAGACAATTAATCAAACAGACTAGTCGACCATCCGACTAGTCAACTATCCAACCCGCCCCTTGCCTTCATCCCTTATCCCCGCTTCGCTTGTCCGCATCCAGCACCGCCACGGCGGTCATATTCACAATGTCCTGCACCTGGTCGCCGGTCTGCAGCACCTGGATCGGCGCGCCGAGGCCAAGCAGGATCGGGCCGATGGTGTGTGCGCCGCCCAGGCGGTTGAGCAGCTTGTAGCTCACATTAGCCGACTCCAACGAGGGGAACACGAGCACATTGGCGTTCTTGACCTTGCTGAAGGGATAGCGCTGCTCGACGATCTCGGAGACCACGGCGGTATCCGCCTGCATCTCGCCATCGATGACCAGCTCCGGCGCACGCGCCTGCGCCAGCTCCACCGCCTTGCGCACCTTGAAGGATTGCGGGTGCGGCGTGGCGCCAAAGTTGGAGAACGAGAGCATGGCCACGCGCGGCTCCAGGCCGATCTGGCGGGCAAAGTCTGCTGCCAGGATGGCAATGTCGGCCAGGTCCTCGGCGCTGGGCTCAATGTTCACTGTGGCATCCGTGAACAGGTAGACACGCTGCTCCACGATGACGATGTACACACCGCAGGCCTTGGCTACGCCGGGTGCCGTGTGGTGGATCTGCAGCGCCGGGCGGATCACCTCCGGATATTCAAAGGTGCGGCCAGAGATCATGGCATCCGCGTCGCCCATTTTCACCATCATGGCGGCAAAGGCGTTGCGATCACGCAGCATCTTCTCCGAGCCCACGCGCGTCACACCGCTGCGCTGACGCAGCTCGTAGTAGGCCTTGTAATACGCGTCCATCTTTTCGAATTGGCGCACGTCCACCAACTCCGGCTTGTAATTCAGCCCCAGGTCAGCCAACTGCTGCTCGATCACCTCAGGGCGCGCGATCAGGATGGGATGGGCAATGCCCTCCTCCGCCACTTGCGCCGCGGCACGGATGATCTTGCTGTCCTCACCTTCGGGGAAGACGACGCGCGTGCGCTGCTTGAGCAGCTTGGCCTTATTGATAAAGTATTGGCGCACCTGCTGGCCGCGGCCCTGGCGCAGCGCCAGTTCATCGCGGTAGACGTCCAGCTCCACCGGATGCTGGGCTACGCCGGTTTGCATGGCCGCCTCGGCCACAGCGGGAGCGACCCACAGCAGCACGCGCGGGTCGAACGGCTTGGGGATCAAATAATCAGCGCCAAATTTCAGGCTCTCGATGCCGTAGGCACGCAGCACACTGTCGGGCACATCTTCACGCGCCAGGTCAGCCAGCGCTTGCGCCGCGGCGATCTTCATCTCATCATTGATGGTGCGCGCACGCACATCCAGCGCCCCACGGAAGATATACGGGAAGCCGAGCACATTGTTGATCTGATTCGGGTAATCCGAACGGCCGGTCGCCACGATGGCATCTGGGCGGGTCTGCTTGGCGTCCTCGTAGCTGATCTCCGGGTCAGGGTTGGCCATGGCGAAGATGAGCGGGTTCTTGGCCATGGTGGCCACCATCTCCGGCTTGAGCAGGCCGCCCACGGAGAGGCCGTAGAACACATCCGCCCCGTTCACCGCATCCGCCAGGGTGCGCGCCTCCGTCTCGACGGCGAACTCTTGCTTGTACTCGTTCATGCCCTCGCTGCGGCCCTGGTAGACCACGCCCTTGCTATCGACGAGCAGCACATGCTCGGGCTTGGCGCCGAGCTTGATCGCCATGCGCGCACAGGTGAGCGCCGAGGCGCCTGCGCCGGAGACGACGAAGCGCGCCTCCTCGATCGTCTTGCCCACCAGCGCCAGGCCATTCAGCAGGCCCGCGCTGGCGATGATGGCAGTGCCGTGCTGGTCATCATGAAAGACGGGGATGTCCAGCATCTCGATCAGGCGGCGCTCCACTTCGAAGCATTCGGGCGCCTTGATATCCTCCAGGTTGATGCCGCCAAACGTCGGCGCAATGCCCGCCACGATCTTGACCAATTCGTCTATATCGGTGGCATTGACCTCAATGTCAAACACATCAATATCGGCGAACTTCTTGAAGAGCACACCTTTGCCTTCCATCACCGGCTTGGAAGCCAGCGCACCACGATCGCCCAGACCCAGGATGGCGGTACCGTTGGAAATCACCCCCACCAAGTTGCCCTTGGAGGTGTATTTGTAGGCCAGGCTGGGGTCTTTCTCGATCTCGAGCACCGGCTCAGCCACACCGGGCGAATAGGCCAGCGCCAAGTCTCGTTGGGTGTCCAGTGGTTTAGTGGGCAAGATGGCGATCTTGCCGGGTTTGTTGTTCAGATGGTGGTAATCCAGCGCGTCCTGGCGTAGGTCAGCCATTGGGGTTTCGTCCTCTATCGTGTTGAAGTAGCCGGGAAAACAGCGGGCGACGTGTCTTCTCTCAGTGGGGTCAATGATACTACCAGTCATCCTCGTCATCGGTGAAACCATCGCGAGACGAAGAATACTGTCATTGCGAGCCGTGCATCCCAGCTAGCCTGCAACGCGCACCCAGCACACCAGCCGCGCGTGTCATCCTGAGCCAGCCTCCACCTCGCCCGTCATTGCGAGGACGTGAAGCGGCACAGCCGCTGAGCGACGAAGCAATCTACCGCACAGTCAAAGAACAAAGACTGCCTTGCCATCAGCAGGGCAGATTGCGTCGTGCGCAGGCAAGCCTGCGCCTCGCCTGCACCGCGCCCCTGCACGCCACCCGCGCGTGTCATCCTGAGCCAGCCTGAGTGGCCGCTGCGCGGCCACTCAGCCGCCCGCGAAGGATCATCGCAGAGTCGCACTGATCCTCACGCGTGCAGAACAAACAAGCCCCGCAAGGATCCTTCGCTTCGCTCAGGATGACACGATTTTTGTACCGAGCATTGGTGCATCCCGGCCTAGCCTGCAACGCGCACCCAAGCACACCAGCCGCGCGTGTCATCCTGAGCCAGCCTGAGTAGCCGCTGTGCGGCCACTCAGCCGCGCGCGAAGGATCATCGCAGAGTCGCACTGATCCTCACGCGTGCAGAACAAACAAGCCCCCGCAAAGATCCTTCGCTTCGCTCAGGATGACGGGGTTGCCAGAGCCAGCGGCCAAAAGCCATCACTGGTAAACTCACACAGCATAAAAAGAGAGACCATGAGCAAAGAAAAAGACAACGCATTGCAAAACGCGCTCGACCAGATCACCAAACGCTGGGGCGAAGGCAGCATCATGCGCCTCGGTGAGACCGAAAGCATGGAAGTCGAGTCCATCCCCACCGGCTCGCTCTCGCTAGATCTCGCCCTCGGCGTAGGCGGCGTGCCGCGCGGCCGCGTCACCGAGATCTACGGCCCCGAATCCTCCGGCAAGACCACTATCTGCCAGCACATTGTGGCCGAGGTGCAAAAGCGCGGCGGCACCGCCGCCTATGTGGACATGGAGCACGCCCTCGACCCCAACTACGCCGCTCGCTGCGGCGTTGATGTAGAAAAACTGCTGGTCTCCCAGCCAGATACCGGCGAGCAGGCGCTCGAGATCGCCGAGGCGCTGGTACGCTCCGGCGCGGTAGACGTGGTCGTCGTCGATTCGGTGGCCGCCCTGGTGCCGCGCTCCGAGATCGAGGGCGATATGGGCGATGCCACCATGGGCATGCAAGCGCGCCTGATGTCGCAGGCGCTGCGCAAGCTCTCCGGCGTCATTCGTCAGACGAATACGGCGGTCATCTTCACTAACCAGCTGCGCCAGAAGATCGGCGTGATGTTCGGCAACCCCGAAACCACCACCGGCGGCATGGCGCTCAAGTTCTACGCCTCCGTGCGCATGGATGTGCGCCGCATCCAATCCATCAAAGAAGGCCAGGATATCGTCGGCAGCCGCACCCGCGTGCGCATTGTCAAGAACAAGGTCTCGGCCCCCTTCCGTACGGCGGAATTTGACATCATGTATAATGAAGGCATCTCCAAGGCTGGCGACCTGCTGGACTTGGCGAGCCAAATGGACATCATCACCAAGCGTGGCTCGCACTATCTCTATGGAGAAGAGCGCTTGGGACAAGGCCGTGAGAATGCGAAAGCTTTCTTGCGGGAGAACACGAACCTGGCCGCAGAGATCGAAGACAAGGTCCGGGCGCATGCAGACCCCAACATGCTGTTGGGCGGCGCAGAACCCGGCGACGAAGAGTAGATCTCGGTTTTGCCAGGCCGGCACTGTGCCGGGCTGATCTTTTGACCTGATTCTGGACGATGTCTGCGCTCGAAAAAGCGCAGACGGGCTGATACTGAAACGCTACATAAATGGACTCTTCAGCGCACCTCTCTTCAAAGGAACACGGGCTACGCCCGGTTTTGCGCCGTTAGCTGGCCAGCGGCTGCCTGCCTGAGCGCAGTGCCGCCGCGTTGTAGCACAACTCATCAGCATCTCCGTGCACACCACGGAGCCCACCAGACCAAGCCAAACAGCCACGGTGCACCGTTGGCTGTTTTGTTTGGCTATGGCAACCATTACCGCACTCACGCAACAAAAGCGAAGCCCCAACCGGGTCAATGTCTACCTGGATGGTGAATATGCCTTCCCGCTGGCCAAGATCGTGGCCGCCTGGCTCAAGATCGGCCAGGAGCTCAGCCCTGAGAAGATTGCCGAGTTGCAAGCCAAAGACGGCCACGAGGCCGCCTTGCAGCGCGCGGTCAACTTCATCAGCTACCGCCCGCGCTCCACGGCCGAAGTGCGGCGCAACCTTGAAAAATACGATGTGCCCGAAGACATTATTCCGGCCGTGATCGAGCGTTTGCAGGCCAACGGCTTGCTGGACGATGCCGATTTCGCCCGCCGCTGGGTCGAGGACCGCGCCGCTTTCAAACCGCGCGGCGCACGCGCCCTGCGCATGGAACTGCGCCTCAAGGGCATGCCAGACGCACTGATTGACGAAGCCCTGCAAGACATTGACGAATACCAACTGGCCAGCCAGGCGGCTGAGCGCAAATTGCGCCAGCTGCATGGGCTGGATTGGGACACCTTCCGCAACAAGCTTGGCGCACATCTGGGCCGCCGCGGCTTTGGCTACGACATCGTAGCCGATGTCTGCCGCGAGGCCTGGCAGCGCGCCCATTCACAAGAAACGAGGTAACACTAAAAGAACATGGACAACCAGATCATTGTTATCGGCGCAGCGATTGCGGGCGTGGCTGTGGGCTTCCTCCTGCGGCATCTGCAAGTACAAAGCGCCAAACGGCGCAACCAGGAGGAGGCTGACCGCATTCTGACCCAGGCACGCGAGGAGGCCAAGAGCGTAGAGCTCAAGGCCAAGAACGAAGCGCTGGAAGTGCGCCAGCGCGCCGAAGGAGATATCGAGCGCAAGCGTAAGGACCTCAGCCGCGAGGACGACCGGCTGCGCAGCCGTCGCTCGGACCTCGACCACCGCACCGAGAAACTCGAGGAGCGCGAGCAGGGTCTCAACAAGCGTCAAAGCAACCTGGATCGCCGTCAGAACGAGGTGGAAGAGCAGCGCACCGAGATCGTCAAGAAGTTGGAGAGCGTCTCCTCCATGACGCGTGACGAGGCCCGCAAAGTGCTGATGGATGAAGTGGAGAAAGAGTCGCGCGGCGATATGGCGCGCATCGTCCGCCAGATCGAAGGCGAAGCCAAGGAAGAGGGCGAGAAGCGTGCCCGCAACCTGGTGGCCATGGCCGTGCAGCGCGTGGCCTCTGAGTACGTCTCTGAGAACACCACCTCCGTGGTCACCCTGCCCTCGGATGATATGAAGGGCCGCATCATCGGCCGCAACGGCCGCAACATCCGCTCCTTTGAGCAGGTTGCTGGTGTAGACGTCATCGTAGATGATACGCCCGAGGCGGTCACCATCTCCAGCTTCGACCCGGTGCGCCGCGAAGTAGCCCGCCGCACGCTGCAGAAGCTGGTGCAAGACGGGCGCATCCACCCCGCCAGCATTGAGAAGATCCTGAAGAAAGAACAGGATGAGGTGGACAAGACCATGGTGGAAGCCGGCGAGAACGCCGTGTACGAAGCCGGCGTTCCGCACCTGCACAAGGAAATTGTGAAGATGCTGGGCCGCCTCAAGTACCGTACCTCCTACGGCCAGAACCAGCTGGCCCACGCCATCGAAGCCGCTGGCCTGGCCGGCGTGATCGCCACTGAGCTGGGCGCCGATGTGGAGCTGGCTAAGATGGGCGGCCTGCTGCATGACCTGGGCAAGGCCATGGATCACAACGTGGAAGGCACGCACGCCGCCATCGGCGCTGAGTTCGCCAAGCGCTACGGCGTGAACCCGCTGGTGGTCAACGCCATCGCCGCCCACCACCATGAGGTGGAGCAGGAGAGCGTGGAAGCCGTGATCGTAGAGGCGGCCGACGCCATCTCCGGTGCCCGCCCCGGCGCCCGCCGTGAGAGCCTGGAGCAGTACATCAAGCGCATCAAAGCGCTGGAGGACCTGGCCAACTCCTACAAGGGCGTGACGCAGAGCTATGCGCTGCAGGCCGGGCGCGAAGTGCGCATCATTGTGCGCCCTGAAGATGTGGACGACCTGGAAGCAGCCCGCATGGCGCGCGACATTGCCAAGAAGATCGAAGAGACCATGCAATACCCGGGCCAAATCAAGGTCACGGTACTGCGCGAGACGCGTGCCAGCGAGTTTGCCAAGTAAGACTTAACCACAAAGACACAAAGAGGCAGCCGCTTTTGCGAGGGCTGCTTCTTTTTTTAACCACAGATGAACGCGGATAGACGCAGATACTAAAGCAGATGCGCTCCCAGTCTCCGCGCTCCGTGCGTCCCGAACGCAGTGAGGGACCCTCGATGCCTAAGACACCTATCGCCGCCCTGCCACAAGCTCAACCTGTCCTGTCACGCGAACGAAGGAAACTCCGCCCCCACCGCCACGCCCTGCACTTTTTACCGTCATTGCGAGGAGTGCGCTGCGGCGCGAAGCGCACAGCGCTGACGAAGCAATCCCCAACACACGGGCTAAATCAACCTTGCGAAGGCTGATATCCAACTCACAATGAAAAGGCGTCCAGCCTTCGCAAGGTTGTCAAGACGGACACAGTCTCCACGCTCCGCGCGTCCCAAGCGTAGTAAGGGACCCTCAATGCCTAAGACCTCGAATCACCACTTCTCTACAAGCTCACCTGTCACGCGCGTAACAGCAGCATCTTCACGCTTTTTGCGAAAAATGTTTCCAGATATTGTGATCCACGTACGTTGCATCGAGGCCCATTTGCTTCGAAGCATGCTCTAGCAAACTGATAGCCTCAACCAAGCTCCTACCCTCCCCCAGAGCCAACGCCACGGCTCGGGAGATATGTACATCTGGCTTCACCGTGGCTACACCGAGCAGCATCCTAAGGTACTGAAAAGTAGCCAGCCCGATCCCTTTCACATTGAAATTGAGGTGATCCATCACATCCACCTTCGCTGCCCAATCTCGCATGGCAACCAAATCGCTGATTTGCCCTTCCTGCTCTGCTATGGTCAAGAACTTTGTGGAGAGGCGCTCCAGCAACTCCACCCTCGCCACGTGCCGATAATTCCACACCTGACAAAATCCCTCGTGTCCTTTGAGCTGTATAAGCCTCCTCAAGGCATCCAGGGTGTCGATACTCGGATATTCGGTCCGGAAATTATCTATTCGCGGTTTCACGAATCCGGCATACTTTCGATTCATTGAGAGAACGGCGTCCATACAGATCAGCGCTGGGTTGTCATACCCGAATTCGCTTGAAGTCATGTCATGAACTAATGGTATTTCTCTGACGATGTATTCGGCTAGCTTCTTTACATCCTGGGCTCGTTCTCGTTGGGCGCTCATAGAATCCACTGTAACATTTTTAATCGCAATCACAGGCACCTGTGCTCGATATACATAAAAAGCAGCCTGCACAATGTGCAGGCTGCTTATTCGTATTGGCGCCGGGCGTTATGCCTGCGCAGTGGCGTCGGCGACCTTGTGGGCCGTCTCGCGGAAGAGCAAGCGCAGATGCTCAGCCCATAGAGCTACAGTGAGAGCCAGCTTGGCCGCCTGGCCCGCCAACTGCCAGCCGGAGCCTGTTTCCAGCCCCATCAGCAATCCCGTGGCAAGTTCCACAACGGATGAAGCCTGGAACATAGCCCACAGCGCGAAGGCAAAGGCCGTGAAGAACAGATAGACCAGGGTGAGGCCGCGCTGGCTCTCTCCTACCAGATCTAAACGGGTGCGGTAGGCCCGCCAGTGCAAACCCCACACCAACCCGGCAGAAGCAGCCAGGCCCAGCGCAGAAGCGAAGCGAAGCGCTCGGCGCTGGCAAAGCCGGTGCCCAGCTGCACCTTCACCAGCAGGTTGACCGCTTCTCCAAACGAACCATAAAACACCATCAGAGCAAAACCACTTAACAGGAACAAGTAGAACGCAAACATGGCAACCTTCCTTTCCCTAAGGCGAAACCGGCCCGTTGCTACATGTGCATTATATCACAATACTGTGAAAATGTACACTATTAGCGAGGTTGCCGTCGTTGGAGGGGAAAGTGCTTAGTGATTAGTGACCAGTAAACAGGAAAATCGAAAACAAAGCTATAAGTACTCCCCAGTTAGCATTCAGCGTTCAGAAATCGGCAATCAGCAATCAGCATCCAGAAATCAGCAATCGTCCCCCTCATCCCTGACTCCTTGACATTTGCGCCAATTCCGCCGAAAACCGCCATCCGGTGGCATAACTCGCCTGCAACCTGCCCCTGCTAGTGCGCTAGATGGTGAGCCTGGAACGCCGGTGGGAAAGGGCCCGCCCACATGCGCCCGGGTAACAGACAGCAGCAAGAGGAGCATGGGGCAGAGTTGTAGCCCGCCCGGAGCTTGCCAAGCGAGTTCCGCGCGGCAAAGAAAGTAGCCAGCACAGGGGGTTAGCTGCAGATAGCCTCCTGCTGAGCACCACAGGGGGTCTTGGCAAGCACGCGAAAACTAAAGCAAACAGGCTGCGAAGCTTGCGCCTTGCCAGCGCGAAGCTTCGCAGCCTGTGCAGAGCTCGCTATCATTCCGGGCTACTACACACGCGGTCTTGCTTACTTGCTTATAGTGAACAGCGTGTAGTCGATATTGCCGGGCGAATGGCCGAACTCGGTCACCATCTGTGCCAGCTCAGCGCGGTGCTGCATGCTATGGAAGAAGAGCTGCTTGAGCAACACCAGGCGGCCGCGCGTGAACTCCTCGCCGGTGGAGACGGTGTAGGTCACGCTGCCCTGCAAATCGTCCTCGCTGACCGCGGCCAGGTAGGCGCGCATCTCGGCCTCTTCTGCTTGCCAGCGCGCCCGTACGGCCACCAGATCGGCGAAGTCCTCCGGCTTCACCGGCTCATACGGCAGGCCAGCGCAGCGCACGCGGTAGGCATACTCAGCGGATAGCGTGTGCACCAGGGTTTCCTTCACGCTCTTGATCGGGAAGCGCGTCTCCTCCACAAACTGCTCTGGGGTCAGCTTGGCGGCTTGCTCCAGTATCAGGTCGCGCCCCCAACAAGTGAAGTCATACAGGTCCAGCAGAAAATCTTTTAGCATGGTTGCTCCTTGAGAAAAAGTAACTAGTGAATTGGTGATTGGTGATCAAGGGATAGAGATTGGAGATTAGCAATTCTCACGCACAGGGAGCAATCTCCACTCTCGAATCTCCGCTTCCATCATTCCTGCAAAAACGGATTGTATTCCCGCTCCTGCCCCACCGTGGTCTCCGGCCCATGGCCCGGCAGCAAACGCACCTCATCCGGCAGGCTCAGCACTTCGCGGGTGATGCTTTCGATCAGCGTATTATGGTCGGCGCCGGGCAGGTCCGTGCGGCCGATGCTCATTTGAAAGATCACATCGCCGCACAGCATCAAGCCCTCGCTCGGGGCATAGAACATGACGCTGCCGCGCGAGTGGCCGGGCGCAAAACGCACTTCCAGCGGCGTCTTGCCGATGTAGAGTGTCTGCCCGGCGGCCAGGTCGATGGTCGGCTCAGGACCGGGGTCAAAGCTGATGCCATATTTGCGCGCCCCGCCGCCGGCGCGCCACAGCACATAATCCTCCGGGTGCAGCGCTACCTGCGGCGGCGTGGGGCTGCCATCCGCCAGCGCCGCGGCCCCGCCAAAGTGATCCCAATGGGCGTGCGTGAGCCAGATCGCTGCGGTGCGCCAGCCGCGCTCCTGCAGTTGCTCCAGAATGAGATGCCCATCCCATGAAGGATCGATGACCACCGCGTCCGGGTTTCCTTGTTCCGCCACGATGTAGCAGTTGGTGCTAGCCGGGCCGAGTGTCATCTTCACGACTTCAAGCGTCATTTAGAGCCAACCTCTGAGGAGTTTGCGAAGCAAACTCCAACGCGAACAGCGTCAGCCGTTCGCAAGCTGCCCTGTTCGGTCACAATGTAGCAATTGGTGCTAGCCGGGCCGAGTGTCATCTTCACAACTTCAAGAGCCATCTACCTGCCCCCTCGGGAGTTTGCGAAGCAAACTCCAACGCGAACGGCGTCAGCCGTTCGCAAGCCTTGCTCGGCCATGATGTAGCAGTTAGTCTGGGCCAGACCCAGGGTCATTTTTATAGTTTCAAGCGTCATATGCGTTTCTTCTATCAACTTGCGAAGGGTATTCGCAATGCTACACAACTGAAGTTCAACTTTCGCAAGGTTAGTAAGGTCTTGCTTAGCGGGATTATACTTTGCAGACGCACAGCGTTTTCATGCGCCATCCACTACCCAAGAGGAGATTACATGCCCAAGTACGTGCCGGAACCGTTCCGCATCAAGGTCGTTGAGCCCATCCAGCTCATCAGCCGGGCGGAGCGTGAGAAAGCGCTACGCGCCGCAGGCTACAACGTTTTTGGCTTGCGCGCAGAGGATGTCTACATTGACTTCATGACCGATTCGGGCACCGGCGCCATGAGCCAGGGCCAATGGTCAGCCATGATGCTGGGCGATGAGTCTTACGCAGGCTCGCGCTCCTACTACCGGCTCAAAGAAGTAATGGAAGACATCTTTGGCTTCAAGCATTTTGTGCCCACGCACCAAGGCCGCGCCGCTGAGAACATCCTGGCCGCGGTGCTGCTGAAGCCCGGGCAATTCGTGCCTTCCAACATGCACTTTGACACCACCGAGGGCAACATCCTGGCGCGCGGCGGCGTGCCGGTCAACCTCGTCAAGCAAGTGGCCTACGAGCCGCAGACCGTGGTGGACTTCAAGGGCGATATGGATGTTGACGCCCTCAAGGCCTGGATCGAGGAAAAAGGCCCGGCCAACATTCCTTTCGGCATGATGACCATCACCAACAACGCCGGCGGCGGCCAGCCGGTCTCGCTGGCCAACCTACGCGCCGTCTCCGAGCTGTATCACAGCTACAACATCCCCTTCTTTATTGACGCCTGCCGCTACGCAGAGAACGCCTATTTCATCAAGTTGCGCGAGCCGGGCTATGCCGACAAGACCCCGCTGGAGATCGCCCGCGAGATCTTTGCCCTGGCGGACGGCGCCACGATGAGCTCCAAGAAGGACGCCCTGGTCAACATCGGCGGCTTTTTGGCGATGAATGACGACGCGCTGTTCGAGCGCGTGCGCGCCGAGCTGATCCTGCGCGAGGGCTTCCCCACCTATGGCGGCCTGGCCGGGCGCGACATTGACGCCCTCGCCACCGGCCTGCGCGAGGGCCTGCAGGAAGATTATTTGGCCTATCGCTTGGCGCAAACTGCCTACGCCGCCGACCGCATCCGCGAGACCGGCATGCCGCTCATCGAGCCCACCGGCGGCCACGCCATCTACCTGGATGCCGCCGGTCTGCTGCCGCACCTCAGCCGTGAGCAACTGCCTGGCCAGGCGCTCTCGGTGGCGCTGTATCTCTACGGCGGCATCCGCGCCGTGGAGATGGGTACGATCGCCTTCGGGCAGCTGGCCGACGGCAAGTGGACCTTTCCGCCGCTCGAGCTGGTGCGCCTGGCGATCCCGCGCCGCAGTTACACGCAGAGCCACTTCGACTACGTGGCCGAGGTGATGGCCGAGATCAAGGCGGATGCCGCCAACATCCGCGGCATGAAGATGACCTATGCCCCCGAGCTGCTGCGCCACTTCACCGCGCAGTTTGAGATAGCGTGAACGACAGGATCTGTCGGGTAGTTGCTTGGTCAAAAACAGTCAGACCAACCGACTAAGCGACCGAAGTTTCTTGCGATGAACTCAGACCACCTTTCGACTCTATCCGCCTGGCGCGAAGACATGGGCGAGCGCCTGCGCGCCCCCTACGGCTGGCTGGCCCTCACCGGCCTATTCTGGCTGGAAGATGGCGAGAACAGCCTGGGCAGCGCGCCCGGCAGCGTCGTCCAGCTGCCCGCCCGCGCTCCGGCTGCCCTCGGCAGCCTGTGGCTGGCTGGGGGCCAGGTGACCTTGCACCCGGCGCCTGGCGCCGCGTTGCGCATCGACGAGCACGCGGTGCACGGCGCAACTCTGCTGCAGGACGACCATGCCGAACAGCCCACTTTCCTCTTCTGGGAGGATGTGCGCCTGCTGGTGTTGCGTAGAGCAAACAAGTTTGCTCTACGCGTGTGGGACCCGCAGCGGCGGGAACGCCAAACGGCGACTGGCCGGGTGTGGTTCCCGCCGGATCCGGCCGCCCAGCTGGTTGCGCGCATTGAGCGCTACGATCCGCCCGTACGCGTGCTGCGGGATGACATCACCGGCGCGCAGTTGCAAACCGAGATGCACGCCGCGCTGCACTTCGAATACGGCGGCGTGCACTGCGCTCCACAGGCCGAGCTGCTCGAGGATGGCAGCTACTACCTGCTGGTGCGAGACGGCACGAGTGGGAAGACCAGCTACGGCGCCGGGCGCTTCCTGACCAGCGAGCAGCCTACTGGTGATGAAGTGGTGTTGGATCTGAACAAGCTCTACAGCCCACCCTGCGCTTTCACTGAATTCGCCACCTGCCCGTTGCCACAGCCCAGCAATGTGCTGGCGGTGACGATCGAAGCCGGTGAGCGCTACGACGGAGCACACTAACATGGCCGATGTTCATACCGCCATCCAGGTGGCGCTCAGCGCACACCAGGGCCAGCAGGACAAAGCCGGTGCGCCCTACATCCTGCACCCGTTGCGCCTCATGCTGCGCATGAGCACGCCTGAGGAGATGATGGCAGCCGTGCTGCATGATGTGCTGGAAGACTCGCCGACCACGCGTGCCGACCTGGAGCGCATGGGCTTTCCTGGCGTTGTACTGGAAGCGCTGGAACTACTCACCCACCGAGATGGGCAAAGCTACGAAGACTACATCGCGGCTATAAAGCACAACCCGCTGGCGCGTACAGTGAAATTGGCCGATCTTGAAGACAACAGCAACATCCTGCGCCTCAAGGAAGTGACGCCACGTTCATTAGAAAAGCTGCAAAAATATCACGCGGCATGGAACACGCTGCAGGCGAAGTAGCCGCTTCCTATGAATACTGCGATAGTGCAGCAACTGGAGCAAGCACTCGGCCAGCCCATCCCGCGGGTGCCGCGCAGCCAGCTGCATACCCACAAGATCGCCTATTGCCAGGACGGAGAACACATCACGGCGCTTTCGCTGCGCGGCTGCGGCTGGCAGCAATTGCCCGCCGTGCTCTGGGAACTTAGCGAACTGGAAACACTCTCGCTGGGTGAAGATTCGCTCAGCGAGCTGCCCGCCGCCGTGGGCCAACTGGGCAAGCTGCGCCAGTTGTTCTTTTTTGGCACCCCGGCGCACAGCATGCCGGCTGCGCTGGGCCAACTGAAAAACCTTGAAGTGCTGGACATTGCCCACAACCAGCTCACCAGCCTGCCCGCCGAACTCAGTGAGCTCCATGCGCTTCAATTCCTCTACATTAGCGACAACAAACTTGACGATCTGCCCGATGCGTTTGGAGACCTGCACAACCTGGCCTACCTAAGCATGACGGACAACCAATTTAGCCACCTGCCTGACAGCGTGTGCCAGCTGGGCAGCCTGCAGGAATTGCGCATCTACAACAACCGGATCAGCCAGCTGCCAGAGGCAGTCGGCCAGCTGGCCGCGCTTAGAGAGC
The DNA here is from genome assembly GCA_026129255.1 of Anaerolineales bacterium. Lineage (GTDB taxonomy): Bacteria > Chloroflexota > Anaerolineae > Anaerolineales > UBA11579 > JAMCZK01. Next base: position 751,351 of record JAHCIJ010000002.1, on the reverse strand, counting down.
TGCACGCCCGCAGCAACCAGCTCGCCGCCCTGCCCGCCGCCATTGGCGAGCTGGCCAAACTCTATTATCTGGACCTGCGCAACAACCAGCTCAGCGAGCTGCCCGCAAGCCTGCACGCGCTCAAGACCCTGCGCAAGCTTGATCTGCGCTGGAACCAATTCTCGGCGGCACCCGTTCTAGAAAATTGCCTGGTGTACATCTAGCCCCACATGCCCAGCCAGCCGGAAGACCAAATCGTCGAGGCTATTCAGCAAGCCTTGCGCACACAGCGCCCGCTGGTTGTTGCGCTGGATGGCCGCAGTGGTGCAGGCAAATCCACTCTGGCGCCGCAGGTAGCCGCGCGTCTTGGGGACTGTTGCCTCATCCAAGGCGATGATTTCTATTCAGGCGGCAGCGCCGCCGAATGGGACAGACGCAGCGCGGAGCAGAAGGCGCAATTATGTATGGACTGGCAGCGTCTCAGGAACGAAGCGCTGCTGCCGCTGCTCGCCGGGCAAATCGCCCGCTGGCATCCCTTCAACTTTGAGACCGGCGCCGGGCTGGCCGAGGATGTGCGCAGCGCGTCGCCAGCAGCCATCCTGCTGATCGACGGCGTGTACTCAGGCCGGCCAGAGCTGGCAGACCTCGTACATCTCACCATCCTGATGGAGACGGAGGATGCTGAGCGTGGGCGCCGTCTCTTCGAAAGAGAAGGCTTAGCGCAAGTGGAATGGCAACAGCGCTGGGACGCGGGCGAAGCGTATTACTTTGAGCACATCAAGCCCAGGCAATCTTTTGACCTGGTGGTGCGCAGCTAGGCTGCCAGCGCGTAGCAACACGCCGCCAGCAGCAGCGCCACTGGCGTCATGATGTTGCGCTCCGGCTTGCTGCGCGAGATAGCGTTCATCAATACGCCCAGCGTGAAGTAGGCGGCCAGCACCCAGATGGCAAAACCTGGGATGAAGCTCAAAGAGATCAGCCCGGCGCGCTCCAGAATGATCACTGCAAACACAACATAGAGCACGATGGAGATCAGGCTGCCCGTGCGCAGGTTGCTCGGCAGCACATCATGCTGCCCGCCCCAGGCAAAGCGGCCAAGCGGTCGGCCAGCGATGAGCAAGGTCTGGAATATCGTCAGGCCAGCCAAAATAGCTACGGCGAGGTAAGCAAAGAAAGTGTCTGTAGTCACACTGCAATTGTAATCACGGCTGCGATTGAGCTAAGTGCGTACGCAATACGCCCACGAACACAGCAAAGTCTTCTTCACTGGCCAGCGAATACTGGCTGCGACTCTTGCCCATGCCGCCAGTGGCTCCGAGCGGGCCAGACGGCCCAGCGCCAGTACAGTCACCTTGGGATCCAGACACCGTGCGATGAACAATGATGTAAAAGTCGCCGGAGTACGGCTCGCCGCCATCCATCCAGCCATCGGCGCGCACACTGGGATCGTCCACCAGGCGCGCCACCTCTGGCGAATACAAGTTGAAGAAGGCCAACACCACGCATTGGCGGTACAACCTGGCCAGGTCCTCCGCATTCACTTGGCCAACGGCGGCCCCGTCAATAAGGATCGCCTGCGCGGGCTGGGCTGCGTGCAGCATCAGCAGATCGCCCCATTCGCCCACGGCCTGCGTGCCAAGGGCGGCGCTCAGGCGGCCGGGCGCCAGCAGGCTAGGCTGCCCATCAGTGCGCTGCGTGAAGTACAGCATGCGCGGCCCCTCTGGCTCGCCCTGCATCTCGGGCGTCTGCGCCTGGCCGCAGGCCACCAGCCATAGGCTGACGACGAACACAACTCCCCAATGGATCGCTCTCATAGCCTTACTGTAGCATGCCTAAATTAATATCTGGCTACCCTTGACATTCCAGCTTTGATATTTTACCATTTGGTTAATTAGCGAGCCGTATGCACAGCAAAGCCGACACCCTCAGCCTGACCTTTGGCGCCTTGTCTGACCCGACGCGGCGCGCCATGTTGGCGCGCCTGGCCCAGGGGCCAGCCACGGTGAAGGAGCTGGCGGCGCCTTTCAGCATCAGCCTGCCGGCCATCACCAAGCACCTCAAGGTGCTGGAGCGCGCCGGGCTGATCGAGCGCGGGCGCGAGGCGCAGTGGCGCCCGGCGCAGCTGCAGGCCGCCCCGCTGAAGCATGCCTCTTCCTGGCTGGATACCTATCGCCAGCACTGGGAAGAGAACTTTGACCGCCTGGACACATACCTGCACAACATTCAGAAGGAGAACCGCAATGACTGAAGATACCAAGAACCGAGAGATCGTAACCTCACGCGAGTTTGACGCGCCGCGCGAGCTGGTGTTTGATGCGTTCACTGAGAGAGAACACGTTGAGGGCTGGTGGCTGCCCAAAGGCGGCACCACGTTGGATTGGGAGAGCAAGCCCGGCGGTGTGTGGCGTTACCAGGCGCCAACCTATGGCGAAACCCAGATGATCTTCCGCATTACGTTTGTGGAAGTGGACAAGCCCAACAAGCTGGTCTACGACTACAGCCCAGATGTGGTGAGTGAAGAGACCACCGTGCGCACGCATGTGCTCTTCGAAGAAGAAGGCGACAAGACCAAGGTGACACTGCAGCTCGTCTTCCCCAGCGCCCAGGCACATGCCCAGGCTGTGAAGTACGGCGCCATCGTGGGCGCCATGCAGGCGCTGGAAGGCCTGGCCGAATACGTAGAGAATCTATAACCCCAATCGGGAGGACATATGAGCGCACAAAAGAAGACAACTAAGACCGCAAAAGTGAGCGAAGGCTTTAGTGCAGCCGAAAAAGCGGCGATGAAGGAGCGTGCCCGTGAGCTCAAAGCTCTGGAACGCATCGGCAAAGACCGCGCCAAGGGCGAAGAAGCGCTGCTGGATGTGGTCAACAAACTGCCAGATGCCGAGCGCAAGATGTGTGCGCGCCTGCACTCGCTGATCAGCAGCGCGGCCCCCGCCCTGCTGCCACGCACCTGGTACGGCATGCCCGCCTACGCCAATGAGGACGGCAAAGTGGTGCTCTTCTTCCAGCCCGGCAGCAAATTTGAGACGCGCTATACCACGCTGGGTTTCAACGATTCGGCTGCGTTGGATGATGGCAACATGTGGCCCGCCTCGTTTGCATTAGTGAAGCTCACCGCAGCCGAAGAAGCCAAGATCACCAAGCTGGTCAAAAAGGCCACAAGCTGATATGCCCGCTAAGAAGAGTGCAGCCAAGAGCCCAGGCAAGAAGCCTGCCGCCAAAGCCGCAGCGGCAGACGGCAACGCCAGCAAAGAGATCGACGCCATCATCAAGGCGGCCGAACCTTGGAAGGGCACGAAGCTGGCCGAGCTGCGCCAAATTATCGTCAAAGCGGACCCGGGCATCATCGAGGAGGTCAAGTGGAAGAAGCCCTCACAGCCTGAAGGTGTGGCAGTGTGGGTGCACAATGGCAACCTGTGCCATGTGGATGTGCTCAAGAACACGGTGCGGCTGAACTTCCACAGCGGGGCGCAGATCAAAGAGCCCAAGAAGCTGTTCAACACCCGGCTGGACAGCAGCACAGTGCGGGCCATCGATTACGGCCCGGAAGACCGCATCGACAAGGCCGGGGTGAAAGCCCTGGTGCTGGCGGCGGTCAAGCTCAACGCGGCCAAAGCAAGCAAGTAAGCTGGGCAGGCAAAGCGCGGCAGTGCCGCGCTTTGCCCGCCCTAGAGCGCCAGACCCGCCGGTTTGCGGTAAACTCACTCCCCCATCCGCCCAAAAGTAGACACCAAGAGGAACCATGGCTGAAGCCAAACAAGAATTCATTGAGATCCGCGGCGCACGCGAGAACAACCTAAAAGATGTCAGCCTACGCATCCCCAAGCGCAAGGTGACCATCTTTACCGGCGTCTCTGGCTCCGGTAAATCATCGATCGTGTTCGACACCATCGCCACCGAGGCGCAGCGCCAACTGTACGAAACCTTCAGCCTGTTCGTGCGCAACTTCCTGCCGCGCTACACCCAGCCGGACGCCGACGGCATCGAGAATCTGGGCATGGCGGTGGTGGTGGACCAGAAACGCCTGGGCGGCGGTTCGCACTCCACCATGGGCACGATCACCGACACTTACACCGTGCTGCGCATGCTGTTCTCGCGCATTGGCCAGCCGTTCGTGGGCTACCCCAACGTCTTCTCATTCAACGAACCGTTTGGCATGTGCCCGGAATGCAACGGCTTTGGCCGCAAGCTGCAAGCGGACACCAGCAAGATCCTGGATATGAGCCGCTCGCTCAACGAAGGCGCAATTTTGGTGCCTGGCTTTAGCAGTTGGGCAGGCCTGTATCAGGCCAGCGGCTTTTTCGACAATGACAAGCCGCTCTCCAAATACAACAAAGATGAGCTGGAGCTGTTGCTGCATGGCAAAGACCGCAAAGTGAAGCTAAGCGGCTTTGGCGACAAGGGCTTTAATGCCACCTATGAAGGCATCATCCGCAAATTTGAAAGTTCATACATTAAGCGTGACCTCAAAGCGCTGTCTGAGCGCACGCAGAAGCAGATCGCCCCGTTCCTGGTGGAAGGCCCCTGCCCCTCCTGCAAGGGGGCGCGCTTGAACAAGTCTGTGCTGATGAGCAAGATCAATGGCCACAACATTGCCGACCTCTCCGCAATGGAAGTGAGCGCGCTGCTGCCGATCATCAAGGCCATCAAGAGCCCGGAAGCCAAGCCGATGCTGGACGATCTGACGGCGCGCTTGCAATACCTCATCGACATTGGGCTGGAGTATCTGACGCTCAACCGCGAGACGGACACACTTTCGGGCGGCGAATCGCAGCGCGTCAAGCTGGTAAAGCAACTGAGCAGCAGCCTGATCGACATGATGTACATTTTTGACGAGCCCAGCGTGGGCCTGCACCCGCGTGATGTGCACCGCCTAAACGAGATGCTGCAAAAGATCCGCGACAAAGGCAACACGGTGCTGGTGGTGGAGCACGACCCACAAGTAATCGAGATCGCCGACCACATTGTGGATGTGGGGCCGCGCGCCGGCAGCCAGGGCGGCAAGATCGTCTACGAAGGCAGCTATGCGGGCCTGCTGAAGGCGGACACGCTGACCGGCAAGCACATGAAGAGCGCCATGCCGCTCAAGAAGGAATTCCGCTCCGCCAAGGGTCAGCTCAAGCTAAGCAAGGTGACCCTCAACAACCTCAAAAACGTGAGCGTCAGCATCCCTGAGGGCGTGCTGACAGCGGTCACCGGCGTGGCGGGTTCCGGCAAGAGCTCGCTGATCAACCAGGCCTTCGTGGCGCAGCACCCCGAGGCGATCGTGGTTGACCAGTCGGCCGTGGGCGCCAACTCACGCTCCAACCCGGCCACCTACACCGGCATGATGGACGATATTCGCAAGGTCTTCGCCAAGGTCAACAAGGTGAATGCCGGGCTGTTCAGCTACAACTCCAAGGGCGCCTGCGAGAACTGCCAGGGTCTGGGTGTGGTGTATACGGAACTGTCATTCTTCGACACGGTGAAGTCGCCTTGCGAAGTGTGTGGCGGCAAGCGCTTCAAGGACGAGGTGCTGGGCTACCTGCTGAACGGCAAATCCATCGCTGATGTGCTGGACATGACGGTGCTGGACGCATTGGACTATTTTGAGCAGCCCGAGATCAAACGCAAGCTGCAAGCCATGGCCGACGTAGGTCTGACCTACCTGAAGCTGGGCCAGCCGCTGAACACGCTCTCCGGTGGTGAGTGCCAGCGCATCAAGCTGGCCAGCGAGCTGCACAAAGAAGGCAGCATCTATGTGCTGGACGAGCCGACCACGGGCCTGCACATGTCTGACACGGAGCACCTGCTGGGCATTATCCACCGCCTGGTGGACAGCGGCAACACGGTGATCGTGATCGAGCACAACATGGATGTGGTGCGCAATGCGGACTGGGTGATCGACATGGGGCCGGAGGGCGGCAGCCGCGGCGGCCAGGTGGTGTTTGAGGGTACGCCGGCGGAGCTGAAGAAGGCGAAGGGGTCGATTACGAGTAAGTATATTTAGGGAGGCAAGTGAGTAGTGAGCGGTGAAGGTGAACAGTGAGCGGTGATTAGTGAGCAGGAGCCAAGCCTGTGTTGAATTTTAGCCAGCTGACATGGCGTCAACACCGAATCGTGTAGGGGCGGGTCTAAGACCCGCCCCTACCAAGTCAATGTTGAGTTCTAATAGCTGCATCAATGTGAAAAACGCGTAAGGGCATACGCTGCTTTGCAGCATGCTTGGGCGGCAAGCCGAACTTTGTGTCATTCCGAGCGCAGCGAGGAATCCGTACTGCGCTTATTCATTGTGCATCTCATCCGTACAAAAGTAACACTACCGCACCTCTTTTTGCCAGATGTTTACTAAAGCAAACAAAGCCCCTTAACGGATCCCTCCTCGGCCTAACGGCCTCGTTCGGGATGACAAGGACTCTCGCGCAGAGGCGTACGCTGCGAAGCAACGTACGCTGCTTCGCAGCGTACGCCCTACGTCATTGCGAGCGTAGCGAAGCAATCCCCAAGCCAGCCGCAGGAAACCACTTTGGGGATTGCTTCGTCGTTCAGCGGCTACGCCGCCTCACGTTCTCGCAATGACGGAAGGGCAAATGCAGGTCCAATCCCGTATGCCGGGAGGGCCATGCAGCCCTCAGCTCTCGCAGGGCGGAAAGCGCGTCCTTACTGTCGCTTACTCTCCTCCCACAACGCATTCATCTCGTCTAGCGTGAGCTCGCTGAGCGGGCGGCCTTGCGCCCGCGCACCGGCTTCCACAAACGCGAAGCGTTTGCGGAAGCGGGCATTGGCGGCGCGTAGCGCCGCTTCGGCGTCGATCTTGAGCCAGCGTGAGAGGTTGACCAGCGCGAAGAGGATGTCGCCGAACTCGGCCTCTTGCTCGGGCGTGCCGGCGGCCTCGGCGCGGAACTCCTGGATCTCTTCGGCCACGTCACCCAGCACGCCTTCAATATTGGGCCATTCGAAGCCGACACGAGCGGCGCGGCTGGTGTAGGCTTCGGCCTGGCTGAGGGCGGGCAAAGCCGCCGACACGCCGTCCAGCAAGCCCTTCTCGGTACCCTTCTGCTTGCGTTCGGCGGCTTTGAGGTTCTCCCAATTGGCGATGACGGCTTCGGCATCCTCCAGCTCAACTTCGCCGAAGACGTGCGGGTGGCGGGCGATGAGCTTGGTGATGATGCCGTTGAGCACATCCGCCATGCGGAATTCGCCCGCCTCGCTGGCGATCTGAGCGTGCAGAGCGACCTGCACCATCAGATCGCCAAATTCTTCCTGCATGGCGGCCGGGTCGTCAGCATCCAGGGCGTCGACCACCTCATAGGTTTCTTCGATGAGGTTGCGGCGCAGGCTTTGGTGGGTCTGCTCGCGGTCCCAGGGGCAGCCGTCCGGCGCACGCAGGTGAGCGATGAGCTCCTGGAATTCTTCGAGGGAGGTGTTGGCGCCGAGGGGAGGGATGTAGAGGCTGGTCGGGTAGTCGGCTGGTCGATTAGTCGTAAGGGATGCAAGGAGAGTGGATGTGGCGCCTTCGCCAACAAACTCAATCGTATGGTCAGGTGGATAGACGAGCAGGAGCAGGGTCTGAACTTTGGCGAACAGCTCGGCGGAGTCTATGCCGTGGATGAGGGCCGGGATGTGCGGCGGGAAGGTGGGATGGTATTGCGCGGCCATGCTGGGGGCATGGATGAGGGTGAGGTTATCGGTGGCGGAGTTGGGCAGCGTGGCGAGCAGGGATGCGATGTCAGTCATGGGCAGATGATACACCTTATGCCCTCACCCGCTCGCTACGCTCGCGCCCTCTCCCGAGGGAGAGGGCGAACACATGCAACTGAGTAAATAGCTCACTGGGTGAGGGTCATGTGGCCGAAGCGTGTGCTTTCCGAAGATATGGCTGCATGGATCCTTCACTGGTCTGGGTTCTGCGTTCTGGTGCGGGCTTCAACACCCGCTCAGGATGACACTAGCAGGCTTTTCATTGCGAGCCACAAGCCGCAAAGCGGCTTGTGTGCGTGACAATCTTCAGTACTATCAGATTGCTTCGTCCGTTTGTGCAGTGATGGATAACTCCATCACTGCACAATACTCCTCGCAATGACAATCAGTGTGGGGCAGAAATGAGGGCAGCTCCGAAGAGGTGGCAGTATGGATCCTTCACTGGTCTGGGTTCGGCGTGCTGGTGCGGGCTTCAACACCCGTTCAGGATGACACTAGCACGCTTTTCATTGCGGGTATGCATTGCATGCAACCTCGCGGACAAAGCAATTCTCGCGTCTATTTGCAATTTGAAACTGGGGATTGCTTCGTCAGCGCTGTGCGCTTCGCGCCGCAGCGCACTCCTCGCAATGACGGAAACCACCAAAAAAGAACCGCAGCATATGCTGCGGTTCTTTTGGTTAGTAGTTGGCTATGAGGCTTTAGCGCTTCGTGTACGTAGGAGCCTTGCGGGCGCGCTTGAGACCGGGTTTCTTGCGTTCCTTGGCGCGCGCATCGCGGCGCAGGTGCATGTTCTTGGCCATGGCCGGGTGCACGTCTGGGTTCATTTTCACCAGGGCACGCGCCAGGCCCATGCGCACGGCGCCAGCCTGGCCGGTGCGGCCACCGCCGCTCACCACTACGCTGACGTCTACCGTGCCGTTGGCGCTGGCATCCTGCAGTACTGTCTGGATTAGGGCGGCGTCACCGATGCGAGGGAAGTACTCCTCCATAGGCTTGCCATTCACCATGAAGGCCCCTGCCCCGCTCATCACACGTACGCGGGCGCTGCTGGTCTTGCGGCGGCCGACGCCTTCGTAAAATTGATCTGCCATCGTAATTCTCCTGCCTTATTTCACAGCCAGCGGCTGGGGTTTCTGGGCGATGTGCGGGTGCTCGGTGCCAGAGTATATCTTGAGCTTCTTGACCAGCTGGCGGCCGAGACGGTTGTGCGGCAGCATGCCGCGTACCGCCTCGTAGATCACGCGGTCAGGGTGAGTCTCCAGCATGCGGCGTAGGCTGGTCTCTTTGAGGCCGCTCTGGTAACCGCTATAGCGGTAGTAGATCTTGTCGGTCAGCTTGGCACCGGTCACAGTGATCTGGCCGCAGTTGGTCACGATCACGGAATCGCCAAAGTCAACACCAGGGGTGTACTCCGGGCGGTGCTTGCCGAGCAGCACATTGGCAATCTGAGAGGCCAAGCGGCCCAGGTTCTGGCCGGCGGCATCCACAATGTACCACTGCGCTTCTACATCACCCGGTTTGGGATAATAGCTTTTTTGTTGCATCCTAATCCTCAGTTCCTTCTTTCATCTTCGTTCAAAGAAGATTGTCAGCCGCTTGCGCTGCTGCCTGCAATTGCTTGCGCAATTGCTTTCTCACTCATCGCGGGCGGCATGTGTTCCGCCTGCGCTAGTATTCCACGTGCACCAGCGTCAGCCCGTGGGCTGGCGCTAATTGCCGCACTCGCTGTTGGCTGCGTAGTGCGGCGTGTACTACTTCTGGCTCGATCAAGCCCTGCCCTGCTTTGACCTGCAGGCCGACCATACGGCGCACCATATGGTAGAGAAAGGCGTTGGCGGTGACTTCAAAAATAAACTCATCGTCCGCGGCCTGCTGCCAACGGGCGGCGTGCACCGTGCGTACGGTGTGGCCGCCTGGTTGCGGTGCGGGGCCAAAGGCGACAAAGTCGTGCTCGCCACGCAGGTGGCGGGCGGCCGCCTGCAGGCGGCGCAGCCTGGGCGCCGGCCACACCCGCCAAGCGAGCCCCTCCCGAAGTGGGTCTCGCTGTGGCTGGCAGTAGAGCCGGTAGCGGTAGGTGCGCTTGCGTGCATCATAGCGGGGGTGAAATTGCGCCCCCACCTGCTCCACAGCCTGCACGGCCACATCAGCGGGCAGTTGGGTGTTGAGCGCCTTGAGCAAGCTCTCACTGGAGTGCCTCCACTGCAAGTCGAAGGCAGCTACCTGACCGCTGGCGTGGACGCCGGCGTCTGTGCGCCCGGCGAACAATACAGCTCGCCCGGCCCAGCCCAGCGCACGCAGCGCCTCCTCCAGCACGGCCTGCACACTGCGGTGGCGGGCCTGGCGCTGCATTCCACTGAATGCGGCGCCGTGATAAGCCAGAATAATTTTGTAACGTTCAGTTCCACCGGAGGGTGGAGTTCTACCCACAAGGTTGCCCATAGGTGTGGGCAGCGATCTTAGTCGACCAGCTCCAGCAGAACCATGGGAGCACGGTCGCCCTCACGCTGGCCGAGCTTGGTGAGGCGGGTGTAGCCGCCTTTGCGCTCGGCGAAGCGGGGAGCAATATCGTCAAACAGCTTCTTGACGATCTTGGCGTCGTTGAGGCGGGCGGCGGCCAGGCGGCGGGCATGCACTTTGGCAGAGGCCTGCTCGGCGGCGTTGCCCTTCTTGGCCAGGGTGATCAGGCGCTCGGCCTGGCCACGGATGGCCTCCGCCTTGGCGCGGGTGGTCGTAATGCGCTCGTGCTCAAAAAGCTGCTTGACCAGAATGCGGCGCAGGGCGGTGCGAGCACCGACATGGCGGCTGAGTTTTTTGCCGGCTACTTTGTGACGCATGCTTTATTCACCTTCTCCATCAGTTGCCGAGGGGGCTTTGGCGTCTTGCGGCATGTAGCCCTTCTCCTGCATCTTTTCTACCAATTCATCCATGCTCTTATCGCCAAAGTTGCGGATCGACATCACCGCATCCAGGCCTTTATCGAGCAGTTCCATCACCTCGCCGACGGTGGTGATGCCGGCGCGCTTCAGGGAGTTGAACACACGCACCGAGAGATCCAGATTCTCGATAGGCGTGTCGTATACCTCGCTGGAGAGACGGTTGTCGGTCACGACCTTCTCCGGCGCGGGGCTGAGCGCAATTTCTTTGACGCCAGCGATGTGGCGCAGGTGCTCGATCATAATGCCGGCCGAGGTGCTCAGCGCCTCTTCGGGGCGCACCGTGCCATCGGTCCACACTTCCATGATCAGCTTGTCATAGTTGGTGCTCTGGCCGACGCGGGCGTTGCCTACTTCCCAATTGACGCGGCGCACCGGGGTGTAAATGGCGTCCACGGGCAGCTCGCCGATGGGCAGCTTGCCGCTGCGCTCGTTGGCCGGGGAGTAGCCACGGCCACGCTCCACGGTCAGCTCGATCTGCAGCTTGGTCTTGCTGCTGTCTGAGGTGAACAGGTACAGATCCGGATTGACGATCTCGACCTCGGCCGGGGCGATAATGTCCGCGGCGGTTACCGTGCCCTCACCCTTGACTTCCAGGTGCATGCGGCTGGTTTCGCCTTCGTGCAGGATCAGGCGCACCTGCTTGAGCTGCAGCATGATCTGGATGACATCCTCGCGGATGCCAGGGATCTGGCTGTACTCGTGCTGGGCATCCGTCACACGGATGGACGTGATGGCCGCGCCCTCCAGCGAGGAGAGCAGCACACGGCGCAGCGAGTTGCCAAGCGTGTGGCCATAGCCGCGCTCCAGCGGGGCGATGACAAACTTTCCATAATTGCGGGCCTCCGCTTCACGCTCAATGCGGGGGGTCACCATATTGCTTAGTACGATCACAGTTTCGTTCCTTCCCCAAGCCAGGCGGCTGCCTATGAATGGGCTGCCGGGTTGAGTTCTACGCAGGAATTCCGCCTTGCGGCGGAAATCCCTGCGTTTTTAATTACATTCTGCGGCGTTTCGGCGGGCGGCAGCCGTTGTGCGGCAGCGGGGTCACATCCGAGATGGAGCGCACACGCATGCCCATGGTCTGCACGGCGCGCACGGCCGATTCGCGGCCGGGGCCGGGGCCTTTCACGAACAGCTCCACTTCCTGCATGCCCATATCCTGCGCCACCTTGACGGCGCGCTCCGTAGCCAGGCGTGAGGCGAAGGGCGTGCTCTTGCGAGAGCCCTTGAAGCCCACCAGGCCGGCGCTGGCCCAGGAGATGGTGTTGCCCTGACCATCGGTCACAGTGACGATGGTGTTATTGAAAGTGGCAAAGATATGGATCTGGCCAGTAAGAATGCTGGCGCGCTTGCCCTTCTTTGCGGGGCGAGCGCTGCTCTTGCCTTTGGTGTCTTTTTCGTTAGCCATAGCGGTTCAAACTCCTGGCGCTTACTTCTTGGTGGCGCCGCGACGGCGACCACGACCGGCCACGGTCTTGGCCGGGCCCTTGCGGGTGCGGGAATTGGTGCGGGTGCGCTGGCCGCGCACCGGCAGGCCGCGGCGGTGGCGCAGACCGCGGTAGCTGCCGATCTCCATCAGGCGCTTGATGTTGAGCTGCACCTCACGGCGCAGATCACCTTCGACCTTCAGGTTCTTGGTGATGTATTCGCGCAGCTTGCTGACATCCCCTTCGGAGAGGTCTTTGATGCGAATATCCGGATTGATTTCCAGCTCAGCCAGGATGCGCTGAGAGGTGTTGAGGCCGATGCCATAGATATAGGTCAGCCCGTATTCAACGCGCTTGTCGCGCGGCAGATCTACGCCTTCAATGCGTGCCATCATTCACCTTAACCTTGTCGCTGCTTATGCTTGGGGTTGCTGCAGATCACGTACAGCTTGCCCTTGCGCTTCACTACCTTGCAGTTGGCGCAGCGTTTTTTTATCGATGCTGTTACTTTCATACCCATTACTCCTGCTACCCCGCCTGCCAAGGGGCGGCGGCGGGGCCAACGCGTGATTATATCCTTGCTTTCTCCATCCGTCTAGCGCCTGCTACGAGCGCTAGAGGGCGGTCAACACCAACGGACCGTTGTCGGTCACGGCCACGCTGTGCTCAAAGTGAGCGGTCAGCGAGCCATCTGCGGAGACGACCGTCCACTGGTCCTCGAGGACGCGTGTGCGGTGCGTCCCCACCAGCACCATCGGCTCCAGGGCGATGGTCATGCCGGTGCGCAACAGCACGCCCTGGCCGGGCACGCCGTAGTTGGGCACCTGGGGGCCTTCGTGCATTTTGCGCCCCACCCCGTGGCCTGTGTATTCGCGCGGCACATGGTAACCGTGCGCTTCCACATGGGTTTGCACCGCTGCCGAAACATCCCCCACATGCTTGCCCGGCAGCATCTGCTGAATGCCCAGGCGCAGCGATTCCTGCGTTACCTCGATCAGCTTCTGGGCATGCGGCCTGATCTTCGCCAACGCCCATGGTGAACGCAGAGTCACCCACAAAGCCTTTGTAGATCGTGCCGCAATCCACGGAGAGCATATCGCCCTCACGCAGCTCGCGCTTGCCCGGCAGGCCGTGCACCATTTCCTCGTTCACGCTGGTGTTCAGCGTACCCGGGTAAGGGTACGGGCCGGGATAGTTGAGGAAGGCCGGCACGGCGCCGTGGTCTCGTATCAGCTGCTCGGCAATTTTGTCGAGCTGGCCGGTGGTGATCCCGGGGCGCACGCTTTTGCGTACTTCATTCAACGCCATGGCGTTGATGCGGCCTGCCTCACGCATTACCTCAAGTTCAGCTGGCGTTTTGAGCTCAATGTTGCGTTCCCAGCTCATTGCGCTTGCTCTGGCAATGCTTTCAGCAAATCCTCGGTCACTTTGGCGATCGCCTGCGCGCCATCGATCTCTGTCAGGCGGCCTTCGCCGCGGTAGTGATCGATGAGCGGCGCAGTCTGCTCAAAGTAGACACGGATACGCTTCTCAACCGTTTCACGCTTGTCATCGTCGCGCTGGTACAGCTCAGAGCCGTCCACATCGCACACGTCAGCCGTCTTGGGCGGGTTGAAGGTCTCGTGGTAGACGTGGCCTTGGGCACGGCACACCCAGCGCCCAGACAAGCGGCTGATCAGCTCGTCTTGCTGCACCTGGATGAAGGGGACCACATCCACCTTGCCGCCAAACTCTGCCAGCATGCCGTTCAACGCCTGCGCCTGGGCGGGCGTGCGCGGGAAGCCATCCAGCACTGCGCCTGCGGCGCAATCCGGTTGCTTCAGGCGCTCACGGATCATGGCAATCGTGACATCATCGGGCACCAGGTCGCCACGTTTCAAGATGGCGTCCACCTGGCGTCCCAAGTCTGTTTGATTCTTAATGTGCTCGCGGAACAGATCTCCAGAAGAGATATGCGCCAACCCTGTGGCCTTGGCCACGATGCCTGCCTGTGTGCCTTTTCCAGCACCCGGCGGGCCAAGCAAAACTACATAAACCGGCACAAAGCCCTCGCTTGTTTAGCGAACCAGCAGTGACTCTTCATACCCGTGCAGCTTCAACTCTGCGTCAATGTTGAAGAAGGCTTCACGGATGGTACCGACCATGATGAGCAAGCCGGAGGCGCTGACCAGGAACAAGCCCTGGCCACCGCTGGCGGCCAGGAACGGCATCACCAGTGTCAGCAGGAAAGGCAGGATGGCCACAAAGCCGAGGAAGAAGGCACCCGGCAATGTGATACGGCGCAACACCGAGGTGAGGTAGCGCTGAGTAGGTGCGCCACGGTTCACACCGGGGATCTGAGCGCCGACACGCTTGAGGTTCTCACCATAGTTCTGCTGGGCGAAGAGCACGTCTGTATAGAAGAAGGCAAAGCCTACGACCATAAGGAAGTACATCACCCAGTAGCCCGGACCCTGAACGTTGAAGAAGTTGGTCAGGGCGGCGGAGAGACTGGCAACCCACGGCGTGGTGGAGCTTGCAAAGAAGCTCGCCAGGATGGAGGGGAGCTGCAAGATCGCCTGGGCGAAAATGAGCGGGATCATGCCAGACATGTTGACCATGAGCGGCAGGGTGCCTTTGACCGGCATGGACATGCGGTTGCCCATACGGCGGCCGGGATACATGACCGGCACATTGCGGCGGCCTTGTTGCACATACACGATCACGAAGATGGTCAGGATCATGACCATCAGGATGGCGGCGACGGAGATCCAGCCAGCCGCCTGGTTCTGCAGCAGCGAGGCAAAGTTGCCCGGAATGCGGGCAATGATGCCAGCGAAGATGATGAGGGAGAGGCCCTGGTTGCGGATACCGTACTCCGAGATGAGCTCACCCAGCCAGATGGCGAACATGGTGCCGGCCGTCATGCTGATGATGATGGTGGCCGAGCGCAGCAACTGGTCAGGACCAAAACCGAAGTTCTCGATCACCGAGCCACCTGCCAGCGTGGAGAAAATGTTGATCTGGCCGATGGCACTGAGGATGGCCATGGGGACGGCCAGGTAGTAGGTCCAGCGCTCCATGAACTTGCGGCCCTCACGCGGGTCCTCTTCCATGCGTTTCTGCAGGGCAGGGATCAGCGGCATGAGCAGCTGCAAAATAATCTGGGCCGTGATGTACGGGTAGACACCCATGGCCAGCACGGAAAACTGCAACAGCGTGCCGCCGGAGATGAGGTCAATCAACCCCACCAGCGTGCTGGCGGCGCTGCCCTGGTTCATGAGGGCGCTGATCAGATCGCGGTTGACGCCCGGCACAGGGATGTGCGAGACGAAGCGATACAGGATCAGGATAGCCAGGGTGATCAGCAGCTTGCGGCGAATGTCTGGAGCGGTCCAGAGATAACGCCAAGCGCCACCACGTTTCATTTAGCGCTCTCCTGTGGCTCGGCCTTGAGCGGCAAAATAGTGACGCTGCCGCCAGCTTTCTCGATCTTGGCCTTGGCCGAAGCCGTGGCGCGGTGCACGCTAACCTTGAGGGCAGCCTTGACCTCGCCGCGGCCCAGCAACACGATGGGGCGCTTGGTCTTGGGCAGCAGCTTGGCGGCGCGCAGCGTGTCTGGCGTTACTTCGCTGTTGTCTTTGAAGTCAGCCAGCTGGTCCAGGTTGATCTCGTTGTAGATGACCTGGAAGGGCTTATTGAAACCGCGCTTGAACGGCAAGCGGCGGAAGAACGGCAGGTTACCGCCCTGATGGTAAGGCCCTGCCCCACCACCGGTGCGCGCACCCTGACCCTTGGTTCCACGACCTGAGGTCTTGCCGCTGCCGGAGCCCGTACCGCGGCCAACACGGGCGCGTCGGGTGATCTTGCCCGGATTGGGCTTGAGTTCATGAAGCTTCATTGCTTACGCCTCTTCTACTTTCAACAAATGCGTAACGCTGTTGACCATGCCGCGCACGGTGGCATTGTCTTCGGCCACCACGCTGCTGTTCAGCTTGCGCAGGCCCAAGGCTTTGACGGTGCGCTTGTGGCGCTCCGTGGCTCCGATCGGGCTGCGTACCAGCGTGATCTTGATCTTCTTGCCAGTTGCTTTAGCTGCCATTCTTCTTGCCTCGGTCCCAGAAGGGCTTGAGTTCCTTCACATCCTTGCCGCGCAGGCGGGCCTGCTCATCTACAGACTTGAGCTGGTCCAGTGCGGCCAGGGTGGCCATGACCACGTTGTGAATATTGTTGCTGCCCATGGATTTGGTGAGGATGTCACGCACACCCACCGCCTGCATGACGGCACGCACGCCACCACCGGCGATAACGCCAGTGCCGGCCGAAGCGGGCTTGAGCAGCACCTCGGCGCCACCCACACGGCCGATGACGGTGTGCGGGATGGTGCCGCCATACACGTTCATGCGGCGCAACTGCTTGCGGGCACGCGTGGTGGCTTTGCGGATCGCCTCGGGCACGGTGGTGGCCTTGCCTACACCCGCGCTCACCTGGCCGCTGTGGTCACCCACAACAACCGTGACGCGGAAGGCAAAACGGCGGCCACCCTGTACCACTTTGGATACACGGCGGATCTCGATCGTCTTCTCTTCGAGCTCAAAAGCTGCCTCAAACGACGGGGCGTCGCTCTTGCGGTCTCTCTTGGTGCGTTGCTTGGTATCAGCCATTTAACTTTCTCCTGCTTGAGTTTGTGTTTGCGTGAGCAAACTAAAACTCAAGACCTTCCTTGCGGGCGCCGTCGGCCAGGGCTTTGATGCGCCCAGCGTAGCGGAAGCCGCCGCGGTCCATCACCACTTGCTTGATGCCTTTGGCCTGCGCACGCTTGCCCACGGCCTCGCCTACCAGGTGGGCTTGCTCGGTCTTGTTCTTGCCCTGCATGGCGCCGCGCAGCTCAGCATCCACACTGGAGGCCGAGAGCAGGGTGTGGCCAGCTACGTCATCAATGAGCTGCACGTAAATGCCACTCAAGCTGCGGAATACATTGAGACGCGGGCGGCCAGCGGTGCCGCTGATCTTGCCGCGCACACGCTTATGACGCTTCTGTCGGGATTGTGCTCTTGTCTTTGTTGCCATCTCTTTACCTCAACCTTATGAAGCAGCCTTAGCCGCTTTACCGGCCTTGAGGCGCACAAACTCACCCTGGTAGCGAATGCCCTTGCCCTTGTACGGCTCAGGCGGACGCACCTTGCGGACGCGGGCGGCAGTCTCGCCAACCAGCACCTTGTCGTGGCCACTGACCACGATGGTGCCACCCTCGCCCATGGCGTAGGTGATGCCATCGGGCGGCTCGACCTCTACCGGGTTGGAGTAGCCAACGTGCAGGACGAGGTTCTTGCCCTTCAACTCGGCGCGGTAGCCGACGCCCTGCACTTCCAGGATCTTGCTGAAGCCCTCGCTGGTGCCAACCACCATGTTGCGCACCACGGCACGGGCAGTGCCGTGCATGCTGCGGCTGAACTTCTCATCATTGGCGCGCTTGACGAGCAAATTGGCGCCGTCCTTCTCGAAGCTGATCTCCGCCGGGAAGGTATGCGAAAGCTCGCCCTTGGGGCCTTTCACTTTAATGTTCGAGCCACTGAGGGTCACTTCCACATTGGAAGGGATCTCAATTGGCAAACGTCCTACTCTAGACACTTGAAACCTCCAAAGCGGCAAACTGCTTGCAGCGCAGCCGCTACCATACCTTGCAGAGAATCTCGCCACCCACGCCCATCTGGCGGGCGCGGCGGCCACTCATCACACCCTTGGGCGTGGAAAGGATCGCAGTACCCAGGCCAGAGAGCACCCAGGGGATCTCGCTGCGCTTGGCGTACACACGGCGGCCAGGGCTGCTGATGCGCTCCAGGCCGGAGATGACGGGGCGGCGCTCACGGCGCTCACCGACGTACTTCAGCTGAATGCGCAGCACCTTGAAGGCGCCGTCTTCTACAACTTCATAATCCTCAATGAAACCTTCTTCTTTGAGGATGGCCGCAATGGCCGCCTTGATGCGCGAGCTGGGCATGCCTACGAGGGCATGGCCAGCCATCACACCATTGCGGATGCGGGTGAGCATATCGGAGATCGGGTCAGTCATTGCCATGATCGTTCCTCCGCGCCTACCAAGATGCCTTGACTACGCCGGGGATCTTGCCTTCCAGTGCAAACTGGCGGAAGCAGATGCGGCACAGGCCAAAGCGGCGAATGTATCCACGGGGGCGCCCGCAGACCTTGCAGCGGTTGCGCACCTGGTTGGAGAACTTGCGGCGCGACTCACGCGTAATGATTGATTTTTTGGCCATGGATTAGCCTTCCTTCTTGAAGGGCATACCCAGGAGTTGCAGCAGGGCACGGCCTTCGTCGTCATTGCGGGCGCTGGTCACGATGGTGACTTCCAGGCCACGCACTTGTTCAATGCTGTCGTACTGGATCTCTGGGAAGATGAGCTGCTCGCTGAGCCCCAGGGTGTAGTTGCCGCGGCCGTCAAAGGCATCGGCGGGCACACCGCGGAAGTCACGCATGCGCGGCAGCGCAATGTTCACCAGGCGGTCATAAAAGGACCACATCTTGTCGCCTCGCAGGGTGACCTTGACGCCAATGGCGCGGCCAGCACGCAGCGCAAAATTCGCAATGTCCTTGCGGGCGCGGGTGATCATCGGCTTTTGGCCGGTGATGATGGAGAGGTCGTTCACCGCCCCATCAAAGGCCTTGGAGTCGTCCTTGGCTTTACCCAGGCCGACGTTCAAGACAATTTTTTGGATGCGCGGCACCTGCATCACATTCTCCAACCCTAGCGCGTCTTTGAGCGCCGGGCTGATCTCTTTGGTGTACCGCTCTTTCAAATAATGAGCCATTAATTTCACTCCTAGATCAAACTATGCCCTTGGGCTTAGTCGATATCCTTGCCACAGCTCTTGCACACACGGTGAGAGCCCTTCTCGCCGCGCTTGAAACCTACACGGACAGACTTGCTGCACGAGGGACACACCAGCATGACGTTGGAGATGGAGAGCGGACCCTCGAACTCCACAATGCCGGCAGCGATCTGCCGCCCACCCTGCTGGGTGGCGCGCTGGTGGCGCTTGCGCATGTTGACGCCCTGGACGACTAGACGGTTGGTCTTGGGTAGCACACGGATCACCTCGGCGCGCTT
This sequence comes from Anaerolineales bacterium, assembly GCA_026129255.1. Classification (GTDB taxonomy): domain Bacteria; phylum Chloroflexota; class Anaerolineae; order Anaerolineales; family UBA11579; genus JAMCZK01. The sequence goes on along the minus strand of JAHCIJ010000002.1, from coordinate 732,212 downwards.
GCCCTTGTCCACCTCTTTGCCGGTGACAACTTCCACCGTATCGCCCTTGCGAATTTTGAGCTTAATGTTCACGATCACTCCTACAGCACTTCGGGCGCCAGGGAAACAATGCGCATGAAGCCCTTATCGCGTAATTCACGGGCCACCGGTCCGAAGATGCGGGTGCCTTTGGGGTTGCTGGTGCTGCCCTCCAGGATGACGGCGGCGTTGTCGTCAAAGCGAATGTAGGAGCCGTCTTCACGGCGCCATTCTTTGGAGATGCGCACGATGACGGCGCGCACCACTTCGCTCTTCTTCACCGCGCCGGCCGGGATGGCACTCTTGACGGTGCCGACCACGATGTCACCAATGCTGGCGTAGCGGCGGCGGGTGCTGCCGACCACATGCATGACGAGCAGTTCGCGCGCGCCGCTGTTATCGGCAACACGCACACGAGTTTCGTGCTGGATCATCTAGGCCACCTCTTCCTTGACCGAGCTGTTGATGATTTCCACCACCACCCAGCGCTTGGTCTTGGAGAGGGGGCGGCTCTCGACCAAGCGCACGGTGTCGCCAATCTTGCAGCCCAATTCATCATGGGCCACCAGCTTGTGCTGCGCCTCAACCACTTTGCCGTAGACCGGGTGGCGGAAGCTGCGGGTAGTGCGTACGACCACGGTCTTCTGCATCTTGTTGCTGGTCACTACGCCTTCAATTTGGCGGCGATTGTTCATGCTTCACCTTCTGTCTTTTTCTCGGCGGCGGTTATTGCCGCCGCACCGCCCTTTTCCTTCAAGATCGTCAGCAATTGGGCGATCTTGCGGCGCTGGGCACGCGGAGCGTTCTGGTCAGTCAGCTCGCCGGTGGCTTTCTGGAAGCGCATGCGCATGAGCTGCTCACGGGCTTCATCGATCTGCTCGACGATCTGCTGGTTGTTCAGTTTGCGCAGGTCTGCTGCTTTGGTTGTCTTTGCCATCTCAACTACTCGCTCAGGAATTCAATGCGCTTGATGATCTTGGTGCGGATGGGCAGCTTGGCGGCGGCCAGCTCCAGGCCGCGCTGGGCGACCTCGGGCGGCATACCGGCTACCTCAAACAGCACCGTGCCAGGGCGCACGACAGCGGCGTAGTACTCCACGCTGCCCTTACCCTTACCCATGCGGGTTTCGGCGGCGCGCTTAGTGATGGGCTTGTCTGGGAAGACACGCGTCCACACCTTGCCGCGGCGGCGGGCCTCACGCACGATGGCGCGGCGGCAGGCTTCCAACTGGCGGCTGGAGATCCAGTGCGGCTCGAGGGCCTGCAGGCCAAACTCGCCAAAATGCACTTCAGCGCCGCGGTTGGCTTTGCCACGCATGCGGCCACGGTGCATCTTGGGAAACTTGAAACGTTTTGGTTGCAACATGTTCTTGTCCTAGTCCAATCGTTCGCCAGCCTATTCGCTGACGTACACGCCTTCGGTAGCCTCAGGCTCAGCTTCGGTTTCAGCCTTGCCCTCACCGCGGTACACCCACACCTTGATGCCAATGGCGCTGTACTGGGTGTGCGCTTCGGCTACGGCGTAATCAATATCGGCACGCAGGGTATGCAGAGGCACGCGGCCTTCGCGCATCCAAATGCGGCGAGACATGTCCGAGCCGCCGAGGCGGCCGGCGACCTCGACCTTGATGCCACCGGCGCCAGCGCGCATGGTCTGCTGCAGGGCGCGGTTGATGGCGCGGCGGTAGCTGATGCGGCGCTCAAGCTGGTCAGCAATATTGACGGCCACCAGTCTGGCGTCCAGATCGGGGTCCTTGATCTCCTTGATGTCCAATTCGATCTTCATCCCGACCAGGGTTTCCAGGGACTTGCGCAGCACTTTGACGTTCTCACCTTTTTTGCCGATGAGAATGCCAGGCTTGGCCGTGTGCACGGAGATCTTGACGTTGCCAGGGAAGCGCTCGACTTCAACCTTGGAAATACCGGCACGCGGCGCCTTCTCCTGCACCATCTTGCGGATGGCAAAGTCCTGGTGCAGACGGTCTACATAGTCTTTGCCCTCGGCAAACCAGCGGCCGTCCCAGGTCTTGTTAATCTTGAGGCGGAAGCCTCGCGGATCTACTTTACGACCCATCTATATCTCCTACTTCTCGGCCTTGGCCGCGCTCTTCTTGGCCGCGGGGGCAGTGGTCTGTGCGGTTGGGGCCGCCTGGCGCTGGCGCAGCGTCACGGTGACGTGCGAGCTGCGGCGGAACAGGGGCTTGAAGCGCCCACGCGCACCAAAGCGGCGCCACTTGCGGGTGCGCGCTTCGTCAGCCGTGATGGCATGCACGTACAGCTCTTCGACCGGCACGCCCTGGTTCTGCGCAGCGTTGGCCACGGCAGATTTCACCAGCTTGAGCAAAGGCTGAGCCGCCTTGCTGGGAGTGAAGGTGAGGATAGTGACCGCCTGCTGAACGCTTTTGCCGCGTACCAGGTTGACCACCAGGCGCATTTTCTGCGCGGAGATGGAGGCGTTGCTAAGAGTTGCTTGAAAATCAGCCATGCCTCACCTACTTTCCTCTTTCTGCCTTCTCGTTAACATGGCCGCGGAAAGTGCGCGTGGGAGCGAACTCGCCGAGGCGGTGGCCCACCATGTTCTCGGTGATGTAGATCGGCACATGGCGGCGGCCATCATGCACCGCGATGGTATGACCCACCATCTGCGGGAAGATCTGGCTGGCGCGGCTCCAGGTGCGGATTACCTTCTTCTCTTTACGCTCGTTCATGGCCTCGATCTTCTTTAGAAGCTTCGGCTCAATAAACGGCCCTTTTTTTAGTGAACGTCCCATAACAAAAATCTCCAGCCGTTGGCTTTAGCGGCGCTTCTTGCTAGCGCGGCCACGCAAAATGAACTTGTCCGTGCGCTTGTTGCGACGGGTCTTCTTGCCCAAGGTGGGTTTACCCCACGGGCTCTTGGGGCCAGCCATACCAATCGGCTGGCGACCCTCACCACCACCATGCGGATGGTCACGCGGTGTCATGGCCGAGCCACGCACCGTGGGGCGCACACCGCGGTGGCGGGTGCGGCCAGCTTTGCCCAGCTTGACGTTGCCGTGATCGACATTGCCGAGCTGGCCAATGGTGGCGTAGCAGTTCTGCCCTACCAGGCGCACTTCGCCGGAAGGCATGCGGATCTGGGCATACTCGCCCTCCTTGGCAGCGATCTGGGCACCCGAGCCAGCCGAGCGCACCAGCTGGCCGCCCTTGCCTTCTTTGAGCTCAATGTTGTGCACGATGGTACCGGTGGGAATGTTGGCCAACGGCAGGGCATTGCCCACGCGGATGTCAGAACCCGGGCCGGTGACGACGGTGTCGCCCGTCTTGAGCCCCAGGGGAGCCAGGATGTAGCGCTTCTCGCCATCGACGTAGTGCAGCAGCGCCAGGTAGGCCGTGCGGTTCGGGTCGTACTCGATACCGGCGACCGTGGCGGGGATGCCGCGCTTGTCTCGGCGGAAGTCCACAATGCGCAGGCGCTGGCGATGACCGCCGCCGCGATGGCGTACGGTGATCTTGCCGCGTACATTGCGGCCGCCGCTCTTGGTCTTCTTGGCCAGCAGCGAGCGCTCCGGCGTGGACTTGGTAATCTCGTCAAACGTGTAGCCGCTGGCCCCACGACGACCGGGGGTAGTAGGCTTGTAAGTTTTAACAGCCATTACTTCACACCTTCAAAAATATCGATGGACTCGCCAGGCATCAGCGTGACCAGGGCCTTCTTGTAGCCGCTCTTGCGAATGCGCAAGCGGCGGCTCTGCCCGCTGCGTCCGCTCTTGGGCGCCACGCGGATGATGTTGACGCGCTGCACTTTGACCCCGAACACCAGCTCAATGGCGTCCTTGATCATGGCCTTGTTGGCGTCTTTGTGCACTTCAAAAGTAATCTGGCGCAGCCGGCTGGTCTGGTAATTGGTTTTCTCAGTTACCAGGGGGCGCACCAGGATGTCGTAAACGGTTGTCATGTCAGCACCTTACTCCGCTCTAGCCCAGCGCGCTTTCGATGGCCTGGATGGCATCCAGCGGCAGGATGAGCTTGTCGTAACCCAGCAGGTCACGAATGTTCAGGTAGTTGGCCAGCAGCATCTTGCAGCTCTGCAGGTTGCGGCTGGCACGCACCACGCGCACGTAATTCTCGTCTTTGGTGGGCATCACCAACAACGCCGTGCTGTCACCCACCAGCTTGTTCAGGGCCTCAGCCACGAACTTGGTCTTGGGCTCGTCCAGCGCCAGGCTGTCCACCAGGATGATCTCCTGGTCAGCCGCCTTGGAAGACAGGGCAGAACGCAGCGCAGCTTGGCGCATCTTCTGCGGCATGTCCTGCGCAAAGCTCTTAGGGCGCGGGGTGTGCACTTTGCCACCACCCACCCACTGCGGAGAACGATTGGAGCCCTGGCGAGCGCGGCCGGTGCCCTTCTGCTTCCAGGGCTTGCGGCCACCACCGCTCACTTCAGCGCGGTTCTTGGTCTTGCGGGTGCCCAGGTGCGCATTGGCCATCTGGCGCGTGTACGCCTGGTGCATCAGGTCCACATTGATGGGCGCTTCAAAAACGCTGGCGGGCAGTTCTGCCTGTTTCTCCAGCTTGGTGCCTTTGAGAGTGTATACGTCTAATTTCATCAGAATATCTCGCAGGCTTACGCCTTGCGCGCCTCACGAATGGTCACGATCGTGCCCTTGCCGCCGGAGACGGCGCCATGCAGGCCGATCAGGTTCTTCTCGGTGTCCACGAAGGCAACCTTGAGGTTGAGGGTCGTTACCTGGCGCACGCCCATGTGGCCGGGCAGCTTCTTGCCTTTCCACACACGGCCAGGGCTGGTGCCCGAGCCGATGGAACCCACAGCACGCTGGCGGTCAGACTGACCGTGCGAGCCCGGGCCACCACCGAAACCGTGGCGCTTCATTGCGCCGGCAAAGCCCTTACCCTTGCTGACACTGATCACGTCCACAGTGTCGCCAATAGCAAAGCTCTCCACCGTGACGGTGTCGCCTTCTTTTAATTCCTGCTGTTTGGTGCGGAATTCACGCAGATAGCGCAAGGTGGGAGCCTTGACGCGGTTAAGATGGCCCAACTGGCCACCACTCAGGTGCTTGGCCTTGGTTTCGCCAAAACCCAACTGCACCGCGCTGTAGCCCTCAACATCCGGGCGGCGGATCTGGGTGACAAAGCAAGGCCCAGCTTCGAGGAGCGTAACAGGCACAGCACGGCCTTGCTCATCGAAAATCTGGGTCATACCGATTTTCTTGCCAATAAGCCCTTTAAACATCTCAGTTTGTCTCCTACAAAATTTGTCTGGGACTGTCAGTCTGGGCTAGACCGCATCATCCCGCAACAGCGTAGTCAGTTGCCGGCTCGTGGGCGGCGCTTTGGGCCACCCCGGCTGGCAGCTCTTACGCTGCCCCTACTCAAAACTTATGCCTGCCCGCTTTGCAGCGGGCAGGCCATTACACACAGCCTGAAAGTATACCAAACAAAACCCGATACGTCTAGAAGGTTTTACTTGCTCTAGATCTTGATCTCAATGTCCACGCCAGCCGGCAGGTTGAGGCGCATGAGCATATCGATGGTCTTGGAGTCGGGCTCCATCACATCGATGATGCGGTTGTGCGTGCGGATCTCAAAGTGCTCGTGCGAGTCCTTATCGATGAACGGGGAGCGACGCACAGTGAACAGCTCGCGCTTGGTCGGCAGGGGTACCGGGCCAACCACGCGGGCGCCCGTGCGCTCCGCCGTCTCGACGATGCGCTTGGCGGACTGATCGATCACACGGTGATCGTAGGCCTTGAGACGGATACGAATTTTCTGCTTGGTAGTCGCCATATTCCTTATTCCAAGATCTGGGTGATGACGCCTGCACCCACGGTGAGGCCGCCTTCACGAATGGCGAACTTGGAGCCTTGCTCCAATGCCACCGGGGTCTGCAACTGCACCTGCAGGTTGACGTTGTCGCCCGGCATGACCATCTCCACACCATCCGGCAGGGTCACTTCACCCGTGACGTCCAGGGTGCGGATGTAGAACTGCGGCTTGTAGCCCGTGAAGAAGGCTTTGTGACGACCGCCCTCTTCCTTCTTCAGTACATACACTTCGCTCATGAACTTGGTGTGCGGCTTGATGCTGCCTGGCTTGGCCAATACCATGCCGCGCTCGACGCCGTCACGGTCGACACCACGCAGCAGCAGGCCGGCGTTGTCGCCTGCCATGCCTTCGTCCAGCTGCTTGTGGAACATTTCGATACCGGTGACCACAGTGCTGCCGGGCTGCTCGCGCAGGCCGACGATGTCTACGTTGTCGTTCAGTTTGACGACACCACGGTCGATACGACCAGTGACTACGGTGCCACGGCCCTTGATGGAGAAGACGTCTTCTACAGACATCATGAACGGCTTGTCGGTCTCACGCGTGGGCTCGGGGATGTATTCGTCAATGACGCGCAGCAGCTCACGGATGGGAGCATACTCTTCGGCGTTGGGGTCGGTGGAGGTGCTCTCCAGAGCCTTCAGGGCCGAGCCGCGTACGATGGGGGTTTCGCTACCCGGGAAGTCGTAGCTGCTGAGCAGCTCGCGCAGCTCCAGCTCGACCAGCTCCAGCAGCTCGGGATCGTCCATCATGTCTACCTTGTTCAGGAAGATGACGATGCTGGGCACTTCTACCTGGCGGGCGAGCAGGACGTGCTCACGCGTCTGGGGCATGGGGCCATCCGGGGCAGCGACGACCAGGATGGCGCCATCCACCTGGGCGGCACCGGTGATCATGTTCTTGATGTAGTCACGGTGACCCGGCATGTCGACGTGGGCATAGTGACGCTTTTCGGTCTCGTACTCCACGTGCGTGATGCTGATGGTGATACCGCGCGCCTTTTCTTCGGGCGCGTTGTCAATCTGGTCATAGCCGCGGAATTCACCTTTGCCCATCAGGGCGGCTACTTTGGTGATCGCCGCCGTCAGGGTCGTTTTGCCGTGGTCGATGTGTCCCATCGTGCCCACGTTCAGGTGGGGCTTGTTGCGATCAAACTTTGACTTCGCCATGCTTGTGTCTCCTTAAATTCTTTCTGTATAAGTTCTAGTTGGCTTTGATCAGCTCTTCGGCCAGCTTCTCCGAGACCTGCGTGTAGTGATCGAATTCCATGGTGAAGGCGCCACGGCCCTTGGTGGCCGAGCGCAACTCCGTGGCGTAACCGAACATTTCCGAGAGCGGCATCATGGCACGGATGGCCTGCACCCCACCGGGGCGATGGTCCATACCCTGGATCTCACCGCGGCGAGCGCTGAGCTGGCCCACGATGTCACCCAGGAACTCTTCGGGCACGGTCACTTCCACTTTCATGATCGGCTCCATGAGCACGGCCTTACCGATGCGCATACCTTCTTTGAAAGCCATGGAGGCAGCCATCTTGAACGCCATTTCATTGGAGTCGACTTCGTGGAACGAACCGTCGTACAGGGTGACCTTGACGTCAACCACCGGGTAGCCACCTACGGTGCCCGACTCGGAGGCTTCCATCACGCCCTTTTGCACGGCGGGAATGTATTCCTTAGGAATAGCGCCACCGACGATCTTGTTCTCGAAGCTTACGCCCTTGCCGGGCTCATCGGGAACCATCTCGAAGACGACGTGACCGTACTGACCACGACCACCGGACTGCTTGGCGTAGCGCATTTCGGCCTTCTTGACTTCGCGCGTGATGGTCTCGCGGTAGGCCACGCGCGGGCGGCCGACGTTGGCCTGCACGCCATACTCACGCATCATGCGGTCCACCAGGATCTCCAGGTGGAGCTCGCCCATGCCAGAGATGACGGTTTGGGCCGTCTCCGGGTCAGACTTGACGCGGAAGGTGGGGTCTTCTTCGGCCAGGCGATGCAAGGCTTCAGCCATCTTGTCCTGGTCCACCGCGGTCTTGGGCTCCACTGCGATCGAGATCACCGGCTCGGGGAAGCTGATGGCTTCCAGCACGATCTGCTTGTTCTCATCACACAGGGTGTCACCCGTGATGGAGTTCTTGAGGCCCAGCACGGCGCCAATGTCGCCGGCTTCCACCACATCGATCTCCTCACGGCGGTCAGCATACATACGGATCAAGCGGCCCACGCGTTCGCGCTGGCGCTTGACCGGGTTGTAGATGGAGCCGCCCTTCTCGACCTTGCCGGAGTACACACGGAAGTAGGCCAGGCGACCCACATACGGATCAGCCACGATCTTGAAGACCAGCGCAGCGGCTGGCTCATCATTCTTGGGGTGGCGCTCTACAGTTTCTTCAGTCTTGGGGTCAATACCCTTCACCGCGGGGATATCCAACGGGGAAGGCAGATAATCTACAACAGCATCCAGCACGGCTTGCACGCCGCGGTTCTTGAGCGAGGAGCCGCAGAACACAGCATTGGCCTTGCCAGCGATCACAGCGCGGCGCAGGGCCGCCTTGAGCTCATCGACGGAGATCTCCTGCCCGTCGAGGTACTTGACGGTCAGCTCGTCGTCGGTTTCGGCGATGGCTTCCACCATCTGCTCGCGCATTTGGGCGGCGGTAGCGGCCAGGTCAGCCGGCACATCGCCCTCTACGGGCTTGCTGCCGTCGTCTGACCAGACGATGGAGCGCATCGTCAGCAGGTCAACCACGCCCTGGAAGCTGGATTCGGCGCCGATCGGCAACTGCATCGGGATCGGGTTGGCGCCCAAACGGGTGCGGATGCTCTCGACACTGCGCTCGAAGGAGGCGCCGATGCGGTCCATCTTATTGATGAAGCAGATGCGCGGCACTTCGTAGCGGTCAGCCTGGCGCCACACGGTTTCAGACTGCGGCTCCACACCCATCACGGCGTCAAAGACCACGATACCGCCGTCAAGCACGCGCAGGGAGCGCTGCACTTCGGCGGTGAAGTCAATGTGGCCCGGGGTGTCAATAACGTTGATCAGATGGCCTTTCCACTCGGCGGTCACGGCGGCAGACACAATCGTGATGCCGCGCTCGCGCTCTTGTTCCATCCAGTCGGTAACGGTGTTGCCCTCGTCTACATCACCCAGGCGGTGGGTCTTGCCGGTGTAGAACAAGATACGCTCGGTAGTGGTCGTCTTCCCGGCGTCAATGTGGGCAATAATGCCTATGTTTCTAAACTTCTCAAGTGGGTAATTAGCCATTCTGGTCTAAAAGCTCCAACTAAACACGGTAATGGGAGAAGGCGCGGTTGGCCTCTGCCATCTTGTGGGTTTCTTCTTTCTTGCGCACCGAGGCCCCCTGCCCCTGCGCGGCTTCGCTCAACTCACCGGCCAGCTTCTCGGCAAAGGATTTGCCGCCGCGGGCGCGGGCTGAGGCTACGATCCAGCGGGCGGCCAGCGCGAAGGCGCGCGAGCTGCTCACTTCCATCGGCACCTGGTAGGTGGCACCACCCACACGGCGGGGGCGCACTTCCATGCTGGGGCCAACGTTCTTCAACGCGGTCTGGAAGACTTCCAGCGGGTTCTGCTTGGTCTTGGCCTCGATCAGGTCGAAGGCATCGTAGATGAGGCGGGTGGCGGTGCTCTTCTTGCCATCCAGCATCATGCGATTAATAAAAGCCTGCACCTCGGTGCTCTTGTAGCGCACATCGGGGGTGCTGACTCGTTTGTCTGGGCGTCTGCGTCGTGCCATGTACTTACATCTCCATTAACTGCGGCAAGCTCACCAAGGTGAGCTGCTTAGGCGGCCTTGGGCCGCTTGCTGCCATATTTTGAACGGGCTTGCTTGCGGTCATTCACACCGGTGGTATCCAGCGTGCCGCGCACGATGTGATAGCGCACACCCGGCAGGTCCTTCACACGGCCGCCACGCACCAGCACTACGGAGTGCTCCTGCAGCGTGTGGCCCTCACCCGGGATGTAGGCGGTCACTTCCATACCATTGCTCAGACGCACACGGGCGATCTTGCGCAAGGCCGAGTTCGGTTTCTTGGGGGTCATGGTGCGCACGACGGTGCACACACCACGCTTCTGGGGCGCGCCCTTAGCCTGGCGGATACGGCGCTGCTTGTACGTGTTCAGCACGTATTGCAGCGCAGGCGCCTTGGTCTTGCCGCGCTTGGTCTTGCGGCCCTTGCGAACTAACTGATTGATTGTCGGCACTATCTTTCTCCGTTTCGTTACTATCCGCAGAAGCATCCTTTTGCTTCTGCCGCGGCGGTGTTTCTCCGCCGCATGTTCCTTTATTCCAGCACAGCAAGCTCTCACACTCGCCGCGTATCTGCGGGGCCGCTGCCCAGCAAAGTATTCCGTTTTAGGTGTCAACCTGGCAGACTGCTACGATCCGCCAGGCCAACCCCGGCGATGGTTCGCCCGTTCCTTGGCAAACAACATCGCCTTGCTTTGTGAGCTGGCTGCCAGCCAGCGTTTTGCTGCCAGGCTGCCCGCTCACAGAGTACGAGGCCACCGATTTGCATGATGGCCTCGTTTTTTACTACTTGGCGCTTCTCCGCATGTGTTGCGGTATTCAATTTTGAGCCCAACTGCGCCGCTGCCCCATGCAGGCGGCAAAAGCCAGCGCAAGGCCCACGGTCAGTCATGCGCGAGGGCCGATTTTAACAGGGCTCTTTTTCGCCGTCAAGGTGTCTTTTTGAGGTCCTCACCCAGTCCCAGCAGGCCAGTGCCCAAGCGCGGCGGGCGAGCACGCTGCTCTTCCTTACCGAATTTGATGACACCATCCTCGGTTTCGGCTTCCACGGAGAGGCCCAGGGATTGCAGCTCCTTGACCAGCACACGGAAGGAAGCCGGGATACCTGGCTCCTCGATGGGTTCACCTTTGACGATGGATTCATAGGTCTTGACGCGGCCTACGACATCATCAGATTTGACGGTGAGCATTTCCTGCAGGGTGTAGGAGGCGCCATAGGCTTCCAGCGCCCACACTTCCATCTCACCGAAGCGCTGACCACCGAATTGGGCCTTACCGCCCAGCGGCTGCTGGGTGACCAGGCTGTACGGGCCGGTGGAGCGGGCATGCACCTTGTCTTCGACCAAGTGATGCAGCTTGAGCATGTTCATCACGCCCACGGTCACCGGCTGGTCGTACTGGTCGCCGGTCATGCCGTCACGCAGGGCCTGCTTGCCCAGGTACGGAATGGGCTTGTGGTACTTGACCATCGCCTGGTGGGCCAGCAAGCGCAGAGTGTCCTCGTCAGCGTTCTTGCCGGGGTCCTCTTCGCCGAGGCTGACCAGCCACAGGCGGGCACAGGCGTTGGCGGCCATCTTGCCACGCGCTTCGCGCGCGGCGATGGAGACATCGGCCTGCTCAAAAGCTAGCAACTCGTCTGCGTTGTAGCCATTTTCCTTGACCCACTCACGCACCGCCGATTGGCGGGCATAGCTGGGATCCTGAGCGATGCGGCTCATGCTGTACTCTTTGCCCAACCACTGCTCCAGGTACAGGTTGCGTACTTCATTATCATCTTCCAGCGACTCGGCGTCGTACTTGCCGTTCTGCTCAGCCAACCAGGCCCAGGCACGTTCGCCGGTCACCTTCCAGGCTTCGTCTACCAGCCAGGCACGCGCCAGCTCGGCTTCGATCTCGTTCTCGCTGGCGCCGTCAAAGACGGGCACCAGGGCACGGAAGCCGAGGCGCTTGGCAGCCCACCCCAGGTGGGTCTCCAGGATCTGGCCGATGTTCATACGGCCGGGCACACCCAGCGGGTTGAGGATGATGTCGACCGGCGTGCCATCTTCGAGGAAGGGCATATCCTCCATCGGCACCACCTTGGACACCACGCCCTTGTTGCCGTGGCGGCCAGACATCTTGTCACCCGCGGTGATCTTGCGGCGCTGGGCAACGGAGACGCGCACCATCTTCTCTACGCCGGCAGACAACTCAATGTTGTCCTCGCGAGAGAAGACCTGCACATCCACCACCTTGCCGCGCTCACCATGGGGCATGCGCAGCGAGGTGTCTTTTACGTCACGAGACTTCTCACCGAAGATGGCGCGCAACAGGCGCTCTTCGGGCGTGAGCTCTTTCTCGCCCTTGGGCGTGATCTTGCCGACCAGGATGTCATTGGGGCCGACCTCGGCGCCGATGCGCACGATGCCGAACTCATCCAGATCCTTGACGGCTTCCTCACCCACGTTGGGGATGTCACGCGTAATTTCTTCCGGGCCAAGCTTAGTGTCACGCGCTTCCAGCTCGTACTTCTCGATGTGGATCGAGGTGAAGCGGTCATCCTGCACCATCTTCTCGCTGATCAGGATGGCGTCTTCAAAGTTGCCACCCTCCCAAGAGAGGAAGGCCACGACGGCGTTCTGGCCCAGGGCCAGCAAACCATCCACGGTGGAGGAGGAGTCAGCGATGACATCGCCCTTCTTGACGCGCTGGCCCTTCATTACGGCCGGGCGCTGGTCAATGCAGGTGCTCTGGTTGGAGCGCTGGTACTTGCGCAGCTTGTAGGCGCGGTCCTTCTTGCTCTTGCTGCCCTTGATGACGACTTCGTCACCGCTCACGGAGACGACTTCGCCATCTTCCTCGGCCTGGATGACCTGGCCGGAGTCCTTGGCTGCGTGACTCTCCATGCCGGTGGAGACCAGCGGCACTTCGGGCACCAGCAGCGGCACGGCTTGCGACATCATGTTCGAGCCCATCAGGGCGCGGTTGGCGTCGTCGTGCTCCAGGAACGGAATGAGGGCGGCGCTGATGCCCACCACCTGATGAGGCGCCACATCCATATAGTCAATTTCCTCCGGGCTGGCGAACATGAAGCCGGAGTAGTAGCGGCAAGAGGCACGCTGGCGGACGAACTCGTTCTCTTCGCTCAGCAGGGCGTTGGCCTGGGCGATGTAGAAGCGGTCTTCGTCGTCGGCCGAGAGGAAGGTAACCTCTTCGGAGACATAGGGGACGATGAGCACTTCTTCGACATTGGCCTTGGCAATATCCTTGGCCAACTTCTCGTCCACGCGCACGCCTTCTTTGGCGATGACCTTCTCGCTCTTGAAGTCGACCACGTCTTCACGCAGCTTGCGGCCGACGAGCAGCTTGTCATCCGGAGCCAGCTTGTTGATCACCTTGCGGTACGGGGTCTCCACAAAGCCGTAGTCATTGACGCGGGCAAAGGAGGCCAGGTTACCGATCAAACCGATGTTGGGGCCTTCAGGCGTCTCAATCGGGCAGATGCGGCCGTAGTGCGAGTAGTGCACGTCACGCACATCGAAGCCGGCACGCTCACGGCGCAGACCGCCAGGGCCGAGGGCCGAGACGCGGCGCTTGTGGCGCAGCTCAGACAGCGGGTTGGTTTGATCCATGAACTGCGAGAGCTGGCTGGAGCCGTAGAACTCACGCAGCGCAGCCACCATCGGGCGGATGTTGATCAGCGTGATCGGCGAGAGCTGTTCCTGGTCACGGATGGACATGCGCTCTTTGATCACGCGCTCCATGCGGCGCATACCCACGCGCAGCTTGTTCTGGATCAGCTCACCCACCGTCTTGAGGCGGCGGTTGCCGAGGTGGTCAATATCATCGGCGTGCTCCACGCCATTGTTGATCAAGATCATGCGGCGGGTGAGGTTCACCAAGTCCCACTTGGTCATGGTGCGGTGATCCAGCGCCACGCGGTCCTTCTGGCCCAACTTCTGATTGAGCTTGTAGCGGCCCACGCGCTCCAGGTCATAGTGGCGCTGGTCGAACAGCTGGGTCTCGAGGAATTCGGTAGCGTTATCCAAGGTGGCCGGGTCACCGGGGCGCATGCGCTTGAAGAATTCGATCAGCGCCGCCTGGGCGATGGTGAGCTTGCCATTGTTGGTGTCCCACTCCGGCTCCTGATTCAGGGTGGCCTGAATGAACTGGCGGTCCGGGTTGGTATCGATATCGGCGAACAGCGCCATGATCTCTTCGTCGGTGCCGTGCTTGAGTGGCGAGGTGCGGTTGCCGTCATCCACGGCGCACAGGGCGCGCAACAGCACCGTGATGGGCACGGTGCGCTTGCGGTTGAACTTCAGGGTCAGGTAGTCAGCCTTGCGCGTCTCGAACTCCATCCAGGCGCCGCGGTCAGGGATCAGCTTGGCGGTGGCCTGCGGGCGGTTGGTAGCGCGGTCCAGCGGGGCTTCGAAGTACACACCCGGCGAGCGGATCAGTTGCGAAACCACCACGCGCTCGGTGCCGTTGATGATGAAGGTACCCTTCTCGGTCATCTCAGGGAAGTCACCCAGGAAGATATCCTGCTTGATCGGCTCGGGCACATCCGGCCCGGCCAGCAGCACGGAGATGTACAGCGGGCTGGCATAGGTCAGATCGCGCTCGATGCACTCTTCAATAGAGAACTTGGGTTCCTCGAACCAATACTTGAGGTCCCACTGCTTGGCCTCAGGCGTGCGGCTGGGGAAATACAAGCGCATACCCTTGTTGTAGGATTCGATGGGAGAGATCTCGTGGAACAGGTCGCCCAAGCCATCAGACTTGAGGCGGCGGAACGAGCTGAGCTGCACCTCGATGAGGTCAGGCAGTTTCAGCTGCGTAGACAGACGGGAATACGTTTTGGTGGGAAGAGCTTGCGCCATTCAGCGCCTCCTAAAAAGGTGTACAACGAAAAAAAGACCAGCCGCTCCAAATTTCACAAAGGGCGGCCAGTTTGCGACAGGTGATTATAGAGCAAACGGTCTAGCGCTGTCAAGGTTAACTAAGGAAACAATGAGGCCAGTACCCGTTGTTTGACGCCCCCTGCTGTGTGCTGTATGATACCCGCTTCCAGGCTGGTCGGATGATCGCTGGGAGCAGCAACGCCCACTCCGTGGGCGAGGCTGCCTCTTGGAGGAAAGTCCGCACTCCATAGGGCATGGCGCCGGGGAAATCCCGGGGCGGGGAAACCTGCCGGATCGGGCCACAGAAATACACCACCGCGCAAGCGGCCAGGGTGAAATGGTGAGGTAAGAGCTCACCGGCGCGGCAGTAATGTCCGCGGCCAGGCAACCCCCGCCAGGAGCAAGGCCAAACAGAGGTGAGCAGCGGCCCGCTGCGTCTGAGCCTCGGGTAGGCTGCACAGATAGATGATCATCCATGCCCGTTATGCGGGCGGGACAAAATGCGGCTTATAGACCGGCCTGGAAGCAATGCAGCTGCACCCTCCCCGGGGACAGCTGCATTGCTTTTAAGCGGCCTATACGCGCTTGCACGGACTATTCGCCGAAGTCACTCTCGACCAGCGCCTGCAGCTCACTGAGCGCCGCCTCGGCGCCCTCGCCCTCGGCAGACACGGTGATGACCGCGCCCTGCCCCGCGGCCAGGGTGAGCAAGGCCAGCAGGCTCTTGGCACTGACGGTCTTGTCGCCGTAGGTCACACTGATCTCGGCGGCGTGTTTCTGAGCCGCTTTGACAAACAACGTAGCCGGGCGCGCATGCAAGCCGACCGCATTGGTCACAGTAAGTTCAACAGATTTCATGCTGAAATCTCCTAGATTCGATGTTGGGGACAGATGGCCCCTGACCAGCAGCCATCACTTAGTACTTCACATAATAGCGGTATTCGCTGCCCACGTAGTAGCACAAGTTGTACTCCGAGAACAAGCGGTCGGTACTGTGGCTGATCTTGACACTTTTGAGCACCGGCTCAGACGGGGCGATGTGCAGCTTCTCGGCTACTTCGGCCGGTGGCAGCGTGGCCTCCAGATAGTCCAGCGCCGAGTTGAAAAAGATGCCGAACCTGCCCAGGTACTCGTAGAACGATTCTTTGTAATCGGCCGGGTCGGTAGAGAATTCCGGCTTGAAGGGGAAGGTATTGATGGAGTAGCCGATCAGCACACCACCTTCCACAGCGCGCACGCGCTTGAGCTGGATGATGGGATGCCCCTCAGGCACACTGAGGATGCCCGAGAGGATCTTGTCTGCCTGGGTGACTTCCAGCTCCACCTCCACGGTGACAGCCTTCTTACCCAGGGCGTGCATTTCATTGGTAAAGCTCTTGAGCTTGGGGCGCTCCTCCAGATTGGCTTGCCAATCGGTGACGAAGGTGCCCTTGCCGCTTTGGCGCACCAGATAACCGGCGTTCTCCAGCTCATTGATCGCCTTGCGGATGGTGATGCGGCTGACGTTGTACTGCGCGCACAGCTCCATCTCGGTGAGGATCTGGTGGCCAGGCTTCCAGTGCCCAAACAGGATCTTATAGCGCAGCTCTTCTTCGATCTGGCGGTACTTGGGTAGCGAGGTTTTAGCGCTCTGATTTTGCATATCAGGGTGAATAGGTTCTGGAAAGCGAAGTCCCCACAGTGACATCAGGCCAACAAGGCCTCAAGGATCTGGGATTTCGATTGTGATTCCTGGATGACTTGCTTGATTTTATCATCAAGCAATTTCTTGGCCACGTTAGCCAGGATCTTAAGATGCAGGTTGTCCAGGTTGTCATCCGGCACGGCAATGCCAAAGATGTAGCGCGCCTGCTCGCCTTCGTTCCATACCACCGGCGCGGCCAGGCGCAGATACACCAGGCCAGAGCTGGCTACGCCCAGCGAGCGGGCGTGCGGGATGGCGATGAGGTCGCCGATGCCAGTGGGCACCATGACCTCGCGCTCGTACACATCTTTGATGTACTGCTCGCGGTCGCTCAGGCGGGCGCTGGCCTGCAGCAGGCTGGCGATCTCGGCGATCACCGCGGCTTTGTCAGGCAGAGCCACATCCAGGGCGATCAGGTTCTCAGTAATGATCGTGTCCATACAGCTTGTCCTTGCGCCCCACTCTTTCTGGCTGGCTGGCAAATGCCAGCCAGCCAGAAGTGAGGAGGTGTACGCCGTTAGATAAAACCTAACGGTGTAGATCCAACAATGTGCTAGGGGAATAGCACACCGTAAGACTTGTGCTTCGTGAACTACTTGCTCTCGACGTGATCCTTGAGCAGCGTGCCCATCATCACTGCGGCCACCACGGTACCGATGGCGCCAAACAGCAGGTACAGACCGATGTTGTTCACCAGCGGGATGGTGAAAATACCACCGATCGGCGCGCTGAGGGTGATGCCAAACAGACCCGCCAACGCACCGCCTACAGCGGCGCCGATCATGATCGAAGGCAGCACAACCTTGGGATGAGCGATGACGAAGGGAATGGCGCCTTCAGCGATGAAGCTCAGGCCCATGATGGCGGCGGGCTTGCCAGCATCGCGCAGCTCAGGCGAGAACTTCTTGGGGAACAAGAAGGTAGCCAGGGCGCAGCCGCCGCTGATAGCGAAGGCGGCCGCGGCGATGGAGCCCATCGCCACCGAGGGAACCGCACTGCCGTCGGCAGCGGTGAGGGTGGCCACAGAGAACAGGTAGGCGGCCTTGTTCACCGGGCCGCCAACGTCGAAGGCGGCCATGGCGCCCAACACAGCGCCGAGCACGGCAGCATTGCCGGTGCTCAGGTTCTGCAGGAAGCCATTCACAGCGTTGTTGAGCGGGGTCACGAAAGCGTTGATGGCGATCATGCCCAGAGCCACCAGGATGGTGCCCACCACCGGGTAGATGATGAGGGTCTTGGCGCCCTCAAAGGAGCGCGGCAGACCTTTGGTGACCGTCTTGAGCTGGTTGATGACCCAACCGGCCAGGAAGGCGCCAGCGATGGTGCCCAGGAAGCCGGAGCCGCCGTCACGCGCCAGCAGACCCACCACCACACCGGCCAGCAGGCCGGGGCGGTCTGCGATGGAGTAGGCGATGTAGCCGCCCAGGATCGGCAGCATCATGCCGATGGCCGTGGCGCCCGTGGTGAGCAGCCAGGCCGATACGGGGTTGCTGGCGCCGAAGCTAGCCGTGCCCGAGTTCGAAGCGTCAAACAGGAAGGCGAACGAGATAAGCACGCCGCCAGCCACGATGAAGGGGATGAAGAAAGAAACACCCGACATCAAATGGCGATATATAGCTTTTCGATCCATTTCTTCTCCTATGGGTCAACCTCTTTGTTGACCAAGCGAAATCTTACGTTTGCGCCCGTTGGCGCAGGTCTCCTGCAATTTGTGCGAGTCTCTTTAGCGGCCTCCTTAGGGGTTATAGACTTCTGCCTTGCCGTCTACGATCTGTTGAATAACTTGCTCGCCACGATGAATGGCGTCAGAAGATGACACGGTGAGTACGGGCTTGCCGCGGAAGCGATCCATCTCCACCATGGTGTCGACGGCCAGCACAATCGCTTCGGCTTCCTGGATGTCTTCATCCGTGAGGCGGTTTTCCACGCCCCCCGCCCCATTGGTCTCCATCTTCAAGTCGTAGCCGTGCTTCTTGGCAAACTTGATGAGGGTCTCGGCTGCAATGTAGGTATGGGCAATGCCTGCCGGGCAGGCGGCCACGCCAACGAGTTTCTTCATCTATGCATCCTTTCCGGTTTTGGTGATGACGAGGTTGAGTAGTTCACCTGCGGCAAACTGCTCCGCTAGGGTTTGCATGGCGGTGTGGTTCTCTTCCACCAGGTCGGTCTTGCCAGTCAGCGCCAGGCCAGCGCCCAGCGAGAGCACGCCGGACTTCAACGGCTCCGCCTCGGCATTGAACATGCGCAGGATGTAGCCTTCGCCGCCGTCAGACTTGATCAGCGTGCCGTAGCTGGCATCTGAGTCGATCGAGGCGAACTTGAAGTGTGCCGGCAACGCCGGTACCCACGGATTGATGGGGAAGTAGCTGATGAGGAAGAAGGTGGGATCGATCTTCTGCTTCTGGCTGTAGATCGGGTCAACGGCGAAGATGGCGTACTCGCGGAACAGCTTGTTACCATCCAGCGTGGCCGAGAAGCCAATGCCGAAGTCAAACTCCACCGTGCCCTGCATTTGATGCGTGGGCGCCGGCAGCAGGCGCTCGGGCATGCCGCTGGGGCGGCCGGGGCGGCGGCGGCGGTCGGGCAGGCCGACGTAGCCCATGGCGCGCAGCACGGTGAGCATCAGGTCACCAAAGCCCTCGCCCACAAACTCGTATTCCTTGAGGCTGCGAGTGAAGACGGTGAGCACGCCCTTCTCATCCTGCGTGCTGACATGGTTGAGCAGCGGGCCGGTGGCGCTGGGCTCTTCGAAGTAGTTCTTCTCTTTCCAGATCGCCATTTCCTCGCGCACACACGGGCGCTCGATGAGGCTGTACTGCGCCCCAGCGTGGAAGGTTTCGATGCTCTTGTGGGTGCGAATGCCGATGCGCAGGCGGTGGTCTAGGCTGCCGTTGACCACTTCGCCATGCACGCGCAGGATGCCGCTGTCATCCAGGCTGAGCTTGACCCAGAACGGCAGCGTGTGGTCAGCCACCTTCAGCTTGCGCTGCTCCAGGTTGCTGGGGATGGCCATCTCGCCTTCGAAGTACATCTCAGCGTGCAGGCCGGTCTGGGTGCTGGTCTTGAAGTCGGCGGCGGTGATCTCACGCGTGACCAGCCATTCGTCTTCGGGGGCTGGGTAGTCGTAATCGTAGCTGTCACCCTCGTCGCCGCCGTCCTGGAAGAACAGGGCGTGCTGCACGCTCTGGCCGGTGCGCTTGTCGGTGATGGTGATGCCATCGGCATCGCAGCTCACGCTGATGAACTCATTCTCGATGCTGTGCTGGTTCTGGGGAACGACCACTTCGGGAGCCGCATCGCCCTGCTCCACGACGGAGAGAGTCTTGTAAGAAATGCCGTCAAACTCACCCAAGTTACAGACAACCTCGGTGCGATAGAACCAAACGTCTTCATTCATGTCGGCCGGGTTCTTGCGCACCACGCCCCAATAGTGCTTGACCTGCTCCAGCACCGTATACGGCAGGGTCTTGCCTTCCAGCTCCAGAGTGAAGCCGGGGCCGCGCGTCACGATGGAAAGGCGCTGCACCATCTGGCGCTTCCACGGCAGGCTGTTGATCACCACCAGCGCCATACCGGGGAGGTCACTATCGTCAATCGAGAACGAGAGCAGGCGGCAGAGATAATCACGCGTACCGCGCATGATGTTGTACGAGATGCTGGCCATATCCTTGATGGCTTTGTTGGTCACATCGCCGTGGGTGGCCGAGCCGTGGGTCTGGCAGTTGACCAGCTTGTACCAGGTCTCATCGATGATGCCCTGGTCATAGGGAATGCCGACGGCATCCAGCATGGCCATCATGGGCTGCACTTCATAGATGGCGCGGCGCTCCACGCGGTCGATGAGGGTCTTGATGTCTGAGCGGGCCGAGTGCATGCCGTTCATGTGCAGGCGGTGGTATTGCGGCGAGAGGATCTCGCCCACGTGCGTCTTCAAATCCTTGCCGTTCTTGCGCACCTGTTCAAAATATTTGGCCCAGGTGGTGTACTTGAATTCAATTCGGTCTTGAATGCTGTTGTAGTGCTTGATCTTCTCAGGGATATCCAGCATGACCGGGTTCTGGTCAAAGCCCAGCGGGAAGACGAACTCATTCTTGAGCGTGCTGCGCTCCACCAAGCGGTCGATCAGTTGCGCTACACCGATCTTGTTGTAGTCCTCGGCTTCGTTGGTAAACAGCTTGCCATCGCGGAAGGCATGTGCGCCGTAACCGTAGCCAGACAGCAGCACGTGGCTGAGCACCACACTGCCGTCGTTGGACTTGAAATAGAACTCATTGCCGAGGCCGTAAATGTCGCCCACTCCGCGGGTGAAGACGAACTCTTGGATATTGAACTGGTTGTATATCTTGGGCATGTCACTGGCGGCGCCGAACGGGTCGGCCAGATAGGCAATGCGTGAGGCTTTGCCCAACTTCTTGGCGTTCTTGATGCCCAGGCGCAGGTTGTTGACCACCGACTCAGCCGAGCTCATATAGGTATCGAGCTGAGACACAAACGGCCCAATGACCAGCTTGCCGCTGGTCACCAAACCGCGCACCTCCTCGGTGTCTTCGGGGTGCAGCTGCAAGTACTCGTCGATTGCTACGGTCTGCCCGTCGAAGAAGAAGTCCTGAATGCGGCCATCGGCAAAAGCGCGCATCATCTCGCGCATGTTGTAGGCAAACACCACCATCGACTCCTGCGAGGTGAACCACCAGTAGGGGTCCCAGTGGGTGTGGTGAATTCCGTGAGCGATCAGTTTCTCAGACATGCGGCTTACTTATCCTCTCTTACAAAGGCCTTGTGCAACACTACCGGCTGCTTGCCTTGTGCGATCACTTCGTAGCGCCCCAGGCTGGCCGGCACCAGGATCACATCCAGGTACTTAGCGTCATAGCCCTTGCTGGGGTCTTCTGCTGATTGGATGCGCACCGCCTCGCCATCCACCACAGTGAGCACGCAAAAATCGCCGTGGTTGTCACCGGGGTAGCGGCTGCCGGTTTCCATTTCGATGCGGTGGGTCTCGAAGAAGATCTCTTCGTACTGGCCTACCAACAACTCACGCCACCCTTCGCCCTCGGCAAACGGGCGCGGCGCAAAGGCAATGTTCTCCATTACCCAGTTCTCATCGCGTTCAAAGCGCAGCGCCTGCTCGCCCAGCTGGGTGTGCAGCGGGCGCGGCTTGCCGGTGATGTCCATACGGGTGTAGTCGTAGATCTTGTAGGTATAGGCGCTCATGGTGAGCGTGCCGATCTCCAGCACCAGCTGGTTGCGGCCAGAGGCATGCACTGTACCCGCCGGGAGGAGGATCTGGCGGCCGACATTGGAGGGGATGGCGTGGATGTAGGCCTGGTAATCCACCAGCGAGCTGTCTTTTTCTGACTGGCGTGCCAGCTCGAGGAACTTGTGCGGATCGGCATCAGAGCGGAAGCCGCAATAGGTAGCCGCGCCGTGGCCGGTGAGCACGACGTAGTAGGCTTCGTGCTGGGCGGCATAGTCGCCGTATAGCTCACGCGCCATGGCATCGTTGGGATGGCACTGGATCGACATGTTGCCGTTGCTGTGCCAGGTGTCATCGTAATTGAAGCGGATCGGCAAATAGCTGCCGAAACGTGCATGCAGCTTTGAGCCGATCACGCCCTCGCCAACGGCGGCCATGAATGTGAGGAAAGGAATATCAATGAGGTGCTCACCGCTCTGCGCCAGCAGGCTGGCTTCGGTGTGAATAAGCTCGAATGACCAGGCCACTTTATCTACAAGGTCCTTGGGCACATTGCGGTAGTGCTGCAGGAACTGGCCGCCCCACACGCCCTCTACATACACGGGCTTGGCGCGCAGCGGGCGGGATTTTAACTGCTCGCACACGGCTTGCAGTGAACGGCCGCTGAGAAGGCTGAACGAGAGACTGGAGTCCAGCAGGTAATGATCGATCAGCCCGGCTTGCACCAGCTGCTTGCGCAAACCCACAGCCAGCTCATTGTCAATGAAGTAAGTCTGGCGCACGGTGGTGTCCAGGTCGTACTCGCCGTTGCTGCCCAGGCACTGATACTGGCCGGCGAACACGCGCCAGGCTTCGTCCTTGGGCGTGACGTCGATGAAGGCGACCGCGGCAGCATGGGCACGCGGCTGAGCGGATGCGCTGCCCATACCGTAGAGCACAGTGGTGGCATCGCCGGGCAGCGCATCGAGGAAGGCAGCTAGCGCCGCGCCGTCAAAGAAGGGCTCATAGCCCTGCTCGAACAACTTGCCGAAGATCAGCTCTGGGTCGCTCTCGCGGTCCATTGGCAGATACGGGGCTAGGAGTTTTCGAATGTCTTGTGGGGAGCGATAAAATTGGGAAACGTCTTGGAAGGTTGCTGAAGGTGCGGCTTGGCGAATAGCTTCCACGAGGCCAGTAATATTGGCGCCGGGCATACCGTCGAGCACGACCAGCCCTTGGGGAAGCTGAGCCGCCAGCGTGCTGGCTACCTCGGCGAGGGAGATTTTGAGATCAGCAACAGGAGCCACGGGATTGATGGCGGTGAGATCATCGAATGGAATTGGCTTGTACGCAAAACCCATGTGGTACTTACTCCTGCCGTCATGATGATAATGTTATAACAATATACTATTATGACCCGAAGAGCCTGTCAAGGTGCAAGTTCCGCCACAACCCTGTAGCAACCACTGGAGAATAAAATGACCAAGCAACCTACCCTGGGCTTTATTGGCCTTGGCCTGATGGGCAAGCCGATGGCCGCACATTTATTGAAAGCAGGCTTCGTGCTATGGGTGCACAACCGCAGCCAGGTGGCCGTAGATGAGCTGGTGGCGCAAGGCGCCCACAAAGCCAGCTCAGCGAAAGAAGTGGCCGAGCACGCCGACATCATCATGACCTGCCTGCCCGACTCGCCGGACGTGGAAGCCTGCGTGCTGGGCGAAAACGGCATCCTGGCCGGAGCGAAGCCTGGCCTGATCGTGATCGACCACTCGACCATCAAACCGGCCACGGCGCGCCACCTGGCAGCGGCGCTGGCCGAGCGCGGCATGCACTTTCTGGACGCGCCGGTGAGCGGCGGCCAGATCGGCGCACAGAACGGCACGCTGACCACCATGGTGGGCGGCGATGCCGGGGCGCTGGAAGCCGCCCGCCCTGCCCTCGAAGCTTTCAGCAAAGCCATCACCCATATTGGCGGGCCGGGGGCGGGCCAGGTGGCCAAGTGCTGCAACCAGATGATGGTGGCGGCCCAGATGGCGGCCATGGCCGAGCTGCTGATCCTGGCGCGCAAAGCGGAGGTGGATCCGCAAAAGGTCGTGGCAGCTATCCAAGGCGGCGCGGCGCAGTGCTGGGCGCTGGACAACAAGCCGCAGCTGCTGTTCGCCGGCAACCGCCAACCAGGCTTCAAAGCGTACATGCAGGTGAAGGATATGGGCATCGTGATGGAGACTGCCAAGGAGCTGGGCATGCCGCTGCCCGCCACCGCCGCCAATACGCAACTGTTCAACGCCATGATGGCGCTGGGGATGCAAGACCTCGACAATTCCGCCATTGTGGGTGTGATGGAGCAGCTTGCGGGGGTCGACCTGCTATGAGCCTCAGCAACGAAGCGCTATGGCGTCAATACGGTGCGGCGCACCGGCTACCAAGCCAATAGTGACGCGCGCCGAGCTGTAGCGCCACATCACTAAAGGGGACTTGTAAGATTCGTGTACTGTCAGCGTTTTCATACTGATACGTGACAGCGCATGAATATCCTAAGAAGAAAGCCATCGCCTATCGCAAGCGCGCCTGAGTTTCAGGCGGCATACGAGGTAAACCGCCTCTCAGTCTTCCGATACATCTACAGTCTCACCGGTGGCCCGCAAGCTGAAGCCGAAGACTTGACGGCCGAAACTTTCTTGCGCGCCTGGAAAGCCCGCCACCGCTACCAGGGTGAGCAGGACCGCGTGATCGGCTGGCTGATCCAAATTGCCAAACGGCTGGTGATTGACGACTACCGCCGCGAGCAGCGGGCTGCTCGCCGCCAGCCGCCCGCGCCGCCTACGGTTGACACGCCCGAAGACACCGCCCTGCATATTGAAGAGAACCGCAGGTTGGCCGAGTTGTTGGTGGCGCTGCCATCCGAGCTGCGCGAGATCCTTACTCTGCGTTACAGCCTAGGCTGGCAAGTGAAAGACATCGCTGCCCATATGCAAATGACGGAGAACAACGTCTCCGTCACGATCCACCGCACGCTGGCGAAACTGCGCCAGCAATGGTCACCCGAAGGAGAAAGCCATGTTGACGACGCCGAATGAGCAACAACTTATCGAGCTACTGCAGCACGCATCGCCTACGCCCAGCCTACGGCTGGAAGTCCAGCTAGCCTCTGCGCCGTGGACGCGGGGTGCGGCCGTGCGCCGCCGCATCGCGCTGGCACTGGCCACGCTGGCCGCTTGTTTGCTGTTCGCCGCCAGCCCGCAGGGTCGGGTGCTGGCCCAGGCGGTATTCACCTATTTCGTTCCAGCTCCTGCACTGGCCTTTCCGCTACCCATGCAGAATGCACCCTTGGATGCGCCCACCACGATAGCCACACTGCAAGCGCCTTCCGGCTATGCAACCTACACAAGCATCGAGGCTGCGCAAAACGCAGTGGATTTCACCATCCACAGGTTGCTGGAGACCCCGCAAGGTTTTGTGCTCCGCGGCGTAAGCATCCAGCACGACCTGGGGCTGATCTATACCTATTACGATGCAGCTGGTCCTGGCGGAGGGAGCTTACTCATCACCCAACGTCTACATAGCTTTCCGCCCAATCCATGGAACGAAGTGCCAGCGGATGCCATCGAAAAAGTGACTGTAGCGGGAATGGACGGCGAATACGCGCAAGGCATGTTTGTGGTGTACGCCAATGCTGCATCGGCCGTATGGGAGCCAGACGCGCCGGTTTTCCGACTGCGTTGGGGTGACGGATCGATCTGGTTCTCGATCGAAAAGCACGGCGATGTAGTTCCGATCGAATGGCTGGATAAGGAAGCCATGATCGAGCTCGGCGCGACCCTCATGAACAATCAGTAGCTGCGCAAAAAAGGCCAGTCCTAGGGACTGGCCTTTTGTTACAGGCTGAACCTGCTAAAGAAATCCTTTGTATACAAAGAACGCGCCCACCACCATCAGCAACACGCCGGCTTGCAGCGCCAGGCGGCGCAGCCAGGGCGCGGCCACCTGCTGACGTAGCACGACGCTGTAGCCCCACCACAGCTGCGCCAGCGCCAACAGCAGCGCGCCGATGGCGGCGCTGTAGGCGCTGGCCATCGGCCAGCCGCGCTCGATCAGCTTATAGAAGGCGGCGTAGACCAGCAAGCCAATAGCACTGATGTACACATTGCGCCACTGCACCTGGCTGGCGCTGGGTTTGCGGCGGCCGGTTTTGGCCGCCGCCAACCGGCGGCTGGCTTGCACCATCACCAAAAGCACTAGCACAATCAGGATGACGGCTGGCACCGGCGCGTACGGGTGCAGCTCAAACACTTTGAAACCCAGTGCAAACATCACCGCGGCGATGGCCGTGGCCGCCGGCGCCCAGCTGGCCACCGCGGCGCTGGCCCAGCCAGAAGCCCATTCGCCCGCCGCCAGCACAACCAGGCCAGCGACGAAATAGCCGAGGTGGTGGCTTTCCGAGCCGGTGAAGGCGCGCGCGCCCGCCTGGCCCACGATCCACATCGCCAGCAGCAGATACAGCGCCACCGCCGCGGCATGCGCAACGCCGCGGCGCTCGGTTTCGTCATCCAGCGCGCCGGCGCCCCAGGCGCCGGCGGCGATGGCCAGCCCGGCCAGACCCAATATCAGCCACCACAGCATTAGTCTTTCCTCCGGGCATAGCCCATGCGCTCCAGCTCGCGCTCGTCATCGCGCCAGCCTTCATTTACCTTCACGCGCAATTCAAGGAACACCTTGCGCTCGCTCATTTTTTCGATCTCGGCACGCGCCGCCTGGCCGATCTTCTTGATCATGCGGCCGCCCTCGCCCACCACAATGCCCTTGTGCGAGTCACGCTCGACAAAGATAGTGGCATCGATCTTGGCGCCTTCCTCGCCACGTTCGAGGAACTGGTCAATGCGCACGGCAATGCCGTGCGGCACTTCCTCACGCAGGTTCTGCAAAGCGGCCTCGCGGATCAGGTCGGCGGCGATTTGGCGCTCCCAGAAGTCGGTTACCTGGTCTGGCGGGTAGAAGGGATCGCCCGCTGGCAGCTGCTGCTCCAGGGTGGACATCAACTCCGCCAGGCCTTCACGGCTGAGGGCGGAAAGCTCCACCATCTGGGCGTCCTGCACCAGGGTGCTGTACTGCTCGCGGCGGGCGCTGCGCTCATCGCCAGTCAGCAGGTCCACTTTGTTCAGCACCAGCAGCAGGGGCTGCTTGCGCTGGCGGGCGTCCAGCCGCTCGGCCAAGGCGCGGTCTTCATCCGTGGGGGGCGTAGACGCATCAACGAGGAAGAGCAGTACATCGCCATCGTCCAGGGCGTAGAAGGCGTCAGCATTCATGAAGTCGCCCAGCTTGCTGCGGCGCTGGTGCACACCCGGGGTGTCCACAAAAATGATCTGCGCCGTATCGCTGGTCAGAATGCCCAGCTGGTTGCGGCGCGTGGTCTGCGGTTTAGAGGAGACGGCGGCCACCTTTTGCCCTAAAAGAGCGTTCATCAAGGTGGATTTGCCCACATTGGGGCGGCCTAAAACGGATACGTAACCTGCTTTGTAACTACTCACGCGCTGATTTTATCAGCGCTGGCCATTCTATGCCCGTGCTTACTGCTCTACAAGCTGCTTCAGATTGGATAGCACGAGCTGCCAGTTGCCTTCGGACTGGGCACGCGCTTCTTCCGAACGACAGTTCTCCTGGGTGACAGTAAGCAAGGTGCCGCCGTCTTTCTCCGCCAGCGCATAGGTGATGATCATGTAGTTCTCCGGCGTATCCTCCTGGCCGGTCAGCGGGCTGAAGTAGGTGCTCTTCAGCAGCCAGGGCGGCTCCGCTTGCAGAATTTCGCCGCGGTCCTCGTAAGGTTGGCCTTCCCACTCGCCGCGGTAGATCAGCGGGCTACCTACCTTCCAGTCAGACTCTACTTGGGAGCCAAAGAAATACTGGCTCACCAACTCCGGCGTAGTGAGCGCCTCCCACACCTGGGTGGGGCTGGCCATAATTTCAACAGAAGCGTGGGCAGTGTATGTCTCATTCATACAACAACTATAGTGCCGCTAGCCGCAAAGCTCTTGTAAAAACACGCCAACCTCAGAGCTTGAGTATGATTGGTGCATGTCGCCCGGCTTGAAGTTGGAAATTGAGAAGTCCAAGGCCATTCTGGCGCGCGAGCAGATGACGGCGCGCGGCATCAAGCTGGAGCGCTTCGCAGTGACGCCTGCACTGGCGCCGTTTGTTAACCACTACTGGAGTGTGGAGTGGAACCTGCCTGCCGGTGTTGAGCACCAGCAAGCGGTGCTAAGCCATCCCTGCTTGGGCCTGGCGGTGCAGGCTGGCCATACACACATCTATGGCGTCATTACCAAAAAGTCAGTCCAGGTGTTGACCGGCCAGGGGTTGGTCTTTGCCGTACTTTTCCGCCCAGGCGGCTTCTACCCTTTTTATCGCCAGCCGGTACGGCAGCTGACGGACCGCCAAATCCGCCTTGAACAGATTTTTGGCCCAAACCAGTTGGAGCACACCTTGCTCAGCCAGCCTGCCCCGTCTGCCATGCTGCCGTTGATGGAAGCCTTCCTGTTGCAGCACCTGCCCGCTACTGACCCACAAGCGGAACTGGCTGCAGCGATCGTGCAGGAAGTTGCCTCGAACCGCCACATCCTCAAGGTCGAGGATGTTCCCAGCCATTTTGCGCTCAGCCAGCGCAGCCTGCAACGCTTGTTTCATACTTATGTGGGCGTAACGCCAAAATGGGTCATCAAGCGCTATCGCCTGCACGAAGCAGCCGACCAGTTGGCGCGTGGCGGCTATGAAAGCTTGGCCCAACTGGCTCAAGACCTGGGGTACTATGACCAGGCTCACTTCGTGAGAGACTTCAAGCAAGTAGTGGGCCTCTCACCGCGCCAGTACACAGAGCAGCTCAAAGACAAACTCGCCCCCTGACCCTCTCTGGACAAAGCCGCCCCAATCATGTAGAATTCACCCCGCTTTCATATAGGATTCGGAGGAATTACTTTGGCAAACATTAAATCTGCCATTAAGCGCAATCGGCAGAACGAAAAGCGCCGCGTGCACAACCGCTTGTACCGCAGCAGCGCCAACACCTATGTCCGCAAGGCCAATGCCGCCATCGCCGCAGGCGAGGTAGAGCAGGCCAAGGTAGCCACCAAGGCGGCGGTTTCCGCTTTGGACAAGGCGGCCAAGAAGAGCATCATCCACGCCAACAATGCGGCCCGCCGCAAGGGCGCGTTGATGGGCAAGCTGCACGCACTCGAAGCTGGCAAGAAGTAATCGCCATCCATCGTACGCCAAAGAGCCTGTGCAATGCGCAGGCTCTTTTGTTTCCCAGCGCAACCCACACTCGAGCAAGCTATGGAGTGTGGGGACGGCTGGCGATTTGTGTACATTCCGAAGAATTGCCAGCAAGGATCCTTCCCTGATCGGGCCTCGGCGTGGTGGCAACGCAGATACCCGCTCAGGATGACAAAGTAGGCTCTGTAACGCGGTCTACCGTCACTGCGAGGAGTATTGCCGCTTTGCGGCAGACGGACGAAGCAATCCTCAAGAACATTTTGCCCTTCAGCTTGGGGATTGCTTCGTGCGCTGCTGCGCAGCGCCTCGCAATGACAGATCAAAGCTTATAGCTAAATCGCTAATAGCTAGCCGCTAGAAGCCGCCGCCGCTTATAATCACCCACTATGTTCACTGCAGAAAAAGCCGCCGTTGAGGCGCGCATCATCGAATTTTGCCAGGCCAATGGCCTGCCCCAGCCCAGCCTGACCTGGAGCCAGATCCCGTTCTCCGGCGAGTGGGGTATCGCCGCGTCACTCTTTCAGCTCGCCTCGCAGGAGGCCAAGCAATCAGGCCAGAAGATCAACGTGCCCCAGCGCGCCGCCGAGCTGGCCGAGCAACTCGCCATCCACCTGGGCGATGTGCCCGGCTTCAGCCGCATCGAAGCCGTGAAGGGCTACCTCAACCTGTACTTCGCCACGGGCGATTTTGCCGCCCGTGTGCTGGGCGCCGTGAGCGAGCAAGGCAGCCGCTACGGCAGGGGTGAACCCAAGCAGCAGCGTGTAATGCTGGAGTTCTCGCAGCCCAATACCCACAAAGCCTTCCACGTCGGCCACCTGCGCAACATGATCCTGGGCGCCTCGCTGGCCAACATCCTCGAAGCGGCTGGCTACGAGATGGTGCGCGCCAACTACATTGGCGATTACGGCAAAGACGTGATGAAGTGGATGTGGAACTACACCAAACGTCACGCTGGTGAGCAGCCGCCCGCCAAGGATGTAACGCGTTGGATGGGCGACCTGTACTCCGAAGCCACGCGTGAGCTGGAGGCCGACTCCAACGGCGAGGCCGAGATCCGCGAGCTGTTCTCCAAGTGGGAAGCCGAAGACAAGACCGTGTACGACCTGTGGCTGCTCACCCGCCAATGGTCGCTGGATGGCTTCAACGAAATTTATGAGCAGATGGGCATCCGCTTTGACCGCATCTATTTTGAGAGCGAGATGGAGCGCCTGTGCAAGCCCATTATCGAAGACCTGCTCGAGCGCAAGCTAGCGGTCGATGAGCGCGCCGAAGGCGGCACGGTGGTCGTCAAGCTCGACGAGCTGCTCGGCCTGCAAGAGAAATACCGCGTGCTGGTCTTGCTGCGCTCAGACGGCACTTCGCTCTACGGCGCGTGGGACCTGGCGTTGGCGCTGCAAAAGTTCAAAGACTATGAGCTCGACCAATCCATCTATGTAGTGGATGTGCGCCAGAGCCTGCACTTCACCCAGGTGTTCAAGACCCTGGAGCTGGCCGGCCACGAAGCGCTGATGAAGAAGGTACTGCACCTGCCATACGAGATCGTCAATTTGCCCGGCAACGTCGTCATCTCCTCACGCGAGGGTGTGGTGGTGCTGCTTGAGGAGCTGATCAGCCAGGCCACCGAGCGCGCCGCGGCCATTGTGGCCGAGAAGAACGCAGAGCTGGACGAGGCCACGCGCCTTAAAGTCGCCCAGCAGGTCGGCCTGGCCGCCATCAAGTACCCCATGCTGGCACGCGAGACCACCAAGATCGCCACCTTTGACTGGGAAGCTGCGCTGGATTTCAACGGCCAAGCCGCCCCGTATATCCAGTATGCCTGCGTACGCGCCAACAGCATCTTGCGCCGGGCGGCGACAGCTGCGCCGGCTGCCCAGCCGCCGCAGCACGAGCTGCATCCCAGCGAGGTCGAGCTCATCGAGCTGATCTCACGCCTGCCCGAGGCCATCCAGCGCGCGGCCAGCGAGCACAAGACGCTGCACATCACCAACCTCACCTACGAGCTGGCCAAGGGTTTCAATGATTTCTACAATCAGTGCCCGGTCTTGCAAGCCGAGGAGCCGCAGCGCAGCTTCCGCCTGGCGCTGGTGGCCGCCGCTCGCCAGGCCATGGCCAACGGCCTGGCCTTGCTCGGTATTGAGGCCCCCGAAGTAATGTAAACTTGGGGCGGCAATGATCGGCACACGCTGTGTGCCGATTGCTGTCTACCCTCTCGCATTGGAGTGCTATGCCTGCATCCCCGCGCCAGTTCTTCCTCACCCGCCCCACGCAGTTTGAGATCACCTACAGCATCAACAGCTGGATGGACCCTGCCAACAGCAAGGTAGACAGCCAGTTGGCCCAGCAGCAATGGGATGCCCTGCACACGTTGTATCTGGAGCGCGGCGCACAGGTGGAGGTCTTTGACCCCATGCCGGGTTGGCCGGATTCGGTCTTCACGGGTGACTCCATCTTTCTGTACGGTACGCAGGCCATCGCCAGCCGCTTCCGCTTTGCGGAACGGGCGGGCGAAGTGGAGCCGCAGGTGGCGCGCTTTGCCGAGCGCGGCTACACCATCCACCACCTGCCGGAGGATGTGCTGTTCGAGGGCAACGGTGACGCGGTGTACTGGAACGGACGCATCTTTGCGGGCTACGGAGTACGCAGCGACAAGCAGGCCCACCCGCATCTGCAGCGCATCCTCAACGTTGAGGTGCTACCGATCGAGGTGCTGGCGCCGCACTTCCATGTGGATACGGTGCTGTGCCCGCTCAACGAGAGCACTTTGGCCTATGCCCCCTCGGCCATCGGCGCCAGCAGCCTGGAGCTGCTGCGCGGCCTGGGTGTGACGCTGATCGAGGTCAACGACGAGGAAGCGGGCAAGCTGGCGTGCAACTCCATGGTGCTAGGCAACACCGTGATCATGAGCACGCGGCTGGCACCAGGCTTCCAGGCGGCGCTGCAGGCGGCTGGCTTTGAGGTAGTTACTTTGGAGATGAGCGAGTTTACAAAGTCTGGCGGCGGCGTAAAGTGCCTGACGCTGGAAGCATACCGGCACGGCGAGTGAGCAGTAATCAGTGATAAGTAATAAGGAAAAGGGCGGGTCAATGACCCGCCTTTTGTTTTAGTGTAAGACCTACTAGACTTTGCTTGCCCTAAAGGATTCCTCGGCTGACTTGATTCATGACCGGCTAGCCTACAGAAACCGCCTCGGAATGACGAACCCCCGCCGCAAGCGGCGGGGCTTTGGTCCTTGTGCCCGGCTCGCCTGCTTCTCTAAAGAATACTTCCAAGTCAGACAACTTACCATCTGCGTAGTGACTTTTTTTACCAACTCTATGATTGCCCTTCGCTCTGCTCAGGGCGACACGACCTAAAAATTCCCCCACCCTTTCTCCAGTTTTCCTCCCCTAAGGTAGGGAAAACAACTCCGCTTTCCTCCCCACCGCAAGCGGTGGGGTATCCAGCGGAGGACTACTTCATGACGCTGCCTTCGGCAGAATTGCTTCACTTTCGTCAGCCCCATTATCCTATGCGGCTCTAGAACGCAAAAAACGCTTGCAGTTCAAGCATCTTCACAGTCGTCATTTACGCGTGTAATTTCGTTACCCGGCGCAGCCGGGTAGAAATTACAAAGTGGCCCAAAGGGCCACTAGATATCAAGACGGTAACCGACACCGCGCACAGTGGCGAGCAGCTTGGGTTTCTTGGGGTCTTTCTCGATGGCGTTGCGCAGCCAACTGATGTGCACATCCAGCGTGCGCGTATCCCCGGTGTAATTCGTCTTCCACACCTTTTTGAACAAGGTATTGCGCTCCACGACTTCGCCCTTGTTGTCGATCAGCATTTGCAGCAGGCGCACCAGGCGCGGGGTGAGCACAGTCTTCTTGCTGCCCACTTTCACGGCATGGCTGTCCAGGTCCAGCTCGATCGGGCCAGCTCTCAGCAGGCTGCCCTCCTCGGTGGGCAGCAGCGGGGCAATGCGGTTCAGCAGCTTGCGCTGCGTGAAGGGCAAGATCAGCACCTCGTTGGCGCATTCAAAATCTGGCTCCAGCGGGCGGTTGGGATCTGAGATCAGCAAGATGGGCATGCCATTCACCAGGTTGCGAATGGAGGTGCAGATGCGGCGGCCGTTGGTGCGCATCGAAGCCGCGTCCAGGATCACCAGGTCGTACTTGCCTTCGCTCACAGCTTCCAGTGCATCCTTACCGCTGGAGACACGCTGGACTTGAAAACCCTTTTTGAGCAAGGCGGGCACAAATTCGCCGTTGCTGATCCAACGGCCTTCCACCCACAATATCTTTGTTTTGCTAGCTTGGGACAGTTTACGCGCCATGTACAGTGACCCCCAACGTGCTTAAGAGAGAGAAGCGCCTAAACTCTTTCATGTATATCGGCCGAAATTATAACGCACAAACCTTAAAGAACCCCAGGAACTTTGCTTTGGTCGCAAAATTCCTTTAAGGTTGGCTGAGCGCACGCCAACTGCACGCCGTCCAGCCCAGAAGGCGAGTGATAAAATAGCGCACTGTTATTGGACGGCGCCCGCGCCACAATCCTGAACTCCACCCCGGGGCACACCAAGGCCCGGAGGCACACACATGAGCGAAATGATAGAAGTCGTCATCGATAGCATCCGCGTTGGGCTTATGTCTCAGCAGCGCGTAGTGATCCTGCGTGAGGCCGAGGCCGACCGCTATCTGGCCATCTGGATCGACCCGTACATGGCCGAGCAGATCACCTTTGCCCTGCAAGAGGTCGAGGTGGCGCGCCCAATGACGCACGACCTGATCCGTGAAGTGGTGCGCGGCATGGACGGCCGCGTGATACGCGTCGAAGTGCATGACCTCAAGGGCGATGTGTTCTACGGCAACATCGTGGTGGAGGTCAACGGGCGCACGATCGAGATCGACTCGCGCCCCTCGGATGCGCTGGCCGTCGCCGTGCGCACGCATGTGCCCATCCTGGTGGCGCGCACCGTGCTGGACGCGGCCGGTATCATCCCCGAAGAAGACATGGACGAGAATAGCGACCGCGAGCGCCCTCTGCTGGAAGAGACCGAGATGACCGATACGAGCGTCAACCCCCGCGAAGAGCGCCTGGAAGCCTTTGAAGACTTCCTCTCCAAGCTCGACATCACCGATGATGATGACGAGAACGGTAAGCCCACCAAGGGCAAGAACAACTAAATGAACGACGCGTACTCCTCAGACATACAGCAGCCGACCGGCCCGCAGCAACTGGTACCGCACAGCCGCGAGGCGGAAGAAGCCGTCATTGGCTCGGTGCTGATCAACCCTGAGGCGTACTACGATGTTGCCGACTTCCTCACCGGCGACGACTTCCACATTCACCGCCTGCGCTGGGTGTGGGAAGCCTTTACCCGCCTGCACGAGCAGCGCATCCCCATAGACCTGCTGACCGTCACCGAAGACCTGGACAAGCAGGGCCACCTGGCCGAGATCGGCGGCCCGGCCTACCTGACTGGCCTGGTCAACAATGTGCCCAGCTCGCTGCACGCCGAGGCCTATGGCCGCCTGGTGCAGCAGACCAGCATCCGCCGCCGCCTGCTGGAAGCCGCCAACAAGATCGCCAAGACCGCCTATCAGGAGAACCTGAGCGTTGAGGCGGCCATCGAGGAGGCCGAGAAGGCCGTCTTCGGCGCCAGCGACCACCAGCTCTCCACCGACCTCAAGCCCATCAAGCAGGTCATCAGCGATTATTACGACCGCATTGACCAACTCTCACGCCGCAACGAAGAGTTCTACGGCGTGCCCACCGGCTTCATCGACCTGGACCGTTTGCTGAGCGGCATGCAGCCCTCAGACCTGCTCATCATCGCTGGCCGCCCGGCCCAGGGTAAATCCAGCTTCCTGATGTCTATCGTCAAAAACGCTGCCCAGCTGCACAAGAAGCATGTTGCCATCTTCTCGATGGAAATGTCCAACGAGCAACTGGTAGCGCGTCTGCTCTCGCAGGAAACCGGCATTAACTCCCAAAAGATGCTTAGCGGCAAGCTGGAGCAGAACGAATGGGACCTGTTCGCCCAGGCGGTCGAGACGCTGGGCGGCATCAAAGTCTTCCTCGACGATACGCCGGGCATCTCGCCCACGCAGATGCGTGCCAAGTGCCGCCGCTTGCATATGGAATTCGGCCTGGACCTTGTAGTGGTGGACTATTTGCAACTCATGCAGGGCGACAGCCGCAACGACAACCGCGTGCAGGAAGTCTCGCATATTTCACGCAGCCTCAAGGTGCTGGCGCGTGAACTCAACGTGCCCGTGCTGGCTGCCGCCCAACTTTCGCGTGCGGTGGAGCAGCGCGCCGACAAGCGCCCCATGCTGTCTGACCTGCGCGAATCCGGCTCGCTGGAGCAGGATGCAGACATCGTCATGTTCATCCATCGCCCGGATCAATATGAAGAAGAGAGCATGCGCAAGAACATTGCCGAGATCATGATCAGCAAGCACCGTAACGGCCCCACCGGTGTGGTGGAGCTGGTCTTCCTGGAGAAACTGGCCAAGTTTGAGAACGCGGCCACGCGCAACGTGGATTTTGCAGGGTTCAATGAGCGCAAAGCCGGGCAGCAGCCACAGTAACTTCGGCGGGTTCCCGGCTGGCAAAGTGCGCTTCACGCGCCTGCCCGGCCCATTCTTCAGCGAGCTGCTGCCGCAGATCGACAGCCTGGCTGAACTAAAGGTGACGCTGTATGCGCTGTGGAAGCTGGAGCGCATGGAAGGCGAAGCCCGCTACCTGCAGCCGCAAGACTTCACCGAAGATGCGCTGTTCATGGCTGGCCTGCCGGGCAATGAGCAAGACCTGGAATCCGGGCTGGCGGCGGCCGTAGAACGTGGCACGCTGCTGCACGCCCAGCTAGAATTAGACGGGCAAGCGCGCCAGTTCTACTTCCTCAACTCGGCCCGCGGCCGTGCGCTATACGAAGCCGTGCAGAGCGGCGAGTGGCAACCAAGCGGAGACCCGCGCTACCCGGTAGAGCTGGCCCACGAGCGCCCCAACATTTTTGCGCTCTACGAACGCAACATTGGCGCCATCACCCCCATGATGGCGGATGCGCTCAAGGACGCTGAGCGCGAGTTTCCTCACGAGTGGCTGGAAGAGGCGATGCGCATCGCCGTGGAGAACAACGCCCGCTCGTGGAGCTATGTACAGGCCATCCTGCGCCGATGGCAGGAAAAAGGACACGATGAGCGACGAACTCAAGGGAATTCTGAAAAAGATCGGCGAAAATACGTCGAAGGTGAATTCTCAGACTTCATCGAACACTAACCAGAACAGCCACCTGCAGCCGGACACGGTTGGCGACCCCAACTGCCCGCATTGTGGCGGCCTGGGCTACGTGCGCGCCGACAAGCCGCTGGGCGATCCTGAATTCGGCCGCACGGTGATTTGCATCTGCCGCAAAGACGAGGTGGCGCAGCAGGCGCGCCGCCGCCTGTACGCCATCAGCCGCCTGGACGAGCTCAACCAGCTGACCTTCGAGAATTTTGAGCCGCGCGGCCGCGTGGGGCTGCCTGCCCGCCAGGCCGACTCGCTGGAGACGGCCTTCAACCAATCGCAGCAATTTGCGCAGACGATGGAAGGCTGGCTGCTCTTTGAAGGCGGCTACGGCAGCGGCAAGACGCATCTGGCGGCCGCCATCGCCAACTTCGCCGTGCAGGTTGGGCTACCCACCATCTTCATCACTGTGCCCGATCTGCTGGACAGCCTGCGCTTCACCTACGGCTCCAGCGAAGAGAGCTTTGAAGAGCGCTTCGAAGAAATCCGTCAGGCGCCGTTGCTGATCCTGGATGACTTTGGTACGCAGAACACCACGGCCTGGGCGCAGGAGAAGCTGTTCCAGATCATTAACCATCGCTACATCAACCGCCTGCCGCTGATCGTGACCACAAACCTCTCGCTGGACCAGATCGAGGGCCGCATCCGCTCGCGCCTGAGCGACCCGGAGCTGGTGAGCCAGATCCGCATCCTGGCGCCTGATTTCCGCCGCCCCACCGACGACAGCGGCAACGAGCTGTCCTCGCTGCACCTGCTGCGCGAGCGCAACTTTGCCAGCTTTGACCTGCGTGAAGACGAGGGACTGCCCGCCGCCGACAGCCGCAGCCTGAAGAAGGCCTTCGACGCCGCCCGCAAATTTGCCGAGAAGCCCAAGGGCTGGCTGGTGTTCACCGGCAGCCACGGCAGCGGCAAGACCCACCTGGCGGCCGCCATCGCCAACTATGCACAGGACCTGGGGCGCATGCCGCTGTTCATCATGGTGCCGGACCTGCTCGACCATCTGCGCGCCACCTTCAACCCCACCAGCCCGGTGAGCTACGACCAGCGCTTCGAGGAGATCCGCAACGCCGAACTATTGGTGCTGGACGACCTGGGCACGCAATCCGCCACCCCCTGGGCGCGTGAGAAGCTGTATCAGCTCTTCACCCACCGCTACAACGCCCAGTTGCCCACGGTCATCACTACCGCCGACCGGCTGGAAGACATGGACTCGCGCATTCGCGCCCGCATGCTGGACACGCGCCTGTGCACGATATACGCGCTGACCGCGCCGGCGTACACGGGGCGGAAGAAGCGGTGATCGTCGAGTAGCCTTGACGGCGAGATAGACGGACTGCCGCTCAGGGGCGGAAGCAACAGGAGTTCAGAGCACCTTCGTTCACAATCCCAAGTAGCTCTTGCCAACTAACTTGCCTCAACCAGCTTCATCCAAGTAACTATGCTAAACAATGTACCCAAGGCACATTCAAGGTCAGGGAGTCATATCTTTAATGGGCGAGACTGCCGCAACTTCTTTTACA
This sequence comes from Anaerolineales bacterium, assembly GCA_026129255.1. GTDB lineage: Bacteria > Chloroflexota > Anaerolineae > Anaerolineales > UBA11579 > JAMCZK01. Next base: position 694,790 of record JAHCIJ010000002.1, on the reverse strand, counting down.
ATCTCTATTTGCGCATCCCTGCTAGGCCTGCTGTGCAGCTTGTTACTTGTTGCTAGTACCGAGTGATCCTTTGCCCTAATAGTAAAAAAATGATTACTTTCAGTCCCCCCCCTGATATAGGCATCATCGTTAGCAGAACTCACAATCAACGACTTAATAGCTTGCCTTACCTCGTTCTTACTTGAAAATTCACCCCCAGAAACAACTGTTAAAGCAGAACCTGTGCGTAAGAAGAAGTAGTATCCTCGTCCTTCTTGGACAATTTCAAACCTAGAGTCTAGAAGTTTCTGAGAATCATGAATCTGAAAATCCCGAATAACCTCTTTCCCTATCCGAATGGCTTCCTGCCCTTCTTTAGGTGATAGTTCGTTGTCAGACAAGCTGGCATCCTTATGCAACTCAAAAACGCGTTTCAATTTTTGCCCCACAGCTGGAGCAAGCCACTCAAATTTATCAGGTTTGGAATCTGAGAAACTCGCATCAGCTAAAAAGTGTCCGAGGTCACTATCAACATTCTGCAAACTCTTCCTAATTGCAGCATGAACCATCATGACTGATACTGCGGGATTCCCCACTTCAAGCATTTTTTCTGCCTCAGCCATCTGCGAGGGTAATTCCATTTTCCGGGAGTTCTTTCTTCCTGCTAGTAGAGACTCAGGCGCAATAATAGTAAACTTTTTAGACTTGTATTTAAAGGACAAACTCATTTGCTCCAAGCACGAATCAATTCCGAGCGCAATAGAGTAACCCTGTAAGTCCTTACCTACAACAAAAGGCACATCAGCTAACCTCAACCACTTGCCCCCACCTGGTCGACAAAGTTCAAAGCTCAGTCTTACCAATTTAGCGTCACTTGCAAATTTCTTGCTATTCTTTATTGACCTTGAGGCTTCGCGTTTGAGCGACTCAAAAAGTTCGGCAGATATCGTCGAGAATGGCGCATTGTTATGAAGCAATGCATATCGCATGTCATTTGCCAGCATTTCTAATCTAACGGGAACAGCAGCTACTGGAAGAATGCTTGGGAAGTTCTCATCTTGATAATGTACTGAGGGCAGCATTGAATAAGTTTGAGAGTTTGCCATTTTTATGGTCTCCTTTTAGCCTGCTTTGAAGCTTCGAACTTCATGATTGCTGCCAAGGCACGCCAAGCTGCATCCTCGGGGGACAAGAAGTGGCTGACTGTATGATGGTGCTTGATTTTAGCTTTAAAGCGAGCCAAACGCTGTATGTTTTCCCGTCGTTCCCTAGGCAACGTGCTAGTTATAGTGGATTGAGTTGAAACAAGAACAATCGGATGCTTACCATGTAGTCGAGCATGCTGATACTCCAGTTCAGTATAGGAGAGGACTCTTCCCCTAGGAACTGAACCATAATAAGAGCCTAATAGACCAATGTAAACTTCACATTTATCTAGTTCACGAAAACACACATCAAGTGCAGGATAGGTGTTTGCACCAAAGTGCTCCATGCCAACAAAATGATGGCCACTGGTTTCAATAGCAAGGCGAAGGCTTTCGCGATGGTCCTCAAGGTCTCTTTGAGTTGAGCTAACAAATATATTCACAGATTATATGTTCCTCCCTGTTACAGCCCAATAGATAGTGAGTATTCCACAATACCCAGTGTTTGTCTACTACCGCCGCCTGCGCCCCAGCGGCAACGTCGCCACTAGCACGACCGCGAATAGCCATGGACCAAATAGTGCCCACAGCGTTTGGTAGGCCGGGCGAATGATGTCGGGAAACAGCAGCCAGAAGGCAAACAAAAAGGCGGCCAGCATCGCCAACCGCCCTAACCATCGCAGTACAAACATAATCTCCCCTGTCCTTACTTACTTAGAAAGCTCTTCCACCCATAGGCTGCTTGCCAACTCGTAGCCGATCACCTGGTCGTTGCGGCCCATCTGCAGGCGCAGCGGGCCGTTGAACGGTGCGCGGCTCACCAGGGTGAACTCTACGCCCGGGGTCAGGCCCAGGTTGGCAATGTAGCGCAGCTTGTCCACATCGTGGGTGCGCACGCGCGTCAGCTTGCAGCTCACGCCCACTTCTTTGTCCACTAGCGGGCCGTCGTTGGGGAAGGTGATCGTGCCGTCTTTGGTCGGGATCGGCTCGCCGTGCGGGCAGTTGGTCGGGTGGCCGGCCAGCTGGTCAATTCGGTCTTCGAGCTCCTCGTTGATGCCGCGCTCGAACACATCGGTGAGCTCGTGGGCCGAGGCCCAGTCGTAACCCATCACCTTGACGAGGAAGACCTCGCCCAGGCGGTGGCGGCGTAGGGCCGGCATGGCGATGCGCTCACCCTCTTTGGTGAGGCGCACACCGCGGTACGGCTCGTAGGTGGCGAAGCCAGCATCGGTGAGGCGCTTGACCATGCGGGCGATCGCCTGCGGGGAGGATTCCACCTGCTCAGCCAGATGGGAGAGCGAGACTTTACCCTCATCCTGCTGGATGCGGAATACCTCAGCAGCATAGCGCTGCATGGCGGGGCTAACTTGGGGGCTACTTGTCATAGGTTCGTTTCAACCTGGGTGTTAATATGATATTTTTGATACAAATTCATTCTCATTATACTAGCAAACTATGTTCACTGTGCACAGATCCAAAGCGGGCCGGAAACAAAGGTTTAACCTTTTCATAAAGAACGCCGCCCGCAGAGGCCGTATACTGAGGGCGTATAATGAGGGTTGAGGTAGCTGTGAACGCAAACACGCGCGAAACACTGGAACGCAAACTAGGGGAACTGATGGACGAGGTGCTGCTGCTCGGCAGCATGGTGGAGCAAGCCACCCTGCAGTCGGTGCGCTCGCTCAAGGAGCGCAACTTCGCCCTCTCTGAAGAGATCTACAGGAACGACCAGAAGATCAACACCAAGCGCTTCGAGATCGAGGAGCGCACCATTACCCTGATCGCCACCCAGCAGCCGATGGCGCGTGACCTACGCATGCTCACTGCCGTGCTCGAGGTCATCACCGAGCTGGAGCGCATGGGCGACTATGCCAAGGGCATTGCGCGCATCACCCACAACCTGGGCGAGCACCCGCGCCTCAAGCCGCCCGCCGGGCTCAGCGCCATGGCCGAGATCGGCGTGGATATGCTGCACAAGGCGCTGGAAGCCTTCGTGACTGGCAAGGTCGAGCTGGCGCGCTCCGTCCCCAAGCAGGACGATGAGGTGGACGCCCTGTTCAACCAGGTGCAGCGCGAGATTCTGGACCAGATGATCGCCGACCCGGAGGGCATTGACCAGATCAACCACCTCTTGTGGGCCTGCCACAACCTGGAGCGCCTGGCTGACCGCGTGATCAACATCTGCGAGCGCACCGCCTACATCGCCACTGGCGAAATGCGCGAGTTTGACGTCAGTGATGATGAGAAGTGGGCCCCGGCCTGAGCCAACTGGCCAGCGTAACCGTTTGACACGCCCCCCGGTATATGTAATACTCCACCCGTACATCCCCAATCGCTACTCCACACGCGAGGAGGTGTTGCCCATGGATAGTATCCGTCTTAGCGCAGCGGCAGCACTCCTCACTTTCGTGAGCTAGGCTGTCGCTGCGCAACAAATCAAAGAGCCCGCATTTGCGGGCTCTTTGGCATTAATGGCGCAGGCATTATTCTGGCGGGGGCAGCTTGACCACGCTCAGCCAGTATTGCTTGAAGGAGCTCACCACCTTCAGGAACTTGTCCATACTCACAGGTTTGACAATATACGAGCTGGCGAATTGGCGGTAGCTCTCGGTTATGTCTGCCTCATCTTGTGAGGTGGTAAGCACCACGACCGGGATCTGCTTGAGGTCGGCATCCTGCTTGATGGCGGCCAGCACCTCGCGGCCATTCATCTTGGGCAAATTGAGATCCAGCAGGATCAAGTCTGGGCGCGGGGCATCCGCAAACTGGCCGCGGCGGTACAGAAAGTCCATCGCCTGCTCGCCATCCATGGCCACATGCAAGTTGTTACGCAGCATGCCATCTTTGAATGCCTCTTGCGTCAGGCGCACATCCCCAGGGTTGTCTTCCACCAGCAAAATATCGATCAGTTGACCACTTTCCATAATGACTCCTCTACAGCTAGATCAAGCGTTTAGCGCGCTGCTCCATCGTGTCGGCTTCGGCTGGGTTGGCTGCCTGCGCCGGTAACATGTCTTCATCCTCTATAGCTTCAGGCACCGAGTCCAGCTGACCGGGCAGCGTGAAGTAGAACGTAGTGCCCTGCCCCGGCTGCGACTCTACCCAGATGCGGCCGCCGTGGCGCTCGATGATCTTCTTGCTGATCGCCAGGCCAATGCCAGTGCCCTCGTACAGTTCACGACTGTTCAAGCGCTGAAAGATGACAAAGATGCGCTCGGCGTGCTTCTGGTCAAAGCCGATCCCGTTGTCTTCCACGCGGAACTCATAGAAGTGCCCGCGCCGCTCGGCGTTGATCTTGATGATGGGCTCGCGCTCCGCCCGGAATTTGATGGCATTGCCCACCAGGTTCTGCAGCACTTGGGTGAGCTGGTTGCGGTCCACGAACACCGTGGGCAGCTTGCCCTGCTGTATGCGCGCCCCGTTCTCCTGAATGCGCACGGAGAGGTTCTGCAGCGCCTCAGCCAGCGAGACTGCCGAGTCCACTTCTTCCGGGGCGCGGCCGCGGGTGCCCACGCGCGAGAAGGCCAGCAGATCCTGTATCAGGCGCTGCATGCGCGTTGCGCCGTCTACTGCAAAGCTAATGAACTCTTTGGCGTCATCATCAAGCTTGTCTTTGTAGCGCGATTCGAGCAGCTGCATATAGCTCGATACCATGCGCAGCGGCTCTTGCAGATCATGCGAGGCCACGTAGGCGAACTGCTCCAGCTCCTGGTTGGAACGCTCCAGGTCGAGGTTCTTGCGGCGCAGGCTGCTTTCCAACTGCTTCTGCTCCGTGATGTCTGTCCAAATACCGCCCAGGCCGGTAATTTCGTCTTGCTCGTCCAGCAGTGGGAACTGCAGGTTGAGGTAGTTGCGGCTTACCCCATCCAACACCACCGTCAGCTCCGTAGTGGCGGGGCGGCGGGTGAGCAAGGCTTGCACCTCATTCTCCAGCACGATCTCGAGCAAAGGCTCGTCGAACACGGCATCGGCATCCTTACCGAGGATCTGCTGGCTAGGCATCTGCACCAGGCGCTCAAATTCTGAATTGACCAGTTGATAGAGGCCATCTACATCTTTGATGGAGATGGCAGAGGGCGAATTCTCAATGAGCGAGTTGAGCTGGCGCGAGACCGCATCCAGGTTGAGCTCCAGCGTCTTGCGCGCTTGCCCCGCACGGTGCAGGCGCTCGGCGCTGGTGACCACGATGGCGCCCAACAGCAGCATGGCCGTGATCGTGTAGGTGGAGCGGCTGAAGGCGGTATCGTACCAGCCGAGATCTTCGCCGTAATAGATGAGCCAGCCGAGCACGAAGGGCACCAGCAGCACAGTAGCCAGCAGACGCCGGGTGGCGGCGCCCTGCGCAGTGCGGGCGATGATGAGGTCCATCCAGCCGCGCTCTGGCAACTGTAGCAGTAGCACCAGGGTGGCGAACACCATGAGAATCGAGGTGTTGAGCGCCATGCCGCTGTATAAAAAGAGGCTGTTGCCAAAGGCCAGGCTAAACGGATAGCTGAGAAACACGCTAAAACTGAGCACCTGCACCAGCACCAGTATGTAGCGGCGCAGCGTGTCTGACCAGCGTTCCTCAAAAAGCAGCACCAGCGCCATCACCGCCATCGCCACGGCGGTGGATGCGGACATACGGCCCGGAGCATCCGTGCTCACCGAACTCATGTCGTCGGCAAAGGGGAATTCGTCAATCCCGAGGTTAATGTTGAATGCAAACTGTGCCAGGGTCAGCACCGCGATCAGCAGCACCAACGCCGCCAGGCGTTTGGGCCAGGCGGAGCCGGCGCGTTCGCCGAGCCGTAGCACCAGTACCGTGCCAAGCAAAATGAAGCACAACGCCGTGTTGGCCTTCATTGCAGCTTGATTTGGCAAAATTGCAGCGAGCTCTGGGCTGTGAATAGCCCAGCCGAGATAAACCACAAGCCCCAGGAGCAAAACCAGCCAACTCAGGATCGCTATTAAACGCTTGCCGGATATAGCCGCCTCCGCACTCCCCCCTCAAACTTGCATAACTGCAAGTAACCCCGCCCAGCTTAACTGATTTTCGTTTAGGCTTCTGCTAACAGATTTGCAAGCTAGCAAGCAGGCTTGCTGTTAGCCTACTAACGAGGCAGGATGACGGTGAGGTTCTTGCCCATTTGCTTGGCTTGGTAGAGGGCGCGGTCAGCACTGTTGAGCAGGCTATCCACATCCTCGCTGTCTGCAGGATACGAAGTAACCCCTGCCGAGATCGTGGAGTGGATCTGCTGGCCCTGTATCTCGATCGGCAGCTGGGCGAAGGCCTGGCGGCATTCGTCGATGCGTATGCGCGCCGTCTCGGCCGTGGCGCCCGGAAACACCACCACGAACTCGTCGCCGCCATAGCGGCAGACGATATCGCCGGTGCGCGTGTTCTCATTCAAAGTGCGCCCCAGCGCCTGCAACACCTGGTCACCCACAGCGTGGCCATAGGTGTCGTTGAAACTCTTGAAGAGGTCAATATCCAGCATTACCAGGCTGAGGGGTTCGTTCTTGCGTTGGGCATTGGCCAGCTCGCGCCGCAGCGATTCTTCCAGATAGCGCCGGTTGAACACACCGGTCAGCGGATCGCGAATGCTTTGCTCGCGCAGCTGAGCTTGCAACTCCTCGTTCTCGGCGATCTGCTCGCGCAACTGGCGTTCCACGATAACGCGCTGGGTAATGTCTCGGATCACGATCAGGCGGCCCTCAAAGGCGCCGGCCTGGTCATACAAGGGGGAAATCTGCAACTCCACCGTGCGCTCCGAATCGCTGCCCAGCAAAAGTTCCTGCGAAGCCGGGCGCATCTGCAACAACAAGGCATTGAGTTGCGGCCAGGCGCCGAACAAGGCGCTGCCGGGTTGCCCGATCGCTTCGCGCCCTTCAACCCCAAGCAGCGCGAAGGCGGCGGGGTTCATGTCCACCACGCGGTCCTGGGCGTCCAACACCACCAGGCTGTCGCTCATCTGCTCCACCAGCGTGTGGCGGGCGATGGGCACAATGTCCAGCAAGCCGAGGCGGAACAGGGCATAGGCAAAAATGATGCCAGTGACGGTAAAGGTGAACGGCGTCAGGTCGAGATTGGGGAACGGGGTCACGCCCAGCAGGCTGAGCACATTGGTGAGGATGGGTATGCTGATGCCGGCCAGCACTGCAAAGATCTGGCTGCGATACAGGTCACGCGCCTGGCGCAATGCCTGGACCAGGAAACCAACCGCCACCAGCACCAGGCCGTAACCATAGACCAGATTGGCATAGAAGCCAAAGCCGCCTTCAAAGATCACCCCCTGCCCTGCCACACGCTTGCCGCCAAAGAACAGACCGTGCAGCGGGTCAGTCCACAACAGCACCAGGGTAAGTACGGGGACAATGAGCAGCAAGAGCAGACTGAGGCCGGTGAGGTAACGGCCACGGCCGGTGAATTGCAGCGTGAACCAGAAGAGCGCGGTGGGCACAATGAGCACACCGATGTATGTAAGATCCAGCCAAAAGAAGGTGGTGGGGCCGGGTACGCGCAGCCAGAACAGTGCATAGGTGAATGACCACCAGCTGAGCCCCAGCAGGAACAGCATCAGCGGGCTGCCGCCGTTGTAAGCCTGGCGCTGCCGATTGCTCAAAGCTACCCCGATAGCGATAACACCGGCTACCACGAGAGCAACTGCATAACCCCATTCCACGTTCAAATGCACACCTCAGCCAATCACAAAACTTCGCGTTGCGTGACTATATCAAATCCTGTAATCTTGCACGGCTGAAAATTGGCGGCCTTTAGGCAACAAAAAAGGCGGCGCACTGTGTGCGCCGCCTTTTTAGAAGGCCTTATTTCAAGGCGTCTACGATGGCGCTCACGTTGTAGCGCATCATCTCGAGGTAGGTGGCGGCTGGGCCATCAGGAGCGCTGAGGGTCTCGATGTACAGGGGCACCACGCGCACCCTGGTATCGGCCGCAACGCGCTCGGCCAGAGCCGGGTTGGTGGAGTTGCCCACAAAGATGGCGTGCACGCCCAAATCTTCCATGGCGTGCTCCAACTCGGCCAGCTCGCCGGCGGAGGCCTCGCTCAGGGTACTGAAGCTGCTGACCAGGGCGCCTACGCTCTCAAAGCCGTAGCGCTCAGCAAAGTAGTTCAGTGATTGGTGATCCACGACCAGCTTACGGTTGGCCGCCGGCAGGCTGGCGACCTGCTCCACGATCCAGGCGTCCAGATCGGCCAGTTCCGCCTTATAGGCGGCGGCGTTGGCCTGGTAGCTGGCGGCGTTGGCGGGGTCAGCCGCAGACAGCGCCGCGGCGATGTTGTCTACCCAGACGTGAATATTGACCGGGTTCCACCAGACATGCGGATCCTCCCCGTGGTGGTCATGCGCATGTTCATCTTCGTGTTCGCCCTCGTGCGCATGCTCATCTTCGTGCTCATGTTCGTCTTCGTGCTCATGTTCGTCTTCGTGCGCATGCTCGTCTTCAAAAGCCAGAGCGTCGATGCCATCGGAGGCGGTGACCAGCTTCCCGGCCTCTTCAGCTTCGTGCAGCAACGATTCGATCGACTCTTCCAAGTGCAAGCCATTGATGAACACCAGCGCGGCGGTATCCAGCCTGGCAATATCCTGCGGCGTGGCCTCAAAGGCGTGTGGGTCCACCCCGGCTGGGATCAGCGTGGTCAGGCTGATGTGCTCGCCCCCCACCCGGCTGACAACATCGGCCAGGATGGGGTTGGTGGCGACAACCTGCAGCCCGTCCGCTGGGCTAGCAACAGCAGCTGGCGCGCAAGCGGCCAGGAGCATAGCGATAACAACAAATACAGTGAAGCGCATGTGATTACGTCTCCTTATTGAAAATGAATTTCATTTTCATTATAAGGAGTGACGGCCGAATGTCAAGGGGCTGAAACTGCCCTATTGATCGGCTAGTGGCGTAGATTTCCTGCCCTGTGCGCACTCCCTATCAGGCAGGCTGGGCGGGCTTGGCAAAGTCCTGAAAGTCGCTGAGCAGCAACAGCATCAAGGGCAGCAGCCATACAAAGTACTGCGGATAAAGCACCGAGTTGAAGTTGATGAAGACCGCCATTATCAAGGTGGAGGGCAGATACTTCTTCCAGTCGCCAGTGAATGCCAAGAGGTAGACAAGACCCATGAGCGCCAGCATCGGCAGGCGGGCGCGCAAACCTTCCCACCCCATTGCGGCGTCGAGGGTAACCCCGCCGAGGCTGTTACTGGCCCGCGTGGCCGAGAACAACATGGAGACGACAAACGCCTTGGCATTCCAGACCAGAAACGGCAGGGCAGACAAAAGGGGCACGCTGGCGATAAGCGCAGCGCCCTTGGCAACCCGCTGCATCCATTCTTTGCGAGGAGCCGACTGGTAGACCCAAATGATGTACAGGGGCACCAGGAAGATGGCAATTTGCTTGAAGCCCAGTGACAGACTAAACAATAGCAGGCTGAGGTTTTGCTTGCGCGGAAACAACTCCAGCGAGGCGATCAAGAAAAATATAGGCACAAAGTCCATATTCAGCGTACTTACCATCCCCAGGGTCCAACGGCTGAGCAGCCAAAAAGCAGCAGCAAAGACTCCTGCCCACGCAACACCCCGCCGCACCAGCGAGAGGTACAACAACACAGCAGTGCCCATCTGAAAAATGGTGAAGATTACGCTCCAGAACAGCATCCAGCTCTCGAAGGTGTTCAGCCCCAACAGCTGGCTTGCGTATGACAGCTCGTAGAAGACCGGAAAATAGGTGGCGTACTTGTCATTGTGGCGCATATCGCTTTCAAGCACGCGTGCATAAGGGTTCTCGCCAGCAACCAGCCGACCCCCCTCAACGTAAGAATAGTAAATATCCTGTTCGTGCATGTTTGGCTTTGGCACCTGAACAGCGACATAGGCGCCAAGCACAACAACCGCCAGAAAGACAATCAACGATGCAATTCGAGTACTTTTGCGCATACCAACCAACCATCCAGTTAAAGGACAACTTAAAGGGTAATTCAAAATAGCCCTAAACCAAGAAACCCGCCTCAGTTATATGAGGCGGGTTTCTTGGCGTAGTGCCACCAGGCACTGCGTATGCCCCTCCGCGGATGTGTACCAACCTCCGCGCTGGAGTTGCATTAGTCCGCGCAGCGGACTAGCAACTCCCTTAGCAGTGCCGCCAGGCACTGCGTATGCCCCTCCGCGGATGTGCACCAACCTCCGCGCTGGAGTTGCGTTAGTCCGCGCAGCGGACTAGCAACTCCCTTAGCAGTGCCGCCAGGCACTGCGTATGCCCCTCCGCGGATGTGTACCAACCACCGCGCTGGAGTTGCGTTAGTCCGCGCAGCGGACTAGCAACTCCCTTAGCAGTGCCGCCAGGCACTGCGTATGCCCCCACGGGGATTCGAACCCCGGTTTTAGCCTTGAAAGGGCCACGTCCTAGTCCCCTAGACGATGGGGGCTTTACACAGCTTCGAGAGCAACTCCGTTGCTCTTCTCGCTGTTTTTGGCGTTTGCAAAAACCGCAAACGCCAGATCAAGGGCAGGCGGCATTTTACCATGCCAGCGCGGCAAAATTTGTGAGAATTTAGGGTTGGTTGGGCAAAAGTACAGGATGTTCAACAACGGTCATGTTGGTGACCGGCCAATAGCGGAAGATGGCTTTGCCGATGATGCTATCGATCTGCAAGAAGCCCCAACTGCGCGAGTCGTCTGAGTTGTTGCGGTTGTCACCCATCACGAAGACGCTGCCGGCGGGCACGATGCGCTCGGCGTAGTTGCCACGCTGCACTTCCAGCAGATAGGGCTCGTGCAGCGTGACGCCGTTCACCACCACGGCGCCATTGTAGATGGCGATGCTGTCGCCGGGCAGCGCAATGACGCGCTTGATGTAATCCAGCTCCGGGTCGTTGGGCGCCGGGAAGACCACAATATCACCGCGCTCAATCTCGCCGGCGCGGTAGGCCAAACGGTTGACCACCACATAGTCGCCCAGTTGGAAGCTAGGCTCCATGCTCACTCCGTCTACACGGATGCGCGCCGAAACAAAGTTGATCGCCAGGAACAGGAACAGCGCCAGCAAGATGGTCTCAATGAGCTCCACCAGGAAGCGGCGAACCTGCGAAGGCTTCTCGACCTCGAGCGCCACTACATTCTGGCGGTCAAGCGGGCCAACGTCTTCGGAAGGATTTGTGGGAGTGGGAGGGAGTGCCATACGAAGCTGCGATTATACAACCGCAACTGAGAACTTAGCCAAGCTCTGAGATGTCTTGCGGCTGCAAAGTGAGCGAATCAATGATGCCCACGATGACCGAGGTAACCGGCGCATCTGGGTTCTCGAGCACCTGGCGTGCGCCGTTGCCCTCGCGGTTGACCAGCACGGTGTCCCCTACCCCGGCCTGCGTATTGTCCAAGGCGATGAAATCGCCACTGGGTGTCTCCCCTGGCAGGGTCAGCGGCTGCACGACCAGCAGGCGGCGATGCTTAAAGGCCGCATGGCTGAGCGTGGTGACGACCGTGCCGGTAACTTTGCCAATGATCATCTAGCTATATCGGGCCGTGCCCGCTTTGAGGGTGAAATCAAACTCGCCGTCGGGGCGCACTTGCAACTCGTCAACCAAGCCCACCAGCGCCAGATCGACGGGGACAAACTTGACATCCGGCAGGGCCAGGGCGGCCTCACGAGAGCGGGCCATGACGCACAGATCGCCTTCGCCCGCTTCGACCACGTCCACCGCCACCTGCAAGCTGCCGACGGGCTCCAGCTTGCTGTTGAGAGGCTGCACCACCAGCAGGCGGCAACCCGCCATGTCGGGATACTTGATGGTGCTGATGGCGACTCCGCGCACGCGCCCGAAGATCATTATTTGCCCAGGCTCTTGATGACGCGCTGCACGATGGTGCGCAGCAGGGTTTCATCCACCTGCCCGCCCAGCTTGGCCTTGACCGCGCTGAACACGCGCGCTTCGAGCTCGCTGCCGCCGGCAGCCGGTTTGGCTGACGCACTGGCAGCAGGCGACACCGCGTCAGAGATGTACGGGCGCGCCGGCGCCGAAGAAGGACGGCTGTCCTTCTCGTCCACCAGGGTGATGCCGGCCCGGCGCGCGCTCTCGCGCGCCAGCTCAGTCAACACCGTGTCCTCGGTGATGGTGAGCGAGGTCACGCCCTGGCGCGCCAGGTCTTCAATATCTCGTTCGGTGTAAAAGACCTTGGCCATACCTACTCCTTAGCCTTCGATGCCGTCCAGCGCGTTCAACGCCTGGGTGGCAGCTTCGCTGGCGGTGACGATCTCCGCTTCGCTGCCGGCCAACCACATGCGGCCAAAGCGGCCCACAGAGGAAACGTGCATGACTTTGATGCTGGCCTTCTTCTCGGCTTCATTGCAGGCCAGGTTGATATAAGCCGCCGGAGCCACTTCCATCACCAGCATGGTCTCGCCCGGCACCAGCATGCTGCCCTTGCGGAAGCGGTTGAGCAGCTGCGCCTGGTACGGGTCGACGTTGGTAATGATCTGCTGTGAAGCGATCTTGGGCTTGATGCGGTCTTGCACGGTCAGGCCCAAACGATCGAGCACGGCCTGGCCAGCTTCCTTGACGGCGGCCTGGTTTATGGAGTGCACCTCGAACATGCCGAACTCGCGCTCGACCAGCTGGGCGCCGGGGCGAGCCTCAGTAGCCTTGACGGCGATATCCACCATGCGGAAGGCTTCGTTGCCGGGGGCCATTTCCACATACAACGAGGCCATGCCCTCGGTGGGCAGGTCACCCTGGGTGATGGTGCCGACGAAGGCGGCGTATTGCGGCTGCATGCGGTCTAGATAGCAGTAGCAGCGTAATGAGAATTTTTCTTGTGCCATACAACTCCTCTAGTTTTTGTCGTTACAAGCAGTCCTACCCAACCAGCTTGGGGATTGCTTCGCTTCGCTCGCAATGACAACCCGTGCTCGTCATTGCGAGAAGTGCGTCACGCAGTGACGCCGACGAAGCAATCTCCAACCCCATTCTTGCTTGGGGATTGCTTCGCTTCGCTCGCAATGACGAAGCGGTCCGACTTGGAGATTGCCACGTCGTTCAGCGGCTACGCCGCTTCACGTCCTCGCAATGACATCCCTGCTACGCAGCGCCATGCCTATCGGCGTGACGAACACCGGATGCGGCGGAACGCTGGTGGCGATGCCGGTATATTCCTGCACCACCTCGGCCATGCCGGGGAAGGTCACCGTGCCGCCCACCAGGGTGAGCTGCTCCACTGTACCGCCCTCCTGCTGCTCATAAGCAGCGATATGGCGGGCAGTGATACTGGCGACCTTCTCCATCACCGGGCGCACCACGGGCAGCAAACGGGCTTGCTGCGCTGGGTCGGTCTTCATCGCCTCGGCGTCCTCAAAGCTAACACTATGCGCACCAGCGATCACCAGCGTGAAGTGCGTGCCGCCGGTGGCCTCGTCTGCGGTGTAGACCACATCGCCATCGCGTAGGATGGCGATGCCGGTCGTGCCACCGCCCACATCCACAATGGCGCCGTTCTGGATGCCCAGCAGCGCATTGGCGGCACTGGGCTCATCCACCAGCGTCTCGCAGCGCAGGCCAGCCGCTTCCACCACGTTGGCGGTGGCGCGCACTTCGGCCAGCGGCACCCCAGGCGGATAAGCGCTGGCGGCGTACTCCAGCGGGCGGCCGATGCAGGCTTCCACGCGGGCCTTCATGCCCGCCAGGCGGTCTACCGCGCCGGCATAATCCACCACCAGGCCGTCACGCACCACCTGGGCGAACTGATACTCGCCCGCCACGGGCGTGCCGCTTTCATCCAGCACCACCAGGGTGAGGTACGCCGTGCCCAGGTCCGCGCCGACATACAGCACGCCTTGCGGCGGCTCGGCCAACGGCGCTGGCTCAGGGTCACCCAGCCAGCGCAGCACGTCGGCGGCGCGGGCTAAGACGGCAGCCGGATCACGCGCAACGGCGATCGGCGGAGCGGACAATCGTGCGTCCGTTACTTAGCGCCAGAGCGGCCAACGCTGCCGCGGGTCTGCTGCGGCAGGATCATCTCCACGTTTTCGTGCGGGCGCGGGATCACGTGCACCGACACCAGCTCGCCAATGCGCTTGGCCGCCGCGGCGCCAGCGTCAGTGGCGGCCTTGACCGCACCCACATCGCCACGCACCATCACGGTGACATAACCGCCGCCCACGTACTCAGAACCAATGAGCACGACGTTGGCTGCCTTCACCATGGCGTCTGCGGCTTCCACCGCGCCAACCAGGCCGCGTGTTTCCACCATTCCCAAAGCAATCAAACCTAAATCTTGTGCCATTTCTTTCTCCTTCTACTTTCTTAGTGATGAGTGATTAGTGAACAGTTAGTTACTCCGCAGTATTTGCTGTACCACTTCTTGAACAAGACTCTCGATCTCATTGGCAGAGGGCGCATGGCTGGGGCCAGCCGCAACGCTGCCGGGCCGCATGGCGGCTTCGGGCGGCGGCGTGGTCTCATACGCCATGCGCTTGATATTGAAGAGGTGATGAACGGTGATGTTGTCACCAGTGATGGCGCCGCCGATACCGCCCGAGCCGAGGGTCAGTGAGGGCATCACCTTGGTGGTGAGCCCGATCGTGCCCAGCGTGCCCATGGTGTTGACGCCAATGCGGAACACCGGCTTCTCCAAGCCGAAGGCCATAGCGATCTTGTCATCGCCCGTGTGCAGGATGACGCTGTGGCCGCGCCCGCCGAAGAGAATCATCTCGACGCAGCGGTCGCAGCCCTGCTCCCAGCCATCCACCTCGTACCAGCCCAGCACGGTGGTGAGCTTCTCGCGCGAGAGCGGCTCCTCGCGCCCAATCTTGCGCAGCTTGGCAACCAATATACGCGCATGGCTCGGGATGCTGATGCCAGCCAGCCCAGCCAGCACCTGGGGCGACTTGCCCACGGTGGCGGTGTTGATGCTGCCATCCGGGTGGAACAGCGTGGTGCGCATGGCCTGGGTCTGCGACTCGGTCATGAAGTACGCGCCTTCGTTCTCCATGAGTTGCTGCAGGCGCGAGGCAATCGGGCGGTCGGCGATGACGGCCTGCTCTGTGGCGCAGATGACCGAATAATCAAACGACTTGCTGGCCACGATGTAGCGAGCGGCGCGCTCAATATCGGCGCTGCGGTCTACATATACCGGTACGTTGCCGGGGCCAACCCCGTAGGCCGGCTTGCCCTGCGAATGGGCGGCGCGCACCATGGGGCTGCCGCCGGTGGCGAGAATGATCGCTGTGCGGCGGTGGCTCATCAGTTCGTTGGTGCCTTGCAGGCTGATATGCGACATACACTGCACCAGCCCCTCCGGCGCGCCGGCGGCCACGGCGGCTTGCGCCATCAGGCGCGCCGTCTCCACGCAGCAATTGACCGCCGCCGGATGCGGGGCCACCACCACCCCATTGCGCGCCTTGACCGAGATGAGGATCTTGTTCATGGTGGTAGACGTGGGGTTGGTGCTGGGGGTCAACGCCGCCACCACACCCATCGGCCAGGCAATCTCATAGACCCGCGTCTGCGCGTCGTGCCGCACCACGCCCACGGTCTTGATGTGCTTGATGCTCTCCCACACATGCTTGGAGGCGAATTCGTTCTTGAGCTTCTTGTGCTCCGGCACGCCGTAGCCGGTTTCTTCGCTGGCCATGCGGCCCAGACGCTCTGAGGCCTGGTAGGCGGCATCCGCCATGGCCTGGCACACGCGGTCCACCTGCTCCTGCGTGGCGCTGGCCCATTGGCGGTGGGCAGCATAGGCCGCCTCGACCATGTGGCGGGCCTGCTGGATGGACTGGAGGTCTTTGTCGAGTTCAGCCATGGTTACTTCTTGTAGGTGTTGGCGCCATCCACCTGCAGCGAGTCGATGACGGCCATGATGACCGCATCCACTGGCGTGTCTTTGGTGATGTCGGTCTGGCGACCGCTGGAGCCGTGGGCGGTGAGCACCAGGTCGCCCACGCCGGCGTTGACAGTGTCAATAGCGACGTAGGGCTTGCCAGTGGCCTTGCCAGTCTCATCCGCCTCACGGCAGATGAGCAGCTTGCGGCCTTCCAGCTTGGGATCTTTGATGGTGGCTACGGTGGTGCCAATGATCTTTGCGATTAACATACGAAACCTCGCGTATATCTGTCATTCCGAACGAGCAGGCTAGCGCCGCTTTGCGGCGCTAGCGCGAGGAGGAATCCTTTAGGCCATCCGAATTCAAGCTTGCCTTTGAATGCCCTAAAGGATTCCTCGGCTTTACCTACAAAGGTCAATGGTGTCATACGTAGGCCGCCTCGGAATGACAGGCTGCTTTGCAAGAGTGTCAAAAAATGAGCAATCATCAATGCGCCTTTGCCGGCTCAGGAGCGGCCACGGCGCTGACGCGTGTGCTGCTCATTTCTTTTTCGCCCGCTATGATCTTGACGCCGGCGCTGGCGCCGATGCGCGTGGCGCCTGCGTCCACCAGGGTCTTGGCATCGGCGTAGTCGCGCACGCCGCCGCTGGCCTTGACGCCCATGTCGGGGCCGACCACGCGGCGCATCAGGGCGATGTCGGCGGCGGTTGCACCGCCGCCGGAGAAGCCGGTAGAGGTCTTGACGAAATCTGCGCCGGCTTCTTTGGCCAGCAAGCAGGCGGTGACCTTCTCTTCTTCCTCCAACAGCGCGGTTTCAATAATTACTTTCACCAGCACACCCGCGGCGTGCGAGATCTGCACTACGCCGGCAATGTCACGGGCGACCAGAGTAAAGTCACGCCCTTTGAGTGCGCCGATGTTGATGACCATGTCGATCTCCGTCGCGCCGTCACGCAGGGCCGTCTCGGTCTCGAAGACTTTGACGTCCGGCGCATCGGCGCCCAACGGGAAGCCGATGACAGTGCAGACTTTGACATCCGTGTTCTTGAGCAGGTCGGTGCACAGTTTGACGTAGCCCGGGTTGACGCACACCGAGGCGAAGCCGAACTTACGCGCCTCGTAGCACAACTGGGCGATCTGGTCCGGCGTGGCATCCGGCTTGAGCAAGGTGTGGTCGATGAGTTTGGCGACGCTGGGATCATCCGGAATACCGCCCAACGAAGAGGTTAGGCGTTCGGCGCCAGCGTTGATGACATGGCCGACGCGGTCAAAGCAAGTTTTGACGCAGATGCCATCGGCACACTCCTGCGTGCAGTGCTCGCAGTTGTCGTGGATGTGATCATGTTCCTGCTCAGCCAGCGCGTGCAAAACCTCACGCGTGACGATCTCCACGATCTTTCGCACTTGTTCACTATCGTATGCCATGGGTTGCCTCTTTTTCGATCGCCATGATCTTATCTACGCGGCCGGCGTGGCGGCCACCACCAAACTCAGTCGCCAGCCAGGTATCGGCGATCTGCTTGGCCAGCGCCAGGCCGATGAGGCCTGCGCCCAGGGTCAGCACGTTCGCATCGTTATGCTCCCGGCTGTTGACCGCCGTGGCGTAGTCGTAGCACAGGGCAGCGCGCACACCGCGCACTTTGTTGGCGGCCATGCAGCTGCCAATACCAGCGCCATCCACAATAATGCCGCGCCACGCTTCGCCGCTAGCCACTTTGTGCGCCACGGCAGCGGCAAAGTCCGGATAGTCCACCGCTTGCGTGCTATTGGTGCCGCAGTCCAGCATGGTGTAACCGTTGGCCTGCAAGTGCTCCTTGAGCACCTCTTTCATGGCGTAGCCGCCGTGGTCCGCCCCGAGGGCAACAACGCGGACTTTCAGGCCGTCCGCTTGCGCGGCTGGCGCTACTGGCTTGGCGATCGGCTGGTCACCAGCCGCGCCGAGTTGGGCAGTGACGCGCTGCACGATGGCTTGCACTTGTTCGTCGCTGACGGCGGGCATGGGAAGATTATAGAGGTAACGCGCCAAGCGCGCTTACCCTCGCCCGCTCCCTGCGGGCACTGGCAAACGGCGGAAACCAAAATCCTGCACAGGAGCGTGCAGTTTGAGATTGGCATAGAAACGGAAGTGGTCGGCGCGCACTTCGGAATCGACATACTCAATGACGCGGCCTTCGGCGGTGCGCGTCTCGCGGTGGAAGACGAACACCACCGCGGGCTGCGGCAGGCCGAGCAGCTCAGCGACCTGGCCCGTGGCCAGGCTGGCTTCGATTTCCTGCTCGGCGTGGTCTGGCCGCTGGCCGTATTCATCGGCCAGGATCTGATAGAGGGAGGTGCTGGCAAAGTCATGCTCAAGGATGCCAGGGAAGAGTTCGTGCGGCAGGTACGCCCGCTCGATAGCAGTAGGCTCGCCATCCATAAAACGCAAACGGTTGAGGAAGGCTACGGGGCTACCCAACTGCACCTGCAGCCGGCGGGCGAGGAAAGCATCGGCAGGCACCAGGCTGGCCTCCAGCACGCGGCTGCCCACCTGGCGGCCTTGCATCTGCATCTCTTGCGTGAAGCCCAGCAGGTACTCGGCGGTCTTGCTGACACGCGGCTCAGTGACGAAGCTGCCCACGCCCTGCAGCGTGCGCAGGTAGCCCTGGGCGGTCAGGTCAGCAATGGCGTGGCGCACGGTGTTGCGCCCCACCCCGTACAGCTCGCACAGCTCGCTCTCGGAGGGGATGCGCTGGCCGGGCTGCAGGCGGCCGGTGCGCATTTGCTCGCGCAGCTCGTCAGCCATGGCCTCGTAGAGCGGCTTGGCGGCGCGCTGTTTGTCACTCAATATCGTCATTCGCCCGCGCCCTTCCCTGCCGCTTTGTTGACTTCGTAGCGCAGCTCCACCATGCCCGTGCCCATCTGTTGCACGGAGGTGAGGCGCAAGGCATTGCTGGACAGGCGGCGCGGGAATAAAGGCTTACCGCGCCCCAGAGTGACGGAGCCTACCTGTACGATGAGCTCGTCCAGCAAAGCGGCATCATAGAACTGGTCGGCCAGCTCGCCGCCGCCGACCACCCACAAGTTCTTGTCGCCCAAGGTAGCGCGTATTTCATCATAGACAGGGCGCACATCCCCGCGCACAAAGTGCAGGTCGGCCTCTGCAATCACTGGCAATGTGCGGCTGGAGAATACCCAAGTGGGTTGTGTGTATGGCCAGGCCGAGCCGGCCTCAGCGATGACGGCGTCTGCGTTCTGCCGCATCCATTCATAGGTGCTGGAACCCATGACCAGCGCGCCAACCTCGGCAATGAAGGCGGGATAGCTGCTCTCACCCAGCTCGCCCAGCGAAAAAAGCCACTCCAAGGAATCATCCTCGGTGGCGATATAGCCGTCCAGACTCGTGGCAGTGTAGTACTGAGTTTTCATGCACTCATACCTACATGTTCCAACATGTTCCTATAATAGATAAAAACCGGATGTGAGTCAACCCCTGGCGATAACTTGGCTCCCCTACTGCCGTTGTCCCCCGTAGCTGGCCGCCCGGCCAGCAGAATAGGAGGATGTATGCTTAACTGGGCACTTACCTTTCTAATCGTGGCGCTGATCGCTGGCGCATTGGGCTTTGGCGGCATTGCTGGCGCCGCTACGGATATCGCACAGCTGCTGTTCGTGATCTTCTTGGTGCTGTTCGTGATCTCGCTCATCTTTGGGCGCCGGCCACCCGCCGTCTAGCCTGAAACAAAAAAGCCCGCCAAATGGCGGGCTTTTTTTATCGCTGCGGCTTACGCCGCAAGCGGAATTACATAGAAGAGAATAGAGAAATAGTGCAGGGCACTGCCTAGCAGCACGAAACCGTGCCAGATGGCATGGTTGAAGGGCAACTTTTTCCATACATAGAAGATCACGCCTACCATGTAGGCCAACCCGCCGCCCGCCAGCAGCCACAGGCCGCCGGGAGCCACATTCTCCAGCAGCGGGCGGATGGCAACCACCACCAGCCAGCTCATGCCGATGTAGGGAATGGCGTTGACCCAGCGCGGCAGCTTGAGCATCACCCCTTGCAGGGCAATGCCGGCGATGGCCAACGCCCACACCACGGCCAGCAGGCTCCAGCCCCACGGCCCGCGCAAGTTCACCAACAGGAAGGGCGTGTAGGTGCCAGCGATCAGCAGGAAGATGGCGGAGTGATCCAGGGTGCGCAGCCACTTTTTGGCGCGCTCAATGGGTATGCTGTGATACAGCGTCGAAGTGGTGTACAGCAGGATCTGGGTCGCACCGTAGATGCTGCAGGCGACAATGTGCCAGGCCGTGCCCAGCACGCTGGCGAAGCTGGTCAGCACCGCCAGCCCGGCAATCGACAAGACGATACCAATGCCGTGCGAAATGCTGTTGGCTAGCTCCTCAGCCGGAGTGTAACGGTTGGCGTGGATGTTGACGCTCATAAGGTGAGTTAATTATATAGCCCGCTCCAGCATACAGCAGGAGCTTTACCATTTCTTAACCTTGTCGCAGGCAATTTACCGGGGAAGGTTGTTTATACTGCCGCCATTCCCCATTCCCATAGGAGCCTACCCATGCGTAACGCCCGCCCCACCACTGCCGCGCCTTCCAAGACCGGCTATGTCAAATTCTCCAACAAGCTTTCGTCTTCGTTGGACCAGATCTCGAGCACAGTGCGCGAGAACGCCCAGATGATCGACTCCATCCAGGAAGTGGCGCTGGAACTCACCACCACCTTCGTCAGCCTGCACGCCGTGGCCGTGAAGTACGCCCGCAGCGCCAACCAAGTGCTGGACATCCTGGTGCCGATCGTGAAGAAGCTGCCCATCGTGCCCAAAAATGCGCAGACAATGATCGTCAACCTGGAGAAGTGGACGCAGATGATCATCGACAACGAGGCCAAGACCAGCAGCACCGTGAACTCGGTGCGCAGCGGCCTGCAGTCTGGCGATGTGAACAAGCTCAAGACGCACGCCGCGGACCTCAAGTCTGTGACGGCAGCCTTGTCGAAGTTGGCGGTGAAGTAGCTGTCAGCTGTCAGCGATTAGCTGTTAGCTAAAAGCTAAGGCAAAGCAAAAACAAGCCGCACAATGTGCGGCTTGTTTTTTTTGAAGTATCGGCTTGGGGATTGCTTCGCTTCGCTCGCAATGACTGGCGAGCCACCACCGCGCACACTTGTAGTTTGCGAGCAAACTACAGCGCTGCGTAGCAGCGCAGCACACCCAGGGACGCCGAAGCCGCACCAGCGAAGGATCTTTGCTGGCGCCTCTTCCACACTACGTACGTTTGAAAACCACGCCGCAGATATTCTTCGCTACGCTCAGAACGACACAATAGCGGGCCACGTGTCATTCGAAGTGCCCATCACCTCGTCTACTGTGTCATCCTGAGCGGGTTTATCCGTCTGCACCAGGACGCCGAAGCCGCACCAGCGAAGGATCCATGCCGCCCTCTCTTCCAAACTGCGCGTGTTTGAAATCGACGCCGCAGAGGTTCTTCGCTGCGCTCAGAACGACACAGTAGCGGGCCACGTGTCATTCGAAGTGCCCATCACCTCGTCTACCGTGTCATCCTGAGCGGGTTTATCCGTCTGCACCAGGACGCCGAAGCCGCACCAGCGAAGGATCTTTGCTAGCGCTTGTTCCATACTACGCATGTGTTTGAAACACACGCTATAGAGGTTCTTCGCTACGCTCAGAACGACACACACACGCTGGCTTATCGTGTCCACCCTATAACAAGCAGGGCGGGTCTGAGACCCGCCCCTACGGATGATGCCTGGGAAGCACAACCCCTAGGTTGTCATTGCGAGGATTGCGCTGCGCCGCAAAGCGCACAGCGCTGACGAAGCAATCCCCAAGCCAATTTGCTACAAGTTCGAAGATTGCTTCGCTTCGCTCGCAATGACGGGCTGGGAGCTTACGGCTTATGGCTCATTCACGCTGCTTCGCCACAATGCGGATCGGCGTACCCAGGAAGCCATATACCTCTCGAATGCGGTTCTCCAGATAGCGCTCATAGGTAAAGTGCAGCAGTTTAGGGTCGTTGCAATATAGCAAGAAGGTGGGCGGGTCGCTACGCACCTGCGTGCCGTAGTAGATACGCAGGTTGCGGCCGGCGCGGTTGGGGGCGGGCTGGTGCGCTTGGGCATCCTCCAGCACGCGGTTGACCTGCGAGGTGCTGAGCTTGACCATGCGCTCGGCGCCAACCTTCGCAGCCATGGGCAACACCTCCTTGACACGTTGGCCAGCCATCGCCGAGATGAACAGCATGGGCGCATAGTCAATGAACTTGAGCACATGGCGGATGTTGCGCGTGTACTGCTCCATACTGTAGGAGTCCTTGTCCACCGCATCCCATTTATTCACCAGGATCACAGCGCTCTTCCAGGCATCCTGCACATAACCAGCAATGTGGGCATCCTGGGATGTGATGCCGGTGGTGGCGTCAATGACCAGCAGCACCACCTCGGCGCGCTCGATGGCGCGCACCGAGCGGATGGCCGAGTATTTCTCGACCCCAGGCTCGATCTTGCCGCGGCGGCGCAGGCCTGCGGTATCGATGAGCTTGATGCGCTGGCCCTCAAAATCGATCAGGCTGTCCACGGTGTCGCGCGTGGTCCCGGGGATCTCGCTGACGATGGCGCGCTCCTCCCCCACCAGTGCGTTGAGCAGCGTAGATTTACCCGCATTGGGCTTGCCCACAATGGCAACCGAGAGATCCGCCAGGAGCTCTTCAGGCTCCTCGGCCTGCTGGGGGAGCACCGCCACCAGCGCATCCAGCATGTCGCCGGTGCCCGAGCCGTGCACAGCGGACACCGGGTGCGGATCGCCCATGCCTAGTTCGTAGAACTCGGCCAGATTGTCGCGGCGCTGCACGGAGTCGACTTTGTTGACCACCAGCAGCACTGGCGGTTGCAATTGGCCGTCTTGTTTGCGCTGGCTGCGGCGCAGGATCTCGGCAACTTCACGGTCTGCCGGGGTCACTCCGCTTTCCACATCCACTACGAACATGACCACATCGGCGTCGCTCACCGCCTGTTGGGCCTGCTCACGGATCTGCTCGATGAACTCGGCCGAGCCGACGGAGAGCGGCTCACGCCCGCGCGTGACCGCCGTGGGGTCAATGCCACCGGTGTCTACGATGATGAACTGCGACCCGATCCAGTCAGACTCGGCATACAGGCGGTCACGCGTGGTACCGGCCACATCATCCACCACGGCCAAGCGCTGCCCGGCCAAACGATTAAACAGGGCGCTCTTACCCACATTGGGGCGGCCCACAATAGCTACAACAGGTTTAGGCATTTAAACAGTCCAATTACTTGCGAGAGATCACCACTTCGATGGCGCTGGGAGTGATGGAGAGTATCTGCACTCCGCTGGGCAGAATTTCAGCCTCAGGCTCCAGCATGTGGGTACCGAGCGCCAGACCGCTGACATCCACGATCAGACGTACATCGGCCGGGGAAAGATTCTGCAACACAGACAGCGGGCCAGAGATGATCACGCTGACACTCTCGGGCGAAAGGCTGGCGGTGCGGGTGCTAGCCAGGCCTATGACCTCGACATTGAGATTGAGCAATACGCTGCTCTCTACGGGGGCGATACCCACGGAGACCTGCACGTTCTGCTCCTCCCCCACCACGATCACGCCTTGGGGCAGGTTCAGCAGCAAACGCGTTTGCAGATCGTCATTGAGATTGGTCAGGTCCAGCGGCAGGGTGCTGACAAAGCCGGGCAGATTGGCCACCACTTGCGGGTCTGCCGAGAACAGCGTGACCACCGGCGGGGAGACAGAAATATCGGTGACGCGGAAGCCGCTGGCAGGTTGGCCGATGGTCTCGACCTTGACAGCCACATCGCGGTACCCGCCCGATTGCAAAATGCTGACCTCGACGCGCGCCTCGGCCGGTTCAATGGTCAAGCCGCTGAGCACCACGCCGTTGGCATCCACGGCGCGCAGCGGCACGCTGGCGCTGATCGACTCGCGCGATTGGTTAACGTCCAACACGGCTTGCAAACCCGCCACCTGCGTCATCAGGCTCAGCGGGCCGATGACGGTGGCGCTGCTCGGCTCCACGCTCACGCCGTCCATCTGGAAGCCAAGCGCCAACTGGCCCTGCAACGTGGCGGTGATGGTGATATCGCGCACGGCGCGCGGCTCCAGCGTCACCGTCACTTGAGTCGGCGAGGTGGAGACTACGCGGATGGGCCGTAGCGAAGAAGTAATCTCTACGTCTACGATATGCTCGCCTTCAGCGAGGTCACTGAGGTCCACATAGGCGCTGATCGGCAGCGGCTGCGCAGTGAGCTGCTGCCATAGCGAGGTGGGCGCACCCAGGCGCACGTTGATGGACGCAGGCAGATTGCCGATGATGACCAGGCTGGGGTCCAGCCCGCGCACCTCCAGCGGCAGCGGCGCGGGGTAATCGCGCACTTCATTGGGGTCTGCCGCAACGACGGCAGACATCCACACCGCAAAGGCCAGCAAAAAGGCCAGCGAGAAGGTGCCGATGTTGGACCACAGACGTTGCCACAGTGTGCGCAGCATCAGGCCTCCGCATCCTCTGGCGGCTCGGGCAGCAGGAAGGGCAAATAGCGCGCCAGGAAACGCTCCAGCACGCTCTCAGACTCCACCGGGCGGTAGAAGGCGCGCAGCACACCTTCGAGGCGCTCGCGACCGAGGCGCTGGATGATTCGGCCACCAAAGGCGACCGAGATGGCGCCAGTCTCCTCGGAGACTACCAGGGCCACGGCGTCGCTCACTTCGGAGGTGCCGAGTGCGGCGCGGTGGCGCAGGCCCATGCGGCGGCCGGCGCCCTCCGAGAGCACACCACTGGACGACAGCGGCATGACGCACGAGGCGCCGATGATACGGTCACCGGCGATGATGGCCGCGCCATCATGCAGCGGTGTATTGGGATAGAAGATCTGCAAGAGTAGCTCAGGGGTTACCTGCGCCCCCATGGCAATGCCGGTTTCTACATATTCTTCGAGGCTGTCCAGGCGCTGCAGCACGATGAGCGCACCGAAGCGGCGCTCCGAGAGGCGGATGGCGGCGTGCGCCAGCGACTCGATGACATCGCGGGCCGCCCCTTGGCGCGAGCTGCGCCCGCTGAGGATGGTGCTGGCGCGCCCGAAGCGCTCCAGCACGCGGCGGATCTCCGGCGCAAAGATCACCGGGATCGCCACCAGGATGGCTGGCACCGAGTTGCGCACCAGCCACGAGAAGGCTGGCAACTCAAACACGGCGGTGAACAGGCTGATGAGGATGTAGAGTAGCAGGAAGCCGCGCAGCAACACCATGGCGCGCGTATTGCGGATGAACAGTAAGCCAGCAAAGATGAGCAGCGTGACCAACGCCAGGTCCACAAAGCTGGCCAGGCTGAAGCGCTGCAATATAAACGTGAGTTCATCAAATAAATTGCGCATGAGCTAAATAGGCCGCAGCACCCGGTCTGCGCGCAGCTGCTTGAAGAGCATCACGCCCTCCGGCGTGGCAGCTTCCTGGGCGGCCTCGTTCCAGGCGGTGACCTGCAGCTCGCTGGGCAGGCGTTCCTCGTAGCCCAGGCCTAGCCACAGGTCCCGGTGGGCGGCCAGCGCCGGGCTGACGAAGAGCAAGATCACCTCGCACTGCAATTCACGCGAGGCTTGCTCCACCTCGCTAACGAGGAAAGGTACATACTCGGTATACGGCAACCCGCGCTCCAGATGCAGATCGTCCACGCGTGCCACCAAATTCTCCACCTTCCAGCCCAGCAGCGCCTTGAGGCCGTCGATGGTGTGCAAGAGCAAGTAGGCCTTCTCACCAAAGGCATTGACCACCTGGGCAGGCTCCAGCTGCCCCACTCCATTGTTGCCGTTGGCATTGATGAAGCTGGCAATGTCCTCGGCCTGGCGCGGGCGGGCGCGCATCACCTGCATACCGTTGGCCAGGCCGGCGGTCACCGCGCCGCGCAAGCGCGAGGGCACGGTTTCACCGGTGGCGTTGGGGAACAGCTTGCGCCAGGCGTCTTTGACCTGCTGCCAGGTCATCTCGATCGAGACACTGTTGTCGATCACCGTATCCGCCTGGGCGGCCTTCTCTGCCTGGGGGGATTGGCTGGCCATGCGCTTGCGCGCCTCGTCCACACTCATGCCGCGCTTGTTCTTCAGACGCGCCAGCTGCACCGCCTCGTTGGCGGTGACCACCCAAATGGCATCGCACATCTGGCGCAGAGGCGACTCGAGCAGCTTGATGGCCTCGATGACGATCACCTGATGTGGGCTACGCCGCGCCAGGTGGTCTATGCCCTCGCGCACGGCGGGGTGAATGATGCTTTCGAGCAGCTTGAGCGCTTCGGGATCCGAGAATACGACCTGGCCCAACTTCTTGCGTTCGATCTCGCCATCTTCTTTGAGGATGTATTTGCCAAAGCTCTGCACTACGGCCTGGTAGGCCGGGCCGCTGCGCTCAATGGCGCGGTGCGAGAGCGCATCGGCATCGATGCCAAAAGCGCCGGCATGCTCCAGCATGCGGCGCACCACGCTCTTGCCGGTGGCAATGTTGCCGGTGAGACCAATGACAAACTTGCCGGGCCAGTTGCTCATATCAGGCGATCACTCCCAGCTTGCGGCCCACATCCGCAAAGGCTTGCAGGCCGTGCTCCAGGTCACTGGTGTCGTGGGCGGCCGAGATCATCACGCGCAGGCGCGCCGTGCCGCGCGGCACGGTGGGGAATGCGATGGCCATGGCAAACACGCCGGCAGCAAACAACTCGCGGCTGAATTGTTGCGCCAATTGCTCGTCCCCCAGCATCACCGGCGTGATCGGAGTCACGCTCTTGCCGGTGTCAAAGCCCAAGGTTTGCATTTCTTTCTTGAAGAATTCGGTATTGGCCCACAGACGTTCCACGAGCTCGTTGGATTCTTCCAGCAGGTCGACTGCGGCCAGGCAGGCGGCCACATCCGGCACGGTCATGGCCGAGGAGAACAGGAACGGGCGGCCGCGCTGGCGCAGCCATTCCACAATGCGCGCATTGCCCGCCACCACGCCACCCACCACGCCGAAGGCTTTGGAAAAGGTGCCGACCTCAACATCCACCTTGCCGTGCAGATCAAAGTGGTCCACGATGCCGCGGCCACCCTTGCCCAGCACGCCTTCGCCGTGGGCGTCATCCACCATGAGGATGGCGTCGGCCTGGCTGGTGACGACGTAGATCTCCGGCAGCGGGGCAACATCGCCATCCATGCTGAACACGCCATCCGTCACCACCAGCGCGCGGCGGAACTCGCCGCGGCGCTCGGCGAGCACGCGCTGCAAGTCGGCAGGGTCGCAATGAGCGTAGCGGATGATGCTGGCGCCTGAAAGACGGCTGCCGTCAATGATGCTGGCGTGGTTGAGCTCGTCTGAGAAGATGGCATCGCCCTTGCCCACCAAGGCGGGCAGCACGGCCAGGTTGGCGGTGAAGCCGGATTGCAGCGTGATGGCGGCTTCGACCCCCTTGAAGGCGGCCATGCGCTTGTCCAGCTCCACGTGCAGGTCCATCGTGCCGGCGATGCTGCGCACGGCGGCCGGACCGAGCCCATACTGGCGCATGGCGGCTTCGGCAGCCGAGAGCAAACGGGGATGGTTGGCGAGGCCGAGGTAGTTGTTGGAGCAGAAGTTGAGCACGCGCTGGCCGTCTACCTGCAGCCAGGCGCCCTGCGGAGACCCCAGAGTGCGGATGTGGTTATACAGGCCTGCATCACGCAGGGCCTGCAATTCTTCACCTATCCAGGCAAGCGTATCGGCCATGGGTCTCCTTGTTCCTTGTAATGAGATTAACTCGCACCGTAGGGCTGCGGCGCGCGCTTATGCCAATTCTTATTATACGCTCAGGCTACCGCCTGTGCTGCCAGCGGAGGCGTGCTGCGCACACAGCGGCACAAATTTGCGAACTGTATAATCTGTGCCTCATGCGCAAGCTTTTTATCGGGCTCATGCTGCTGTTTGGGGTGCTGTTCATCCTCAATCACTTCACCCAGTTTGGCGACATTCTTGTGGTCCTGCAGCGCAGCGATTGGCGCTTCATTGGCTTGGCCCTGCTGTGTGTGGCGGGCTGGCTGCTGTGCACCGCGGCCACCTACCAGGCCGTGTTCGCCGCCCTGGACGTGGAGCGCCCGCTGGGGCCGCTGGTGCCGCTGGCGGCGGCCGCCAACTTCGTCAACGTGGTGGCGCCCTCGATGGGCATGAGCGGCATGGCGGTGCTCATCTCGGATGCCCGGCGGCGGCGCCTACCCTCGGCGCACGCCACGGTGGCCGGGGCGCTGTTCATCTTGTTTGAGTACGCCGGCTTCGCCCTCTACCTGGTGCTGGGGCTCATCGTACTCTTCCGCCGGGACGACATCACCGGTCCGGAGCTGGCCGCCTCGGGCGTGTTGCTGGTGATGACGGTGGTGCTGCTGGTGATCCTGTATCTGGGCATGCGCGCTCCGGCGGCGCTGGGGCGCCTCCTGCGCTGGATCGCACGCACGGCCAACCGGCTCAGCTGGTCCTTCGTCAAGCGCAAGACCATCTCTGAGGAGCGCGCTGAGCAGTTCGCCCATGACATGGCCACGGGTCTGCGCTCAGCGCGCCAGCCGGGCAAGCTGTTCAAGCCGCTGGTGTATGCGTTGCTGAGCAAGGGGCTATTGCTGTGCGTACTCACGACGGTGTTCATGGCCTTCCAGGCGCCGCTATCGGTCGGTACGCTGATCGCTGGCTTTGCCATCGCCTACCTGTTCCTCATTGTGTCGCCGACCCCGGCGGGCGTCGGCGTTGTGGAAGGCGTGCTGACCCTCTCGCTGTCTTCGATGTTTGTGCCATTAGAGCAGGCGGCGGTCATCACCTTGAGCTATCGTGTGCTCACGTTCTGGCTGCCGCTATTCTTTGGCTTTCTCAGCTTCCAGTTTCTGCAGATGCGCAAACCGTTCGCAGCCAGTTCCTAGATTTTCCTGTGAACATGGTAAAATGTGCCGCTCACCGTTCAATCGGTGCGGGAGGGATGGCCGAGTGGTTTAAGGCGGCGGTCTTGAAAACCGTTGTAGGTCTCCGACCTACCGGGGGTTCGAATCCCTCTCCCTCCGCCTGAGCGTGACAATTGGGGAGGTCGCATAGCCCGGTCTAGTGCGCCCGCCTGCTAAGTGGGTTCCGGAGGTTTCTCCGGACGAGGGTTCAAATCCCTCCCTCCCCGCCTTGAATTGTGCTGTAGTAGCGGTACAATTCGCCGCCAAGTCACCAAAGTACAAGGTGACAAGGCTTAAGCTAACGAGGTCTGGTTTTTTCGCTCCCGCGTGGAGTTCGCTGCTTTTGCGAACTCCAGAGCGTGAGGGCGGTGAAACCGCCCTCACGCTAGCTCTCGTAGCTCAGTGGATAGAGCACTTGCTTGCGGAGCAAGGGGTCGCGTGTTCGAGTCGCGCCGAGAGCGCTACCTCGCATCACTTCGTGATGCGAGCTTGTAAGTTGCTACGCAACTTACTACTAAACCGCCGTAAGGCGGTTTTTAGTTTAATATCCCACCTCTTGCGCCCAGGCTTTGCAGCCTAGAGACCGCAATCTGGCGGTTTTTAGTTTAATATCCTGCCTCTTCTCCCGAAGCATGCAGCAGTTAATGCTGCTACGCAATCTACACCGCTAAAACCGCCGTTTATAACGGCGGTTTTGTTTAGCCGTTTAATAGGATAATTGACGTCAAATCAGCGCAACCAAAAATGAAGCTTTTTAGCCCCAGTTGCATCTAATATACGATTACTGCTTTGGACGCTCAAACCCTGGCCCGCTGTAAAGCTGGCGACGTGCAAGCGATTGAAAGCCTGGTTCTGGAACACAAGGACAGGCTTTTTCGCTTTTGTCTTTCTATCCTGGATGACGCAGCCGATGCTGAAGACGCCACGCAAGAGAGTTTTATTGCCGCGCTCAAAGCGCTCAAGAATTACCGCGAGGAAAG
The DNA here is from genome assembly GCA_026129255.1 of Anaerolineales bacterium. Classification (GTDB taxonomy): domain Bacteria; phylum Chloroflexota; class Anaerolineae; order Anaerolineales; family UBA11579; genus JAMCZK01. Next base: position 664,936 of record JAHCIJ010000002.1, on the reverse strand, counting down.
CAGCTTTCAAACCTGGCTGTTCTCGATCGCACTCAACGTCTGCCGCAGCCAGCTGCGCCAACGCAAACGCCGTGCCCGGCTGGCCAGCAGTGCGGCGCTAGACCTAGCCAGGGGCAGCAGCAACAACCCGGAGCGCGAAGTGATCGAAAGCGAACGCGCAGACGCGCTGTGGCACGCCATCCACAACCTGGATGAGAAGCACCGCCTGCCCATCATTCTGCGCTATTACCACGAGCTGTCGGTGCAAGAGATCGCCGAGGTGCTGGGCATCGCCGAGGGCACAGTGCACTCACGCCTTTCAATCTCCCGCCTGCAGTTGAACGGCACGCTGAAACGTATGCAAAGCAAGCGAGCTAACCGATGAAAGCGCTCACCCACGCACAAGCCCAGGAGTGGCTGCAATTGGCGGCAGACGGCCTGTTGCCAGCCGAGCAGCAGGCGCAGCTGGCAGCGCACTTGCAAAGCTGCCCGCAATGCCAGGCGTATGCCGATGAGTTGAACTCGCTGGAAGGCCTGCTCACACACAGCCTGGAATCCCGCTGGGGCAACCCCGGGCTGCCGCCCGCCGCCAGCCGTAGCTTGCTCGAGCAGCTCGGCAGCCAACCGGCGCGTGCAACCAGCACACCTTGGCTGATCTTGTTAGCGCTGGCGGTGGCCGCCTTGCTGGCCTGGCTGCTGTTCGGCCAAACACCTGCGGTGCCAGGCGCCCCAACACCCAGCCCTAGCGTGGCCGCCAGCAGCGCGGCGGCCACAGCGACCGCAAGCCGCACGCCGGCCACCACGGCTACCGCACCAACAGCTCCGCTCACTCTGTTTGCGGTGCCCCTGCAAACCGCCAACTGCCGCGAGGGCAACAGCAGCCAGTTTGACATTGCCGATACGCTGTACCAGAACGAAAGATACCAGCCGATCGGCCGCGGTACAGACAACCTGTGGTTGCAATTCCGCGGACCGGTGACGCAGACCCTATGCTGGGCCTTCGTCGGCAACATGACCGTATTGCTGAACGATGAAACCGTTGCCCTGGAGGATGTGCCGGAGAGCGTACTGCCTTACATCGCTTACCCACCCGCGCCTACGGCAACGGCGACCTTGACTCCGCAACCCAGCCCTACAGCCGTGCCACAGTGCAGCGATGGCCTGGACAACGATGGAGATGGATACACAGACATGACAGACCGGGAATGTAGCGATCCCAGCGATGACAACGAAGCCAACTAGAGAAACTCAGAAGGTATAAGGAGAGAAGATGAAAAATCAACGTGTCAATTACTTGCTATTGGCGGCAGCCGTCCTGCTGGCCGCGTGCACTGGCGGCCCGGCCGCACCTGCGGCCGACCCCACGGCTACGCCGGATGGCAGCCTGCCGCTGTGCTCGCCCGCAGGCTTGCTGGCCCCCATCATCGCCGGGCCAACCGATGGGCAGATTGGCCCGGAACACGGGCTGGAAGTCATCACTGAGGTGTACTACCCCAGCACGGCCTGCCAGCCAGAAGGCTTCGAACGCCAAGTGAGCCTGGAGCCTTCGACCCTGGGAGATAACCACATCATCAACCCCAGCCCGGTCAATATATTCGGCGGACTCTCCAGCTACAACGGCGGCGGCCAGCTCACCACTACGCTGGAGAATTGCACCCAGTACTACTGGCGTGCACGCGCTTTCGTGGGCGCCACCTATGGCCCCTACTCCACAGTCCACACTTTCTTTACAGACGTTGGCGGAGGCTGCATCCCACCCGCTAGCATCAAAACCGTGTGCGCAGCGGCGGGGCTGCTGGCGCCTGTGATCGAGAGCCCCAGCGATGGCGAGGTCAATCCTGTGTATGGCAGCGAAGTCATCACCGCCATGCACTACCCAGACCCCAACTGCGTGCCAGAGTATTTTGAAAAGCAAGTCACGGAGAATGAAGACTTCAGCGGCGCCAACTACATCATCAATCCCGGCCCGGTGAACATCCCCATGCCGGTTGGCGAGTTCTCTGGCTCGGGGCAGATCACCATTCCGCTCAACGACTGCACGCAATACTACCTGCGTGCCCGCGCCGTGGCGGACGGGCAGAACGGCCCGTACAGCGAGACCATCACGTTCTTCACAGACTTCAACGCGGCGTGCGAGCTGCCCGCCAGCTTCAGCCTGGCGCCAGTGATCGTGCCCAGCCGCAACGCCAACTGCCGCCTCGGACCCAGCGCTACCCACTTTGACATCGTGGATACGCTGTTTGCCGGCCAATCGTATGCACCCATCGGCATCGGGCCGGATCAACTGTGGCTGCTCTTCCGCGGGCCAGTGTACGGCGCAAACTGCTGGGTCTTCATACAGAACCTGGAGTTCAATTGCAAAGAGCAGGCGGCCACCCCCAATGACCTGGGGCGTTGCCAGTTGGCAGTCGTGCGCTACCCGGCCTTGCCGACAGCCACCCCCACGCCTACTCCTCAACCCACGGCTACGCCGATGCCGCAATGCAGCGACGGTCTGGACAATGACGGTGACGGCTATGTAGACCTGGCCGACCGCGAATGTAAGGACGCCAGCGACAACGACGAATCACAGTAGTCCCTAAAACCAGGAGGGGTGAGGCCATGCCTCACCCCTCCTGGGCACAGTGCGAAATCAAAAACAGTACAATCGTTTCACATGTCAATGGCTACGCCCAACGATACCCAGCCGACCCAACCTACGCAGCCCAGCCGCAGCCAACCTGCCCCCACCCGCCCACAGGCGGCCGGGGAGCAGACCGCACCCACGCGCAGTGGCGGCCGCGGCCAGCCGCCGCGGCCGGGGCGCCTGGCCTGGTTGCGCCGCCCGGCGGTGGTGGTGGCCCTGTGCGCCCTGGCGGCGCTGCTGTTGGTGACCAGCGCCAGCGCCGCATTCGGCTGGAGCGAGGGCCGCGCCATCATGCACGTCACGGCCACCATGCAGGCTGGTATGTACATGCTGGAGCAGTACAACCTGGCCATGGAGGATATGGAGAACGGCCGCTATGACCTGGCGCGCCAACGTCTGGAGTTTATCTACTACGAGAACCCGCGTTTTCTGGACACCGGCAACAAGCTGATCGAGGTGCTGCTGGTGTTGCAAAACACGCCAGAGGCGCCCACCAACACCACCCTGCAGCCCACACCGACCCCAACGGAAGACCCGCGCCCCAAAGAGGAGTTGCTGCGCGCCGCCCGCCAGCATTTTGCGGCGCGTGAATGGAGCGCCGTGATCGACACGCTGCTGGCGCTGCGCAAGGCGGACCCGGGCTACTTCACCGCCGATGTGGACGGCATGCTGTTTGCCGCGTTGCGCAACCGCGGCGCCAATAAGATCATCCAGCAGGGCTTGTTCGAAGCCGGGCTGTATGATTTTTCGCTGGCCGAGAACTTCGGCCCGCTGGACGCACAGGCCAGCAACTACCGCCAATGGGCGCGGCTCTACTTGTATGGCAATGCCTTCTGGCTGGCCTACCCGCAAGACGCCGCCTTCTACTACGGCCAGCTGGTGGGCATGGCGCCTGACCTGCGCGATGCACAAGGCAACTCTGCCTTCTACCGCTACTGGCAATCCCTGGTGCACTGGGCTGAGCGCCTGGCCACCGAGGAGAGCTGGTGCGATGCCAGCGACGCCTACCAGCAAGCGCTAGCCGCTCGCAACGATGTGTCGCTGCAGCCCACGGCTGAGTTTGTCTACATCCAATGCCTTGGGCCGAGTGACACACCCACACCTACTGGTACGGCCACTTTCACGCCTACCATCACCGGCACGCTACTGACCCCAGCCGCCAGCGCCACCGAAACCCCGGCGGCCTCGGCCAGCGCCACGCTGACGCCTTCACTGACTCTGACACCCTCGGTGACCTTCACACCGTCACCTACGTTCACTGAAACACCCAGCCCGACGCCGTAACGCTATGCGCCGTCTAAATCCGCTCCCCTTCATCCGTGCTCACCGCCGCGCCGTATTAACCGGCCTGGGCGTGTTCGTGCTGCTGGCGGCCTTTGCCATCCCCAGCGCGTATTCGTGGGCGCGCTATTTTGGCTCGGCGCCGACTGGCCTGTTTGGCTTGCCCAACATCAGCGGGCTGCAAACGCCCAGCGCAGACGCGCTGGACGCGCAAGACATCTTGCAGGGCAGCCCTGAGTTCATGCTGCCCGCAGCCTGGGATGGCGCCGAGCGCGTCACCATTCTGATTATGGGGCTGGACTATCGCGACTGGACGGCGGGCGAGGGGCCTTCGCGCACGGATTCGATGATGCTGCTGAGTGTCGATCCGGTGAGCAAGACGGCCGGCATCCTCTCCATCCCGCGTGACCTGTGGGCGGTGATCCCCGGTTTCACGCCCAACAAGATCAACACCGCCTACTACTTCGGCGAGCTGTACAAGGTGCCTGGCGGCGGGCCGGAGTTGGCGCGGCGCACGGTGGAGCAAACCATCGGCGTGCCGATCGACTACTACGCCCAGATCGATTTCAGCGCCTTCATGCGCTTCATCGACCTGCTGGGTGGCGTGAAGATCGATGTGCCTGAACGTATCCTCATCGACCCGCTCGGCCCGCGCGAGCCACTGCACCTGCAACCCGGCACGCAGGTGTTGCCGGGCGACCTGGCGCTGGCGTATGCGCGTGACCGCCATTCAGGCGGCGGTGATTTTGCGCGCGCCGGACGCCAGCAGCAGATCGTGCTGGGCATCCGTGACCGCATTGTGGATTTCAACCTGCTGCCCGGGCTGGTGGCCAACGCCCCGGCCATCTACGCCGAGCTCTCCAGCGGTATCCGCACCAACCTCAGCCTGAGCGATGCCATCCGGCTGGCCGTGCTGGCGGTGCAGATCGAGCGCGAGCAGATCGCCCATGGCGTGATCGGTGAGCAGGATGTGATCTATGGCAACTCGCCAGACGATCTGGCCATCCTGATCCCCATCCCGGATCGCATCCATGCCCTGCGGGACAGCATCTTTGCCTCCACGGGGGCGCTCAGCCCGCTGACGCCGGGCAGCCCGGCGGAACGCATGGCGGCCGAGGCGCCGGTGATCGGCATCCAAAACGGCAGCGGCAACCCCAGCGTGGGCACACGCACGCAGCAATACCTGGACAGCCTGGGGGCGCAGGTGGCCCAGGTGAGCGATGGGCCAGCCAGCAGCGTGACGGTGCTGGTGGACCACACCGGCAACCCGCACACGCTCAGCTTCCTGGCGCAGCTGATGGGCGTGCCCAGCAGCCGCATCCTGCACGAGTTTGACCCCAACCACGCCTACGAGGTCGAGATCCGGCTGGGCAGCGACTGGGCCAACAATAACTCGCTGCCATAGTGAGGCGAGGGATTAGTGATTAGTGATTAGGGATTAGGGATTAGGGGATTAGGGGATTAAGTGACTATTTACTAGTTGCCAGTTACCAAGCCGCCCCACTGATACAATACCCAGCTGATGGAAAACAAAGACCGACCCCAAATTTTATTGACCAACGATGACGGCATCAATTCGCCCGGCCTGTGGGCCGCGGCGGAGGCGCTGTCTGCTCTCGGCTATGTTTGGGTAGCCGCCCCACGCGAGCAATCCTCCGGCATGGGGCGCAGCATGCCCAGCAGCTCGGATGGCATCATCACCACCCAGACGCTCAACGTGCACGGCAACGACTGGACCATTTACGCGGTGGGCGGCACGCCCGCCCAGGTGGTGCAGCACGCCATCCTCGAGATCATGCCGCCCTTCACGCCGGACCTGGTGGTGGCGGGCGTGAACTATGGCACCAACTTCGGCACCGGCGTCACCATCTCCGGCACGGTGGGCGCGGCGCTCGAAGGCGCCTCCTACGGCGCCCCGGCGCTGGCCGTCTCGCTGGAGACCGAGCACAAGTACCACCTCACCCACTCCACCGAGATCGATTTCAAGCCCGCGGCATACTTCACCGCGCTGTTCGCCCAGAAGCTGCTCACCCGACAGTTCCCCGAAGATATGCAGGTGCTCAAGATCGAAGTGCCGGCCAACGCCAGCCTGGATACCCCGTGGGAGCTGACGCGTCTCTCGCGCATGCGCTTCTACGCCGCCACAGCCCCGCAGCGCAAATCATGGGCCGAGCGCGGCTCCACCGGCTATGCCGAGCCCACCGACACGAGCATCTTCGGCGCGGGCACGGATGTGCACGCCACCCTCGTCGAAAAGAAGGTGGCAGTGACGCCGATCAGCATGGACCTGACGGCACGTGTCGACTTCGACGAGCTCGAAAAGGCGCTGCGCCAAAGCTGAGCCCACGCACATGAGCCAGCCCGCTGCGCCGCTCAGCCTGCCCGAAGTGCTGCAGGTGCACCAATACCAGTACGACGGCAGCCACCGCAACCCGAACGAGTGCGCCCTGTGCGCGATGACCACGCTGACCACCCTGGCGGCACGCCGCAGCGGCCAGCCGGGCTTCAGCCTGGCGGCTGCGCAGCTGGGCCGCTTTCTGGACCGCATTCCCTTCCGCTTTCCACGCTTCCCGGCCTGGTTCCCCGGCCCCGGCGGCGCTACGCACCCGCTGGCGGCGCTGTGGGGCCTGCGCGCCTACGGGCGCAGCCTGCGCACGCAAGGATTGAGCTTCCCCTGGAAGCCGGTACTGCGCGCCAAGCAAAGCGCTGACGCGCTGCGCGCCGTGGTGCAGGCGGGCCAGCCGACGATGATCTACGGCGTGGGGCACACCGGGATACCGCATGTGGTTATTCCACTGGAATACAGTGCACCCCACTGGCTGATCCTCGACCCCGGCAGCCCGCGCGAGCAGAACCCGGCGCGCTGGAGCGAAGAACAACTACAGCGCTGGTGGATAAACTTCCTGTTCATCTATCCCAAGGGCACGTTGGTGACGTTGGAAGCAGTTAGCGATTAGCAGATAGCGGTTAGCAGATGAATCGAGTGAGATTAGAGACTGACAACTAGGATCAATTGATTAGAGATTAGAGATTAGAGATTAATCCTTGAGCTGTCTTTGGGGATGTACCCACAAGACTAAGTAGCAAGATCAATAGCAACACTAATGACCAGTAGTCTGATTCCTGGGTCAGGCGCCATTCCAGATTGCCCATCAGAAGATAAGGGATATTAGCGGCGGCAAACAGCAGCACGGCCGCCCACGGCCGCCGCGCAAACAACGCAGGCGTGGCCAGGGCCAGCGGTGTGAGCACGCTGTTGCTGGCGGCATACGGCGCCAGCAGCAGACCAGCAGCGAGCAAGCCGGAGGCTTGCAGTGGCGCTAAACTCCAGTTGACGCGGCGCAGCATCCACGCAGCGCACGCCCCCACAGCAAAGAGCACAACCACAAGCAGCCAGCCCGGCCAGGCCCAACGGCTGGCGACGGCCTGCAAGCTGGCATCGATAGACGTACCGGCAAACGGGAATTGCTGCAACGCCCCCAACCAGGCCGCACCGCGCCAAACCAGCAAGATGGAAACTGGCAGGGCAACCGCCGCGCTCATGGCCCAGAAACGCCGCGGCGGCCATTGACGCCAGGCCAGCAGCCCAGCGGCCGCCAACAGCAGCCAGGCTTCCTGGATCTTGGCGCTGCTCATCAGCACTCCGAGCGCAAAGAGCCAGGGCTGCTGGCGCGGCAAGGCGAATAGCAGCACGAGCGCTCCAGCAATCACCAACAGCTCGATATTCCCATCTGCCAATTGGCGAACGGAAGGGTACGACAAGCACAGCAGCAGCACTGTCAGCAAGCTACGGCGGCTTGCTGTGCCACTATAGGCGCTGGCAGCCAATGTGCACAGGCTGGCAAAGCCAAGCAGCCCCCAGCCCGCGGCAAGGGGCAGCCAGCTGAAAGGCCACAGGAGCACTAAACCCCACGGAGGCGTGAAGACCAGCTGGCTGCTGTAATCCAGCCGGAAGGAATGCGTTGCCTGCCAAAAGATTTTCCAATCAATGGCTAGGGCAGAGTTTTCGACAGGTAAGCTAGAAAAAGCAAAGACGAACAGCGCGGCAGCCAACAGCAGCGCGGCCATTGCGGGAAGGATCTTATTGCTCACCTGGACGCCAGTTCCAGTAGCGCAGACGCACCTGCCAAACGCGCAGGGCGGCTTCGATCTGTACACCGAAGCGCATCTTCGATTGGCCGCGCGTGCGGTCTGCAAAATGGAAGGGCACCTCGCCGAAGCGTGCACCGGCGCGGTGCGCTAAGTAGAGGATCTCGTACAGAAACACGTAGCCACTGGAAACGACATCCTGATAGGGAACTTTCTCGAGCAGCTCACGCCGCCACAGCCTGAAGGCGCCGGTGACATCTTTGACGGGGATGCCGAGGATGGTGCGGGCGTAGAAGTTGCCCCAGCGCGAGAGCGCCTTGCGCCACAGCGGCCAGCTTTCATCGATGCTGCCGCCGGGGATGTAGCGCGAGCCGAGCGCCAGGTCACACTCCGCTAGTTTGGCCACCAGGGCGGGCAGCTTGTCTGGCGGGTGCGAGAAGTCACAATCCATCTGGCCGATGACATCCGCACCGCGCTGCAAGGCGTGCTCGAAGCCGTAGACATAGGCGCGGCCGAGGCCGCGCGGCCCCTGGCGGTGCAGCACTTCGAGGTTGCTGTATTTGGCGGCCAGGGCATCGGCGATCTCGCCAGTGCCATCCGGACTCATATCATCCACAACCAAGATGCCCAGCCCATCGATGCGCTGGGCGAGGATCGCCTCGACCAGCAAGGGCAGGTTCTGGGCCTCGTTATAGGTAGGGATGACTATTGTGATCTTCATACTTAGCTCTTCTTATAAACCACAAAACGGCAATGCTTGTGCCCAACCGCCTGGCACTCGGCTTCGTCTACGCGCAGCTCACGACCCTCAGTGAGGTAGGCGATGGCTCCTTGCAGTAGGCCGACCATGAAGTAGCACACGGGCTTCTCCTCGCCCTGACGCCCCCAACAGGCGGCATTGTGCAGCACGACATAGTGCAGCTCGTGCGCGGTGTCTTCGACACGGCTGGTCTGGTCGCTCACCCGGCTGTATATGCCAGCCAGAGCGCCCAGCCCGGCGCGCAGCTTAAGCCCCAGCGGTAGCAGGCGGAAGGCGGCATCGCTGGTGCCGGCCAGGGCGCCGAAGTTGCTGAGGGCCGCGCCAAAGGTCTGGCGACCGACGCGCAGCGCCAGGCTGCGGCCGCCACGCGGCCCATATAGTGTTTCCATGCCCAAGGTGAGCGCAGCAAAATAGGCAAAGTCAAACCCGCGCTCCATGTTGGCAGGCGGGTAATTGTTCACAAGCTCGCTCAGTCCTGCGCCTTCAAGCAGGGCTTGCATCACCACGGGGCCGGAGACCAGCTCCTCGGTGCTTTCCAGGGCAATGCGGGCAAAACGGTTGGGCAAAAAGTAGCCACTGAGCGTGTGGGCCTGCATTCGTTCTTACAGCAGGGGCTGCAGGTCAGCCACCACCTTACGTAACTCCAGCAGCAGCAGGCCGAGACGCGCCTCGCTACTGGCCATGATGGTGAGCACGGTGTTCTCGTTGGCGGCGGTGAGCAAGGCAAAGCCGTTGCCGCCCTTGATGTAGACCTGCTCCAAGACGCCACGCCCGAGCTCACGCGAGATGCGCTCGCCGAGCGAGAGCATAGCGGCCGACATGGCCGCTACGCGGTCTTCTTCGGCGGGCGGGGCCAGCACAGACGAGATGATCAGCCCGTCATCGCTCACCAGCGCCGCCCCCTCGATCTCAGGGGTGCTGGCCAGCAAGGTGCGCAGGCGTTCGTTGAGCTGTTGGGTACGTGAGGCGTTCATAGAATGGAGACGGGTAACTCTAGCATGGGGATGGCAAGAATGCAAGGATGAAGGGCGGAAATCAACTCTAGCCGACGAATATAGTCTGTAGTTGCCTAGTCGTTTAGTCTATTGGTCGACCAGCCGACTAAATGACCAAGAGACAACACTAGTCAATAACGACTAACCAACAACTCACTCCCAGTCCGGCTTATACTCCCCCCATGCTCATTCATTCTGCTTCCCAACTCCTCACGCTGGCCGGTGGGCCGCAGCGTGGTACCGCCTTCGGCGGTAAGCAGCTCGGTACCCTGGGCCTGATCGAAGACGGCGCCGTGCTGCTACGCGAGGGCACCATCGCCGCCGTGGGCCACAGCGCCGATCTGCGCGCCGCCTACCCCAACGAAGACAGCTACGATGCCAGCGGGCGCGTGGTGATGCCCGCCTTTGTGGATGCCCACAGCCATCCCAGTCTGGGCGGGCGACCGCGCCGCCGAGTTTGAATTGCGCCAACAGGGCAAGAGCTACCTCGAGGTGCTGGCGGCGGGCGGCGGGATCCTTTCCACCGTGCGCGCCACGCGTGCCGCCACGCTGGAACAGCTACATGCCGAGACCGAGGCGCGCCTGCGGCGCATGTTTGCCCACGGCAGCGCCACGATCGAAGCCAAGAGCGGCTACGGGCTGAGCCTGGAGAGCGAGCTGCGCCTGCTGGAGGTGCTGCTGGCGCTGGATGCACAAGGGCCGTGGGAGCTGGCGATCACCTTCCTGGGGGCGCATGCCATCCCGGCTGAGTTCAAAGACCGCGCTGGCGACTATGCACACGAGCTGGCGCGCAATTGGCTGCCCGAGCTCAAGACCTGGTGGCAGGCGCACGCTGGCGGCCGCCCCCTGCCTTTTTTTGACGTATTCTGCGAGACCGGCGCGTTCGACCTGGCACAAACGCGGCTGATGCTTGAAGCGGCCAAGGAGCACGGCTTCCCACTTAAGCTGCATGCTGACGAGTTCGACAATCTGGGTGGCACGGCGCTGGCGGTCGAGCTGGGCGCCACCTCGGTGGACCATTTGGTGGCCATCTCTGATGATGAGATCGCTGCCCTGGCCGCCAGCGACACGGTGGCCGTGGCACTGCCCGCCACGCCGTTCGGCCTGGCCGAGGCGCACCACGCGCCAGCGCGCAAGATCCTGGCGGCGGGCGGCCTGCTGGCCGTGGGCGGCGACCTGAACCCAGGCACGGCCTGGTGCGAGAGCTTGCAGTTCACGCTGGCGCTGGCCTGCCGCCAGCTCAAGCTGACCCAGGCCGAGGCGATAGCGGCGACGACGATCAACGCCGCGGCCGCCATCGGGGTGGCGGAGCGCACCGGCTCCCTGGAGCCGGGCAAACAGGCCGACCTGCTGATCCTGGATGTGGCGGATTACCGCCAACTTGGCTACCGATTTGGCACCAATCTTGTACATAGTGTGTACAAGAAAGGAGTGCCGTACCCGGTACATAGTTGGCAAGATGAGCTTTCTACAGAATCTAATCAGTAGCATGCCCGCGCATTACGCGCTGTTGGCCCTGATCCTTTTCATTGGGCTATCCGTGGTGATCCTGCGCGCCATCATCAAATTGGCCATGCGTGCATTCGTCTTCGGCTTGGTTGGCGTTATACTGCTGGGAGTTATCTACTACATCGCCCGCTAACCACGAAAGAAGACTGCAGCATGCCCACAATTGATCAAGCCCGCGCCTGGTATCCTGCTTACGACCCGGTACACGGCTTCGATCATATTTTGCGCGTCTTGCGCACGGCGGAGCACCTGGCCGAGCGCGAAGGCGCCGACCTCGAGATCGTGCGCGCCGCGGTGCTGCTGCACGACGCCAGCGGCCAGACCGGCGGCGAAACCCGCGCCGACCACCAGGAAAGTGGCGCCGAGTTCGCCGCCGAGGTGCTGGCGGCCGAAGGCTGGCCGGCCGAGCGCATCGCGGCGGTGCAGCACTGCATCCGCGCTCACCGCTTCCGCGGCACCGAGCGCCCGCAGACGCTGGAGGCTCAGGTGGTTTTCGACGCCGACAAGCTGGATGTGATCGGCGCCTACGGCGTGGCCCGCACGCTGGCCTACGACGTGGTGATGGAGTGGCCGTTCTTTGCCGAGCCGTCTGAGCATTTCATGCAGACAGGCGAAAAGGCCGAGGGTGAGACACACAGCTCGTTCCACGAATACTTGTTCAAACTGAGCAAGATCCACGAGCGTCTGCATACCGCCACAGCCAAGCAGCTGGCCGCGGAACGCCAGGCATTCCTCAATGCCTATTTTGAACAGCTGGCGAAAGAAGCACGCGGCCAATTTGATTAACAGATTAATTGATTAACAAATTAATCAAAAACCAAATCTGTTAATCAATTAATCCGTTGCCGAAGCATCAGTGATGAAACCTACTCTGACATACATTGAAGATCTAGCGCGCCGTGCTGGCGAAATTTTACGCAGCGGCTACGGACAGCAACACGAGATCGGCTACAAGGGCGAGGCCGACCTTGTCACTGAGGTCGACCATGCCTCGGAGGTGCTGATCCTGGGCGAGCTCATGCGCCAGTTCCCTGAGCACCGCATCCTGAGCGAGGAGACTGGCGAGCACAGCGGCGACGCTGAACACGTCTGGTACATCGACCCGCTGGACGGTACGCTCAACTATGCGCACGGCATGCAAACCTTCTGCGTCTCGATCGCCTATGAGCACGGCGGGCAACTGCAACTGGCTGCCGTGTACGACCCGATGGCGAATGAGCTCTTCAGCGCAGAGCGCGGCCGAGGCGCCTGGCTGAACGGCGAGCCGATGCGCGTGACCAACCCGCCCTCGCTGCGCGAGAGCTTGCTGGTGACCGGATTCCCCTACGATGTGCGCACCAGCCCGCGCAACAACTTTGCCGAGTTCCAGGCCTTCTCGATGCGCAGCCAGGGCGTGCGCCGCCTGGGCTCCGCCGCGCTGGACCTGTGCTATGTGGCTGCCGGCCGCCTGGACGGTTACTGGCAGCTCAAGCTGAGTGCGTGGGACCTGGCGGCTGGCGCCTTGCTGGTGCAGGAAGCAGGCGGCGTGGCGACAGGGGTGCTGGGCCAGGCAGAGTTTCTGGCGCAGCAGAACGGCATCCTGGCGGCCAGCCCGGCGCTGCATGCCGAGATGCTGGCGGTATTGCAGTCGCTGGCGTGATACACACCCAGATTGCTTCGTCCGTTTGCCGCAAGCGGCAATACTCCTCGCAATGACAAGAAATCGTATGGGCGCACGCTGCCTCGCAGCATAGCATGCTGCCCCTACCGCGCGCGTGTCATCCCGAACGAGGCCGTTAGGCCGAGGAGGGATCCGTTAAGGGTTTACTGTATGCAATAGACATCTGGCAGAAGTGCGGCATTGTTCTTTGCACAGGTGGATCAGAAACGGTGTGTGTCTGCCCATTTAGCCTATGTGGTCGGCGCAGTAATCAGTCTGCCCCACTCTTCCAGAGTAAGCGTCTGCGGGCGGCGCATAGGGTCGATGCCGGCGGCTTCCAGGCGGCTGGCGGCCTGCGCCTTGCCCCACAGGGCGCCCAGCGAGTTAGCCAGTGTTTTGCGTTTCTGGGCGAAGGCTGCCTTGGCTACACGAAAGAAGGGATCGATCTGCTCCCAGGGCAGCAGCGGCTGCTCGTAAAGCTCAATAAGCAAGAGGGCCGAATCTACATTCGGTGCAGGATAGAAAGCCCCGGCGGGAATGTGATGCGCCAGACGCGGCTTACCGTAGAGCTGCACGCTGAGCGCCAGCAGCGAGAGATCCGGCGCGCTGGCGCAGGCACGCTGCGCCACTTCCAGTTGGACAGTGAGCGCCAGGCGGGCTGGCCGCGGGCGGCTCTCCAGCAAGTGCCGGATGAGGTTCGAGGTCAGGTAATAGGGGATGTTGGCGACTACCAGAAATCCATCCTGCGTGAAGTGCTGGCTGATGTCGACGTCAAAAATATCGGCGTGCAGCACCTCAACGTTATCGACGCCCTGCAGCACGCTGTGCAGCGCGGGCAGCAAGCCCGCATCCAGCTCTACGGCCAGCACGCCGCCCGCCACGGCCGCCAGCTGGCGGGTGAGCGAACCGAGGCCCGCGCCGATCTCGAGGACTTCGTCGCCCGCCCCTACTCCGGCCGCGCGTACAATCTGCTCGAGGTGTGCCTCATCGACGAGGAAGTTTTGGCCGAGGCGTTTGTTGGGGCGCAGGCCGTGGGCACGCAGCAAGGCAGGGATGTTGAGGGGAGGGAGCATGGGGCAATTATAAGGATGAAAGATAAAGGATAAAGGCGAAAGGAGAAAGGAGAAGGGAGAAGGGAGAAGGGAGATTGCTTCGTCAGCCGTGCTTCGCACAGCATTCCTCGCAATGACAGTCCGGCGCTAGTGTCATCCTGAGCGGGTACATACAGCTACACCGGGACGCCGAGGCCAGACCAGCGAAGGAGCCATGCTGGCATCTCTTCCAAATTGAGTCTATTTTCAAAGCAGCACATGGGATGGATTCTTCGCCCGCGGCTCAGAATGACGTTGCAAGCTGTGAGACGTGACTAACTGGAGGGTAGATTGCTTCGTCAGCTGTGCTTCGCACAGCATTCCTCGCAATGACAATCAGCCCTCGTGTCATCCTGAGCGGGTACATACAGCTACACCGGGACGCCGAGGCCAGACCAGCGAAGGAGCCATGCCGGCATCTCTTCCAAATTGAGTCTATTATCAAACCAGCGTATGGATGGATTCTTTGCCTACGGCTCAGAATGACGTTGCAAGCTGTGAGATGTGACTAAACAGAAGGGAGATTGCTTCGTCACCTGTGCTTCGCACAGCATTCCTCGCAATGACAATCAGGCTATGGTGGCCAGACCAAGGGAACATCGGGCGGGACGGGGGTGGTGAAGTACATGGTGACATAGGTCGCCCAGGGCTCGTAGTCTGCATCGGTGAAGGCGAGATCGATCCAAGGCACGCTGCGGTCGCGATAGGCGCCCACATCAGCAATGATGCCCGCGCCGTAACCCGGAATGTAGACCGAGTGCCCGCCGAGGGCGATGAACCAGTTGTACCAGGTGGCCACAATGCCGCGGCGCGGCGAGCCGGCGCCGAGTGAGGTACCGTGGAAACATTGGTTGGGTACGCCGGAGCGGCACGGCGAATATGATGTGGCGAAGACCTGCACGGCACGGTAATACTCGATGGTGATGCCGTCCACCACCGCGGTGCGGATGACAACATTCGTCCCGTAGCCGTTGATCTGCTCGAGCGGCTCCACCAGTACACGCTCGGCTTCGTTCTGGCGCGAGACTTCTTGCCCATCCTCAAAGCGCACACGTACGCGCGCAGCCTGCACGCCATCCTGCCCCAACTGCACCACGGAGATAGCGTCCAGCTCAGCGGTGTCGTCGGGTTGCCAACGCGTCTCATGCGGGATGATCTCTTGCACCAGCTGCACGCTTTCAGTAACACGCACCACGCGGATCACGCCGTCTGCCGGCACAGGCTGGTCTTCGGCCGGCTCGCTGATGTCTTCGCCCTGCAGGGCGATGCCCGCCTGGGCCAGCGCCTCGCCAACGGTGGCAGCAGCGCTGTACTGTGTGAGCGTGCGCTCAGCCAACGTAATAGTGAACGCACGAGCGCGCTGCAAGCTGGCGCTCAGGCTACCCTGCAGGCGGGTCTCGGCGGCGGGGCTGAGATGGTCTGCGGCGCTGTATGCAATGCCCTGCTGGGCCAACGCCTCGCCCAGCGTGACGGCGGCGCTGCGGAACTGCTGGGTTTGCCCGTTCACCTGCAAAGTGATGGTGTGTGGGCGGCGCAGCTCCAACACGATGACGGCAGCGTCCGGCAGCAAGCTGCCCTGCGGCAGCGGCTGCCCGGCCAGCAGCAGCTGATCCTCAGCGCCGAGCGTAAGGCCCATTGCCTCGAGCACGGCGGCGGGGTCCTTCTCGCTACTGACAGCGCTGTACCATTCGCCATCGGCGTGCACCTGAATGCGGGCGGCGCGCTGCACAGCAATGATCAAGCCATTGCGCAGCGGCATGAAGCGCGCCGGCTGCACCAGGTCCTCGCGCGCAGTGAGGATACCCAACTCATCCAAGGCTGAAGCCACAGTGAGAGCGCGGGTGGTGAGCACCTGGGCGCGGCCATCAGCCAGGACGGTGACCTGGCGCGTGCTGGCGACGTAGCTCACCACGAGCACCAGGACCAAGGCAGCCAGCGCCAACCAACGAAGCCGTGCAGGGGTCATGGTCACAGTGTACTCATCGAAGCTGAGAAGAAGCTCAACGTTTTTTCGGGGTGCTGCGCCGCTGTTCGCGCTGTTGGTAGTAATCGTAGGCAACGCCGGCGGCAATGATGAGAAAGATAATGAAGGTGGCCCAGATCAAAGGCGGGATGCGCCCCTGGCTCTCTACGACGATGCCGCCACTGGACACGGGGTTGAAGGGGCGCAGCGTGGGGTTGCCGCGTTCCAGAGTTTGGGCATAGGCGAGCACATCCGCCACGCGGCTGAGCGACCAGCCCAGCTCTTCTGCGGCAGGCATGCGCAGGTCGAGCGGAGTGCCAAAGCGGATCTTGTGTACAGAGCGCCAAGGGTCTACTACGGTCATGTCGGCAAGATACAGCGGCTGCGCCTCGTTGCCAAAATTGATCAGCGTACCCTGGTTGCCGTGGCAACCCTCGCAGCCGCTGACATACAAGCTACGGCCCTGTTCAGGGTCACCCAGCGAGCGGCCGGTGAAGGCATCGATCATCAGGTCAGTATCCACCTGGCGGGTACGCAGGAAGGCCACCAGGTCCATGACATCTTCAGCATCAAAGAAAGCCGTGAAGTCGTGCGAGATGTTACCGGTACCGTTGAACCAAATGAGCACTTCCTGCTGGCTTGCCCCCACCATGCCCATCACGCCTTTGAAGCCGGTGTAGTGGCTGGAGAACTGGCCGTAGGCGCCCTCCGCGCCCTTGTAATCCCAGCCGTGACACTCGGTGCACAGCCAGGTGACGGCGCCGCTGTTGCGGTTGGTGTCCTGGGTGCTCCACAAGGGGTGGCTATCAGCCGGGGCGGCACGGTCGAGCGCCAAGATCCAGTTGTCGTAGATGCGCCCACCGCGCACGGCATCGCCCACCACCTGCCCGGTCCAGGCACGGCCTACTGCCAGCAGACCCAACGAAACAAGCAGCAACGCGAATAGAAAACCAACAGATCTCTTCATAATGCAGCGGGAGTACTCAGTATATCATCCGTGTTTTTGCAGATATGCAAGCGCCCCTTCATACGAAGGGGCGCTTGGTGACTGCGGTATTGGCTTGCTTTACTGCGTGCGATCGATCAGGAAGGCCACCAGGTCATTGATCTGGTCTTCGGTCAGGATCTCAGCGAAGTTCTGCGGCATGACGTCTGGCGTGTAGCCGGTGACCACGTAGGCATTCGGGTCCACGATGGACTGGTGAATGTACTCCTCAGCGGTGAGACCCGAGACAGTGGAAGCGGCACGGCCAGCCAGGCCATCCAGGGCCGGGCCAACGGTGGCGGTGCTGATGCCGGTCAGGGTGTGGCAGGCGATACAGCCAGCCTGGGTGAACAGCGCCTGGCCGCGGCCTTCGGGCGTGGATTCATCCACCACGGGGCCAATGGGCACCGGCGTGGGCAACAGGCCCAAGGCGTACGGCTCAAAGTTCATGAGGTAGGCAGCCACAGCGCGGATCTGGTCATCACGCAGGGGGCCGCCAAACTTCTCAGACCAAGTGGGCATGGCCGGGGAACCGCCACCCACGTACTGCGGGCGGGTGCTCACCTGGCGGCCGGTGGTCACCACGGAGACGATGTAATCCTCCAGGGTGCTGCCCCAGCCGATCTCGCTCAGGCGCTGCGTGAAGAAGTGCTCATCGCGCAGGCTAGGGGCGATGCCGGTGATGCCCTGCGCCCCGCTGCCGTGGCAGGCGGTGCAGTTGGTCTGGAACACGCTGGCGCCAAATTCGATCTGGCGGGCGCGCTGCTGCAGTACATAGTCTGCCAGGCGCTGCGGCTCACGGATGCCCAGGATGATGATGATCGCCGCACTGAGCAGAACAAAGATGGTGCCGAGTACGATCTCGAGTTGAACGCGTTTCATAGTTGCCTTATTCTCCTCGTACTCTTAGTGCGAACCCAGAACACGGTTCTCGTGCAAGAAGTATGTGTGTTCGTACGACTTGGCCTCGCCAGTTTCAGGGTCGTTCCAGTCAACCTGCGGGGTGACACGCACCATACCCGGCTGGACCTGCTCCACGATGATGCGAGCCTCCAGATCCGGCAGGCGGCCGTCCGCTTCGGCAATCTGCAAACGCTCACTGAACTGGTTGAAGACGGCCGTCAGCTGCGGGCAGCCGATCACGATGTCATCCGGCTTGTCGTGGTCAGGCTGGTAGACAATATCCGGACACAGATCGCGGCCATAGTCCTCACCCACTGTGTAGACCCCATGCGCCTGGGTAAGCTCGGCGTAGGGTATTTCTCGCAGTGGGCCTTCGCCCTCTTCCGGCGCAAGGTCCTGAATGACGCGTGTGGCTGCGGGCGTTTCGATACCGTATTCAGGCAAGCCCATATAACTGAGGGCTAGCATGATAAAGATCCAACTGATGCCCCAGACGATCGCAAACGGGCGTTTGCTGGAGAGGCGTGAGGGGTTCTTATCGATATAGGGCAGGAAGGCCAGGATGGCCACCAGCACGGGCGGGACGATGAGACCCATGACAAACTTGGAGTCGAGCAGTTTGCTGAGCTCCAGGGTGAATTCAATGCCGAACAGGCCCAGCAAGGGCGTGAGGATCGGATTGACCATGTTCTCGATGATGTTGGCCGGGTCGATCTTGAGGATGCCTTGCAGCCACCAGAAATACCACGGCGCCTTAGTATCCAGCGGTGTGGACTGCGGGTTGGCGTGCGTTTCCAGCGGGGAGTGGAACCAGCGGAAATACAGGATGGCCAGCATCACAAAGGTGCCCAGGGCGATGAGGAAGATCTCATGGCTGAGCAGATCAGGGATGAGGTCAATGCGGCGGTTGTATTCCTTCTTCTTGTCTGGCGGCAGCTCCAGCTCCTCCACTACCGCGGGCAGCGAGATGCTGTGCTCACGCGAGACTTTGTAGTAGTGAATGCTGATGAAGAGGATGGCCAGCAAGGGGAACAGGATGACGTGCTGCAGGTAGAAACGCAGCAAACCACCCATGCCGATGTCTGGCGCACCACGCATGATCAGGTTGAGCGTGGGGCCAACCACCGGGCCGGACTCAGTGATGGAGGTACCCACCGTCACCGCCCAGTAGGACAGCTGGTCCCAGGGCAGCAGGTAACCGGTGAAGCTCAGCCAAGCCGTGATGGCCAGCAGGATGACACCGGTGAGCCAGGTGAAGGAGCGCGGCCCCTTGTAGGAGCCGGTGAAGTAGGTACGCAGCAAATGCAGCCAACTGAAGGCCACCATGGCCTCGGCGCCTAGGCGATGAATATCGCGGAAGAGCTCGCCGAAGAACACGTTGCTCTCGATAGCCAGAATGGAACCGTAGGCCTGATCCGGGAACGGTACATAGTAGGCCATCAGGATGATGCCGGTGATGGTCTCGACGACGAAGAAGAAGGTGACGAAGAAGCCCAGACGGAAGGTGTGCGTGAACCAGGTGGCGGCCTGCGGGTAATAGCGCGGGCGCAAGTGAGCCACAAAGCTGGTGGTGATGACCTTGTAGCGCGGGTTCGGCTTCTCCGTGGGCGGGTCACCACGCATGATGGAGCGCAACTCACGCAGGTTGAGACCGGCGGTGATGATACGCACGCGTTCATCAATGATCTTGAAGATGAACTCTTTCCACTCGCCGCGCGGCGGGAGTGGCGTGTAGTTGAGACGTTTCAGGATGTTGTTGATGAAGGTCATGTCTGGCTCTTAACCGTGAACTTCGCCGAGGATCTTGGCGCCGGTATTGACACGAACGATGGCGTTCGGGTTATCCGGGAGCTGGACGGCGCTGCCATCCTCCGGAGTCTGGGCGAGCACATTGCCGTTTTCGTCTTCGATAGTGATAACGAAGCGGTCAAGGCTGCGCGGCGCAGGGCCAAGGATGTAGTCGCCATTGGGGGCGTACTGGGAACCATGGCAGGGGCAAATGAACTTGCTCTCCTGGTCACTCCAACCGTAGATACAGCCGAGGTGCACACACACCTTGTAGAGTGCGGTGAGCCCTTCGGGGCCGTTGGAGATCCACAACTTCACCTTGGGGAAGTTAGCCGGGCCGGCGTCTTGCGGCGGGAGGTCCGCCACGCGCCCAACAGTGAACATACCGCCAAACTCACCTTCACGGAAGCGCGGGATACCAAAGATCACCGCTCCGCCGCCCAGAGTCACAGTCAGAAAGCCCAACGAGGCCAGCCAGGCGATGTTGAGGAACTCGCGGCGGTTCAAGGGCGGATTGGCTTGCTCTTCCGGTGGCAGGTTTTCAGTTTGGCCGGTGGGAACGGCAGCTTGCGTCATTCGGCTCTCCTAACAGATGGTTCCGTATTTGCGTATTTTATCACTACTATTGAACCCAGGGCAAGTTTATTCATGCACCCTACCCTGGGAGTGCGTACTGAGCCGTATATATGGCCCGCACGATCAAGCCGACCGTGATGATGGTGGCTGTGCTATAGATGAGTATCTCGCCACGCGAGGAGCGGCCACGCGTGTAGAGGTACGCAGCGGGGATCATCAGCGGCAAGATCAGGCCGTAGAGGATGTGGATGCTGCGCATGGGGCGGTAGCCTCCCAGCCAGAGGTAGGCGCCGAGCAGGCACTCAGCCAAGATGAGCAACTCAGCAATGACCAGCATGCCCCAGTAAGCAGAGTCAATGCCCTGCTTGCGGAAAAAGCGCACATACCCCCACACAGACAGGATGAGGAAATAGTACAGCGATGTTGAACCCAGTCCCTCATGCAGGTGAACTACAAAATCGGCCATGGTGCTCCTTAGGTGACTCGTATTCTAATCACTTTGAGGCGTAGTACAAAGATGAAAGCAGACGTGTCGGCTAGTCGATTAGTCCATTAGTCGGTTCGGCTATTGCGTTGACCAGGTGACTAGCTGACTAAGCAACTGGCACATCATATAATCACTACATGAGATCCATCTACTTTGAACATCACGGCGGGCCGGAGGTGCTGCAGCTTGGCGAGCAGCCCACCCCGCAACCGGCACCTGGCTGGGTGCGGGTGAAGCTGCAGGCGGCGGCGCTCAACCATGCCGACCTGTTCGTGCGGGCTGGCTGGCCGGGCATCAAGCTGCGCCTGCCCCACATCCTCGGCGCGGATGGCGCCGGGGTTGTGGACGCGCTGGGCGAAGGCGTCACGCGTTGGCAAGTGGGTCAACGCGTGGTGATCAACGCCAGCATCTGCATGGAAGAGGACGATTTCACGCGCAACGGCCAGGAGAATTTGTGCCGCCATTGGGAGCTGCTAGGCGAGAGCCTGCCCGGCACCTATGCGGAGTATGTGTGCGTGCCAGCCAGCAACCTGCTGGCGATCCCCGGCAGCTTCCCGGCGGCGGATGCGGCCGCGGCGGCGCTGGTGTATGTGACCGCCTGGCACTCGCTGGTGCGCCGCGGTGCGCTGCGCGCTGGCGAGACCCTGCTAATCGTGGGCGCATCGGGCGGCGTGAACACAGCCAGCATTCAGATCGGCAAGTATTTGGGGGCACGCGTGATGGTGGTGGGCTCGGATGCAGGCAAGCTGGCGCTGGCGCGCCAACTGGGCGCGGACGAGGTGATCGACCGCAGCCAGGAGGACTGGAGCAAGGCGGCGTACCTGCTGACCGAGAAGCGCGGCGTGGATGCCGTGGTGGACAATGTAGGTACCACGTTCATGCACAGCCTGCGCACGCTGCGCAAAGGCGGCCGCCTGCTGACCGTGGGTAACACCGGCGCACCCACGTTTGAGATCGATAATCGCTATATCTTCAGCAAGCATCTCAGCATCCTGGGTTCGACGATGGGTACGTTCAAAGACTTTGCGGATGTGATGGCGCTGGTGTTTGAGGGCAAGCTCAAGCCGGTGGTGGACCGCAGCTATCCGCTGGCGGAGGCGGCCGCAGCGCACGCCCGCATGGAGGCGGGCGGCCAGATGGGGAAGATCGTTTTGGAGATCGAGTGATGGGGTGAACAGGGAGCAAGACACCAGTGAAGAAGATCCCGGCTTGCATGCTTATCCAAGCCGGAAGTGAGCAAGTAATCTAGCCTTTTTGTCAACGTAACGATGGCGGCACCTGCCGCAAACTGGGAGGGGTTATGCACAATTCCATTCTGTCAAGTCCATTCATATCTGCGGGTTTGCTCTTAGTCATTGGGCTGCTCAATGTCTATCTGACCGGACACCTTAACAAAGTTCGGAGAGCTCTCCCAGTCAATCTGATTGACTCAGAGGATAGAGAGGAAATAGGCGAACAAAGACGGAAGAAACTCCTTTACTACGTGTTCTTTCAAGCTCTATTGGTATTCGGGGTCCACTTTCTTTTGCTCTCTTCATTCTATTCAGACCAGGGCATGTCCGAACTCTTCTCCTTTGTATATGGCATAGCGCTCATTCCGATACTGCAAGTAGTTCTGGAGAACCTCGCGAGTATACGAACTTGGACCCATACGCGCAGTCACCCCAAAAGTGTAGTAAGCGGAAAAATCAACGCTAACGAATGGTTTGCCCGTTCATCTGCAGCAAACTCATCGTTTTTCTCACACAGTTTGCTGAGCTTGTTTCTATTTGGCCTCACAGGTAGTCCCATCTTGTTGGGAGGCAGCTTCGGGGGCTTTGTGCTTGCACTGGCCAATCAGAGGAGCGCAAACTCCAACCCTAAAGCCAACATAGAAAAGGCCCCACCCACTACGCCCAGGCGAGTTACCGTGCTTCTGATTCTGACGGGCTTACTCATTCTCTTTTGGATTGTTTGGATCCTTGTAGTGGGCCACTTGAGTGCGGGCAGTTTGCTGGCCCTGTTGTGGGTGGGGGCAAGCCTGGTACTGGCACGTGGTCTGGGTGCCCCAGAGCGCTGGGGGCGATGGGCGGCCAACCTGTTTGCCGTGGGTGTCGCAGCCCATTATTGGATTGACCGCTGGATATCAGGCGAGCTGCACACATCAGATATCGGCGTCCCGCTCACCGCCACAGTGGCCGGGCTGCTTGTCATTCACTTCATGCTTAAGGGCAAACGTATGGATTCGTACTTCCAAAGGCAATTGCCCACCAAAAGGGCAAAAAGCTGAGCGGGGTGGCTTCGGGGCTGACTATTGTTGCTGTTAGCAAAGCGGCCTTCGTAGGGGGGCGGGGTAACCCCGCCTCTACCGAGCATTGTCTTTGCGAGGAATGCTGCGCGCAGCACAGCGACGAAGCAATCCCCAGCATTGTCTGCAAAAAGAATCGGCTTGGAGATTGCTTCGTCCGTTGCCGCTGCTACGCAGCGCCTACTCCTCGCAAAGACGGCCGGAACCTTCCCTGCTCCCTGTTCTCAAATCACTGCTCACTCCACAATAAAAAAGCCCCGCCGAATGGCGGGGCTTTTTTTGTTGGCTTGCGGTCTTAGTCCAGCAGGCTGGCGGGGACGGTGCCACCGTTCTCAGCGATCTTCTTGAGCACGGTCTTGTGCAGCCAGGTGTTCATCTTGGCAGAGTCCTCGAGGAACTCGGTGGGAACACCCAGCTCAATGGCCAGTTCCTTGCGGTTCTCGAAGCTGCTGTCAATCTCCAGCAGCTTCAGCAGGTCCACGATGGAGACCTTCCAGTTGAGCTCCTGGGGGTTGGCCTTGGCCAGGTCATCCATCTTGGCGGCCACGTCAACGGCATCCATGGGAGCCGGCTTGTCGGCGCCACTGAGACCAGTGGACAGCTTGGCACGCGGAGCAGCGGTTACGCCAGCCGTGGGGGCGGCGGTAGCAGTAGCGCCAGCGCCAGCATCCTTGGCATTGTCATCCTTTTTGATGCCCAAACCCTTAAGAATCTTGTCAAAAATACCCATTTTCTATTTCTCCTTACAAAATAGGTGCCGCCTCGTAGCGGCCAATCGTTTTTGAGTTTAACACACTTACAGGGGTAGTCTGTTAACTTAATGTAATAACTAGAAACACCCGTAAAATGTTATGCACCCTTGAAAGCGAGGTCTCCCATGTTAGACACCCCCTCCCGCATGACCCCCAAGCAGCTCTGGCAGCGCATCAAGAAAGGCCGCGCCGCCTACTCGGCTGTGTATGCTGGCCTGACCCCCAAGCAGATGACGCAACGCCCCGGCCCACAGGACGATTGGTCGGTGAAGGATCAGATCGCGCATCTGATCTGGTGGGAGAACCTGGCCATGCTGCGCGCCCCGCTGCAGTTGGCGGGCGAGGAAACCGGCACGATCCACAACCTGGACGAGATCAACGCCCAGGTGCTGGCGCAAAGCGAAGCCATGACGCTGGATGAGGTGCTGGCAGTGTTCGAGGCCAACCTAGCACGGCTGAAAGCGCTGTGCGCGGGCATCAGTGATGAACTGCTCAACGACAAGAAGGCCAAACGCCGCCCGCCCTACTGGATCCTGGTTACGGATACCTTTGAGCACTACGCGGAGCACCAACCAGACCTCGAGCGCTACGTCGCCAGCCTAAAGACCAAACCGGCGGCCAAACGAAAATGAGCGCACTGGTGCCGGTGCCTGCACGCCCCACCCACACGGCCAGCGGGCAGCCCATCCTGTATTTCACCTTTGATGATGGGCCGGCGGCCGATACACCCAGCGTGCTGGCCGCGCTGGCCGAGCACGGCGCGCAGGCCACGTTCTTTGTGGTGGGCGGCCGGGTGCAATTGCTGCCAGAAACCTTGCGGGCTACGCTACAGGCCGGGCACGCTGTGGGTAATCACAGCTTCACCCACCCGCGCTTCGAGGGCATGCCGCAGGTCCAGCTCTTAAAGGAAATCGACGAGACCGCCAAGGCGGTTTACGAGGCCGCTGCAGACCTGTTGCCCGGTGGGCGCATGCAGCTGATGCGCCCACCCTATGGCAGCACAGACGCCAACACCGAGCCGTGGGTCAACGCACGCGGCTACGCCATGGTGCTGTGGGACATTGACCCGCAGGACTGGAGCCAGCCCGGCACGCCCGCCATCGTGGCGCAGGTACTGGCCGAAGCCGCCCCAGGCGCTATCGTGCTTCTGCACGATGGCGGCGGCGACCGCTCGCAGACGGCGGCGGCCCTGCACACCCTGCTGCCCCAGCTGGCTGCGGCCGGTTACGCCTTCCATGCCCTGCCTGCAGGCCAGGATGGGTAAACCCGCGCAGGCAAATCGGCCGTGGGGCGTAACCGTGCTACTGGCGCTAGTGTTAATGTTCACAGGCATGCAAGCCCTGCGCTTGTGGTCAGCCATGAGCAGCTGGGAGCTGCTCAGCAGCCTCGTGCTGCGCGTGCCACCGCTGTACTTCGCGCTGAGCGGCGCGCTGTGGGCGCTGGCTGGCGCGGCCACAGCTTACGGGCTGGCCCGCCCCGCGCCGTGGGGCGGCGGCGCAGCCCAGGCGCTGGCGCTGAGTTACACCGCATTCTTCTGGGCTGACCGCCTGCTGGCCCAAGCACGCGGCCCGCAAGACAGCAATTGGCCATTTCTGGCCACACTGGGATTGCTCTTGCTAGGATCCTGTTTCGCCATTCTGGCCTCACCTGCTACAAAGGCCTATTTTATGAAAGCACGCCATCGGAGAGAAGGATGACAAAACCCTCTAAGATCGAAGAACTACAAGAGCTGCGCATTCTTAGCCAGCAAGGCGGCGGCCCCGCGCGCGTGGATGCGCAACACAAGCAAGGCCGCCTGACGGCGCGTGAGCGCCTGGACTTATTTCTGGACAAGGGCTCCTTCCGCGAGGTGGACGCCTTCGTCAAGCACCGTACGCACGCTTTCGGGCTGGAGAAACAACAGATCCTCAGCGATAGCGTAGTGACTGGCTGGGGTACCGTGGATGGCCGCCTGGTGTACGTATTCTCGCAAGACTTCACCGTCTTCGGCGGCAGTCTGAGCGAAGTGCACGCCGAGAAGATCATCAAGGTCATGGAGATGGCGCTCAAGAACGGTGCGCCGGTCATCGGCCTGAACGACTCGGGCGGCGCGCGTATCCAAGAAGGCGTGGTCTCGCTGGGCGGCTATGCCGACATCTTCCTGCGCAACACGATGGCCTCCGGCGTGATCCCGCAGATCAGCGCCATCATGGGGCCGTGTGCGGGCGGCGCGGTCTACTCCCCCGCCCTGACCGATTTCATTTTCATGGTGCGCAACTCCTCGTACATGTTCGTCACCGGCCCGGAAGTGGTCAAGAGCGTGACACATGAGGAAGTGAGCTTCGAGGACCTGGGCGGCGCCAGTGTGCACGCCAGCACCTCGGGCGTATGCCATGTGGTGGGCGACTCCGAGGCGGACACCTTGTTCCTCATCCGCAAGCTGCTCTCCTACTTGCCGCAGAACAACCTGGAAGACCCGCCCTTCAAGCCCAGCAAGGACAACCCGCTGCGCCGTGACGAGGCGCTGGACACGCTGATCCCGGATGACCCTTCCAAGCCGTATGACATCAAAGAGGTCATCCAAATGGTGGTGGACGAAGGCGCCTTCTACGAGATCCACGACCAGTTCGCCCAGAACATCGTGGTCGGCTTCAGCCGCCTGGGCGGGCATGTGATCGGCATCGTGGCCAACCAGCCGATGGTGCTGGCCGGCGTGCTGGACATCGACGCCTCCGACAAGGCGGCGCGCTTTGTGCGCTTCTGCGACTCGTTCAATATCCCCATTCTGACGCTGGTGGATGTGCCCGGCTTCATGCCCGGCACGGCGCAGGAGCACAACGGCATCATCCGTGCCGGCGCCAAGCTGCTGTACGCCTACTGCGAGGCCACCGTGCCTAAGCTCACCGTCGTGACGCGCAAGGCCTATGGCGGCGCCTACGACGTGATGAGCAGCAAGCACATCCGCGGTGACGTGAACCTGGCCTGGCCCACGGCCGAGATCGCCGTGATGGGGCCAGATGGCGCGGTCAACATCATCTTCCGCAAGGAGATCGCCGAAGCCAAGGACCCGGTGGCACGCAAGGCCGAATTGGTAGCCGAGTACCGCCAGGAATTTGCGAACCCGTACGTAGCGGCCAGCCGCGGCTTCATTGATGATGTGATCCAGCCCAGCGACACCCGTCCGCGGCTGATCAACGCGCTGGAAATGCTCACCAACAAGCGCGACAGCAACCCCGCCCGCAAACACGGGAACATCCCTCTGTAGGCCCGCATGTTCAATAAAGTTCTCATCGCCAACCGTGGAGAAATTGCAGTGCGCGTCATCCGCGCCTGCCGTGAGCTGGGCTTGCAGACCGTGGCCGTGTACTCTGAGGCCGACCGCCAGGCGCTGCATGTGCGCCTGGCTGACGAAGCCTATTACATCGGCCCGGCGCCCTCACGAGAATCCTACCTGCGCATGGACCACATTTTGGATGTGGCCAAAAAGTCTGGCGCAGGCGCAGTACACCCGGGCTACGGCTTCCTGGCCGAACGCTCAGACTTCTCACAAGCCTGTGCGGATGCAGGCATCCGCTTCATCGGCCCCAAGGCTTCCGCCATCATGGCGATGGGCGACAAGGCCATTGCACGTGCCACCGTAGCCGCCGCTGGCGTACCCGTGGTGCCTGGCACCGAGGGCGAAGGCAGCCTGACGGACGAAGAGCTGCTCAAGGCCGCGCAGGAGATCGGCTTCCCGCTGCTGATCAAGGCCACGGCGGGCGGCGGCGGCAAGGGTATGCGCGAGGTGCGCAACCTGGAGGAGATGCCCGGCCTGCTGGAGAGCGCCCGCCGCGAGGCGCAGGCCGCCTTTGGCGATGGCAACGTCTACCTCGAGAAGCTCATCGAAGGCGCCCGCCATATCGAATTCCAGATCATTGCCGATGAGGATGGCAACACCATTCACCTCGGCGAGCGCGAGTGCTCACTGCAGCGCCGCCACCAGAAGCTGCTGGAAGAAGCCCCCTCGCCCTTTATTGACGAAGACGAAGACTTCCGCCAGAAGATGGGGGCGGTAGCCGTCAAGGCCGCCAAGGCGGTGGGCTACGTCAATGCCGGCACGATCGAGTTCCTGGTGGACAAGGACAAGAATTTCTACTTCCTGGAGATGAACACACGTCTGCAGGTGGAGCACCCCATCACCGAAGAAGTGACCGGGCTGGACATCGTCACCGAGCAGCTGCGCATTGCGCGCGGCAGGCCGCTGAGCCTGACGCAGGACCAGGTCAAGATGCAGGGCTGGGCGATCGAGTGCCGCGTCAATGCAGAGGACCCGCACAACAACTTCCTGCCGTCTACTGGCTTCATCTCGCACCTCACCGTGCCCACCGGGCCAGGCGTGCGCGTGGACACTGGCGTGTATGCCGGCTTCAACATCTCGCCCTACTACGACTCGCTGATCTCCAAGCTGGTGGTCAAGGGCGAATCACGCGCCCAGGCCATCCTACGCATGCGCCGCGCCTTAGAGGAATATCACGTGGTGGGTGTGATGACCAATATCCCCTTCCACCAGCGCATTCTTGAGCAGGCGCGCTTCATCGCCGGCAATTTTGATACGCGCTTCGTAGAAGAGCGCTTCTCGCTCGAGAAGGCTGAAGAAGGCATGGAGACGCACCCTGAGATCGCTGCCATCGTGGCCACGTTGGTGGCCAACGAGCAAGCTGAGCGCTCGGCGCACATCATCTCACGCGGCAAGCGTGACACGAGCAACTGGAAGTGGGTCTCCCGCTGGGAACGGATGCACCGCTGATGAAATACATTACAACGATCGACGATACGCAGTACGAGGTAGAGATCCTCGGGCCGCGCCAAGTGAGCATCAATGGCAAGGTGATGGAGGTGGACTTCAAGTCCGTGAGCGGGCAGCCGATCTACTCGCTGCTGGTGGACGGCCAGTCGTACCAGGCGCACGTCTACACTGGCGAGGAAGACGAGCTGCAGGTCTTGCTACGCGGCGTGCTGCACAGCGCCAAGGTGGAAGATGAGCGCGAGAAGCGTCTGCGGGCTGCCGCGGGCGGCGGGGCGGCCGACGGCGGCGAGTTTGTGCTCAAGGCGCCGATGCCCGGCCTGATCGTCAAAGTGTCTGTGAGCGAGGGCGATGAGGTCAAAAAGGGCGACGTTCTGGTGATCCTCGAATCGATGAAGATGCAGAACGAGCTCAAATCCCCACGGGATGGCAAGGTGACCCGCATCCAAGTGCAAGCGGGCGACAGTGTAGAGCAACGTGCCAGCATGGTGAGTGTTGAATAACCTGTATGGTCACTCTGGTAGGCGATAAAGAACTCGAAGTCAAATTTCATGTAGCCGACCCGGCGGAGATCGAACGCCGCCTGGTGGCGGCTAGCGCCGTGCTGCTGCACCCGCGCACGCATGAGTACAACCTGCGCTTTGACAGCGCCACCGGGGCGCTAAGCCAGGCCAACAGCATGCTGCGCCTGCGCCGCGACAGCGCCAGCCACATGACCTTCAAAGGGCCCAGTACCACGCTGGGCGGCGTGCTGGCGCGCCAGGAGATCGAGTTCGATGTCTCCAACTTCATGCAAGCGCAAAAACTGATCGAGGCGCTGGGCTTTGGCTCCAAGTTCATGTACGAGAAGTACCGCACCACCTATGTGATGAACGGGCTGAAGGTCACGCTGGACGAGATGCCCTATGGGTACTTTGTGGAGATCGAGGGCACCGAGCCGGAGCCGATCCGGGCGGCTGCGCAGCCGTTGGGGCTGGACTGGGAGCTGCGCCTGCCGGAGACATATATCAGTATCTTCCGGCGGCTCAAGGACCTGTACGGGCTGCGTTTCACGGACCTGTCTTTTGAAAATTTCATGGGGGTAGAGGTCTCGCTCGAGCGAGCAGGCATTAAGCCTGCGGATAAGTAAGGCTTTAACCGCAGATGAACGCGGATGAACACTGATAAAAGACTTCTTGAGGCGGGTGTGCAAAAGATCGATCAGATCACACAACTAATCATTGGCAGCGCGTATGAGGTGAGCAATTCTTTAGGCGCCGGTTTCCTTGAAAAGGTGTATGAGAATGCTCTGGCTGTTGAACTACGCAGCAGAGGGCTGCAAATTGGGCAGCAAGTACCTTTTAAAATCACTTACAAGGGCACATTCGTTGGCGACTATTTTGCCGACCTTATTGTGGAAAACATAGTCCTGGTTGAAATCAAGGTTGCACGAGCGTTAGATAAATCTCACGTCGCGCAGTGTCTCAATTATTTGAGCGCCGCTGAGCTTAATCTTGCCTTGCTTCTTAACTTTGCTAAAAGTAAAGTGGAGATACAAAGGGTGGCTAGGGGGTTGTAGTTATCTGTGTTTATCCGCGTTCATCTGCGGTAATTACTTCCCCGTTTAGCCAACTCACCCCCTCAACCATAGCATCCTCGCCCAGCAGCTCGCGGACGCGTAGCTGCATGGTGGCCGGATCGCCGCTGGTGACATAACGCGTGCGGCCCGCCCCGCCCTGCGCCGCCAGGCCGCCTTCGGCTAGCAGGCTCTGCACGCGGCGGGCGATGGCCGGCGCCGGGTCCACCAGGCGCACCTGGGGGCCAACGATCTCGCGGATGGTGTCAAAGGCAAAGGGATAGTGCGTGCAGCCCAGCACCACCGTATCCATGCCCTGAGCCAGCATCGGCTCCAGCGCCTCGCTGAGGATACGGCGCGCCTCGGGGCCGTTGGCGCGCCCGGCCTCGATCTCGGCAACCAGGCCGCGGCAGGCGCTCTGCAGTACGGTGACATCTTGCGCAAAGCGCTCCACGACTGAGGCATATAGCTCGCCTTCAAAGGTGGTTTCGGTGGCCAACACGCCCACCACGCCGCTTTCAGTGTGCTCGGCGGCGGGCTTGACGGCCGGCTCCATGCCGACGATGGGCAGCTTAGGATACAGCTGGCGGATGGAGTGCAGCGCCGCGGCGGAGGCTGTGTTGCACGGGATGACGATGAGCTTGGCGCCTTGCGCCACCAGGTAGCGTGCGATCGCCTCGGAGAAGCCGCGCACCTCGTTCAGCCCGCGCGGGCCGTAAGGCACATGCGCCTGGTCTGCAAAGTAGAGGATGTCTTCTGTGGGGAGCTGGGCGCGCAGGGCGCGCAGCACGCTGAGGCCACCCACACCGGAGTCAAATGCGCCGATCGGCCGCTTGGGAGCAGTGGAGCTGTTCATAGGCAAATAAAAGAGCGCAGCCATGGCTGCGCTCTAGGTTATACCAGATGCAAAAAATCTAGTTGTCGAACTTCTGCTTGAGGCGGGCCTTCTTGCCGCTGACGTTGCGCAAGTAAGCCAGGTTGGCGCGGCGCACCTTGGAGTGACGCTCCACAGCTACCTTCTCGATCAGGGGAGACGCATACAAGAACGTGCGCTCCACGCCGATGCCATTGCTGGCCACACGGCGCACGGTGAAGTTGCGGTTGTTGCCCTTACCGCCCTCTTTGAGCACGGTGCCCTTGAACTCCTGAATGCGCTCACGATCGCCTTCTTTGATCTTGACGTGCACACTCACCAGGTCACCCGGGCGCAGGTCGGGGACGTTTTCGTTTTTCTTGGCCTGTACGGCCTTCAACAATTCAGACATGGTTCCTAGTTCCTTTTCAAATAAGGACAGGATTTTACCATAGGATGCACGCAGTTGTTACGGCCCGCGCGGGGTTGGCGTAGCAGGTATCGGGGTACTGCTTGGCTCCATTGAGGGCTCCGGTGCCCAAGCCGCAGACGGCAGGAGTGGGTAAGGAACGATTGCCAGGAGTTCTTCCGGCAAATCACTGGCCTCCACGGGTTCGTTATCTAGCATCAAGGTCAGGTTGCCCACAAAGACCCAGCACGATTTCCCGGTTGCTGGCCCCACAAAACGCAACCAAAGACCATCCGCCCCGCGCCCAGTGGGCATGTACTCCTGGGTAGCGAGCAGGGTATCAGCGATATCAAAGGAGCTACTGTTGCCCTCGCGGCAATTGACATCCACTTGCGGGATGACAATCAGCACCAGAGGCTGCGAAGTAGCGCTGGGCACGGGCGAGGCGACGGTGAGACCGGATGAGCTGCTGCCCAATCCGCTGCCTGAGGCGGGGCAGTTCCAGTGCACCCGGCCCAGGCTGGATTTATCCAGCTTGTCAAAGATACGCAAGGGGTCCACTTGGGCATTGGGCACCAACCACTGATTGAAGCAGGCGCTAACATCGTAGGTGCCCGTATCGTGATGGAAGGCAAAGCTAGGCTGGCTGCTGAAGGTGTTGTTGCCCAGGCTGCCTAAAGGCCCACCGCCGAAATCCACCACTGGGGCTGTGGAACTGGAGTAATTGTTGTACAGCGTTTGCGCACCGTGGCTGCGCCCACTGAGGCTGCTGCCCTCCACTTTCAACTCCACTGAGGCCAGCTGCATACCAATGCCTACATCAAAACCGTGTATCTCGGTGTTGATGATCTCCACGCGGCGGGTCTCATTATTAGCACCGGCCACCATCTCGCCCGAAACCATCCAGGCCGCAACTTCAATACCGGCGAAGGGCCGGTTGTGCGAGCCGGATGCCGGGTCGGCGTTGGCCGGCCGGGTAATCTTGCTGTCCTGGATGGTTACATTAATAACGCCTTGAATGCGGATGCCATCAGCGTAGTGAATCTTTGAGCCCTCAACAGTCACCCCGGCAATGTATACGTGCAGCGGCGCAGGCAGGTTGTAAAGGTCGATCTTTGGGCCGCCGGCATAGGTATCCCAGGGTTCGATGTTGATTGCGTGGTCAAAACCTGCACCTACATAAGAATCAGCCAGGTGCCCGCCCGAAGCAATCACGTGCAGGCCATAGTCCGAATAGAAATTTGGCTGAGTAATAATTTGGGAGTCAGTAATGACAAAGCTGCCATCGCGCACCTGCACACCATACAGGCCAAGAACGCCATTGACCACTACGTTCTGCATTCTCAAGTTTGTGTTTCGTGCGGTCAGGCCACCACGATAGATATTGAGGTTCTCAAACACGACCTGTCCCACTCCGTTGCCTTGAATGAGCACCCCTGGGTCCACCACGGTTTCATCCGGATTTTTTCCGCCGCTTCCAGTTATCTGGCGCGAGATTACTGAAACGTTCTGAATGGGGTTCAGCACATCGTTGCCCCAGACCGAAACCTGCTCGCTGGAGCCTACTCCACGGATCACTACGGGTTTGGTGATAACAATATTTTCTTCGTATATACCCTTGGCCAAGTTAATGCGCACAGTGACCCCGCTTGTGTAGCTGGCCTGATTGAGAGCATATTGAATAGTGCGCCAAGGGTTGGCTTGAGAGCCATTTCCGCCCGCATCATTGCCCTGGATACTTACATAATAGTCATTGTATTGCTTGGGGCCGCTGCACGCCGAGAGCACAGCACACACCAAACCCACCAACCACCATCTTTGCAAGCGCATACCTGGCCCTCCGTTGAGCTTCTTTGCAACAAATACAACGGCTCAAGCCATACAGGTGATATAGCAACCTGTAGTGGATGTGCTTGCGAGGAACTAAGCAAACAGGTCGGTGGCGCGGTAGTCGTCTGGTGTTGGTGGGTAGATGCGAGTAAAGCGGTCTTTGTTGCCCAGCCAGCGCGCAATGATCTCCAGCAGGTTAGAGCCGATGAAGCGCCCCCCACCCTGGCTGGCATGACAGGCATCCGCCTTGTCTTTGCGGGCCTGCACGCTGCGATAGTTGATGGTGACATGCGGCGGAGTATCCGCATCGCGGGCCAGCACAGTGAGGTCAATATCCTTGTTGCGGCCGACTTTGGAGGGATCCTTGCCCAGCAGGCGCATGAAGAATACGGCGCGGCGCATACGGGCACGGTTGCGGGCATTGACGTACAGCATCTCCGGCTGGCACGGCTGGCCCGCCTTGGGGAACTTGCTGGCATCCCCGGCGGCGTGGAAGGCGGCCACGGTGGCTTTGTGAATATGGATATGGTCGGGGTGGTAGTAGCCGCCGGTCTCGTCGAAAGTGATCACGACCTGAGGGCGCAGGCGGCGGATGAGGGCCACGATGCGCTCAGAGACTTGCTCCAGCGGAGCCTGTACCAGGGCCTCGGGGCGCTGGTTGTCCTCCGAACCGACCATGCCGCTGTCACGGAACTCAAGGAAGTTGACGCTCTTCAAGCCCAGTGCATCGGCGGCGCACATCAGTTCGGCTTCGCGCAGCTCGGCGATGGTCTTGTACTTGGTCAGGTACTCAGGGTCGACGGTGCCTGCTTCGCCGCGCGTGGCGCAAGCCAGGTGAACATCCACACCCTGGGTATCGTAGTAGGCGATCGAACCGCCCATGCCAAACGACTCGTCGTCTGGATGGGCCAGCACTATTAAGATGGTTTTTTGAGAGTCCATGGATCCATTGCTCCGGGCGAAGCACCTATTATAGTCCCGCCGCATTGTGCCTGTGGTGCAGTGCTAAAATTTGCATTGTCATGCAGCGGGAATTCAACTTCACCAATGACGATCTAACCGCCAACCAAGCCCGCCGGCTCTCGCCGCGCCAGCAGAAGGAGTTGCAGGGGTACCTGGCCGCTGCCCGGAAGGGTGTGGCGGTATCGCTGGGGCTCACGCTGAGCGCCCCAATCTTGATTTTGGGCTTGCTCCTGGCGCTGGCTGCCAGTGGCGACGAGCTGAGCGACATCTGGCCAGCCTGGCTGGCGGCCGGCGCACTCTACTTTGCCATCTTTGGCGTCTTCGTGGCTGTGGACGCCCGCCGCCGCAAACGGCTGCGCGAGCAGCAAGTGCAGGAAGTGCACGGCCGCCCCATCCGCCATGAAAAGCAACACAAGGGGCTCACCGCCTACTATGTGACTATCGGCGATGTACGCTTTCAGGTGCAACCAGAGCAGTACCGGGAGTTCAAAGACAACAGCTACTACCGCGTGTACTACCTGGTGCATCCCCCCACTAACTGGATCCTTTCGCTGTACGAAACCTAAGCAAGAAACTGTCTCATAATGGCGCAGAGCGTAGGGGCGGGTCTGAGACCCGCCCACTGTCGAGCCAATTTAGCTCTCAGGCGGGACAGTCTGAGACCGTCCCCTACAGCGCAAATCAGGCTGGGATTACTAGGAGATAGCTTCTTCTAATAGGTCGGCAAGTCCGGGTCTACCTGCTCGGCCCAGGCGTTGATGCCGCCGACCAGATTCTTGACCTTGCCGAAGCCGGCGGCCTGCATGAGTTCTACGGCGCGGGCAGAGCGCCCGCCCACGCGGCACATCACCACGAACTCATCGGCCGTATCCAGCTCCGAGAGGCGTGCGGCGACCTCGCCCAGCGGGATGTCAATGCTGCCTTGAATGTGCGAGATGGCCAGCTCATGCGGCTCGCGCACATCAATGATCTTGACCTGAGCACCATTCTTGAGTTGCTCAGCCAATTCTTTGGGAGTGATCTCGAATTTGCTATCCATGTTTCCTTCACTATGATCGTGCGAGGGTAAGCCACAAAAGGCTTCGTAGTCTATCAGCTCGATCTGGTCTGCGGGCAAGCTGCACACCGCGCAGGCGGGATTCTTGCGCAGCTTGACAAACTCCACACGCATGTCGAGTGCGTTGAACAAGAGCAGGCGCCCCACCAGCGTCTCACCAATGCCCAGCAGGACCTTGAGCCCCTCGCTGGCCTGCATGCTGCCGATGATGCCGGGCAGCACACCCAGCACGCCGCCCTCGGCACACGAGGGCACCAGCCCCGGCGGTGGCGGCTCGGGGAACAGACAGCGGTAGCACGGGCCGTGCTGGGCGTCGAAGACGCTCACCTGGCCGTCAAAGCGAAAAATGGAGCCGTACACATTGGGGATGCCCAGCTTCACGCTGACATCGTTGACCAGATAGCGCGTGGGAAAGTTATCTGTGCCGTCAATGATGAGGTCATAGCCCTCGGCGATCTGCAGGGCGTTGGCTGAAGTGAACAGCTCGTTGTACACATCCACCTGCACGGTGGGATTGATGTCGAGAATACGCTGGCGGGCCGACTCCACTTTGAGTGTGCCCAACTGCGCCGTGCCGTGGATGACCTGGCGCTGCAGGTTGGAGGCATCCACCACGTCATAGTCCACCAGGCCAATACGCCCCACCCCAGCGGCGGCCAGGTACAGCGCGGCGGGCGAGCCCAGGCCGCCGGTGCCGATGAGCAGCACCGAGGCGCCACGCAGCTTTTGCTGGCCCGCCAGCCCCACCTCTGGGATCAGCAAGTGGCGGGAATAGCGCATTAGATCATCGCGAGAAAGCTGTGCACTCTGTTCTGTACTCATTCAATTCTTCCTTGGTATTTTACAAACTTTGCCTGTGATTGGGCTGAGTCTGGCGTTGGCGCGTCTGGCTGCTCAGCCTGCTGTAGCTGGCTGAGCAGCTTCTCGGCGCTGGCTACGCCGGGGTTCATGGCGCGTGCCTGCCCGCGCGAGTTTATGACAAACGTGGTGGGCACGGAGAGCACGCCCCAGTAGTCTGCCAGCTTAGGCTGCTGGGTGGCATCAATTTGGATGACCTGCAACGTGTATTCACGCTGCTCGGCAAGTTGCTCAGCCAGCTTGCGCAGCTCGGGCTGTTGCTGGGTCTTGCACGGCACACAGTCCGGCGTGGTGAAGTATAGGATGGCCGGGCCATCGCCGTGCCAGCCTTCCAAGCCAAGCTTAGGGGCGCGCAAGCGCGCCAGCTGCATGCGGCGCCAGCCCACGTAGAGCAGCCAGCCAAAGATGGCAATGCCCGCGGCCAGCCCCAGGCGAATGAGCAGCGTTTCCATACGGCAGCTCTAGCCCGCCTTGGGACGCAAACCGGGAAACACGCCATCCGGCGCAGCCTTGGCAAAGCCGGGCACACCCAAACGATTGAGCCAGTAGTACACGGCGCACCCGGCGCAGAAGCCAGCAAACAGGTTGAGCGCGGCGAGGAAGATCACTAGCCACACCAACCCCCACCCTAACCCAGCATTGCCGGCCAGCAAGGCCGCAAAGCCACCCAATAGCACCACGCCGCCGAACCCTTGTGCAAAACGATGCGGCTCGGGGTTATCGGTCAGCACCTCAGGCTTCAGCCAGCCCAGCGGCTTGAACAACCGCTGATAAACGAAGCCGAAGGCAGGCCGCCCGGCCAATGTTGCCACCAGCATGCCAAGGCTTACCAAGCCGGCCAACAGGGGCACATCGGCCACGAACGCGGCCAGGCTCAGACCGATAATGAAGGCCTGGTTGGTGCGCAAGGCAGCGTGGTCTACTTTGGAAAGTGAATTGCTGGCGGCTTTGCCTTTGCCGCCGGCAATGCTGGGCAAGATAAGCAGCGTATCGCTGGGCGTGATCTGCGTTTCCCCGCCCTGCAGATCACGCGAGTTTTCATCGTTCACGAAGATATTGACGTACTGGCGCAGATGGCCTTCTTCCGTGAACAGGTGCTTCTGCAAGGCTGGATAAGTAGCCACCAGTTCTTGCAGCGCGCCATCCACAGTGGCGGCGCTGATCTCAAGCTCTTGCTTGCCCTCGGCGTAGGGACGCAGCGGGCTGGGGATGCGTAAAGTTGCCATGTTGTTTCACTCCTGTAGTGTGATGGGTTCTTCGTCAAAAAATTTGCGCTCGTCTTGCAGACGCCAGGAACGCGTCTCCGTGGCAGCGCCGTTCTGTACATTGGTGATGAGGTAGCTGAACCAGGGCAGCGCCCACTCGCGGTCAAACTCTGAGGGGCGATTGGGGTGATCAGGGTGCGAGTGGAAAATGCCGATGACCTGCAGCCCCTGCGGCTCGGCCACCTGCTCAGCGCGCAGCAGGTCGTGCGGAGCTAGTAGATAGCGGCGCGGGCGTGCCGCGGCCTCGCGCGTGTTGCTGGCCACGTAGATAGCCACACCCTCGCGCTGCTCGCCGTCTACGCGGCCGAGCAGGAAGCCGGCACCCTCCTCCGGGTAGCTGGCCACACCGTGGGCATGAATGGCTTCGAGAATATCGACAGGCAATGTCAAACTCATGTACTCTCCTTATTGGTTTCGCTTAGATACTTAAAGCCCGAATCGGGGAACACGGTCACCACCACGCCCTGGGTCAGACGTTCGGCGACGCGCAGGGCAGCCACCGCCGCCGCACCCGAAGAGGTGCCCACGAACATGCCTTCCTCGCGCCCCAGGCGGCGCACCATCGCCTGGGCGTCTTCCGTGCTAACGGTGACTTGCTCATCGGCCAGATCGGCGTCGTAGATGCCGGGCACGATGGCGCTGGGCATGTGCTTGAGCCCCTCCAGGCCGTGGAATGGCCCGTCCGGCTGCATGGCGACGATGCGCACGGCCGGGTTTTGCTGGCGCAGGTAGCGGCCTACGCCCATCAGCGTGCCGCTGGTGCCCAGCCCAGCGACAAAGTGGGTGATGTGGCCTTCGGTCTGCTCCCAGATCTCCGGTCCGGTAGCTTCGTAGTGGGCGCGCCAATTGGCTGGGTTGTTGTACTGGTCGGCATAGTGAACGGCGCTACCCTCCTGTGCGGCAAGCTGTTGCGCCAGTTGGATGGCGCCGTCGGAGCCTTCGAGTGCATCGCTAAGCTCGACCTCAGCGCCCAAGGCGCGCAAGATGGCGAAGCGTTGCGGGCTGGCGCTGGCGGGCACCGCCAGGCGGACGTGCACGCCCAGCGAGGGCGCCAGTGTGGCGTAGGCGATACCCATATTGCCGGAGGTGGAGTCGAGCAGGGCCGCACCGCCCGCAAAGGCGCCGGCAGCGTGCGCGGCGCGCAGGATGCTGGCTGCCGGGCGGTCTTTGACCGAGCCGCTGGGGTTGAGCCACTCCGCCTTAGCC
The DNA here is from genome assembly GCA_026129255.1 of Anaerolineales bacterium. Classification (GTDB taxonomy): domain Bacteria; phylum Chloroflexota; class Anaerolineae; order Anaerolineales; family UBA11579; genus JAMCZK01. Next base: position 626,468 of record JAHCIJ010000002.1, on the reverse strand, counting down.
AGCACGCGCACGCCCGCCGGCAGGTGCGCGGTGATGCGCTGCAGTGGCAGCAGCGGAGTGCGGCCTACGGCATCCAGCAGGCTGGCACTTAGGGTGAGGGTGCGGTCGTCTTGTCGCATAAAAATACAAAACGGCCAATAGATAACAAAAAACGGGCCTGCCCGGCATGTATACACATGCTGAAGGCAACCGCCCGTTTCTGCTCTATTAGCCGTTAGGTCTTAAAAGAGAAGCTGGGGCGGCCTAGTTGGCCCGTCCCAAACACATGCAGGTTAGCGCAATTGCGCGTGCGTGTGTGTGCTTCATGATGGAAAGATTATATAGCCCGCCAAATGAAAGTCAAGCGCGGTTTTTTATTGTGCGCTCTCTCTGCGCACAATAGCATCTGTCATGCGCGCCACGCGCACGATCGGCTCGACATCGTGCACGCGCACGATGTCTGCCCCGCGCAGGATGCTGACGGCCACCGCGGCGGCAGTACCCTCCATGCGCTGATCAGGCGGCAGATCGAGCGTGTAGCCGATGAAGGATTTGCGCGAAGGCCCCACCAGCAGTGGATAACCGAGATCACGCAGCTCGCCGCCACGATCGAGCAGCTCGAGGTTCTGCTCGACCGTTTTGCCAAAGCCGATCCCGGGGTCAAGGATGATGTGCTCATCCGCAATGCCAGCGACATGTGCTATCGAGATACTTTCGAGCAGCTCGTTGCGGATATCTCCCAGCAGCTCGTTGTACTCCACGCCCACATAGCGGCCACCCAGGCGCTCGCGCACCTCGGCATTGGCGGGTTGGCTGCGGTTGTGCATCAGCACCACCGGCACGCGGCGCGCCGCAATCAGCGGCGCCAGCGCGGGGTCCGCACGCAAGCCCCATACATCGTTCACCAGCGCGGCGCCGGCATCCAGGGCGGCGGCCGCCGTGCTGGCTTTGTAGGTATCGATAGAAACGGGCACATCAAATTCGGCAGCCAGCGCCTGCACCACCGGCAGCACACGCGCCAACTCATCGTCAGCACTGACCGGTTGGCTACCGGGGCGCGTGCTCTCGCCACCCACATCAAGGAAATCTGCGCCAGCCTCAACGAAACGGCGCGCCTGCTGCACGGCGGCTTCCACGACTTGCTTCTGGGCAAACAGACCATCCCCAGAAAAGCTGTCTGGCGTGATGTTGAGAATGCCCATCACATAGGTGCGGCTGCCCCAGTGAAATTCGTGCTTACCGATCTTCATTCTGCGCTCCTGGTGCGTACTCCACCACTCCGCTGGCGTCTTGTGCCGCCAGCAGCTCGGCCACGGAGCTGGCCGTGCCCGGCACGGCCAGCTGGGGCGCCAGCTCGGCCAGCGGCACCAGCACGAAGGCACGCTCGGCCAGGCGCGGGTGCGGTATGTGCAAGTTGGCCTCAGCTTCGCTGAGGTCAATTTGCACATCACCATACAGCAGGATGTCGATATCTATCTCGCGCGGGCCGTAGCGGAAGCTGGCCACGCGCCCCACCTGCTGCTCGATGTGCTTGATGTGCGCCAGCAGCGCTTGCGGGCTGAGCTCGGTTTCGGCTTCCACCACCATATTCAGGAAGCGCGCCTGCTCGGCGTAGCCCCACGGCTCGGTTTCGTACACCGCGCTGCGGCGCAGCACGCGCACGGCGGGGCCGAGGGCTGCGATGGCGGCGTCCAGGTTCGCCATTCGCTCACCACGGTTGCTGCCGAGGCCAAGATAGATGGTGGTGCCAGTCATGGAGAAAGAGTATAAGGGAAAGACTGACGGTTAGTTAGCTAGTCAATTAGTCGACTAGTCAACTGGTCGACTGGTCGACTAATCGACCATCCGACTAAGCCATTTTGTAATTAATACTTAGTTAGTTATAATACGCCCTTACCTCTGGAGAGGTCGCATAGTCTGGCCTAGTGCGCGCGCTTGGAAAGCGCGTATACCGCAAGGTATCGAGGGTTCGAATCCCTCCCTCTCCGCCTTTAGCACTCAGAACGACGCCTGGCTGGCGTCGTTTTTATTTCTCAGGAGGACACGTGATGACAAGCAGCAAGTTACTGCGCATGGACAATATCGGCATCGTGGTCGAGTCTCTGGACGCGGCTATCGCCTTCTTCACAGAGATTGGCCTGACCCTGGAAGGCCGCGCCATGATCGAGGGCGAGTGGGCCGGCCGCGTGACCGGGCTGGGCGACCAGACCGTGGAAGTGGCCATGCTTGTGACGCCGGATGGGCACAGCCGCATCGAACTCTCTCGCTTTATCAGCCCAGCCGTTGTGTCTGACCACCGCAGCGCTCCGGTGAATTCGCTGGGTTACCTGCGCGCCATGTTCACTGTGCAGGGGTTGGATGCCCTACTCACCCGCCTGATCGCGCTGGGCGCAGAGCTAGTGGGCGAAGTGATGCAGTATGAGGACACTTACCGCTTGTGCTACATCCGCGGTCCTGAAGGCATTCTCATTGGCCTGGCCGAGCCGCTCAAAGAGACCTCATAGCCTTGACATTTGGCTCAACGTGTTATATAACTAAATAGTTATATAACGCGTCATGACCGCTGCCACAGACACCCTCAGCCTCACCTTCGCCGCCCTGGCCGACCCGACGCGGCGCGCCATCCTCGAACGCCTAACGCGCGGCGCAGCCACGGTGAACGAGCTGGCCGCGCCGTTTGCGATGAGCCAGCCAGCCATCTCCAAGCACCTCAAGGTGCTGGAGAAGGCCGGGCTGATCACGCGCGGCCGCCAGGCGCAAGCCCGCCCCGCCGAGCTCAACGCACAACAGCTGGAACTGGTCACCCGTTGGCTGGAGAAGACGCGCACGCACTGGGAAGAGAGCTTTGACAAGCTGGACAGCTATCTGGCTACGCTACAAGACACCCCGCCTGACCCGCAAACACCCACCCCACCAAGGAGAAAAAAATGAGCAAGATGACAATTACCGCCAATGGCGCCGAGCTGTACCTGGAGCGCACCTTCGCCGCCCCGCGTGACAAGGTGTGGGCCGCCTTCACCGATTGCGAGCACCTCAAGCACTGGTGGGGTCCGCACGGCTGGGACCTGACCCACTGCACGATGGATTTCCGCGAGGGCGGCCGCTGGCACTACTGCATGAGCGGCAAAGACGAGAACGGCGAGACGCTGGACTCGTGGGGGCTGCAAACCTTCGACTCAATCAGCGCACCGGAGCGCTTCAGCGGCACCGATGTATTCGCCGATAAGGACGGCAACGCAGCCCCTGGCATGCCGGTGGCCCAGTTGGCAATGGAGTTCGTTGAAGTCGAGGGCGGCACCAAGATCATCGGCCGCACGACCTACTCCACTGCTGAGGAACTTAAGGCTATTATGGAGATGGGTGTGGAACAGGGCATCACCGAAACCTGGGACCGCCTGGAAGCCTTGCTCGCCAAGTAAAGGAGTGCAGCATGTCGTTTCAAGCCTATCTGGACAACATCGAAGCCAAGACGGGCAAAACGCCCAACGAGTTCATCGCCCTGGCTAAAGCCAAAGGCTTTGGGCCAGACACCAAAGCGGGCGAGATCGTGGCCTGGCTGAAAGACGACTTTGACTTGGGGCGCGGCCACGCCATGGCGCTGGTGCACGTCATCAAGAACGGCGCGGCGATCAGCGACAAGCACGTCAACAGTGGCGGCACGCACAGCGACCCCAGCAACACGCTGCGGCTAACGGGTGTGCGCAAAACCAGCGCAAAGAAGACCGCAGCCAAGAAGGCAACCGAGCAAGCTGCCAAGAAGACTGCCAAGAAATCCGCACGCAAATAAGCAGGCAGAAAACACCAAAACGCCCAGCCTCCGCTGGGCGTTTTGCTTTAGACTGGCAGCATGAGCACGCGTGAACTCAAACTCAGCCTGGGCGAGAACGGCCAGGTATCCGCCCTGCTACAGTTGCCCACCGAAGCACACACTATCCTGGCGCTGGCGCACGGTGCGGGCACGGATATGCGCCATGCCTCGATGCAATCGCTGGCGGATGCGCTGGCGGCAGCTGGCATCGCCACGCTGCGCTACAACTTCCCTTATAAGGAACACGGCCGCGGCCGCCCGGATTCACCCGAGGTGGCTACCGCCACCGTACGTGCCGCCTGCCTGCTGGCGGCAGAGTTGGCCGCTGGCCTGGCAGACGGCCTGCCGCTGTTTGCCGGTGGCCGTTCCTTCGGTGGGCGCATGACCACGCTAGCGGCCAGCCAGACGCCGCTGGATGGCGTGAGCGGCATCATACTGTTCGCTTTCCCCTTGCACCCGGCGGGCAAACCGGCCGTGACGCGGGCGGCGCACCTGGCGCAGGTACACGTGCCGATGCTATTCCTGCAGGGCACGCGTGATGCGCTGGCCACGCCTGAGTTGCTAGAAGGCAGCCTGCGGCCCTTGCACCTGGCTCAGCTGCACTGGCTAGCCGAAGCCGACCACAGCTTCAAGGTGCATAAACGTTCGGGCCGCACAGATGCGGAGGTGATGGGGGAGGTTGTGCAAACGACGACGGTTTTTGTTCAGAAGAAATCAGTTAATCCCTAGTCGCTTGGTCACTTAGTCAGCTGGTCAGGCAAATCCATTAATCGACTAACTGACTAATGAACTAAGCGACTAGGGACTAGTGATTAGCCGATTAAATCACTAACGATATTAATCCACACCTGCAAGCTCACCCACCCCATCACTATTCCCAGCAGCCAGCCGACGACGACATCTGAAACAAAGTGCAGGCCAGTGGCGACGCGCGCCAGGCCCACCAGCGGCGCCCACACCAACAGCAGCACGCCAAACCAGGCCGGGCCGAGCGCCAGGCCGAGCACGGCCAACATGGCGGCACGCGCGGCGTGGCCGGAGGGGAAGGAGTGCGGGTCCGTCTTGCGGTAGATCTGGCCCCACTCGCCCGCCGGGCGCGAGCGGCGCACGCTAAACTTGATGATGAGCACCACAACGGCGGTGAGGGCGATACCCAGCAGCAGCGCCCAGGCGACCGGCTTCCACTGGGCGCTGCCCTGCCAGATCACCAGCAGCAGACCGATGCCCCAGAACCACGAGTCGCCGGAGTGGCCAAAGAATATGGCCAGTTTGCGCAGCAGGCCGGGGTCTTCAATGCGCAGGCGCGCAGAGAACTGGGCGTCTTTTTCGAGCCAGGTTTCCATTAGTGCTTAGCTTCCAGATAGCTGCGGATAACTTCCAGATGGTGCGCCTTGTCCACATCCATGCCAATCTCGGCATAGGGGCAAAACTGCGCCCGGGCGCGCAGCTCCAGGCTGCGGCTGGCGCGCTTAGCGGCGGCCTCCACGGTGAGCTGGCGCAGCAGCAACAGCAGCAAGGTGTCGAAACCCACCAGCGCGGCCTGCTTGAGCGGGCTCTTGCGCGCATCGCTGAGCTTCTCCCAGGTGCCGCCACTCGAAAGGATCACGCGCAGCGCCACCGGCGTCACATCGCCACCGCACACCTCCGCGCCCTTGAGACGCGTGAAGGTGCGCCGCGAGTCGGGGAAGCGCGCTTCCATCACATCTTTCTCGACCACGTTGTAGAGCATCTCGTCGTCAGGCACGCGCACCTGCTCCAGCACCCAGTCCACCATCTCGCCGGTGATGGCCGGCGTGTCTGAGGGCACCAGCACGCAGTACTCAGCCTGCGGGTTGAGCTCGGCGATCTTGCGCGCGCCGGCGCGGATGTTGGGCAGCATCTCGCCCTGGTTGGGCACGTAGCTCAGCGGCTTCTTGCAAGTCAGCCCATCGGCTTCGGTGAGGCCGACGATGACCACGTTGCCAATGTGCTCGGCTTCGCTGAGCGCATCCAGGATCCATTGCACCATCGGCTTGCCAGCGATCTCGATCAGCGCCTTGGAGCGCCCCTGGCTGAACTCGTAGAGCGAGTCACCCGGCTGCGGGATGCCGCCCGCGGACAAGAGTGCGTCGAATTTCAATTCAACTCCTGGATCTGCGGCTCCAGCTTGAGCTCGTCGATCATCTGGTTCAGCTCATCATGGGTGAGCTTGCGGCCCTTGCCCGCGGAAGCGATCAAGGCGGCCTCGAGCATGTTGGTGCCGAAGGAGCGGCCATCAAACACGGGCGTGGTGGTGACAAGGTACTTGATGCCAATGTCTTTGAGCAGCTGGATGTCGTCTGGCGTGGTGGTGTTGGTGACGATGACTTTGCCGGGCAAGCTATGCGGGATGTGGCGTTTGATGTAATGGAAATCACCGGCGATGACATTGGCCCAGTTGAAATACTGCTCCCACTTGGGGGTGCGCTGGTCTTGCTTGTCGCCCGTGGGGTACAGCCACTTGAACGGCAGCCGTGTGGCCACCGGGGTGACCAGGGCGGCCATGGTCTTGAGCCCTTGCTCGGAGCGAATGGCGAGGGGGATGTCCAGGGCGAACATAAAATCGCCAAATACGCAGTCATAGCCCGCCTGCACAAAGGAGCTGGTCATGCCCCAGCGGTCTGTGCCGATGGTGATGAAGGCTTTCTTCTCTTTTATGTAATCACCGGTCTCGGCGTGCAAAAAGCCCACCGCACGGTTCTCCAGCGTGTTCTTGAGCCCCTCGCCGTCCACCAGCGGGGTGTGCTTGACATGGCGCACGATGGGCTTGACCGAGTGCAGCGGGTAGAACTTCTTGTCCACAAGCAGGCCCAGATCCGCCCCGCCCAGGCCAAAGGCATCTACCTTGCCATCCAGCTCTTTGAAGAGCTCGGCGGCCTTTTCCATATCGCCGTTGGTGCCGATGCGCTCAATGCGCACGGTTTCACCCAATAGCTTGACCTCAACAGCCTTATCTCGCTTGGAGGAACCAATACTGATGCTGACTGCACGCTTCATAGGGCGTCTCCTCGATGGTTATTGGCGGGTTAGCCCGTCTGAGGCCTGATTTTACTCGTGTTAGCCCGTCTTCCGCTATAACCCCGTCAATTGCCGCTAGAAACGCATTTGGCCTTTGCGGTATAATGCACGCCAAGGGGCCTTAAACCGCCAGGCCTGAGGGTCTGAGAACCAGCTGGAGGTGCTTGTGGCAGTTCCCAAATACGCATATTTCCGAGGCAAGATCGTTCCCTATTCTGAGGCCAAAGTGGGCGTAATGACGCATGCGCTGAATTACGGCACGGCCATTTTCGGTGGGGTACGCGGCTACTGGAACGATGCGGAGGAAGAGTTGTTCATCTTCCGCCCCAAAGACCATCTCAAACGTCTGTACAACTCCGCCAAGCTCATGGTGATGGATATCCCCGTGGGGCCGGATGAGCTGATGGAGCGCATTGTAGAGCTCCTGCAGATGGAAGGCCACCGCCAGGATGTGTACCTGCGCCCAATGGCCTACTTTGCCGATGAGATCATTGGCGTGAAACTGCATGACCTGCAAACTGAAGTGACTTTGTTTGCCGTACCCTTTAGCAAATACGTAGCCAACGACACCGGCGCGCATGTGACCTTCTCGTCCTGGCGCCGCGTGGACGACAACATGATCCCGGCGCGCGGCAAGATCGCTGGCGCCTACGTCAACACCGCCTTCATCAAGACGGATGCGGTGCGGGCGGGCTTTGACGAAGCGCTGGTGCTGACGGCTGACGGTCACATCTCCGAAGGCAGCGCTGAGAACGTGTTCATGGTGCGCGATGGTGTCATCTACACCCCGCCCATCACCGACAACATCCTGGAAGGCATTACACGCCGCTCGGTCATTGAGCTGGGCCAACACGAGGGCTACACCGTGGTGGAGCGCTCGATCGACCGCACTGAAGTCTTCCTGGCCGACGAAATGTTCATGACCGGCACAGCGGCCCAGGTGACGGCGATCACCAAGGTGGACCATCGCTCGATCGGCGATGGCAGCATGGGCCCGATCACGACGCGCCTGCGCCAGCTATATGATGACGCCGTGCGCGGGCGCCTGCCCGAGTTCCGCCATTGGAACCACCCCGTGTTTGAAAAGCTGGTGGTGAAATCTTGAGCGGTGCAGTGCCACACTCCGTACAATAACGAATACCTATGAAGTGGCGCAGCCTGAGGCTGCGCCACTTGCATAAAACAGCGAGAACGCTATGGCGACCAAAACCAAGTTAGATGCCCTGATCAATAAAGTTTCCAAGCCCAAGGCTGGCTTCCCAGAGATCCAGCGCACCGCCGATCTCACCATCAAGAGCGAGAGCCCGGCGAAAGCGCTGGATATTGCTAGAGACCTGCTGGAATCGCCGGTGTACCAGGCACGCATGCTGGCCACCTACCTGCTCGGCCGCCTGGCGGGCAGCATGCCAGAGACGATGAAGCTCCTGCGCCAGCGCGTCAGCCGTGACCCGGATTGGCGCGTGCAGGAGGCCTTGGCGCAGACCTTTGACACGATCTGCGAGCAGGCTGGCTACCAGGAGAGCTTGCCGCTGATCAAGGACTGGCTGGGGGATGACAACCCCAGTGTGCGCCGCGCCGCCACCGAAGGGCTGCGCGTGTGGACCTCGCGCCCTTACTTCAAGGCCAACCCTGAGGTCGCCATCACCCTGCTGCGCGGCCTGCGGGCAGACGAGAGCGAGTATGTGCGCCGCTCGGTGGGTGGCGCGCTCAAGGACATCGCCAAGAAACACAAGACCCTGGTGAACCGCGAACTCAAGACCTGGGACCTGTCTGATAAGAAGATCCAGCAGACCAAGCTACTGGTCGCCAAGAGCGGTGGCTCCGTTGGCCCGGTGCGCAAGACGGTTGTGAAGAAGGCGGCCGCCAAGAAGGCTGCACCCAAAAAAGCCACTGGCAAAAAGGCCGCCAGCAAAAAGGCTGTAAAGAAGACAGCCGTAAAGAAGGCTACGCCTAAGAAGGCGGCTAGCAGGAAGTCTGCTAGCAAGAAGGTCGCCAAGAAAACTGCTAGCAAGAAAACGGTCAAGAAGACCGTAGTCAAAAAGAAAGTCACCAAGAAGACTAAGAAGAAGTAGCGAGTAGGCGAAGGCTTACGGGGCGGCTATCGGAAAATCGCCCGCACACATGAACCCCTGTGGAGCAAACAGGGGTTCATAGTTATACATGTCCACATACAGGGTCACTTCGCTGGTAAAGGTTTCCACCCGGTAGGCGTCCAGAATGCTGTCTTCGGTATCCACCGAGCCCGTGCGCTCAAAGCCGACCATCTCGCCCTCCGGCCCACGCAAGGTATTGAAGTAGGCACGTACGCGGGCTGTCGGGTTCATGTTGAACTCGCCCAGGATGGAGCCGCCAACCTTGACGGCTTGCTCCGGCGAGAGGCCGTAGCCCGCCGTGGGGCTTATGGCGCACTCCAGGCTGAGGCTGGGGTCCACGGTTAGGCTTACCGTACCAAGCACGGTACGGAAAGCTTGCTCTCCGCCCGCCAGCCAGGCATTCACGTCATTATTGCGTCCTACGCCCAGAGCGAAGAACTCACGCCCATCGCCAAGCGGCAGCAGCGCATAGGCGCCTTCAAAATTTACGCCGCTCTTGTTGCTGGAGAAGGGCTGGTATGCGGCCTCTTCATCAGCGGTCAGCACGCTGCCCGCGGCGGCCGTTTCAAAGGCGCCGAAGCTGTCTTGCAGCGCGCTTAGCAACTCTGTGGAGTTATCCGTCTCCGTGCCGGGCAGGATGCCGATGATGAACAAGATATCGCCATCCAGGCTGACCATCTCCACGCGGCTAGCCGCCACACGGTAAACAAAACTATCCACTTCATTGATAACAAATTGATTGTTTACGTTGATGACCGGCCCCAATGTGACTTCTATAGGAGCGGACAGGGTTGCTGTGGGAGCGGCGGTGGGCGCCTCAATGGTGAGCGCTACGAGCGTCGGCGCCGCAGTTGGTTGCGGCGCAGTGCTGCCGCAGGCTGCCAGCACACACGACAAAAAGATGAAAGGGAGTACGCGTAGATGGCCGCTCATGCGCCGCATTATACGGGCATTATTCGTGATACAGCCACTTCTCCATCACCAACGCATCTTCGCCCCCGGCATAGTAGCGCGGCCACACATCCACCCGCTGATAGCCGCGCTTCTCATACAGGGTGATGGCGGCCTGGTTGCTCATACGCACAGAGAGGCGCATACGCGGCACCGCCACGCTGGTTTCGGCCTGGCGCATGAGCGCCTGGCCGATGCCGTGGCCGCGGCGCTCTGGGTGCACGGCGATGGTGGCGATCCACGACAGGTTGTCGCGGCGGCGCACGTCCACGGCGATAAAGCCGACCAGCTCGTCATGCTCGCCTTCGACGGCTTTCCAACGTAGCACGCTGGGCAGGCTGAGCACACTGATCATTTCGATCAGCGGCCAGGCATCCAGCGGGAAGCTGAGCTGCTCCAACTCTCGGATGGCACTGATGTCACGCAGGCCAGCGGGCAGCAGGCGGAAGGTGTCGGTTGGTGCTTGGGTTGGCATCACTTGCGTTGGTTACGAATTTCAGTCGAAGACAGGTCCATACGGAATTCGTCTTCGCTCAGGCCGGTGAACAGGTCAGCAATGGCGGGCGGGATGGCGGCATCTGCCAGGGTCTGGTAGCGGCCATCCACTTTGCGGCCGGCAACCAGGAAGCTGCAACCTTGCGCACGGATGAACTCGAAGGCCTCCAGCATGGCCGCCTCGCCAGCGGTGTATTTAGGGTCCACCAGGCGGCGGGCCGTGTCAAAGCCCACCACGAAGACACTGTTGGGATACAGGGCCGTCTTATCGCGGAAGAGCGGAGCGCGGCTGAGCAGCACGCGCTGCCCGAGCAAGCGCGGCTGGGCCAGGCGCTGCTCCACCGTCTCACGCGTCAGGCTAGGCTTCTCTACATTATCGAGCGAGAGCTCAAAAGCAAACTGGCGGCCCAGTTTGCTTTGGGCGGTTTGAGCGAGCAACAAATGCCCCTCATGGATCGGGTTGAACGAGCCAGATAGGACCACCCCACTGAAAGGCGGATCCTGCACATAGGCAGCTGGCGGGTAGCACAGCACGCTAGCTGCCTGGCCAGCAAAGAGCGCATCCAGCGGCTCGGCTGCGCCGCGCTGCTGGGCTTGTACGCGCTCGCCGTCTGCTAGCGGGAGGGGCAACGCGGGCAGCCCGCAGGCTTCCAGCAGTGCGCTCAGCAGCAGCGTGCTGACCAGCGCTTCTTCTTCGGCGCGCTGGCGCAGCCCCTTTTGTAGCGTGAGCTGCCAGGTATGCTGCTGCTCCGCGGTGTGCACGGCAATGGCCACATGGTGCTCGCCCTTTTTGGGGTAATTGGTGGCGATGGCGGCGGTGCAGCCCAGGCCGAGCACGCGGGCCGCCTCGGGCCGGTAGGCCAGTGCGCGTGCATAAGCCGCCGCCGCCATGGACTGGGCGGTGTTGGCGCTCACGAATTTGAGCGGCCAAAAACCAACGTAATCTTCGAGGGACTTGGAGGCATAGGGGACACGTGCATCCAAAAGGAACTTTGAGGCGCCCCCGATGCTGAGCAGCCATTGCAGGGCCAGCGAGCCGGCGCCTGTAGCCGCCAAGGCGGCCTGGGTGCCGCTGGCAAACAAGCCTTCGATCTCATGGCGGTAGGGAGTGCTCATTTGGCGCACATTATAGTCCTGTGGGTTGGCACCATAGTTGCACGATACCCGCTGGCAGCTACGGCTCACCTGACATTCATGCGGCAAAAAAGCCCAAATGCTATAATCGTGCCTTGTTGCCCAAAAAACTATGAAAAAGACCTTCTTCACTCGAATTTCTGAGAGCTTTCGCTCGTTGAGCCGTGTGCAGCAAGTACTGGCGGTGGCGTTTGCCGTAGCCACGCTGGTGACTGCCGGCATGGCCTTCAACATGGTGCGCCAGTTCATCGTCAGCACCACCTCGTTTAACCTGCCCGGCCTGGCCCTTAACCAGACCTCGGATGGTGAGCCGCAAAGCGGCCCTCCGGCCGTGGCGCAGAACCTCGGCCCCGATCTGGAAGAGTGGGATGGCACTACACGTGTAAACATCCTGCTCATGGGCCTGGATGCGCGTGACTGGGCAGCCAACGAAGGCCCGCCGCGCACCGACTCCATGATCCTGTTCACGTATGACCCGGCCACCAATACGGCGGGCATGCTCTCCATTCCGCGTGACATGTGGGTGGATGTACCCGGTTTCGGTCACAACAAGATCAATGCCGCCTACCAACTGGGCGAAGGTTCACGCTTGCCCGGTGGCGGCCCCGGCTTGGCGATCAAGACGGTTGAGCAGTTCCTGGGCATCACTATCAACTATTACGCCCAGGTGGATTTCAGCGCCTTCGAGCGCTTTATAGACCTTATCGGCGGCGTCAAGATCGATGTGCCCAACAGTGTGGATGTGCAAGTCATTGGCGAAGAATATACTCGCCGCATTGAGCGGGGCCGCCAGGTACTGAACGGCGCCTATGCACTGGCCTATGCGCGTGCCCGCCATAGCGAAGATGGCGACTTTGACCGTGCCCGCCGCCAACAGGAAGTTATCCTGGCCATTCGGCAGCAACTCATGCGCCAAGAAGTGCTCACCTTGTTGGTCACACGTGGCTTCCAGATCTATCAAGATCTATCCAGCGGCATCAACACCAATATGACCCTGGATGAGATGTTCTCGCTTGGCTTCACCCTGCGCAATGTAAAGCCTGAGAACATCAAACGGGCGGTCATCTCGACGCCAGACCATGTCACCCTGGGCACATCGCCGGACGGCCTTTCCATCCTTAAGCCGATCACCGAGAACATCCGCACCCTGCGCGATGACTTCTTCAACACGTCTTCGGTGCGCAGTGTAGTGGCGATCAACAGCGCCTCGCAAGCCAATATGCAAGCTGAAGCCGCCACGGTGGCCGTGTACAACGGCTCTGGCAACTCCGGTGTGGCCGATTCGACGCGAGCCTACCTGCAAGCACAGGGCTTCAATGTAGTCACTACGGGCAACGCCAACCCGGTAGGTGCCACTACGCTGATCGATTACACAGGCAACCCCTACACGCTGCAATACCTTGTGGAGATCATGGGTGTGTCGCCCGGGCACATCTTCAACCGCTATGACCCTAACAGCCAGGTGGATGTTGAGGTCATCATCGGGCCGGATTGGACGCCCCCCAGCCAGTAAGCCAAAGAGCGGCGCAGCGTGCGCCGCTCTTTTTTCTGGCCAGCCCCCGCACAACACCACCCTGCAAGAGAGTGTGCTAGACTTTTCTCCATCTATCTATGGTTACGCATCTAGGTAACGAAGAGCAATTCCGCCGCTCCATGAACCAGGGCCACTCGGCGGCCTGGGAAGGCCGCTGGCAGGAAGCTGCCGAGCACTACTCCCACGCACTGCAAGAGTTCCCAGACAACTCGCCTACGCTGAACAGCCTGGCGCTGGCCCACTACGAGCTGGGCAATCTGGAGCAGGCGCTGGAGTTTTATCGCCGCGCCTCGCGCCTGGCGCCCGAAGACCCGCTGCCCGTCGAGAAAATGGCCGAGATCTTCAAGACCACCGGGCGCAAAGAAGAGGCGATTCAATTCTCCATGCGCGCCGCTGAGCTATACCTCGGTCTGCGCGATGCGGATAAGGCGATCAACAACTGGACGCGGGTCGTGCGCCTCGACCCTGAGAACATTGATGCCCACAACCGGCTGGCGTTGGTGTACGAGCGCCTGGGGCGCACTCCGCAAGCCATCACCGAATACATCGCCGTGGCGGCGCTGCAGCAGCACGCCGGCCAGGCCGAAGAGGCGCGCGCTTCCGGCGAGCACGCACTGCGCCTCAACCCCAAAAGCAAAGATGCCCAAGAAGCCGTAGCGATGCTCAAAGCATTCAAGACGCTGCCCAAGCCGCTGCGCATGGGCGCGGCCACCGGCCCGCTGCGTCTGGCTTCGGGCACGCCGCGGCCCGCCGTGCAATCGGCGCTGCACACGTTTGACGAAGGGCCAGACCCGATCGAAGAAGCCGCCCAGCATTCGCTGCAGGCACTGGCCGCCATGCTGTTCGACCTCACGCCGCTGGAGCCCGAAAAGCGCAAGAGTGCGCTGCAAGGCCTTGCGCGCAGCGTGATGGCGCGCGGCTTCGATGAACGCGCTATCGCCCAGCACCTGACCAAAGCGATCGAACTTGAAACGCGCAAGGACGATAAACGCACCGCGGACGAGCTGAAAGAAGCGATTGCCGCGGGGCTCGACCACCCCGCGGCGCACTTCAATCTGGGCGTGCTGCTGGACAAGCTCGGCCGGGCCGAGAGCGCCCAACGCAGCTTTCAAAAATCAGTAGAGCATCCTGACTATGCCCTCGCCAGCCGCCTGCTGATCGCAGGCTATTTGCGCGAGCAGGGCAAAGCGCACGACGCAGTGTTGGACTATTTGCAAGCGCTGCAGTTGGCGGACTGCACCGTGGTGGGCGAGCCGCAGGCAGCCGCGCTGCAGGCGGCGTACCAGCCACTGCTGCAAAAAGCCGCCGCCAACGAAGACAGCGAGGCGATGGCGCTGCTAGCAGAGAACATTCGCTATCTGCTGATGCGCCCCAACTGGCGCACCGGCGTGAACGAAGCCCGCGGCCAGCTGCCGGTTAAGCCGGGCAAGCACGCCCCCACCCCGGTGGCCGAGATCCTCACCCACGCCAACAGCGCCCGCCTGGTGGACGCCCTGGGGCGCATCAACCAGATCTCACGCCAGGGTCATCTGCGCGCCGCCATGGAAGAAGCCTATGCGGCTCTGGAGTTCTCGCCCAGCTATTTGCCGCTGCACGTTCATATGGCCGAGCTGCTGCTGCTCAACGAGCGCCCACAGCAAGCCACCGAGAAGCTGGCGACGGTGGCACGCGTATATGCGGCGCGCGGCGACAAAGAACGCTCCACACAGACCTACGAACGCATCGTTGCCGTCTCGCCACTGGATGTGGACGCACACCTGCGCTTGATCGAGCAACTCACCACCAACGGCCAGCTGCAACAGGCCGCCAGCCAGAACCTGGAACTGGCGGATGTGTACTATCGCCTGGCCCAGCTGGACAAGGCGCGTGACACCTACGAGAAAGCCTTGCGCCTGGCGCAGGGCGCCGAAGTGGACGCAGCCTGGAACGTGCAGGTGTTGCACCAGATGGCCGATATTGACCTTCAGCGCCTGGATTGGCGCAAAGGGTTGCTGGTGTATGAGCAGATCCGCAGCCTGGCGCCGGACGACGAGACCGCCCGCCTGAACCTGGTACAGCTCAACCTGCGCCTGGGTCAAGAGGGCAAGGCCAACGGAGAGTTGGAGAACTATCTCTCGTACCTCAATAGCCGCGGGCGTGACGAAGAAGCAGGCACCTTCCTGGCTACTCTAGTAGACGAGAACCCGCGCTTCATCCTCGGCTACCGCCGCCTGGCGGAACACTCGCAGCAAATGGCCAAACGCGGCGATGCGATCCGCGCCTGGAACAAAGTAGGTGAGCTGTTAGTGGAAGCCGGCGACCGTGAAGGCGCTAAGGTAGCGGTGCGCGCCATCTTGGCGCTCAACCCGCCCAACCCCGAGCGCTACCAGCAATTCCTGCAGCGATTGAGCAAATAATCCCTAATCGATAATCTGTTAATCAACAAAGCTATCGATCAACTGATTAGGGATTGCTGTTGATTAATACCCCTGGCAACTCAGCTACCGAGGGCAGGATCAGATCCGCACCGGCGGCTCGTAATTCATCTTCTTCTCCAAACCCAGACAGCACACCGATGGCTTGCGCTCCGGCGCGCTTGGCGGCCAGGATGTCTACGGTGGTATCGCCCACCATCAGGCACTCCTGCGGCTGCAGGCCGTAGTGCTGGCTGGCAAACTGCACCGGCTCAGCGTGCGGCTTGGTGCGCCGCGTGCTGAGGCCGTGCACCACCAAGGGGATATAGGCATACAGCTCGCTGGCCTGCAAGAAGGCATAGGTGGCCGTGGCGCCGCGCACCGTGATGACCGCCAGCGGGTAGCTGGCCGCCAACTGCTGCACCGCGGCGGGAATACCGGGGATGATATGCGGATCTTTGAGGCGTGGCGGCCGGCGGCGGGCGACTGCTTCCATCAAGCGACCAATGGGGCCATCCAGGCCCAGGGCATCCAGCAGGCCGAGCATGTCGTTGCCGGGTTTCTCGAGGCGCATCACCATCGTACGCGCCAGGCGCGGCGCCTGCGCCCGGCCGAGCAGCGGGCGCAGGCCGCGCTCGAACAGGGCGACGTAGTGGTCGTCTGTGTCTCGCAAGGTGCCGTCCACATCCAGGAAGACGGCTTTTACTTTGTCAGCGTTAAATGTCATGATCCCTTGAGTGTACGCAGGCGGCCAGTGCCGTGCGCACAAATTCGGACTAAAATTAAGCGATGAACTCCAAAACTATTTTAATGCTTGGCGATGCCGTGCTGATCCTGCTGTTCATGGTGGTGGGGTTGAATTTCCATGACAGTGCGGCCGTGCGCCTGTTGCCCAACTTCGTTCCCTTTGCCTTCGCCTGGTGGCTCGCCGGGCATTACACCGACCAGTGGGCCGTGCCGACCTGGCGCAGCTTGTGGAAGGTGATCCCCGCCGCCGTGCTGGCCGCTCCGCTGGGCGCGGTGCTGCGCGCCGCCTGGCTGGGCGGCGTGGCCTTGCCGCTGTTCACCGGCATCACCGCCGCGGGCCTGGCGCTGGTGCTGATCGCCTGGCGCGCCGTCTACCTGCTGGTCTTTGCCAATAGGAAGCCTTGAGCGAAGCCATCAACGAAGCCGCACTGATCCAGGCTGCCCAAGCGGGCGACCTGGATGCGTTCAACCGTTTGGTGATCAGCTACCAGACGGTGGCCTACAACGTTGCCTACCGCTTGGTGGGTGATGACGCCACCGCACAAGATGCCACACAGGATGCTTTTATCTCAGCCTATCGCAGCCTGGGCAGCTTCAAGGGCGGCTCCTTCAAAGCCTGGCTGCTGCGCATCGTTACCAATGCCTGCTACGACGAACTGCGCCGCCAAAAGCGCCGCCCGCAGCTGCCACTGGAACCGGTGACGCCGGATGGCGAAGACGCACCCGACCAAGACTGGATGGCCGACCCCGGCGAGAGCCCCGAAGACCTGGCCGAGCGCGCCGAACTCAACACTGCCATCCAACGCTGCTTGAACCAATTGGATGATGAATTCCGCACCGCGGTGGTGCTGATCGATGTGCAAGGCATGGAGTACGGCGAAGTGGCCGAGATCCTCAAGCGCCCGCTGGGCACGGTGAAGAGCCGCCTGGCGCGGGCGCGCAGCCGCATGCAGGATTGCTTGCGCGGATTTGCGGAACTCTTGCCGGAGCAATTTCGTCTTACTGGTGAGGAAACCCCATGACGGCCCCCACCGCCCCTCGTGATCTTGAGCTGCTGTCTGCCCACCTGGACGGCCAGCTGACGCCCGGCGAAGCCGAGGCGCTGTTGGCGCGCCTGGAACGCGAGCCAGCGCTCACGGCGGCGTTCAAGCAGCTGCAGCGCACGCGCACTTTGCTGCGCCGCGCCCCGCAGCGCCGGCTGCCGCGCAGCTTTATGCTCACGCCTGCGATGGCGGGCAAACCGCAGCGCAGCGGACTGGGCGCGTGGTCCGGCTTCAACTTTGCCAGCGCGCTGGCCGCCCTGGCGCTCATCCTCGTGCTGGTGACCGACTTTTCGTTCAATGGCTTGCCCAGCCTGGGCGCGGGCGCAGCACCAGCCCAGGAACCGATGCTGATGCTGGCAGAGGCGCCCGTAGAGGAAAGCTCGCCCGCCGAAGCCACAGGCGCAGCCGACAGCCAATTGGCTGACGAAGGCCTGGATGGCGCAGAAAGCGACATGCTGAGGGTGGAAAGCACCGCAGCAGACGAGGCGCCGATGCTGAAGGAAGCTACTGCCCCCACCCTGACACAATGGGTGCTGCAGAATGCGCGTACGCTGGAGACGCTGCTGGCCTCATTGGCGATCATCGCTGGCCTGCTGGCCTGGCATCAGCGCCGCAGGTAGCCGCCTGCCTGCGGGCCGGTTTGTCTGCTATACTGCCGCAAATTTTCCGCTATCCAGCGGGCCGTGGCAAAGAAAAGCACCGGCAACCAGCGAGGAGGAGAGTAATGCATTACTTCAAACACCGACGCAACGTGTTATTTGTACTTGTTGTACTGGCCGGTTTGGTCGCAGCCTGTGGCGCAGGCGGCTCTGGTGGTGACCAGGCGCAAAGCCTGGCTGCCACCCAGCAGGCGCTAGCAGCCACCCAGCAGGCGCTGGAGCAACAGCAGCAACAGCAGCAAAGCCAGCCCACTCAGGCCCCTGCGCCTACTCAGGCTCCACAGGAAGAGGAGGAAGAAAAGGAAGAAACGCAGAACACAGGCGCCGGCTCTGAAGACCTCCCCTTCTATGTAGAAGAATTCAGTGTGCCTCCGCAGAACTGGACTTACTATCTACTTAGTGGAGACTCCCGGGACTTCCAGCTCTACGCCGAACGTGACCGCCTGGTATTCGATATCACCGGTGAGTACGTTTGGGCATACTACCTCTATGACAGCTACGATTACTCCGATGTGCGCATCGACTTCCGTGCAGAGAACCTAGGCAACAATAACAACAATGTCAGCCTGATCTGCCGCGTCAACTCGCGTGGTTGGTACGAGTTCAATGTATCCAACAACGGGTTGTACTGGATCTACCGCTACACGGCCAATGACGACAGTTTCTACGAGTTGTACAGCGGCGGCGTGGCCAACCTGCGCACCGGCAAGGACACAAATACTTTCACCGCCATTTGCGATGGCGACCGCCTCACCTTGGCGGTCAACGGTGTGGAGGTGCGCACCGTTTCCGACAGCCGCTTTGACGAGGGCCAGGTGGGCGTGGCGGTTTCCTCGTTCGACTTCACCCCGGTTCTGGTGGAGTTTGATTACATTGAGATCTCGCAACCTTAGTGTAAGTACATGCAAAGAAAAGCGGGCGCAGTTGCGCCCGCTTTTTTTTTTGCATCAGCCAACCACTATAATCTAACGCATGCCTGATTCCCTCAGCGGCTCCGTGGAGTACGTCACTTACTACAATACCGAAAACGGCTTCAGCGTGCTACGCCTGCGCCCAGATGAAGGCGCTTACAGCCAGGAGTCAGACGGCACGGTGGCGGTGACCGGCGTGCTGCCGGAGCTTTCCGTAGGCGAACACCTCGAGATGCAGGGTGAGTGGGTCAAGGACCCCAGGTTTGGCTTGCAATTCAAGGTCGAGAAGCTGCAGCAGACCATGCCCACCACGGTGGAGGGCATCCGCCGCTATCTCAGCTCTGGCTTGCTCAAGGGTGTGGGGCCGACCATCGCCGGGCGCATTGTGGGCCACTTCGGCGCACAGACCATCGAGATCATCGACAAGCACCCGGAGCGCCTGCGTGAGGTGGCCGACATTGGCCCCAAACGCCAGAAGCAAATACTAGCAGCATGGGAAGAGCAACGCCAGGTGCGCGATGTGATGGTGTTCCTCAGCAGCCACGGCGTCGGCACGCACCTGGCCACCAAGATCTACAAGGAATACGGCAACCGCTCCATGGAGGTGGTCAAGAAAGACCCCTATCGTATGGCGCGTGATATTCAGGGCGTGGGCTTTTTGACGGCCGACAAGATCGCCAAAGCCTTCGGTCTACCGGCAGACCACCCCGCCCGCCTCGAAGCCGGTCTGCTGTACACGCTGGGCGAGTTCACCGGCGAGGGGCATGTCTACGCCCCGCGCCCGCAGCTGCTGGCGCGCGCCAGCGAGCTGCTGGGCACCGCGCCGCAACCGATCCAAGAAGCTATCGAGCGCCTGGCGGTACGCGGCGATGTGGTGCTGGAAGACGAGGCCGTGTACCCCAAAGACATGCACGCCGCCGAAGCCGGCCTGGCCGAGCTGCTGCACGCGCTGGCCGACGCCAAGACCAGCGCCACCGCCGACATGGCGCTGACGCGTGACCCCGATGCACTCAGCGAGCTGACCCAGCTCGACAAGTTACAGCGCCAGGCGGTGCTGACCGCCCTGCGAGCGCCGGTGAGCATCCTCACCGGCGGGCCGGGCACAGGCAAGACCACCACGATGAAAACGCTGATCGGCGCACTGGCGCTGGCGGGCAAGCGCTTTGCGCTGGCCGCCCCTACGGGGCGCGCCGCTAAGCGCCTGGCGCAAACCAGCGACCAACCTGCCAGCACCATCCATCGCCTGATCGGCTATACGCCCGGCGAGGGGCCGCGTTACAACGAAGACGAGCCGCTGGGCGTTGATCTCATCGTCATCGATGAAGCTTCGATGCTCGACCTGCAGCTGACCTATACGCTGCTCAAGGCGATCCAACCCGGCACGCACCTGCTGCTGGTGGGCGATGTGGACCAGCTGCCCTCGGTAGGCGCGGGCGACGTGCTGCGCAACCTGATCGCCAGCCAGCGCTTCCCGGTGACACGTCTACAGACGATCTACCGCCAGGGCGAGCACTCGCACATCGTCAGCAATGCGCACGCCATGAACCAGGGCGAGATGCCGCAGACCAGCAAAGATGCCGCCGGCGATTTTTTCCTGGATGCTACCGAGAGCGCCGAGGAGGCCAGTGCCAAGATCGTGGCGTTGGTGACCCAGCGCATCCCGGCGCGCTTCGGGCTGGACCCGTTGCAGGATATCCAGGTGCTCTCGCCGATGTATCGCGGCGCGGCGGGCGTGGCGGCGCTCAATGCGGCGCTGCAAGCCGCGCTGAACCCGCCCAGCGCGCTGAAAGCAGAGCGCCGGATGCACGGCCAGTTGCTGCGCGTAGGCGACCGTCTGATGCAAATTCGCAACAATTACGACAAGACCGTCTTCAACGGCGATATTGGCCGCCTGGTGGAAATTGCCAACGAAGCGCAAACGTTGACGGTGGATTTTGAAGGCCGCCGGGTGAGCTACGACTGGAGCGAGGCCGACGAGCTGACCCTGGCCTACGCCATCACCGTGCACAAGGCACAAGGCTCCGAGTTTCGCTGCGTGGTGATGCCGGTGCTCAGCCAGCACTACATCATGCTGCAGCGCAACCTGCTGTACACAGGTGTGACGCGGGCACAAAGCTTGTGCGTGCTGGTGGGCAGCCGCAAAGCCATCGGCATGGCGGTCAATAACAACAAAGTAGCACAGCGCTGGACTGGCCTCACGCAGCGGCTGGCACAGGCTGGGCTACAATCGGACGCATGAATTCGCGCCACTTCAATTTTGGGCTGGCGGCGCTCGCCGTGCTGGGCAGCCTGTGCGTGTACATCGCCACCAGCCAGTTTGGGCCGGGCCTCTCCACAGACGGGGCGCGCTATCTCTCTACAGCAGAAAGCCTGGCGGCGGGCGGCGGCCTGATCGACTATTTGGGCGAGCCGTTGATCAATTGGCCGCCACTCTACCCAGCCATCCTAGCAGTGCTGCACGCCATCAGCGGCGCAGACGTCATGCTGCTGGCGCAGATCGTCAATATTGTGTCCTTTGGCGCAGTCATCGCGCTGAGCGGCGTATTCATCTTGCGCGCCCTGCCCGGCCAATACACCTTTGCGCTGCTGGCCAGCCTGATAGTAGCGACTTGCGTGCCGTTGCTCGAGGTCTCGGCCAATGTAGCCTCAGACCCGCTGTTCATGCTGTGCGTGCTGCTGTGGCTACTGGCCGCACAGCAGTATGTGGCCCGGCGTGCGCCGCGCCACTTCTGGCAGATGGTGGCGCTGGCCGCGGCGGCCTGCTACCTGCGTTATGCGGGTGCGGCGCTGGTGATGAGTGGTGCGCTGGTGGTGCTGCTGGCCTGGCGGCCGCAGTGGCGCCAGGCGTTGCTGCACGCGGCCGCCTACGGCGCCCTCAGCGGCCTGCCGATCGGCCTGTGGGCCATCTTCCACAACTATCCTCTGAGCGGCAAGCTGCTGGGCACTCACCAGCCCGCCTACCCGCTTGGGCTGCTTGTGGCCTTTATCGAGAAAGTGGCCAGCTGGTTCGTGCCGGAGCGTATTTTGCTCATCGTGCCGCCGCTGGCTCTGTTCGGCTTGCTACTGGTGCTTTTAGCTGTACGCAGCACGCGCCAACGCTGGGCGGCTTTCGGGCAGCAGCTGCTCTCGGCGCGGTTGCTGCCAGCGGCGGCCTTCACCCTGGTGTACGGCGGCATGCTGGTGTTTGCCATCAGCTACTCCGAGCACCGCGTGCCCGGCAGCCAGCGCCTGCACGCCTTGCTGCTGCCCTGCCTGCTGGCGCTGGCCGCGGCCGCCTGGGCGCATTTTGGCCCACGGCTAACCGGTATGTGGCGCACGCTGGCGCTGCTGGCGGCGTGCCTGTGGCTGGCCTTCCCGCTGTATCGCACGGCCGAATACGTACGCCGCTCGCACGCCGAGGGCGATGTGAGCTACTACAACCTGTACAACACACGCGGCCTGCGCCAATCTGAACTCGCCGAGCACCTCAGCCAACTGGCGCTGCAGCCGGAGGATAAGGTCTACAGCAACAACGAGGCGGCTGCCTGGTACTTGCTGCGGCGGCAGATCTACCGCCTGCCGCGCTACGACGGCGAGACACAAGCCAGCCTGGAGGCTGCGTTGCTGGCATTCGACGGCTGGCCCGCCTCAAGCGACACGGCGTATATGGTGTGGTTCGGCAATGAGCTGGACTACAAACGAGACGTACCCACCCCGGAGCAAATGCAGGCGATCTTGCCTGCCAGCACGCTGCGCGTACTGAACAGCTACCGGAGTGGGTACGGGGATGTGTTCATTCTGGATACGGATTAATGGATTAATCGATTAGTCAGCTAATCGTCCCCGAATCAAGCATCTCGCCATCTTCCGAGGGAGACTCCTCGATCACAAACTGTCGCCAGTCGCCGTGGACGCCCTCTTCGGTGACGCCGAAGTAGAAGCGCAAGCCGCCATCCACACGCTGCACAAAATCGTACCGCTCCTGCTGGCGCTGGGTGTAGTACTTGAGCAAGCCAAAGTCGCCACGCCATTCGGCCTTGAGCTGGGCAGCGTCTTTGGGCAGCCCGGCATACTCCTTGATGGCGTAGTGCCACAGTTTGCGGGCTGATTTCTCCGTGACGTTGTTGACAACCATGTTGTTGCGCAGATCGCGCACCACGTAGTAGGCCACACCGTTGCGCTGCTCATCGCTCACCACTTCCACGCCGGTGCGCGGGGCGTGCTCGGCGCGGGCGGGCGGCTCAGGCTTGGCCGCCGTCTCGGCGGCGGGCTGGGCAGCCGCCTGCGGCTTGCTGCGCCCGTTCTGCCGGTTGGGCTGGCCGCTCGGCTGCCCGCTGGGCTTGCGCCCACCCCGGCGCGACTCTTTGCCGGGCTTGGCGGCTGGCTCCTCATGGCGCGGCGTCGAGCCGGACACCAGGCGCACGATCTCGTCCCGCACCGCCAGGCCGGTCTCAGCCTCAGAGCGCAGGTAGATCTGGTTGTCGTCTACAGCGTAAGGCTGGTCATCCCCACGCGGCACGATGACCCGCAGCACGCTCTTGCCCTCGCTCTGCAGGCTGTCCACCATGCAGGTCAGCGGCGGGCTGATGCGCTTGCCGATCTCCTGCTCCAGCTGGCTGATGGCCTGGTTGGGGTTGCGCACGCCCACGATGGGCTTGGGCTCAGCGCGCAGGCCAATGAACAACGTGCCGCCATTGGTGTTGGCGAAGGCGCAAACGTCCGCAATGATGCTGTTGAGGTTGTTGCGCCCGCTGATACTCTCGTGAAATTCCTGCACGATGTTGCTGCCTTGCTCACGCGCCGAGCGCACAAAGTCAAAATGTGCGCCTTCGGTTTGCTTTTTGCTCTGGGCCGGGCGCGTGCGGGCAAAGTCATTGCTCTCGAACAGGGCTTTGAGCGCCTCAAAGGTAGGCGCGGGCAGCAGCACTTCGGTAACACGGCCACCGATGCCGAGGTTATTGTGGCGCTTGGGATCATTGTCCAGCCGGTGGGCATCTGAGCCCTGGATGGTATGCATGCGGCGCGGGTACTCCGGCTTGATGCCACTGAAGAAGGCCGCCGTAGACTGGCGGCCGCCCTTGTCCAGGTCGGTCACTTCCAGCGCGTGCAGATGCGGATCCTGCGTGTAGGCGATCTTGGTCTGCCCGCCAAAGTTGAAGCCGCGCATGGCCACGCCATTGGTGGAGTTGGCATGCGCGGCGATGACGATGCCACCGGCCTCATGGATGGCCTGGTAAGCAGTGAGCACATCGGCGGAAGCGCCTACGGTGACCGAGCCTGCATCGAGCTGGTTGGAGGGCACGTTGAGATCGAGCAGGATGTGCTCAACCTCGCGCAGAGGCTTCTTGGGGTCGAACAGGCCGAGCACATGGAAGCCAAAGGTGGCCGTGAACTCGAAGCCAGGCAGCACCAGGATCTTGGCGCGCAGGCGCTCGTACTCCTTGAGGCGCTCTTCTTCTTCAGGCAGGATGCGCTTGAGGTTGCTCAGCATGCGCAGCTGCTCGATCTCTTCCTCCATGCGGCGGTAGCCGCTGGCGGTGTTGTGGTCCGCAAAGCCGATGATGTCCAGCCCGCGCTGTTCTGCCCGGCGCAGAATATCCAGATAACTTATGCCGGGTTCCTGATAGTCGCTGGAGGCGGGAGTATGCAGATGCAGGTCCATCGCATACCATTTTTGGCCTCCGCCGCGGTTTTTATTGGGTCTCACACTATCTCCACTACTTGTCTGTGTGCACTAGCCCGCCAGGCGTTGCGCCAACAGATCCATAAGCTCATCGGGCATATAGGGCTTTTGCAGAAAATCGTCCGCGCCGCGCTGCAAAGCCTCCTGGCGGTAATCGATACCCGAGGTGAGCAAAACATAAATGTTGTTGAATTCTGGGTGGGTGCGCAGGGCTTCCACCAGCTCAATGCCGTTGGCGCCGCGCAAATTCACATCGGCCACAATGGCATCAGCAGGGCGGGCTTGTAACTCCCCCACCAGGTTGTTGAAATCGGTCAGGCGGCTGACCGCATAGCCTTCAAACGACAGCAGGTCATGCACCAATTGGTACAAGACCTCTTCATCTTCGAGCACAAGGATGGTTCTAGGCATATTAGCTGCGCACGGCCTTGCGCCCACGCGTGCTCTTGCGCGCTGGCTTGTGCCCGCTGGGCTTGTGCCCGTTGGGCTTATGCCCGTTGCCGGAAGGGGCAGCCTTGCGGGTGGCTTTGCCAGCCGCCGTGGCCGCTGGCTTCTTGCTAGCAGATTTTTTGCTAGCAGGCTTCTTGCTAGCAGGCTTCCTGCTAGCGGACTTCTTGCTAGCGGACTTCTTGGCCGCAGCTTTACGCACCGGCTTGTTCACCAAGGCGTGCGCCAGCACCTCATCCATGGTTTTGACCAGCTTGAAGTCCAGCTTGGTGCGCACTTCTTTGGGCAGCTCCTCCAGGTCGATCTCGTTGCGGGCGGGCAGGATGATCGTCCTCAGGCCAGCACGATGCGCGGCCAGCACTTTCTCCTTGATACCGCCCACAGGCATCACTTGGCCGCGCAGGGTGATCTCGCCCGTCATGCCTACGTCAGCCTTGATAGGCTTGCCGGTGAGCAGTGAGACGAGAGCGGTGACCATGGTGACGCCAGCCGAGGGGCCGTCTTTGGGCTGCGCGCCTGCGGGCACATGCAAATGCAGGTCGGTGTTCTGGAAGAAGTCCGCCTCAATACCGAGCTGCTTGGCGCGTGAGCGCACGAAGGAGAGCGCCGCACGGGCCGACTCTTGCATTACGTCACCCAGCTGGCCGGAGAGCTGGAAGCCCTTGCTGCCAGGCATACGCGTGGCCTCGATGAAGAGCACATCGCCGCCCGTGGGCGTCCACGAGAGGCCGGTGACCACGCCGGGCAGCGAAGTGCGCGTGGCGATCTCTTCCATGCGGTAGAAGCGCTGCGGGCCGAGGTGCTCACGTACCAGCTCAGGCGTGACGCGGATCGGCGTCTTGGCCGTGCCCTCGGCGATGCGCGTGACCAGCTTGCGACACACGGCGCCGATCTGGCGCTCAAGGTTGCGCACGCCGGATTCACGCGTGTAGGCACGGATGATCTGGCGGATGGCCTCGTTGCTGAACTTGACCTCGTTCTTGCGCAGGCCGTTCTCACGCAGCTGGCGTGGCAGCAGATAATCCTTGGCGATCTCCAGCTTGTCGCCTTCGGTATAGCTGCTCAGGCGAATGATCTCCATACGGTCACGCAGCGGGCCAGGGATGGTATCCAGCGAGTTGGCGGTGGTGATGAACATGACCTGCGAGAGGTCCAGCGCCACTTCAATATAGTGGTCACGGAACTCGCTGTTCTGCTCAGGGTCAAGGACCTCGAGCAGGGCCGAAGCCGGGTCGCCACGGAAATCGTTGCCGAGCTTATCCACTTCGTCGAGCATGAAGACGGGATTGCGCGAACCGCTGCGGCGCAAGCCTTGCACGATGCGGCCGGGCAGCGCGCCGATGTAGGTGCGGCGGTGGCCGCGGATCTCGGCTTCGTCACGTACGCCGCCCAGCGAGATGCGGATGAACTCGCGCTCCAGGGCGCGTGCGATCGAGCGGCCCAGCGAGGTCTTGCCTACGCCCGGCGGGCCAACAAAGCACAGGATCACACCTTCGCGCTCACGGCGGATCTCGTAATCATCCTTGCTGCGCTTGCTGAGCTCGTCTTTGCGCTCCTGGCGCAGCTTGCGCACGGCCAGAAATTCGAGGATGCGGTCTTTGACATCCTTGAGGCCGTAATGATCCTGATCAAGGATCTTGCGGGCGTGCTTGATGTCCAGGTTGTCCACGCTGGTGTTGGACCACGGGATGGCGATAAGCCAATCCAGATAGCTGCGGATCACGCCGTATTCAGCGGAGGCTGTGCTGAGCTTGGAGAGGCGCTCCAACTCGCGGCGGGCTTGCTTGTCCGCCTCGTCTGGCATCTTGGCCTCGTCGATCTTCCTGCGCAACTCTTCGACCTCGGCGGCAACTTCATCCGTCTCGCCCAGCTCACGCTGGATGGCTTTGAGCTGCTCGCGCAGGAAGTAATCGCGCTGCATGCCCTCGATCTCGGAACGCGCTTCGTTCTGGATGCGCTGCCCCACTTCGAGCACTTCGATCTCGTGCGTGAGGAACTCGACGAGTTTGTGCAGCTTATCGCGCAGCGAGTCCAGCTCCAGCAACTCCTGCGACTGTTCTAACTCCATACGCTGGAAGTTGGCTACCAGGTAAGTGGTCTGCAGCGGGTTCTCCAGATCCATAATGCTGGTCACCAATTCCTGCGGAATGGTGCCCAGCAGCTCGGCGATACGCTGGAACTGGCTGCGGGCGCTACGCGCCAGCGCCTCCACTTCCAGGCCATCTTCCTCGAACTCCGGCGCCAACTCGATCTTGGCTTTAAGGTACGGCTCGGTGGCGGTGAACTCACCCAGGCGGAAGCGCGCCAAGCCCTGCACCAGCAGGCGGATGGTGCCATCCGGGGCGCGGAACAAACGGTGTACCGAGGCCACCGTGCCGATGGGGTACAGATCCTCCGGGCCGGGGTTCTCTTTGTCTGGATCCTTGGAGGCTACCAGACCCACCAGGCGGCTGCCCGCAACGGTATCATCCACCAGGCGGATGGAGCGCGGCTGGCCAATGGTGAGCGGCACGCCGGTCTGCGGGTAGACCACCAGGCCGCGCAGCGGCAAGATGGGCAGCTCACCGGGGATCTCCGGCAGCGCCTCATCCTCCTCCGCCTCAAAGCGGGCAGCTTTGCCCTTTTTGCCTTTGGCGATCTTGGTGATGGTGGGCTTGAAGATCAACTCATGCAGAGCATGGCTGTCTTCAGCTTCCATCCAATCCCACATATCTGCTAATTCATCAAACCAGGAGCGAGCCATTAGGATGCTCTCCCTTTCGGTAACGTGACTGTTAAAAATCCATCTTGGTAGATGCCGGCAATGCCATCCGTATTCACTTCGCCGGGCAGTTGCAACGCGCTGAGGAATTCGCCAAAGCGCACTTCCATTTGATAATAGGCGGCCTGCTGGGTGGCAGGTTCTGGGGGCTGCTGGCGTACGCCAAATACGGCCAGCTCGCGGCCCTCAATGGCGATCTTGAGCTCGGCCTCCTGCATACCGGCCACCTCCACGCGCACCACATAGGCATGCTCGGTCTCGAGCAGGTCCGTGGGCGGACGCCACAGGTGTGGCCGCGTGGCCCACTGGCGTGAGAGCCGGGTGATACGGAAGTGCACCTCCTGCGGGTTGCCCCAGGAGGAACGAGCGACTAAATTGTCTAATTCTTTTTCGTGCATGCAGTGCGATGGAGCGCCCCAGTGCGGGGCAGCACGCAGCTACGCAGCCAATGCGGCCTTGGCGGCAGCCAGCACGGCGTCATAGTCCGGCTGGTCACCCAGGGCCTTCATGTAGTCTGCGTAGACCACTTTGCCTGCGCGGTCCACCACAAAAACGGCGCGGCGCAGAATACGGCGCTCTTTGATGAGCGTCCCGTACGTCTCGCCAAAATTGGTGTCGTAGGCGTCTGAATACGTTGTGACGCGGTCTACACCGTGGGCGGCGCACCAGTTGTTGAGGGCGTACGGCAGGTCTGTGCTGACGGTAACAATTGCAATATCGGAATCGAGCGAGGCGGCTTCTTCATTGAAGCGCTTGGCTTCCGTTTCACACACGCTGGTGTTCAGCGAGGGTACCGCGGCAATAATACGTACCTTGCCTTCCGTAGCGTTCAGCACGTCCACCACTGACCAATCTGCGGCGCGCAGCGTGAATTCGGGCGCCGGCTGGCCTACTTCAATATCGGGGCCAACAATGGTGACATCCTGCCCTGCCAGTTGCAATAAACCGTTGCGTTCCATCTTTCTCCTATCCTATACATCAGGTCTTCAATATGCTGCTATCTAGACGCTGACCTGTGCACATATTTTACCTGTACCAGGCCCGATTTTCGGCAGTAGAATTGCACGCGATGCGCAAATTCTCGTGGTGGCAACATCTGCTAATCGCTGTCCTGGTGACAGTGGCGATATTCGCCGTGTTCTCTCAATTCCGCAAAGATATGCCCGATCCAGAGGAATTCGGCCCTCAGGTGTATTTCATCGCCATCCTGATGCTGCTGGCGGGCTGCGTCCGTATGGGCGCCCAGCCGATGCGTTGGCTCTATTGGCTGGTGTTAGGCCTGTGCGTGTTCATCTTCTTGGACGAGATTGCCTATGGGGTAGAACTGTTGGGTTTCCAACCCATCTACATTGAACGCTACAACTTCTACATGCGTGATGTACACAGCTCGATCGGTTTCGCGCGTGGGGTGCTGGAGGAATGGCTGCTGCAAACGGGCTGGAACCCCATCACCTTTTTGCGTATTGACCTAGCCTTGCTGCTGGGTGGGTTGGTGCTATGGTACTTGGCGCGCCAAGGGCTGCAGGGTGCCAGCGAAGCTCGCTGGCAGACACGCCTCCTTACCCTGCTGGGGGTAGCCAGCGCCACCACCAGCCTGCTGGTGGTGGGCTTTTTGCTCTGGCTACCTGCCGACCCCAAGAACGCCCTGCTGTTTGGGCTTTCCCCGGCCCGCCTGGCTGCCATAGCAGCCGCTCTGCTCTACCCCGGGCTGCTGCTATGGCTGAGCTTCAGGCGCCCTGACACCTGGCGGCGCCTGCTTGCCCGGCTGGAGGCAGTTCTCGCCCGCCATCCGACGGCGATCACCCTCAGCCTGGCGCTGGTTGTGCTGGCCGGGTTTATCTTCCATGTGCAGGCGAGCTTCACGTTTTTGCCCGACGAGTTGGTGCGGCTGACGCGCGTAGCTGCTACAGTGGTGTGGTTGATGGCGCAGGCGTTGTGGCTGTGGCTGGCCGTAATGCTATGGCGCGGCCACCTGCGCACGCCCGTGGTTACGTTGGTGCGCGAGGGCTGGCAGACGATCAAAAGCCATCCCATCCTCATGTATGTGGGGGTTGCGTTGGTGATCATCTTCATTGCCCAGTTGATCGACCAAAACTATTTGCCGCTTGACGAGATGCTCTATACACCCAACTATGAGATCAACTATTGGGCAATCTGGACGGAAGAGACCTTTGAGATGATCGGGGCGTTTCTGTTCGCCTTGGGGGCGCTAGTGATGCCGCCGCGCCCCGCGCGGCGTTAAGCTGCAAAGTCGCTCTCGATAAGTTGGCACAGGTTCTCGGCGGCCTCGGCCTCGTCTTCCCCACTGATTTGGATCTCTATCTGCTGGCCTTTGCCCGCTCCCAGTGTGAGTACGCTGAGAATGCTTTTGGCATTGACCCACTTGGCTTCATCCTCAAGCTTACGGATCTGAATATCCGCCTTGAACTTGGCGGCGTGCTGCACAAATTGCGCCGCCGGGCGGGCATGCAGCCCAACCTCATTCATGATGGTGGCCTCGAACGTGATCACAGCTGCTTCCTTTTTTGTTGCCGCTCCAGCTTGCGCTCGGCGGCCATACGCGTCAGGCGCATGTGCAACAGGCGCTCGGCGTTATCAGCAGTGCAGCGATACAAGCCAAAATTGCCGCGCCGCGCCAGCAGCGGAAAGCGCAAACCCGCCACCGCCTGCGGCCACTCCAGCGTGATGCTCTCAGGCAGCACCGGCAGGCCACCAGGTTCGTCGGCAGGTTTGGCGGCGGCCAGAAAGACGGCTATGGCTTGCTCTTGAATGTGGTCGTAATTGCGCCAGGCCAGCAGCAGCACCAGACCATAGGCCACAAACAGCAAGTTGACCCAACTATTGGCCTGGTACCAGGCCAATAGTTGCGGCCCCCATTCGCCGCTGAGGGTCAGCAGCCACTGGCTCACTTAGCCACTCCGTCCACCAGGGTCAGGGTGGCGATCACGCTGGCTTTGCTTTCTGCGGTCACGAGGCGCTCCACGATGAGCGGGTTTTGCAGCAGCACGGCGATCTGGCCGAGGGCTTCAATTTGCGATTTCGGGTCACTGAGGGCCAGCATCACCACTAGACGCACCGGCACCTCTTCTTCTTTATTGACCATATTGCGGAAGGCGACCGGCTGCGCCAGGGTAGCCAGCGCCAGCGCCGAGGTCTGCACATACTCAAGGTCGACATGCGGCAGGGCCGCGTTGTAGGCGCCGCCCAGCGGCAGCCCAGTGGGCGTATTGTGCTCACGCTCCAGGGTGGCCTGTACGAAGCCGTCTTTCACTTTGCCTGCTGCGTGCAGGCCATCGCCCAGCAGGCGAATAATATCTTCGGCTGTACTGGCTTCCAAGTTCAGATAAATATCGTCTTGCGATAAAAGATCAAAAATACTCATGCGTGGGCTGCTTTCTGTAGTGCTGCGATGTTATCGGCAATGTGCCCGCCGTCAAATACGGCCCGCCCGGCCACTACCCGGTCGGCGCCAGCGCGCAGTACGTCGGCGATGTTGCTGGCATCAACGCCGCCATCGGCGACGATGTGCAGGCCGGAGGCGTGCTGCGCGGCCCATTGGCGCGCCTGGCGCACTTTCTCGAGCACCTGTGGCAGGAAGGGGAACCCCGGCTCTTCAGGCTCGGTAGTGAGCACAATAATAAAGTCCAGGCAGTCTTGCAAATAGTCCAGGGCGGGCAGCGGCGTCTTGGGGTTAAAAGCCAGCCCGGCCAACAGGCCGTGCTGGCGGATCATTTGCAGGTGCCTGCGTGGGTAGGCGCTGGCTTCGTAGTGGAAGCTGAGCGCATGCGCGCCAGCTTCGACGGCCCAGGGGATGACGACCTCCGGGTTGGACACCATCAGGTGCACATCCAGCGTAAAGCGGCCATCGGCGCGCAGATGATTGATCAGGCGTGTGCCCAGGTTCATCACCGGCACAAAGTGGCCGTCTTCCACATCCACATGCAGGGTTTGGATGCCAGCCGCGTGCAACGCGGCCAGCGCCGCCTGCATATCCAGCAGCGGCGCCGACACAACCGATGGGAGCAATTGCTGGCTGGCGTTCATGTGCGCGCTTTAGCCGCGGATCTTGCGCACGACGGCCATAAACTCTTCGACGCGCTGGGGGTCTACCGGGTTCCAGATATGGTTATCGCGCTTGAAGGTAGTACCGACCACAACGCCATCCGCCACGGCCAGCTGCTGATCTACATTAGATA
Source organism: Anaerolineales bacterium (assembly GCA_026129255.1). Taxonomy (GTDB): domain Bacteria; phylum Chloroflexota; class Anaerolineae; order Anaerolineales; family UBA11579; genus JAMCZK01. The sequence goes on along the minus strand of JAHCIJ010000002.1, from coordinate 594,619 downwards.
TACGCACGCCGGTGTTGGCAAACACGGGGACATCGCCCACAGCGGCCTTGACTTCTTCCAGCGCCTGCTGCGAGGTTTCCTTGCCAGCAGTGAGGCCGGAGACGCACAGTGCATCTGGGCGGGCGTTGAAGGCGGTGGAACGCGCCACTTCCACCAGTGGGCGGCCGCCAAGATACACAGCCGACTCGGGCACGATGTTGAAGAGCAGGCGCACGTTCCCGGCGCCGATGGCGTGTTGGTGGCGCACGATCTTGCCGGCATTCGTGTTCCACAGGCCAAAATCGCTGGCGTACACGCCGGTGAAGATCTCACGGATGAAGGAGGCGTCCACCGCCTTGGCCAGGTCCAGGGAGGCATACGGATCCCACAAGACGTTGACGCCAAACGGCACGCGCACCTGGTGGCGCAGCTCGCCGATCACGCGCGCCATGCAGGCTACGGTAATTTGCTCCACATCGGTCAGATACGGCAGGCTGGCCTCATTGGAGAACATGACGGCATCCACGCCGCCCGATTGCAACGCATCCAAGTCTGCGCGCACGTGCTCCACAATGTGCGCCATCCCCTTCTCAGCATCGTAGCCGGGGTCGCCTGGCAGCGGCGGCATGTGCACCATGGCAATGACCGGCTTGGTGGTTTTGAAGAGATCGACGATCCAACTCATTTCTGTTTCATCCTCATGAAAAGCAATGATTGCAAGGTAGCGCCCTACCGGCGGGAGCGAGGGGAACCGCTCCCGCCGGTAAGGGATGCTTTAGTACAGCCGGGGTTATCCGCCCAGCGGGTACTTACGCTTGAGCCAGTACAGGCCGCCTAGCAACAACAAACTGACGACGACGGCAATGGCCGCAGGGGTTTGGAACAGGTAGTACAAACCGTACGAGACAGGCATAGCGCCATCGCTCATCACCGTGTAGGCGCCAAAGCCAGACGGGATGTCCAGCCCGGCCGCGCTGCTGTTGACCAGCTGGGTGACAGCCGGGGCCAACAGCGTGGTGAAGATGAGGCCGATGCCCATGACGATGGCGCCCAACAGCGTGGTGAGGATCACATCACCCGCCACCAAGGGAGCCAGCAGCGCGGCTACGAAGACGCCATCCGCCAGGTCGATGAACGGCAGGGTGCGGTTACCCAGCGGGGAAAGCGCCAACGCCAGCAGGATCTCCACCGGCACCAACAGCAAACCAGCGGCGATCACGGTGGGGTTGCCCGCCAGGATGGCCGAGTCCATACCGATGTAGAGCTCACGCTTGCCGAAGCGCTTGGCCATGAACTTGCGAGCCGCCTCTGCCACGGGGGTGAGGGCTTCCACGAGGATGGCCACCATGCGCGGGATCAGCAGCATCACGGCGGCGATGTTGACCGCGGTGAGGATCACATCGGTCAGCGACTGGCCAGCGAAGAAGGCCAGCAGCGCGCCGATGATGAAGCCCAGCACCATCGGCTCACCGATGAGCCCCAGGCGTTTGCGGATGGCATCCGGATCGACCTTCATGTTCTTGAGGACGGGGATGCGGTTGATCAGCGAAGCGAAGGGAGCCGCCAGGAGCATGTAGCTGGCTGACTGCAGGTGTGGGATGGAGATGCCAGGGATCTTGAAGTGCTTCTGCACCAAGGGTGCAGACCAGTCTGCCAGGAACAGCGCCACCACCAATGAGAAGGCGGCCGCGTACAGCGCCAGGGCGAAGCTGCCGGTCACATAGTGGACGATAGCGCCCACGAAAGCCATGTGCCAGAAGTTCCAGATGTCCACATCCAGGGTCTGGGTGAGGCCCAGTGCCAGCAGGATCAGGTTGAGCACAATGCCCAGGGGGATGATGAGGTTGCCGACTGGCGTCCCGAACGCCAAAGCCGAAGCCGCCGGCCACCCGATATCGATCACGTCCAGGCCGGTGCCTGTGTTTTGCGCAAAGGCTTCACCGATCACACTGACGGTCTCGCCCAGCAAGCCCACCGTGAGAAAGATACCCACGAAGGCGACGGCGGTCATAAGACCACTACGTACGGCGCTATCCCACTTCTGGCCCAGCACCATGCCCAGGATGGCGATCACCACCGGGAGCACGATCAATGGGCCAAGAGTATTTAGGAAATCACCGATTGAGGTAAGAAAACCTTCCACGTTACTTCTCCTTTGTTATTCCTGTTTCCTAAGAACGGTAGCGAGGTCCTGCAACGTTTCTTCCTGCCCAACACCAGTGATGAGCGAGATGCCATTGATGACTGTGACCAGCTCGTGAAATTCCTTTGGAATTTCCGTAGTGGCCACGATCACATCGGTATCCACTCGATCTGGCGAGATCTCCGTCACGCGATATTGATTAACGATGGCGGGGATGCCTTCCTCCTCCAGGAAACTCTCCACCTTCAGACGCATCATCGTCGAGGTGGCGATCCCTGTGGCGCATACAACCCATACTTTCTTCATAGCTGAACTCCTTTTACCCGTATTGGGTTGGCAGCAAAGATTGGTTACAGACCCATTATGGAGCTCTCCTCGATGTGTTCACCTCCTCCTTCTATAGCTCTTTTATTCCGCAAGGATGACTTCGATCCCGCGGGCTCGTATTTGTTCTGCCATTTTTTCAGGGATGGATGTGTCTGTGACGATGGCGTCGGCAATATCGAGCGCCCCCACCGAAGCAAAGGTAGAGCGCCCAAACTTGGTGCTGTCGGCCAATACGTACACCTCGCGGGCCGAGGCCACCAGGGCACGTTTGACGAAGGCATCATCCAGGTTATATTCAGTGAAGCCTTCGGCAATGTCAATGGCGCCCACGCCGATGAAGGCTTTGTCTGCATGCAGCTCGCGCAGCATGTTCTGCGCAAAGTCGCCCACCAGCGACATCTCGCCCGGGCGCACCACCCCACCCGTCACGATGAGGCGCAAGCCGGAATTGGAGTGGAACTGCTCGGCCACCGCCATGGCGATACTGAGGCTGGCCGTGACGATGGTGAGGTTGAGACGCGGGGTGAGAAATTCCACCATCTCGATGGTGGTGGTGCTGTTGTCCAGTGCCAGGCTGTCACCATCCACAACAAAGGCCGCCGCCCTGCGGGCGATGGCCTTCTTCTGTGCCATGTTCTCCACAGCGCGGCTCTTGTAAGGGGGCTCGTAGCTGCGGCTGGCGCCGAGCATGGCACCGCCGTGCACGCGGCGCAGCAGGCCTACGCGGTCCAGCTCGTGCAGGTCTCGGCGAATGGTCATTTCCGAAACCTGAAAGCGCTCGCACAGATCAGCCACGCTGGCGGCGCTGTTGGCCTTAAGAAAGTCAAGGATCTCTTTCTGGCGTCCCTGCTTATCCAGACCACTGCTTGTGTTTGAATAAACATCACTCATGTTCGTAAGAACATAATAGGCGCGTTTTTAGGCAGGAGTCAAGACCAAAAATGCCCCTTACGGGGCATTTTTGGTAAATACTTTAATCTTTGAGCTTGATGCGTGGCCGTTTTTTGGCTGGGGTACGTCCCGTTCTGGGCCTTGCCCCAACATTCTGCGCCGAGCCGCTGCGCAAGGCGCTCAGCAGCATGGGCAGCGCCACCAGCAAGGCCAGCACGCCGACGATGGCGGCGAACTGCGGCCAGGCGGCGGGCTGCGCTACCTCGGGCACCAGGCCGCCGGGATTGTATCGAGCGAAGCTCGATTCACCGTTTCCTTCGGAAACAGCACCAGTAGGAGTCAGCGCCACGCTGAGCGAACGGTTGACGCCGTCACGCAGGCTGGCGGGCGAGATGTAGCTGAGCTGGTACTCGCTCTGCAATGCATACGAATATTGCTGGTACAGGCTGGTCAGGCTAGCTTCGTCTTCGGCATAGCCGTACTGGCCGCCCGCTTGCGCGGCCAGGTCTTGCAAGCCGGGCTCGTCGATACCGCTCATGCGGTCGCCACCGGGCGTACCGAGTCCGACTGTGGAGATGGACGCGCCCACCTCGTTCAGGCGGGCCAGCACCTCAGGGGCGGCGTACTGGCTGGAGTTATCCAGGCCATCGGTGAGCACAATGATGGCTTTGCGACCGGAGACGCCTTCCAGGCCATCCAACGCGGCCATCAGAGCGTTGTACATGGCGGTGTCATCATTGCCTTGCAAGCTGTCAATGGCAGCATGCAGCGCGCTTTGATCGCCGGTCAAACCTTGCACGGTGTGCACCTGCGTGTTGAAGGCGATGAGGCCGGTCTGGTCCTGGGCACGCATGCGCTCCACGAACTGGTGCGCGGCCGCCTTGGCCGCATCCAGCTTGCCGCCGGGGTTCATACTGCCCGATACATCCATCACCAGGAAGGTGGTCAACGCTTCCACCTCGCCAAAGCCTTCGATCTGGTCAAGCGCAATAGGCTGGCCGTTCTCCATGATCTGCAGACGGCTGGGGTCCACCGGGTACGGGTTGCCATCCCTATCGGTGACGGAGACAAAGAAGCTCACCCGCGGAAACTGCGAAGTATCCACCTGGGTGACGCGCAGCTGCACGCCTTCTTCTTGCGCCGGCGGCGCAAAGGCCAGACCCGAGAGCAAGCTGAGGGCGATGAGTACGCTGAGGGCGAAACGAGTGCGTGTGTGCATGCTTACCTCTTCTCGTGATAGACCAGTTGCGTGTTGCCCAGGCGAATGGCTTGCTCATCCAGCAAGCGCGCCTGCTGCACTTTGCGCCCATTGATGAAAGTGCCCTTCTGGCTCATGTCACGAATGTTCATGTGGGTATCGCCGCCAGTGAGGATGGCGTGCTGCGGGTCAATATCCGGATCGGGCAGCACAATGTCTGCCTTGAGCGCGCTGCTGCCCACATAGGCCGTAGGCCCGTTAGCGTGAACAAATTTATCCAGCACGAACTCGGTACCCTTAAGCTTGCCGCTGACCACTTCCAGCCAGGCACGCGAGAGCAGCAAGACGATGAGGGCGATCAACGCACCGATGGCGGCGCCCAGCAGGCCGAGGCCAATCGCCTTGCCGATGAGCGCATCGGCAAGGCGCACGCGCGCCAGCTCCAGCAGCGCACCGCCCAGCGCCCCACCCAGCAAGCCGCCTAGGGCCGGCTTCCACATCTGCGAGCCGCTGCTGAAGCCCAACCCGGCGCCAATGAAGCCACCGAACACAGCCCAGCCCACGGCCCGCGTCCACGCTTCGCCACCCAGGGTCTGGAAAGCGGCTTCGGCCAGCGGAAGGCCAATGGCGCCGCCCACCAGGCCGAACAGGCCATTGAGCAAACCGGCGCGCAGGGCGTAGCCCGCGCTGCGTAGCGCCACGCCTTCACTGGCGCCGATCAGCGCCCCGATGCAAAAGCCGATGAGGCCCCCCACCACCACCTCACTAAGGTAGACGTTCTGTGCAAACGACAAGCCGAGCACATTGCTGACCTGCCAACCGATCAGGCCGCCAATGGCGCCCAAGAGAGTGTAGTAATACAAACGCGTGATACGGCTCATGAATCAGCCTCCGTTTGGGATGGGGGTTTGGGAGTAATAGGTTGCGTCGCCTGAGGCGACACAACCTTGGGCGCATCCGCCTGGGGCGGTGTCTGCTGGGCAGGCGGAGCGGCAGCGGGCTCTGGCTTGAGATTGGCCCAGTCGACCACGCTGTCTGTGCTGACGGTGTGCAGCTCATAAAAGCCCCGGTATTTGCGCGGCGAGAGCTCGCCCGCCTGGCGAACGAAGACACCGCCGTGCTTGGCATGCGGCTCCACCACCAGGGCGATCTGCCAGGGCTGCGGAAAGAAATGGTCGTGCAGCCAGGTGTCATAGCCGGAGAGAAAGATGCCCATACGCGGGTGGGTGTGATACCAGCCCACGATGCATTTGTCCTCGTACTGCTCCTCCAGCGCAGACAGCATGGCTACCTGGCTGTCATGCGTGAAGGTGAGGAAAGTACTGCCAGAGCGCACTTGCTGCGCGGGCAGCAACGCCTCCACAACGATGAATTCAGTACCGGCCCGCGCATCCTGGCACCAGCGCCCCGCCAGCCAGCCGCCCACCTCGTTGTCCATGTCGCTGGCGGCATGCACGCTGATGGTCTTGTACGCATCTTGCGTGAAGAACACGGGCAGCGGCGGCTGGGCACTGTCTTCGCCCGCGGCCAGCCAGCGCTGGGCGCGGGCCAGCGGCAGACGCGCCGGCTCCGGCGCGTGCTTGGGGCGCTGTAAGCCTGTGGGCTGCTGGGCATGTTGCCCGGCAGATTGCCCTGCGGGCTGTGTGCCCGCGCTGTTTCTGGGCTTGGTGTCAGAGGTGTTTGTGCTCATAAGGCGGCCTTGTGGGGATGCGTGCCTGAGGGGAAGCAGGCACGCACCTCCAAACGCAAGCAGACTGTTTAGCCAGCAGTAACGTCGGCAGTGATGATGAGACGGTCGTCGGCCGGTACGCCAGCCGCTTCCAGCGTCTCATCCTCTTTGAGCTCGCGGCCCAAGGCCTTGCTGTCCAGACGGTAGCCCATCGGGCGGCCGTCTGGCCCAGTGGTGGGCAGTTCCAGCGTGGTGGCCAGCTCCGGGATCAGCTCCTTCACTTCCACATCGTTGGGCACTTCGGCAGTGCGGCTGCCCCCGGAGGGCAGTACTACGGTTACAGGAATATCAGCCATGTCTTAGTCTCCTTGTATGCTGCAAATTTTGGATTACTTCAGTTTTATGCGTGGCTTGGGCTTGGCAGGTGCAGCCTTCTTTAGGTGCACGCGCTCGGGGCGCAACAGCTCACGCGTATCCACGGGGAAAAACTTGGGGTGCTTCTTGCGGTAGGCCCGGCTCCAACGCGCCGCCTCAGCGTCCCAGGGGAAGGGCGGCTTGGTGGGGTCATCATGAAAATTCTTGTACTGCACCATCTCACCGATCATGATCACCAGGCGGTCGAGCGAGCGGCTGGCCGTCCACCATGCGGCATCCACGCACACCGTACCGTTGAGATGATTGATGTTGGGGTGCCACACGGGGGTGAGCCACTTCATGCCCGGCCAGCGTTGCGGATATTGGTTGTGCAGGTAGATCTCCACTTGGTGCTTGTCACCCAGCATCGGCTCTCCTTTGTGATTGACGGCGATGACGCCTTTACACTTGTAGGTGACGATGTAGGTTTCCGGCGGCAGGTTGCGGTTGGCCGAGATGGCCTTGAACTCGATGAGGTCGCTTTGCGCGGCCAGCTCCTGCATGCGCTGCAGGTCTGCCTTAAGGCGGCGTATGCGTGGGCTTTCGCCTAGCGTCACCGCGCCGGCGGTAATGTCGGCGGTCAGGATCAGGCGGTCTTCCGCCGGCACAGTGGCGCTGCCCAGGGTTTCGTCTTCTTTCAGCTCACGGCCCAGCGCCTTGCTGTCCAGGCGGTAGCCCATCGGGCGGCCGTCTGGCCCTACCGTGGGCAGCGCCAGCAGCGAGACCAGCTCCACCACCAATTCACGCACGGGGGCATCATCCGGCAGCTCGGCTTTGCGAGCGCCGCCGTTGGGCAGGATGATGGTTACCTCAATGTCAGCCATGCAGTTCTCCTCAACTCTCAGTTCTGGTAAGCGTGCGGCACCTGGCACACGCCAGTAATTTCCCAACAATCTGCGTGGTGCCAGGTCTTGCAGATCTTGCAGATCTTTACGCCGCGGCGGTCATTCTTGGTGACCGGCTCGAGGCAATACGGGCAAACGTGCTGCTCACGTGCGCTGAGCGTGATGCCGGCGCCGCGGGCAGCGCGCTTGCGCGCCGGTTTGGCTGAGCGCAGCTTGCGGGGCGCCGGCGCCACGGGCGGAAACAATCGCGACAAGAAGGAGCGCACGCGGTTTTGTTGAAGCATTGCGCGTGGCGCGGCGCGCACGGTGGCACCTGCGGCAGGGCCTGCGCTAGTGCGCACACGGCCGCGGGCCGCGCTGGGTGGTGGCGTGGTCAGGGTCACATCCACCTGCTCACGCGGCTCTACCATGACGGTGCGGCGGCTGGGCGCCCAGGCGGCCTGCCCCGCCGCCACGGCCAGCCCGACCACGAGCAGCTGAATGCCAGCATCCACCGGCGTGGCGATGGCATAGCTGTACAGCAGGTTGAGCCCCACGAAGCCCAGCGTGAGCGGGCTAAGCACGGCCAGAGCGATGATGCACGCGAAGATTGCTGTGACGGTGCGCAAGGTGGCGCTGCGGTGCGCCAACAAACGGCGCGTGATGAAACTGGCCGCCAGGCCCATGCCGATGATGACAGCGAACTTAAGCAGGAAGGGTGAGAAGCGCGCTGGCAACACAAACAGCAGCGTGAGCCCGACCCCCACCAAGGTAGTGAACAGCACGCACAGCGTGATGCGCCCCACGGCGCTCTCCACGAAGCGGCTTTCGTCTCCTAATAAAAATCGTCTCATCGCTATTGCCTGTGCCATGACTAATCAATCAGGTGCACGCGCCCGCCGGGGCTCTCGCCGGGCACCGCCTCGCCCAGGCGTACACGCGGGGCGTGCAGGCCGGGCACGGCCTCGTCAAAATCGTTGAAGTGCAGCGCAGTGGGCAGATCGCCCGTCAATTCATAGAAACGAAATTCGGCGCCATTTGTAGCGCGCAGAATGTGCAGCGGCGGCACGCCCACGCTGTGCAGCGTGCGCTGCAAGAAGTCCTCGCTCCCGGTGATGCTGTGGGTCAGGTTGACCTCGCGCATCTCGCCGCAGGTTGGGCAGTGCCCGGCTTCGAAACTGACATCGGCCAGCGGCTTGAGCACATGCTCCACCGTATTGCAGGCGGCGCAGTTGAGCGAGAGCACCAGCTCCTGGTCAAGCTCCAACACGGTATCCGGCCCCAGGTCGCCACGCGCGATCTCCAGCAGCTCAGCCAGCGAATTGGTCTCAGCGCGCAGCGGCAGCTCGGTCACCTCGCCGTAGATCCAGTGGCTTTCGCACTCGGCATCGGGTACATAGGCGGTGGTGTGCATGAAATTGGTGTAGCCGTTGTAGTGCAGCACCTTGCCGGGCTCCACCGGCATGTTGTGGATCAGCTTGAGCGCCTCTTGCGATTGCATGGCGCCGATGATGGATGCGATGGTGGGCGTGGTGGGCACCTTGCCCAGCAGAATGTTCTGGCGCGCCAGCAGCGGGCAGGAGTAGCGCAGCGCCAAGTCGCGGCGGGCCTGCTCGGTGAGCGTGCACTCAAAGCAGGCGCCATCGCCCGGCACGAACACACGCGCCAGGCCGAGCATCTCTTGAATTGCGCCGTCCACCCAGGGCTTGTTCATCCAATGGGCAAAGCGATTGACCGCCAAACGTGCCTCACGATTATCGAGGCAGCCGATGATCACATCCATACGACGGAACACACCCAGGCCGATATCTGTGGTCACATCGCCGTGCAGGGATTGCACGCGCACATCCGGATTGATCTCGACGGCGCGTGCCGCGGCCAAATGCGCTTTCTCACGGCCACGGTCCTTCTCGCGGAACAGGATGCTGCGGCTGAGGTTGGCGGCTTCGACTTTATCAAAGTCGACAATGTACAGATTGCCAATGCCCATCAGGGTGAGGTTCTTGATGACCTCGTTACCCAGCGCCCCCGCCCCCACCACCATCACGCGGGCGTTCTGCACCTTCTCACGTTCCCACCAGGAGATGAACTCGAAGGTACCCAGGCGGTCTTCTTTGAGGTTGGGAATGTGCAGCGGCTTCTCTTTAGCCACCGGCAGGCGCTTGGGGCCATCGCTGGCCTTGGTCTTGCTGGCGCGCTTGGCTGGCGCGGGCGGAGCCACATCGGCAGCCAGCTGGCGCGCCTTGAGCATGCGCGCCGAGGTGAGCTCGTTGACGAACCAGCCGACGCCTTGCTGGGCATCCAGCAGGCCAGCCTCGGCGAGGATGCGCAGCGCCTCACGCAGCGAGGAGCGCCCCACGCCGAGCTCTTTGATGAGGTCACGCTCGGCGGGCAGTTGGCTGCCAGCGGCGTATGGGCCGTTTAGCAAGCCAGCCGCCAGGCGGCCAGCAATGAGTTCGGGGACAGATTTGCGGGGGATGGAATTGGGCATGCGAGCGGCTCTTTATGGTTTGTTGGTCAGACCACTATACCAGCACCCTGGCCCAGGAGTCAAACACCAGCCAGCTAACAGTACTGTTAGCTGGCCGCCCAGTTTGAGAGCAATTGATAGCATGGTGCATGTTACTGTTTTCACAATCGGAGGGCAGGTATGCAGCCCTGCGGGCTGCTATTGGAGTTCCTACTCGGCTGTGCCGAGTGACGGAACTCCGCACTAGGTTGTGGTCAAAGGAGCGGGCATGAAGATCGTTCTAGCAGGCGGTAGCGGGCAAGTGGGCACGCTGCTGGCGCGCCACTATCACGCCCAGGGTCACGATGTGGTCGTGCTCAGCCGCCGCCCAGCCGCGGCTCCCTGGCGTACGACGCACTGGGACGCCGAGACACTAGGCGCCTGGGCACAGGAGTTGGAAGGCGCAGACGCGGTGTTCGGGCTGGCAGGGCGCAGCGTGAACTGCCGCTACACGCCGGAGAACAAACGACTGATCATGGACTCGCGCGTCAACTCTACGCGCGTGCTGGGGCAGGCGATCGCTCAGGCGCACGACGCGCCGCGGGTGTGGATCCAAGCCAGCACGGCCACCATCTACGGCCACAGCTACACCCGCCCCAACAACGAGGACGGCGAGCTGGGCGGCGAGGAGTCAGACGCACCGCCCGCCTGGCGCTTTAGCATCGATGTGGCCAAAGCCTGGGAGCAGGCCGCCAACGAGGCCGAGACATCGCGCACGCGCAAAATCATTACGCGCACCGCGCTGACGCTGAGCCCGGACCGCGGCGGCATCTTCGATACGTTACTGAGCTTGGTGCGCCGCGGCCTGGGCGGCAAGGTGGCCAGCGGGCGCCAGATGGTGTCTTGGCTGCACGACGCTGACTACATCGCCGCGGTGGACTGGCTTATTGCGCACGAGCACATGAGCGGCATCGTCAACCTGGCGGTGCCCCACCCGCTGCCCATGGATGATTTCATGCGTGAGCTGCGCCGCGCCTGGGACATTCCCTTCGGCTTGCCGTCTACGCGCTGGATGCTAGAGATTGCTTCATTATTCATGCAAACGGAGACGGAGCTGATCCTCAAGAGCCGCTATGTGCTGCCTGGCCGCTTGCTGGCGGAGGGCTTCGCATTCCAGTATCCGCAGTGGCCTGCGGCGGCGGATGACCTGTGCCAGCGCTGGCGGGCTTAAAAAAGCCTCACCACAAAGCCACAAAGAGCACAAAGAAATTCTTGCCTCACAAGGCCTGTATAATCCTCCCCATGCTCCCGTAGCTCAGCTGGATAGAGCAACGGACTTCTAATCCGTAGGTCGCAGGTTCGAATCCTGCCGGGGGCGCTGCCCAAAAAGAATATGCCCCACTCCGTGGGGCATATTCTTTTTGGCTTGAGGGAGTTTCTACTCGGCTTCGCCGAGTAACGGAACTCCATTTTTTATTAGGCTCATTGCACTTGAATATTGTAGGGAAGAATCCTTCGGGCATAGCAAGAATCCGCTTGAACCTTGCTTGCCCTAAAGGATTCCTCGGCTCGCGGCACATAGGCTGCGCAGCCTTTGAAAAGCCGCCTCGAAATGACGGATGGAGCAGAATGATGTGTACGAGGATCCTTCGCGGAGTTTACGCTAAGCCAGCGAAGTGCTCAGGATGCACGGGGACAAACGCGACTAGCCGACTAATCAACTAGCCAACCAACTGATTTCTTTGTGCTCTTCGTGACTTTGTGGTGAAGGGTTATCCGAGTCTATTTGTAGCTAAACCAGATTGCCACGTCGCTCAGCGGCTACGCCGCTTCACGTCCTCGCAATGACGGAGGGGCTGGGGATTGCTTCGTCGGCGCAGCTTCGCTGCGCAGTCCTCGCAATGACGGAGGGGCTTGTCTTCGCAATGACGGACGGCTTGCTCTCAGGATGCGCGGGGACAGACGCGACTAGCCGACTAATCGACTAATCAACCAAATGACTCTCTTCATGCTCTTTGTGGCTTTGTGGTTAGTTTGAATCTTCGCTAACGACCGGCCGTATCCCCCGGTACACCCGCGCGCCAGAGATGGTGCGCAAGATCGTTTGCGCCGGGCGGCCGAGCAGCTCGCCGAGCTCCTCGGAGCTGAGCGGCTGGTTGCCGTTCATCAGGAAGGCACGGAAGATGCTCTCCACCAGCGAGCCGCCCTCTTCAGCCCCGTGGCTGGCATAGTGGCCCATCAGCAGGAACTGCAAAATGTTGACACGGCTCACCTCGCCGGTGGCCGGGTCGACCCAGTCCACCTGCTCCTCGCCGCTGATGTCGGCGACGCTGGCTTCCTGCTCGCTGCCCAGCAGGCCACGCAGGTAGACGCGCCACTCGCGGTCATTATCGCGCCACCAGTCGAAATCGATCTGGAAGGGCGTATCCGGCATGGGTTTGATCAGGCTCATTCGGCCTCCGCTGCACGGAAGTGCAAGTGGCCCACATGCTCATAACGCGGGTTGCCGGCCAGCTCGGCCAGAATGCGCCCTGGCGGGCAGCGCAGGGTCAGGTTCACGGCCGAGTAGATCTCGGCGGCGTGCACATTGCCTTGCAGGCTGAGCTTGGAGAGCTCTTGCAACGTCTGCGCCACGATGCTCTCGAGGTTGCCGGGTTGGCTGGCGCGCTTCTCCCAAATGGCGTCGACAGCCGCCAACTCGCCGGGCAGGAACAGCATCATGCGCTCATCAAAAGCACCGTTGACTTGCTGCTTGAGCGTGGCGTACACCACGCCGCCATCGGCGCCCACCAACGCAGTGCGCACCCACTCCTTGCTGGAGCGATGCGTCTCGCTGGAGACAATGATCTGGCCGGGCTGCTCGCCGCGGCGCAAACGGATCAGGCTGCCGGGCATCAGGCCGCGCTTCTGCAGCCAACCCAGCAAGCCATAAATGTAGCGCTCGGTACGCACGACCCAGCCGGGGAAGCTCTCGCCGCTCTTCTCGTCTACAAAGGTGAAGCGCACGCGCGGCGATTCGATGGCGCTGGGGAAGAGCTTGGCCATCTTGGGCGTGAGCGGCAGGGTGCCGACGCGCCAATGCGGGAAGATGAGGGCGACCTCGACCAGTTCCGGTGCATTGTCGTCCAGCAGGTCATGGAAGGAAAGCTCGTCGTCCAGGCTGCGCACCAGGTCACGCATGTCTTCGGTGAGCGGGCTGGGGTCAAAGCCAACCGGCGTGTATTGCAAATACAGCGGCAGCTTCTGCACCGCTTCCGGCTCGAGGCGGCGCAGGAACCAGGACACCTCGCCGGTGGAGCCGACTTCGTCGAAGCGCGCGTCGTCCTGCAGCGCCAGGTCCAGCGAGAATTCGGCCAATTTGGGGTTCAGCCCGTCAGGGAGCTCAACCTCGCCGAGCAGTTGGTTGGTGGGCAGCGGGCCGCCGCCAGCCATGTCCAGGATCGCCTCGGCCACATTGAGCTGGCCTGGGTCTACGTCCACAATGAGGGCCTTGGGGAACCAGCGGCCAGCAATGTACACAAACTCGGGGCTGGCCTGCAGCGCCTCAACCATAACGGGCACGATGTCTTTGGCGTGCTGCTTGGCCTCGCTGAGCGCGTCGACCGTAGAAGCTTCCTGCTTGGGCGGGTCGTTGAGCACATGCTGGGCCAGGTTGGCGGCAAACTCGCGCGTGCTGCCATCTTCCATCCTGACCTGGATGACGTCAAAGCTGGCCGCGCCGATGGTGGCCGCCGGGCGCACAGCCGCCACCTGGCCGCCAATGTTCTTGAGCGCGGGGAAGTACACCTTGTCGCCAGCGGCGTAGGTGTCTTTGGGCAAGTAGGCTTTCTCCTGGGCGCCGTCCTTGGGCTGCGGGCGCGGGTTGGTGATGCGCTGGACGATGAGTTGCATCGCCAACGCCTCGGGCCCGAGCGGGGTCTCATGTTCCAGCAGGTATGCGGAAAGGAACTCGAGATCTGCGTCTTCGATAGAGAAGGTTTGCCAGTCGATGGGGTCTGTGCTTCTAAGCATGAGGCGGCGAGATTATACCAAACCCTGACAACAGGCCACGAAGCTTATAGGGGAAATCGATTAATTGATTAGTCGATTGGTTGATTGGTCGGCTGGTCAAAACCCATCTGTTAATCCATTAATCCGGGCGCCAGGGCTTGCTTATAGCTTATGACTTTAAAGCTGAGCGCTGATAGCTGACAGCTACAAGGATATACTTCCAACATGAACAATAGCTTCGTCAAAATCGTCACCCTGCACGACCCGGCCCAGGCCGAGGTGCTGCGCGGGCTGCTGGAGGCGCAGGGCATGCAGGTGCTGCTCTCCAAGGAAGCCATCGGCCAGGTGTATGGCACTTTCGTCGGCAGCATGGGCGAGATCGAGATCTACGTGTCCGCCGAACACGAAGAGGCAGCGAAGGCGGTGGTGGATGAGGTGATTGGGAAGTAAGGTAAAGCAGTCGGTTAGTCAGCTAGTCTGTTGGTCGGCCAGTTCTAGAATTCTCCTGTTGTTCAAGTCACAGTAAAACCCTTCGTTGAAAAAGTAATCCAAGCTGATTTGTGCGCTAGAACTCTCCGTAGGGAGTTGGGGGCGAGGGTGTGCGCGCAGCGATTGAACTCAAACCAACCCTCACCCCGTTGACTTTAGCTCAAGACGATTTGCGCGCTCCCCTCTCCCAATGGGAGAGGGGCAAACTCCCGTAGGGAGTTGGGGGTGAGGATATATAATCCCTAAATGCTCACCGGAGAGATACGCAATCAGATTGACCGCATTTGGGATGTGTTTTGGACAGGGGGTATTTCGAATCCACTTGAAGTTATTGAGCAGTTAACCTACCTGCTCTTTATTAAGCGCTTGGATGAAATCGAGACTCGCGAAGAAGCGCGAGCGAATCGATTAAAAGAAAAGCGAACACGAGTCATTTTTCCAAAGGACAAGCAAGAACTTCGATGGTCCCGTTTCCGAAATCTCCCGGCAACTCAGATGTACAAAGTTGTTAGAAGTAAGGTCTTTCCATTCATAAAGAAACTCGGAAACGGTGACTATATTGTTCATATGCGGAGCGCGCGTTTTACACTGCCTCCCGAGAAAGCAGCCCTGCTTGCTAAAGCGATAGCAATGATTGATAAAGTGCCCATGGATGATCGAGATACTAAGGGTGATGTATATGAATATCTTCTTGGTAAACTCACCACTTCCGGCCAAAACGGCCAGTTTCGAACGCCCCGCCACATCATAAAGATGATGGTGGAGCTGGTAAAACCGACGCCTGAAGACACCATCTGCGACCCGGCCTGCGGTACGGCAGGCTATCTGGTCGCCAGCGCGGAATACCTAAAAGAGCATTACCCTGAAATTTTCCATAAACCTACCCTGCGCAAACGCTACCAAGGTGATATGTTCCAGGGGTTTGACTTTGACAGCACCATGCTGCGCATCGCCACAATGAACATGCTCCTGCACGGCATTGATAACCCCATCATCCGCAGCCAAGACAGCTTGTCCCAAGACGCTACGACAAACGCTGGGCAGTACAGCGTTGTGCTTGCTAATCCGCCTTTTACCGGCTCGCTGGATTTTGACAGCACGGCCAAAGATCTGCAAGCCATGGCCAAGACCAAGAAGACCGAACTGCTCTTTTTGGCGTTGTTTTTACGCCTGCTCAAACCAGGCGGCCGCGCCGCCGTGATTGTGCCCGAGGGGGTGCTTTTTGGTTCCTCGAACGCACATAAAGCCATCCGCAAGACACTTGTTGAGGATCACCAATTGCAAGCAGTGATCTCTATGCCTTCTGGCGTATTCCGGCCTTATGCAGGCGTAAGCACGGCCGTGCTTGTCTTCACAAAGACTGGGGCCGGCGGAACGGAAAGAGTATGGCTCTACCAAATGCAGGCAGATGGCTTTAGCCTGGATGACAAGCGGCTTCCTCTTGGTCAAAGCCACCAAGAAAACAATATCCCCGATATAGTCAACCGGTGGGGAAAATTAGACCTCGAAGCAGGAAGGAAACGGGACGAACAATCCTTCTTTGTCACAAAACCCGAGCTCCTCGCAAACAATTATGATTTGAGCATCAATCGTTATAAAGAGTTTAATTACAAGACGCAGACTGTTGACCCACCAGAGGCTATTATCAATGACCTTAACGGTCTTGAGAAGGATATCGCAAAGGGATTAGAAGAATTACAAGGCATGTTAAATGAGCTCGCCAAAAATAGCGCTGTCTGAAGTTGCCCAAGTTAATCCCCCAATAAACCCTCAAGGGTTCCCAAGGGATACGGATGTATCCTTTGTCCCGATGAGTGCCGTATCCGAAGTTACTTTAAAAATTGAAGGTGAAGTTACACGGAAATTAAACGAAGTCAATAAGCAATACACTCCATTTAGGAAGGGGGACATACTTATCGCAAAAATAACGCCGTCTTTTGAAAATGGAAAACTCACAATAGCGGATATAAGACATGAACTTGGGTTCGGGACTACCGAATTCCATGTTGTGCGCCCTACTAAAAGTATCCTGGATACCAGGTATTTGTTTCACTTCTTAAAACAGGATGCGATACGGTCAGCGGGAGCAAAGAGAATGACAGGAAGCGCAGGACAAAAAAGGCTTCCTGCCAGTTTTGTTGCAGGCTTGCAAATCCCTCTCCCGCCGCTCGCCGAGCAGCGCCGCATCGCCGCCATCCTCGACAAGGTGGATGAGTTGCACGCCCTCCGTCGGCAGGCGCTGGCACGGCTGGATGACTTGACGCAGAGCGTCTTCTTTGAGATGTTTGGGGATCCGATGCAGAATCACAAAGGTTGGGGAATTTCCACTTTAGAAGAAATTGTTTCAAATGAAAAACATGCTCTTAAGCGAGGACCTTTTGGGGGTTCACTAAAAAAGGAATTCTTTGTCAAAAGTGGATACAAGGTTTTCGAACAACAACACGCTATAGCAAAAAACTTTGAACTTGGTTCGTATTTCATAGATTCAGAAAAATACAAGGAAATGCACGCATTTCGGCTGGTGCCCGGTGATTTTATTATCAGCTGCTCCGGAACTGCAGGAAAGATAGCACGTGTTCCACAAGGGGCACGGAAAGGAATAATCAATCAGGCTTTGCTGAAAGTGAAGCTCAACAGTCAGGTTGTCAATCCAACTTTTTTTGAGTTCCTATTTGAACACCACTCAACGCAAACCCGACTCTTTGGGCAAACACGAGGTTCAAGCATCAAGAATTTTCCTCCCATGGAGGCTGTTCGAAAACTTGAATTTATTGTCCCTCCGATGAATAAGCAAGCAGAATTTGAAGAATTTATTCAGAAACTGCATGTTTGCAACATGGCATTCAGCAAGCAGCAAGTTAAGATAACTGAACTTACCGCGTCTCTACAAAATACCTACCTTCATGTCTAACTTCGCCTTCCTCCAAGCCGAGTGGCCGGACACGCACGCCGAAGCCGGGCAAGCCGAGCGCTATGCGCTCAGCGACCCGCGCGCAGCCTGCCTGTACGCCCGCCGCGCTCTGGAGCAGGCCGTCTTCTGGATGTACCGGCACGACAAGCGCTTCGTCTACCCCTATGACGACAGCCTGATGACGCTGATCACCACGCCAGAATTTGAGCACGAAGTGCCCCAGGCCGTGCGCTCCAAGGCGCACATCCTGCGCAAGCTCACCAACAAGGCTGTGCACGGCGGCCCGCGTGTCACCACCCAGCAATCCGTGGCTGCCCTGCGCGAGCTGTTCCACATTATGTATTGGCTGGCCAGCACCTACACGGGTGGCAACCCCAAAAGCGTCCCCCAACGCTTTGAGGAAGGCTTGCTTCCGGTTGCAGATCAGGAGTCTCCAAGCACACGCAAAGAGGTCGAAGAACTCACCCGCAAGCTGGCTGAACGAGACGAAGAGCTGACCCGCCAGCGTGAGGCGATTGCCGGCTACCAAGGCGAACTGCAGCAGTTGCAGCTCCAATTCACCCGCAATCGCGAAACCAATGCCCGCCTGCCCATAGAGCATGATTACAGCGAAGCCGAAACTCGCGAACTGATTATTGACCTGTTGCTGCGCGAGGCGGGCTGGGATCCGGCCGGCGAGAACGTGGGCGAATACCCCGTGACCGGCATGCCCAACCCCGGCGGCCAGGGCTGGGTGGACTATGTGCTGTGGGGCGCCAACGGGCTGCCCCTGGCGCTCATCGAAGCCAAGCGCACATCCAAAGACCCCAAAAACGGCAGGCAGCAAGCCAAGCTATACGCAGATTGCCTGGAGCAAATGCACGGCCAGCGGCCGGTGATCTTCTATACCAACGGCTATCAAATCTGGCTGTGGGATGACCAGCGCTATCCTGAACGCCCGGTACAGGGCTTCTACACCCGCCAACAGTTGGAGCTGCTCATCCAGCGCCGCAGCATGCTGCAAGCCCCGGATCGTGTGCCCACCAACAAAGACATCGCCGGGCGCAGCTATCAGGAAGAGGCCATCCGCGCCATCACCAGCCATTTTGAAAGCAGCCATCGCCGGGGGCTGCTGGTGATGGCCACCGGCAGCGGCAAAACCCGCACGGCCATCGCCCTGGTGGATGTGCTCATGCGCGCCAACTGGGTCAAGAATGTGCTCTTCCTGGCAGACCGCAAGGCGTTGGTAGACCAGGCAGACAAAAGCTTCAGCAAGCTGCTGCCGGGTGGCGCAGTGGTTAATTTGCTAAAAGCGCAGGACCAAAAGCAGGAAGCCAGCGAGAACCGCGTCGTGGTCTCCACCTACCAAACCATGATGGGCCTGATTGACGAAGTGGACGAGTCCGGCCGCCGCACCCTCGGGCCAGGACACTTCGATCTGGTGATTATTGATGAAGCGCATCGCTCGGTGTATCAGAAGTTCGGCGCTATTTTTGAGTATTTTGACAGCCTGCTCATCGGCCTCACCGCCACGCCCAAGGATGAGGTAGACCGCAACACCTACCGCCTGTTTGAGCTACAAGACGGCGTGCCCACCTACAACTATGGGTTGGATCAGGCCGTAGCCGAAGGCTACCTCACGCCGTACCGCGCTTTCTCAGTAGACCTGCATTTCCCGCAGGAGGGCATCACCTACGAGGAACTCTCCGATCAGGAGAAAATGGATTGGGAACTGCTGGACTGGGGCGAAGAAGACACTGCCCCGCAGAAAGTATCCTCGGCGGCGGTCAATGCATGGCTCTTCAATCAGGATACGGTGGACAAAGCGCTGGAAGTGCTGATGCGCGAAGGCATCCACGTGGCTGGCGGAGACCGCCTGGGCAAAACCATCATCTTTGCGCGCAATCACAAACACGCCGCATTCATTGAAGGCCGCTTCAATGCCAACTATCCGCATTTCAAGGGCGAATTTGCCAAAGTTATTGATTTGCACGCCGGAGCCTATGTACACACCTTGATCGAGGATTTCAAAATTCCGGGTAAACCGCCGCATATTGCCATCTCAGTAGACATGCTGGATACTGGCATTGATGTGCCCGAGGTTGTGAACCTGGTGTTCTTCAAGCCGGTGCACTCCAAGACCAAGTTTTGGCAAATGATCGGGCGCGGCACGCGCCTATGCGAGAATCTATTCGGACCCGGGCAGGATAAAAGCGAGTTCTTTATCTTTGATGTATGCCGTAATTTTGAATTCTTTGCCGAGCAACCCGAAGGCTCCCGCCCTACTCCCATAGAGGCGCTAGGCAAACGCATCTTCAAGCTGCGCGTGGAGTTACTGCAGAAATATGCCGATGCGCAGTTAGCCAGCCCCCAGCACGCCAACGAAATCGAGCCGCTTTTGAACGGCGTGAAAGATCTGCTGCACGCGCAAGTAGCCGCCATGAACCCGGCCAATTTCATCGTGCGGCCCAAACAACGCTGGCTTGACCGCTTCGCCAAGCGCGAGCGCTGGGTACAACTCAGCCAGGGAGACTTGGCCGATCTTTCGCTCGAGCTGGCCGGCCTTCCCAGCGAGCTGCCGGAGGATACGGAAGAGGCCAAGCGCTTCGATCATCTCTTCCTGCAACTACAAGTGGCTCAACTGGAAGGCGCGCCTAAGTACACCGCTCTGCGCGATGCAGTCATTGAACTTTCCGAGCGGCTGAGCAGGGTAAATGTTCCCCAAGTGCAGGCTCATCGCGCCCTGTTACAAGAAATTGCCACGCCCGAGGCCTGGGCTGAATTTGGCCTTGCGCGTCTTGAGGCGATCCGGCTGACGCTGCGCGAACTGATGATCTTTTTGGAATCGCGCGCCCGCCAACCGCTGTATACCGATTTTCTAGACACACTTGCTGGCATTCGAGAAGTCGCCGGGGAGTATGGCTCAACCGGCGTCAATTTAGGCCAGTACCGCAAAAAGATAGAGCACTTTATTGAGCAAAATCTGGACAGGCCGCTGATAAAGAAGATTCGTTTCGCCCAGCCTTTGCAATCAGCAGAACTGGACGCCCTGGAAGAATTCTTCTTTCACGCGGCAGACGTGGGCTCCAAGACTGATTTCTACCAAGCCTATCCCAATCAGGAACTCGTGCCATTCATCCGTAGTTTGGTGGGTTTAGAACGCCAGGCTGTGCGCACAGCCTTTGAACGCTTTCTTGATGCCAAAGTCTATAATGCCAACCAGATTCAATTCATCAACTGGATTATTGAGCACCTGTCTGCCAACGGGCGCTTTGAGCTGCAACTGTTGTATGACCAGCCGTACACTGATTTGCACGAGCTGGGTGTAGATGGCCTATTCTCCAGCCAGCAAGCCGACGAGCTTGTGGAAGTTATCCAACGCTTTAACACAACAAGCTAAGGGTTTGCTTACGGCTTAGAGTTTATGGTTTACAGCTACAAGCTGATCGCTAACCGCTAGCAGCTAACCGCTGCTTCACGGATAAATCCTATTCAGCCAGTCCATCGGCTCCACGGCCACGCCCCCCACCCACACTTCCCAGTGTAGATGCGCGCCGGTGATGCGCCCGGTGGCGCCCACCAGGCCGATCACCTGGCCGGTCTGCACCTGGTCGCCCAGTTCTACAAGGATCTGCGATTGGTGGAAGTAGCCGGTGTACACACCCCAACCGTGGTCAATGATGGTGACGTTGCCGCGCACATCCAGCGGGCCAGCAAAGATCACTGTGCCGGGCGCTGGCGCCCAGATCTCGATCCCCACCCCACCGCCGAAATCTATGCCGTAGTGATAGTTCTCGTACTCGCCGTTGTTGTAGCTGCGGTGAATGCCGAAGCGCGAATTGATCACATTGATGTAAGGGTGCGGCGCGCCCCAGTAGCCCGCCCAGCGCTTGTCGGGCGTAGCATCCGCCACCATGGCATACACCTGCTGCATCTCGCGCTCGGAGAGCTCCGGGTTGAGCAGCGCCGGGTCGTTGACCGTCAGCGTTTCGCTCTCATAGCCGCCGCTGGCCACGCGCACCGGCTGGGTCAGCGAGAAGCTGGCCCCATCCGCCAGCGTGCCGGACAGCGTGAAGTCAAAGGTGCCGGTCTCGGCATACAGCGGCACGCCCTGCAGGGCCACCTGCTGGGTGTCGCTCTCGGCAAAGAAGTGCAAGGGGGCACCAAAGAATTCGCCGCCCAGCTGCGTGCCTTCATCTGAGACGACATTGACCACCAGCGTGCGCCCCTGCACAAAGCCGATGCCCTCCACTTCCACCGAGTGCACGCCGCTCGGCAGGCCGCCGGGGCCAGCCGCCTGGCCAGCCGGGGTGAAGAGCACATCGCCGGGCACGGCCCAGGCGCCCAGCAGCTGGTTGTAGGCCATCAGCGCCCAGGGGTTGTCGCCGCTAATGGCGGCCAGCTCCCACAACGGCTGCCCGGCGCTCACCACGGCGCGGGCGCTGTTGGCCAGCTCGCCGCGGTCGCTGGCCAGCATGGCCGGGAAGCCGTAATACAGTTGGTTTGGGCTGGTGAGCTGGTTGAGCAACGCCATGCTCGCGTCACTGAGCAGGTAACGCCGCTTGAGGCTGACGTAGGTTTCGCCGAGCGGCACATTCTGGAAGAACAGCGTACCTTCGACCCAATCCACACCCGGGATAATGAGGATATCGCCCACATTCAAATTGTTGGGGTTGGTGAGGCTGCTGGCGCGCACGATCTCATCAATGGAGACGTTGAAGCGCAGCGCAATGCTGGAGAGCGTGTCGCCCGGCTGCACAGGGTAGCGCAGGCCGTCTTCCTCTTGTTGCTGGGCGTAGGCGGGCTGTGCGATGGCGGCGGCAAAAACGGCCACAACCAGTAGCGCCACCACGGCCCGGCCCGTCATTGCGAGGAGTATTCCAGCGCTGCGCACGCAGCGCTGGAAACGGACGTGGCAATCTTCCCACCACGTCGTCTTCCAATCGCGAGGTTCAAAATCGTTCAGGCCGGGCAGATTGCTTCGTCCGCTTGCAGCGAGGTTGCGCCAAAGCGCAACCCGCCGCAGTGCTCCTCGCAATGACAGGCGGGAGGTCTGAGGTTTATACGTCTTTGAATTCAATCTGGTCACCGATTTGGAACTCCGCATAGCGAGACGGCGAACACTCTAACACATAGCGGGCGGGTTTGGCGGGCAGCAGCACGCTGCGCCAGCGGCGTGCGATTTGCAGATCAACCACCTGCAAATCACTATCCAGCCATACGATGCACAGGTCAAAGCGCATGCCCAGCATGTGGATGCTGGCGCCGGCGCGGCTTTCGGCTGGCTCCACCAGCAGCAGGCCCTCCCCCGCGGCGAGCGTGCGGCGGAACATCAGCCCGCGCAGCTTGGCGCCGAAGCTTTCGGCCACGCCAGCGCGCAGCGGGCTACCCAGCAGGCGAGTGCGATTTTGGATATCGATGTGGCGCATGGGACGCGCTGACCGTCATTGCGAGTAGCAGCAGCTGGCATGAAAATGCCTGCTGTCGCACGAAGCAATCTCCGAGCCGGTCATGCAAACAAACTTGGGGATTGTGCAATCTTCGATTGCTTCGCTCACGCTGCAAAGCAGCGTAGAGCTCGTAAAGACGTACATTGTTGATTTTGCCAAAGAAGACCTTAGGACCCGGTTTCAGTCGAAGCCTGGTCCTGGCGCGCCAACACCGCCTCTACGCGGTCCACCAGCTCTTGCAGGCTAAAGGGTTTGGAAATGTAATCATCCACCTTGGCAATATGCAGGCCAAGCACTTTGTCAATATTCTGGGCTTTGGCGGTCACCACCACCACCGGAATGTGCTCGGTGGCGGGGTCCGCCTTCAGCTGCTGGTAAACCTGCCAGCCGTCCATCTCGGGCATCATCAGATCCAGCAGCACAACATCCGGCAACTCGGCCCGGATAAGCTCCAAGCCACGCGCGCCGCCGTTGGCGCCCAGCACTTCAAAACCGCGGCGGCCAAGGATCAACCGGATCAGGTCGATCATCTCTTGTTCGTCTTCAACACACACAACTTTGCGGTTTTTTTCTGCAGCCATAGCAATGGAAGTGAGTTTACCATGCGCAAAGAATGTAATGCGCGAACAGCGTTTAGTACCCCGGTACTGTTCGCTGTTCACTCGCTGTGCTTCCTGAGTTACAATCCCAGCCGCTTAAGGAGACCGCAATCCATGATCGATGTCAATGACCTGCGCAAAGGGGTCGTCTTTGAAGAAGATGGCCAGCTCTACAAGGTATTTGAATATTCCCACAACAAACCGGGCCGCGGCAGCGCTACCATCCGCGTCAAGGCTCGCAACCTGCGCACCGGCGCCAATATTGAAAAGACCTGGAACTCAGGCATGCGCGTGCAAGACGTGCGCCTGGACTATCACAACGTGCAGTACCTCTACAAAGATGGCGACAATTACATCTTCATGGATCAGGAAACCTTTGAGCAGCCCGCCCTGCCCTCCGAAGTACTGGGCGACTCAGCGCCATATCTCAAAGCGGGCATGGATGTGAAGCTGACCTTCTACGGCGACGAAGCGCTGGATGTGGAGCTGCCCACCGCCGTGGATCTGGAAGTGACCCAGGCCGAGGTCGCCGTGCGCGGCGACACCGCCACCGGCGTCAACAAGCTGGTCACCACGGAGACTGGCTTGCAGGTGCAAGTACCCGCCTTCGTCAACCAAGGCGACACCATCCGCGTGGACACCCGCACCGGTGAGTACGTCACGCGGGTCTAGAAGCTCACCGCAGATAAACGCGGATACACGCAGATAAAAGCTCTCCCATCTGTGTCCATCCGCGTTTATCTGCGGTAAAAAGTATTCTGCATTATCTGTTTTAGCATCCGTGTTATCTATGGAAGTCTCCGCCCCGCTATAATCCCTCACATGATCACGCCTGCCGGCAGAGAATGCAAACACTTCCACGGGGATTATTTCCGCGGCCGCAACATTGAGCGCTGCCGCCTACTGGATGCATACCGCCTGCAGTGGGAGCCCAGCCTGTGCAATGAGTGCCCCGTGCCCGAGATCCTGGCGGCCAACGCCTGTGAACACCAGGCGCTGGTACCCAGCATCCACAAGCCACTCTTCTTCATGAAGCCGGCCGTGCAGATCACTGCCGAGTGCAGCCAATGCCAATGCACCGTCGAGGAACCCCGCGTTGGCTGCGGCCAGTGTCATCCCATTCCGCCTGTCTTCGTAGTGGGCCCAGAATGAAGCGGCGTTGCGAAGCCAGGCAAGCTGAGTCTGCAAATTGTCATTCCGAACGAGCGACGTAGCGCCGCTTCGCGGCGCAGGCGCAAGAGAGGAATCCGTTAAGGGCTGGTTTAAACGCTGATAATTCTGAGTAAATTTAGAAGATATGCCTATACGGATTCCTCACTGTCTGGGTTCGGCAATCTGGTGCAGAATTGTTAACCCGTTCGGAATGACAAAAGCATGAATGAAATTATGAACCAACGGACAAAGTCCATATGGCAGGCACTGCTTGTCACCTTCCTGTGGTCCACCTCGTGGGTGCTGATCAAGATCGGCCTGGGCGAGATCCCGCCGCTATTGTTCGCCGGGCTGCGCTACGGGCTGGCAGCGCTGATGCTGCTGCCCTGGCTGCTGCGGCCCAGCGGCCGCGGCGAGCTGGCCAGCCTGCAGCGCAGCGATGTGCTGGCGCTGGCTCTGCTCGGCCTGGTGATGATCACCATCACGCAAGGCGCGCAGTTCCTGGCGCTGGCCCACCTGCCTGCCCACACCCTCAGCCTGATGCTGAGCATGAGCACGCCGGTGATCGCCTTCTTGGGCGTGCTGTTCCTCGGTGAGCGGCTGCGCGGCTTGCAATGGATGGGCGTGGCGGTCTCCATCATGGGCGCTTTCATATACTTTGGCAGGCTGGGAGCCGCATCCTCGCTGGGGCTGAGCATCGGCACGCTGGGCGTGCTCGCCACCTCGATCGGCGCCATCCAAGGGCGCGCCTTCAACCGCAAGACCAGGCTCAGCGCGCTTACAGTGACCGCGCTCAGCATCAGCGTGGGCGCGGCCGCCCTGCTGGCGCTAGGCCTGGCCTACGAGCCATGGCCGACCCTAAGCGGGCGCGAACTGCTCATCATCGTCTGGCTGGCGGCGGTCAACACCGCCTTCGCCTTCATGCTGTGGAACCAGACGCAGCGCACGCTGCAGGCAGCCGAATCTGGCGTGATCAACAACACCATGCTGATCCAGATCGCCATTCTGGCCTGGGTGTTCCTCGGTGAGCGCATCACCCTCATTCAAGGTGTTGGTCTGCTGCTCGCCGCAGCGGGCACAGTGCTGGTGCAGTGGAAGCCTAAGACTGCACAAAATCCCAAAACCCAACACAAATGAAGCGTATCCCTGCCTATAGGGTTGGGTTATAAAGTTTAAAGCTCCACAAAGGGTCACTCACAAATGAAAAAACGCATCGTAATCACCGGCTTAGGCTGCCTAAGCCCGCTTGGCAATGACGTTGCCAGCTCCTGGCAAAATGCCGTGGCGGGCGTCTCTGGCGCCGGGCGCATCACGCACTACGACCCCACGGACTACAAGACCCAGATCGCCTGCGAGGTGAAGGGTTTTGACGCCGCGGCCCTGTACGGCACGCGTGAAGCGCGCCGCATGGACCGTTACAGCCAGCTCGGCCTGGCGGCGGCCATCCAAGCCGCGCAAGACGCCAAGCTCGAGATCACGGACAGCAACCGCCTGCGCATCGGCGCCATTGTAGGCACCGGCATCGGCGGCGCACACACCCTGTATGAGCAGATCAAGACCCTGGTGGAAAAAGGGCCAGACCGCGTCAGCCCCTTCATGGTGCCGATGATGCTGGCCGATACGGTGGGCGGCATGATCGCCATCCACCTGCAGATCCAAGGCCCCAACTTCGCCGTAGTGACCGCCTGCGCCACCGGCACCAACGCCATCGGCGAGGCGGCCGAAGTCATCCGCCGCGGCCAGGCGGATGTCATGCTGGCCGGCGGCTCTGAGGCCGCCATCGTGCAGCCCTCAGTGGCCGGCCTGGGCAACATGACCGCCCTGAGCACGCGCAACGATGACCCGCTGCACGCCTCGCGCCCGTTTGACAAGGAGCGCGACGGCTTCGTGATGGGTGAAGGCGCAGCGGTGCTGGTGCTCGAGTCGCTTGAGCATGCTCAGGCCCGCGGCGCCAACATCCTCGGCGAAGTATTGGGCTACGGCAGCACCAACGATGCCTTCCATATCTCCGCCCCATCTGAAAATGGGCGCGGCGCAGCCGACTGTATGCGCATGGCGCTGGGCGATGCAGGTATCCCGCTCGAGCAGATCGACTACATCAACGCTCACGGCACCAGCACCCCGCTGAACGACAAAAGCGAGACGGCTGCCATCAAGACCGTGTTCGGTGAGCGCGCTTACGAGATGACGATCTCATCCACCAAGTCGATGACCGGCCACCTGATGGGCGCCGGCGGCGCGTTGGAGACGGTGTTCTCGCTGTTGGCCATGCGCGATGGCGTAGTGCCACCCACAATCAACTACGAAGTGCCGGACCCGGAGTGTGACCTGAACTACACACCCAACACGGCCATTAAGAAAGAAATCAGCACGGTTATGTCGAATTCGTTTGGCTTTGGCGGCCACAACGCCACCATCATCCTGGGTTCTGCGCAGGATCTGAAAGCAGCAGCATAATGCCCTACGCACACGTCACCGGCTGGGGAATGTCTGTGCCAGAGAAGGTCATGACCAATGACGACCTGGCCAAGATCGTAGAGACCAACGACGCCTGGATCCGTGAGCGCACCGGCATCCGCGAGCGCCGCATCGCCGCCAAGGGGCAGACCACCGCCTCGCTGGCCGCCGAAGCGGCCATCAACGCCCTGCGTGTGGCCAAGCTGCCCCCCAACGAGCTCGACCTCATCATCGTGTCCACTTCCTCGCCGGAGCACCTGTTCCCCTCCACAGCCAGCCTGGTGCAAGACCGCATCGGCGCCGACCGCGCCGGCGCCTTTGACCTCTCCGCGGCGTGCACCGGCTTCATCTATGCGGTCAGCATGGCTTCGCAGGCCATCCGCAGCGGCGACATCAAGAGCGCGCTGGTGATCGGCTCGGAGACGCTCTCGCGCCTGGTGGACTGGAACGACCGCACGACCTGCATTCTGTTTGGCGATGGCGCCGGCGCCTTCGTGCTGCAAGCGTCTGAGGAGCCGGGCGGCCTGCTGTCTTCCGTGCTGCGCTCGGATGGCTCCGGCGG
This sequence comes from Anaerolineales bacterium, assembly GCA_026129255.1. GTDB lineage: Bacteria > Chloroflexota > Anaerolineae > Anaerolineales > UBA11579 > JAMCZK01. The sequence goes on along the minus strand of JAHCIJ010000002.1, from coordinate 567,136 downwards.
CGACCTGCTCACCATCCCGGCGGGCGGCAGCGCCAAGCCCGCCTCGCAAGCCACCATCGATGCCGGGCAGCACTTCATCCAAATGAACGGCAACGAAGTCTTCCGCTTTGCCACCCGCGTCATGGCCGCCGCTTCTCAGGAGGCGATGAACAAAGCCAACCTGACCGTGGAAGATGTTGCGCTCATCGTGCCGCACCAGGCCAACTTTCGCATCATCCAGGCCGCGGCCCGCGGCCTGAAGCTGCCCATGGAGCGCTTCATGGTCAACATTGAGCGCTACGGCAACACTTCGACTGCGTCCATCCCCATCGCGGTGTGCGAAGCGGTGGAAGAAGGCTTGCTAAGCAAGGGCGACAACACCGTACTGGTGGGCTTCGGCGCTGGCCTCACCTGGGGCTCGCTGGCCCTGCAATGGACCGGGCCATTCGAGGAAGCCGAACCGATCCGCATCCGCCGCTACACACGCTTCGCCTGGCTGCGCTCGCTGATGCGCCGCATCTGGCGCCGCATCGAAGGCCTGCTGTGGGGCCGCAAGGGCTGATCCCAAGCTGGCTGCACTCGCAAACCCAAAAACACGCTGCCAATGGCAGCGTGTTTTTTTTTAGCCCTTCCGTCATTACGAGCCAAAGACCGCTTGCGGTCTGTGCGCGTGGCAATCTGGGTTCCTAATCCGTCATGCGGGTAGACTGCTTCGTTGTTCAGCGGCTACGCCGCTTCACATCCTCGCAATGACTGATATACCCGCGTAAGAGATGTATAAGAAGTAAGCGCTAGCCAAACAAGAAGGGGCTAGATTGGTATAATCCCGCGATTGTTCTACTTTCCGGAGGCCCAGCTTGAATAGCCCTCGTACGCGAGTATCCCTGATCTATATCCTCTTCCTGGCCGCGCTGGCCTTCTTTTTGGTGTTCAGCCTGCAGCAACAAACCGGCGCACAGGAGACCCTCACCCTCAACCAAGTAGCCGCAGACATCAAGGCTGGGCAGGTTAGCCGCCTGGTGACCGATGACGAGACCCTGCGCCTGGTCTACAAAGACGGCACAGAGCGCACCGCGCTGCGGGAACCTGGCCAGACCACGGTACAGCAGCTGCTGGACCTCGGCGTCACCGCTGAAGAGCTGAATGCGCAGAGCATTGAGCTCGAGGTGCGCCCGCCCAGCGCGTGGCTGGGCATCCTCACCGTGCTGACTTACCTTGGGCCGCTGATCTTCGTCGGCCTCATCTTTTGGTTCGTGATGCGCCAGGCGCAGGGCAGCAACAACGCTGCCATGTCCTTCGGCAAGTCGCGCGCCCGCATGTTCTCTGGCGAGAACCCCACCGTCACCTTCAGTGACGTGGCAGGCGTGGAAGAAGCCAAGGTAGACCTGCAAGAAATTGTTGAATTTCTGAAAGAGCCTGAGAAGTTCATTGCCCTCGGCGCACGCATCCCCAAAGGTGTGCTGCTGGTGGGCCAACCCGGTACCGGTAAGACCCTGATGGCCAAGGCCGTCTCGGGTGAAGCTGGCGTTCCGTTCTTCTCCATCTCCGGGTCCGAGTTCGTTGAAATGTTCGTGGGCGTAGGCGCAAGCCGCGTGCGTGACCTGTTCGACCAGGCCAAGCGCCACTCCCCCTGCATCATCTTCATCGATGAAATTGACGCCGTGGGCCGCCAACGTGGCGCAGGCCTCGGCGGCAGCCACGATGAACGCGAGCAAACCCTCAACCAGATGCTGGTGGAGATGGACGGCTTTGATACCGACACCAACGTCATCATGATCGCCGCCACCAACCGCCCAGACATCCTGGACCCGGCCCTGTTGCGCCCCGGCCGCTTTGACCGCCGCGTGACGATGGACCCGCCCGATGTCAAGGGCCGCGAGGAGATCCTCAAGGTGCATGCGCGTGGCAAACCACTGGCCAAGGAAGTTAAGCTGGCCACCCTGGCGCGCGCCACCCCCGGTTTTGTGGGCGCCGACCTGGAGAACCTAATCAACGAAGCCGCCATCCTGTCTGCCCGCCGCAACAAGAAAACCATCGGGCAGGATGAGTTGGAAGAATCAGTCGAGCGTGTGATGCTGGGCGGCCCTGAACGGCGCAGCAAGCTCATTAGCCAGGAAGAAAAGCTCATCAAGGCCTATCACGAAGCCGGCCACGCTGTGTTGAGCCATGTACTGCCTAACGCCGACCCTGTGCACAAGATCACCATCGTGTCACGCGGCCAGGCTGGCGGCTACATGCTGGCTCTGCCTGAGGATGACCGCGAGATGGCCAGCCGCAACAGATTCACCGATGCGATGACTGTGACCCTTGGTGGCCGCGCCGCCGAAGAGATTATCTTTGATGACATCACCTCCGGCGCATCCAGCGATATCCAGCGTGTAACCCAGATCGCCCGCCAGATGGTGATGCGCCTAGGCATGAGCGAGAAGCTGGGCACGCGGGTCTACGGCCAGAAGGAAGAGCTGGTGTTCCTGGGCCGTGAGATCTCTGAACAAAAGGACTACTCTGAGGCCATTGCCGAAGAGATCGACCGCGAAGTACTGAAGCTGGTGACCGCCGCCTATGCACAAGCCAAGAAGCTGCTCACCAAGTACCGCAAAGAGCTCAAGAAAGTTGCGGAAAAACTGATGGAAGTTGAAACCCTGACGCGTGAGGAGTTTGAAAAGCTGATGCCCCCTGCCCCAGCCAAGCGCATCGGTGGAACGCCTGCACTGGCCACTGCGACCAACGGCCGCACCAGCAAGTAGCGCTATGCAAGTAAGCAATAAAAAAAGACCAGCCTAGGCTGGTCTTTTTTTGCTACTTAGCGCCGCGCATCCACTCCAGCACAGCGCCCACGCCAGGTGCCTCGTCTCCTCCAGCGGCGGCCGCCTGCAGGCCGCGCTCCAACCGGGCGGCATCAAAGTTGCTCTGACCAATGAACACCAGCCGCGTGCGGGGCGGCTCCGCGCCCCACTCCGCCCCCAGCGTGATGCGCACGCGTGCCCCTACTACCTGCACGATAGCCTTGCGCGCACTGGCCTCTTGCAGCCATACGAAGCCCTTGGCACGGTAGATGGAGGTAGGCAACTCATCCAAAAAGCGGCGCAGCTTCTTGAGCGACAAGGGCTGCGGCGTGGAATACGACCAGGTAGTGAACACCAGTGTATGGTCGCTATGGCGGTGAGCTGGGCCGGCCATCACAAAACCGTGCTTGCGTTTGTGCGTCGAAGACTCAGGGGCGTGCACATGCACATCACGCGCCTCACGCGTGGCCAGCTGCTCCGCATCATAGCGGCCAACACCCAGCAGCAACTCCAGCGGCGCCTGGGCAAAGCTGGTTTCCAGGATACGGGCACTGGGCACCAGCTCACGGATCCAATCACGCAGCTCATGTAACTGATCCTGGCTGACCAGATCCACTTTGTTGACGAGCACAAAATCCGCCACCCCCACCTGATCCATCGCCAGCACCTGGTCTTTACCCTGCAGGCTGGGGAACTGTTCCGCGTCCAGCAAGGCAATGATGCTGTCAAGTTGTACATAGGGATTGAGCTCAGGCAGCATGAAGGTTGTGGCCACCGCGGCAGGGTCAGACACGCCGCTGGCCTCCACAAGGATGTACTCCGGGCGCTGGGGGTGTTGCAGCAGTTCCAGCAACGCCTTGAGCAGATCACCGCTGATGGAGCAGCAGATGCAGCCATTAGAGAGACTGATGGTGCGCTCGCCTTCCACGCCCACTATCAACTCGCTGTCAATGTTCACGCTGCCAAAGTCATTGACCAGCACAGCGACGCGCTTGCCATGCGGGGCATGCAAGATGTGATTGAGCAAGGTGGTCTTGCCCGCTCCGAGGTAACCAGTGAGCAAGGTGATAGGAATGGCGGATTGGTTCATTATTCTCCTTAGCAGCAGCGGCAGGCGGCCGGGTGACGGCGCACCGTCTTGGCTGACGGGGTATCGGCAGACTGAGCAGCGCTTGAAAGTGCTGCCAGGCTCAGGCCGCGTTGGCACTCGCCCTGGCATACCGGGCAGGCCAGCGGCGCATCCGCCTGGCTGATGGAGCGCAACTCCTCCACTTCGATCAGGCAGTCTGGGCAACTAAATGAATACAGCGGCACGCTAGCTCTCCACGTAGAAAGGGTCTGGCAGCGTTTGCCACAGCGCCAGCCCGCCTTCTAATTCTTGCGGGCTGAGTAACGCTGCATCCAGCTTTTGACGCAACTGCTGCTCCTGCATCGCATTGCCAATAAAGACCAGCTCCTGGCGGCGGTCACCGTAGGGCTCTTGCATCATGGCTTTGATCTCCAGCTTGTACTCCGCAGGGATCTCGTGCGGCTGCACAGTGATCCACCACATGCCAGCAGGCTCCATAAAGATACGCTCGCCAGCCAAAGACCAATTGAAGGGGATGTCATTGTGCGTGGCCAACCATAGCAAGCCCTTGGAGCGCAGCACGCCTTGCAAGCCATCTCCACTGCGCAGCATGCGGTGCAGGCGCTCGGGGTGGAAGGGCCGGCGGGCGCGGTACACAAAACTGCTGATGCCGTATTCCTCAGTCTCCGGCACATGGCCGGGCTGCATCCATTCAGCAAAGCCGGCGGCGCGCTCAAAATCAAAGCGCCCGGTGCCCAGGATCTCATCAAGCGCTACCTGGCCATGCTGGCTGCGCACGATCGTGGCGCCAGGGTTCATGCGCCGCAGCAGCGCTTCCACCTGAGCCAGTTCGGGCTCAGTGCACAGGTCTGTCTTGTTGAGCAGCAGCACATCTGCAAATTCGATCTGGTCTGTCAACAAATGGGCGATGGTGCGCTCATCCTCAGCAGATACGCCCAAGCCGCGCTGGGCTAAGTCATCCAGGCTGCGCAACTCTTTCAGGAGGGTAGCTGCATCCAATACGGTGGCCATGGTGTCAAGACGTGCCAAGGCCGAGAGACTGTTGCCCTGCTCGTCGTAGGGAAAAGTAAACGTCTCAGCCACCGGCAGCGGCTCAGAGATGCCAGAGGATTCGATGAGCAGGTAATCAAACTTACCCTGCTGGGCCAACTGAGTAACCTCTACAAGCAAGTCTTCGCGCAGCGTGCAACAAATGCAGCCGTTGGTCATGGAGACCAGCTTTTCCTCGGTGTGGCGTAGTTGTGCCCCACCCTCGCGGATCAGACGTTCGTCTACGTTGATCTCGCCCATGTCATTGACGATCACTGCCACACGCAACCCTGCACGGTTGTGCAGCACATGGTTTAGCACGCTGGTCTTGCCGGCCCCAAGGAAGCCGGAGAGTACAGTCACAGGGAGACGCGTGGACATTAGCGCTCCTCCCGGTAAAGCACGTGCTTACGAAGTTTAGGGTTGTACTTGCGCAGCTCCATGCGGGCAGGGTTGTTACGGCGGCTCTTTTGGGTGTGATAGGTGTGGCTGCCTTCTACACTTTTGAGAACAATCGGGATACGGATACCTTTTTTCTTTGCCATACTTACCTTTTCTTATTGAAAATTGTTTTCAATAAGAAAATATACCAATGAAAAAGCCGGCTTGTCAAGCCGGCTCAAAAACTGCTGTGGATGGGTTGGCTATACGCCAAACTCGCGCAAGTACTTCTCACGGTTGTCGGTGCGGGCGTGTTTGCCGCTGGAGGTTTTGAGGATCCAGCCGCGCGGCACAAAGCGCAGATCGCCCACGGTGACCTCGGTTTCTTGCACCACCTTGGCACGCAACTCCTGCTCGGCGGCGGCGGGGTCAGCGCCATCCTGCAACTCGCAGAGGATGATGACTTTCTCAGAACCCAGGCGCTCGTCCAGCACGCCGAAGGCCACGGCGCGGCCGGGGTGCACGCCAACGGTGCGGTTGGCAATATCCTCGAGGTCTTGCGGATAAATGTTCTTGCCGCCGACGATGAGCAGATCTTTCTTGCGGCCGCTGATGTACAGCTCACCGTTCGCCAGGTAGCCCATATCACCGGTGAGATACCAGCCATCGGCGGTGATGGCCTCGGCGCTAAGGTCGGGCCGCTTATAGTAACCGCTGAGCATGAATTCACTACGCAAGCCAATCTCCCCCACTTTGCGTTCGGGCAGCGGGTTGCGCTCGGTATCGAAGATGGCCAGTTCTACGCTCTCGATCGGCGCACCGCAACTCACCACGCGCTTGCCCTCCGCGGCGGGGATGGCTTCGCCGCGCTCTTGCAGCGCAGCGATCTCGACCACATCCCCGCGCGGCGGCTGGCCGACGGCGGTCTGCGTGACGGCGAAGGTGTTCTCAGCCATGGCATAGCTGACGGCCAACGCATTGGGCGAGAAGCCAAAAGGAGCCAGCTTCTCGACGAACACCTGATGGCTCTCGTCATACACCGGCTCAGAGCAATTGATGACAGCACGCCAGGACGACAGATCGAACTCGGCGCCTGGGCGCACGCTACGCGCCATCAGCTTGTAGGCAAAATTGGGCAGCCAGCACAGCGTGCCGCGGTGGCGGCCAATGGCTTCCAGCAGGCTGGCGGGCTGGCGCACCCACTCAAAGGGCGACATGAGCACGAGGTGCGTGCCGGTGAGCACCGGCAGCACGAAGCCTGCGATCAGCCCCATGTCGTGATATAGCGGCAGCCAGCTGACGATGACGTCCGTCTCGGGGTCAAGCGCGATCGACTTGCCGTACGCTTCAACCTGGCGCAGCACGGCACGGTGCGAAAGGGCTACGCCCTTTTGCAAGCCGGTGCTGCCGCTGCTGTGCTGCAGCAAGGCCACCGCGTCTGGGTCGAGCTGCGGCGCAGGCGGCACAGCTATGCCCGCCGCAGCATCTGCGGTGCTGAGCACGGTGCAGTCGAGCTCGGCCAGCAACTGCGAGAGCGAGTCGTAGAACTCTGGGTAGGTGATGACCACCTTGGCACCCGAATGTTCGACAAGCGTCTTGACGCGTTGGCGGTATAGGTCAGGGTCGAGCTTTTCAGTCAGGAACGGAAAAATAGACGGCACCGCGCCGAGCAGTGCGGCACCCCAGAAGGCGTACACCAAGTCCAGCGAGTGCTGCAGCACCAAAATGACGAGGTCGCCTGCGCCCAGGCCTGCGGCGGCCAGGCGGCCGCTGTAAGCTTGCGCCGCCTGCAAGAATTCGCCGCGGCTGATGGTGTGCTCGCCGCCGCGCTCAACGAAAGTGAGCGCCGGCCGCTGGGGCGCCTCGGCGGCGCGGGCGGTGAGAGTGGATACGAGAGTGGACATATCTTGAGACGAGTACGACTAACTGACTAAGCGACTAGTGGACGTCATCTAGTCTGTTTGTCGGCTAGTCACTAGCTTGCACGCGCAGCAATTAGCTCAGCAAGCTGGCCGAGCGTATCAAAGGTCTGCGCGTTCAGTTCCGTATCATCAATGCGCGCCCCCCAGCTCTGCTCAACGAACAGCGCCAGGTCCACCAGCGAGAACGAATCGATCAGACCACCGGAGATCAGGGCTTCATCGGCGCCGATGGTCTTGTCAGGGCGTTTGAGCAGCTCGGTGGTGATGTAGGTATTCAGCTTCGAGATAATCTCGTTTTTATCGGTCATGGGGTCTCCACGCCCCAGTCTACCAGCGACTGGTGCAGCGTATCGAGAGTCTTGAGGCCAACATACGAGCGCACGCTCCAAGCCTCATAGGTGATGTGAAAGTTGGGCGGCTGTAAGCCTTTGTCACGATCCAGGTCCAGGCCGTGGTCTGGTAACGGCTGGGCGGCGCGCCACCAGTTGACCAGCGGAATGTCGTATTCGTAGGCCACGCGTGCAGTAGCTTCGTTGATGGCGTGGCCGCCTTCAACGTTGTCAGCCTTGGTGAGCAGAATGGGAATGACGTTGTGCTGCAACGCATAGTCCACCGCCTGGCGCAGGTAGTGCTCATAGTTCTCGGCGGTGCGGCCTTCGTAGACAAATTCCATTGAGATGAAGATGAAGGACGGCTGCCAGGTGCGGATCTCGCAGGCCAGCGGGTCCTCGCCGTTCTCGCATTGGGCAGGGTCGGCGCGCAGTGGAGTGAAGATGGCCGGGAAGTTGTAGCCGCCATCCACCGCCAAGCCATCACGGTTGAAGGAGCCGGTGAAGTAGCTCACCGTCTCCAGCAGGTACTGCTCATTCGTTGGGAAAGAGAAGCGCTCGGGGATGTCGTAGACGCCCATGAAGGCTTCGGGAATATTCTGGCAGTCCCCCGCTACGGAGAAGTGCTGCGGGTTGTTGCCCTGCGCCAAGCTAGCGGCATACACCTGCCCCAGCCATTGGCTGGGCTGCGGAATGATGGGCCAGCTGCGCCAATCGGCAGGCAGTGGCCGCGTATCCGGCGTAGCTGTGTGCTGCGGCGCGGCCGCGGCGGCTGGCTCCGGCGTGCTGGTGGCCGCCTCGGCTGGCTGTGCGGTGGCGGTGGCTTGCGCCTCCGCCACCTGCGAGTTACTGGCCAGTCCACACATCTTCCACTCGCCGCCGTCCACCACGGCGCTGAAGACGCGGCCACCGAGCTCATCCAGCTGGTCCTCGCCACCGGCATAGCTGTAGCGTACCTGGCCGGTGCAGCTGACCAAGGCGGCCTCACCATCCTGGGCCAGCAGGCTGCAATCGAGGTTCTCGAGCTGGGTCTGCACGCCCTGGTAGGCGGCCGCCTCCAGGCGGGCCTGCGCCTCCCAGGCGGAGCACGAGGCATTGATGGCGGCGACCTCGTCTACGGAGACCAACGCCTGCAGGTAGGTCTCGACCGCCGCGGCGGGCGAGCCAACGGCACCGCCGCCGGAGCAAGCCGCCAGCAGGAGGGCGAGTAGCGTGAGTTTAGGGATTGAGGTCAAACTGGGTGGAAAGTGTTTGAAGAAGTTCATAGGCGAGCAGTAGTGTACCCTGCGGGGTCAGATGGATCGGCGTGTTGGTGAACTCATCATTGTCCGCTGCCTGCCATAGATCTATATAGTGCCAACCCTGCGCATCTGCCTCGGCGGCCAACAGGCTGCGGTAATCGTCATAGGCCCAGCGAGGATAGAAGGAGTTGTAGCGCAAATCGCTGTTGGCGCCATGGCCAACAAAGATCGGCTCATTGATGATGAGCACCGGCACGTCGCCAGCGCGCTGCTGGCCCGCGGCCAGCACCTCAAAAGCCAGTTGGCTGGGCTGCAGCGGCGGTTGCAGGCTACCGTAGTTCTCGTCCGCCGCCAGATCCACTGCGTGGCGTTCGTATTCATCAGGGATATGCACATCAATGCCGGTGGCGGCCCAGGCGAAGCCATAGAGCTGCAAACGCAGCAGGTCGGCCAGGTTGCGGCGCTGGCGGATCAGGGAGAGATTGGAGAGCGGCGCGCCATAGATAGTCGCCAGGGGGTCGACAGCAGATGGCAATTTGTAAGTGGCAACCAACGCGGACACGCGCTGTGGGTTGTTCTGTACCAGCGGCGAGGCCAGCTGCTTATCCCACGGGAAAGCTTCCAGCGTGGTCGGCCAGAGGATAAGGTCGGGCTGATACTGCATGGCCTCATCCAGGATCATCAAGTCCTTGGTGAGCGAGATGGTCGGATGGCCGAGGTTGTAGAAAACGGCGCGGCGGCCATCTGCACTGTGCAGGTGGGCGGCATTGAGGGCGGCAGTGAGCGTATCTTTGTTCTCGAGTAGGAAGCCCCAGACGGAGGAGTCGCCGATGACGAACACGCGGAACTCATCGGCGGGCTTCGGCGCGCCGGCCAACACATGGCTGGCAAACATGGCCTCCACACTGTAGAGATTGAGATTGTACGAGCGCTGCGGGTCATCGCCATACGGCAGGCGCTGGCGGCCGGGCAGCAGCGAGTTGTACAAGCTGAGCTGCCCCAAGGCCGGCAGCGGGTTGAGCGCGGCGAACAGCAGGTTCAAGCCCACAAACAGCACAGCCGCTTTGAGCAGCAGGCGCAGCGGGGAGATGTTTTGCGTATCCATCACTTAACCAAGTCCAAACAGCACGCGCAGCACATGTAGCGCCTGCGCCTGCTGCGGCAGTACGAACCACACCCAACCCAGCGCAACATAGATGAAGGTACCCAATACCGAGAGCACATGCTGCCAGCGGGCGGGCGCCGGGGCGCCCTTGCGGGCAGCGGCAAACTGGCTGTGCACGAACAAGCCTACACCGTGCCACAAGCCCCAGATGAGAAAGTTGAGAGTCACGCCGTGCCACAGGCCAATCAGCGCCATGGTGCTGACCTGCCCCACCAGCACGACCGCCCACACCGGCCACTTGTGTGTGCGCAAATACCGCGTCAGCGGGTTAAAGAAGTAAGCACGGAACCACTGTGCCAGGGTGATGTGCCAACTGTTCCAGAAAGCGGTCAGGTTAGGCTGGCTGTAGGGCCGCGCAAAGTTCTCCGGCAGGCGAATGCCGAACAGTAAGCCCAGACCGATGGCAATGTGGGTGTAGCCCGCAAAATCGAAGAAGATGCGCCAGGCATACGCAACCAGCAACACCCACATCCACAACGTGGAGGTGGTCTGCGCGCCCAGTGCCGGATTCAGTGCAAAGTAGGCCAACACATCGGCCAGCACAAATTTCATGAACAGGCCGGTCACCAGGCGCTGGCCAGCGGCCTGCAGCTCGGCTGCGCCCAGCAGGAAACGCTCATGCAGCTGGGGGACAAAGCGCTCCACGCGCTCGATCGGGCCGGCGGCCAGCGCGGGGAAGAAGACGATATAGGTCACAAAGTCGCGCAGGCCGTAGTGCGCCAGGCGGCCAGCGGCGCGGTCACGCAGGGCATGCACCAGGCGGAAGGCAATATAGGAGAAACCCAGCCAGTTGAGGTCGAACGCGGTGGCCAACGAGGGATCCTGCCCGCTGAGGCTGCGCAGCCCGGCGTTGAGGCCGCGGGCCAGCGGCTCCGCCTTGAGTGCGACGAGGATGGCCAGTACCGCCAGCGTGGCCGCGCCCAGCACGGCGGCCCGGCCGCGGCCAAAGCGGCCCGCCAGCCAGGCCAGCAGGGCCAGCGCCGCCGCCAGCGCCGCCACCAGCTCCACCTGCGGTGGGCGGCTGGCGGTAAGCAACACCGTGGGCAGATAGCGCGTGGCGGCCAGCAGCAGGCCGCCGACGGCCAAGGCGGCCGCGGCCAGCTTGTCTTCTCGCGTCAGGCTGGCACCGGCGGGCAGGGTCAGCGCCCAGACCAGCGCGGCCAGACCCAGGCTGGCGGCGGGCAGCCAGAAGTCAAAACCGCGCACCAGCGCGGCAGGCTGCAGCCAGAACACGGCCAACGCCGAGGCAGCGAACAGCAACCAGGGGCGGCTAATGCGCCCATAGGCGCGGCCAGCAAGCAAGCCAAGTGCAGCAAAGACGAAGATCTGTTGCAGAGTCAAGCTAGAAGCCTTGATAGATCCACAGCGGCGCGCTGTCGCTGGTCATGATGAGCAGCAGGATGGCGATGAAGCACAGCACCAACGCGTAGAGATTCTCGCGCGAGAACAAGCGTTTGAACATAGAAAGCAAATTATACGAGGAGTTCTCAGTCGCTTAGTCGGTTAGTCAATTGGTCAGCCAGCCGACTAAGTAACTAAGCGACTAGATGACGGTGATATATACACTCACGATACAATCGCCTCAATGAACCGCTTTCTACAACGCCTGGCCGACCCGCGCCCCATCTTGATGGACGGCGCTACCGGCACCGAATTGCAGCACCGCGGCATCGACACCAGCACCCCGATCTGGAGCGCGCTGGCCCTGCTCGAGTCGCCCAAACTGGTCGAGCAGGTGCACCGCGATTATCTCGACGCTGGCGCCGAAGTCATCATCACCAACACGTTTCGCACGCATCGCCGCAATCTGGAACAGATCGGCATGGGCGAGGAAGCGGCCCGCCTGACCACGCTGGCCGTAGGCATTGCTCAGGCTGCAGTACGCGCCAGCGGTAAACCCGCATTTGTGGCCGGTGGCATCGCTCCGCTGGAGGACAGTTACACGATGGCGCCGCTGCCGCGCCAGGATTACGTGCGTGAGCACGGCGAGATGGCCCGCACGCTGGCCGCCGCGGGCGTAGACCTTTTACTGCTCGAAACCATGAAGGACATTGCCGAAACCGAGGCGGCGGCCGAGGCAGCCAAGTCTACCGGCCTACCCTTTGGTATCAGCTTCATCTGCAAGCTGGACGGCCGCCTGTTCTCGGGCGAAAGCATCGCCGATGCAGCCCGCGCCATTGAGCCGCACGGGCCAGCCTTCGTCGGGATCAACTGCACCGCGGCGCCCTACCTGCACATTGCCCTGCGCGAGCTGCGCGCCGCTACCAGCCTTCCCTTGTGCGCTTATGCCAATCCCAGCGAGACGGAAGACTATATAAATTGGGACCCCACCGCGGCCGAGCAGCCTGAAGGCTATGCCGAGTTCGCCCGCCAGTGGTTGGCCGATGGCGCCAAGATCGTCGGTGGTTGTTGCGGCACTACGCCGGAGCATATTGCCCACTTACATGAAATGCTGATGTAATTTTGTCTGCTAGTCAATTGGTCTACTTGTCAGAAGACAAATAGACCAAGCGACCAAACGACAGAAAGATTATTTTCATGGACCACTTCCGTAACATCTACACCAACCAAGCCGCCGCCTACCACGAGCTGATCGCCGCCGAGGATGCCGACGGCAACTTGCGAAAGGCGCTGGAAAATGCAGCGCCTTTCGCAGGCGCCCGCGTGCTGGATCTGGGCAGCGGCAGCGGGCGCATCCCGCTGCTGCTACGCGGGCTGGGCTGCACCATCATCGCCTCTGACCTGCACTACGCCATGTTGGTTGAGCAAAAGCAACAAATGCTCCTGTCATTGCGAGGAGTATTGCCGCTTGCGGCAAACGGACGAAGCAATCCCCAAGCCAGCTGGCCGCTGGTGCAGGCGGACGGGCGCCAGACCCCCTTTGCCAGCGGCTGGGCCGACGTGGTCACCGCGGGTTGGGCCTTTGGGCACCTGGTCGGCTGGTATCCGGACACCTGGCGGCAGCACGCTGGCCGCGCCATCGCCGAGATGCAACGAACGGCCAAACCCGGCGGCACGCTCATCATCATGGAAACCTTGGGCACTGGCGTGCTGCAGCCTGCAGCCCCACACGATGGCCTGGCGGCGTACTACGCCTGGCTGGAAAACGAGCACGGCTTCGTGCGCACCACCGTGGCGACGGATTACGACTTCGGCAGCGTAGAGCGCGCCGCCGAGCTGTGTAGCTTCTTCTTCGGCGAGGAAATGGCCGAGCGTGTGCGCACCAACGGCTGGAGCCGCGTGCCGGAGTTTACGGGAGTGTGGGTGAAAAGGATAAAGGAGAAGGGATAAAGGAGAATTCAGCGCGATTTGACGCGCTTGACTATCGTCACAAAAATAGCGATCAGCTCGCGGGTTTCCTTATATAGCGGGTCAATCATTTCTACCTTGGCCAAACCAGCGTCTTTTAGTAAGTCCAGCCAATATGCAGTTTCCTCAAGCTCCTGCAATGAACCTTCAATCTTGTTAATGAAATCTTTGTTCGACTTAGCAAAGTTTGCTTCGCTGAATTGTGCTCCAACTGATGTACCAGAACGCAAAAGTTGTCGTCCAATCACCTGAGCTTCTGCACTTTTTGACAAAGAGGAGTACAGTCGAATAATCTGCAAAGCATACCTACGTGTGCGCTGGCTCAAATCTTGAGTTTTTTGCGGGTTTCCCCCAGTCTGCTTATCCATAGGTTTTTATCCCTTCTCCTTTCTCCCTTATCCTTTGTATTTCCCCTTCCACTCCGCCAGCTTGTTCAGCGCCTCGATGGGCGACAAACCATCCAAATCCAAGTCTCGCAGTTCGTCCAGGACTAGATGCTCCAGCGCAAACAGCGGCGCCTGCTGCTCGCGGACGCCTGGCGAGCCGGCCTTCGGCTGGCTCCCCTGCCCCTCCAGCTCGGCCAGGATCTCCTGCGCCCGCGCCAGCACCGGCCGCGGCAGCCCGGCCAGCTGGCCGACGTGGATGCCGTACGAGCGATCGGCTCCACCAGGCACGATCTTGTGCAAAAACACTACATTGCCGTCAGCCTCGCTGACCGCCACGTTGTAGTTGCGCACGCCAGGCAGGCTCTGAGCCAGCGCAGTCAGCTCGTGATAGTGCGTAGCGAACAGCGTGCGCGCTTTGAGGCGCGGCTCGTTGTGAATGTGCTCGATCACCGCCCAGGCGATCGAGAGACCGTCGTAGGTGCTGGTACCGCGGCCGATCTCGTCCAATATCAACAAACTGCGCGAAGTGGCATGGTTGAGAATACTGGCCGTCTCAACCATCTCGACCATGAAGGTAGACTGCCCAGCGTGCAGCTCATCCTGCGCGCCGATGCGCGTAAAAATACGATCCACCAGGCCAAGGCTGGCGCGCTCGGCGGGCACAAAGCTGCCCATCTGCGCCAGCAGCACGATGAGCGCCACCTGGCGCAAATAGGTCGACTTGCCGCTCATGTTAGGGCCGGTGATGAGGCGCACACACTCGCCGTTCTCGAACACCGTGTCGTTGGGCACAAAGCGTGCTTGCGCGGGCAGCCAGCGCTCCACCACCGGGTGGCGGCCAGCGATGATCTCTAACGAGCCATCGTTTTTAACGATGGGTCGCACATAGCCCATCAGCGCGGCCACCTCAGCCAGCGCGGCGAGCACATCCAGCGTGGCCAGCGCACGCGCGCTGGCCAGCAGCGGCTCGGCGCTGGCGGCCAGTTGGCTGCACAGTTCCTTGAACAAGCGCGTCTCCACCGCCAAAATACGCTCCTCGGCGTTGAGCACCTGCGCTTCGACTTCTTTCATTTCGGGTGTGATGTAACGCTCGGCGTTCACCAGGGTCTGCTTGCGAATGTACTCGGCGGGCAGGTTGCCATCGTCCTTGGCCTTGGTGACCTCAATGTAATAGCCGTGCACTCTGTTGTAGCCCACCTTGAGCGACTTAATGCCGGTGCGCTCGCGCTCGGCCGCTTCCAAGTTGGCAATCCACTCGCGTGCGTGGCTGGTGGCTGCCATCAGCTCATCCAGCTCGCTCGAGTACCCGGCACGGATGACGCCCATGTGGCCCAGCACAGCGGGAGGTTCGTCGGCGATGGCGGACTGCAATAGTTTCAACTCAGCAGTGCACTCTGACAAACCGACCAGGAGACTAGCGACTGCGGGCTTGAGATCCTTGCTGAGCTTAAGCACCACCGGCACCGCCTCCAGCGTGTTGCGCATGGCCGCCAAATCGCGCGGTTGGGCCGTGCCGCCCAGTACGCGATTGACCATGCGCTCCAGGTCACCCAACGGCTTGAGCGCGGTGCGCAGCTCAGCGCGGCGCATGCCATCGCCGTGCAGCCAGGCCACGCCCTCCTGGCGGGCATGGATGGCGTCCAGCTCCAGCAGCGGCTTGCCCACCCACTGGCGCAGCAGGCGGCGCCCCATCGGCGTGATGGCACGGTCGAGCGTGCCGAGCAGCGAGCCGGCCTGCTCGCCGCGCAGCGTCTCGGTGAGTTCCAGGTTACGCCGCGCCGAGGCGTCCAGATTCATGAATTCGTCGAGCGTGTAAGCGCGCAGGCTGGTCAGCAGCGCCAGACTGGCGGGTTGCGTCTCCTGCACATACTGCAATAGCGCCCCGGCCGCACGCGCCGCCAGCGGGTGGCCATCCAGCCCGTAGCTCTGCAGACTCTTGGTCTTGAAGTGGGCCAGCAAAGCATCCTTGGCCCGCGCGGGCTCAAAGCGGTAGGCTGGCCAGGCGCTGCCGTGACCCGGCAACCCTGCCAGGTCCAGCTCCTTATCCATATGCACGATCTCGGCAGGCGCCAGGCGGCCGAGCTCCGCCCGCAAAGCGCCAGCGTCAAGCTCCGTGGCGGCAAACTCGCCCGTGGTGAGGTCGGCATACGCCAGACCGGCGCGCCCATCCCATACCAGCGCGGCAGCCAGGTAATTGTTGGCGTCGCCGGGCAGCAGACCAGGTTCCACTACCGTGCCCGGAGTGACGATGCGCACCACTTCACGCGGCATCAGGCCTTTGATCGGCTCGGTGCCCACCTGCTCGCAAATAGCCACATGGTGGCCGCGCTCGATCAGGCGCGCCAGGTAGCTCTCGGCGGCATGGTGTGGCACGCCCGCCATGGGTACCCGCGCGCCTTTGGCCACGTTGCGCGAGGTGAGGACAATATCCAGCTCGCGCGCTACCAGCTCGGCGTCATCGTCGAAGGTCTCGTAAAAATCGCCCAGGCGGAAGAACAAAATCGCCCCCGGATGCTGACGTTTGATATCCAGATACTGCTGGCGTACGGGGGTGATGTTCTCGCTGAGCGAAGATTCGCTGCTCATGGGCGGAATTCTAACCGTCAATAGGCCGTCGATTAGTCAATTAGTCACTGGTCGGCCAGCCAGCCAATTGATCAGGCGACCAACCAACTAGCTGACCGTAGAAATAAGCTTATAATCGAACCACTATATTCTTGAGAAATGGAGGTTCAGACAATGGCCAGCGTAACGTATGACCATGTCGTAAAGCGTTTTGGTGACGTCCTCGCCGTAAACGACTTGAATATTCACATAGAGGACAAAGAATTCCTGGTGCTGGTTGGCCCCTCTGGCTGTGGTAAATCCACGGCCCTGCGCCTGCTAGCCGGCCTGGAGGAGATCTCCTCCGGCGAGATCCGCATCGGTGACCGAGTGGTCAACGATCTGGCGCCCAAAGACCGCGATATTGCCATGGTGTTCCAATCCTATGCGCTGTATCCCCACATGTCAGTCTTTGAGAACATGGCCTTTGGTCTGCGCCTCCGTAAAATGCCCAAAGAGGAGATCAAGCGCCGTGTAGATAACGCCGCTGCCATCCTCGGCATCGAAGAGCTGCTGCAGCGCAAGCCGCGTCAGCTCTCGGGCGGCCAGCGCCAGCGTGTGGCCGTGGGCCGCGCCATCGTGCGCGAGCCTAACGTCTTCCTGCTGGATGAGCCGCTCTCCAACCTGGATGCCAAGCTGCGCGTACAAACCCGCGCTCAGATCAGCAAATTGCACCAGGACCTCAAGACCACCTTCATCTATGTAACGCATGACCAGGTGGAAGCCATGACCATGGCCACGCGCATTGCGGTGATGAACCACGGCGTGCTGCAACAGATCGATACCCCGCACAACTTGTACGACCGGCCCGCCAACAAGTTCGTAGCAGGCTTCATCGGCTCTCCGGCGATGAATTTCTTTGATGCCAAGCTGGTGAAGGACGGCGGCAAGCTGGTAGCCGATGCGAGCAGCTTCCAGGTGGAAGTGCCTGCGGGCAACAAAGCCGCCGAGGCCTATGCCGGTAAGCCGGTGACGCTCGGCATCCGCCCCGAAGACATCCACAACAGCAAGTTCACCCCGGCGGGCATCACCCCGGCCAAGGTGGAAGCCAAGGTGGATATCGTTGAGCTGATGGGTAACGAGATCGTGGCCTACCTCAAAGCGGGCAATGCTGACTTTGTGGCACGTGTGGACCCCCGCTCGGAGTACAAAGTGGGAGACAAAGCTGAGGTGGTGTTCAACACCAGCAACTTGCACCTGTTCGATAAGGACAGCGAGCAGGCCATCCGCTAGTTTCTAGTTTGTGATATATACGGCGTACTGTACACTGCAACAGCAGCGTGCAGTACGCCGTTTTACTTATGAGTACATCTTGCGAAGGTTGGCAAGTAAAATCAATCTCCATGCAAAACAGCCTTCGCAAGGTTTGATTAAAGGATCGCACATGCCCTACGATTACGTTCCTGACCTGCTCATCAAATCCACCAGCAAGATCGTCTTGCTGGTGCTGGATGGTCTGGGCGGCCTGCCGCTGGTGCCCGGCGGCCCCACTACGCTGGAGGCGGCGCACACGCCCAACCTGGACCGCCTGGCCGCCGAGGGCACGCTGGGCCGCACCATCCCAGTGCGCCATGGCATCACCCCCGGCTCCGGTCCGGCGCACCTCGCCATGTTCGGCTACGACCCGCTGCACTACCCCGTAGGCCGCGGCGTGATGGAGTCGCTCGGCGTTGGGCTGGATGTGCCCAGCGGCGCGGTGGCGGCGCGCGGCAACTTCTGCACGCTGGATGCGGATGGCAACATCGCAGACCGGCGCGCCGGCCGCATCGCCTCCGAGGAGGCCGCCCCCATCGTGGAGCAGCTCAAGAGCATCCAGCTGCCCGGTGTGCGCGTGGAAGTGCGCCACGTCAAGGAGTACCGCTTCGCTGTGGTGATCCATGGTGATGGGCTGCACGGCGAGATCGACGACACCGACCCGCAGGCCACTGGCGCCAAGCCGCTACCCGCCGTGGCGCGTGACGACCGGTCCACCAAGGCAGCCGAGCTGTTCAATCAATGGGTCGCCGAGGCGCACAAACTGCTGGCGAAGCAACCCAAAGCCAACGGCATCACGCTGCGCGGCTTTGGCGGCGACCCGCAGCTGCCCAGTTACCAGGACGCCTACGGCCTCAAAGCCGCCTGCGTAGCGGTGTACCCCATGTACCGCGGCGTCTCCAAGCTGGTGGGCATGCAAACCATCCTGTTCGATGGCGAAACCCCAGCTGATGAGTTTGCCGCGGCCGCCAAGGTGTGGGACGACTACGACTTCTTGTTCATCCACATTAAGAAGACCGACAGCATGGGTGAAGATGGCAACTTTGACGGCAAGGTGAAAGTGATCGAAAGTGTGGACGAGGCGCTGCCACAGCTCATGGCGCTCAAACCTGATGTGCTCATGGTCACGGGTGACCACAGCACGCCGGTGAAGATGCGCAGCCACTCCTGGCACCCGGTGCCGCTGCTGTTCTGGGCGCCAGAGCGCGGCCTGCCAGATGAGCAAACCCGCTTCGGCGAGCGCGCCTGCATGCACGGCGGCCTGGGCACCATCCCCGCCACGGAGTTGATGGCGCTGGCGCTGGCACACGCCGGGCGTTTGGAAAAATTTGGCGCATAGGAATTAGCTGTTAGCGATTAGCTTTTAGCAATCGGCCATTTAACAAGACATAAAGGAGAGCAGCAATCATGGCATGGGCACTAGTAATTCTTCGTATCATTCATATTTTCGCCGGCGTCATCTGGGTGGGCGCGGCGTACACCATGGCGCTGTTCATCACACCGGCCGTAAAGGCCAGCGGCGCCGAAGGCCAGAAGTTCATGCAAGCGCTGGCGCAGCATGGCAAGCTGCCCAAACGCATGTCGATGGCCAGCGGGCTCACCGTGCTGTCAGGGTTGCTATTGTATGGCTTGCTGTTTCACGGCCTGGCCCCGCTCAATACCGGCAGCGGCCTGGCGCTCACGCTGGGCGGCTTGTTTGGCCTGCTGGCAATAATGCTCGGCAGCCGCACCGGCAGCACAATGAAGCAGATACAAGCCCTAAGCGCAGAAGTGGCTGGCGCAGAACCAAAGCCTGAGCAGCTGCAACGTCTGGGCGCCCTGCAAGAACACATGGCGCGCAACAGCGCCATCGCCACGATCCTGATCACTTTGTCCCTGCTGGGCATGGTGCTGTCTGAGTACTTTGTGATTTAGAAAAGCTAAAGCTTAACCACAAAGGGCACAAAGAACTGCTTTTAAGCTTTTCTTTGTGCCCTTTGTGTCTTTGTGGTTAACTTTTGACTTTAATCTGTGTTTACACGTGGACGAACCCACCACCACAACCCCAGGCCACCCAGCAACACAAAACCGCCCAGCGCCAGGAACACATCGCGCCAGAAGCGCATGGGGAAGAGGCGAATGAGCGTATCTGAGTATAAGAACAGCCAGGTATCGCCTTCAAAGAAAATTCCATGAAACTCAGTAAAGAGCCAGTCAAAGCTTAGGGCGATGAGCACCAGCAGTGCCAGAATGAGCACCACTGTGAAGGCGCCGCCCTGCCCCAGCGCAGCACGGAACTCGGCCACGGCGCCTAGCCGCCAGGCGGCGATTCCTATTGCCGCCAGCGCCAGCAAGACACCCAGCCACACCTTGATGGCTTGCTGGGTCAGCACCTTGACATCGTGCATGTGGTGCAGCTCGCGCTCGTTGTATAGCGGCATGCCATCATCAAACGTCTGATCGCCCAGGAAGTTGATGTCCGCATCGTTCAACAAATAGTCCAAGGCCAGCGGCGCATAGCGCAGGCGCTCGGCCTGCGTCATGCCGTACGGGTCATCCGGGAAGCCGGGCGTGTGATATTCGATATTCACGAACAGCGGAGTGAGCAGCAGACGCGTGGCAGTCAGCAGGATGGCAACCGGCACCAGCACCGGCACGATGTAGCGGATAAGCGGCTTCATTGCAGAGTCTCCACTTCACCGGAGAGCACAAAGCGCAGCACCATGCTGTTGATAATCCACTCGATCGGCGAGCGGTCATCGGTGAGCACCTGGCCGCCGGTCGGTGTCTCGCGGCGGTGCTCCAGCGTGCGCTGCATGGCGGCCAGCAGCAAGGGGTGGCTCTCCGGGTCGGCAAGTAGCCGATTATAGTTGGCTTGCAAGTCATCGAAGCTGGTGGGCTGCACCGTAGCGTACACCAACGAGTTGAACGTATCCGGAACATCCATCACGTGCACGCTGGGAAAAACTTGCCCGAGGGTGGCGACCAGCGCATCGATCAAGCGGCGGTCGTTGGGAGCACGGCCGACGTTGATGGCCAACACCCCATCTTCGGTCAGGCGTTGGCGGCACAGGGTGAAGAACTCCACAGTGGTGAGGTGCGGCGGGATGTACGGCGGGCGGTAGGCATCGATCTCGATCAGCGCATATACGCGCTCGCTGTGTTCCAACCCCCAGCGGCCGTCTACGGCCATGGCATCCAGGTTGGGCATCGTCATGCCGAAGTACTCACGCCCTACCGCAATGATGTCGGGGTCAATTTCGTAGCCATCCAGCGCCACGCCCTCGCCGAGCACCGCCGTGGCGCCGCGGGCGCTGGTGCCCGCCGCCAGGCCTACGATGGCGATAGCCGAGATATCCTCAGGCTGATAGCCCGCATTGAAGAATGGGCCAACGAGAAATTGCTCCCACGGCCCGCGGAAATCCAGCACGTCCGGATGATAAATGGAGTGCACACCCTGGCCCTCGTTGAGGCGCAGGTAGCGCACGCCATTGAACTCCAGCACCTGGATGTAGTTGTAGGCCGTCTCATCTTCGTAGATCTGGCCAGCAGTGGCCTTGACATTGCCTTGCGTCCACAGCGCGGCAAGCAGCGCCAGCAGCAAGGGCAGCGCCAGCCAGCGGGCCGCCCTGCGCCAGCTCACCGAGAGCCCCAACCCCACCAGGCCCACGATCATCAGCACAAAACTAAAAATCAGGATAGTGGCCGTGCTGCCGTACACGGGAATGAGCACCAGTACAGGCAAAAACGTGCCGATGACCGAGCCGAGGGTCGAGAAGGCATAGATGCGGCCCGAGGTCTGGCCAGCTTCTTTCTGGTCTGTGATGGCTAGGCGAATAGCAAAGGGCGAGGCCGTGCCCATCAGCGTGATGGGCACAATGAACAAGATCAGCACGGATACCAGCGAACCGGCCAGCACACCGACCTGCAACTGGTCAAACGCATCCGCCGCGGCGCGCAGCACCGGGCGCGCCACCAGCGGCACGATGCCGGCCGTGAAACCCGCCCATATCTGGATCTTGTAGAAGGTCTCGAAATGCGGTGAACGGTCAGCCCAGCGGCCACCGATGAAGTAGCCCAGCGTAAGATATATGAGGATCAGGCCAATGATGCTGGCCCACACGATATTGCTCGTGCCAAAGACGTTGCCCAGCAAGCGCGAAGCGGTCAGTTCCACGCCCAGCGTGGTAAGCCCGGAGGCAAACACGGCGAAAGTGAGATAGCGGCGGGTCATGGAGCGAATTATAGCTGTCAGCTTTCAGCGCTCAGCTTTAAGCCGCAAGCAGTATCTGTCTTCCGAAAAAACAAGCGCCGCCCCTTTGTCATTCCGAACGAGGGCGTCTTGCGCCGCCTCTAGCGGCGTAGCCCGAGGAGGAATCCTTTAGGCCATTACAAAATCTGCTTAAATTACTTTGCCCTAAAGGATTCCTCGCCATTCGCTTCGCTCAGGCTCGGAATGACCAATCTGCGTAGGGTTTTTAGCTAAAAGCTGACCGCTAATAGCTATCAGCTGCTTTTTCACAAATCCCCGCTATCATAGTTATAGAGAGTGATGCTCGTGACCACCAAGCCTGACTTCGAAACCCTGGTAGACGCCCACAGCGGCGAGCTGTTCGGCTACCTGTGGCGCCTGCTGGGCGACGAGGCCGAGGCCGAAGATTGCCTGCAGGACACCTACCTGCGCGCCTACAAGGCCTACGAGCGCGCCGCCAACGACAACCTGCGTGCCTGGCTGTACAAGATCGCCACCAATGCTGCCCGCACCCGCCAGCAGCGCAACGGACGCCATGCGGCCAAGCAAACCGAGCTGCACGAAGAGTACGCCTCCGGCGAGGCCCGCGTGGAGACGCAGGTATTGCAGCGCCTGAGCGCAGCCGCCGTGCGGGCGGCCGTGGGCCAGCTCCCCCGCCAGCAGCAGGCCGCCCTGCTGCTGCGTAAGTACCAGGGATTAGAGTATGGCGAAGTGGCCGCGGCCCTGGGCTGCAGCGAGCAGGCCGCCCGCGCCCATGTGTATCAGGCGCTTAAAAAGCTACGCGCCCAATTTAGCGAGGAAGATCATGAATAAACCCAACAACTGGCTGGAGCACAACGCCAAGCCCGGCAGCACGCTTGAACACGCGCTCGACGCGGCCTACGCCGCCGGGCCAAACGCAACCGCCGCCCAGCGAGCGCAGGCTGTCGTACGCCGCACACTGGCCGCCGAGGCTGGCCCGCCGATGTACTACGACCTCGTGCAAGACACACCGCTCGGCCCACTGTGGATCGCCGTCGGCGCGCACGGCTTAGTAGCCATCGAATACGAGAGCAGCGAGGAGAGCTTGCGCGCCTATCTCACCAAGCTAGGCGGCCGCCCCGAGCGCGCCAGCCAGCCGGTAGCCGCCGCCGCCGAGCAGGTGCGGCTATACCTGCTCGGCGACTCGCAGGTGGTGGACCTGCCGGTGGACCTCAGCCACCTGACCGCCTTCCAGCAGCGCGTGCTGCAAGAGACGCGCCGCGTGCCGCGCGGCCAGGTGCGCACCTATATGCAAATTGCCAAACGGATCGGACAGCCGAAGGCTGTCAGAGCCGTAGGCCAAGCGCTGCGCCACAACCCCATCCCCATCGTGGTTCCGTGCCATCGTGTCGTCGCCTCAGACGGCACGCTCGGCGGTTATGGCGGCAAGATGCGTGATGCCCGTAAGCTCAGCCTGCTCAAACTCGAAGGCGTAAACTTCGCCTAATACTGTCCGCCGTAGGGGCGCAGCAGGCTGCAGCCTACATAGCTTCGTCATTGCGAGGGCTGTTGATAGTTGCATGAATATGCAACTATCAACCCGAAGCAATCCCCAACATTGGCTTGGAGATTGCTTCGCTTCGCTCGCAATGACAGACTGTGTGTTGTCATTCCGAACGAGGCCGCAGGTCGAGGAGGAATCTTTTAGGACAAGAAACTGCCATCCAAACAGGAACTCCTTGACAATCCTTGTCACTTTCCCGCTTCAACCCAAACTTCGGCTACATTGATACCATGCCGCTGCTCTCAATCCTGACCATAGCCAGAAAGCAAAAGTTTTAACCAATTCGTCGGGAAGTTAAAAGTGCAAACTTTACGGGGGAAAGTATTAACTTCAGGTGCAAACTTCATATCTGCTAACATTGCTCTGATGTAATATCGCGCCCGCCGCACTCATCTAAACAGTATTCCGCACTCGAAAGCGAGCAAACCATGACCCCTACCCTCGGCATCCACCACATCACCGCCATCGGCTCGGATCCGCAACGCCTGGTCGATTTCTACACTCAAATTCTCGGCCTGCGTCTGGTCAAGAAGACCGTCAATCAAGACGATGTCAGCGCCTATCACCTCTTCTTTGGTGATCGCGAGGGCGGCCCTGGCATGGACCTCACCTTCTTCACCTTCCTGCCACCGACCCCCGGCAGCCGCGGCAACGGGCTGGTCACCAACATCAGCCTGGCCGTACCAACCGGCGCGCTGCCATTCTGGAAAGAGCGCTTCGACACGCTAGGTGTCAAGCATGAAGGCATCATTACGCAACTCGGCTGGCAGCGCCTGGTCTTCTATGACTACGACGACCAGCGCCTCGAGCTGGTGGAGGTCGACCCAGCCAATTTTGACGACAAGGACTTGTGGACCACGCCCGAGGTCAGCGCCCAGCACGCCATCCGCCAATTCCACTCCGCCCTGCTGAGCGTGCACGACAAAGCCCTGGTCGAGCCGATCCTGCTCGCTTTCGGCTACGCGGTTGAAAGCCGCGAAGGCAACCTGACCCGCTATCACTTGCCTGGCTTGCAACGCGCCGAATTCCTCGAGTTGGAGGAAGACCCCGGCAAGGCGCCCGGCTTCAACGCCTCGGGCACCGTGCACCACATCGCCTTCTCGGTGGCCGACGAGGCCGCCCAGCAAGCCGTGCGCCAGAGCATCGCCGGTATGGGGCTGTATCCCACCACGACGATCGATCGCTTTTATTTCAAGTCGATCTACTTCCGCACGCCGGCCGGCATCCTGTTCGAGCTGGCCACCATGGGGCCGGGCTTCACCGCCGACGAAGAATTGGAAACGCTGGGCGAGGCGCTCTCGTTGCCACCCTTCCTCGAGCACCAGCGCCCCGCCATCGAAGCCGGGCTGCCGCCGGTCACCGTGCGCCCGCTGCCGTAGGCGAATTGCTGATGAGCGAATTCGTTCACACCTTCCAAGACCGTAACGCCGCACGCACGCTATTCCTGCTGCACGGCACCGGCGGCAACGAGCACGACCTCATCCCGCTGGTCGAGCCAGCCAGCGAGGGCTACAACATCGTCGGCCTGCGCGGCAACGTATCCGAAGGCGGCATGCCGCGCTTCTTCGCCCGCCTGGCCATGGGCGTGTTCGACCAAGCCAGTATTGAGGCCGAGACGGACAAGCTGGCCGCCTTCCTCGCCCGCTGGTACGCCGAACACAACACGGACGCCAAATCGGCCACCTTCGTGGGCTATTCCAACGGCGCCAACATGATTTTGGCCACCCTCTTCCGCCACCCAACCGTCATCGCCAACGCGGCCCTGCTGCACAGCATGCTGCCTTTCGACCCGCCGCAGCTCAATCTGATGAGCAAGCGCTTCCTGGTGACCTACGGCGAGCGCGACCCGCTCATCCCCGCCGCCGAGGCACTCAGCGTAGCCGCGGTGCTGCGCGCTGGCGGCGCCGATGTGGACACCTTCGCCCACCCTGGCGGCCACGAACTCACGCATACCGAGCAGGCCGCCCTGCTGGAGTTTTTGAGCTAAACCCTCTCCCCTCTTCCTTTAGGGAGAGGGGAGGCCGCAACCAGTCCTGATATAGATCAACGGGGTGAGGGCCGAATGCAACGCCACCCAATTTCTAAGTCCTTTGTCATTGTGAGGAATCCTTTAGGTCATTCAGAGTCAAGCTGGTGTTTGGAATGCCCTAAAGGATTCCTCCTCGGTCAGCACTGCTACGCAGTGCTAATCGCCCTCGTTCGGAATGACGGGTAGGCATATCGACCAACCGACCATATAACCATATGACCAACAGACAATAGTCTCTTCGTGCTCTTTGTGTCTTTGTGGTCAAGCCCTTCCCCGTCGGCATTGCGTATAATTCCCTCTCTGAAAGAGAGCATCATGCCAAAAACTGCCAACCAAATCCGCCAGGATTACCTGGACTTCTTCGTTAACCGCGGCCACACCGAGGTGCCTTCTTCTTCGCTAGTGCCCGGCGGCGACGCCACCCTGCTGTTCACCAACTCCGGCATGGTGCAATTCAAAGACGTCTTCCTCGGCACAGACAAGCGTGACTACTCCCGCGCCGTGGACTCGCAAAAGTGTCTGCGCGTGGCGGGCAAGCACAACGATCTTGAAGATGTAGGCACGGACGACACGCACCACACCTTCTTTGAAATGCTGGGCAACTGGTCCTTTGGCGACTATTACAAAAAAGAGGCCATCGCCTGGGCCTGGGAACTGCTGACCCAGACGTGGGGCCTACCGGCCGACCGTCTGTACGCCTCGGTGTTCAAAGATGACCAGGGCGAGATCGAAACCGACAAAGAAGCCGCCGACAACTGGCTGGCGCAGCCCGGTTTTGTGCCCGAGCACCTGGTGTACTACGGGCGCAAGGACAACTTCTGGGAGATGGCCGACACTGGCCCTTGCGGCCCTAACAGTGAGATCTATTACGACTTTGGGCCGGAGTACGGCGAGATACAAAAGAACGCCGATGGCGAGCTAGCGCTCGACGGCCCGCGCTTTGTCGAAATCTGGAATTTAGTTTTTATCCAGTACAACCGCACCGGCCCCAAAGAACTCAAACCGCTGCCTGCCAAACATGTCGACACCGGCATGGGTCTGGAGCGCATCGTCTCCGTGCTGCAACATGTAGACGGCAACTACCGCACCGACCTGTTCACGCCGCTCATTGCCAAAGTGCAGCAGCTGGCCGGGCAGACCGACGCCGAGCGCGATGCCCACTTCACGCCCTACCGCGTGATTGCCGACCATGCTCGCGCCGCCACCTTCCTGATTGCCGAGGGCGTCGTGCCGGGTAACATCGGGCGCAACTATGTAGCACGCATGATCATTCGCCGCGCTGCCCGCTTCGGCACCAAGCTCGGCCTGACGGAGCCGTTCATGGCCCAGGTGGCCGAAGCCATCATCGAGCACTATGGCGAGGCCTACCCCGAGCTGGTCAAGAACCGCAAAGCCATCCTGGATGGCTTGACGCGTGAGGAAGAGCAGTTCCAGCGCACCGTCGAAAGCGGCATGGCCAAATTGGACGCGCTGTTCGCCGGCCTGCCCAACGGCGGCACGCTGGACGGCGCCCAGGCCTTCGACCTCTACGCCACCTACGGCCTGCCGCTGGAGCTCACCCGTGATGTGGCGCGTGAGCGCAACTTCGCCGTAGACGAGGCCGGCTTCCATGCCGCTATGGAGCAGCACCGCACTGCCTCCGGTGCGGGCCAGGCCATGGGCGCGCTGGGCGGCGAGCAGGCCGAAGCCTTTGCCGCCGTCGTGCAACAGTTACAAGCCGAGAAGAAGCTGAGCGACAAGGGTGTGAAGTACGACCCCTACGAAGATTTAGATGAACTCGAAGCCAAGGAAGAAGTGCTGGCCCTGGTGAAAGACGGCCTGCCGTTGCAGCAGGCCGCCGAAGGTGACACCGTGGCCGTCATCTTGCCGGAGACGCCCTTCTACATTGCAGCGGGTGGCCAGGTGAGCGACACCGGCGTCATCCAGGCCGCCGACGGCAGTTGGGGCATTCGCATCACAGATATGCAGCAGCCGGCCGCTGGCGCCATCGTGCACATTGGCGAAGTGGTCAGCGGCACGCCCAAAGTTGGCGACAAAGTCATCGCCCGCGTGGATGCCCGCCGCCGCCAGGACATCATGCGAAACCACACCGCCACGCATTTACTACACGCTGCGCTGCATCAAGTTGTTGGCGAGCACGCCCGCCAGGCGGGTTCGCTTGTGGCGCCCGACCGTCTGCGTTTCGACTTCAACAATCCCGAAGCGGTCAGCAAGGACGCGCTAGCCCAAATCGAAGACCAGGTGAACGCCTGGGTGCTGGACAACTACGAACTGGACAAAGAAACCAAATCGCTGGAGCAAGCCAAGCAGGAAGGCGCAACCGCTCTCTTCGGTGAGAAGTACGGCGAGAAAGTGCGCACGATTGCCATCGGCAATGAAGACGCGCCATTTTCGTATGAGCTGTGCGGTGGCACGCACGTTGAGCATACTGGCGACATCGGCCTGTTTCTCATCGTCAGCGAAGGCAGCGCCGCCGCCGGCATCCGCCGCATCGAGGCGGTGACCGGCCGCGAGGCCTACGCCTTGGCCAAGGCGCGCAACGCCGCCTTGCAAGAGGCGGCGCGCGCCCTCAAGACCACGCCAGACGAAGTGCCGGCCAAGACCGCCGCCCTGCAGAGCGAGCTCAGCCAGCTCACCAAGGAGCTGGCTGCCGCCCGCCGCGCCCAGGCACAAGAGAGCCTGGGCGACCTGCTCGCCAACGTGCCACAGGTGTCCGGCGTGCCCGTGCTGGCCGCCGCCGTCCCCGGCGCCGATGCCGACGCGCTGCGCGCCCTGGCCGACAAGTTCCGCCAGCAGCACGCCAGCGGTGTGGTACTGCTGGCTGCGGTGGCCGATGGCAGCGTCACGCTCATCGCCGCCGTCACCAAGGATCTGGTGGCCCGCGGCCTGCACGCCGGCGAGCTTGCCAAGCAAGCCGCCGCCGTCCTCGACGGCCGTGGCGGCGGCAAGCCTGAGCTGGCCCAAGGCGGCGGCACAGACAATGGCAAGCTGGACGAAGCGCTGGCGGTGGCCGCCGCCTGGGTGGCGGAGACGCTGGCTTGAGGAGCAGGATCTTCTCCACCCGCTATCTACTGATCCTGGTGGCACTTGTCTTCTTCGGCAGCATTATCTGGTCTATGGGCTTTGAAACGCTGCTGCCTTTGCTGCGTGATGAGCAATGGCTGGCCTTGCTTGCCAACCTGCTGGGTCTGCCGCTGATCCTGATTGGCACAGCGGGCATGTGCTGGGGCTTGTGGGTCTTTCTGCGCGACACGGCCACCTTCACCAGCGCGCCTGAGTGGCGCAGCACCCAGGCGCAGCTTCGCCAAGTCAAAGTACAGGGCCAGGAGCGCAAGGCCGCCCAGCGCAAAATGCTGGGGTTGGCCTGGGCTGGCTGGAAGTGGAGTGTTATCTGGCTTGTGGGTGGCATCGTGCTCATCATCGTTGGCGGCATCATCACCAACCTGCCCTAGCTCAGCCCATCATGCAGTTCCTCCAACGCATCCTTACGCTGCGCAACTTACTCCTGCTTGCCGCCTTCGTGTTTGTGGGCGGTATCATCCTCTCCATCTTTTACGAAACGCTGCTGCCTTTGCTGCGCGCCGAGCAATGGGCCGCCTTGGTCAGCAACCTGATCGGCATCCCAATCATTCTGTGCGCCACAGGCGTGCTGTTCTGGGGTGGCTGGCGCTTTCTGCAGGAAACGGCCCGCCTGCAGACCAAGCCGGAGTGGCTGCGCATGCAGCAGCTGCGCCAGGCCCACTCGATCAGCACAGAGCGCCGCGCCTTGCAGGGCACAATTCTGCGCATGATGCTGGCCGCCTGGAAGCCAGGTGCGCTGTGGCTGCTATCAGGCACGCTGCTATTTATTCTGGGTGATTTCATCACCGGGCTGTTCTAGAATCAGGCGCTCTTTACCGCAGCCCGTGCTGTAAAAATGGCTACACTTGCAGGTGGCTGGGCAAGCTGGCCGCTTTCTTGCACTCACGTCTACATATGGTTACGCGCTACGCCATCTTTGGCTTCACCATCCTGCTCGGCCTGCTAGCCAGCCTGTACTTGGGCTGGGAGCTGCGCCCGCTTTCGGCCGCTGACGCCGCGCCGGCCCTGCTGCGCGAGGACTACGCGGCTGACTATGCGCTGATGGCCGCCGAGGCCTACGCCGCGGATGGCAACCTGGACCGTGCCATCGAGCATCTCGAGTTCCTGAATGCTGACAATGTGCTGCTGCCGCTGGTGGCCGCCATAGAGTTTGGCCAGGAGCACAATTACTCCCAAGCCGATCTCAACCTGTTGGCCGCCCTGGGCAGCGAGCTGCGCAGCCAGGTACCCAGCCTGCTGCACACCCCCACGCCATGATGGCCAAAGAGTCCTCCAAGCGTCCGCGGCTGTACCTGCTCACCGGGTTGGTGCTCGGTTTGCTGTTTGGCTGCATCCTGTCCTTTGTAGCCTTCCCGCTGCAAGTCAGCAGCGTTGGCCCCAGCCACCTAGCGGATGAGCACCAGGCCCAGTATCGCCTGATGATCGCCTTGGCCTACGCCTCCAGCGGCGACATCAGCCGGGCGCAGGCGCGCCTGGCCCAGCTGGGCGACCCAGACCCGGCCCGTGCCCTCAGCGCCCAGGCGCAGCTGGCGCTGGGCAACAGCGCCACGCAGCGCGAGGCGCGTGCCCTGGCCAGCCTGGCGCGGGATCTGGAAACGTTCCAAGCCAGCGCACTGTCTACCTCGATCGCTGTCAACACACCCAACCCCGAAGACGCCAACGCGGCCCCTACCCCGTTTGCAGCAGAGGAGGACGGCGGCATCTATACACTCACCAGCCGCGAGCTGTTGTGCGAAAGTAGTGAGAACCCGCCGTTGATCAAGTTGTTCATTTTTGATGAAAGCAGCCAGGCGCAGGCGGGTGTACGCCTGGCGATGCGCAACGGCGAGGACAGCAGCGAGTTCTTCACCGGAGCACGCCCAGAGTTTGGCCCCGGCTATGCGGAGTTTGAGATGACGCCCGGCGAAACCTACATCCTCTCCATCGCTGGCACGGAGACGCTGGCCGGCCTGCAACCGGCTGCCTGCATCACTGAGGCCGGGGACCCGGCCTGGGGCGCCTGGTTGCTGCTGTACAACCGCGCAGACGAATAAAGACCACTATTTTTGTCGTTACAACTAAAAATTCGGGGGATAGGTTTTTGGCTTGGTTCCTGCGCCAGTGATCAGCCGGCCAACAGCTCCATCTGCCCCCAGTTCTTACCCACTTTGACTTCCGTCTGCAGCGGCACGCTCAGCGAATAGGCGTTGCTCATTTCGGTACGTACCAAGGCGGCGGTTTGCGCCAGCTCGCCTTCAGGCACTTCGAGCACCAGCTCATCATGCACTTGCAGCAGCATGCGACCGGTCAGCTTGGATGCAGCCAGCGCGGCGTCCACGCGCAGCATGGCCAGTTTCATAATGTCAGCCGCGGTGCCCTGGATCGGGCTGTTGATGGCTTCACGCTCCAGGCGGCTCTTGAGCACGTAGTTGGTGCCATCCTTCAGGCCTTGAAAGAGACGGCGGCGGCCCAACAATGTTTCGATGTAACCTAACTGCGCGGCGGCCTTCTTGGTGTTGTCAATATAGGCGCGCACGCCGGGGAATTTTTCAAAGTAAGCCTTGACGAAGTTCTCGGCCTCGGCCAGCGTGAGGTCGGTGCTGCGCGTCAGACCAAACGGGCTCATGCCGTAGATCAGACCAAAATTCACCGCCTTGGCATTGCGGCGCTGCTCCGGCGTGACCTGCTCCGGCGAAATACCCAAAATGGCGGCCGCAGTGGTGACGTGAATGTCTTCGTTATTGCGGAAGGCACTCAGCATGGCTTCATCCTGCGCAATGTGCGCCACGATGCGCAGCTCCACCTGCGAGTAGTCCACGCCCAACAGCTTATGACCCGGTGCGGCGATGAAGGCACGCCGTACTCGGCGGCCGAGCTCGGTGCGGATGGGGATGTTTTGCAAATTGGGCTCGCTGGAGGCGATGCGCCCGGTGACCGTACCCGCCTGGTTGTACGAGGTGTGCACGCGCTGCGTAGCCGGGTTGACTTCCAGCGGCAGCGCGTCCACATAGGTGGTCTTGAGCTTGGAGAGCTCGCGGTGGCTGAGGATGAGGTCCACCATCGGATGTTGCTCGCTCATCGCCTCCAAAATATCCGCCGAGGTGGAGTAGGCGCCGCTGGCGGTCTTGCGCACGCCAGCTGGCGGTGGCAGTTTGAGGCGGTCGAACAGCATGTGGGCCAACTGCTGTGGCGAACTGAGGTTGAACTCCTCGCCCACCTGCTGGTACACCTCGGTGCCGATGCGTTCCAATTCCTTGTTCAGCTCGGCGCCCATCTCGGCCAGAAAATGTGTATCCAGCATGATGCCGGTCATCTCCATATCGGAGAGCACGCGCACCAGCGGCATTTCGATCTCCTCGAAAACGCGCTCACCTTTGACCTGCTGGATGCGTTCGGCCAGCACCGGCTCCAGGCGCAGCACCACTTCTGAGTCGGCGGCGGCGTACTCGGCGGCCTGCTCGATCGGCACTTGCGCCATGGTGATCTGCTTGCGGCCTTTGCCGAGCAGCTCCTGGATCTCGGTCATTTCATTGTTCAGGCGCACCCACACCAGCCCCTTGAGGCCGAGATTGCGCGAGCCGCTATCGGCGACCCATTCGGCGATCATGCTGTCCATGCTCAACGGATGCACTTTGAGGCCGTGGCGCGCCAGGATCACATAGTCGAAGCTGAGGTTGTGGCCCAGCTTGGGGATCTTGGGGTCGGTCAGCGGGCCATGCAGCGCCGCCACCACATCCGCGATGGGCAGCTGGCGGCCCAGCATGGCCTCATGGCCGATGGGGATGTAGTAGCCCTTGCCCTCTTCAATAGCCAGCGAGATACCTACCAGGTCACACTGCATGTGGTTGGTGCTGCTGGTCTCGGTGTCAAAGGCGATGCGCTTGGCACTGGCCAGCGTTTTGCCCAATGCGGTGAGCTTCTGCGGTGTGTCAACAATCTCAACGTCAATATCCACCGCCGGGCCGCGTGGGGCCGGGTTGTCTTCGGGGAACATGCCCAGTTGGCCCAGTTTGGTATCCTGCGGCATGTTGCCCAACTCCAACACGGTAGTCAACCGCTTGATCAGCGTGCGGAACTCCAACTGGCGAAACAGCTCCTGCACCTCCTGGGCCTTGATGCGGTCGGTGCGCGCTTGCTGGATGTGAAAATCGAAGTCAATGGTAGTGACAATGTTTGCCAGCTCCTGGCTCAGATACGCATCGCTGCGGCCGTCCTCAAATTTCTGGCGTTGGGCGGGCTTGAGCTTGTCCAGGTTGGCATAGATGTTGTCGAGCGTCTTGTACTCGGCCAGCAGGGCGGCGGCGGTCTTCTCGCCGATGCCGGAGACGCCGGGGATATTGTCTGACTTGTCGCCGATCATGGCTTTGAAATCAACCACCTGCTCGGGCATCACCCCTAGGAACTCAAAGACGTCTTGCGGGCCGTAATCCTTGCTATCGGCCAATTGCTTGCCGGGCAGGCTGACGATGATGCGCTTGTCCACCAGCTGCAACAGGTCTTTATCCCCGGTAATGATCTTGACCCCCACTCCTTCGCCAGCCGCCTTCTTGGCGATACTACCGATGACATCATCTGCCTCAAAACCCTCCATCTCCAAACGCGGAAAGTTGAAGGCATCCACCATCTCACGGATGCGTTCCATCTGCAGGCGCAGATCATCCGGCATTTTCTCGCGCGTCGCCTTGTACTCGGGGTAGCGCTTATCCCGGAAGGTCTTGCCGACGTCGAAGGCCACCGCCATGTACTCGGGGCGCTCCTGCTCCAGGATGCGCAACAAGACCGAAGTGAAACCGAACACGCCGGCAGTTGGCTCACCCGCGCTGGTGCTCCAGCGGCTGCTGCCAGTGCCCGCGCTGGTGAGCGCGAAATAGGTGCGATAGGCCAACGCATGGCCATCAATGAGATAGAGCGTTTGGGGCATGCAAAGATTGTACTAGGGGAGAGGCGAGTGATTAGTGAGGAGTGAGGAGTGAAGAGTAATCAGTAAACCCGAAAACGACTGCTCACCAATCCCTGCTCACTGTTCACTATGTTGGAATACCCTGGCGATTACGCGTGTGTTTGATGAAATCCGTTACCTGCGCATCGGTGGGCAGGCCGCCATTCAACACCAGAAAGCCCGGAGCAAAGAACTGGCCGGAGGGGTTGTCTCGCTGGAGACGCGGGAACTCCTCAAAGACTCGTTCAGAAAGATGCGTTTCCAGCGTGTGCACTACGCGCTCCGGCGCGGTCTCGGCGGGCAGGCTCACCATCCACTGCACGAAGCCAGGCTGAATGCTGAGATGCTCCAGCCGCCAGGCGAAGGCGACGCACAGCTGCGGCAGCCAGGCGGCCAACTTCTCGGCCAGGTCGCCTTCCAGACGGTGTTCGGGCAGGCGCGGCGCCAGCACATAGGCATAGCTGAGCAAATTCGTGCCGCCCGCGGCGGCTGCCTGGCTGGCTGGCAGCCAGCGTACCCGCGGCTGCGCACTTGGCGCGGGCTGCGCAGGCAAGTCTTCGGCGGGCAGTTGTGCTGCACCGTGTGCTGCACTTTGTGCTGCACTTTCTGCTCCGTCATGCGCAGCCATGTTGGCAGCGCTGACGGAGCTCATGGCAGTAGCCGCGGTCATTGCGGTAGCCGCGGTCATTGCGGTAGCCGCGATCATTGCGGTAGCCATCTTGTCTACCTGCATACGCATTTTGCTGAACGGCACCTGCGTGTCAAACACCAGGGCCAGCTTATAGTCACTGCCCAGCGACGTGGCATACAGCATGTAGTCGGCGCCGGTAACGGCCAGGCGCACAAAGCGCGCCAGGTCGGCTTGGGCCTCGCCGCCGTTGCCCACGGCGGCGGCCAGCTCCTGCGCCGCGGCCTGCGGCAGCTCGCCGGCATAGGCCCACAGTTGCGCCCTGCGCGTGATGAGCGCCGCCTGGGAGGCCGATTCCAGCGAGAGCTTGGCCAAATGCTGGGCAGCCTGGCTGGTGTCCGCCAACCAGGCCGGAGCGGTGTGTACTGGCGCCAGGCCGGGCTTCAGGTCCACGGCAGCATTGCCAAAGCGTGCCACCGGCGCGGTTTGAGCATGCAGCGGGCCGTACAGGCTCTCAATGGCAGCAGCCAGGTCAGGCAAATAGAAGGGCTGTGGCAGCACGGCATTGGCGCCAACCTGTTCCCAGCCATCGGCAGGCGTGTCTTCTGATAGGATCAGGATGAGCTTGGCTTGCGGCGCGGCCTGGCGCACACGCTCCAGGTAGCGAGCGATGTCCATATCGGCAAAGTCTGTATCCAGCACCAGCAGATCCAGCCCATTGGAGCCTGCCGCCTTAAGCGCGGCTTCAGGGGACGCCAAGACCTGCGGCTGCACACCCTGTGCATCCGCCAGCAATTGGCGAACCATTTCGCCAAAGCCGGGGCTGGGGGAAAGAATGATGGCGGTCTTGACCATAGACATCAAAAATACGCCCAAAGGGGCACATCAGTATAAGCCAAACCAGAGGGAATTCTGCCGCTGAGTTTTTAGGCTACTTCTGTTTGCGCCGGGCCGCACTGCCGCGCTTGCGCCATGCCTTGTACCACTGCACGGCGCGGGCGCGCAACACCTGCCATTGTGCTTGCAAGCGCTGTGCCAACCCCATTCCTACCGGCTCCAGGCGCGCTTCGCGCTCTGGCCAGGGGTTGAGGTCCAGCATCTTGCGGATGGCAAAGCGCAACAGCAGCTGCAAGCTGGCCAGCACAGGGGCCGCCATCAACAGGCCTACAAAGCCCAACAGGCTGGCGGCCACCAGCGCCGCCACCAGCACGGCCGCCGGATGTACGCCGAGCGACTTGCCGAAGATGCGCGGGCTGATCAGATTGTCAAAGATCTGGTCCAGCACCAAGGTGCCGATCACTACCACCGCGGAGTAGGTGAATGGCTCAATACCAAGGTAGTTGCCGCCCTGGAAGTAGGCCACCAAGGCGGCCGTGCCGCCTGCCACCACCGGGCCAATATAGGGAACGAACTTGGCCAAGCCGGTCAGGAAGGCCAGGCCAACGGCATTGTGCACGCCCAAAAGGGTCATGAGCATGAAGTAGGTGATCACGATCAAGCTGATGATTAACAACTGGCCGCGCAGGAAGGTATCCCAAATACGCGAGAGCTCGCGCCCAATGCGGCGCACATCAGCGTCATGCCCAGTGCTGGCGATCTGCGCAAAGAACGAGGGGAAGCTCTCCGAATCCACCAGCAGGAAGTACGAGATGATGAAGATGAAGGCCGCCCAGCCCAACGTACTGAGCGCCCCGGTGGCCAGGCGGCCCAGCAGGCTGCCTGCCTGCCCCAACAGCGGTTGCAGGGCAGAGAGCAACTGCTGGCCGAGGGTCACAAAATCAAGATTGAACTCCTCTTCCAGCAAGCGCTCAACATCGGCAAACTCAATGTTAAAAGGCCCGATCTGGATCGCTTGAGTGGCCAACTGGCTGGCGAACTCCGGCAACCCGGTAACCAAGTTCTGCCCGGCGGCGATCAACGCTCCCACCTGGTCTACTGCAGCTGAGCCGCCCAGGATCGAGAGCCATACCACCGCCGCCAGGAACAGCACAAAGATCAGGCTCACCGCGGCGCGCCACTTCAGCCCAGTGGCTTCCGAGAGGCGCGCCACCAGCGGGTGCAAAAGATACGAGATCATAAAGGCCAGCAGCAAGGGGCCGATCAAATAGTTGAAGCGCACCAGGATCGAAGCCAGCATGGCCACCAGGCTGAGGCCCACCACCAGTTTGGTGGTGGAAGACCAGCGACTGGCCGGGGCTGCTTTGGTGGCGGGCGTTTTCTTCTTCGTTGTGGGCATTTTTGCATTCTAGCTTAGAAAACAAAAACGGGCGGGACACTCGGGTAATGAGTGTCCCGCCCGTTGGCACTTTACGGCTAGCTGCCTAGCGATGTACGCCTAGTGGCGTTCGCCTAGCAGCGTACGCCTAACGGCGTACGCCTAACGGCGGGCAGCCTTCTTAGCCGCCTTCTTGACAGCTTTCTTGGCTGCTTTCTTAGTGGCCTTCTTTACGGCTTTCTTGACCGCCGTCTTCTTGGCAGCTTTCTTGGCGGTCTTCTTGCTAGCGGTCTTTTTGCTAGCGGTCTTCTTGCTAGCGGTCCTTTTGCTAGCGGTGTTACTAACTTTGCTCGAGCTGGCTTTTGGCGCAGTCTCTAGCGCCTGTAGATCCGCCTTGAAGTTGCGCGCGCGCAGCGGGAAGCTGAACAAGTGCAGGCCAATGGCGCCAAAGGCTACGGCAAAACCGAGGATCATGTAGTTTGTGGTTTCGATGGGCATATCTAAATTCCTCTTTCCGGCTAGCGTCCCAGGGCCTTCATGCGCAGCTGCTCAACCTTATCGGCCAGCCAGCCCAGGCGCACACGGTGCCACAGCAAAGTGAAGCCGAAGATGCTGAAAGCCAACAGGCTGAACAGCAGAGTGTGCAGCATGGGGCGCGTCATGTCAAAGGTGCCCTGTGCGCTGGGGTCGCCGCTGCCGATCACCACCGGATGCAGGGTGCGCCAGATGCGGATCGAGAAGAACGTGAGCGGCACAGTCACCGCGGCGAGGATGGCATAGATGGCGCCAAAGCGGGCACGGCGCTGCGGGTCTTCAATTCCCTGGCGCAACAGCATGTAGGCCAGGTAGACCAGGATAAGAATGGTGAAGGTCACCACACGCGGATCCCAGGTCCACCAGGTATTCCATGCCGGGCGCGCCCAGATGGAGCCAGTGGTGACGCAGATGAAGGCGTACACCAGCCCAAGCTCAATGCAGGCTACGGCCCAGATATCCCACTTGTGCTGTGGGCGAATGAGGTACACGATGCCAAGAATGGCCGCCACAATAAGCACAGCCATGCTGACCCAGGCGCTGGCAACATGAAAGTAAAACAGTCGCTGCACCTGGCCCATCACGCGCTCCATGGGGGCATAAAAGAACACCATGTAAATGGCGCCCAGCATAAGCAGTGCGGACAAAACATCCAGCACCTGCAGCAAGCGAGGCTTGCGGTCTAACGAAGTTGATGCCATATGAAACTTACTCCTCTACGATGAAATCGAAAAACATAAAACCCAAGGCGGGCATGATGAGACCGTACACCACCAGGATGTTCAGACTGGCCTGGGCATACTCCAGGCCCAGGCCGTTCACAAAAGCGCTGCTGGCCCGCACCGCCGCCACCAACACGGGCAGCGCCATCGGCAACAGCAGCACCGGCAGCAGCAGCTCGCGGCTGCGGGCTTGCGCCGCCATGGCGGCCAATAACGTGCCCACGCTGCAGAAGCACCATGAACCAAGCAGCAGCACCAGCCATAGGCCGGGCTGTGCCAGGCTCATATCATAGAAGACAGCATAAAGCGGTAGGGTGAAAATTTCCACAACCAGCATGAAAAATAAGTTCGCCAAGGTTTTACCAAAATAGATGGCGCTGCGCTCTACGGGGGCCAGCAGCAGGCCGTCCAGCGAGCCACGCTCGCCCTCGCTAGCCAGCGTGCGGTTGAGCCCCAACGTGCCGGCGAAGGCGAAAGTGGTCCACAGCACGCCGGCGGCGATCTGGCGACGGGTGAGCGTGTCAATATCCAGCGTGAAGGCAAAAATGAAGATGACCAGCACCACGAAGACCAGCATGGCGGTTACCAACTGGCGGCTGCGCCATTCAGCAGCAATATCCTTACGCAGGATGGCCCAGATGGCGGAGACGAAGCTAGCCATTGGCAGCCTCCAAGGCGCGCGCATAGTGGGCGGGCAGCTTGCGGCCCAGTTTAGCTTTGGGCAGCGTGGCGACGATGCGGCCATCGGCCAGCAGTTCGGCGCGCTGCGCCAGGCCACCCACCCTACCCAGATCATGACTGGCGATGAGGATGCTGACGCCAGCACGCGCTTCGGCGCGCAGAACCCCATCCAGCAGGTCGGCCGTCTGCAGATCCAGCGCGCTGTGCGGCTCGTCAAGCAGCAGTACGCGCGGGCGGTGCAACAGGGCACGCGCCAGCGCCAGGCGCTGCAACATGCCGCGCGAGTAGCCACGCACCGCCTCACGGCGGCGGTGGTCCAGCCCCACCAGCACCAGCAGCTCGTCAATACGTGCCTGTGCTGAGGGCACGGCGTACAGACGAGCAAAGAATTCCAGGTTTTGGTCAGCGGTCAGCTCGTCATACAGCAAGGGCTGGTGCCCAAGGTAACCAACCTGAGCGCGGGCCGCGGCTGCCTGTTTGGGCAGCAGGCAACCGGCCACCTGTACACGGCCCGCCGTGGGCTGCGCCAGCCCGGCCAGGATGCGCAGCAGGGTGCTCTTGCCCGCCCCATTGGGGCCGAGCAGCGCCACCATTTCGCCACGGCCTACGCGCAAGTTAACGCCGTGTAGCGCCATGCGGTAGCCGAAGCGTTTGCTCAGTTGGCTGACCTGGATCATTGCTCTTTCACACTACGGCGCAGCTGGGCTTTGAGGGCAGCACGCTGGCGCCTGTATTTATTCTCGGCAAGATCGCCGCGGGCAAAGCGTTCATCCAGCCGCGCGATCTGGGCGATGAGCTGGTCTGGCCCGGTCTGCATACGGCGTAGCCACAGCCAAGCTAGCCCCACGGCCACAGTGAGCGCCGCCAACCCCACCACAACGCCATCGCTGGCCAAGACGGCTTGCAGGCCGCCGCCGCCCAGCGGGTTGCGGCCACGGAACTGCAATGCGAGC
Source organism: Anaerolineales bacterium (assembly GCA_026129255.1). Taxonomy (GTDB): domain Bacteria; phylum Chloroflexota; class Anaerolineae; order Anaerolineales; family UBA11579; genus JAMCZK01. The sequence goes on along the minus strand of JAHCIJ010000002.1, from coordinate 528,144 downwards.
GTCTCTCCGGCGGAGACCGCCTCTGTGGAAAGATAGGCCGTGTATTGCATGCCCTGGATGTCTTGCTCACCCGCCAGGGTAAAGGTATCCGCCTGCAGGCTGACATCGCCTTCCTGCACCAGCACCACCACCGAACGGGTGGGCAGGTTGAGCTTCAGCGGCAACTCCAGACTGCGCGTGTAGGGCATCTGGTAAGCGAAGAGTAGTTGATAGCTCTGCAGGCCGGGCAGCACGGCGCGCAGGTCACCGAAACCAGCTTCAGTGGGCAGATAGCGCCCGCCAAACAAACCCTCGTTGAAAGCCAGGTCGGTCGCCTGGGTCGGCAGATCAAACAATAGCACGGGCGTGCCGTCTATGTTGGGCGTGACGGCGTGCGTACCGATGTTGGATACCAAATATTGCTGCACCACGCGCACATAGCCGGGCGCATCAAATTCAAGGATGAGTGTCAACCGCTCCACGGCCAGCTGGCTGGTGTCGTGGGTGGTTTCGTACACCGTGACAGGATGGGTGAACTCGGTTTGCCCATCGGCAAGGAATTCAGAGAAGTAGCTCAGCCCCAGATAATCCACCGAGGCGAAGAAGGTGCGCCCCTCGCCCAGCGGCACGGCATCGAAGGCAAAGCGGCCATTGGCAGCCACGCTCACGGTGTCGGTGTATACCAGCGTCTGGCCCTCGTAGCCAAACAGGGTCGCCTGCAGGCCGCTAGCCAGCTCGCCATCCGTGCCGTCTTGCACTTGGCCACGGAAGGCGGCTAGGGTGGTCTCCTCGTCTGCGGCTGTGGCCTCTTGCGGCGGGCTGCCGAGGGACAGCGCCTGCAGGTAGGAGGTCAGCGCCAGCAGCTGTGCCGAAGACAGGCTGGGGACAGCTTGCTCAATCGCAGCGAGGATGTCATTGCGGCTGTAGCCTGCCATCTGGCGAATATCGTCCAGCGGTAGCGCGGCATGCAGCGCGGCCTGGTGCTGGTTGTAGAGCTGCTGGCCGCCTTCGGCCGCCAGCGGGTCCTGGCTGAGCGAATACACATAGGCGAGTACATCCCAGCGTTGCTGCAAACTGAGTTGATTAATAAAGGGCGGCATGAAGTTATCCAGGTTGCCCTGGGTAATGGCCAAATACCAATCTGCCGGAGCAGAAGCATCGGCGCGCGCCATCACCCCGATCGGCGCAGGCTGCACGGGCAGCATGTTGGCCTGGCTGCCGTCGCCGCGGCCGCTGTCGCCGTGGCACGGCGCACAGCTCTGCGCATACAGCGCGGCGCCCGCCACAGGGTCGGCCGGTGCGGGCGGGTACTCCACCGGCACCGCCGTGCTGTCGGCCGCGCTGATGATGGCATTGGGCGGCGGGGTCACATCGCCCGCCAGCGAGAATTCGCAGGCGGTGAGCAGCACCGCCAGCAGGAGCAGCCAGAGGCGGCGGATCACTTCTTGCGACCGCCCTTCTTAGCCGCCCGCGGCTTGGCAGCCTTCTTGGCTTGCTTGCGATATGCGGCGATCAGGGCTTCAAGCTCATCCGGGGCGGCATCCTGCGCCGCAGAGGGCTTAGCGTGCACATCTACTTTCTCAAGCGCACGCAGCACGGCGGCACCCTCGGCGAGCAGCTGCTGGCGTTGCGGCCGGTAAATATCTTCGGGCACTTTGCCTAGCTCCCAGTCCGCATCCAGCTCCAGCAAGGCTTCCAGCACACGGGCGTGCTCAGCTTGCAGGTTAGCCAGCTCCGGATTGAAGTCCTCGTCTACCTCAGACAGCAGCGGGCGGGCGACGTACAGCGCACAGACGACCAACAGCGCCAGGAATAAGAGCAGCGAGCCTACGTCCATCAGTCCAGCTCAAGCAGGCGGTCTACTACGGTGGTGATCTCTTCGATGGAGAGATACGGGCCGATCTTGACCGAGGCAATTTCGCCGTATTTATTGATCACAAAGGTCTCCGGCACGCCGCGCGCCCGGAAGGCCATATAAATAGTCGTGCCGAGGTCTGGCCCATTGAGGTAGCTGATGTTGTGCTCCTCGATGAAGGCCAGCGATTCTTTCTCCGTGTCCACATAAGCCAGGCCGAGGAAGACCACATCGCCCCGTTCTTGGTAGTGCTGCCAGGCCTGCTCTAGATGAGCGGCTTCCTCGATGCAGGGAGCGCACCACGAGGCCCAGATGTTGAGCACTACCACTTTGCCCAACAGCTCTTCGCTGCGGATGGTTTGGCCATCAAAGGTGGTGAGGGTGAAGGCAGGTGCCTGCTCGCCACGCGTCAGGATGCCTTGCAGCGAGCTGCGCAGCTGGACAGCGACCAGCGCCAACAGCGCCAACAGCAGCCCCCACGCCAGCACGCGCCCCAGGATGGATACAGGTCTCTTGTCTTCAGTCATCGCAAGTTACCGGCGCGCCTTGAGCTCTTCTTCCAGGCTGCGCGCATAGTCATCGTCAACGGTGGGCAGGTCGGCTGCGCCTGCGGCGGACTGCTTCCAGCGCGCCAGGTTGCGCCCCAGGAGAAAGCCGGCCAGCACAATGCCCAGCGGGGGAATCACATACACCAGCCAATTTAGCCCGCGGGCGGGCGGCAGCGCCAGCACAGACTGGCCGTACTGGGCGGCGAAATAGTCATAGACCTGCTGCTCGCTGTAGCCCTCGGCGAGCAGCTCGGCGATCTGGCCGCGCCACTGGGCGCAGGCGGCCGTGCCGCACACATCCAGCGGCACGTTGGCGCACACCGGGCAGTACAGGTTCTTGGCGACTGCATTGACCTCGTCGGCGCTCGGAGTCCCCTGTACTGTGGGCACAGCCGCCGGGCTGCTGACGCAAGCGGCCAGCAGCAGGCTAAGTACAAAAACAACGGCCAGCCGCCTCATGCGCGCTCCGTGTTGGCGGCGCGCAAGCGCTGGCGCACCGGGCGCAGCTCTGCCTCCGGCCACGAGGCCACCAGTGTGCCGAAGATGAAGACAAAGCCGCCATACCAGACCCAGTTGACCAGCGGGTTGACATACAGCTTGAAGGTGGCGCTGCTGGCGCTGACCGCCTCCCAATCCACCAGCAGCACATAGACATCGTTCTCCAGTGTGCTGCGCAGACCGGGGATGGTCATGGCTTGCTGTGATTCATAATAAAAGTCACGCCGCGGGTAGAGCTGAGTCAGGAACGCGCCGTCTTTATAAACGTTCACCACGGCACGGTCCACCAGACGGCCATCCGGCGTTTCGAACTCCGCCAGCGATTCGTACTCAATGCTGTAGCTGCCCAGGTGCATGCGCTCGCCCACAGCCAGGCGGCCCTGGGTCTCCTGCTGGAACATTTCGATGCCAATGATGCCCACGGCGATCAGGATGACGCCCAAGTGAATGATGTAACCGCCATAGCGGCGGCGGTTGCGGCCGATCAGACGCCAGAATGCTTGCAGCGGGTTCTCGCCGCGCTGCATACGTGCCTGCGCGCCGCGCCAGAACTCATAGATGGTCACCAGCAAGACAAAAGCACAGATCCACAGGGACAAGAGCCCCAGCGGGTTGCGCATGCCGCCCACCAGCAACCCCGCAAGCACGACCAGCGAGACGATGAAGGGCTTCCAGATGGTGCGGCCCAGCGTGCGCGCCGTGGAGGCGCGCCAGGCGGCCAAGGGGGCCACGCCCATCAGCAGCAGCAGCGCCGCCCACAGCGGGCCGGTGGCGCTCTCGTAGAAGATGGGGCCGACCGTGGCGCGCTGCCCGGTGAAGATGTGCGCCAGCGCGGGGATGGCACGGCCAATACCGCCGCTGGCCTCGCTCACGATGGGGAAGACGACGCCCCAGAAACAGATCAGCAAAATGCCCATGAAGAGCAGGTTATTTATAAGAAAGAGCGACTCGCGTGACAGCAGCGAGGTCATTTCCACTTCAGATCGCAGTGTGCTCCAGCGTTTATTAAGCAGCGCTAGAGACACGATGAAGGTGAGCGAGATAAACGCAAAGAACATTGGCCCGATGGCACTTTGCGCAAAGGCGTGCACCGAAGACAACACACCGGAGCGCGTGAGGAAGGTGCCAAAAATAACCAGGCAGTAGGTCAGGATGATCAGCAGCATGTTCCAGTGCTTGAACATGCCACGCTTCTCCTGGATCATGACCGAGTGCAAAAAGGCGGTGCCGGTAAGCCAGGGCATGAACGCAGCGATCTCCACCGGGTCCCAACCCCAGTAGCCGCCCCAGCCCAGCACATCGTAAGCCCAGCGGCTGCCGAGGATCAGACCCAGCGAGAGGAACAGCCAGGCCACCAGCGTCCAACGGCGCGTGACGCGGATCCAGCGGTCATCACTGCGCCCGGTCACCAGGGCGGCGATGGCGAAGGCAAACGGCACCACGAAGGCCACAAAGCCAATGTACAGCATCGGCGGGTGAATGATCATGCCCGGGTGGCGCAGCAGCGGATTGAGGCCGTTGCCGTCCATCGGGATGTACGGCTGGGCGCCGGCGGGCTGCCACATGGCCGTCCACACCGTGCCGGTGATGCCCTGCCAGTAGCGCAGGAAGGGATTCTCAAAGAAGAGGATCAGCGCCAAGAAGAAGGCCAGCGTAGCCGAGGTGACGATGATGACCCACGGCTCCAGATCACGGTCACGCCGCCATTCACGCAGCATGACAGCAAAGGTGAAGGCGGCCATCAGCCAGGACCAGAAGAGCAGCGAACCCGCCTGCCCGCCCCACAGCGCGGTGGCGCGCAAGTAGAGCGGCATGCTGTGGCTGCTGACCTGGGTGACGTACTGCAGCTGAAAGTCCAGATTGACCAGCGAATACACCAGGCTGGCACATGCCACGGTGAGCAGCGGGAACCCGAGCACGGCGGCGGAGCGAGCGCTGGCTACCCAGCGCGCCTGTTTGCGCCAGTGGCCGTAGGCGGCAGCGGCACAGGCATACAGCGCCAGCAGGAAAGCTACCAGCAGCGCAAAGAAACCAAGATCTGCGATCATTGTGAGTTTGGGTGAGAAGGCTATTCGCCGGCCTGGGCAGGCAAAGCCGCCTCATAGCGCGTGGGGCAGCGCAGCAGCAAGCCGTTCTCATCGGCGTAGAACACGCCATCCTCGCCCAGTTTGCCCGCCACGATGGCTTCCACCTCGTGGGCCAGCAGGTCCGGCTTGACGCCGATGTACTGCACCTGCAAGCGGGCACGCGTGGTGTCGTTCACGGCTTCGTACAGCGCCTTGGCCAAGCCGCCGTCATCGTTGATGAGGCGCGTATCAGCGGGCATATGCACCATGGTGAAGGTCAGGGTGAGCGTTTCAGGGTCGTACTCAATGGTGTCACCCAGTACGGCGCCAGCCACGCGGGCGGGTTTGCCCACGGCTTGGCTGCCGCGCTCGTTAAGTTCGTCAATTGTGAAGAAGAATTGGGCGCCAGCGGCGGTGGAGCTAATGATGAGATAGACCACAGCCACCAGAATGAGCACACCACCGATGATGAACTTCTTGTTTCCGAGACCGGTGGGCAGAGGCTGGGCAAGGCTTGTGCTGCTCATGTGCAATCTCTCACTTTCAGAGAGATTATACCGCCTGCTACTCGATGGCTGCGCGTAAACGGGCGGCCATGCGCCCAAAAGCGGGCGAATAGCGCAGCTGCGGCGTGCGCGGGCGCGCCAGCTTGACGGGCATATCCAACTTGATGCTGGCGGGGCGCTTGCCGAGCACCAGCACGCGGTCAGCCAGATACAGCGCCTCGTTGATGTCATGCGTGACCATCACCACGGTCTTGTGCTCCAGCTCCCAGATGCGCAGCAGCTCCTCGCCCATCTTCTCACGCGTCAGCGCATCCAGCGAGCCGAACGGCTCGTCCAGCAGCAGGAGCTGCGGGTCTTGCACCAGGGCGCGGCCGATGGCGACGCGTTGCGCCATGCCGCCGGAGAGTTCGCTCGGCAGCGCCAGCTCAAAACCCTGCAGGCCAACGAGCTGCAACATGTCCCAGGCTCGGTCGATCGCATCGGGGTTATTGCGCAACTCCAGCGGCAAGGCCACATTGTCGAGCGCGCTGCGCCACGGCATGAGATTCGCATCCTGGAAGACCAGCCCCACCCCAGCCTGTGGCCCGCGCACTGGCTCCCCGGCGAACAGGATGCGGCCAGCATTGGTGGGCAACAGCCCGGCCAGCAGGCGCAGCAGCGTGCTCTTGCCCGCCCCCGAGGGGCCAAGCACGCACACGAACTGGCCGCGCGGCACGCTGAAGGACAGGTTGCGCAGCACGGAGAGCTGGCCGGTGCGGTCAGCAAAGCTGGCGGAGAGCTTCTCCACCGAGAGGAAGGGAGCGGTGGTAGCAGCGGACATTAGTCTGTTGGCAAATAGGCGTTGGTGAAGGCGGCGCTCACATCCAGCCGCTGGGTGAGCAAGCCCATCTCCAACAGTACAGCGTGCATGTTCTCCCAGGCTTGCGGGCTGGAGTAGCCCAGCGGCTCGGCCTGCCACGATTCGATGGATAGGGTCAGCACGGCCATCTGGGTATCTTTGTCCTGCGCGGCCAGCCCTTCTACGTATTTTGTGGAAATCTCGTAGGCGGCCTCAGGGTCAGCAATCGTGTCAGCCAGGCCGCGCAGGAAGGCACGCAGGAAGGCACGCACGCGCTCGGGCTGCTCGGCCAGCATGCTCTCGTTGGTGAGGATGCCGTTGGCAGCCAGGTCTACATAATCAGCCACGTGCAGCACATTGACCGCGTAGCCTTGGGCCTGCAACTGGATGGGCTCATTGTTGATGTAGCCCACCACGGCATCTTCCTGCCCGGCGGCCAGCGCCTGCACCTGGTTGAAGCCGATTGAATCGAGCTGCACGTCTGCTTCAAGGATGTTGCGCCGGCTCAACAGCGCACGCAGGCCAATATAAGTGGCGCCGAACAGGCCGGGCAGGCCGATGCGCGCACCTTTGAGATCCTGCGGGGAGCTGATGCCACTATCCGCCATCGCCACCACAGCCACGGGAAACTCCTGGTACCAGGCGCCCACATAGACAATGGGCAAGCCTGCCGCCCGGCCGAGCAAGACCTGCTCGCCGGAGACCACCGCAAAGGGAAGCTGGCCCACGCCTACCAAAGCAACGCCATCCGTCTCGAAGCTATAGTCAAACTCAATGGCGTAGCCTGCCTCGGCAAAGTAGCCACGCTCTACGGCAACGTAGAACGGCGCATACTGCACGTTGGGAATGTAGCCCATCGGCAGGCGGATGGTTTCCACCGGCCCGGCGGGCGCGGCCGTTGCGCCACAGGCGGCCAGCAGCAAGCTGAGCGTGATCAGGATCAAAGTCACAGCCCGCGGCAAACGGAGCAATCGTAGATTGCATAAGCCCCAAGCCTGTCTTGCAATCCCAGTTGGGGATTGCTTCGCCGCAGAGCGGCTCGCAAAGACGGTACGTGAGTGGGAGTTTTTCATTGTTCTCCAGAAAGTAATGCGAGTGAATTGGATCTTTGTTGCCACCACAGCCAACGGCGCTCGGCGAGCACCACCAGGCCATAGAGCGCCAACGCCATAGCAACCAAGGCGAATACCGCCACAAAGACCAGCGCGGTGTCGTACTGGCCGCGGCCGACATTGATGAGGAAGCCTAGGCCGCGGTCTGCCCCCACCAGCTCGCCCACCACCGCGCCGATGACCGAGAGTGTAGCGCCGATGCGCAGGCCGCCCAGCAGCACGGGCAGCGCCGCGGGCAGCTCCAGCAGGCGCAGGGTTTGCGCACGGCTGGCCTGCAGCGAGCGCATCAGGTCACGCAAATCCTGCGGCACGCTCTTGAGGCCAATGATGGTGTTGATGAGGATCGGGAAGAAGACGATGAGGGCGCAGATCAGCGTCTTGGAGAGCAAGCCCGGCCCGAACCAGATCACCAGCAGCGGCGCCAGCGCCACGATGGGCACCGATTGGCTGGCCACCACAAACGGAGCCAGCAAACGTTCCCAGCGCGGCGAGCGCGCCAGCCAATATCCGAGCAGGCTGGCCACCAGCGTGCCGAGGGCCAGGCCTAGCAGCACCTCTTGCAGGGTCACCCACAAGTGACGCAGCAAGCTGCCATCTGCCAGTGCGGTGAGCAACCGCGCCCAGACGATGCCCGGCCCGGGCAGAATGAACGCGGGCAGCTGGCTGACACGCACCACAAGCTCCCAGGCCAGCAACGCCACGGCAGCTGTCAGCAGGGCCAGCAACCCGGTGTGCATCCCCTTGTGCTCTTGACTACGCTTCATACTTCAGTGCAACCTCTCGCAAACAAAACAGCCCCGATGAAATTCATCGGGGCTGTGCTTGTGCATAGCACAAACAACGCGTGCACGCGCTCCAACAAAATGCCCCAAAAGCAAATGCTTTTGGGGCATAGAAAGAGCTACGCACAATGCGCAGGCTAGTAGCCAGGAAAAAGCCCTGGCTGCTCTGCCTTGCGGAGTCTTCGAACTCCGCGTCTTCTTTCATCCGGACTATACCGTCGGCCCCGGAGTTTCACCGGATCCTGCGCTCAGGGAGCGCTCGTGGGCTGTACCACCGATCGGGAATCTACGTAGCGGCTTCGCCGCTACTAATGGAGTTTGCGTAGCAAACTCCACTAAGTGGAGCGCTAGCTCCACTGTATCACCCTGCCCCGAAGAGTATTTAGTTGTAAGGGCAACTGGCGTTTCGTGCTTTCCGAAACGCCCCGCGCAGCGAAGCTGCGCATCTGCCCCGAAGAGTATTTAGTTGTCTAAACCCGGTAGCAGCAGTTGCGTAGCAACTGCCAACGCTGGGGCAAAGCCCCAGCGTACCTGCCACCGAAGAGTATTCACTGCTCACTGCTCACTGCTCACTGCTCACTGCTCACTGCTCACTGCTCACTGCTCACTGCTCACTGCTCACTGCTCACTGCTCACTGCTCACTGCTCACTGCTCACTGCTCACTGCTCACTGCTCACTGATTATACAGTCTGCACGAGGCAGTGTGTCCTTACTTCGCACCGCCCTCAACAGTCTCGATATCGGCCAGGGTGCTTTGCACATATTGCTCAGCCAGCAGCAGATTGCCATTGGAACGCTGGATGACGCTGAGGATGGTGCTCATCTTGGAGACTTCCTCCAGCTGCTCGTTGACGAACCAGCCCAAAAACTCCTGGGCGATGTAGTCTTTCTCCTTGACGGCAATGTCCATCAGGTTGTTGATCTGGCGCGTGACGTCTTCTTCCCACTGTAAGGCAGCGCCTACGGCATCCTCAGGCGACTTGAAGTCAGCGCGTGCGGCGGGGATGGCCGGCACACCGATCGTGCCGCCAGCATCCAGCACGTAGCGCACAAGCTTCATGGCGTGCGCGTTCTCCTCAGCGGCCTGCTCAAAGAACAGTTTGCCGAACATCAGCATATTCTCAGCAGTGAAGTACGAGGCAATGTTGACGTACTGCATGGCAGCGCCAAACTCTCGCCCCACTTGCTCATTGATGGCTTGGATCAGGTTGTTACTGATTAACATTTTTTGCTCCTTATGGCTCATACTATACCTCATTTTCAACCTAGTTGATGATTAAAATCAACTAAATATAAGAATACTCTTTAATATTTATGGCTTATATCATATAAAAGCTGAGTTTAAAATACAACAGCCAACCTTATGGGGTTGGCTGTTGTGGGTAGGTCTACGATACGCGGTTAAGGGTTTAAACTCGGCAGCGGCAGCAGGAAGGGGTTATCGGCCGGTACCAGCATCACCTGAACATTGGGGGCCAGCTTCTGGATGTACTCCAAGGTCAAAATATTAGGGTTCTGTGCAATGGCTTCGGCCAGCATACGCAGCGCCTCAGCTTCCGCCTCAGCCTGGACTAGGCGCGCCTGGGCTTCACCCTCGGCACGGATCACGGCGGCGTCAGCCAAACCTTGGGCCACCTGGCGAGCCTGCTCGGCTTCTTGGCGACGCTGCTCCACTGTAAAGGCGGCCTGCTGGGCCAGCTGCTCGGCGATCTGCTTCTGCTCCACGGAATCAGCATACTCTGCCGAAAAAGCGATATTGCGCATCACGAAATCGATCAGCTCAAGACCGTTGGCCTGAAAGCGCACCTGCAGCTCTTCAGCGATTATGTTGGTCAACTGCAGACGGTGGCTGCTATACACCTGCTCGATACCGAACTGGGCCACCGCATCACGGATGATGCCGCGCACAACCGGGCGCACCATGCCGTTGATGTAGCGGTTCTGCCAGCGGATGTGAACATCCACCACTTCATTGGGGTTGATGGCAAAGATGACCGAAGCATCCACATGCACGATCTGCCCATCCGAAGTACGCGCTTCCACCGCATCATCACGGAAAACGTCGCTCTCCTCAGGGACCACAGACATCGTGTAGGTCTGGCGGGCAATGGTGTAGGGGATCACGTTCTCGGCGAAAGGCACCACCCAGTGCAAGCCAGGCTGCAAGGCCTCATTGCGGATACCGCCCTGCGTAGCGCTGATGACTACACCACGCTCGCTGGGCTGGATGAAGACCAAGCCAGCCGCCAGGGTACTGATCAGAACGGCGGCCAGGATGGCAAGGCCGATCCACAGCCCGCCGCTGGCCAGGCTCTTGGCGCCAGCACGGGCGCGTACCGCGCGCACCACCACCAGGGCGATCACACCGATAACCACCAGCCAAGCCATTGCTGAAAGGAAGGCGAGAATACTAACGAGTTCCATTACTCCTCCTAAAGAGTGTGCATACAACTGTATGCAACGGTAGCGCCAGCCCCTGTGTTGCGCAGTAGCGCGCGCAGTAGCGGGCGCAGTAGCGGGCGCAGTAGCGGGCGCGGAATCCGGCACGGGATCCGGCGTGGTAGCATGCGAGAGTTGTTATGAATCATTATACGGTGCGCCTGTTTGCTCTCCTGTTAGAACCCTATCAGAACGCGGCGGCGCGCCTGCAGCTGCCCGCGGCGGCCCTGCCGCGCCCCGGCCAATACCTGCAGGTGCACGACTCCACAGACAACGAGACAGCTATCGCCACGCAACTGTTCGCGGCGGGCTGGCAGCCCAGCACCGTAGACGGCGATGCCGCCGAGCTGGCCGTAGCTGGCCCACTGCCCGCCCGCTGGCAACCTGGGCACGCCCTGCGTGCCCGCGGGCCGCTTGGCCGCGGCTTCAGTTTGCCGCCGCACACCCGGCGGTTGGCTTTGGCAGCCTGGGGGCACAACGCCGCCCGCCTGCTGCCGCTGGCCGAGGCGGCGCCTGAGGTGGCCGTGTTCTGTGATGAATCTCTTGGCGAGCTGCCCAGCCATATCGAAGTGCAGCCGCTGGCCGCCCTGCCTGCCGCGCTGGCCTGGGCCGATTTTGTGGCGCTGGACTTGCCGCCCACACACGTCGAAGAGCTGCCCAGCCTGCTAGGCTTCAAAGAACGCGTGCCCAAGACGCTCAACGGGCAGGCGCTGATCACACCGCCGATGCCATGCGGTGGTCTGGCGCAATGCGGCGTGTGCAGCTTCGCCTCACAGCGCAAAACATTCCTGGCCTGCACCAGCGGGCCGGTGTTTAGCCTGGCCGAGCTGCTGGGCTGATCAGCTCAAACGATCCCCGCGGCTGGCAAAAAGCCAGGCGGCCGCCATGACGGGCGCGATCAGGGCGAACACGAACCAAGCCCGGTCGTCAGCATAGCGCGCCACCAGCACATACCAGCCCGGAATTGAGATCAGCGGCGCAGCCGTGCGCACAATCTTGTGACGGAGCAAAGGCACAAGCTGAATCAGGTCGTAGTCATGCACCAGAGGACTGGCAATGAAGCTCCAAAGTACCGCCAACTCCAACGGCATCCGCTTTTTATTCAGAAGATAAAGCAACGCCAAGATGGCTAACGCCACCATCCCCAGCACAAGCCAGAACTCAGGCTGAAGCGGCGAGAAGGTATCGAGGAGCAGCCGGGGAATTAGGCCAGCCAATGCACGCGGGAATAGCGGGCGCAGATTGCCCAACCAATCGGGCAGCCAACCCGGGTAGATGACAAAAGCTGGCGCAGCCAGCACCGCCGCGGTGGCTGCAAAGGCCAGCAGTTGCGCGGGCAACCGGCGGGACTGGCACCATGCTCGTGCCCAGCCCACGGCAGCATACGCCAGGGGGATCAACGCCAGTTGAGGCTTCAGCAGGCTGAGCGCAAGCAAGCTGCCACCTTTCCAACTGTCCCGATGATACAAGACCGCCCATAGGCCGATCAAGCCAAAAACAGAAGCCTGGCCACCCAGGAAATGCGACAAGAGTGGTGCGTACAGCAAAACCAACGGGTCCCACTCCAGCATCCACAGGGCTAACAACACGGGCAACACGAACCACAGGGCCAGACCCAACCATTCAGGTAACCAGGCAAGTATGGCAAACACGACAACGGTGGGCAGCGGATAGTAAACGTTCACCTGATAGGCAAATGTTCCCTCCAGCAGGCTTTGCCCGATCTCTGTGAAAGTTAAATAATCAACAGGCGCCGAGCCGGTGCTGTACATATAACGGAGGAACAAAATATAGGGAAGAGAAAACAACAGCAATAAGAGGGGTTTGAAAATTAGAGGCTTCATTCCAGACACAGGTTGGCGTTTAAAGAATAAAGGGTTGCTTGGGATACTGCTGAAGTTTAACCGCGCCGGTCTGTGGGACCGCCTTGACAGAGCTCATCTTGTGAGTAGACTAGTATATAGAATTACGGAGGTTTGCGACCCAATGACCACTTGGTAGGCCCCTTACAGTTGACAGCAGCATCGCCTGCTGTCGTTTTTCGGGTCTGCCAACGCCTTTAGTTTTTGATTCCTCAATTCCTAGTGTTTTGTGACGCCGCGGCAACCCGCGGCGTTTTTTTGTTTCCCCCACCCATTTCAGGAGGTCGTCATGTTCCGCAACTTAATTTGTGCCGTGTTAACGCAGTCTCTTATTCACCATCTAGCTCGCAGCGAGGGTATCTATGCCGCGTGTTCATCGTTACGCACAAATTCAAGAGGCGTTGCGCCAATTGGGCGCTGCGCCGTATCGCTTTCAACAAATCCTTGAGGCGGTCTTCCGCCAGCATGTCTTGCAATTCAGCGCCATGCCAGCGCTGCCGGGCCGCCTGCGCACCGCGCTGGCTGAGCAGTTTGGCGACAGCCTGCTGGCGCTGCGTTCGGTGCAGAGCAGCCAGGCTGCCCAAGCCGATAAGCATCTGTTCGCCCTGGAGGATGGCCGCCGCATTGAGGCGGTGGCCATGCGCTACCGTGCTGGCTGGCACTCGTACTGTCTCTCGACGCAGGCGGGTTGCGGCTTCGGCTGCCGCTTCTGCGCCACCGCCGCTATGCGCCTGCAGCGCAACTTGAGCGCAGACGAGATCTGTGACCAGGCACTGTACTTCCGCGTGCAGGGCCAGCCGCTCGACAGCATCTCGTTCATGGGCATGGGTGAGGCGCTGGCGAATCCCAACCTGTTCACCGCGTTGGAGTGCCTCACCCACTCCCGCCTGTTCGCGCTCAGCCCGCGTCGGCTGACCGTCTCGACGATCGGGCTGGTGCCAGCCATGCGCCAGCTGACCGAGCAGCACCCGCAGGTCAATCTCACCTTCTCGTTGCACTCGCCGTTCAATGAGCAACGCAGCCAGCTGATCCCGCTCAATCGCAAATATCCCATCGAAGATGTGCTGGACGCGTTGGATGCACATGTAGCACACACCCATCGCAAGGTCTACATGGCTTACTTGCTACTGGAAGGGGTCAACGACAGCCGCCAGCATGCAGCCGCCCTGGCTGAGCGGCTGCACGCACGCGGGCGCCAGACGCGGCTGTTTCACGTCAACCTGTTGCGCCACAATGCCAACACTTTCGCCGCTGAGCGTTTTGCGCGGCCCAGCGAAGCACACATCCACCAGTTCCGCGATTGGCTGGAGCAGACAGGGCTGAAGGTGACGGTGCGTTCTTCGTTTGGGGATGAGATACAGGCGGCCTGCGGGCAACTGCATGCCAGCGCACAGGAGGTTGTGGTGGATTAGTGGAAATCTTGAATCGACATGCATACAGGTCGCGCTTTGCAATGTCCTAAAGGATTCCTCCTCGCGGCTACGCCGCTCGTTCGGAATGACAAGCACGACCAGGGACTTCAGCCAAATCTCACTTGCAGAGTCAAAAGCAACTCTTCTGAACTTGCGACGCGGAGCCCACAGAAGACACCTGTGGTTGCAAATTCAAGACTGAGCGTTGCGAGGGGGTCCAAGGGGGGACAGCTGTCCCCCCCTTTGCGGGTCACAGGGGCAGCGCCCCTGAAAAATAATTGAGGTAACGATGTATCTCAGGACACGCTGGCGGCGACTTGCTCACCATACGCCAGCAACGCCTCCACCATCTCAGGCGTACGACCCTCGGCGTATACGCGCAGCACCGGTTCCGTGCCAGACGGGCGGATCAGCAGCCAGGAGCCGTCCGCCATGATGTACTTACTGCCATCGCGGCTCACCACCTCCAGCACCTTCTCGCCGCCGATGACTTCGGGGGCTTCTTCGGTGAGCTTGGCAGTCATGGCCTTCTTCTCCACCGGGCGGCTGAGGCGCAGGTCTTTGCGCGCATAGTGTGCCGGGCCGACACTGGCCAGCAGGTCAGCCACCAGCGCACGCAGGCTGCCGCCGGAACGCGCCACCATCTCCACCACCAGCAGGCCCATGAGCACCCCATCGCCTTCGGGAATGTGGCCGGTGAACGAGATGCCGCCTGACTCCTCGCCGCCGATGAGCACATCGCCCGCCAGCATATGGTCAGCAATATGGTTGAAGCCCACCGGGGTCTCTTCCACCTGTAGGCCGTACTTGGCAGCCAGGCGGTCGATCATGCGTGTGGTCGACACCGTGCGCACGACCTTGCCCTTCTGGCCACGCGCCTCAACTAGGTGACGCAGCGCCAGCGACATGATCTTGTGCGGGTCAACAAACACGCCGTCTTCGTCCATGGCGCCTACGCGGTCGGCGTCGCCATCCGTGGCCACGCCGTAATAGCCCGGGTGTTCGGCGATGGCATCCGCCAGCGCCTGTAGGTGCGGCATGATCGGCTCCGGATGCACGCCGCCGAAGCCCGGGTTCATGTCACCACGGATCTCGACGACCTCGCAGCCCGCCTCACGCAGCATGGCGGCGATGTGGCCGCGGCCGGAGCCAAACATGGAATCGACCACGACCTTTTGCGGGTGCTTGCGAATAATCTCAAAGTCGATCAGGGTGGCCAGATGCGTCTTGTAGGCCGGCATGGGGTCAAAGCGCGTGATGAGGCCTTGCTCGATGGCCTGCTTGAAGTCCATCACCGAGGCGCCGCGGCCGCGCGCTTCGTTATCGCTCAGGTAAATTTCTACGCGGTGGCACAGCTCGTGCGGGGCAGAGCCGCCATAGGCGGCCTTGAGCTTGACGCCGTTGTAGCGCGGCGGGTTGTGCGAGGCGGTGATCATCACGCCGCCGATGGCCTTGTGCTCACGCACGGCATAGGAGATGGCCGGCGTGGGTGCATCCGCCACCGAGAGCAGCACGTTGAAGCCGTTGGCGGCCAGCACGCGGGCAACATCGCCGGCAAAACGGTCAGACAGAAAGCGCGTGTCGAAGCCCACCACCACGAGCGGCGCTTGGGTACCGTTCCCATTTTGCAGGTCGGCACGCATGGCGTCAGCAATGGCCTGAGCCACCATGCGCAGGTTTGCAAAGGTGAAGGTATCGGAGATTACGGCGCGCCAGCCGTCTGTACCGAAGTGAATGGGCATTTGTATGAACCTCGTCGATGTATGCGTCTAGGGGATGCAAAAATTCTAACACTCACCAGAGTAGCTACCGCCGCCTTTTCTCCGCACGCCACCCAAATGCGCCCAAATACTGCGCATGCTAAAATGCCCCCATGCCTGCAGAAAACGCCACTGCCAGCCCACCGGCCACGCTGGCCGAACGTGTGGCGCTATTAAAGGAACTGGCCCTCTTTCGAGACCTGAGCGAAGCGGATACAGAGCATCTGGCCGCCCGCTTCATCGAATACCAACTAGGCCGCGGCCAGGAGCTATACGAGCAAGGCGAGCTGGCTGAGAACCTCTACATCGTGCTGGACGGCCACTTGCGCAGTGAGCTGGTCAATGTGCACGACCAGGTAGTAGCCTCCGGCCTGCAAAACGGCGATGTGTTCGGCGCCCGCAACCTCAAACTGGACGGCAGCGAAGTCTCGCGCGTCAAAGCCCTGCATAGCACGCGCCTGCTCTACCTGCCGCGCCGTGACCTGGAGCGCATGCTGCAGGCCTTCCCCACCTTGGCCGAGCGCATGCGCACGCTGGCGGCTGGGCGCAGCCTGAAGCCTGACAGCGAGTTTGAATGGCTGGGGCGCGATGAATCGATCCAGTTTGTGATGCGTAAGCACCCGGCCGCCCTGTGGCTGCGCCTGGCGCGCGTCCTGCTGCTGGCCATCGTCAGCCTGCTGTGCCTGCTCTTCGGCCTCGAGGCCGCCAACTCGATCCCCTGGTTGCTGGCTGCCTTCGGGCTGCTGCTGGGTGCTGGCGGCTGGGCGGCCTGGGAGTACTTAGACTGGACCAACGACTTTTACGTGCTCACAGACCAGCGTGTGGTGTGGCTGGAACAGAAGCTGCTGCGCTCTGCCAGCCGCGTCGAAGCTCCGCTAGAGACGGTGCAATCGGTGAACACGCACACCACCCTGCTGGGGCGCATATTAGGCTTCGGCGATGTGATGATCCAAACCTTTACCAGCACGGTATCTATGCCGAAAGTAGGCGATCCGCTCACCACCAAGTTTCTGGTGGAGGAATATGTACTGCGCCAGCGCCGCGGCGCGCGTGTGAACCGGCATGATGGCATCCGCCAGGCGGTGCGTGAGAGCCTGGGTACCGCGCCGCACAACCGCGCCCCCGCCCGCCCCAGCGCCTCGGTATACCAGGCGCCCAGCCGCACCGAGCGCATGTGGATGTTCCCCACGCGCACCATCGATGGCGACAAGATCATCTATCACAAGCACTGGGCCAAACTGTTCAGCACGCTGATCTATCCTGTGCTGGCTTTTGCCGGGGTGCTGTGGGCGGTGGAGTACGTCTACAGCGGGCTGCCCAGCAGCGGCACAGGCTGGCTGATCATGCTGGGGGCGCTGCTGGTGCCAGTGGGCTTTATCGTCTATCACTATGTAGACTGGCAGAACGATATCTACATGCTCACGCCGGAGAGCCTAATGGACTCTGAGAAGAAGCCGCTGGGCAGCCTGATCACCAAGACCGCCCCGTTGGCCAACGTGCTCAGTTTAGAGAATCACCGTATCGGACTGCTGGGCCTGATCTTCAACTTTGGCATAGTGCGCATTAACGTAGGTGACAGCTGGCTGGATTTTGACGGCGTGCATGACCCGGCCCAGGTACAGCAAGACATCTTCTCGCGCATCGAGGCCTTCAAGCTCAAGACGCAAAAGCAGCGCGATCTGGATGAGCGCAGCCGCATGGCCGAGTGGCTCAAAGTCTACGAAGAAGAACGCACACGTGGCCTGCGCCTGAACGGCGAAGACGACGAAGCGGTAGA
Organism: Anaerolineales bacterium; assembly: GCA_026129255.1. GTDB lineage: Bacteria > Chloroflexota > Anaerolineae > Anaerolineales > UBA11579 > JAMCZK01. The sequence goes on along the minus strand of JAHCIJ010000002.1, from coordinate 510,709 downwards.
ATAGGTCTTTGGACTCCTCATGGCAACAACACTAGACATCGTCAAATACCCTAACCACATACTGGAGCAGAAGGCGCAGCGCGTAGAGCGCATTGACGCTGAGACCCAGACCCTGATCGACAACATGATCGAGACCATGCGCCAGGCACCGGGCGTAGGCTTGGCCGCGCCGCAGATCAACGTGCCGCTGCGTATTGTGGTCATCGAATACGGCGAGGCCGAGAGCGAAGAGGAAGAAGAGACTGTTGAAAAGCAGCTCTTCACCCTCCTCAATCCTGAGATCAGCCGCATGAGCCGCGAGAAAGAGATGGGCACCGAAGGCTGCCTCTCGTTCCCCGGCATCCTCGCCGATGTAGAGCGCTCGTTGGGCGTCACCGTGGTAGCGCAAGACCGCAACGGCGAGCCGCTCAAGATCAAGGCCGAGGGCTGGCTGGCGCGCATCTTCCAGCACGAGATTGACCACCTCAACGGTGTACTGTTCACCGAGCGCGCTGAGAAGGTCTACACGATCGAACCCGAAGACCCCCAAGCTGAAAACTCAGCTGCCTGAGGCCGCGGCCGCATGCAGCTCAAGCGTCTCTCGCTCACTCATTTTCGTAATTTTGCGCGCCTGGACGTGCAAGTGCCTGCTAGCGCGGTGCTGATCGTCGGCCGCAACGCCCAGGGCAAGACCAGCCTGCTGGAAGCCATCTACTTCCTGGCCACGCTCAACTCCTTTCACGCCGATACCGACCGCCAGCTGATCAACTTCATCGAAGCGCGCAACCCGCTGGCCGTGGCGCGCCTGCAAGCCACCTACGAGCGCAACGGGCGCGAGCACCAGCTCGAGATTCGCGTCATCAAAGAGCAGACCCGCAACGGCGTGGAGCGCAGCCGCAAAGAAGTGCTGCTGGACGGCGCCAAAAAGAAGGCCAACGAGGTCATCGGCCACTTCCAGGCGGTGCTGTTCCTGCCGCAGATGCTGCAGATCGTAGACGGCACGCCGCGCCACCGCCGCCGCTACCTGGACCTGGCGCTGGCGCAGGTGCACACGCAATACAGCGAGAACCTGAGCGAATACGAAAGCGTGCTGACCCAGCGCAACGCCCTGCTGCGCCAGCTCAGCGAGAACGGCGGCGACCACAGCCAGCTCGATTTCTGGGATCAGCGCCTGGCCGCCCGCGGGGCGCAGGTGCTGGCCGCCCGCTTCCGCGCCATCCAGGAGCTGGAGCAGGCCGCCGCCCGCCTGCATCACGGCCTGACGCGCGGCGCCGAGGTGCTGCGCCTGAGCTACCAGCCCAGCTATGACCCGCTGCCAGCCCCCGCCGGCCAGCGCATGCTGCTGGATGCCCCCACCGACCGCAGCGGCATCTCCGCCGAGAAGATCGAGACGGGCTACCTGGCCGCCCTGCAAAAAGCGCGCCGCGAGGATCTGGCACGCGGCACCACCAGCCTCGGCCCGCACCGTGATGAACTGCGCTTCCTGGGCAACGGCATCGACCTGGGCAGCTACGGCAGCCGCGGCCAGGTGCGCACCGCCCTGCTGACCCTCAAACTGGCCGAGCTGGAATGGATGCACGCCCGCAGCGGCCAGCGCCCGGTGCTGCTGCTGGACGAAGTGCTGGCCGAACTGGACGAGAGCCGCCGCGCCGACCTGCTCGAGCGCCTGAAAGCCAACAGCGATCAGGTGCTGCTCACCACCACCGACTTCAACCTGTTCACGCCAGAGTTTCTGGAAAGCGCCGCCCGCTGGGAGATTGACAACGGGCAACTAACCTAGAGTAGGCTATAATCGTCATACGATTTTCTCATCGATAGGAGAAACGTATGACAAGCGTAAAAGTATCCCCAAAGTTCCAGATCGTCATTCCCAAGGCTATTCGCAAATCACTGGGCATCAAGCCTGGGCAGACCGTGCGCGTCATTCAATACGGTGACCGTATTGAGCTCATTCCACAGATCAGCATTGCCGAGGCACGCGGGCTCTATAAGGGTATTGACACAGACGTAGACCGCGAGCCAGACCGCGAATGAACCTCATCGACTCCTCAGGCTGGTTGGAATACTTTGCCGATGGGCCAAACGCAGCTTTCTTTGCCGCGCCCATCAAGAAGACCAACCAGCTGATAGTGCCTAGCGTGTGCATTTACGAGGTCTTCAAACGCGTCCATCTTCAGCGCGGTGAAGGGGCAGCGCTGCAGGCTGTGTCCATCATGCATGAGGGGTTGATCATCGAGCTGGATGCCGAGTTAGCTTTGCTGGCAGCCAAGTTTTCGTTGGAATTTAAGCTGCCGATGGCAGACAGCATCATCTACGCCGCAGGGTATGCAAACAACGCAGTGATATGGACACAGGATGCGGATTTTGCAGACTTGGCTGGTGTTAAATACATAGCTAAAGCTCAGCGGTAGTCGGTTTGCTGTTTTCCCGATTGGCAAGAATCTAATCTTGGCTTGGCAGGGGCGAGGCATGCTACGCTGCGAAGCAGCGTACGCCCCTACGAGGTTTGTTGTGTTGCCATCCCAACTTGCAGGAATTCAATCTGACTGAAGCTTAAAGCTAACAGCTGATAGCTGATAGCTAACCGCTTCCTCACAACGGATTCTTGCTCGGCGTACCCGCCTGCCGCGGAAAGCGCGCCTGGGTTGGCTTCAGCTTCTGCACCACCACCAGCCAACGCTCCTCATCCTCCAAGCCGGGTACACGCACCTGAATCAGGTCACGCAGCTTGCCGCCCAGCTGGCCGAAGGCGTTGGCGGACTGCTCGGCCTCCTCGGCCACGCCGCGTGCCTTCTGCGCCAGCATGTAGCCGCCCACGCGCACGAAGGGCAGCAGGTACTCTGCCAGCACGGGCAGCGGGGCTACGGCGCGCGCCACCGCCCAGTCGTACTGCTCGCGGTGGGCAGGGTCACGCCCGGCATCCTCGGCGCGGGCGGTGAGCACCTGCACATTGCTCAGGCCCAGAACTTGCACAACATGCTCAAGAAAGCGCGCCTTCTTGCCCACCGATTCTAGCAGGCTGAGCTGCAGCCCCGGCTGCCAGATCTTCAGCGGCAGCCCCGGCAGCCCGGCGCCGGTGCCCACATCGATGATGCGGGCGCCCGGCTGCTGGCGCATGGCCAGCCAGCAGCTCAGCGAATCGAGGAAGTGGCGCGTGTACACGGCTTCGCGCTCGCGCACGGCGGTCAGGTTGATGCGCTGGTTCCACTCCAGCAGCTCATCAGCGTACGTGTCAAAGGCGGCAGCTTGCTCGGCGCTCAATGGTTCGCCCAGCATGGTCTGCACGGAATCAGTGAAAGATTGCATAAAGCGATTATATGGCACGCATTTGTCATTCCGACGAACGGCGTAGCCGTGAGGAGGAATCCTTTAGGCCAATCAATATCTGGCCGATTTGTGACCTAAAGGATTCCTCCTCGGGCTGCTCTGCGTAGCAGAGCAAAGCGCCCTCGTTCGGAATGACAAAGGAATATGAACTGGGTAATATTTTGAAGCAACGATGAAAAGAATCCTGATTCCACTTGCCATGCTGTTTGCCTCCGCAACAGCTCCTATCAGGGTGCACGCCGCGCAGACCGATCTGCCCGCGCAGGCGTATATCAGCGGCTTCGTGGGCCGCGCCCAGCAATATTCGTTGTCGTGCGAATCGCGCTCAGCGGTGGACGTGGCAGCCTACTGGGGCTACAGCATCAGCGAGACGGAGTTCTTCAACAACCTGCCCAGTTCGGATGACCCCAACCTCGGCTTTGTAGGCAATGTGCATGACCCGTGGGGTTACATCCCGCCCGCCTCCTACGGCGTGCACGCCGAACCCATCGCGCGCCTGCTGCGCAGCTACGGGCTCAACGCTCGCGCCGAGCAAGGCTTGAGCTGGCAAGACTTGCAAACGGAGATCGCCGCTGGCCGCCCCGTGATCGTGTGGGTGATCGGCTCGGTGTGGGCCGGTACGCAACGCTACTACACCACTCAGGCCGGCAACTCGGTGCTGGTGGCCAACAACCAGCACACCATGACGCTGATCGGCTATGACCAGAACTCGGTGCAATTGGTGGACGCGCTGACCGGCTACACCATCACCCATTCCATCCAAAATTTCCTGGCCTCATGGGGCGTGCTCAACAATATGGCCGTGTTCACCGATGGGCCGCGCAACCAGCCTGAGGCCAACGACCCTGAGCCGCCAGTGAGCGAAGAGCCTCTGCAGCCGGGCTATATCGTCCAAACGGGCGATACGCTGAACCGCGTGGCAGCGCGCCTCGGCTTCGCCTGGGCCGACCTGGCCGCTTGGAACAACATCACCTACCCCTATACACTGTTCCCCGGCCAGGAGTTGACCCTGCATCCCGTGCAGCGCGAGAGCGGCCCGCAGCCTTCCGCCGACACCTACACCGTGCAGCGCGGCGACCATCTGATGAAGATCGCCTGGGAGCTGCAGCTGGATTGGCAGGCGCTGGCCGCCGTCAACGAGATGGAGTCGCCCTACCTGCTGCTGCCTGGGCAGGTGCTACGGCTGCCCGCCAGCAGCCAGCCGAGCGCGCCGCCCCCGCCGGTCGAGATCGAGGTGCCGGAGGTGTATACCGCCACGCGTACGGAGAGCCTGTTTGCACTGGCGCACTATTACGGGGTGGAGTGGCTGCAAGTGGCCGCGCTTAACAATCTCAATTTCCCCTATGCGCTGTTGCCGGGCCAAGTGATACGCCTGGTGCCATAGAAACAAAAAAGCCCCGCCAAGCGGGGCTTTTTTTAGGGCATTGGGTTTTGGTTGGGTGCCTTGTTGTAGCGGTAGACGATGCGGCCGCGCTGCATGTCATAAGGCGACATTTCCAGCGTGACGCGGTCACCCAGCAGGATACGAATATAGAAGCGGCGCATTTTGCCCGAAAGATAAGCAAGTACGCGGTGGCCATTATCCAGCTCTACCTGGAACTGAGTGCCCGGCAGCGCTTCAATCACCGTGCCCTCAACTTTGACCATGTCTTTTTCTTTTGCCATAACCCGTTAACTATACCTCATCCCCTGTAAAAACACACTACCCAATCGGCTAGGCGCCACCGCACAGCGCTCAACGGGCGTATGCACGCGTGCAGGTATACTCTGCTGAGCATGTCTGCAAACACCTCCGCCCCCAAGCCGGAAGAGCGCAAGCCGAGCTTCACCACCTCCAGTGGCATTGAGCTGCCCACCGCCATCACTCCCGGCGATGTGCACAGCGACCCGGGCGCGGCGCTCGGCGCGCCGGGCGAGTTCCCCTACACGCGCGGCGTGCAGCCCACCATGTACCGCGGCCGCCTGTGGACCATGCGCCAGTACGCCGGCTACGCCAGCGCTGAGGAATCCAACAAGCGCTACCGTTACCTGCTCTCACAGGGCCAGTCCGGCCTCTCGGTGGCCTTTGACCTGCCCACCCAGATCGGCTATGACGCCGATGACCCCATGGCACTGGGCGAGGTCGGTAAAGTGGGCGTGAGCATCTCGTCCATTGAGGATATGCAGCAGTTGTTCGACGGCATCCCGCTCGATCAGGTATCCACCAGTATGACCATCAATGCGCCAGCAGCCGTATTGCTGGCGCTGTACATTGCCGTGGGCAAGCGCCAGGGCGTGGAGCCCAGCAAGCTGCGTGGCACGGTGCAGAATGACATCCTCAAAGAGTACATCGCCCGCGGCACCTACATCTACCCACCCCAGCCCTCCATGCGGCTGATCACCGACATCTTCAAGTATTGCCAGCAGGAAGTACCGCGCTGGAATACGATCAGTATTTCCGGCTATCACATCCGCGAGGCGGGTTCCACCGCCGTGCAGGAAGTGGCTTTCACGCTGGCCAACGGCATCGCCTATGTGCAAGAGGCGCTCAAGGCTGGCCTGGACATTGACGATTTTGCCGGGCAGCTCTCGTTCTTTTTCAATGCCCACAACCACTTTTTGGAAGAAGTTGCCAAGTTCCGTGCCGCCCGCCGTATGTGGGCGCGCATCATGAAAGAGCGCTTCAAGGCGCAGAACCCGGCCTCGTGGAAGCTGCGCTTCCACACCCAGACAGCTGGCTCCACCCTTACCGCCCAACAGCCGCACAACAACGTGGCGCGCGTCACGGTGCAGGCGCTGGCCGCCGTGATGGGCGGCACGCAGAGCCTGCACACCAACAGCCTCGACGAAGCGCTGTGGCTGCCCACCGAGGGCGCCGTGCGCGTGGCGCTGCGCACGCAGCAGATCATTGCGCACGAGTCCAAGGCGGGCGATACGGTGGACCCGCTGGGGGGCTCGTATGCCATCGAGTACCTCACTGACCAGATCGAGGCCGAGGCGCAGCAGTACATTGAGCGCATTGAAACGATGGGCGGGGCGCTGGCGGCCATCGAGCAGGGCTACATCCAGAACGAAATTCAAAATGCCGCCTATGCGTTCCAGCAGGCGCTGGAGAGCGGCGAAGAGATCGTGGTGGGCGTAAACGCTTTCCAAACTGAGGAAGACGTGCAGCCTGAGCGGCTGGAAGTCGACCCGGCGCTGGAAGCCGCCGCCCGCCAACGGCTGGCCGCCCTGCGCCAGCGGCGCGACAACGCCCGCGTGCAGGAGCTGCTCGGCCACCTGGAAACCGCCGCCAAGGGCAGCGATAACCTGCTACCCATCTTCATCGAATGTGTAGAGAACAACATCACCCTGGGCGAGATCTGCAACCATTTGCGCACCCTCTGGGGTGAGTACCAGCCGCCCGCAGCTTAAAGGAGCTTGCGCCGCAATGCCATCGTTCGTAAAGAAGATCGATCACATCGCCGTGGTGGTAAAGGACATGGATAAAGCCCTCGAATTCTGGCAGGATGCTCTAGGGTTGGACCTTTCGCATATGGAAGAAGTGCCCAGCGAACACTCCATCGTGGCCTTCCTGCCAACGGCGGAGAGCGAAGTGGAGCTGGTCACCCCCACGGACACCGAGAGTGGTGTGGCGCGCTACCTGGAGAAGCGCGGGCCGGGCATTCATCACATCTGCTTTGAGGTCTACGATATCCAGGCCACCATGGAGCATCTCAGAGGCAAGGGCGTGCGTCTCATCAACCCTGAGCCCATCATCGGCACGGGCGGCAAGAAGATCGCCTTCATCCACCCAGAGAGCACGCACGGTGTGTTGGTGGAGTTGTATGAGTTGAGCGGGCAAGAGTTGCAGATCCGCTTGGAGCGCGCCCGCCAGGCGGCCGAGCATCTGCTTAACCGCGGCCAACTGCGCGCCGCCGAAGCCATTGACTATTTGCGCAAGTTGACCCGCCCGGCCAGCGAACGCGACAAGTCTAACTAACCGCGATTAACCACAAACACACTGCTGAGCACCAGCGCACCGCCAAGCAGCAAATAGGCGTCCAGCGCTTCATTGAGGAACAGCACCCCCAGCAAGATCCCCACCAGCGGGAACGTATAGGTGGTCATCGACATGCGCGCCGGGCCGATCGCCCGGATCAAGTAGTAGTACAGCATGTATCCCAAGTATGAGCTCGCTGCGCCCAGAAAGAGGATCCCAATCAGCGGCATGAGCTGCGTGGGCGCCTGCAGCGGGCTCTCCACAAACGGCGCGGCGGCCCACACCAGCGCCCCGCTGAACGCGGTAGGCACCAGCGCCTGCACGATCACGCTGTGGCCGTGCAGCGCCTTGCGGGCGAACACGGCACTGGCAGCGTACAGCAACGCTGCGATCAGGTGCGAGGTATAGCCCCACCAGGTGGATTGGCCACCGCCTACATCACGCAGCAACAGGAGCACCACACCGGCGAAGCCCACCAGCAGGCCAGCCAGCTGCCAGGTGTCCAGCTTGTCGTCTTTGAGGGTGAAGTAGGCCAGGATCACGGTGAACAGCGGCACGGTGGACAGCACGATGGAAGCCACGCCCGTGTCAATGTACTGCTGGCCCGAGGTCGTGATTACCAGGGGGATGGCGATATTGATCAGTCCCAGCGCCAACAGCGGCCACCACTGCGCCCAACCACGCGGCAGGGCCGCCCGTTTGAGCCAAGCGGTGACGCCCAACAAGACCGCCCCCAGCAGCAGGCGCCAGGCCACCAAGGTGACCGGCTGCAGCTGCTCCAGCGCCACCTTGATCCAGTAAAAGGCGCCGCCCCAAGCCAAACTAAGCGCCGCGAAGGCGAGGATCTCTTTTTGCTTCATCGAAAATGAATACTAACCGCGGTTGACGATAAGCAAGCTGGCCAGGATCAGCAGGCCACCTGCAACCAGCTGCCAATCCAGCGCCTCACCCAAGAACAGCACGCCTAGCGTGACGCCCACCACCGGGAAGGTGTAGGTGACCATCGTAGTGCGCGTGGGGCCAACCGAATGGATGAGGTAATAGTAGAAGAGATAGGCGGCACAGGAACCGACCAAGCCCAGCCAGGTCAAGGCCAGCCAGGTACTGCTGAGTTGCGGAAGCTGCACAGGCGACTCCACCATGAACGCCGCGGCCCAGATAAATGCATCCGCTGAAAGCAGCGGCAGCAAAGCCTGCAACACCGGCGTGGCGCCCTTGGTTTTGCTGCGGGCAAACACGGCGCTGCCAGCATAAAACAGTACGGCCAGGATCATGGCCCCCTGGGCCAACAGGTTCATGCGCACATCGCCTTCAATGTCACGCAACACCAACAGGGCTACACCCACAAAACCCACCAACAGGCCCAGCACGCGGCGCGCGCTCATCTTGTCGTCGGTCAGGGCAATGTGGGCGATCACTGTGGTGAACAGCGGCACCGAAGCATTCAGGATGGAGGCTACGGCCGAGTCAATATGCAACTCCGCCCACGAGATGAGGACAAAGGGCAACGCGGTGTTGGTAATACCCAGGATGAACAGGTTGCGCAGCAAGGTCTTGTCTTTGGGCCACTCAGGTTTGCGCACGGCCACCACCACCAGCAAACCCACGATCCCTAGCAATACCCGCATGGCCACCAGCAGGAACGGGCCTACTTCCTCCAGGGCGATCTTGATCCAGAAGAAAGATGAACCCCAAGCCAGGGCCAGGCCAGTAAACGCCAACCAATCCTTTGTTTTCATAGGCTCCTTTTGCACAACACCGTTACCTGACATAAAAACACCGCACACGCTGCGGCGATACTGTTATAACCCGCTGCATCTAAAAATGTGAAAATGCAACAAAAAAGAGAGGCTGTTTCCAGCCTCTCTTTGTTACACACACAATGCCATTTATTCGAAGCGCAGCGCTTCCACTGGCTCCAGGCTGGCCGCCCGGTTGGCCGGGTACAGCCCGAAGAACAAGCCGACTGCCATCGAGAATAGGGTAGCCAGCAGCACCGAATCCACGCCGATCACCGGCGTGATGTCGGCATTGCTGGCGGCGGCCACTGCCCCCACCGCCACCGAGATCAGCCAACCCAGCACGATGCCGAGGATGCCGCCCAGCAGGCTAAGCATTGAGGATTCGGCCAGGAACTGGATCATGATGTCACGCTTGCGCGCCCCCAGTGCCTTGCGCAGGCCGATCTCACGCGTACGTTCGATGACCGAGACCAGCATGATGTTCATGATGCCGATGCCGCCCACCAGCAGCGAGATGGCGGCCACGCCGCCTAAGAAGATGGTGAGCACGCCGGTCACCGCCGCGGCGGTGTCCAGGAAGTCTTGCTGGTTGAAGACGGTGAAATCATCGGCGCCAATACCGGTGCGGTGGCGCCCTCGCAAAATAGCGGCGATCTCCTCACTGGCCTGCGGCACCGCCTCGGAGCTGGCCGCCTGCACAATGATCATGTCCACGCGGTTGGGCGTGGAGCGGCGCAACAAGCGCGACTGCGCCGTAGTGAGTGGCACGATCACGCGGTTGTCCTCATTGGTGAAACCCGAGCCACCCTTGGACACCAGCAGGCCGATGACGCGGAACGGCTGGCCATCGATGCGCACGGTCTCGCCCACCACGCCGTCCGTGCGGCCGAAGAGTTCCTTGGCCACATCCGGCCCAAGGATCACCACCGCCGAGCGGCTCAGGACGTGTGCTTCAGAAATGAACTCCCCTTCGGTGAGCTCAATGTTGCGCACAGGGCCATACTGCGGCGTTACTGCCTCCAACATGGTTGAGGTGCTCTCACCCTGGGCCGTTACCGTACCCGAGCCCTGCATCATTGGAGCCACGCCAATAACTGAGGGCGCGGCAAAGCTGTCTTGCATGGCCTGGGCATCCGCCAGGGTGAGCGGCTTGGGGTTGGTGACATCGCTGGAGCCGCCCGACATCACGAACAGCAGGTTAGTGCCGATGCCTTCGATCGTGCCGGTGATCGTGCTCTGCGCGCCGCGGCCGACCGCCAGCATGGCGATCACAGCCGCCACGCCGATAACGATACCCAGCACGGTCAGCGCCGAGCGCAGCTTGTTGGCCATCAGGCTTTCCAGCGCCACCACGAGTGAGTTTAGATAGTCCATCGTGTTCCTACTTCTCAGCGATCTGGCCGTCTCGGATGGTGACGACGCGCCGGGTGCGCTTGGCAATTTCAGGGTCATGCGTGACGATGATCAGGGTCACACCGCGCTCTTCATTAAGCGCCAGTAGCATGCGCATGATCTCATCGCCTGACTTACTGTCCAGGTTGCCGGTGGGCTCGTCTGCCATGATGAAAGACGGGTTGTTCACCAGCGCTCGCGCAATGGCCACACGTTGCTGCTGGCCGCCGGAAAGCTCGTTGGGCTTGTGATCCAAACGGTCACCCAGCCCCACCGCTTCCAGCGCCTGGCGGGCGATCTCGCCGCGGTTTTCACTGCGATTGGCATAGCGCAACGGCAGCTCCACATTGGCCAGCGCCGAAGTGCGCTTGAGCAGGTTAAAGGTCTGGAAGATGAAGCCCACTTTGCGGTTGCGCACATCCGCCAACTGGTCATCATTCATCTCCGCCACGCTTTCGCCGTCCAGGTAGTATTCGCCGCTGGTCGGCCGGTCCAGACAGCCCAGCGTATTCATCAGCGTGGACTTGCCCGAGCCGGACGGCCCCATGATAGACATGACCTCGCCGCGTTGCACTTCCAAAGACAGCCCGCGCAGGGCGTGCACTTCCACCTCGCCCATCTTGTAGACCTTGGTTAAGTTACGGGCTTCGATCACCAGGTCTTTCTTGGCGCTAATTGAAGCCTCCCATAAATTGATTGTTGGAGGGATCCATGGCGTCAAAGCTGGAGACCGGCGGGTTGAGCACGATCACATCGCCTTCCTTCAATTCACCACCCACTACCTCGCTGAAGGTCTCAGACGATGCGCCCAGGGTGACAGGTACCGGCACCAGGCTGCCGGCGCGCATCACATACACCACACGGCGGCCGTTCTGTACGCGCACGGCGCGGTTGGGCACCAGCAGCACGTCTTCCAGCTCAGTTACCACGATGTTCACCGCAGCCGTCATACCGGGGAGCACGCGCGCATCACTCTCCTTGAGCTGCACGATGACACGGAAATTGACGCCGCCTTGGGTGGCGTTGCCCGCCAAGGCTACAGCCACCACTTCGCCTTCGTATTGCACATCCTGCACCGCATCCAGCACAACATAGCTAGGCTGGCCAACCTGCACGCGGTTGATGTCTACTTCGGAGACCTCGACCACCACCTGCACCGCGCTCAGGTCATCCACCTGCACGGCGCGTGTACCGACGCTCACCAGGTCACCCTGGTTGGGGTAAATATCGGTGATGGTTCCATTGAACGGAGCCAGAATGAAGCCCGCATCCACACCGGCCTGGGCGGCCGTCAGGCGCGCCTCAGCCGCGGCGCGTTGCAGTGCGGTTGGCCCGGAGAGGATGTCGTCGTATTTCTGCTGAGCGATGTCCAACTGCGCCTGCGCCAGCGCCAGGTCGGCGGCAGCCTTGGCGATCGGCGTGCTGCCCGAGCCGGAGGCCAGCGCGTTGTATTGGCGCAGGGCGGCATCGTATTGCTGTTGCGCCTGGGTCACCTGCAACAGCATGTTGGCACGCCCCAGGTCACTCTCTGAACGGCCGGCATACGGCTCATAGGCCTCCTCAGCGCGCTGCAGGCGGTCTTGCGCCAGCACCAGGTTGGCCTGGGCCTGGTCAATATCCACCGGGCGGCCGGGGTTGCTGATCGAGCTGAGATAGCGCGAGGCTTTTTCATAGGCATCTTGCGCATCCGCCAGCGCTTTCTGCGCCTGGCTGATACCGAGATCACCATAGGCGTTCTCAAAGTCTTTCATTGCATCCTGTGCCGCCTGCAAGTCGGCCTGCGCCAGGATGGCGTTGGCAGGCATCGAAGCCGCCAGCAGGCTGGCGATCACATCGCCCTCACGCACGCGGTCACCCACCGCAAAGTGGATCTCATCCACAGTGCCTGAGGTCTCCCACGCCAGCGTGGCGCTTTGCAGGGAGCGCACACTCCCGGTGGCGCCGACAATGGCCACCAGGTTGCCGCGCTCCACCGTGGTGGTTTGGAGGTTGCCAGTGAGCGCCGCCTGGGCTGCCTGCCCGGCATTGCGCACCAACAGTGCGATCACCACCAGTACGAGTGCAGCGCCGCCAACGATGGTCCATTTGCGGCCATCCATGTTCTTGAACCAATCTCGAATTCTTGTGATCATTGCGTCTTTAAGTCTCCTTGGTTTTCGCCTGTTCTTCCAGGCGGGTAATGGCTTTGTTCAGCAAGTGCACCAATTGGGATTGCTCTTGCTCGTTCAATCCGCTCAAAAACACTCTAGTTTGTTTACGTTGAAACTCCTGTACTCGTTTCGCGAAGTTTGCCGCTTTGTCTGTGAGGAACAGGCGAGAGGAGCGCTTATCGTCAGGATCGGGCTCGCGCCGCACCCAACCATCCTCTTCCAGCTTGCGCAGGCCCACGCTCACCGTCGGGGCGCTCAGCTCCAGCAGGTGCGCCAATTCGTTGACGCGGATGCCAGGCATGCGCCGTACAGCCAGCAGGAAGCCGAGCTGTGGCAGGCTGAGCTGCATATCTTTGATGGGAGCCTTGGCACCCACGCCCAGGCGTTCTAGACGCTCAAACAGGGCATGGAGCAACTCCAAGGAAGTGGTTTGGCTTGCCATAGGTAATTAGTTTATCTAACTAATGAATTTTACCCGCTTTGCAGAAATCCAGATGTGTGCTGCATGAGAAGCGAGGGACGTGTAGACGCCATAACAGCTGGTAGAAGCTCAAGATTGAATCAACGGAGCCGATTTATTATGAATTGACGTCGTGCCAGCTGGCTAGAATTCAACATTGACCTGGTAGGGGAGGGTCTAAGACCCTCCCCTGCGCGACTCTGCGTTGATGTCGTGCCTGCTGGTGGAGCTCAGCCCTTACTTGGTAGGGGCGATGCATGCATCGCTCTACGCGTTCTGCATTGACTTCATACCAGCTGGCTAGAATTCAATATTGAACCTGGTAGGGAGGGTCTAGACCCTCCCCTACGTGACCCTGCGTTGATGTCATGCCTGCTGGCGGAGCTAAGCCCAAACTTGACAGGGGCGGGATAACTCCCCCTCCAGAAGCGATGGAACCGTTTCGGCCATCAATTGAGTTGACACGCGCCGCGCTCACGTCTACACTCCAGCTTGAATGACTATACGCATTAAGGAGCAACGCCCTCACAATGCCTAAACCCGCTGCTGTTTCCGCCCTGGGCTCCAAAACCACCCTGCCCCCGGCCATCCAGGCTTGGGCCAGCTACCTGCAAGACCAGGGTTCCTCGCTGCACACCGTCAAAGCCTTCACGGGCGATGTGCGCCTGCTGGCCAGCTTCCTGCCCGCAGACCAACCTGTGGGCACGATCACCACTAACGACCTCAACAACTTCCTGGATTGGATGCAGCACAAACGCGGCGTGGAGTGCAGCCCCAAAACGCTCAGCCGCCGCATCACTTCGCTCAAGGGCTTCTTCCGCTGGCTGCAAGCCGGCGGCGCAGTGCTGGCCGACCCGGCCGAGCGCGTAGTGCAGCGCAGCGTGCTCAGCCCGCTGCCCGCCGTACTCACTGAGGATGAGATGGACAAGGTGCTGGCTGTAGCTCAGCGCCAGCGCCGCGGCAAGCAGGGCGATGCACGAGCTTACACGCTCGTGTCTCTACTGCTGCACACCGGCATCAAGAAGGGTGAGACCTTGGCGCTCAAGACCAACCATGTGGATCTGGATGCGGCCGAAGGCCCAACCCTGTTCGTGCGCTACCCCAGCCCGAAAGACCGCTACAAGGAGCGCAAGATCAGCCTGCCCACCGAATGGGTGGAGGCGTATGAGGAATATCGCGGGCAGTATGACCTGAGCGACGCCCTGTTTCCCTGGTCGCCGCGCCGCTTGGAGTATCTGCTGGAAGATCTGGGCAAAGAGGCTGGGGTCGAGAACCAGCTCTCGTTCCTGATGTGCCGCTGGAGCTGCGCCCTGCGCGACCTGCGCAGCGGCATGGATGAGACCCAGCTGCGCCAGAAGTTGGGTGTGTCTGAGATCCAATGGCGCGAGTTAAGCATGAAGCTCAGCCGCCTGCGAGCGGAAGATCAGTTGCAGTTGTTTTAGAAAAGCACCACAGATGAACGCAGATAAAAGGCAATAAACACAGATAGAAATAAATGTGTCATTCCGAACGAGGGCGTTTTGCGCTGCGGAGCAGCGCTGCCCGAGGAGGAATCCGTCAAGGTTTGACTTAATACTGCCTTATCTGATCAATTCATAACGCTACATAAAGAAGATCTGCCATCGATGGATCCTTCGCTGGTTCGGGTTCGGCGGTCTGGTGGAGATTTCTCTACCCGCTCAGGATGACACACTGAATGGCATTCGTTTGTTGCCAAGATCTATGCTCGCCCCTGCTCACCAATCACTGCTCCCTGTTTCCCTCGCCAGCTCAGCATGCACAGCCGGCCGGCCTGGGCCGGCCCCAAACCCATGCGCCAGGCGCAAGCCCGGCACCCACACGATCTCATCGCCCACACACAGCAGCGGCCAGGCGGCGCGGGCGCGGCGCGGCAGCTTGGCATTGATGAACAAGTCGGATAGCTTTTGCGTGCCGCCCGCCAGCGCAATCCGGTCGCCAGGCCGCGAGCGGCGCAGGGTCAGCTGTGTGCCAGGCTCGACGTTCAACCAGGCCTGATAGGGGTCAGCATCCGGCGCGGCGGCCGCCGGTGCGGCTTGCAGGCGCAGTTGCCAAACGCCCAAAGTCACCACGGCGGGCGCCTCAATAGGCAGCTCGGCTTCGGGCGCCTGCGGCCAGGCGGCGGCGGGCAACTCGGCCGCACGCACCGCGTAGCGTTCAGCCAGCCATAGACGCGGCCCCTCGGCCAGCAGCACCAACCCATCGAACCAGTCCTGCTCGCCATCGCTGACCTGCAACGCCGCACGCGCTTGCTCCACCAGCATAAAATTCAGGGCAGCGCTGCCCGGGCGTAGCAGGCTGGCCGCCCGCTGCAACACTCTGCGCTGCAGCGCCAACGGCTCAGCCGCCAGCGCGGCGCGCTGCAAGCCAATATAGCCCTCGCCAGCCGCGGCCAGGCTGCGCCGCCAGGCGGCCTCTGCCGCGGCGTGCAACATTTCACCTTCGGCGGCTTGCAGCGCGGCGGTCTGTGCCAGGCGGCCTTTGACGCCTGGCGCCAGTTGCTCCATCAGCAGCAACAATTCGTGCCGCACTTTGTTCCTAAAAAAAGCTGGGTCTTGGTTGCTGGGGTCGTGCTGCACAACCAACGCATGCTGCTCGCAGTAGGCCAGCACAGCCTGCCGGCTGGTACTCAACAAAGGGCGCACCAGGGCAACCTCTGCACTCCACAGGTTAGGCAGCCAGTGCGTCTGCATTCCCTGCAAGCCTTGCGGCCCAGCCCCGCGCAGCAGGTGCATCAGCAGGGTTTCGGCCTGATCGTCTGCGGTGTGGGCCACCAACACGGCTTGCGCGCCGTGCTGCTCGGCGGCGCCAAACAAGAAGCCATAGCGGGCGGCCCGCGCCGCCGCCTCGATGGATTCTTGAGCGGCAACCGCCTGCGCGGCCACGTCCACACGCTGGCTGACAAACGACACGCCGTAACCGGCCGCCACGCGCCCAGCCGCCTCGGCCTCGGCCGCCGACTCGGGGCGCAGGCCGTGATCCAGGTGGGCCGCCACCAGCGGCCAGCCGCCCGCCTGCAAAGCGTGCAGCATGGCGGCGCTGTCTGGCCCGCCAGAAAAGCCCACAACCAGGGGACGGTCGGGGCGCAGGCCACCAAGCGTAGCCGCAGAGAGCAGAGGTGGTGCAGGCATGGCTTTCCATTATAGCGACGCTGCCCAGCCGCACCTTGCACCCTCCTAACCTTGCGCCAATTGCCCCTTATGCACCTTTGTGCTAGACTCGTTTACCCTTATGGCACAGACGCACACATTGCTGGTCGTTGATGACGATTTGGACACCCTTAAGCTGGTGGGGACCACGCTTGAGAAGCAAGGGTTCATCATCCACGCCGCCAAAGATGGGCAAGAAGCCCTCGATAAGGTCACTGAAGTCAAGCCCGATCTGATCCTCTTGGATGTAATGATGCCCAAGATGGACGGCTACGAGGTGACCCGCCGTCTACGCGCCAACCCACAGACCGCCAATATCCCCATCATCCTGTTCACCGCCAAAGCTCAGGTAGACGACAAAGTGGCTGGCCTCGAGGCCGGCGCCGACGACTACCTGACCAAGCCCACCCACCCTGCCGAACTGGTGGCGCGTGTGCGCAACATCCTCAAGCGCCCGGTGACTGGGATGCTACCCCCGCTGCCAGCCGCTCCAGTAAGCAGCCAGCCGTCTACACCAAGCCCGGGCGCCCCCGCGGGCGGCGCCCGCACAGTCGTGGGCGTGCTGGCCGCCAAAGGCGGCCAGGGCGTATCCACCCTGTGCATCAACCTGGCGACAGGCTTTGCGGAGAAGTATCCCCAGAACAGCGTAATCCTGGCGGAGCTCACCCCTGGTCATGGTGACCTTAACGTGCGCCTAAGCCAAAGCGGCGAGGGCCTGATCGAGCTGCTGCACCGCTCCACGCGTGATATCTACCGCAGCGCTGTGGAAGGCGCACTGACCGAGCACAAGGACAACCAGCGCCTGTTGCTGGCCGGCACGCGCCCCAGCGACGCCAGTCTGCTGCATGCAGGCGAGCAAATGGGCGCCATCGTAAGCGAACTGAAACAGATCACCAACCATGTGGTGCTCGATCTGGGCGTAAACTTGCCCACCAGCAGCCAGCGCGCCCTAGAGCACTGCACACACATTGTCGTGGTGGCTGAGCCTGACCCCTACACCGTGGATCAGACCAAAGCCTTGCTGGCCGATCTCAACCGGATGAGCCAGTTACACGCCCAGCGCATCGTGGTCATGGTGCACCGCGTGCGTAATGACCTGGCCGTCAATGCCGCTGAACTACAAAAGCAACTCAATCACGATATTGAGGCGGTATTCACCCCGGCGCCAGAGCTGGCCTACCAGGCCACCCGCCAGCAGCAATCCATGCTGGAGACAGACCCGCAAAGTTACAGCGCACAGCAAACCCAAAAGCTGGTGACGCTGATCGCCGAGCCCAAGACGAAAAAGAGGTGACCGCTGGTCACCTCTTTTGATTTGCTGTCTTAGCGGGCGCCGCGCCGCCCGAATTGCTTTTCCAACACATCGATCGATAAGTGGATCATCGTCGGGCGGCCATGGGGGCAGGTGCGCGGCGCTTCGCAGGCTTCCAGATCACGCAGCAACGCGCGCTGCGCCTCCGGCGAGAGCTGCTGGCCCGCTTTGACCGCAATGCGCTTGCATATGCGGGCGATCAGCTTGGCTTCCAGCTCCTTCTCCAGGGGCTGCTCATCTTCTTCAAAGTCTTCGACAACGGCGCGCAGGGCCGCTTCCGGATCGCTGCCCAATAACACCGCCGGGATGGCGCGCACTTTATAGGCCTGCGGGCCAAACGGCTCGATCTCAAAAGCCAGCTCGCACAGCGTATCCAACTGGCCGTCGAGCAGCTCCGCCTGGGCGGCGGGCAACTCTACGGTCACTGGTTCCAGCAGCAACTGGGAGCCAAGTTGCTGGCGCTGGCTACGGAAGCGCTCGAAGAGCACGCGCTCATGCGCGGCATGCTGGTCTACAAGGTACAAGCCATCCGGCCCCTCGGCTACCAGGTAGGCCGAGCCAACCTGCCCCACCAGGCGCAACAGCGGCACGCCGGGCAGGCGCGGTTGTGCTACCGCCGGCTCGGTTTCGGCATCGATGATCTCGCCGGCGTTGTGCTGCGGCGGGGCGGCCAGCTCGGATTCGGGTTCAGGCGTGGGCTCGGGCGGGGCGGGCATCGGCCGCCAGGCCAGGCCGGGCTGCAGCGGCTCCAGCTGCGGAATGGGCGCGTGCGCCAACAGGGCGCGGCGCACGGCGCGCTGCACGGTGGTGAACACGCGGTCGCGCTGGGCAAAGCGCACCTCGGCTTTGGTGGGATGCACATTGACATCCACCAGTTCGCTGGGCATGTCAATAAATAGCACCACCAGCGGATAGCGCCCCACCATCAGCAAGCCGTGATAGGCCTGGATGGCAGCCGCGGCCAGGGCGCTGTCTTGCACCCAGCGGCCATTGACAAAGAAGGTCAGCTCGGCGCGGTTGCCGCGCGTGAGCTCCGGCGGGCTGATGAAACCGCTGACGGCGATCGGCTCCTCGGGCGACTCGACCGGGATCATGCGCCGCGCCATGCCCGCATCGTAGAGGGCCGCCAGGATCTCGCGGCGGTCGCCGTTGCCGCTGGTCTGTAGCATGTGCTTGCCGTCGATCTGCAAGTCGAAGGCCACCTGCGGATAGGCCAGGGCATAGCGCGCCACCAATTGGCTGATGTGACGGCGCTCGGTGGCATCGCCCTTCAAAAATTTGCGGCGCGCCGGGAGGTTGAAGAACAGGTCCTCCACATGCGCCAAAGTGCCCACAGGGGCGCCGAGCTGCTCCAGACCCGCGCGCTTGCCCGCATCCACCTGGATGCGGGCGGCGGCTTCGCTCTCCGGCGGGCGCGAGGTGAGCGTGAAACGCGAGACCGAGGCGATGGCGGCCAGCGCCTCGCCGCGGAAGCCCAGCGTGTGAATGTGCTCCAGGTCATCCGGCGTGCTGAGCTTGCTGGTGGCATGGCGCTCCAGCGCCAGCGGCAGCTCAGCTACCGGGATGCCTAGGCCATCATCACTGACCTCGATCAGGCGCTGGCCAGCGCCTTCAATACGCACCTGGATACGGCTGGCGCCAGCATCCAGGGCGTTCTCGACCAACTCTTTGACGACCGAGGCGGGGCGCTCGACCACTTCACCAGCGGCGATCTGCGAGGCCAGCTCGTCAGGCAACATGCGTATGGGCATGGGGAAATGGTAACTGGTAATCAGTAATTAGCGCGATTTGCGTGCCATTCTCGCAAGTATGTCGTTATCTGCACATACCCAAGGAGAGGTGATGACGTGGTACGCAAATTCGATTTCACACTAATGACCATCCTAGCCCTCATGGCCTTGCTGTCCGCTTGCGGCGGCGGGGATGGTTCGGTGGAGGCTCCCGCTGCAGGCATTGAGGCAGAGGCCCCAGCCACTGGAACTGGCTCCGCAGGCGACGAGACGGGCACCGGTCCTGCAGGCGGAGACGCGGCCGCCGCTGACATATGCACCAATGAATATCACCCAGTAGTGGAAGGCGCCACCTGGGTGTATGGAGGCACCAGCTTCGACGGCCCATACAGCTGGTCCGCCACCATCTCAGGAGTGAGCGGCAGCGGTTTCGTGATCACAAACGCGGTGACCAGCGGCAGCGGCGAGACCGTGCTGGTCACCCACCAGTGGGCCTGCACCGCAGACGGCCTGGCCGCCCTGGAACACGGTAGCGGGCCAGCAAGCAGTGTGGCCGCGGAAGGGCTTACCGCGAATTTTGCGACCATATCCTACAGCGGAGTCAGCCTGCCCAGCACGATCAGTGTCGGCGACAGCTGGCAACAAAACTTTGTCCTCGGCGGCCAAATAGAAGTGGACGAAGGGTTGAGCGCCGACAGCACCGGCTCGGCGGCCTACCACTACACCGCAGTTGGTATGGAAACAGTCACTGTGCCCGCGGGTACTTTTGAAGCCATCAAAGTGGCTGTGAATACCAACATCGAAATGCAGATAAGTATGGGAGCGGAATCTGGCCCGCCTTTCAGCATCAGCATACAAGGGCACACATGGTTCGTGAAAGATATCGGATGGGTGCAAACAGAAAGTGCGTATAACTTTGAGGGTTTTGCTTTCTCCGATCTAATCCAATTGCAGAGCTACAGCATCCCGTAGCTGAAGAAGGCGTCCGCCACTTTGGCGGACGCCTTTTTTGTACGAGGGATTTGAGATTGTCAAACAAGTTCTGGCGTGCTATTCTCTGGCGATTTTCGTTATCTATGCATACCCATTTCACAGGAGACCGAATGAAACTGTTTGGCAAGTTGTTTGTCTTTTTGGCTTTGATGAGCCTGCTGCTGGCCGCCTGTGGCGGCGGTGACCCCACGCCGGAAGGCACGCTATCCACTCCAGAAGTAGAAGCCACCACGGCCAGCGAAGAAGCGGCCGAGGTTGAGAGCGGCAGCCTATGCAGCGTGCCTTATATGCCCGTGTCCGAAGGCGCTAGCTGGAGCTATCAGGGCACTGGCGAAACCGGCCCCTTCAGCTGGACAACGACGGCTAGCAATGTAAGCGACACTGGTTTTACCGTCACCCAAACTCACGACACCGGCGGTGAGCCGCTGATCGTGACCCAGCAGTGGTCGTGCGCAGATGAGGGCGTGATCGCTCTTGAGTACGGCGGGGGTGCAGACGCCTCGTTGAGCTACACCGGCCTGAACGCCACGCTGGAGACGCTGCAGACCACCGGCATCACCATGCCGCGTGACACCGCGCCGGGCGACAACTGGCAGCAGAGCTTCCAGCTTCAGGGCACAGTAACCACGGCCGACATCGTCAGCGATGTCGCTGGCTCGGTGACGCAGGCCTACCAGGCCATGGCTATCGAGAGCGTAAGCACCCCAGCTGGCGTTTACGACGCACTGAAGGTTGAGGTGGTGACCACGTTTGACCTGCAGATGACTCTGATGGGTATCACGGTGCCGTTCAGCATGGTTTCCACTAACACCACCTGGTTTGCACACAACGTTGGCTGGGTAAAGAGCACCGGCAACGCTGAAATTGATGGCGCCGCCGGCTTTGAAAATACTATCGAGCTGCAAAGTTACAGCATTCCGTAGCAATAGCCCGGTAACAAAAACAAAAAAAAGCGCCTGCAGTTTGCAGGCGCTTTTTGTATCTACCTTCAGGGTTGGAAAGCTTTACCCTGCGCCCATAACTGGTAGGTGAGTTGCATGTGCCCGATATGCAGGCTGTAATGCGAAATGACATGCTGCAGGATGCCGCGTACCGGGTGCACATGGCCGTCGTAGGTGATGCTGCTCTCGAGCTGATCGGCTGTCAGGGCGGCGAGGATCGGCTGGCTCTCGGCGGCCACAGCCGCCAGGCGCTGCAGGACCTCATCAGCCGAGGAGGCAACGAAAGCAAACTCTTCTTCACGCACCCGCGTGTGCGGCTGGCCGCCGATCAACTCCGCGAACCAGAAATGCTCAGCCCCGGCGGTATGCACACCGAGGATCGCCAGCGAATTGACGCCATCGGCGCCCGCGGGCAATTCTGGCCGCCAGTTGAGGCCCTGCGCTGGTGTGGCTTGAATGATGGCGCTGGCCTGGCCGCGCAGTTTCTCCAGTGTGAGCAGGGTTTGCTTGATCTCTGGGAGCATTGAATGATTGTAGTGCAAAAGAAGAGCGCGCTAGCATGCTATCCGTGCTACAATGCTAACCATGATATTGTCCTTTCAGGGTGGCGGCACAGAGGACATCTACAACGGTAGGAATACGCCGACGGCCCGCCGCACATGCCCGAGCAATCTGTGGGCGATTGCTGTGCGCAAGCTGGATTACCTGGAAGCGGCCGTTACGCTGGCAGACTTGCGCATACCGCCTGCCAACCGGCTAGAAGCGCTTGCGGGTAACCGCAAGGGGCAGCACAGCATCCGCATCAATCAGCAATATCGCATTTGCTTTGTGTGGACCCCCAATGGCGCACAGCAAGTAGAAATAGTTGACTATCACTAGGAGAAAGCTATGCATCGCACTCCAACCCACAGGCAACCCACTCACCCAGGCCAGATCCTGCTCAAGGAATTCCTTGAGCCCATGCAGATCAACCAGCAAGCCTTGGCGCGCAGTTTGCAAGTCCCCTACCAGCGCATCAACGAGATCATCAATGGGCGCCGCGGCATCACCCCCAGTACGGCGCTACGTTTAGCACGTTTCTTCGGCACCAGCGCCGAATTGTGGCTGAACCTGCAGCAAGGTTACGACCTATACCGGGCCAGCCAAATGGAGCGGACGGACATTCAGAAGATCCGCCCGCTCCAACAACCCTAAACCTTACTTGACAATACCGCCATCGGTGAGCTTGCGCAGATCGCTCAGGGCGTGGCGGATTTCGTCAGCGGTCACGGGGCGGTCTTCCTTCACGTGCTTGAGCTGCCCGGCATCCGCCTTGCCCACGGCAAGGTCCGTGATGGCCAGATCATCCTTGACGGCCTCTTTGACCAAGGCGGCGCCGGCCTGGTACCCGATGAGCGGGTTGAGGGCGGTGACGATGATGGCGTTACGCGCCAGCCAGCCTTCGGCCTTGGTTTGATTGGCGGTGAGGCCAACGACACAACGCTCAGTGAAAGCGTTGACCGAGCCGATGATGACTTGCATCATTTCGAATAGGTTGTGGGCGATGATGGGCATCATCACGTTGAGCTCCAGCTGGCCAGCCGCCGAGGCAAGCGCCACAGTGGTGTCGCAGCCGATGACGTGATACATGGCCTGGTTCATCATCTCGGCCAAGACGGGATTGACCTTGCCGGGCATGATGCTGGAGCCAGGCTGCACCGCGGGCAAGCGCACTTCGTCCAGGCCGGTGGAGGGGCCAGAGGCTAGCAGGCGGAAATCGTTGGCGATGCGCGTCATGGTGAGGGCATAGGTGCGCAGCGCGGCGGAGAAGTCGGCGGCATCGGCCAGGCTCTGCATGCTCTCGAAGAGATTGTCTGAGGTATGCAGCTGCAGGCCGGTGATCTCACTGAGGCGCTGCACCATATTCTTGTGATAGTCGGCATGAGCGTTGAGCCCGGTGCCGGTGGCAGTGCCGCCGATGCCGAGGCGGCGCAGCCCCTCGGCGGAGCGGCGGATGCGCTCGGCATCCCGGCGCACGGCTTTGGCGTAGGCGCCAAACTCCTGCCCCAGGCGCACGGGCACGGCGTCCTGCAAGTGGGTGCGGCCGGATTTGACGATGTCGTCAAACTCCACGGCTTTGGCTTCCAGCGCTTCGGCCAGGCCGTCTACCGCGGCGAGCAGCTCGTCCAAACGCCACAGCGCACCCAAGCGGATAGCGGTGGGGATAGTGTCGTTGGTGGACTGGGCCATGTTGACATGGTCGTTAGGATTAACGATGTAGTTGCCCAGTTCGCCGCCGAGGATGAGGGTGGCGCGGTTGGCGAGCACCTCATTGACGTTCATGTTGTGGCTGGTGCCAGCGCCAGCCTGGAAGGGATCGACGACGAATTGGTCGGCCCATTGGCCGTCCATCACTTCGGCGCCGGCTTGGGCGATGGCGTTGGCCTTGTCTCCATCCAGCAGGCCGAGGCCGCTGTTGACATCGGCGGCGGCCCGCTTGATAGCGGCCATGGACCACACGAAGGCACGCCAGGGCTTGAGGCCGGAGACAGGGAAGTTTTCTACAGCGCGCTGGGTCTGTGCGCCGTACAGGGCCGCAGCGGGTACTTTTACTTCGCCGAGGGAGTCTTGTTCAATACGTACGTCTTGGCTCATACTGTCCTTTTGAGATGGGTAGTGGTGTTGTGGCCGCTGGCACAAGGCCATGGGCGTACGCCAATTTTAGTCCATTGGAATGTTTAAATACTCATCATGAATCAGGGGATAGGGATCTATGCTTTGGTCTGCGAGGATCCCTCGCTGCGCTCGGGATGCACACCCGCGTCATTCCGAGCGCAGCGAGGAATCCTTTAGGGCATTACGAGAACGGCTGGTTTGTTCTTGCCCTAAAGGATTCCTCGGCTTGAACACTTTCTATCTTGGGAAGAAGTTCAATAGCCCGCCTCGGAATGACGAAGAGGCCGGAGGGTGTTCTGCCGCGCTGACGTTTGTCCCTGAGAGGGGAAGATTGCTTCGTGCGCAGCTCCTGACGGAGCTTGCGCCTCGCAATGACAGGCTGGCAAAACCGGCGGGGTCGTCATTCCGAGCGCAGCGAGGAATCCTTTAGGGCATTACAAGAACGGCCGGTTTGTTCTTGCCCTAAAGGATTCCTCGGCTTGAACACTTTCTATCTTGGGAAGAGTTCAGTAGTCCGCCTCGCAATGACAGGCTGGCGAGGTTTGAGGATCTATGGCTTGGTCTGTGAGGATCCCTCGCTCCGCTCGGGATACACGGTGAGATGGGGTACAAAAGAAAGAACCCGCCAAATTGGCGGGCTCTTTTGTATCTGCTTATTGTGTGTGCGACTTACTTGCCATGCTGTTGCCAGCCGTCCCAGTAGCCGGGGCCACTGGTGAAGTAGTCGTAGTTGGGCTGGATGTCTTCACGGAGGTTCATCGATTCGCCCGGGGTGAGGGTCTTGACCGTATCAATGGCTACGGCGTGTCCGTGGTGATTGCTGCCCTCGAAGTGCTCGGCGAAACCGGGGGTGCCGGCAGGCTTGGCCTGCTTCTGGTCAGCCTTGGCTTCATAGGCATCGGGCACCTCATCCTCAGTGAAGATGGCCTCAAACGGGCACTCAGGGATGCAGGCACCGCAGTCAATGCAGGTATTGGGGTCAATGTAGTACCACGGGTACTGGTCCTGAGGCATACCGGGAACGATACATTCAACCGGACAAACCTCTACGCAACCACCGTCGCGCAGGCACAAGCTAGTGATGATATGGGTCATTAGTGAACCTCCATTGAGGCAATTTTACACCCAGGTTGCTATTTTTGCTAGCCTACTTTTATGCCTAAGTACATGGGCCAGTAAGAATTTACTGGCCCATGATCTTGTGCTACGTTGCAGGTCGCTGCCTAGCGAAATACTAGGTGCGCTTACGCAGCGAAGCGCTTAGCGACCTCGTCCCAATTCACCACATTCCACCAGGCACCGACGTAATCGGGGCGGCGGTTCTGGTAGTTGAGGTAGTAGGCGTGCTCCCAGACATCCACACCCAGGATGGCGGTCTTGCCATTGGAGATGGGGTTGTCCTGGTTGGGGGTAGCCACGATAGCAACGCCATCGCCCTCTTTGACGAGCCAGGCCCAGCCGGAGCCAAACTGGCCAGCGGCGGCCGCGGCGAACTTCTCCTTGAAGGAGGCAAAGTCGCCAAAGGCTTTGTTGATGGCTTCGGCCAGCGCACCGGTGGGCTCACCGCCGCCACTGGGGGACATGACCTCCCAGAACAGGCTGTGGTTGAAGTGGCCGCCGCCGTTGTTGCGTACGGCGGTGCGGATGTCCTCGGGCACGGCGTTGAGGTCCTTCAGCAAGTCCTCGAGGGACTTGTCGGCAAGGTCGGGGTGCTTCTCGATGGCCGCGTTCAGGTTGTTGACATAGGCCTGGTGATGCTTGCCATGGTGGATCTCCATAGTGCGGGCATCGATGTGCGGCTCGAGGGCGTTGAAATCGTAAGGTAGTGCGGGAAGGGTGAAAGCCATTTTGTGCTCCTTTCAAGAGTTAACGGCCAAAAAATAGGTTAGGTTACAATGCCAATGGCGATTGTAGTCGTTGCCTTTCCCCTTTGTCAAGAAAAGTATACATTCGGCCGTGAGCGACCCCACCCACCCCAAATTTCCGCCACATTTGGTGCTGCTGCTGGGCATTTTTGCCGTGGCTTCGTCTTCGCTGCTGATCCGTTATGCGCAGCAAGAGGTAGGCTCGCTGGTGATCGCCGCCTACCGCATGGCGCTCTCGGCGCTGATCCTGATCCCGCTGACCTTGCCGCGCCACACCGGGGAGCTGCGGCAGCTGAACCGCCGGGGCTACGCCCTGGCGGCGCTGAGCGGCGTGCTGCTGGCGGTGCACTTTGCCAGCTGGATCCTCTCGCTGGAATACACCAGCGTGGCCAGCTCTGTGGTGCTGGTGACCACCAATCCGCTATGGGTAGCGCTGCTGGCGCCACTGTTCCTCAAAGAGAAGCTAGGCCGCGGCGTGCTACTGGGCATGCTGGTGGCACTGGCCGGCGGCGTGGTGGTGGCGCTCAGCGATAGCTGTTCGGTAGCGGCTGGCGGCATTCAGTGCCCGCCGCTGAGCGAATTCGTGGCCGGGCGGGCCTTCTATGGCAACTTCCTGGCCCTGGTGGGCGCGTGGAGTGGTGCAGGCTACATCCTTATCGGGCGCAGCCTGCGGCCGCAGCTCTCGCTGACCGCGTATATCTTCCTTGTATATGGCGTGGCCGCCGTCGTGCTGGTGGCGCTAGTGCCGTTCTCAGGGCAGCCCGCCTTCGGCTTTGCGCCAATGACGTATGTATACTTACTGCTGCTGGCGGTGCTGCCCCAGCTGATCGGCCACTCCAGTTTCAACTGGGCGCTGGCACACCTGCCCGCCTCGTATGTCTCGATCGCCCTGTTGGGCGAACCGGTGAGCTCGACCATTCTGGCGGTGCTGCTCCTAGGCGAAGTGCCCGGCTGGCTGAAGCTAGGCGGGGCGGCGTTGATCCTTATAGGAATCTTAATCGCTACGTTGAAGCCTGCGGCACAGACGCCAGATGTATAATTGACTTCACTGACAAAGGAGTTAACCATGCTTGTACGCTGTACGCATTGCCACACCCCTTTTACCCTGAACCAGGAAACGATCCACGCCGCGCTCGACCAGATCGAGGCCAAGGGCTGGAAGCACTACAACGCCTATTGCCCGCGCTGCGCCCGCACCAATGTGGTGCCCAAGGACCAGTTGCGCCGCTTCGCCCCTGAATGGTCTCCTTCAGGGTCTCCTGCGCCCGTGGCCAGCACTCCGGCCGCCCCAGCGCCTAGCGCGCCCAAGCCTGCGCCGGTAGCGCCCAAGGCTGCGGCCCCTACTCCGCCGAAGGCGGAGCCCAAACCGGCTCCGAAACCAGCGGCCAAGCCAGCACCGGCGAAGAAGGCTCCGGCTAAGCCTGCAGCAAAAGCTCCGGCCAAGAAAGCTGCAGCCAAGGCTGCTCCGGCTAAGAAAGCGGCAGTGAAGAAGGCCGCTCCGGCCAAGAAAGCTGCGGTGAAGAAAGCTGCGGCCAAGAAGGCCGCTCCGGCTAAGAAAGCGGCGGCGAAGAAGGCCCCGGCCAAGAAGCCGGTAGCCAAGAAGGCAGCTGCAGCTAAAGCTGCGACCAAAAAGGCTCCAGCCAAAAAGGCCCCGGCCAAGAAAGCAGCAGCGAAGAAAAAGAAGTAGCCTAAAAACGACCCCTCACGGGGTCGTTTTTTCTATACTGGGGGCCATGCACGGATATTAATTCCCCTCCCGTGCACTTCTCCTTGGTGGGCTGGCTCACAGCCCACAGCTGCCCGGAATGACAGCTCCCCGAAGGCTGTTATTCTGGGCAGCGTTTTGTGTGGAAGCAAATCTCACCACAAAGACACAGCAGGAAGTTTTCCACAGATGAACACAGATCTAATCAATCTGTTAATCCGATAATCGCTTTTACACACAAAAGGGACAGGGATTAACCGATTAATCAATTAACTGATGGGTTAGCACGCGAACTACGCTCGTTCAAAGCAGCGATCTTGTATGCAAGCTGCGGCGTGAGCGCGTCGCCATCGGCGCGCCAGCGCCAGTTGTTGACCAGCGTGCCGGGCACATTCATGCGGCCCTCGGCCCCCAACTCCAGGAAATCCTGCAGCTGCGCCACCACCAGGGCGGCCTTGGAATCCCACAGGCGCTGCAGCATGGCCCAGGCAATGTTGCGGCCGTCATCGCCGATGTATTCGAGGCAGAACTCACGCTCGTGCTGGGGAGCTTGTGCATACCAGCCCAGGAAGGTTTCATTGTCATGCGTGCCGGGGTAGGCCACGCAATTGACCGGGTAATTGTGCGGCAAGAACGGGTGCTGCATGCCGCTGTCGAAACCAAACTGGAAGATCTTCATGCCGGGCAAATTAAACTTGTCGCGCAGGGCGATAACCTGGGGTGCGTTATCTCCGCCGAGGTCTTCGGCGATGAGCGGCAGGTTGCCTAGCTCGCGTTCGACGGTTTCGAAGAAGTCTGCCCCCGGCCCCAACTCCCAGACCCCGTTGATGGCGGTCTGCTCGCCAGCGGCGATGGCGTAATAATCGGCAAAGCCGCGGAAATGATCCAGGCGAATCACATCGGATAAGGCCAGCGTGGCACGCAGGCGCTCCAGCCACCAGGCGTAGCCCTGCTTTTTGTGCAGGTCCCAGCGATACAACGGGTTGCCCCACAGTTGACCGGTGGAAGTGAACATGTCAGGCGGCACGCCGGCCACGCGCAGCGGCTGGCCACTCTCGTCGAGTTCAAAGAGTTGCGGCAGACGCCATACGTCCACGCTATCGTGGGCCACATAAATGGGCAAATCGCCGATCACGCCCACGCCGCGGGCGGCCATGTGAGCACGCAGGCGGTTCCACTGGCGAAACAGCAAGAACTGCTGAAAGGCGTAATAGCGCAGCTTGGGGGCCAGCTCCTGGCGGGCGGCGGCCAGCGCCTCCGGCTGGCGATCGCGCAACGGCGCGGGCCAGTGCAGCCAGGCCATCTGTCCATACTCCCCTTTCAGCGTCATGAACAGACTGTAATCTTCCAGCCAGGCGGACTGCGCCGCGCAAAATTCCTCAAACTCCTGCTCAAGGGCAGCCATCCCAGCCAGACGCGCAAACGCAACCTGGTACAAGTTGCGTTTCCATTCGGTGACTGCGCCAAACTCAACATGCGAGGCAGGGAAGATCGGTGCGGTCTGCAGGTGAGCCATATCCAGCAAGCCATCTTCGGCCAGCAGCTCTGGGCTGATGAGGACTGGGTTGAGGGCAAACGAGGAGTAAGACTGGTACGGCGATTCACCGTAGCCGGTGGGGCCAAGCGGCAGGGTCTGCCACCAACGTGTGCCGGAGGCAGCCAGGAAATCGACCCAGGCATGCGCTCGCGGCCCCAGATCGCCCACGCCAAAGCGGCCGGGCAGGCTGGTGATGTGCAGGAGGATGCCGGATTTGTGGTCAAAGTTCATGGGTGGTGGGAATTTTATCAAGGGATTGGGGCGCAAAGACAGTCAGGTAGTTGATTGGTCGGTTAGTCTGTTAGTCTCCTCATTGCACTCCCTGCGGGAGTGGAATGAGGAACACAGATTCGAGCCTGCCCAGTTCCGCAATTCAGTCATTCCGAACGAAGTGAGGAATCCTTTAGGGCATTGCAAAAACCAGGCTAGTCCTTGAAATGCCCTAAAGGATTCCTCCTCAGCCTGCGGCTTCGTCGGAATGACGTGCGCGTTCTGATGCCTTTGCGAGCCGCCGCTTCGCGGCGCACGAAGCAATCCCCAAGCCAGGACTTGTAAATCCCAGCTTGGGGATTGCTTCGCCTCGCTATCGCTCGGCTCGCAAAGACAAACAGCACTGCAAGCTCTGTTAGCTGTCAACTGATTTGGTACACTCAGCAGATATGCAAGCCACCGCCGAAACCCCTGCTTCACCACTCACCCAAAAACGAATACTGCTGACCTGGCTGCCGTTGGCGGCTAGCTGGCTGCTGATGGCGCTGGAGATGCCCTACATCAACGCCGCCCTGGCGCGCCTGCCAGACAGCGTGCACATGATCGCGGCGTTCGGCTTGGCGGCTTCGCTGAGCATCACCATCGAAAGCCCGGTCATCTCGCTGCTGGCCACGAGTACGGCGCTGGCGCGCAGCCCACAGAACTACGCCATGCTGCGCCGCTTCACCATCCAACTGATGGTTGGCACCACCGTGTTGCAGGCGCTGCTGGGCTGGTCCCCCCTGTTTGAGCTGGTAGTGCGGGATTGGATGGGCGTGCCCGCCAGCCTGTTGGCTTCCGTCAAGCTGGGTTTGCAACTGATGCTGTTTTGGAGCGCGGCCATCGCCTGGCGACGCTTCCGCCAGGGCATATTGATCCGTTTTGGGCAGAGCGCCTCGGTGGGCAAAGGCACGGTGGTGCGTCTACTGGCCTCGGCGGGTGCGGCCACCCTGCTGGCCGTGCTGACCAGCATGAGTGGCATCGCCATCGCCGCGCTGGCGCTCAGCCTGGGCGTGATCGCCGAGGCGATCTACGCCCATATCGCCTCGGCCGCGCTGGTGCGCGAGCACTTCGGCGCGGACAGTGTGCTGCGCGCGCCAGACCTGAGCTACCGCGCCCTGGTCAACTTCCACTGGCCGCTGGCCACCAGCAACCTGTTGTTCCTGTTCACGCAGCCGCTGATCGCCGCGGCCCTAGCGCGCAGTCCGGAGCCGGAGACGGCTTTGGCGGCCTGGCCGGTGCTGAATGGCCTATTCTTCATCAGCCGCTCGCTGGAGATGGCTTTGCCTGAAGTCACGATCGCCCATTACGATGAGCCGGTCAGCCAACCGGCCCTGCGACGCTTTAGTTACACGGTTGGGTTGGTGAGCAGTGTGCTGCTGGCGTTAGTGGCGTTCACCCCGCTTTCTGATTTTTACTTCCACACGCTGATCGGCGTGGGAGATGAACTGGCGTTGATCGCTGAGCGCGGCGCACGCCTGGGCGTGCTGCTGCCGATAGCGATGGCAGCCGTGTGCCTGGCGCGCGGCCTGCTGACCGCCCGCCGCAACACGCGCCCGCAAGCTTATGCGATGGCTTTGGAGTTGGCCGTATTGGCCGCTGTGCTGGCGGCGGGCGTAGCCCTGCGCCTGCCCAGTATCCCCACCGCGGCCGTGGCGCTCACGCTCTCGCTAGCCACTGAGGCCATTTATCTGGGCAGCCTGGCGCAAAAACCACACATCCAACCGGCCGCTGTGCCGGTGCAAAACTAACGGAGCCATCCCATGGACATGCAATACACCTATCTCGGACGCACCGGCCTGCAGGTCAGCCGTTTATGTTTGGGCACGATGAACTTCGGCCCCAAGACTACAGAGGCCGATAGCTTCGCCATCATGGACCGCGCTTTGGAGCTGGGCATCAACTTCTTCGATACGGCCAATGTGTACGGCTGGAAGAAGGGCGAAGGCATCACCGAGAACATCATCGGGCGCTGGTTCGCCCAAGGGGGTGGCCGCCGCGAGAAAGTGGTGCTGGCTACCAAAGTCTACGGCGAGATGGGCGATTGGCCCAACCAGAAGCGCCTCTCGGCGCTGCACATCCGCCAGGCCTGCGAAGCCAGCTTGCGCCGCATGCAAACCGACTACATCGATCTGTACCAGATGCATCACGTGGATCGCAACACGCCATGGGAAGAGATCTGGCAGGCGATGGAGGTGCTGGTGCAGCAAGGCAAAGTG
Organism: Anaerolineales bacterium; assembly: GCA_026129255.1. Taxonomy (GTDB): domain Bacteria; phylum Chloroflexota; class Anaerolineae; order Anaerolineales; family UBA11579; genus JAMCZK01. The sequence continues at coordinate 479,325 of JAHCIJ010000002.1, read as the reverse complement.
ATCTACGTGGGCAGCAGCAACTTCGCTGGGATGCATATTGCGCAGGCGCAGGCCGAAGCCAAGGCGCGCCACTTCATGGGGCTGGTGTGCGAGCAGAGCCTGTACAACCTGGCCGCCCGCCGCATCGAGCAGGAGGTCGTGCCCGCCTGCCGCGAGTACGGCCTGGGCCTGATTCCCTACAGCCCGCTGGCGGCCGGCACGCTGGCGGGCGCCTTCGAGAAGGTGAAAGACAGCCGCCGCACCGACGAGCGCAACCAGGAACAAATCCAGCGCCGCGAGCAGCAGCACAAGGACTACGAAGCCTTCTGCAAGCAGCTAGGCGCCAGCCCGGCCACGGTAGCGATGGCGTGGCTGCTGGCGAATCCTGTCGTGACGGCGCCGATCATCGGCCCGCGCACGCTGGAGCAGTTGGAGACGGCGCTGGAGCCGCTGGCCTTCACGCTCGATGCCGAGGCGATGCAGAAGCTGGACGAGATCTGGCCTGGCCCGGGTGGCGAGGCGCCGGAAGCGTACGCATGGTAGGTTATCTAGTCATTCCGACGAACGGCGAATGCCGTGAGGAGGAATCCTTTAGGGCAAAGAAATTCAAGCCGATTTGCAATGCCCTAAAGGATTCCTCCCTCGTTTCACTCGGTCGGAATGACTGGTTCCATATATAGTGCGGCGATACGACAAAGTCACTAACTGATTAGTAGATTGGCGGGCGTGATGGCAAGACTCGTACAAGAGAAAACACAGCAAGCGGTGAGCATTCTGCAGGAGAAGGGCGTAGATATGTGGCTGACCTTCGTGCGCGAGACGCGTGCGGCAGGCGACCCGATGCTGCCGATCATCTTCGGCGCCGACCTGACCTGGCAGAGCGCGCTGATCATGACGCGCCAGGGCGAACGCATCGCGATCCTCGGCAACCTGGAAGCGGACACAGCGCACAATACTGGCGCGTATGACACCATCGTGGGTTATGACCAATCCGTACGGCAAGCGCTGCAAGATACGCTCAAGCGGCTGGATCCCAAACAGATCGCGGTTAACATCTCACGCAATGACCCGTTTGCCGATGGCCTGAGCAGCGGCCTGGGTGAGTTGCTGCGCGAATATCTGGGCGAGTACGCCGGGCGCATCGTCTCCGCCGAGCCGGTCATCAACGCGGTGCGCGGCCGTAAGACCGCCGAGGAGCAGCGCCGCATCCGCAAAGCCATCGCCAGCACGGCCGAGATCTACGCCGCCACCTACCCCTTCGTCAAGGTGGGCCAGACCGAGCGCGAGATCGCCGCCCACATGCACGCCGAGACGCTGAAGCGCGGGCTGGGCTTCGCCTGGGAGCAGAAGTTCTGCCCGGCGGTCAACGCCGGGCCGGACAGCCCCATCGGCCACGCCGCACCCACTGAGATCAAGGTCGAGCCCGGCCAGATCATCCACTTCGATTTTGGCGTCTTGGAGGAGGACTACACCTCCGACATCCAACGGGTGATGTATGTACTGCGCCCTGGCGAGAGTGCCGCGCCCGCCGAAGTGCAGCACGGCTTCGACACGGCGCGAGCCGCCATCGAGGCGGCGGTGGCGCTGATCAAGCCCGGCGTGACCGGGCTTGAAGTCGACACGGCCGCCCGCAAAATCGTCACCGATGCGGGTTATACCGAGTTCAAGCATGCCCTCGGCCACCAGATGGGCCGCAGCGTACACGACGGCGGAGCGCTGCTCGGCCCGCTGTGGGAGAAATATGGCGAGACGCCCAACATGCCGCTGGAGGCGGGCCAGGTCTTCACCATCGAGCCCAGCCTGATGGTGGCGGGCCACGGCTGCATCGGCATCGAGGAAGACATTGTGGTCACCGAAACCGGCTGCGAGTTCCTCGGCGCGCCGCAAACCGAGCTCATTTACGCGGGGTAACTATGCCAATTCATTCTCTGCCTGCCAAGAAACGCATTGCCCTGGTGGCCCACGATGGGCGCAAGAAGGACCTCATCGAGTGGGCAGTCTACAACAAGGGCACCCTCGCCAAGCACGAGCTGTATGGCACCGGCGGCACCGGCACGCGCATCAGCGAGGCGACCGGGCTGCCGGTGAGCCGCTTCCTCAGCGGCCCGCTGGGCGGCGACCAGCAGCTGGGCGCCGCTATCGCAGTGGCCGAGATCGATATGCTGGTCTTTTTCTGGGATCCGCTGGAGCCGCAGCCGCACGACCCGGATGTGAAGGCCTTACTGCGCCTGGCGGTGCTGCACAACATCCCGACCGCGTCGAACCGCGCCTCGGCCGATTTCCTGATCACTTCGCCGCTGATGTCGCAGGAATACGGGCGCAAAGTGCCGGATCTGTCGCGGCGCATGCAGGAGATTCGGGAGGATGAGGCGGATTAAAATGCATGTCGATTCGTGGCATTCCTGTTCGACGTGATAGTAGGAGGCTGCAACGGGCGGCCTCGCACGAAAGGAGAACTACCATGAAGTACATGCTCATCATGCGCGACACGCAGGAGGCGTTCGAAGCGAGTCAGAAGGTCGACTTCGAAGAGATTATCAACGCCATGGGCGCCTACAACGAGGCCTTGACTAAGGCGGGCGTGCTGGCCAGCGTAGAAGGCCTGGCACCTGCGACCGAAGGATTCGTGGTCGATTTCGCCGGCAAGAAGCCAATCGTGACCGATGGCCCTTACGGCGAGACCCACGAACTGTTCAACGGGTTCTGGATTCTGGAAGTTTCAAGCAAAGAGGAAGCCATCGAGTGGGCCAGCCGCGCTCCGCTCGGGCCGGGCTCCAAGCTTGAGGTGCGCCGCATTCCGTCGGCTGAGGAGGCTTTCGCCGATTACGCCGACAACGAGTATGTCAAGAAGAGCACCCAGCGCCAGAGCGACGACCGCTAAGCGGCCCAACCTGGTGACATCGTGAGCGACATCCAGCGAACGGTCGAAGCCGTCTGGCGCATCGAGAGCGCCCGTATTGTGGCGACGCTTGCCAAGATGACCGGCGATGTTGGCCTGGCCGAAGACCTGGCACAGGAAGCGCTCATCGACGCGCTGACCCATTGGCCGGAGTCAGGCGTCCCACAGAATGCGGGCGCCTGGCTCACCGCCGTCGCCAAGCGCAAGGCGATTGACTTTTGGCGCCGGCGGGAACGCCTCGACGAGCGCTACCGCAGCATTGCCCACGACCTATCAGAGACCAGCGAAGACGAATGGCAACCGATCGACGATGACGTCATACGGCTGGTGTTCACCGCCTGCCATCCGGTGCTTTCGCGTGAGGCGCAGGTCGCCCTCACCCTGCGCGTAGTCGCCGGCCTGACGACCGAAGAAATCGCCCGCCTGCTCCTGGTGCCAGTGGCGACTGTGCAGCAGCGCATCGTGCGCGCCAAGAAGACCCTCTCGGCAGCGCAGGTGCCCTTTGAGGCTCCCGAGCCGAGCGAGTGGACTGCGCGACTTGGTGCTGTGCTAGGAGTCGTATACCTGCTCTTCACCGAGGGGTACGCGGCGACCGCGGGCGAGCACTGGATACGTACTGAAATCGCCAACGAGGCGCTGCGGCTGGGACGCGTGCTGGCCGGCCTGTTACCGGGCGAGCCGGAGGTGCACGGCCTGGTGGCGCTCATGGAATTCCAGGCATCCCGGTTCGGGGCGCGGGTTAGCCAGGACGGCACACCTATTCTGCTCAGCGAGCAGGATCGGGCGCGCTGGGACCGCGCCCAGATCGAGCGCGGCCGGGCCGCACTCAAGCGGGCGGACGCTGTGGGGCGCGGGCGCGGTTGCGGCCGCGGAAACTATGCGCTGCAAGCGGCGATTGCGGAATGCCACGCCATCGCGCCGAGCGTCGAGGAGACCGATTGGGAGCGCATTGTGCTCCTCTACGAAGCGCTCGGCCGCCTGGCTCCCAGCCCGGTGGTTGAGCTCAACCGCGCCGTGGCGGTGTCGATGGCGAGCGGCCCTGCCGAGGCTCTGCACATCGTCGACCAGCTTTCATCGCAGGGGCAGCTGCGCGGGTCACACCTGCTGCCGAGTGTGCGCGGGGAACTGCTTGCCCAGATGGGCCGCACCGAAGAAGCGCGCTCGGAACTGATGACCGCTGCCGATCTGGCGAGGAACACGCGCCAGCGCGCTGTGCTGCGCGCCAAGGCCGCCGCGCTGTAAGCTGAGCACGCCAAGGCAATACGCGTGAGCCCTGGCCGTCTTTGCGAGCATTGTGCTGCGCAGCAGCGCAAGCGAAGCAATCTCCACGCTATGGTTGCATATCGGCTTGGGGATTGTGCAATCTTCAATTGCTTCGCTCGTTTCACTCGCTCGCAAAGACAGTCTGTGGAAACCACACGGTTATAAGCGAGTAAGCTTACGGCCTATAGCCTACGGCTGACTACTGATCGCTGACCGCTGTTTTGGTACACTCCCCGCAGGAGAACTCCAATGCCAAATAATTCCATCACCGCCATCCCCGGCATCCGCGTAGGCCATGCGCACGACGAGGCAGCCGCCACCGGCTGCACCGTCATTCTGACCGAGAAGGGTGCGGTGGCCGGCGTAGACCAGCGCGGCGGCGCGCCGGGCACGCGTGAGACCGATGCGCTGCAGCCAGCGCACCTGGTGAGTAAAGTACACGCCATCATGCTGGCAGGCGGCTCGGCCTTCGGCCTGGACGCGGCGAGCGGCGCCATGCGCTATCTCGAAGAACGCAAAGTTGGATTGAACGTGGGTGTGGCGCGTGTACCTATCGTGCCGGCGGCGATCCTGTTCGACCTCGGCATCGGCTCGGCCAAGCGCCGCCCGGATGCTGAGATGGGCTACGAGGCCTGCCAGAACGCCAGCAGCGCCGAGCCCGCCCAGGGCAATGCCGGGGCAGGCATGGGCGCCACGGTGGGCAAGCTGCTGGGCATGGGCCAGGCGGTCAAGGCTGGCATCGGCAACGCGCTGTTGGACGCGGGCGGCGGGGTCAAGGTCGGGGCGCTGATCGCCGTCAACGCGTTTGGTGATGTCATCGGGCCAGATGGCGAGATCCTGGCCGGAGTGCGTTCCGTCAAAAAAGGCCCGGTCAAGATCGGCAAGGGCTTGTTTGCCGACAGCCTGCAACTGTTACGCACGCCCGCCGGGCGCAGTGTGATGGGGTTAGCGCAGGGCAGCAACACCGTGATCGGCGTAGTGGCCACCAACGCCATCCTGGACAAAGAAGGTGCCACCAAAGTGGCAGCCATGGCTAGCAACGGCTTGGCGCGTTGCCTGCGCCCGGCGAATACGATGTTAGATGGCGACACGATCTTTGCACTGAGCACTGGGCGCAAGAAGGCGGACGTGAACATTGTGGGCGCGTTCGCCGCCGAGGCGGTAGTGCAGGCGGTGTACAACGCCATGCAGGCTGCCCGCGGTCTGGCCAGTGTACCCAGCCTGCACGATCTGCGGTAACGAATTCTCGCAAAGCGTGTTAACTCTAGTGAATTCATTTCCCAATAGGAGGAAGTACTTATGTTGATGGAACGCATTATCGGCGCACTGACTTTCAAGCGCCAAGTGTATGCAGATGTAGAGAAGGACACCAGTTTTACTCCCACGGCCTGGGGCATTGTGGCGGTGGTGGGTCTGCTCAGCCAGTTGGGCTCAGCGGCCAGCCTCGCTTATGGTGAAGGCGGGCAGCTGGATGTAACCAGCTGGCTGCTGGGCGGTGTGGTAGGCGCAGTGGTCAGCGTGGCAGGCTTTGCGCTGGGCGCCTTTCTGATCTCGTGGCTGGGCAAGTCGCTCTTCAAGGCGGATGTAACCTTTGACGAGATGGTGCGCACGCTGGGCCTGGCCCAGATCTGGAATCTGGCGGGCGTGGTAGGCGTAGTGGGCGCGTTCGTGCCCCTGTTGGGCTGCATCACTGCCCCGATCGCCTGCATCGGCGCGATCCTGGGCCTGGTCTCGTGGTTCATTGCTGCTCAAGAGGCGCTGGACCTGGATACTGGCCAGACGGCGATCACGGTGATCGTAGGTTGGCTGGTGAGCTTCTTCGTTACCGGCCTGATCGGCGGCGTGGTGCTGGCCGCGGTCGGCCTGGCGGCTGGCGGCGGTTCGCTGTTGATGGAACAGCTGCGCCAGATCGCTCCGTAAGCGATCGTTCGTGTAAGCCTAAGCGGCCCGTGCTCTGCACGGGCCGCTTTTTTATCGTTTACGTGTCATCCTGAGCGGTTTGATAAATCCACACCAGATTGCCGAAGCCTGACCAGCGAAGGATCATTGCTGGCGCATATTCTATCTACAGCTGGAGTTACCCATGCGCCAGCGAGGATCCCTCGCTGCGCTCGGGATGCACGTCCGAGCTAGACAGCATAGTGCGCAGGGTTTCGGCAAACTGCGAACGGGCTACGGCTTTAGCCACGCCCGCTTTGCGGGCGGCGACCAGCAGCTTGGCATCCGTGTGCGGGCCGAAGGCCAGCCAGCGGATATCGGACACAGCAGCGTGCGCTTTGGCGGCGGGCAACCACTCCTGCCAGGGCAGACGCGTGCCCAAGTCCAACACTACCAGTGCGGTGGGCGCGGCGGCCAGCTGGCTGGCGAACGCCTCGGGGCTGAGGGGTGCATCCAGCCATTCAAAACTGTAGCCCGCCGCCTTGGCGGCCGCCTCCACCTGGGGCATGAAGAAGAGATCGGTGCTGATGGCGAGGACGCGTATTGCGCTATTTTCCATGTAGATTCCTAAAAAGAAAGTGAGCAGTGATGAGTGAGCAGTGATTAGGGAACGCAAAACTGAGACCTGCTCACTAATCACCGCTCACTCGTCACTGTCTAACCTATAATACCGCCCAACTCAAAAACATGAAAACCATCGTATTCATCGGAGACTCCATCACTGAAGGCGCGGCCGACCACGAGAGCGGCGGCTGGACGCGGCGGCTGGCGGCTACGCTGCCTGACGACTGGGAAGCCGTGCACGCTGGCGTGGGCGGCGACACTATCTATCTGATCCTGGAACGGCTGGAGCAGGATGCACTAATCTATAAGCCAGACATCCTGGTGCTGGCCGTGGGCATCAATGACTCGCGGCGTTACACCGCTGGGCGCTACGAGGTGACGCTGGAGGATTTTGAACACGGGCTGGCTGAGTTTGCGCGGCGGGTCGCAGAGAGCGGCGCACGGGTCATCGTCGTCGGGCTGACGCCGGTCGACGAGCCGCGTACCCTGCCCATCGCCGAGGACCTGCACTACACGCAGATCGCAGCGCGTGATTACGACGCCGCACTGCAGCGCTTTGCGGAGCAGCATGGCTATGGCTATGTACCGCTGATGGCCGCCTTTGAGCTGGCCGGCGGCGCAGCCCAGCTCACCTCAGACGGGTTGCACCCCACCCCAGCCGGGCACGCCCTGATCGCCGAGGCGGTGGGCGCCGCCCTGCAGGCGCTGATGTGATGGCCAAGCACGCTGCCCCGCCCGAGCTGACGATCAGCAAGCAGCAGGCACGCCGTTACCTGGTGGGCTATCACCGCCTCGCCCCGCCGCGCAAGCTGGCGGGCAAAGCCGGGGCGCTGGCCTACATCCGCCAGGTGAACTGCATCCAATACGACCCTATCAACGTGGTGGGCCAGAACCCACACCTGGTATTGCAATCGCGCGTGCGCAATTACAAGTCACGCATGCTGAACGAGTTGCTCTACACTGACCGCCAGCTGGTGGACGGCTTCGACAAGGTGATGTCGATCTATCCCACAGAAGACTGGCCGTTCTTCAGCGGTTATCGCAGCCGCATGGGGCAGCGTCACTTGGTGGCTGGCAGCACCCAGAAGGCGGTCAAGCTGCTGGGCTGGGTACGCGAGGAGGTGCGCACACGCGGCCCGATCTCGGCATTGGAGCTGGAAGACGACACCAAGATGGACTGGTGGCTGACCAACTCCGCGCGGGCAGTGCGCATCGCGCTGGATATCCTCTTCTACTCCGGGGAACTGGTGGTGCACCACCGCGTGGGCACGCGGCGCTACTTCGACCTCGCCGAGCGGCTGCTGGCGAAGCCTCTGGCTCGCGCCGCCGACCCGCACGGCAGCCTGGAGGCGTACCGCCAGTGGCACGTGCTGCGCCGCGTGCACAGCCTGGGGATGGCGCGCCCGATCGGCAATGACCACTGGGGCGGTGTAAACCGCAGCGGCTCGCTGCTGCCTATTTTTGCACGGCTGCACGAGGACGGTGAGTTGGCCCGCGTGCGCGTGGCCGAGTGGCCGCAGCAAGACCTGTACGTACCGCGAGCGCAGCTCAGCCTGTTGCAAGCACGCGCCCGCACCGCCCGCCCGCAGGCGGCTTTCATCGCACCGCTGGATAACTTTCTATGGGACCGCACGCTCATCGAGCAGCTCTTTGATTTCTATTACCGCTGGGAAGTGTATGTGCCCGCCCCCAAACGCGAGTATGGCTACTATGTGTTGCCGGTGCTTTATGGCGACCAACTCATCGCCCGGCTGGATCCGGGCTTTGAACGCGCCAGCAAGACCTTCGTTATCAAGAATTGGTGGTGGCAGCCCGGCGCCCCGCGCAAGGATGAGGCTGTCCTTGCGGCGTTGGCCGAGTGTGTGCACCAGTTTGCCAAGTATCTCGGCGCGGAGCATGTGGAGCTGGGCGTGAATGTCAGAAGGGATATAGCGCTAAAGCAAGTACTAAAACAGCTTAGAGCAAAAGCTTGAACCACAAAGTCACAAAGATCACAAAGCTTTTTGAAGAAATTTTCTTTGTGTTCTTTGTGTCTTTGTGGCTTAGGATTTATCTAAAAAAGCTTGAACCATAAGGTCACAAGAGCACAAAGCTTTTTGAAGAATTTCTTTGTGTTCCTTTGTGTCTTTGTGGTTAGGTTTTTATCTAGGGCACGGGCTGGCTGACCTGGATCAGCTCGCCAGGGGCGGCGCCGACCTGCCAAATTGACAAACCGTCAGGCGCGTCCACGCCTGCCAACGCCTGGGCCAGCGCAGTCGCAGACAGCGCCGCCACACTGCCTGTTTGCGCGAGGGCTGCATCCAGCGCCCGCACGGCCACATCCAGCGCGGCGTCCATGTGGCGTTGCTCCCAATTCTGCGGCGTATAGTCCCAGGCAGACACCAGGTACAAACCTTCGGCAAACGCTGGATCCGCAAGATAACTGTATAGCACCGGCTCATAGGCTGCGGAGGGAGCGGCAACCAGCACGCGGCTGCGCACGCCCAGGTTGCTGAGTGCATTCAGCACATAGGCCAGCCCATACGAATCCGCATTCACAAAGATGACATTGGCGTACTCATCGCGCAGGGCGTAGAGCGCATCGTAGACGTTGAGATCGAGTTGAGGGGCGAGCTCGGCCTGGTAGACCAACTCCACATCGAGGCTGCTGGCATAGTTCTCCAGTTGCGGCGTCAGCGCCCTACCGCCCAACTCGGCGGGCCAGCTCAGCACAGCCAGACGCAGTTGGCTGCTGGCGCTCAGCGGCTGGCGCTGGCGCCAGTTGGCAGTCAGGTCTTGCAACCAATGGGCTAGCGCATCGTCTGGCGCGGGCTCGAGAACGTGCAGGCGGGTGCCGAGCGGATCCGAGGTGCCCAGACCGATGGCCGGAATACGCTGCTGGCGCAGGCGCTCCGCCAGGGCGGCCTCGCTGGCCGCATCGCACAGCACAGCAAGCGGGGCTGGACTGTTGGCCAGCGCATCTGCGGCAGCCTGTCCGCCGCCAGTATCCACCACCTGCACCAGCAACTCCACTCCGCCCAGGCCACCGCCGGCGTTGTACGCCGCCACGGCCGCCTCAAAGCCAGCGGCGCGGGCAGCCGCCAACTCCGACAGCGGCCCACTGAGGGCGCAGAACAAGTGCAGCGTGAACGTCTCGCCGCTGAACACGGGCGGTGGCGTGGCGGTGGCCGTGGGTTGTGGCGTGGGCGTGTAGGTGGCGATCTGCTGGCCATACAGGCTGGAGAAGGCGAAGGGTGTGTGCGTGGGCTGCGGAGTCACTGGCACGGGCAGCGGCTGGGCGGGCTGGCAGGCAGCCAAGGCGACTGCGGCCAGGGCAAGCGGGACAAGAAGGTGGCGAAGAACTGGCATTTACCCGGCGAGTGCGTCGATTTTGGCCGCCATCACAAAGTCGTTATTGTGCAGGCCTTTGATCTTGTGCGTCCACCATTCGACGCGCACTTTGCCCCACTCCGTGCGCAGCACCGGGTGGTGGCCTTCCGCCTCGGCCAACTCGCCAACTTTCTGGGCGAAGGCCAGCGCTGCCACAAAATCATCCACGCGGAAGGTGCGGCGCAGGCGGGGCACATTGCCCACCGTGACCAGCTGCCACTCAGGCACTTGGGGCAGCATGCGCTCGATCTCAGGCTGGGTCAGCGCGGGCTCGTCGCCGCTGCAGGCGACACAGCGTTGCTGCGCTAGAGGCATGTTTGCGCTCATGAGGATGATTATAATGTTGAGGTAGCGCTCAAAGCTTAGATTGACCTAAGCAAGCGCGCCGGTAGCAGCGCACCCGGCTTATCAAAACTGCGGTGAGGACGTAGCGTCCTCATTTCTATTAAGTGAGCAGTGATTAGTAATTGGTGATTAGTAACCTGTAATTGGTAATTACCAATTACAGGTTTAGGAGAAACGTGACGGAAAAAGCTACAACAACCCCATCTCCCCTCCCCACCGCTGCCGTTGTGGTGATCTCGGCGTATATCGCAGCGCAGATGCTTTCGGATGTGGCCAGCGTCAAGATCGGCACGCTGACTCTGCCGGTGCTGGGTAGCCTGGCGGTGGATATGGGCACCTTCATCTATCCGATCACCTTCACGCTGCGCGATGTGGTGCACAAGCTGCTGGGCCGCAGCGTGGCGCGCACGCTGGTGGTGGCGGCCGGCGCCATCAACCTGGTGATGGCGGCCTACCTGGTATGGGCGGCTAACTTCCCCAGCGATGCCAGCTGGGGGCTGGGCGCCGAGTTCGCCGCCGTGCTGGCGCCGGTGTGGCGCATTACGCTGGCCTCCATCGCCGCCGAGGTGGTGAGCGAGCTGCTGGACACGGAGCTGTATCACCTGTTCGTGACGCGCATCACGCGCCGCTACCAGTGGGCGCGGGTGTTGGTGAGCAACAGCCTGAGCGTGCCGGTGGACAATATCATCTTCGCCGTGGGCGCCTTCGGCGGCGTGCTGCCGTGGGCCACGGTGTGGGGCATCTTTGTGGTGAATTTGGTGGTGAAGTACGCGGTGACGTTGCTGAGTTTGCCGTTGATCTATGTGGTGCCGGAGAGGCGTGGCGGAGAGTAGTCTGCAATACGGGAACAACTGAGCTTTCAGTTTGCCCAACATAGAAGATAGCTCAGTATGGATTCCTCGCTGATGCAGGTTCGGCGATCTGGTGATGAGTTTAGTACCCGCTCGGAATGACACTTTTTAGGAATAAAAACCCGCTGCGCTACCCAGCGAGCTGTGCTACCCAGTGAACTGGGTGCCAGCAAAGCTGCGCGGCTGCAGCGGGAGTAAGAACCCAAAGGGTCAAGCTGGTCTCGCTCCGAAAGCCCGCGTTTGGAACACACGGTCTACTGCCACTATTCTGGAAGCCGAGCCCACATTACTTGTGTTGGTTCAAAAGCTCGAGGCTGCAAGCCCGTTTTATTGGGCAGCACAGCGGGTTGATTCTTTATAGCATGCCAAGATGAGAAAGTGGCCGTTTTCTAATCTTCGAGACTGATGTTAATCTATGGCCAGTGCCTGCCAAAAAAGACAAGTCCATGCACAATGCAACATAGGCACTCCCATATCTTTCCCTCTTTCAGGGGCGCCGCCCCTGCAACCCCGCAAAGGGGGAACAGCTGTCCCCCCTTTGGAACCCCCTCGCAACGCTCGGTCCTGGAATTGCAACCAGCGTAGTCTTCTGTGGGCCTCGCGTCGCAAGCACGCACGAATTGCTGCTGGGTGAACAAAATTGAACTAGCCAAGCAGACCGTCACTACTAAAAACAAAAGGCCGAGCATCTGCTCGGCCTTTTTGCTATTCGGCTTTCTTGGGTGCATCCACCTTGATGTGCAGTTCTTTGAGCTGGCGCTCCTCGGTGGGCGATGGCGCATCCGCCATCACGTCGCGGGCGGCCTGGTTCTTGGGGAAGGCGATGACTTCGCGAATGCTGTCTTCGTCGGCCAGGATCATGGCCAGGCGGTCGATGCCGGAGGCGATGCCGCCATGTGGCGGCGCGCCGTACTCGAAGGCTTCCAGCATATGGCCGAAGCGTTCCTGCGCCACTTCCTCGCTCAAACCGATGAGCTTGAAGATGCGCGATTGCAGCGTGCGGTCGTGGATGCGGATGGAGCCGCCGGCCACCTCGGTGTTGTTGAGCACCATGTCGTACTGCGTGCCGCGCATGTTGGCCGGGTCACTCTCGATGAGGTCAATATCGTCCGGCATGGGCGAAGTGAACAGATGCTGGCTGGGGTCCCAGCGCTGCTCCTCTTCGTTCCAGAAGGCGAAGGGGAAATCGATGACCCAGCAGAAGGCCAGCAGGTCCGGGTCGGCCAGCTTGAGCTGCTCGGCCAGGTGCACACGCAAGCGGCCGAGGGTGTCGTACACAACGGCGGGCTGGTCGGCGACGAAGAGCAGCAGGTCGCCAGGCTCCGCGCCCATGGATTGCTTGAGCGCGGCCAGCCCCTCAGGGCTGAGGAACTTGATGAACGAAGAGCGGTCCTCGCCCTCGGCGGCGACGGCCAGCCAAGCGAGACCTTTGGCCTTGAACTGCTTGACGTACTCGGTGAGCGCATCGATCTCTTTGCGGGTGGCGCCACCCATGCCTTTGGCGTTGATGCCGCGCACATGGCCGCCAGCAGCTACGGCGTCTTCAAAAACTTTGAAGCCGCTGCCCGCGGCCCATTCGCTGAGGTCTTGCAACTCCATGCCATAGCGCATGTCTGGGTTGTCTTTGCCGAAGCGCGCCATGGCTTCTTTATAGGTCAGGCGCGGCCAGGGCTCCGAGAGCAGGCGCTTGCCCGGCACCAGCTCCTTGACCATGGCGGTGTACATGCGCTCCATCAGATCCATCACGTCTTCACGCTGCACGAAGGACATCTCGATGTCGAGCTGGGTGAACTCCGGCTGGCGGTCGCCGCGCAGGTCTTCATCGCGGAAACAGCGGGCGATCTGGAAATAGCGCTCCATGCCCGCCACCATGAGCAGTTGCTTGAGTTGCTGCGGCGACTGCGGTAGCGCATAGAACTCGCCGGGATGCACGCGCGAGGGCACGAGATAGTCACGCGCCCCTTCGGGCGTGGTCTTGAACAAGATGGGCGTCTCGATCTCGAGGAAGCCCTCATCATCCATGTAATCGCGGATGAACTTGACGATCTTGTGGCGCAGCACAATGTTGCGCTGCATGCGCTCACGGCGCAGATCGAGATAGCGATATTTAAGGCGAGCGTTCTCGTCTACGTCTTCATCCTTGTTGATGGCAAAGGGCACCGGCTTGGCCTGGTTGAGCACCTTAAGCTCGGTGACGGCCACTTCGATCTGGCCGGTGGCGAGGTCGGCGTTCTGCATCCCCTCTGGGCGGGCGCGTACCACGCCGGTGACCTGCAGCACCCACTCGCTGCGCACGGGCTCGAAGGCGGCGTGCGCCTCAGGGGCCTTCTCGGGGTCGGTGACGATCTGCACTAAACCAAAGCGGTCTCGCAGGTCAATGAAGGTCAGCCCGCCGTGGTCACGGCGGCGGTGTACCCAGCCGGCCAGCGTGACGGTTTGCCCGCTATGCTCGGCGCGCAGTTCACCACAAGTATGTGTCTTGAACATAGTGCTCCTAATAGATCCTCAGTATATAAACAAAAACGCCCGGTGCGAATGCACCGGGCGAGAGCCAACCAGGCGGACCTAACGAACCGCCAGGCAGGGGCCTCCCGCCCGTTGGGGGTTATTGTCCAAATTATTGCTGTCCACAACGATAGGTCGGAACATACAGGGATTATAGCACGGACTTGCTACCGTCTAGTCAGTTTCCTTTTGTAGAACATCGAGAAAAGCTTCCACCACATTGGGATCAAAATCTGTTCCAGCGCATCTCTTTAGTTCCAACTCCGCCTCTTCACGCGAGCGCGCATCGCAATAGATACGGTTCTCGGTCATTGCGCCAAATGCATCCACGACGGCCAGCACTCTTGCTGCCAATGGAATATCATCCCCGCCCAATCCCAATGGATAACCACTGCCATCGTATTTCTCTTGATGAAAACGGACAATAGAAGACACTTCATCCAGACCCTTGACCCGGCTAACGATATCAGCCCCAATATCGGGATGCTGTTTCATGATCTCCCATTCCTCGGCGTCCAAAGGTCCGGGCTTATGCAGAATGTGATCGGGAATCCCGATCTTCCCAATATCATGCAATTGTGCCGCCAAGCCTATAGTCATTACTTCGCGTTCACTTCTGCCCATTGCCCGCAAGGTGCTCCTGGCGCGGGCGGCGGTTACCTCACTGTGGCTTGATGTGTAGCTATCCCTGACATCCAGGGTTTTGGCAAGTGCCAACGAGGTCTCCAAGTAGGCGCCTTCGAGGTCTTCAGCGTACTTCTGCACTTGTCCAAACAAATATGAATTCTCAACGGCAACGGCCACTTGGGAGGCAAAGGCTTTGAGTGATTCAAATTCCTGTGCTGAATAAAAGTCAGGCTTGGCGCTGTCTACATTGAGAAAACCAACGACTTTGTCTTTTGTAATGATGGGCACTCCAACGTAGGAGCGCAGCCATTGAAACTCGTTGGTGCGCACCCAGTTTGGCGAGTTTCTCGTGTTCGGTTCGCCAACTGGTTGTCCGGTATCAATCATCCATTTGAGGTTCGGTGTTTCTTCGATCACAAAACTTTTATTGGCCACATTTTTCTCCGCCCCAAACTGCTCATACCCTCGCCAGCGGACGATGCGCGCCAGCTGCCCCTCAATCAACATAATGTTGACCGCATCGCCAGGTATTACCTTGGAGACCTGAGCCATAATGCTGTCGAGTATCTCCTCAAACACGAGGCTTTCGCTCACTGCCCGGGATGCATCCACTAAAGCCTGAACCAGGCCTCTTTCATGTTCCAGCGCTATGTCGCCCTGTCTCCGTTTAGCCACCTCGGCCCGGGTTTGCCTGGTCAATTCGGCGATGTTTAGCACAGCCACCAACGTATAGAAGCCCAGTAAGCCCATTCCCACGGCCAACGAGACCGAGTTGCGATTAGGGATAAAAGCAACTCCCGGAGTAAAGGGCCATTCGGTCACAGTCCAATAAGCTACGGCCGCCCCAACGCCCAATGTCGCCACGGTCAAAAGAATTGCAGCTCTCGCCCCTAGCAGAATTCCTGCCGCCAGAATGGGGAGGAAGAAAAATGCCGTGCTGATCCTTGCCCAACTCGGTTCCGAGAAGGAAATCAACACCACCAAGTTCAACCACAATGCAAAGGGGAAATAGTACAGCGCGTATTTAACCTGTTTTGCCCATGCCAGCCAAAGTGCAATCAAAGCATGCACGCCAATACTGCCGACGAGAACATAATACGCGGGCTCTGGGGTATTGGTCGCCAGACCCGCCAGGAGCACAATTACAATGCCCGGCGCCAGCGCTCCGGCAAGCAATGTCAGCAATCGCCTCTGCCTCTCCTCCTGGGTCATATCTTCTCGACCTATGTAGAGGAGCTGCAAAAATCTGGGCCACCACTCGGCGGGTTTCATACTCAAAGCAGTATATAGCCCATTGTCATTCAGTCAATACATAGGCGAAGGGGGCTATCGAGCAGATTTCCCCCGAAAATCGCCGCCTGAGGTCAAAGTTTGTGGGAGTTGTGCAGGGAAGAGGCCGAGCTATCTACTCAATCAAACCAGAAATAGCGCCAGCCGTCCCCTGCGTCGTTGACCTGGAACCAGCCTTGCGTAGCCAGCACGCGGCTGGGGCTCAGCAGCAGTATCCACGAATCATGGCTGATCATGCTGTGCTGGCCCAGCGGGTTATAGACCACAAATTCCCGCGCTCCGAAGTTATCGAGGATAAAGAGCGGCTGCTCAAAGAACAGGTTGAACCCATCGCCAGCGACAGCGTAGTGATATCGAGGGATCCCGGCAACGCCAGGCGAGTAGTCCTGCCACACGGCGGCCAGATGGCTCGGGTAGCTGCCGTTCTGGGCTCGGTACGCTTCGATATCACGTAGCATCTCACCGCTGGTAGCGATGCCACGCGCCCGGCTGCTTTCAGTGAGCGGCCCGGCCAGCACGAGCTGGGCGGCCAGCAGCGCCAACGGCAGCAGCGCCATGTACCAGGGGGCGGCAACTGGAGCGCCGCCTGTGCCCTGGCGCAGGCGGGCCAGGCGTTTTAGCAGCCATAGCGCTGCGGCGGCCACGGCAATCGCTAACAGCGCTCCGCCCAAGGCATAGGCGGCAACGCACAGCATAATCGCCAGCAAACTCCCGGCGACCAGGGCTCCCAGGGCAAACACACCTGATTTGGGCCTTTCGCCACCGCGCAGTTCATATACCAGCCAGGCAATACCCAGCGGCGCCAGCAATAGCGTACCCGCCACGCCGAAGAGTTGTGCCAGTGTGGAGAGCGGCACAGCCAGGCTATCAAAACGGCCGGGCAGATACGGGTACACCATGGCCGCTAGCAGAGCGACCAAGGCAATCACCGCGCGTAGAAATTGCTTGAGCATGAGGCTCTCTCAATCACAGTAGGGTGTAACCTGGCACTGGTACAGCTCTGCGCCTAGTGCACCCGAAATGCTGACAAAGCCCACGATCAAGATCACCGCGATGGCCACATTGTGCCAATGTCTTCTGGACACACGCTTCCGCTGGCGTACTGGCTGCAAGGAAACATAGGCGCCCAGCGGCAGCAGCAGCAACAAACCCGCCACAAAGAAGAAGCCTGGCCCCCAGCCACCAATGTTATTAAGCCCGGCGCCGCGCAAAATGGAGTTGAGCGGCTCCCAACGCGTGGCGATGCTGGCATTGGCCAACAGGAACGGCACGGCAAACAAGAAGCCGCTTAGGGAGGCCGTCAGAGGCTGCTGCGGCGCAAAATGCATGCGCAGGCGCTCATGCAAAGCTGCCACGGCGGTATCGATGCTGGCACGCAGCAACAGGCCGCCAGCAGCCAGCCCGCTACGCGTGCGGGCGCGATACATGTCCGCAAAGGTGTCTTGCATGGACTGGCCAAAGCGCTTGCGAAAGGCGGGCGGGTACAGAGCCAGCAGTTTTCGATACAGGGCGTGGACTATGGGTTCATCAGATATTGGCATAGGGGACTCGGCGTGCAATGAAATTACGCCAATAGTATATATCCGCAACGGATATACGTCAAGCAGGCTGGAGTAGCTCGGGTGGGAATCGAACCCACAAGAGGTTGCCCTCGGAGGATTTTAAGTTTACACCAAGGAGGCTAATGCAGAGGGAAAGCTCTGTCTTGACCCAAAAATACGAGTAAATCCGTTCAAATAGACACGATAGTTTCTACTCTGTCTATCGGGGTTGCACCCGGTTGCACCACGCATCAGCCAGGAGAGACAAGGATTCTTGCAAGAATGAGGAATGGTCTAAGGGTTAACAGCGCACCGAAAGGCGCGCTGTTTTTATTGGAAATCCATGCAGGGCGGCTCTAGATAAATTTGCATAAATATGATAATATATCAATAAATATTGATTCAACTGGAGTTGATATGTTAAACACAGCTAAACCGCACGTTCTCGCCAGCTTGCTCGCCCACCCTATTCGGTGGAAGGTGGTTACCTCACTAATTAGAAGTGACTACAGCGTTTCTGAATTACAGAAACTAACCAAGAAGAAACAGAATTTGATTTCTTATCATCTTAGGAAATTACAAAGATCAAAAATGATACGCCCAATAACCAGTCGCGCTGACGCAAGGGAAAGCTACTACAGCTTAGATATAGCCATATTGCAAAAAGCATTTTTTGCATTTGGGGATTCCTTGCACCCGGCGTTAAGCCCCACTCAAGAAAATCAGGAAACTGCCAAAGACGGGAAATCCATAAGAGTCTTATTTCTATGCACCCACAATAGCGCAAGGTCGCAAATGGCTGAAGGACTCATGCGCGCAAAAGCAGACAAAAACGTAGAAGTAGTCAGCGCAGGTACAGAACCTTCTCGAGTGCATCCCTTAGCTATCTCTACAATGAAGCGCCTTAACATTGACATAAGTAATCACGACTCAAAATCAGTTGAACAGTTCATAAAGCAAAAATTCGATTACGTTATTACGGTATGCGATAGCGCAAAAGAGAGTTGTCCTATTTTTCCTGGGGCGCCCGAGCAAATCCACTGGAGTTTTCCTGACCCATCCGCTGTAACGGGTTCGGATTCTAAAAAAGCTGAAGCATTCTTTGATACTGCCATCCAACTTAGTCAGAGGATTAATTTCCTGCTTATGGCTATCAGCCGCGACGCGACGTAAGTGTCCATCTTGTCCATAGCTTGGCTTTTTTGGGCCTGGGGTGGTTGACTGGCACAAGCTTAGGGGCTATTATGTTCTTGCTCTTATATGGATGTCGAGCCAGCACGTTGAACAGGTCGGGCGTGTACTGAAAAAGATAACGACCAAGCGGGCAGCCTTTATGGTCAGGCGGAAGCCCATAGTGAATTCAGGCCAAACACAACTGAATAGCTGTAGGCAATCGGGGTAGATAGTTTCGGCTATCTACTCAACTTGCCATCCGGATACCGGCGAGCGGTATGCGATAGGGCTTTTGGTTTTCCCTATCGCAGGAGCGAGACGGGCACGCTGCGCTTCCCAGCAGCGTAATGGGTTTGGTCCTAGCTGGCGGCTGGGGGAAGGGGCCCCGCCCTGCGGCGGGGAAGGGGGTCCCCCGGCCGCACTCTCCAAATCAACATCGTTCCGAAATCCGGCGTCACCCCCCGATACTAGTAGGGGGGTGGAGTTTTCAAGACTGGAGGGTTTCATAGAAATGGAGTTTTACGTTCACTTGTTAGCTCAAATCATAGGCGGGTTGATTTACAATGATTCTAAGCAACCTGCACCTTAACAAGCGACGCAGAAAAAAACCTTGTCTTTCCTGGCTCCACACAAAGGAGAACAGGAATGACTAGAAAACGCGGCAACAAAGAAGGCAGCATCCACAAAAGGCCCAACGGGAGTTGGCGAGCTCAAATCTCTGTGAATGGTGGCAGGCTGGGCTTCACTGCCAAAACACGGGCAGAGGCACAAGCCTGGCTGGCGCAAATGGGGAGCCAGGTAGAACGCGGGCTAACGCTAAAAGCAGCACGGGTAACGCTTGACGAATTTCTGGCTGACTGGTTGAAAACAGCAAAAACCCGTCTCACCTTCGAATCCTGGCGTAGCTATAACCAACTGGTCAAGGATTACATCTCGCCAGGCCTTGGCTCGGTAAAACTTCGGGAGCTCACGCCGCTTCTCATCCAGCGCCTTTACAACAGCCAGCTAGATAAGGGCATTGGCCAACGCACAGTTCAGAAAACCCATGCAATCCTTCGGGCTTCACTGAATTCGGCAAAGAAGATGGGGGTAATGACTCACAATCCGGCAAACGCAGCCAGCCCGCCAAAGACTAAAACAAAAGAGATGCAAATCCTCAACGAGAATCAGATAAGGCGTTTGCTGCAAACAGCCAAGTTAGAAGCTGACGGAAGCTACGCACTCTACTATCTGGCTATCGTTACCGGCATGCGCCAGGGTGAATTGTTGGCGTTACGTTGGTCTGAAGTGGACTTGGCAAAAGGCTCTTTGCAAGTCAAGTACAGCCTGAAGCGTGTACCAGACCAAGGCCTGCAACCCAGGCAACCCAAGACCCAATCATCTGTGCGTGCGATCAAAATCGGTATAGAAACCTGCCAGGTGCTCAGTGCACATGCATCCACAATCGCTGAAAGGCAAGTGAAGGCAGGTGATGGTTGGCGGGATTTAGGCTACGTCTTTCCGGCCAAGAATGGCATGGCTATCGAACCAGCTGAAGCCTACAGAGGCTTGCACAAGCTTCTCAAAAAAGCTGGCTTGCCAAAAATCCGCTTCCACGACCTACGGCACACGGCGGCATCACTCATGCTAAACAATGGCGTGGATGTGTTGATAGCTTCGAAACGTTTAGGCCATGCAAAGCCAAGCATCACACTGGATTTCTACGGCCACTTGCTACCTAATATCCAAAATCAAGTCGCAGACTTGCTGGAAGCAGTTGTCAAAGGGCGCTAGCGGTTGCACCCGGTTGCACCCGATTTTCCTGGCGAAACTCGCTAGGCAGGTCTAGGGGGTCATTTTTACAGGTAAATTTAGTAGCTCGGGTGGGAATCGAACCCACAAGAGGTTGCCCTCGGAGGATTTTAAGTCCCCTGCGTCTGCCAGTTCCGCCACCGAGCCATGGGCGCACAAGTGCGAGTGGGATTTTATCGCAGTTAACGGTGAGCAGTGAGGAGTAATCAGTGAGCAGGGGGCTGCCTGTTACCTGCTCACTCCTCCCTGTTCACTACTCACTAATCCCTGCTCACTTTATTCACAATCGCCGCGTAGCGCGAGGCCAGGCGGATCAGCGGGCCGCTGGCGCGCCTGGTGTACTGCGCCTGTGGCATGGCCGCCCGCAGGCTGGCCGCATCGCTGAACTCGGGCACCTGCATGCTGGCGCGGCCGACCTCGATGAGGGTGTGCGCGTCGGAGCCAGCGGTGCCGCCGAGCTTGAAGCGGGTGGCGAAGCGCTCGGCGGCCTCGTTGTAGGCGGGGCGGATATTGCGCGCATTGAAGATTTCCACTGCATCGACATGCGGCGCAATCGCCTCCAGGGCGCGCAGCTCCCAGCCGCGGCGCGGGTCAAACGGGTGCGAGACGCTGATGTAGGCGCCCTGCTCACGCAGAATACGGATGGCGTCCATGGGCGGCAGGTGGCGTGGCAGCTCTTCGGTAACGAAGAAGGCCAGCAGCTCGCCCTGTTCGGTCATGATCTCTTCACCGATGATGATGAGCTCGGGGTCGAGCTGTTTGGCGCGCACCGCTCCACTGATGGTGTTGTGGTCGGTAATTACCAGGCGGTCAACGCCGCGCTGGCGGGCGGTCTTGATGAGGTCTTCTACGCGCACGCGGCAATCGCCGCTGGCGTCTGTGTGGCAGTGGGTTTCTACGGTGAGCATGGGGGGATTGTAACAATGTAGTGAGCAGTAAATAGTGAACAGTAAACAGGTGCAACCTCCCTCACCCACGCAGCTTTCCGCTGCGTTGCCCCTACACCATATTCATCGTGCATCCCGAGCGCAGCGAGGGATCCGTGCTGGGTTGATTTATACGTCAACATATCTCTAGCAACTAAATCCTACTCTTAACGGATCCCTCCCGGAATGACAAACAAGCGCTATGTAGGGGCGTACGCTGCGACTAGGTACAAGAATTGGCAGACAGTAAAAAAGTCGCCCTCACCCCCAGCTGAATTTGGCCTGGAATGAATTCAGCCGCCCCTCTCCCAGTGGGAGAGGGGCGCGCAGCGTTAGCTGCGCGGGGTGAGGGAATACCTGCGCAACTTGAACACTTCGCCGCACTCGGAATGCACATCCTCAGCTACATGCTTTAGAATCCCTATCGGTGAAACTATGAAACTACCCGGTATGTTTAAACTCTCGCCTGACGTCAGCAAGGCCATCCTGCACGGCCAGCCTGTGGTGGCCTTGGAATCGACGGTGATCACGCACGGGCTGCCGCGCCCGCAGAATTTAGAGCTGGCCCAGTCGCTGGAAGCTATTGTGCGCGAGGGCGGCGCTACCCCGGCGACCATCGCCGTGATCGACGGCGAGCTGTGCGTGGGGCTGGACCCCGCCCAGCTTGAGGCGCTGGCCAATAATCCCAACGTGCGCAAGCTGAGCAGCCGTGACCTGGCGGCGGCGGTGGCCCAAAAGGCCAGCGGCGGTACGACGGTGGCGGCTACGCTGCGCATCGCCGCCAGCGCGCGCATCCGTGTCTTTGCCACCGGCGGTATCGGCGGCGTGCACCGCTATCGCGGTGCGCACCGTGGCAGCCAGTGGGACGTCTCAGCCGATCTGCCCGAGCTGGCACGCCAACCACTGGTGCTGGTATGCGCGGGGGCCAAAGCCATCCTCGATCTGCCCGCTACGCTGGAACAATTCGAGACGCTGGGTGTGCCGGTTGTGGGTTATGGCACCGATGCCTACCCGGCCTTCTATTCAGTCGAGAGCGGGCTGGCCACCAGCGACCGCGTGGACAGCGCCGCCGAGGCCGCCACGTTAGCGCGCACGCACTGGCAACTGGGCGGCGGCGGCGTGCTGCTGGCCGCGCCCCCGCCTACCGAGACCGCCATCCCGCGTGAGGAAGTGGAAGCTTGGATCGTGCAGGCGCAAGCGGAAGCCGATGCACAAGGCATCCGCGGCCAGGCCGTATCGCCGTTCCTGCTGGCCCGCGTCGCCGAACTGAGCGACGGGCGCAGCCTGCGGGCGAACTTGGCGCTGCTCAAGAACAACGCGCGCATCGCGGCGGGGGTGGCGAGAGAATTGGCGATTGGCAACACAAGCGATATCTAGGTCGGTCGACTGGTTGACTAGTCGACTAGTCAACTGCTAAATAGCCGTACTTATTGCTGAGAAGTCGCCGTCGGCTGGCGCGTGTGCGTGGGGCTGGGCAGCGGCGTGGGAGTGCGCGTTGGGCTGGGCGTCGAGGTTGGGGTCGGTGACGGCGTCGGGGTACTGGTAGACAGCTGGCCGATCACCTCAAAGTTGCCCACCAGCTTCACTTCGGTGCCTACGTACATCTCCACCTGGTAGCGGCCGGGCAGCCATTCCTCAGACGGCGCCAGCCACTCCGTGTAACCCAAACCCCCGGTGCCGCCATCCCACGGCTTGGTCTCATAATGCACCAGATCGCCATTGTGATACCACAGCGCCGTCCACTGCACCGCTTCCTGCATCTGGTCATAACTGAATAGCGCGTAGATACCGCTTACTGGGTGCTCAAATACGGCCGCCGCACCGATGGGCTGATAGTTGGACAGGTTGATGCCACGCGCAAACACAAAGGGGCTGAAGACGGCTGCCCCGCTGGGCGTGACCTGCGAGGTGAACTCAGCGGCGATCCCGCCCGGCAGCACCGGCACGGGCGTAATGGAGGGCGTGAGCGTAAATTGCAGTGTAGGCGTTTCGCTGGGCGTGAGCGTGAGCGAGGGGGTCAGCGAAGGCGTGAAGGTGAGCGAAGGTGTGGGGCTGAGCGTGGGCGTCTGCGTGACCGGGAAGATGCGATAGGCGGTGCGCTCGCCGTACACGCCGAACCAGGCCGCCACAGCAAGCAGAAGGATGCCGATAAACATACTGCGCCAGCCGGAGAATTTGCGCTGCTGGCGCACTCGGTAAAAGGGCACTTCGCTTGCCGAGCGGATCGAGGCGCGCCCGGCAAACAGCGCGTACATGCCAAAGAAGAGCAAGACGAAGCTTGCCACGCGTATAAAGCTTTGAATATCCAGCGCGAAGGAGGGCACGGGCAAGATTATACGCACCATCGCAAGTCGCTGTTAGCTGCGGAGGTCGCCTGCCGTGTGTCGGCCATCTTCCATAACGAGCGACTTTACAAACTGGTCCAGCCAGGATCCCTCGCTGCGCTCGGGATGCACCTAAGCCAAAGTGGTCGTGCTTCCTGAGCGGGTGCATAAGTCCTCACCAGTACGCCGAACCCAGACCAGTGAAGGACCCTCGCTGGCACGTCTTCCATGCAACGCGTGACTTTCGTAGCGGCTGACGCCGCTACTACCGCCCTTCTCATATGGCCCTTAGGCGCCGCGGCCTAGCCACCTTGTTAGAATAGGGTTATGTCCACACAGCAGCTCTCGCGCAAAGAGTTCCTGCATCTGGGCGGCCTGGCGCTCGGCAGCCTGGCTCTGCAACCAGGTACGTTGCAGGCACTGGCAACGAGCAGCAAACCCAACGAAGCTGCTGGGCTGGTGCGCGTGGCCGTCAAAGAGATGCGCCTGTACAGCGAGCCCTCCTACCAAAGCAACGTAGTGGCGACCCGCTCGCGTGACCAGCTTTTGTATGTTTTCGAAGAATTCGAGTCAGACCTGGGGCCGGATTTCAATCCGCGCTGGTACAAGGTAGACGAGGGCTACGCCCACACCGCCTACCTGCAACCCGTGCTGACCCAGCTGCAAACCCCACAAGTGCACATCAACCCGCAGGGCGAGCTGTTCGAGATCACTGTGCCGCTCACCCAGTCCTACCGCCATACACGGGCGCGCGGCTGGGAGAAGCTGTACCGCCTCTATTACCTCTCCACGCACTGGGTCACCGGCATCGCCGAGGGGCCAGATGGCGCGCTGTGGTATGAGATCACGGATGAGCTGCTCAAGATCACCTATCACGTGCTGGCTGAGCACATGCGCAAGGTGCCTGCGAGCGAACTTACTCCGGTGAATGCACATATCCCCCTGCATCAAAAATACGTCGAGGTCAGCATCCCTGAGCAGCGCCTCTGGGCTTACGAAGAGGGCGCGCTCATCCTGGATACCAAGGTCTCCACCGGCATCCCCTACCTGGTAAGCACCAACGGCATACCCACCGCCACGCCCAAGGGCGGCTTCACCGTGTTCTCCAAGATGCCGGTGCGCCACATGGGCGATGGCTACATCACGGCGGATGTGGAAGCCTACGAGCTACCCGGCGTGCCGTGGGTCTCCTACTTCCACGAGTGGGGTGTTGCCTTCCATGGCACCTATTGGCACGATAACTACGGCAATGAGATGAGCCACGGCTGCGTGAACATGAAGCCGCACGAAGCGAAGTGGCTGTTCCGCTGGCTGATGCCAGAAAGCAAATATGGCCAGGTGCAAAGCCTGGGCCAGGGCACCCGGGTGGTTGTCCGCTGAGCGGCATCCAGCCACCAGCGGGCATATAATCCAGTCAACTTCCCTACCTGATCTAGAGAGGATTGTGTTGAAGAACCGATTGCTTGTTGTATTTGCTTTGCTTGCCGTGCTTTTAGCGGCGTGCAGCAATGCTGGCGGCCGCTGGCACACACATGATGCCTATAGCCGCCCCACCCTGGCAGGCGGCACGGGTGCAGCTTACTTCCTGCTGCACAACGCCACAGAAACAGACGACGCACTCATCGGCGCCTCTTCCCCCATTGCACAGAGCGTAGAGATCCACATGAGCAGCATGATGGCGGAGAGTGATGAGTCCACCCACGAACATGCCCAGGAAGCCGATCACGATCATGGCGAGCACAGCGACGGCCACGGCGAAGAGCACGGCATGGGCGAAGCCGAGCTGCACGATATGTCGCACGTGGGCAGCATGGTCAAGGTGGAGCGCGTGGAGCTCGCCGCTGGGCACGAGATCGCCTTCCAGCCGGGCGGCTATCACATCATGCTGATCAACCTGAATCAGGCATTGGGCGCCGGTGACACCTTTGACCTCACTCTGCACTTTGAGCACTCTGAGGACCTCACGATCCAAGTGAAGGTGCTGGCTCCATAAAAAATCATCTTGGGGATTGCTTCGTGAGCTGCTGCGCAGCGCCACGCAGTGACAATCAAACAGAAAACGGGCGCACAGTGTGCGCCCGTTTTTGCTTACAGCTTACGGCTTAGTGCTTATAGCTGACCCTATACCAGAGCGTCCACTACCAGGGCAAAGAACAAAAAGGCCAGGTACATACTCGAATAACGGTACATACTCCAGGCGATCTTGTTGCTGCCCACCTTCCACACCTTCCAGGCCCAATAAATAAGCCAGGCGCCCAGCAGCACGGCGGCAACGGCATAGAAGCCGCCTGCCATGCCGAACACGGGCATGAGCAGAGTCAGCGCCACCAGCTCCAGGGTATAGAGCCAGATCTGCCAGCGCGTCGCCTTTTCGCCGCGCACCACGGGCAGCATGGGCACACCGGCGCGCGCATAGTCGTTCTGCTTGACTAACGCCAGCGCCCAGAAATGCGGCGGCGTCCACATGAAGATGATGGCGAACAGGAACAACGCGGGGATGCTCAGGTCGCCGGTGACGGCGGCCCAGCCTACCAGCGGCGGGATGGCGCCGGCGCCGCCGCCGATGACAATGTTCTGCACGGTGGCGTGCTTCAGCCACAGGCTGTACAGCACAATGTAATAGATCATGCCCGCCAGCGAGAGCAAGGCGGCCAGCAGGTTTACGAAGCTGGCCAGCAGATAAAAAGAGATGACCAGGGCGGCCAAGCCAAAGGCATAGCCTTCGGCGGGGGTCAGGCGCCCGGCGGCGATCGGGCGGCGCGCCGTGCGCGTCATGTGCTGGTCGATCTCGCGGTCAATGTATTGGTTGATGGCGCCGCTGCCGCCCGCCGCCAGCGCACCACCCAGCAGGGTCCAGAACGTGAGCGAGAACGAAGGCAGCGCCTTGCCGGCCACCACCATGCCAGCATACGTGGTGACGAGCAATAAGGCCACAATGATGGGCTTGGTGAGCAGGATGAAATCAGTTAAGCGCTGTTTGCGGTTGACTGGTTTGGCGGCCTCGCGCGCTTCATCCTGATTGCTGCGACCCGCCAGCCCCACCAGCGCTACAAGCACGACCATCAGCGCCCACACGGCGGCGGCGGTGGCCACATGCAAGCCCAGCAAATAGATGGGGAACTGCATGCTGACCTTGAGAGCGCCCACCAGGATCTGGGCAAAGTACAGCACCACGGTGAGCGTAGCGGCCGAGAGAATGCCGCGCTGGGTGCGCTGCGTGCGCCAAGCGGCGCGCAGCAGCAAGACCATGTGCACGGTGAGCAAGCCCACCATCAGGCGGTGGAACATATGCAACCACCCGAGCGGATGGCTGGGGATCAGCTCACCATTGCACAGCGGCCAACCGGAGCAGGCATAGGTAGCACCGGCCGCGGCGGTGAAGGCCCCGGTGACCAGTACCAGGAACAGGCCGATCGCCCCGCCAAGCGCCAAGCGCGCGAAACGGCTGCGGAAGACGAGCTTGTCTGCCTGGGCCGGGTTGTGGTGCAGCCGGAAAGCGGTGACGGTAGCCAGGATCAGCAACGCCAGCAACAGGAAGGCGGTACCGAGGTGCACGGCAACGATGTAGGGCGGCAGCTCCTGCAGCACCACGATGGCGCCGAGGGCGCCCTGGATGGCCAGGATGGGCAGCGACCAGAACAGGGGCTGCCAGATCAGGCGCACAGCGCGGAAGCGCCGCCAGGCCAGGAAGGCCGAGAGCAGAATGAGCGGCGAGGTGACAGCCGAAGCCCAAAAGCGATGGCTGAACTCGATCTGTGCTTCGATCTGCGGCGGGGGCAGAATGCGGCCAAAACAGGTCGGCCAGTCTGGGCAGCCCAGGCCGGAGCCGGTGACGCGCACGATGCCGCCGATCACGATCAGCAGGAAGGTGGAGATGGCCGCCGCCAATACCAGGTAGCGGAAGTTGCCCACGATCAGCTTGGGGGCAGCCGCTTTGCGGATAGATTTCTTAGCTACTTTAGTAGCAGCTACTTTAGTAGCAGTTTTCTTTGTTGCTTTTTTCTTCGTCGGGCTCATTTCTCGTTTCTCAGATCCTGGCGGCGGGCATAAAAGGGATAGCCCACCAACAAAATAGTGGCAAAGGTGAACCATTGCACGGCGTAGCCAAAATGCGAGCCCTCGTTAAGGTCCAGCTCGGGCGGGTTGGCGTACGGCGGTTGCTCCTGGACTGCCTGGGGCACCACCTGCACATAAGCGCTGGTGATCAGCGGCGTGCTCATCTGCTCTGCCAGGCGCGGCAACTCCAGGTAATTCCACACCGCCAGGCGTTGCTGGCCGGGCTGCAGCGTGGGGTCCGCGTTGAAGGCCAGCCGCACATCCACCTCGGCGCGGCGCAACTGGCCGCTCACGGTGACGGTGCCGGGATCCGCATACTGCGCCAGGTTCAGCGGTTCCTCGGCCGGGATCCAGCCCAGGTCGATGAGGATGGCGCTGTCGCTGCCATCCACCTGCAACGGCATCAGCAGCTTGTGCCCCACCAGGTTCCCGTAGACTGTGGTCCACACCTGATTACGCAGCACCACGGCATCCTCCGGCAGGTAGTGGCCGGTGACCAGCACCTTGCGGTATTCCATGGAGTATAAATCCAAATCGAGAGCCGCCGCGTCGAGCGGGATGGGCGGCTCATTGGCCTGGGCGATCACGCGAGCGTTGAAGCCGCGGCGCCACTCCAGGCGATCGAGCTGCCAGATGCCCAGGCGCGCCATCACCCCAGCAGCCACCAGCACCAGCAGCGTTGTGAACAGCCAGCGACGGCTAAACAGAGGGGCCAGCATACTTAGGCCGCTTTGGGTTTGAGCGGGAAGATGAGCAAGCTGTAGACGAACAGCATGCCCGCCGTGGGTACCGCGGCAAAAGAGATGCCCACCAGGCGCGTACGCAGCGTGGTGGGCGGGCGCACGGTGAGCCCCATGTAGCTGGAGGCGTTGAAGCTGCACGTCATAGAGAAGTTGTCTTCTTCATTCAGCGGCAGGCTGGCGCTGGAACCAGCCGGGATGAGCAGCGGCCCCAGGGTGTGCGTTTCACTGTCCTGGTTGCGCACCACCAGCACATCGCCCAGCACAAAGGTCATCTCGCTGGGAATGCCCGGCGCGGGTTCCCCGGCGGCCACCTTGTCTGCCGTGCCAGCGGGGATTACCAGCTCCACCTGCTGCGGCGGGCGGGCGGTGTTCTTGTCGTGCTGGAAGAGCAGACCCAGCTCACTAATCATCCAGGCCACAAGCACGGAGACCAGCAGCACCAGAAGAAAGCGGGTAAGGTATTTTTGAGCTTCTTTAGGTTCGATTCTCATTCTTCCGCCAACAATAAAAGCAGGTCATGCAAGATGTCGTTGGCCTGCAGTTCAAAAGGAAAGGTGAGGCGCAAGTTGCCGTCCTTATCAATGACATACGCCCGCGTGGAGTGGTTGACTGTGTAGCCCAGAGCGCTCTCCGGCATGGGCACGATCTGGCGGCCCACGAAGTAGTCGAGCCAGATGGGGTTGAGGGCTTCCTCGCTACCCGACAAGCCGATGAAGGTCGGGTTGAAGTGGCGGGCGTATTCATCCACCACCTCGGCCGTGTCACGATCCGGATCAGTGGTGACGAGCACGACGTCCACATCGGCGGCCTGCTCGCCCAGCCTATCAAACACGACTTGCAGCTTAGCCAGCGTCCCGGGGCAGTAGTCCGGGCAGTAGGTGTAGCCGAAGTAGAGCACCACCACGCGGCCATTTTGCTCGGCGAGGTCATACAGCTTGCCGTCCAAGCGCTGCAAGCGAATGGGCGCGGCGGGCATGGGCGGGTCGATCTCCGAGCCGCGGAAGGCCAGCTGCTTTTTGCTAATTTCCAGCGCGCAGCCCACCACCGCAGTGAGCAGCACGGCCCCCACCACGAACATTACGAGTCGTTTGTTCATTCTCTTTCTCAGAAAATACAAAAGCGGGCGGCTGATCTGCTCAGCCGGTTGCCCGGCTGCTGCAGGGCCAGCACGGCCCGCTTCTGTTATACCCGATAGACGCTGGAACTACGTTTAGACTGGCGTTCCCAGCAGATACAGACCAACGTAGAAGAACATCCACACTACGTCAATAAAGTGCCAGTAGATGGCGCAGGCTTCAACAGCCCAGTGTTTCTCTGCGCTGTAGTGGCCGCGGCGGCCGTTGTTCCACACGATGAAGAGGAAGATGACACCGGTGAAGACGTGGAACGCATGGAAGCCGGTCATGGCGTAGAACACCGCGCCCGCTTGACCGTCTGCCGGGCCAAAGGGCGCCAGCTGCCACTCAACACCCACGACACCCACCAGGAAGATGATGCCCAGCACCATGGTGATGAAGATGTTGCGCAGGAAGGCCGGGCGGTTGCCATGGGCAATTTCCACTTCGGCACGGTTCATCAGGAAGCTGCTCACGAGCAGCAAGATAGTGACGGCCAGGCCGAGCCCCTGCTCCAGGTGCGGGCGGGTGTCACCCAGCAGCACCATGCGGGCCACGAACAGGCCAATGAACACGAAGGCATCCGAGATGACAAACAGCCACAGGCCCAAACGATTGCGGGCCAGCTTGGTAGCGTAGCTTTCTACGACGGACATTTAGTGCTCCTCATCCGAGGAGAACAGGCGACCAATGTGCATGTACTCCGTGATCACAAAAAAGGCTTTGAAGGCAGCCACTATCATCAGCAGCATGCCCCAGGGGGGCGCGATGACGCCCACCAGGTACTCGCCAAAGGTGAGGACGGCCAGCATCAACGCCACCCACACGCCCCGGTTCAGTGCCGCACGGCGGCTTTCGTTTTCAGCCATTCCAGTTACTCCTCACCCAATTTAGTGCGCCGCGGGGGTCTCGCCCGCCGGGTTCATGTTGACGTACGTAGAGTTGGGCAGACCGTAGTCATACGGCTCCCCCACCACCTCAAAGGGCTGGTCGTAGTTGTGCAGCGGCATGGGGTTGGGGCGCTGCCACTCGGGCGAGCGCGAGTCCCACACATTGCCTTCGGTCTTCTCGCCCTTGGTCCAGCTGCGGATGATGTTGTAGGCAAACAAGAGCATGCCAAAGAACACCATGAAGCCGCCGATGGTGAGCGCCAGTTGCATGCCGTCAAAGCCCAGGGCAGCATCGAAATCTGCCACACGGCGGCGCATGCCTAGCAAGCCGAGCACCAGCTGCAGGTTGCTCATCATCATGAAACCGATGAACATCAGCCAGAAGTGGATCACGCCCTGCTTCTCGTTGTACATGCGGCCGGTCATCTTGGGGAACCAGAAGTAAATGGCCGCCGCAAATGGGAAGATGAAGCCACCGAACATGGTGTCATGGAAGTGGCCCACCACGAACCAGGTGTCATGCAAGTGCAGGTCGGTAGCGATGGTGGCCAGCGGAGGACCAGTGACACCACCCAGCAGGAAGATGACGATGGCACCCAGCGTGAACAGCATAGGCGTTTTAAATTCGATCTTGCCTTGCCACAACGTAGCCGCCCAACTGAAGAACTTGACGCCCGTAGGCACGGCCACCAGCAAGGTGGAGTACATGAAGGGGATGCGCAGGAAGGGGCTCATGCCCGAGACGAACATGTGGTGCGCCCACACAAAGAAGCTGACCGCGGCGATACCCAGGGAGGAGAAAGCCACCCACTTGTAGCCGTACAGCGGTTTGCGCACATACACGGGCAGCAGCTCACTGATGATACCGAGGCCTGGCAGAATGAACACGTACACCGCAGGGTGCGAGTAGAACCAGAACAAGTGCTGGTAGAGCACCGGGTCACCGCCCTGCAAAGAGTCAAAGAAGGACATGTCAAGCAGGCGCTCCAGCATGACCAACTGGAAAGACAGACCGATCAGCTGCGTGGCTGTGAACTGGATCAGGGCCGTGGCCAGAGCGGCCCAGCAGAAGATCGGCATGCGCAGCAGGGACATACCCTTGGCGCGCATGGTAATGATCGAAACGATGACGTTGATCGAACCGGCGATGGAGGATACACCGATGAGGAACACGCCGAAGAGGAACATTTGCATGCCCAGCGGGGCACGCAGGCTTAGCGGCGGGTAGCCCACCCAGCCGGTGTCAAAACCACCCAGGAACAGGCTGCTGAGCAGGATCAGGCCACCGGGTACGTTGACCCAGAAGGCAAAAGCGTTCAGACGGGGGAAAGCCATGTCGTTGGCGCCGATGAGCATAGGCACCAGGTAGTTGGACATAGCGCCGATGCCGAGCAGGATACCGGCGATCATGACGATGCCGTGCAAGGACATCAGCGTGTTGTAAAGGTGCGGGCCGTCATAGCCGAGCAACACCTTGAAGATCTCACTATTGAGGAAGGTGATGCCGGATTGCGCCAACTCGATGCGGAACAGCATGGCAAAGGTGCCGCCGAACAGCAGCAGGAGCAGCGAGGCGACGCCATATTGCACGCCAATGACCTTGTGGTCAAAGTCCACGCTGAAGTAGCGCATCCAATTGGGCTTGCTGGAGTCAACGGTGTGCTCGTCAGACGTTTCTTCGCCACGCGCCCACTTGAACCAGTCGCCGAATACGCCAGCGCCGACCAAAAAGCTGAAGGCGCCTACGATCACACCGCCCACAACGATGACCTCACGGATGTGAGCATCATCAGCTTCAATGGGGCTTGAGAGCGGCAAGCCGAAGATGACGCGCAGCGCCATCACCAAACCCATGCCCATCACCGTGCCGGCGATCTGGGCGATCAAGCCGCGGAAAAAGTTGGTGGAAAAGAAACGCATCCTGTTGCTCCTTAGTTACTCAAGCTCTCAATGAATGCCACGATCTGGTCGATCTGCTCGGCGCTAAGAATCTCATCAAAGTTCTGCGGCATAACACCCGGGTTGAAGCCAGCCACGATCTGTGCGTTGGGGTCAATGATGGAGGTGCGCAAGTAATTGGTATCGGCAACCACAGTGCTGCCGTCTGCCAGCTCCACGTTGTGCCCAAACAGGCCGAGCCAGGTGGGAGCAATGACGGTAGTGCCATCCGTGGTGTGGCAGCCCAGGCAGCCGAAGGTCTGCGCCCAGCGCTGGCCACATTCGGTGTCGCTCAGGTTGCACTCCGCAGCTTGCTCGTTAAGCCAGCTCTCGAATTCAGAGCCATCCACCACCTGCACCTGGGCCACCATGGTGGTGTGCCCCTGGCCGCAGATCTCAGCGCACATCAGGCTGAAGTTGCCATTGGTGTTGGGCGTAACGCGCAATTCGCGCACATATTTTTCACCGCCAGGCAAGATGTCTTGCTTGACGCGGAATTCAGGAACAAAGAAGGAATGGATGACATCCTGCGAATGCAAGCGCAGCAGCACCTGCTGGTTGCGCGGCAGCACCAGGGTGTCGGAGACCACCTTGGTGGCAACGCCCTCAGCCGTAGTCACTTCGTACTCGAAGCGCCAACTCCACTGGGCAGCGACCACGTCCACCGTGATGGCATCCGGGTCACGGCGCTCCACATCTGCCAGAGTCTGACCACCGATGACCGCCATCCACAGCACAATACCGATCGGGATGATCGTCCAGGCGATCTCGAGGCGCTGGTTGCCCTCCATGTACACGCCATCGCCCTTCTCGCCCTTTTTGCGGCGGAAGACGATCAGGCTGTACAGAATGATCACGCAGATCAGCGAGACGAAGAAGGCAATGAACCAGAAGTGAAGATCAAAAAGCCAGTCCACCGTGATGGCTTGTTGACTTGCTTGCTGAGGCAGGATCCAGCCGCCCGTGAGCAGCAGCCCTATGCCAAGGGTCGAAATCACCACAAGCACGCCAACAATGAGGAGATGAATCATCCGTTGTCCTCCGAAAAAAAGGCCTTTCGTGTTGTTATTGTGCCGAAAGGTACGAAGTCGAGTATATCACCATTTCAGATGCCAGCCTTAGTGGCAATCGTCTTGAACTAGGAGGCTTGTAACTCTTCAACCGCTTTGAGCACTTTTTCGCTGTGCTTGGGCACGCTTACTTTGCGGTAGATATCCGCCAGCTTGCCCTCCGGGTCGATCAGGAAAGTGGAGCGAATGACCCCAAAGTATTTGTTGCCAAACATGGATTTCTCGCCCCACACGCCGTATTGCTCGCACACCTTGTGGTCGGCATCCGCCAGCAGCGGGAAGGGCAGGCTGAACTTGTCCTTGAACTTCTCGTGGGACTGTTCGTCGTCTGGGCTGACGCCTAGGATCACGGCCCCGGCGGCCTTGTACTTGAGATAGTCGTCTCGGAAGTTGCAGGCCTGCTGGGTGCAGCCTGGCGTATCGTCTTTGGGGTAGAAGTACAGCACCACCGTTTTGCCGCGGTAGTCTGAGAGCTGGTGCAACTTGCCAGTTTCATCCGGCAGCTTGAAATCAGGGGCCATTTGGCCAACGTTGAGTTCCATGTTTGTCTCCTTGATGATCAGATTATATAGGCGGAGAGTGGAGAATAGAAATTGGAGATTCCGCTAGCGTGTCCAGAACCCCTGGGCCAGCAAGTAAGCCGCTAGGAAGGTGAAAGCCACGCCGTTGAAGGTGACGGCCAGCCAGTTGGGTTTGAGCCCCTGGCCGATGCGCTGCGTGTACCAGACCTGCAGTCCAGCCAACGGCAGGCTAAGCAACGGCAGCAGGCCAATCGCCGCCGGCAGCCCGGCCGCCAGGGCACCCAGCAACAGGGCGTAGCCGGCGAGTACGAGGGCGTGGTGCAAGCGCAGCGCCTGCTGCCAACCAATACGCACGAACAAGGTGAGCTTGTTGGTGCGCAGATCCTGGGCGTAGTCGGCAAACTCCAGCGCCAGCAAAGAAGCCAAGGTGAGCGCTACCAGGGGGAAGGTGCTGAGGCCGAGCAGGCGGTGCATGCTGCCGCTCTGCAAGACGAAGCCGAGGGCTGGCACCAGCGCAGCCAGCACGATGGCGGTGGTGAGCTCGCCGTAGCCGCTGGTGGCCAGGCGCAGCGGCGGCACAGAATAAAAGAAGGCGCCGAAGAAGATGCAGGCCATGATGATGAGCACCGGCGTGTTGATGGCCCCGGTGCGGGCCAGCTGATTGGTAGCGGCAGCCATGAGGGCCAACGTAGTGCCAGCCGCCACCAGGGCCACTTGCGGGCGCAGTTGGCCTTCGCCCGGCCCCAGCGCCCCGCTGCCGCCATTGAACGGCGTGCGCGAAGTGTGGCCGACATCCTGCGGGTGGTCAAAGTATTCGTTGAGGTAGTGCACACACAACTGCATGGCCGTGACCCACAGTTGGCCCGCCAGCGCTACGCTCCAATCCAAATCAAGCCCCAGATAGCGGGCAATGCCTACGCCGAGCATGTAGAACAACGCTACCCCGGCAAGATACAAGGGGCGCGAGAGGCGCAGGAACAAGATGAGGGGGTTGGTGTTCACGGCGTGCTCAAGGCTACGCGGCTGGCAGGAACCTTTGCAGCTCCTCGGCGCTGGCCGGGCGGTCGCCAGCGTGCGGTTGGCTGTGTGTGCTCAACCACAGCACACGCGCGGCAGAATCCGCCGCCAGGCTGCAGGCCACGCCGAAGGGCACCAGCACGCCCTGCGGAGCAGCCGCCTGCAAGGCGAAGACGGCGTGCACGCCGTAGCTGGGCGACTGCGGGCGCAGGTCGAGCAGGCGCAGGCTGCATTCGCCATCCAGCGGAAAAATCACCCGGTCGGCCTCGGCGCGCAGGTGGTAGCCGCCCGCATCGCCGGGCGCCAGGGTGTGCAGCGCCAGCTCGCCGAAGCGGCGCAGCACATGGTCCACCTCGCGCAGCAGCACCACGCCTTCGGGCGCGGCGTGCAGTGCGAAGCTGTGCATATCTGAGATGGGCAAGGGACTGGTCATGACAACTGCAATTTGCGCTTGATATCGCGTTGGTGGCCGATCAGATGGATATAGATGAGCTTGATCATGTGCTTGAGCTCGGTCTCGCCCAGAGCCGGGTGGCGGCCGCGGCGCTCCAACGCTGTGTCGTCCAGCGTGCGCACCCACTCCACGTTGGCGGCGCGGCGGCGGGCAAACTCGTCCAGCAGCGCAGCATCCTCATGCAGCTGGCTCATCTCGGTAGTGTGCTTCTCGTTCCAGCGGTTTATGTTGAAGTCGGCGGCTACACCTTCGCCGCCGTCGTTGACACGGCGGATCACGCCGCCGATCGAGCCCTCAACTTCCACAAAATGGGCCAGCAGGTCATGCGTGTTCCAGGCGAGGCCGTCATCATAGATCTGGGTCTGCATCTGCTCGGGGGTGAGCGCATGGAAGAAGGCGCGCGTCTTCTCGCCTTCGCTGTGCAAGGCATCGGCCAGTTCGTGGGCAAGTTCAGACATTTAGCGCCTCACCAGATTGCTCAGGAAGAACCACAGGTTGGCCGGGCGCTCGGCCAGGCGGCGCATGAAGTAGGGATACCACTCGCGGCCGTAGGGCACATAAATGCGCACAGGGTAGCCCTCACGCGCCAACGCCACTTGCAGATCACGGCGGATGCCGTACAACATCTGGAATTCGACCTGCTCTTTGGGGATGCCGAGCTCGGCGGCGTGCTTTTTGGCAAACTCGATGCGCTTGGGGTCCTGGCTGGCTACGGCCAGCATGGGCGGCCACGGCCCGCCTGCGCCGCTGGCGGCGGGCAGATGGTGCCCGGCATGCAGCAGCAGGTCGGCCAGGCGGTCGTAGGCCGCGTCCACATCGGCCTTCTCGGGGAAGGCGCGCTCAGCAGGCTCCATGTAGGCGCCTTTGACGACGCGGATGCGGGCATCCTCGGCGATCAGGGCGAGCACGTCGGCCTCGCTTCTATATAAGTACGATTGGATTACCACACCCACGTTGTCCAGCCCTTCGGCGCGCAGCGTGCGGTACAGGCCCAGGGTCGTATCCACCCAGGGCGAATCTTCCATATCGATGCGCACAAAGATCTGGTGCTCTTTCGCAGCCTGCACGATCTGGCGCAGGTTGCCCTCCACCAGGGCCAGGTCCAGCTTGAGGCCCAGCTGGGTGAGCTTGATGGAAACGCCGGAGCGCACTTCGCTCTCGGCGATCTGCTGGATGGCGTGGATGATCTTGGCCGTGCTGGCGTTGGCGTCTGCGGCATCGGCAGTGTGCTCACCCAGCAGGTCGAGCGTGGCGAACATGCCCTCGGCATTGAGCTTGCGCACGGCATGCAACGCATCGGAGAGGCTGTCGCCCGCCACAAAGCGGCGCGCCATGCGCCGCGCTGCCCCCAGGCTCATGATCAGGCGTTTTGCCCAGGCGGCTTGAGAAAGATAAATGAGGAAGCTACGCAGCATAGGGTTGAGTTGTTTGGGTAGTGGATGGACGCGGGCGGTAGTTGCTTGCGCATTCATACAGCCCTAATGCGGGCGATTCTAACACGCACACGCGGATGATATACTCGCGCTTCGTTGCCATGAGTTTCTACGTACGTCCGCGCTCTTCATTTATGCGCCTGGCTGCCAGCGTCCTGCTGATCGGCACCCTCGTTCTTCTGATCGTGCAGCTCATCCTTTACAGCCGTGACCGCGCCAACTTCCCTGCCGGGCTGGTGGTGGCTGGCATCCCGATGGGCGGCATCAGCCGCCAGGAGGCCGCCGAACGCCTGTTGCGCATCTACAACCTGCCGGTGGAGCTGCGCTATGGGGATGCCCTCATCCACATGGACCCTGCAGCGGTGGAGTTCCGCCTGAATCTTGAAGGCATGATCGCCGCGGCAGACCAGCAGCGCACCAGCTCCCCGTTCTGGGGCGGCTTCTGGGATTATTTGTGGGGCAATGTCTCCAACCCGATCGAAGTGCCGTTGGATGCCACCTACTCTGAAGGCTTGCTGCTGCGCTACCTACAAGGCGAGATCTCAGCACGCTACGACAAAGCTCCCAGCCCGGCCCAACCCATTGCGGGCACGACCCAGTTTCAGCTCGGCGAACCGGGCACCACCATCAACATGGAAAGTGCGATCAGCCAGATCGAAGCCGCGCTGTTCTCGCCTGCCGAGCGCGGCGTCAGCCTCACCATCCAGCAATCCGCCACCGCACGGCCCAATCTGCAAAACCTGCAGGTGCAGATGCAGCAGATCATGGAAGTAGCGGGCTACGACGGCATTGCCGACATTTATTTCCAAGACCTCTCCACCGGCCAGGAGCTGCACTTCATTTACCGCCTGGGCAGCAACTTGCCCACCCAGCCGGACATCTCTTTCACAGCAGCCAGCCTGA
This sequence comes from Anaerolineales bacterium, assembly GCA_026129255.1. Taxonomy (GTDB): domain Bacteria; phylum Chloroflexota; class Anaerolineae; order Anaerolineales; family UBA11579; genus JAMCZK01. The sequence continues at coordinate 441,800 of JAHCIJ010000002.1, read as the reverse complement.
TGAAGATCCCCGTGCTGGTGTCCTCGTTCAAGAACCTGGACAGCCAGCCGGATGCCCGCGTGCAAGAGCTGTTCCGCGAGATGATCGCCCAATCTTTGAACGAAGCCACGGATGCGCTGATGAGCGAAGTGATCGGCGGGCCGCGCGCCCCGATCAGCGTGACCGAAGATATGCACCAGCTGGGGCTCAACAACACCTTCCTGGCCGGATATTTCTACCTGGGCGCTCCGCTGCTGGAACGCTACACCACACCCGCCAGCCAGCGCGGCGACGTGAACACCGACCCAGACCCGTACAACCAGACCACGCCCACGGACATGGGCATGCTGCTCTCGGACATTTATCAATGTGCCGAAGATGGCGGCGGCGCGCTGCGGGCGGTGTTCCCAGACCAGATCACGCAAGGCGAGTGCCAGGAGATGCTGAACATCCTGAGCCAGAACCGCATCGGCATCCTGCTGGAAGCCGGCGTGCCCGAAGGCACGCGCCTGGCGCACAAGCACGGCTGGGTGACCAACCCCAATACGCAGGTGATCAATGTAATGAGTGACGCAGGCATCGTGTTCAGCCCCAGTGGCGATTATGTGCTGGTGATCACGTTCTACCAGCCGGTGCAGTTGATCTTTGACCCCATCTCGGCCATCTTTTCTGACCTGAGCGAAGCGGTGTACAACTACTACACGCTGCCTTCGCGCGATAACTAATCAGAACAAATCCATTAACGCAGGAACCGCTGTGCTTTTCAGCGGCAGAAAGCTTGGGCAACCTAGTGAGTGTTTGTAATGCCCTAAAGGATTCCTCGCGGCTTCGCCGCTTCGGAATGACGCTGCTGTATAAGAGCGGATGACGCTGTCCTACGCGATTTCTGAATTGACCTCATGCCAGTTGGCTAGAACTCACCACTGGCTTGGTAGGGGCGGGTCTTAGACCCGCCCCTACGCGATCTGAATTGACGTCATGCCTGCTGGCTGGAATTCAACATTGAAGGCGCTGGGGCGTCCGCTGCGAAGCAGCGTAGCATGCTACGCCCCACATGATTTCCTAGTAGACGCCATGCCAGCTGGCCAGAATTCACCACTGGCGTAGTAGGGGCGGGTCTAAGACCCGCCCCTACGCGATTCTGAATTGACGTCATGCCAGTTGGCATGAATTCAGCATTGAAGGCACTGGGGCGTACGCTGCGAGGTAGCGTAACATGCTGCGCCTTACATGATTCCCTATTAGACATCATGCCAGTTGGCTGGAACTCACCACTGACTTGGTAGGGGCGGGTCTTAGACCCGCCCCTACGCGATTCTGAATTGGCGTCATACCAGCTGGCATAAATTCAATATTGAAGGCACTGGGCGTACGCTGCGAAGCAGCGTAGCATGCTGCGCCCTGCGCGATTCGAAATTGACGTCATGCCAGTTGGCTAGAATTCACCACTGACTTGGTAGGGGCGGGTCTTAGACCCGCCCCTACACGATTCTGAATTGACGTCATACTAGCTGGTTAGAACTCACCACTGGCTGATAACGGGTAACCCCGCCCCTGCCAACTACTCTACTGCAGCAAACTGTCATTCCGAACCCGAGCGCAGCGAGTGGTGAGGAATCCTTTAGGGCATTGCAAAAACACCCACTAATTTTTTACTCGGCCTACCGATATTGCGTTCCTTATAGGCGGGTGACCCCGTTCGCCTACTGCGCCAACCGAATCGGCAAGCACATGGGCTGCCCGGTGACCGGGTTGCGCAGGATCTGGCTCTCCACCCCAAACACGCGGCGCACCACATCCTCCACGATCACATCCTGCGGCGCGCCTTCAGCGATCACCTGGCCGCGGTGCAGGGCCACAATGTGCTGGGCGCAGCGGGCCGCATGATTGAGGTCATGCAAGACCAGGATGATCGTCTTGCCCTGCTGGTTGAGGTGCTGCACCAACTCCAGCACTTCCAGCTGGTGAGCCAGGTCGAGGAACGTGGTGGGCTCATCCAGCAGGATGGTGTTGGTCTCCTGCGCCAGGGTCATGGCGATCCAGGCGCGCTGGCGCTGGCCGCCGGACAGTGTGTCCACGCCGCGCTCGGCCAGCGACTCCAGCTTGGTGAGCTGCAGCGCGCTGTGCAGAGCCTGCTCATCTTCGGCGCTCCATTGCTGGAACCAGTGCTGGTGCGGGTAGCGGCCCTGTGCCACCAGCTCGCGCACCGTCAGCCCCTCGGGCGCCACGGGCGATTGCGGCAGAATGCCGATCTCGCGCGCCAGCTGCTTGGTGGGCAGGCTGTGGATGGCGGCGCCATCCAGCAGCACCGCCCCCCCCTGCGGCTTGAGCAACCGCGCCAGGCCGCGCAACAGCGTGGACTTGCCGCAGCCGTTAGGGCCAACCAGGGCGGTCACCTTGCCCACCGGGAGTTGTAGATCCAGGGCATCAATAATGTGCTCGGCTGTATAACCCAGGGAAAGTTGCTCAGCGTGGAATGTTTGCATCGTTAGAACCTCTCACGGTTTTGCCAGATCAAGTAAAGGAAGAAGGGCGCCCCGAGCAAGGCAATGATGATGCCGCAGGGGATCTCGGCCGGGGCAATGACCGTGCGCCCGATCAGGTCAGACACGATCACCAGCGCACCGCCTACCAGCGCCGCCACCATCTGCGAGCCCTCGTGCATCGGCCCCACCAGGCGGCGCGCCAGGTGCGGGGCCACCAGGCCCACAAAGCCGATCGTGCCTGCCACGGTGACGGTGACGCCCGCCAGGGCGACCGCCACAAGCAGCAGCACGGCGCGCTGGCGGGTGACCTGTGTGCCCAGGCCGCGGGCCACCTCTTCTCCCAGGTTGAGCGCATTCAGGTGGCGCGCCAGCAGCACCGCCACCAGCAAGCCGCCGCCGATCCACGGCAGCACAGAATTCACTTCGGCCCAAGTGCTGGCGTACACTGTGCCCGCCAGCCACATCATCGCCTGGGTCACCAGGTCAATGCGGCCGAAGGTGAGCTCAAAGCCAATGACCGCGCTAAGCGTCGCCTGCAGACCGATGCCCACCAGAATGAAGCGCATGGGCGAATCGCCCTTGCGCCAGGCCAGGATATAGAGCAGTACCGCCACGGCGAGCGCCCCGAGGAAAGCCATCACGGGCAGCAGGTTACGCGGCAAACCCGGCACAGCCACAATGAAGAAGACGGCTGCCAGGCTGGCGCCAGCAGTGACGCCGGTGAGGTCAGGCGAGGCTAGCGGATTGCGCGTCACACCCTGTACGATGTTGCCAGACACGGCCAGTGCGGCGCCAACCAGCCAGGCGAGCAGCATGCGCGGCAGGCGCAGGTTCATGACCACGAAAGTGTGCTGGGGCACGCCAGTATCCACACCGAACAGCGTACGCAACACATCCAGCGGGGCGATCTTAAACTCGCCCACACCCATATTGATCACCATGGCCGCCAGGCTCACCAGTACTAGGCCAAGGATCACACCCGGCAGGCGGCCATCCAGGCGGAACGAGAAGGGCAAGCGCCGCGAACGCAGCACGATCCACTGAGCCATGTTAGCGTTTCACCTTGGCGCGCACCAAATAGATGAAGATCGGCCCACCGATTGCGGCAGTCATGATGCCGACCGGCAGCTCCATCGGGCGCAAGACCACCCGGCCGACCACATCGGCCAGCACCATGAAGATGGCGCCGAGCAGCGCGCCATAGGGAATGATCCAGCGGTAATCCAGGCCCACAAAGAAACGCACGGCGTGCGGCGCCACCAGACCCACAAAGCCCACCGGCCCGGCCAGCGCCACCGATGTGCCCGCCAGCACCACCACGGCCAGCGCCGCCAATAGTTTGACCCACAGCACATTGAGGCCGAGGCCGCGTGCCAGATCCTCGCCCAGCGAGAGAGTGGTGATCTGGCGGCCGAGCAGGATGGCCAGGCTCAGGCCCACCAGGATGTAGACCGCACCCTGGGCGATAAGCTCCAGCTCACGGCCCGCCACGCTGCCCGCCATCCAAAAGCGCACCTGGTTGTAACTGAGCGGGTGCAGGATGGCCAGCAAGCTGGTAACCGAGGCGAACAGGGTGGCCAGGGCCGCGCCCGCAATGGTGAGCTTGATGGGCGTAGGGCCGCCGCGGCCCATCGAGCCGATGGCGTACACCAGCGCCCCGCTCACGCCAGCGCCGACGAAAGCAAATACCGCAAAGCCTGATAGGGAGTGGATGTTGAGGAACAGCACTGCCACCATGACGGCCAGCGCCGCGCCGGCCTCGATGCCCAGCAAGCCGGAATCAGCCAGCGGGTTGCGCGTCAGCCCCTGCATGATGGCGCCCGCCGCGGCCAGCGCCGCCCCCACCAGGGCGGCGGTGATGGCACGCGGCATGCGCAAGCTGCGAATGACGAGATGATCGGTATTGGTGTCGTCAAAATGGGTGACAGATTCAGCCACCACGCCTGGCTCAATGTCGGCGGCGCCGAAGGCGGTGCTGGCAACCAGCACCAATAGCAGCAGCGCAGCCAGCAGCGGGAAGCCCAGCACACGTGCAACGGTACCGCGGCCTGAAGGCGGCGCGGCTGGCGTGCCCGTAGGCTTGGAAAGCTGTGCGGTGCTCATTCGCTGGCTTCAGGCTGGGCCGCTGCGGCTTGTGCTGCCGCAGCGCGCTTCCCCAGCCAGGTCTCGATGAGGGCGATGCGTTCGGGCATGGGGCGGTGTGGGCAATTGGAGCAGTAGTGGCCCTCATCGGTCTTGTAATACAGGCAGCACGAAACGCGATCGATGAGCTGGTAGCTCAGCCCGGCGTGCTCCACGCACACAAAGTCACGCTGCCGCGCCAACTGCGTTGGCAACGCCGCGGCGGCGCGCGCTTCTTCCAAACCCAGCTGCACATTACCCATTTCCTCGCCCACCCAGGTGAAGGCCGAGCCGTAATAATCACGCGCCAGCAGCCACAAGCCCGCCACGCCGATACGCGAGTTATGGCGCAGAGCGGTGATGATGGTGCTGCAATGCGCTTCCAGTTGGCGGGTAAGATGCAGGCGCAAGGCATCCAAATCCGGCAGCGGTGTGCAGTCTGGGTGCGCGGCGGCCGGGTCGCTGCTGAGAGCGGCGAACTGGCGCCCCTCCCAGGCAATGGCGACAGGCTCGCCGTCTTCATCGAAGCGTAGCGCAACCGAGCCGGGGCGCAGGTCTGGCACGCGTTTGGCAGCCAGGTAACAGGTGACGGCCACGGCCATGATGTTGAACACATAGTGCCCGAACCACAAGGCGGCCGGGGACTGCGCATCGCTGGCCTTGTGGTGCTCGCCGTTGGCCTTGAGCAGTGGCGCCAGGTGAGCAGATTCCTGCAGCTGGCTGGCACTCAGCCAGCCGGGCTGCGCATCACGCGCCACCAGCAGCTGCGAACTATGTTGCTCGTTCGCAGCTGCCAGGGCTGCAAGGGTTTGTTGGATGGGGTGTTCCAAGGCGCTACTCAGTAACGGCGTCGACGACGCGCTCCACCAACACGCCAGCGGAGAGTGGGCCGCCGAACAGCCAAGTGTCGCCGCCGATACCGTGCGCCTTGCCCGCCTGCACGAAGGGCAGGCTCTGCCACAGCTTCTGGAAGGAGCCCGAGTTGTTCAGGCCATCATCATCTTGCATGACATAGAAAAAGTACACATCGCCAAGCTCGGTGAGCGCTTCGGTGCCGACTTCCATGAAGCCATACTGGGCAAAGTCGGTCTGCCAGGCATTCTCGATGCCGAGCTGCTCGACGATATTCGTCGCCATACCGTTATCAATGAAGAAGCGCAGGTAGGCCGTATTGAGCCAGGAGGACATCTGTGCCAGCACAAAGCCATCGCCAGCGTGGCCGCTGGCCGTGATGGCGGCGCGGCCCTCGGCGATCTTGGCGTCCAACTCCGCCAGCACCTGCTCGGCTTGCTCGCTACGGCCAGTGGCCACACCGAGCAGGCGGAAGCTGTCTTGCATCTCCTGGAAGGTGGAGATGGCTGGGTCAGAGGGATACGGGTTGAGGATCAGCGTGGGCGCAATGGCGTCCAGCTGGGTGTAGTATTCGGTGGCGGTGATCTGCGTATCGATGATGAGATCGGGCTGCAGCGCGGCCAGGGTCTCAAAATCGGGCTCGCTGCGCATGCCAACATCGACAACCTCCGGCCCGAGCTCGGCGGGTACATTGACCCAGGTGTTGAAACCGTCAATGTCGGCCACGCCGACGGGCTGGATGCCGAGCGCCAGCAGGTTCTCGACATAGGTCCACTCGAGGGCGACGACGCGCAGCGCGGGGCCGGGCAGCACCGCCTCACCCATCGTATGGGGGATGGTGATGGCGCCCGCGGCGTTGGGGTCTACCGGCTCACGCGGCACAATTACGGGGGCACATGCTGCCAGCAGCGCGGCCAGCATGAGGACAATCATTGGTTTTCGCACACACAACTCCTTTTAAGTACGGAGCGAGTGTATGCACAGCCCTCTCAATAATCTAGATGAGGGGCTTAACCCTTATTTTCGCTTTGGTGAGCGAATTTAACACTCTGGGTGATAATCTGTTTTCGCTGATGTAGTGGATTTTTGAGATCGGCAGTGGTCTATTTGTGAAATGTTACCCAAGTAAGCGAGGTTGATTTTCGTGGCAGAAACAAAAGGTGTGTTGTTGCTGAACCTGGGGTCTCCGGATGCGCCGGAGGAGGATGCGCTGCGCGTATACCTGGAAGAATTTTTGATGGATGAGCGCGTACTGGATTACCCGCGCCCCATCCGCAGCGTGGTGGTGAAGCAATTCATTCTGCCCAAACGCCCGGCCAGCTCGGCCGAGGCCTATGGCTCGATCTGGTGGCCGGAAGGTTCGCCACTGGTGGTGATCAGCCAACGCACGCAGCAGGCGCTGCAGGAGCGCACACAGCTGCCGGTGGCGCTGGGTATGCGCTACGGCAAGCCCACGGCGCGCCAGGCGCTGCAGGAGTTGCTGGATGCGGGTGTGCGCGAGATCTTCGCCATCCCACTGTACCCGCACTACGCCATGTCTACGATCGAGAGCGCGGTGGTCAAGACGCAGGAAGAGCTGGCCGAGCTCGACCCCACAGCTCGCCTGCACGTGCAGCCGCCTTACTATGATGAAGTGGGCTACCTGCAAGCGCTGTACGATAGCGCCCGCCCCCACCTGCAGGATTTTGAGCACTTGCTGTTCAGCTACCACGGGCTGCCGGAGCGCCACCTGCGCAAGACCGACCCCACCGGCGCGCACTGTATGCGCAGCGCCGATTGCTGCGAGGTGCCCAGTGCGGCCCACGGCACCTGCTACCGCCACCAGCTGTTCCGCACCACGGATGCGTTCGTGCGCGAGTTCAACATTCCGGCAGAGAAGTATTCGCTGGCCTACCAATCACGCCTGGGACGCGACAAGTGGCTGCAACCCTCCACTGAGGCCAAGCTGGCAGAGTTGGCGCAGAATGGCGTGCGCAAGCTCAGCGTGATCTGCCCGGCTTTTGTGGATGACTGCGTGGAGACGCTGGAAGAGATCGGCATCCGCGGCAAGGCGGTGTTCCTGGCGGCGGGCGGCGAGGAATTTGAGCTGATCCCGTGCATCAACGACCACCCCACCTGGATCGACACGCTGGCAGGCTGGGTGGAGAGTTTTGAGAAACACGAGGAAGTAGTGCTAGCAGGGATGTGAGTGCGCTATTCCTCGCGTTGAATAATCAGAACGCCTTTTGACAATAGAGAGTCTTTTTTTGCCCTAAAGGATTCCTCCCTCACTTCGCTCGGTCGGAATGACAGTGTTGGTTTAGTGTCATCCCGAACGAGCCGCACAGCGGTGAGGAGAGATCCTTTAGAGGATTACAAATAGCCCTGAAAGATTTGTGACACCCATCTGCAGCAGACATGCAGTTCATCTAGAGCCTATAGTTCTTTTCTTGTCAAGGGGCGGCGTGCTTGATGGATATGAGTCATAGCCATTACAATGCCACGCTAATTCCCTTAGGAGAGAAGAAAACAAAAAATGAATATACGTATCAAGTTCTTATTGGCCACCTTGCTGGTGGCAGCCCTGGCCGCCTGCGGCGGCGTCACTGCCGAAGTAACCCCTGAAGTCATTTATATTGAAGTCACCTCCACCCCCGAGAGCGAAGTAGCTCCGGTAGTGGAAGAGGGTAGCGCGGCTGCCGAAATGCAGGCCGTGCGCGATGTGAACCTGCGCGCCGGTGATAGCACAGGGCACGATGTGCTCACCGTGGTGCCTGGCGGCGCCTCGGTGGAAGTGATCGGCCGCAACAGTGACGGCAGCTGGCTGCAGGTGGTGTACCGCGGCGCTACGGGCTGGATCTCGGCCAGCTTCCTTGAAGGCACTGTGCCCGCAGATCTGCCGGTAGCCCAGGCACCGGCCGCTGGCGGCGGTGGTGGTGGCGGTGGCGGCGGACAGCCAGCCAGCCCCACAGCCACTACGGCAGCCGGCGGCAACAACCAGGCTGCCAACCCCACGGCTACTACGGCGGCGGCCGCCCAAGTTGCCCCGGCGGATAGCAACATTTCTGTAGATGCCAACATCAAGAACCAGAGCAGCACCCACTCGGATGTGATCTCGTATCCCGATGGCGACACGCAGGACCGCGTGGCTGTGCGCGTGTCTGGCTTCGACAGCAACACCACCTCGGGCGAGCTGCGTTTCACGCTGACCTGCACGGGCACTGGCGTAGGCAACGTCAAAGTAACGGCAGTCTCCAGCAACGGCGGTAACGTAGGCTGCAACAGCACCTGGACGGCGTTCTTCACCAACGTGAACACCAACCACAACATCACCATCCTGCTGGACAATGGTCCTGCGGCGTACGTCAATTGGACGCTGCTGATCACCAAATAGCTTTGTTTCTGCAATAAAAAGAAGCCTCTGCCGTTGGCAGAGGCTTTTTTGTCTCTATGTACTACTCACCCGGGTAGCGCATACCCCACTGCGCACGCAGCGTATCCAGCGTGCGCAAGATAGCCAGCGACTCGTCGAGCGGCATGGTTTCGCTTTCCAGGAGAGCGGCTTGCAGGCAACGGCGCACCTCGGCGGCCTGGTAGCCGTAGCCCTCGCCCTTGTAGGGCGCGGTGAGGGTACGCGTGCCACCCCCTTGCTGCAGGTGTAGGCGGCGCATCTTCCAACCGCCGCGATCCATCTCGATGCGAATGTTGCCCTCGCTGCCCAAAATCATGATGTCGTGGCGCATGCGGCCCACAAAGCTGGCCGCCAGCTGCGCCACGCCGCCGTTGGCGTAGTGGAAGATGGCCGAGAAGCGCGTATCCACCCCGGTGGGTGCCAGTTCCGCCTTGGAGAGGATCTCCTGCGGCTGGGCGCCGAACACCAGGCTGGCGAAGGAGACGGGGTAGATACCGAGGTCGAGCAGCGCCCCGCCGCCGAGGGCCGGGGAGTAGAAGCGATTACCGGCGGCGATGGGCGGCAGGGAGTGGAAGGCGGCATGCAGCTGCAGCGGCTGGCCGATGGCGCCGCGCTGCAGCAGTTCGCGCAAAGTGGAGACCAACGGAAGCCAACGCACCCACATCGCATCCATCAGGAAGAGCTGGCGGCCGCGCGCAATCTCGATCAGCTCGGCCAATTGCGGTGCGTTGAGGGTGAAGGTCTTCTCGCACAGCACGGGTTTGCCCGCCAGCAAGGCCGCTTTTGTTTGCTCATAATGCAAGTTGTTGGGTGAGGAGACGTAGACGACATCGATGCCCGGGTCAGCCAGCATGGTGTCCAGCGTAGCGTACGCCTGCCCGCCGAACTGGCGCACAAAGACGGCGGCAGACTCAGGCGTGCGCGACACGACGCCGCCGATGCGGTTGCCGGGCGCATGGCGCAGATCGCGCGCCATGGCGGCGGCCATCTTGCCGGCGGCTACGAAGCCCCAGGTGGTGTGTTGGCGGGAGGTAGAAGTGGGCATCAAGTTGGACTTAAGACGGCAAATGAAACAACTGGGCTTCAAGCATATCAATTGCAACAATTAGCAGGCAAGCCAATAAGGAGAGTATCACTCAAAAGTTAGCTAACGCGTTGCTGAAACCAATCTGTCAAACAGGACTTGACATCATTCACATCGGAGGGCATGACCCAAACCATTGGCGGCTCTAAACTCTTGGGCCAAATCCCCCAGGCGGAGTTTTCATCAGCAAAAACTGTGAATGATGAAGCTTGTGAAGCCTCATCTCCTTCAAGCTCAATCAATGCGACCGAAGCCGTAAATACAGGAGATAGTAAAGCCCTAGAAAGTCTGGAAACAAGCTCTTCGTCCTTTGTATAGCTGCTCAACATCTGTGCCACCTTCTGCAAGGAACTATCGTTCCTCGGCAACTCAACAAGTTCCGACACGAATCCCGTCTCCAACGCAATTGTCGGCCGCTCCTCGCGGATAACTGGCTCTAGAGGAATCAGATCAGCGACACGTGAAATTACCTCTTGATAGCCTGTGTGTCGAGTAAGCACATGACTGCCTTCTTTGTTCACATAGTGTTCAATATATTCTTCATATTCTTCTACATTTCTATTGAAGCTCAGGGAATAAGTGGAACCTCTCTCCATCAAAACAACGAGCAAGGCAAGCTGACGGAACAGCAAGGAACGAATTGTTGTCTCAAAGACTGCATCCAAAACAAGAGGAGAAGTAGACGTCGCCCAACCCATTTGTTTTAACACCTGTATGCCTTTTCCCACCTCAACTGCCAGCCCTTGGTCTTCTTGAAACTCGCTAAAGCGCACACCAACAAAACCGCTCTTTCCATAGTGGTGTAGCATGGCAACCATAGCGCTATGAGGAACAACAAGTGATTGCTTGACTACGCTCATCAGAGTCCAATTGCCTCACTAATCCTAATACCAACTGAAAACGGCCCAAAATCAATCTTCGTAGTCTCCCCAATCGAGAATCCTAGCTCCCACTTAAGACCAATCTCTGCTGTGGCACCTACATAATTGCCAGCGAGATTCATACCAGCTGTCCCTTCAACTGAGGCAACATTGACACCAATTTTGCCCCCAAACGAGCCATCACGAGCGCCGAGCATGGCTTCTGCAGAAGCAAGTTTAACCTCACCCCCCAAGGCACCTCCAAATTCTCGGGTGCCGCGAGCAACACTACCTTCAAATTTAACTGTAGAGAATTCTACATATGGCCCAAGATTCCCAGGGGTTTCAGCAGCAACGCCTGCGGCGAATTTTCCGAAAGCATAGCTACCTTTATAGCCTCCCCACTTAGTAGCGACGGCTCCGTCTTCACCTCCGAAGAGATTAGTCTCATATATTTGCTGTTTAAATTCTGCCTTTGTTACACCCTTACTATCTCGTTCCAGATTAATTTCCTGGCCCGGCCCCATAGTTACAGTTGTAAGAAGAAACGGAGCCAAGAAGGGAAGTCCTAGCCCTGCAAGCAAGGGTGCCCACAGTAGATGGTTGGTGCTTGACAACAATGTGGGCCAACCCATCACACTCGAATCGCCATTTTCCAATTCTTGTGCGGCATTACACATCAACATCAACTGAGAGGCAGCTTGACCATCGACTTCACGAAACTGTGCAGATTTTCGAGCAACTCTTACAGCGAGTTCAGCCACTGCTTTTTCTATATTTTTTGCTTGTCCACGTGCCTCAGCAGCAATTGAACCTACCCATGGCCCAAATTGACCTTCGTAGCTTGGCGCGGACGCCGACTGAGCACTTAGTATGAGTGACGCTTGCCCAAGATAGCTGCCAGAATACTGCAGTTTTTGAGCTGAATCATCTAAAGCAGATGGATTAACATAAATTACGCCCATATGTGTCCCTCTTGCTTCAAATTGTAATTTGAAAATCCTTTCCTGTACAAAGCGTTGCTATTCCGCACGCCGACGAAACTCCTGTCACCCGCGATGTATAATTCCCTACAGGCGTCCATAGCTCAACGGATAGAGCAACTGACTTCGGATCAGTAGGTTGAGGGTTCGAATCCTTCTGGACGCATGTCAAGCTTAAAAAGCGTTTCCGGAAGGAAACGCTTTTGCTTGTCTAAAGTCCCATCACGGCCTTGGCAATATAGAGATAAATCGCCAAGCCCGTCGCATCCACCAGTGTGGTGATGAGTGGAGCGCTGACGGCGGCTGGGTCGATCTTGAAGCGCTGCGCTAGCAGCGGGATCAGCGAGCCGATGGTGTTGGCCCAAGTACAGATCACCAGCACCGAGAGCGAGACGGTGAGGGCCAGCGCATCGCTGGAGCCCCAGAACTTGGCGCGCATGTACGAGACCGTGCCCAGCAGCAGGCCGATGATCAGGCCGCTGAGCAGTTCGCGGCCGATGACCTTCCAGCTGTCACGCAGGGTCACCTCGCCCAGCGCCAGACCACGGATGAGCGTTGAGACGGTCTGGGCGCCGGTGTTGCCGCCGGTGCCGATCAGTAGCGGGATGAAGAACGAGAGCGCCACCACGGCGGCCAGCTCGCTCTCAAAATGACGCAGCACCATGCCGGTCAGCGTCTCGGCCACGAACAGCAGCAGCAGCCAGCCGATACGGCGCGAGATGGCGTTCTTGATGGAGATGGTGAAATAGGGCTGGTCTACCGGGCCGCTTTCCACACCACCGAAGCGCAAAATATCTTCGGTGCTCTCGGCGGCCAGCACGTCGATGACATCGTCTACGGGGATGATGCCGAGCATACGCCCGCCGGGGTCGAGCACCGGCATGGACAGGTAGTCGTAGTGCGAGAGCAGGCGCGCCACATCTTCACGGTCGGTCTCGGGGGTCACGCTGACCAGCTGCGTATTCATCAGCTCGCCCAGCTTCTTGCGCGCCGGCGCCACCACCACCTCACGCAGCGAGACCACACCTTCGAGGCGCTCCTCATCATCCACTACGTAGAGATTGTTCAGTGTTTCCACATCGGCATTCATGCGGCGCAGGCGCACCAGCGTATCGGCGGCGCGCCAGTCTTTGTGCACGCGCACAAACTTCTCGGTCATCATGCGCCCGGCGCTGTGCACAGGGTATTGCAGCAGACGCTGGATATCGAGGGCATGCTTGGGCTCCACCGCCTCGAGGATGGCGCTGCGGCGGCGCGGGAACATGGGGATGATGTAGGCGGCCTCATCCATGGGCATGGCATCCACGATGGCGGCGATCTGGCCCACCTTCAGCGGGCCAGCCACATCGCGCACCAGGTTAGGCGCCAGCTCGGCCAGTACATCCGCCTGGCGCGCCAGTTCCAGCGCGTTGAAGACACGGCGGCGCTGGGCCACGTTGAGGCGCTCGAGCACATCGCCAATGTTGGCGGGGTGCTGGCCCTGGAGGACGGCTTTGAGCGCTGTAGCCTGGCGGCGCTCCAGCGCGGCGCGCAGCTGGCGCTCAAGTTCCTCGGTGTGGATGAGATGGTTTTTCTTTAGATTATTCGTCTGATGTTTCATTGTGCCCTCGCGGCAGCGATTCTAACCGCCTATAGATTGCTGATACAATTTTTAGGCTGTTTCCACAACTAAAAAGCTAGAGGAGCTTGAATGCCGGCTAAGAAGAAGCTGCACAAATCCACCAGCAAGACCAAGACCACTCCAGTTAAGAAGTCTAAAACTGTCAGCCGCCCCAAGACAGCGGCACGAACTGCGGCACGCAGTAACAAGCCCGCGAGTCTCAACCTCAAGAAAGCCTTTTACAACCTGACCACAGCCGAGAGCTACGAGCACGCCGTGCGCAATGGCGAAGTGGTGCTCACCGCAGACGGCCCGCTGAACGCCGTCACCACTCCGCACACCGGCCGCTCACCCAAGGACCGCTTCGTGGTGCGCGAGAGCTACAGCGAGAACGATGTCCATTGGGGTAGCGTGAACGTTGAGATCAGCGAGAAGCACTTTGAGCGCATGCACCAGAAGATGGTGGCCTACCTCAACAAGCAGCCCAAGCTGTATGTGCGTGAGGTGTTCGCCTGCGCCGACCCGGCTTACGAAATGCCGGTGCGCTTCGTCTCCACCTCGGCCTGGCACATGCTGTTCGTCAAGAACATGTTCCGCCACAAGGCCGACCTGAGCAATTTCGAGGCCGAGTTTACCGTCTTGCATGCCCCCGAAATGCAGGCCAATCCCAAAACAGATGGCGTGCGCTCAGGCACCTTCATCCTGCTCAACCTGGAAAAGAAGATGGTGCTGATCGGCGGCACACGCTACGCCGGCGAGCTCAAGAAATCCATCTTCTCTTCGCTCAACTACCTACTGCCCAAGCAGGGCGTGCTCTCGATGCACTGCTCGGCCAACGTAGGCAGCGACCGCCGCACGGCGCTGTTCTTTGGCCTCTCTGGCACGGGCAAGACCACCCTCTCGGCCGACCCCTCGCGCGCCCTTATCGGCGACGATGAGCACGGCTGGAGCGAGAACGGCGTGTTCAACCTTGAGGGCGGCTGCTACGCCAAGGTCATCAAGCTCTCGCAGGAGGCTGAGCCGGATATCTGGGCCGCCTCGCACCGCTACGGGACCGTGCTCGAGAACGTGGTGCTCAATCCAGACCGCACGCTGAATCTGGACAGTGACGAGATCACCGAGAACACCCGCTCCGCCTACCCCCTCAACTTCAACTCCAATACAGACGCCGACGGCATGGCCGGGCACCCCAACCACATCGTCTTCCTAAGCGCAGACGCGTGGGGTGTGCTGCCGCCAATCGCCAAGCTGACCCCGGAGCAAGCCATGTACTACTTCCTCTCCGGCTACACCGCCAAGCTGGCCGGTACCGAGCGCGGCGTCACCGAGCCGCAGGCCACCTTCTCGGCATGCTTCGGCGAGGTGTTCATGGTGTGGGACCCCACCGTGTACGCCGAAATGCTGGCCGAGAAGATCGCAGCACAATGCGCAGACTTGGCTGGTGAACACCGGCTGGACCGGCGGCCCGTATGGCATCGGCAAGCGCATGAAGCTGAGCTACACACGTGCCATGGTGCACGCCGCCGTGGAAGGCCGCCTGGACGGCGTGCCGACCCAGACCGACCCGATCTTCGGCCTGGCCATCCCCACCAGCGCCCCGGAGGTACCCAGCGAGGTGCTGAACCCGCGTGACACCTGGGCGGACAAAGCCGCCTACGACACGCAGGCCGCCAAGCTGGCCGCCGAGTTCCACAAGAATTTCAAGCGCTTCGAAGGCAGTGCGAGCGCGGCGATCAAGGGCGCCGGGCCGATCGCGGGCAGGTAACCGCGAACCACAAAGGCACAAAGAACACAAAGTAAATCTTTGGCCACAAAGATTTGACAAAAAAAGAGCACTGCAATGCAGCGCTCTTTTTATACACACGTTCATGACGTCATTCCGAGCGAAGCGAGGAATCCTTTAGGGCAAGAAAAATCAACCTGGTTTTCGAATGCCCTAAAGGATTCCTCGTCGGCGTTGTTACGCAGCACACTCCTCGGAATGACTCGCTCTTCTGCCTGTCATTGCGAGGAGTATGCGCCATGCTGCATGGAGTGCAGCACGGCGCAACGGACGAAGCAATCTTACTACCCAGCAGAAACGCAACCTCGAGTTTGAAGTTTATTGAGCGGGAAGATTGCTTCGTCAGCGCAACTTCGTTGCGCACTCCTCGCAATGACAGGCTAAGCAATCAGCGAAGCTGCTTCTTCCGCGCAGCCCCAACTCAGCGTAAAACCCGCCCCGCCGTGGCCATAGTTGTGCACCACTAGCGCCCCGCCGATGCGCTCTGCCTCCAGGCGCACCTCGTGGCGCACCGGGCGCAGGCCGACACCGGCGGAGACGATCTCGACCTCGGCGAAGGCGGGGTGTAGGTTGGCGGCCTTGCGCAGAATCTCGGCCTGGTCTGCGGCGCGCACGTTGGTATCCCAGTCGTCGGCCTGCGCCGTGCCGCCCAGCACCACATCGGCGCTGCGCGGGATGATGTAGCCCAGCCCGTTCGGCCCTTCATCGTCCAGGATGCTGTGCACCACCCCATTCGGGCGCACCTTCACCACCTGGCCGCGCACCGGGCGCAGGCTCTCGTCGCCAAACAGGTGTCGCGAGCCCAGGCCGGTGCAATTCACAATATGCGTGCTCTCGGCGGTGGCTTCCTCGATGCTGCTCACCTCGCGCTGCACGATCTGCCCGCCCAGGCGCAGGAACCAGGCCACCAAGTAATCCATGTACACGCTGGTATCAATCACGATGGATTCGGTCTCAAAACCATCGACATACCCCGCCGGCAGCTCGGCGGCGGCCAGCCGCCGGTAGCCCTGCACCGCCCCAGCCCACCAGGGCGCCTCCACCGGGTGGGCATACAGGTCTTGCACCAGGGTCGGGCGGCAACCGCTGGCCGGGTCAGGCAGCAGATGCTGCCTAAAATAGGCCAGCGTGCGGCTGGCCCAGGGCGCTACGCGCTCGATAGGTTGGGCCAAATACGGGAACCACAGCGCGGCGGCCTGGTTGGAGGTGGTGTGCGGCGGCAGCTCACGCGCCCAGAGGGTGACGGCGTGCCCGGCCTGCAGCAGCAGGATGCCGCTGCTCAGCCCAGACACGCCACAGCCGAGAACAAGCACAGATTTTTGCGTCATGCGCCCATTCTAGACCCACTTTGGTACCAATTTTGGCAAAACGCTTGACTCTGCGAAAAAGTGCCTGTATATTGTGGCCTTACTCACTCTACCCGCCATGTATACGCCCAATCCCTGAGGACGCATGCGCGGTTTCTCTCCTCCCTCCGAGCAGAAATCGCTACTCGGGGAGGAGTGTAAGACCCAGCCAAAACCACGTCCCATCATCCTGATGGGACGTTTGTCTTTCCCTATCCTGAGCCATTCAAGCTGAGGAGGTGACCGCAAACCAGCTCACCTTTCTCAGCTTTTATTTTTCTGACCAACCATTTTTGGAGGAAGAGACAGATGCATAAGAAGGGAATATTGTTTGTGGCCCTAGTTGCCCTGCTGCTGGCCGCTTGTGGCAGCGGTGGCGCCAGTGGTGAAGGCTTCACATTTGGCATGATCCTGGTCGGCCCGCAAAATGACCACGGCTGGAGCCAGGCGCACTACGAAGGCGGCCAGTATGTGGTGGAACACCTGCCCGGCGCCGAGATGATCGTATTCGATCTGCTCAACCCGGCTGACAAGCCCGAAGCCACGCTGGAAGGCGTAGTGGATGAGATGGTGGCGCAAGGCGCCACGCTGATCTTCACCACCTCTGATGAGTTCGAAGAAGACACCACCACGGTGGCCGCCAAGTACCCGGATGTGACCTTCGTCAATATCTCCGGTGATGACGCCCTCACCGGAGAAGGCCCGGCCAACCTGAGCAACGTCATGGGCCGCATGGAAGAGATGAAGGCCATCGCCGGCTGCGCCGCGGCGCTCACCACGCAGACCGGCCAGCTGGGCTACGTTGGCCCGCTCATCAACCATGAGACGCTGCGCCTCACCGCCTCGGCCTACCTGGGCGCACGGCACTGCTACGAGACCTACCGCGGCGAGGACCCTGATGACCTGGAGTTCACGGTGAGCTGGATCGGCTTCTGGTTCAACATCCCCGGCGTCACCAGCGACCCCACCGAGGTGACGAGCAGCTTCCTCGACACCGGCGTTGACGTCGTGCTGAGCGGCATCGACACCACCGAGGCCATCAATGTGGCCGGTCAGCGTGCCGCCGCCGACCACGCCGTGTGGGCTGTGCCCTACGACTACCTGGGCGCATGCGAAAATGCACCTAGCATCTGCCTGGGTGTGCCCTTCTTCAACTGGGGGCCGGATTATCTCGCCGTGGCAACCGCCGTGGCCGAGGGCCGCTGGAGCCAGAGTTGGTTGTGGAATGGCCCCAACTGGGATGACCTGAGCGACCTGAGCAGCACTTCGGTAGGTTGGCTGAACGGCCCCGGCCTGAGTGCTGAGGCCGCCGCCAACCTGGCCGACTACATCAGCAAGCTGGCCAGCGGCGAAGTCGCCGTGTGGGCTGGCCCCATCAACCTGCAAGATGGCAGTGCCTACATCGCCGCTGGCGCTGTGGGTAGTGACGAGCAGATCTGGTATCTGCCCCAGCTTGTAGAGGGGATGCAGGGCCCCAGCCAGTAAGCTACTGAGGACCACCATGCTGGCTGCCGCGCCTGCGCGGCAGCCAGCATGTGATTCTTGTAGACTGAGCTAGATACCATGCAGGTAACACTCAACAACATCGATAAGCGCTTTGGCAGCCTGGCCGCCAATGAGGACATCACACTGCACTTTGAGCCTGGCCGCATCTACGGCCTGCTGGGTGAGAACGGCGCGGGCAAAAGCACACTGATGAAGATCCTGTCTGGCTATCAGCGGCCAGACAGCGGCCAGATCGTGCTTGATGGTGCGCCCCAACACTTTGCCTCACCGCGCCAGGCGCTGGCCGCCGGTGTGGGCATGCTGTACCAGGAGCCGTTGGATGTGCCCGTCTTCACCGTGCTCGAGAACTTTCTGCTTGGGCGTGCGTCGGATGGCGCAGCGCACGGCAGGCAGCCGCGGCGCTGGTGCAACTGGCCCAGCGCTACGGCTTTGAAGTAGATCCCCACGAACGTATCGACGACCTGAGCATGGGCGAGCGCCAGCAGCTGGAGTTGCTGCGCCTGTTGGCGGGCGGCGCGCACGTATTGATCCTCGATGAGCCTACTACCGGCATCAGCGCCGAGCAGAAAGAGCTGCTGTTTGACTCCATGCGCACCCTGGCACGCGAAGAAGGCAAGACCCTCATTCTGGTTTCGCACAAGCTCGATGAAGTGCAAGAGCTGTGCGACTATGCCTATGTGCTACGCAAAGGCCGCCACGTGGGCGGGCGCAGCCTGCCCTGCCCCAACCCGGAACTGGTAGCGCTGATGTTCGAGCAGCTGCCGCCGCGCCCGGCGCGCCGCAACACCACACAAACTGAGACTGTGCTGGAGCTGCAAGCTGTCTCCGTACGCAGCACGCGGCTGGAGCTTGAGCCCGTGAGCCTGCAAGTGCAGGCCGGGCAAGTGCTTGGCCTGGCCGGGCTGGAGGGCAGCGGCCAGGAGCTGCTGCTGCGCGCTTGCGCCGGGCTGCTGCCGCTTGCGGCGGGCCGCCTGCAGCTCAACGGCACAAGCGCGCAGCTCCACTGGGATTACCCCACGGCGCGCCGGCACGGCGTCGCCTATCTGGCAGCAGGCCGCCTGGAAGAAGGCCTGGTGGCCGGGCTGACCCTGACCGAGCACATGGCGCTGGTCAACAAAGCCCACGGACTGCTGGTGGATTGGGCGCACAGTCGCCAACAGGCAGCCGAGCACATTACCACCTATCAGGTGGTGGGCCAGCCGGAGTCGTATATTGAAAATCTATCCGGCGGTAACCAGCAACGCTTTCTGTTTGCCATGCTGCCCAAGGACTTGACCTTGATCTTGATGGAACATCCAACACGCGGGCTGGACATTCGCTCTACCGATTGGATCTGGGAGCAGTTGGATGCACGCCGTTCCACGGGAACAGCCATTATTTTCATCTCGGCCGATCTGGACGAGGTCGCCGCCCGCAGCGACCAGATCGCCGTGTTCTCCGGCGGGCGGCTGGTGCGCACGGTGGCCGCCGCCCAAACGGATGCCGACGAGCTCGGCCACCTCATCGGCGGTGCAGCGTGAGCGCCAAGCCATCCTTCCTGCAGCGCATTTGGCCGCTGCTACCCGGGCTGGCCGCTCTGCTCATCACCACGCTGCTGCTGGTGGTCATGGGCACCGACCCGATCGATGCCTACCTCGCCATGTGGCAGGGCGCTTTTGGCAGCAGCGCACGCATCTACAGCGTGCTGGCCTTCCTAGTGCCGCTACTGCTGGCGGCCAGCGGGCTGCTGCTGACCTTCAAAGCCGGTTTGTGGAACATTGGCATTGAGGGCCAGATCATTATGGGCGCCATCGCCGCCAGCTGGGTCGCCCTGCGCGTGCAGCTGCCGGCCGGGCTGCAGATCCCGCTGGAGCTGCTGGCCGCCATGGCGGGCGGCGCGGTGTGGGCGCTGCTGGCGGGCGTGCTGAAGACGCGCGGCGGCGTGCACGAGATCTTTGGCGGGCTGGCGCTTAACAATCTGGCGATCCTGTTCACCAATTACCTGATCGCTGGCCCCTGGCAGCCGCCCGAGGGCGGCAGCTTCCGCGGCACGCAACCCTTCGGCGCGCACGCGCTGCTGCCCTTGTTCGATAACTCGCGCCTCAGCCTGCTCTCGCTGGCGCTGGCAGTTTTGGCGTTTGCGGGCGTAGCGCTCCTGCTGACCAATAGCCATTGGGGGCTGCGCCTCAAGGCGCTCGGGCAAAATGCACGCTCGGCGTTCCTGCTGGGCGTCTCCAGCCAGCGCGAGCTGCTACTGGCCATGGCGCTGTGTGGTGCACTGGCCGGGTTGGGCGGCGGGGTGCGCGTGCTGAGTTGGTTTGACAGCCTGCGCCAGAGCATCTCCGGCGGTATCGGTTATCTGGCGCTGATGGTGGTGCTGCTGGCGGGCTTCCGGCTGGTGCTCACGCCGCTAGTGGCGTTCTTCTTCTCAGCCGTGCTCAACGGCAGCATCACTCTGCAACTGCGCACGCAGCTGCACTCGGCGCTGGGCGATATTCTCACCGGCGTGCTGGTCTTGCTGGTGCTGCTGTTTGGCAACTACACCCGCGTGCAGCGCGTTGTGCTGCGCGCTGCGCAAGCGGCACGCCGGAGGCTGAGCGATGGATAGTACGCAACTCATCGCCATCCTGGGCTCGATCGTGCTGCAGGCCGCGCCGCTCATCATCGCCGTGTGCGGCGAGACGATCAGCGAGCGCGCCGGAGTGATTAACCTCTCCATGGATGGCAGCTTGCTGCTCTCGGCGTTGGCGGGCTTTGTGGCCGCCCTGCTGACCGGCAGCCTGCTGCTCGGCTTCCTGGCTGCCGCGGCCGTGGGTGCGCTGTTCGCCGCCATCGTGGCGTTTGGCAGCCTGCACCTGCGCCAAAACCAGGTGGCGATCGGCTTTGTGCTGGCCATGCTGGGTGACAGCCTGAGCGCCTTCCTCGGCCAGAGCTACACACGCCTGCCAGGGCCGAGCGTACCCAGCTGGCACATTCCACTCCTCAAGGACATCCCGGTGCTTGGGCCAATCTTCTTCCGGCAGGATGCGGTGGTGTACTTCGCGTTGTTATTGGTATTGGTCACCTGGTGGTTCTTGTTCCGCACGCGGGCCGGGTTGGAGCTGCGCAGCGCCGGCGAGCGACCCGAGGCTGCCTTCAGCCGCGGGGTGGCAGTGCGCAAGCTGCGCTACCTGTATGCCATCCTGGGCGGCGCTCTGGTGGGCATGGCGGGCGCAGCCTATTCGCTGAGTGTCAAGATCGGCTGGGCCGAGGGGCACACGCGCGGCATGGGCTGGATCGCGCTGGCGATCGTCATCTTTGGCGGCTGGTCGCCGGTGCGCGGCGCCATCGGCGCGCTGCTGTTCGGCGCCACCAAGGCGCTGGCCACCCTACTGCAGCGCAGCTTCCCGCAGGTAGCGCTGGTGGCCTTTAACGCCATCCCGTGGCTGCTGATGATTGTCGTCCTGCTGCTGGTAAGCGGCAAACTGGCCGCGCCGCTGCTGGCGCGGGCGCCGGCCGCCTTGCGGCGGCCGTTGCGCAGCCTGCTGCAAGCCGCGCCCCCCGCGGCACTGGGGCAGCCCCTCGACGAGAGTTGATTAGCCCGGCACGAACGAAAGCACAATCTCGTCAAGGAACGGCACTTCATGTTTGAGCGCCTTGACTGCCTGCTGGCGGATGCTCGTCACGCGCTCAAAAGGGGTGCCTGACGCAAGCTCCAACTCTGCGACAAGGTGAAGCGAGTGCCCGACCCAGCGCATGCGCAAGGACTTGATTTGGGTCACCTCGTCAGCAGATTCCAGCGCGAGCTCGGCGTGGTCAACCAGGTGAGGGTCAACCGCATCCATCAGGCGATACCACATCGCCCTAACTGCATCACAGGTGATGAACAAAATCGCCACCGCGATCAGCAGGCCAAACAGCGGGTCAAGAATTGGCCACCCCAGCCAACTGCCAACAACTGCCGGAATAATGGCGAGCGAGGTTAACCCGTCTACACGCGCATGCCGCCCATCCGCGATCATGGCCTCGGAGCCAATTTGCTTGCCTACGCGGATTTGCAGACTGGCAACAGCTTCATTACCGGCAAAACCGATCAGCGCTGCGAGCACGACCCAGCCCCCATAAGTTATGAGTTGCGGGCTCAGTATCTTATGAATGGCCTCATAAAAGATGTAGCCTGCGCTAAAAGCAATAGACACAATAATTAACAGGCCAGCAATATCCTCCGCGCGCCCATAACCATACGTGTATTGGCGGGTCGCAGCTCGGCGCGCTAGCATGAATGCAAATAACAAGGGGATTGAGTTGAGCGCATCACCAAGGTTGTGCACGGTATCCGCTAAAAGGGCAACACTGTTGCTAAAAACATAAACAATGACTTGCAAAAGCATTGTGAGCCCAAGCAGCAGCAAGGCCTGTTTTACTGTTCGCACGCCCAGCTCGCTTCGGAACATCGCATCCTGGCTGCCAATCGCTGCGTGGGAGTGAGTATGGCCCGGAAGGTGTAGTATTGCAGCAATCTTCCCCCACAATGTGCGAGGTTCAGTATGGTGAGTGTGGTGAGACGCCTTGTGCTTGGGATTGAATATCATAGCTGCCAGTCCTTAATGGCTGGCAGTATACTGAGGCATATTCACAATCATCCTTAATGCGAAAACTTGCAGGAAGGCATATGAGCCATAACCAACTCAATTATCTGGAAGAGTTGCACGCTGCAGGATACCGGGTTACTTCACAACGCCAGGCAGTGTTGGATGCCGTGTGCGCCGCGGGCAGTCACGCGCCAATCGAAAAGATCCTTCTGCACGTCAGCAAACTCGACCCCAGCTTAAACGCATCCACGGTCTACCGCTCACTCGCAGTGTTTGTTGAGACTGGCCTGGTTGTGATGGCAATGGATCAGGGGCGCAAGGTGTATGAAATTGCCAACACTCAACCTCACCATCATCTGCGCTGCCGGGTGTGCGGCAGCATGGTTACTTTGAATGCAGCAACTACATCCAGCTTCTTTGAGCAGTTGGCTTCCAGCTACGCATACAAGATAGACATGGATCATCTTGTTATTGATGGCATTTGTAAGAGTTGTCAGTAACTATGCTTGGGTTCGTGTTCCGGCGTCACCTACTCGCCATCCTACTGCTGCCTTTTGTAGTCACGGTAGTTGTTCCCGCATATCTGTTGGGTCAATTCGATAGGGGTCTGCCGACGCTGTGGCAACAGGTAGCCGGCGTGCTGGTGTTTGCCGCTGGCCTCTGCCTGTTCGGCTGGTGCGTGGTGCTGTTCGCCCGCGTGGGCCGCGGCACGCTGGCGCCATGGGACCCGACCCAGGCGCTGGTGGCGGTTGGCCCCTACCGCTATGTGCGCAATCCCATGATCAGCGGCGTAGCCGCCATGTTGCTGGGCGAGGCGCTGTACTTCAATTCTCAAGCCGTGGGTCTGTGGTTTCTTGCGGTTGTGTTGCTCAACCATGTCTACTTTATATATTCCGAGGAACCGGGCTTGGAACAGCGCTTTGGCGAGGCGTATCGCGAGTACAAGGCGGCCGTGCCGCGCTGGTTGCCGAAAGGGAAGCGGTAAATACTAACTGGTTGGCTAGAGGGCTACGGCTCAACACCCTCACCCCACGCAGCTTCGCTGCGTACCCCTCTCCCTAAGGGAGAGGGGAGCACGCAGGCCATCACGACAATTAATTCCAACAGGGTGAGGGTTTTAGCCCTAAAGTTATGCGCCCGCAGCGCGCTGGCGGCGCCCGACCACGATGACATTGCCCAGTAGCACCAACGCCACACCGGCGAACTCAACCACACCAAGCTGGAGGCCCTCAAACACCACCGAGAGCGCCAGTGCGATCATGGGCACCATTACGTTCACATACGCGGCTCGGTCTGCACCGATGCGGCCGAGCAGGGTCAGGTAGCTGCCGAAGGCGATAACCGAGCCAAACACGGCCAGATACAGCAGTGCGCCAACATAGCCAAGGGAGGGGTCAAAAATAAAATCCACTCCGCGCACTAAGGCAAACACCAACGTGGCCAGCGAGCCGTAGAGCATGCCATACGCATTGGCCTGAATGACCGGCAAGCCGGCGCGCTGGTTGCGCGCCGACACGATGTTGCCCAGCGAGGCGCACAAAGCGGCCAATATGCCGAGGGTGATACCCAGCAGTCGCATACCCTCGATCTGCAGACTGGCCACCTCCGGC
Source organism: Anaerolineales bacterium (assembly GCA_026129255.1). Classification (GTDB taxonomy): domain Bacteria; phylum Chloroflexota; class Anaerolineae; order Anaerolineales; family UBA11579; genus JAMCZK01. Next base: position 417,649 of record JAHCIJ010000002.1, on the reverse strand, counting down.
CAAAAGATCAGGGCAACGCCAAGCACGCCCACGAATGCCCCCAGCAGCACACGGCTGCTAACTGGGCTGCGCAGGAAGAGGGCGCCGAACAGGACATTGAGAATGATCAGGGCCGAGAACAGCACCGCCACCAAGCCACTGGTGACATACAGCTCGGCGAAGTACACCATCACATAGTTGAGCGAGAACAGCAGCAGGCCTTGCAAGGCCATAAAGAGATGCTCGCTGCGCGAGAAACGCAAATTAAGCCCGCGCCACTTACTGTAGACAAACAGTATCAGCGCAGCCAGCAGAAAACGGTATGCCACAGAAAGCTCGGGCGGCACTGTGCCCAGCTGGAACTTGATCGCCAGCCAAGTGGAACCCCAAATTAATACCGGAATGACATACAAAAAGGTGTTACCCATGGTGACTCCAGAGTAATAAAAGGAAGCAGGAGCAGCTAAGCGGCCTTGGCCGCACAGCCTTTCGGCTTATAGACGCGCTGAGTCGAAGCCGGGTACTGCAGCAGCTTGTGCGCTGGCCGTACCGGGCGGCGCACAAAACCACCGCCGCAGTTGGGACACACAAGCTTCAGCTTGTCGTGCGCGCACGCGGCGCAGAAGGTGCACTCAAAGGAGCAGATATACGCTTCCGCCTCCGGCGGCAGGTCAGTATTGCAGCACTCACAGTTGGGACGAAGTTCCAGCATGATATCTACTCAGCCGTAGGCTACGCCTCAGGCGAGAATTCCATCGTGCCGCCGTCGCCGCCCAAGTGCAGCTCCAGCACACCATCAGCAGTGAGCGACCAGCTTTCGACCAGGCCCAACTGGGCGTAGAAATCGCCCTCATTGGAGGATTCGCAGAACATCATTGTGGTGGCGATCATGGGGAAGCTCAGCCCACGCCGCGCGGCAACCACAAACGAACCGCTGCCGCCATTGCAGTCTGTCTCCATGTTGGCAAAGCCCAGATCATTGAAAGTCAGCACAAACGCGTCCTGCGTGCTGGGTCGGGTGCTCTGCCCGTTGGCTACAGTCTGCAACCACACCCAGCGCGTGTCCATCAGCGCCGTGGTGGGCTGCAGCGCCACGCCTGCTGGGGCGATGCCGTTGATGTCATCCACCAGCGTAAGCGAGTCGTCATCCTCACGGCCAAAGGTGAGCACGCCCGCGTTAAAAGTGAGATCCAGCGAGTCCTCGCTGCCGACCCAGCGGCCTTCGTCCACCTGCGGCGCCTGGCCGTTGCCCGCGTCTTGCGACAGCGTGGCGTTGCCGTTGCTGTCCAGCCAGAGGATAAGAACTTGGGGATCCAGGTTGGCCTGATAGCGGCCGGGGTAGCCGCCGTCTGGTACGCGTGTGCAGGCGGCGAGGATCGAGCCCAACAATACTATGAAAGAAATTTTCTTCAGCATGGTTCTCTCCAGTCTAAACCTTCCCACATGATACTCCGCACTAAACGTGAAAAACAGCACAAAAATCCGCTCTCTATTTCACAATAGCCAAAACCGAGCAACCTGCACACATGTGCAGGGGTTGTAATCTGTGAGCGGCGGTTGTCGCACTCATCTGTCTCAAGGAGAGAAAGATGGATCTTGGAAACATTGGTAAGTGGCTTTGGATCGTTGGTCTCGCGTTGGCCCTCATTTGGGGCCTAGCTGGGGCGCTGGGGATGGGGTTGCCGGAGATCCTGGCGACCGTAGCCCAAGCTGCAGCCTTCCTGGGTGGCATTCTGCACCTGAGCAGCATGAAGGACAAGACCGGCTTCCTGGTCGCTGCCTTGGCGTTGGGCGCTTTCTGGGCCGGCGCTGGCAGCCTGTTCGTTGACATCTTGGGCGGCATCGTTGCTGGCCTGCTGAGTGGTGCGGCTACCGCCGCCGCCGCTGGCGCAGCCGGTATGCTTCTCAAGACGGCCTACGAATGGGTCATGCCCTAACGTTTCATTAGCTTCGCATTTATACAAAAGAGCGGGGCGCAATGCCCCGCTCTTTTGCTTAAGGACACAAAAAGCGACCCCTTGCGGGGTCGCTTTCGTTTTGGTTAAGACTAGGCAGAACCGGATGAAGTAGGCCTTGGCTTGGGCTTCCAGCCAGACAGCCGGCGCTGCGCCTTGCGAATGGCTTTTTGCTTTTCCATGCGGCGCTGCTCATTGGTAGAAATAAACCAACGCTTGCGGCGCACCGTGCTCAATACCTTGCTGCGGGCCACTTTCTTACGAAAGCGCTTGAGCAGAGAGCCTTGCGACTCGCCGGGCCTTAGAACGACCTTGGGCAAACCTAACACCACCTTTCCATCGTGGACTGCCGCCTGCCTTACATAAATAAAGCGTTCACTTGAACGCCATACTCAATACAGCCGGAAGCGAGCGGATTATAACACGGCGTATACTGCCTAGGCGTATAATGCCAATGACCAATAAAGAGCTGGCCGATACCTTTCTGCTGATCGCCAACCTGCTGGAGATCAAGGGGGAGGTGGTCTACAAGACCCTGGCCTACCGCAAAGCCTCAGAAAACCTGACCAATCTCGGCCGTGATGTCAACGTGATCTGGCAAGAGGGCGGCCAAAAGGCCCTGCTGGAGATCCCCGGCGTCGGCAAGGCGATCGCCGAAAAGATCGACGAGCTGCTCAGCAGCGGTCAGATGAGCTTCCTCGAGAAGCTCAAAAAAGAAGTGCCCGAAGAGCTGGCCAGCCTGCTGCGCATCCCCGATCTAGGCCCCAAGAAGATTGCCATGTTCTACAAAGAGCTGGGCATCAAGAGCATCGACGAGCTCAAAGCTGCCGCCCTGGATGGCAAGCTGCGTGACCTGCCCGGCATGGGCGCCAAGTCTGAGGCCAAGATCCTCACCGGCATCGAGGCGCTCGGCCGCCGCAGCGGCCGCCTGCCGCTGGGCACGGTGTGGCCCTTCGCGCAGGAGCTGCTGGAGAGCCTGCGCAAGGTCAAGGGCGTGAAGCGCGCCGAGGTGGCCGGCAGCCTGCGGCGCATGCGCGCCAGCATCGGCGATATTGATATTCTGGTGTCCTCCACCGACCCGGAGCAGGTCATCCAAGCCTTCACCGAGGCGCCTAACGTGGCGCGCGTCACCGGCAGCGGCACGGTCAAATCCGGCGTGGAGTTCCACAACGGCATGCGCGGCCAGATCTGGGTGCACGAGCCGGCCCGCTTCGGCACCGCGCTGCAATACGCCACCGGCTCCAAGGAGCACAACGTGCGCCTGCGCGAGATGGCGCTGGACATTGGCCTCTCGCTGTCTGACCAGTCCTTCCTCAAAGAAGACGAGAGCGAGATCCTGTGCGCTACCGAAGAAGAGGTCTACCAGCTACTGGGCATGGACTGGGTGCCACCCGAGATCCGTGAAGACCGCGGCGAGATCCAGCTGGCTCTGGAAAAGCAGCTCCCCAAACTGATCGAAGTGAAGCACGTCAAGGCCGAGCTGCACAGCCACACCACCTGGAGCGACGGCCAGCTCAGCATCCGCGAGATGGCTGAGGCCGCCGTAGCGCGCGGCTACAAGATCCTGGCGGTGACCGACCACTCTGCCGCCATCGGCATCCTCAACGGGCTCACACCGGAGAAGGTGCTCGAGCAGCGCAAGGAGATCGAGCAGGTGCGCAAGGAAATGGGCGACCAGCTCACTCTGCTGCACGGCGTGGAAGTGGAAGTGCGCGCCGATGGCACGCTGGACCTGCCCGATGATGTGCTCGCCTCGCTGGATATTGTGGTGGCCTCGATCCACCAGAGCATGCGCCAACCGCGCGCCCAGATCACCGAGCGCATGCTGGCCGCCATCCACCACCCGCATGTGGACATCATCGGCCACCCCACCAACCGCAAGCTACCCGACCGCGAAGGCGCCGATCTGGACATGGACGCAGTGCTGAAGGCCGCCGCCGAGACGGATACGGCGCTGGAGATCAATGCCAACCCCGCCCGCCTGGATCTGGATGATGTGCAAGCGCGCCGCGCCGTGGAGATGGGCATCAAACTCTCTATCAACACGGACTCCCATCACGCAGACCATATGGACTTCTTGTTCTACGGCGTAGCCACAGCGCGCCGCGGCTGGGTGACACCCAAAGATGTCATCAATACCTGGACGATCAAGCAACTGCGAAACTGGCTAGAATAAGATAACGGGGCGATTATGAATGACCGGCAAAGCGATTTCCCTTATCAATTTGCCGTTTTACTTGTTTGCTTCACAAGCTACGTTATCCTCGTTTTCTACGGATACCCCTACTTAGGCAACGTCGCCGGAACGGCGGCGGCCATCCCCGTATTGGCGATCGCCTGGCACACCGGGCTGGGCGGCGGCATCATTGCCGCCTTGGTATCCATCTCCGCCAATATGGTGCTGCTCCTCTTCGCCGGTTCCAATTCGTTGGAGGCGCCCCTGGAGCTGGTATTCAACACCTTCATTATTCTTTTTTACGGCGCCAGCACTGGCTACATCAGCGAGACGCGCAAAGAGCTGCTAAAAGAAATACGCCTGCGCGAAGCGGCGGAGAAAGCGCTGCACTATCTCAACGCACAGCTTGAAGGACGTATAAAACTGCGCACGCGGCAGCTCTCCGGCCTGAACGCCAAACTCACCAATGAGCTGCAAGCGCGCAAGCGCGCCCAAGCCGGCCTGCAGTACCGCGGCTCGATCCTCGAGACGATCGCCGATATTGCCGAAGATACGCTCAAGGCGGATAAGTATGTAGAGCCAATCCCGGATATGCTGCAAAGCCTGGGCAAAGCCACGCGCGTAGAGCGCGTGCGCCTGTTCCAAAACATCCCCAACCGTAATAACAAAGGCACCACGCTGACCCTGCGCCGCGAGTGGGTGTCTGCGCCGCGCTTCAAAGACCGCATTGGCCTGCGCAACATCGCCCATGAGGACGCCGGCCTGCGTGAGTGGCAGCGCCAGCTGGCAGCCGGGAAACCTGTGAGCAGCAGCACGGATGTGCTCAGCCCCAGCATACGCGCCATGATGAGCCAGGAGGAGATCCGCTCCATGTTGGTTATGCCCATCTTCACCGGCGCCACGTGGTGGGGCAGCATCAGCCTGGCCTCCATCACGCGCCGGCGCAAATGGGGCGCAGCCGAAACCGATGCGCTGCACGCCGTGGCAGACATTCTGGGCGCACACATCCAACGCGAAGAGGAATACGAGCGCACCCTGCTGGGCTGGGCCAGGGCGCTGGAGCTGCGTGACCAGGAAACCGAGGGGCACACGCAGCGCGTGACCCGCCTGGCGGTGGAGCTGGCGGCGCGCCTGGGCTACAACGACTCAGAGATCACGGACGTCCGCCGCGGCGCCTTGCTGCACGACATTGGCAAGATGGGCGTACCGGATGCGATCCTGAACAAACCCGGCAAGCTAAACGAGAGCGAATGGCGCATTATGCGCAAGCACCCGCAGTACGCACGGGACATGCTGCGCCCCATCATGTTCTTGCACTCAGCGCTACCCATCCCCTACGCCCATCATGAGCGCTGGAATGGCAGCGGCTACCCGCGCCGCCTGAAAGGCCGGCGCATTCCTGCGGCGGCGCGCCTGTTCGCCGTGGTGGATGTGTGGGACGCGCTCACGAGCGACCGCCCCTACCGCAAGGCCTGGCCCGCCCAACGCGCTGCCGAGTACCTGCAAAAACAGACCGGCAAGCACTTCGACCCCGAAATTACCCCCGTATTTCTGGAACTGATGAAGGATCTGGGCGAGTTACCCGCCTAGCCCAACCGCGCCCAACTTTCACCCCTTGACAGGTTGGGCGACTTGCTTATGATTCGTATCAGCGAAATTAGTTGCGTATGAAACTATTTGACGCTGAACAACTCGGCTTGGCGAAGATGGGTTAACTGCCATGAGTCCGCTGGATTCACAGAAGCCCTACCGCCTGATCCACGATGTATATGTATTGATGGATTACGGCGACACCCTTGTTTTCAACGATTTTGACATTACAACCTCACAGATGTCCGTGCTGCGCCAGCTGGACACCAAGATCGGTGTGCGCTTCACGGAGCTGAGCAAGCGCATCCTGCGCTCCAAGAGCGCCGTCACGCGCCTGATCGACCAACTGGAAGCCAAGCAATACGTGCAGCGCGTGGATGACCCACACGATCGCCGAGCCCAGGGCGTGCTGCTGACCGCTACTGGCGCCAAGGTGCGCGCCGAGATCAACAAGAAGCACAACGAATCGCTTGCCTGGCGTTTTAGCACGCTGGGCGACGATGAGCAGCTTCAATTGGCCGAGCTGATGGACAAGCTGCGCGCCGGATTGGTGGATTTGCTTGACCTTGAGTAGTACAGATCAAAAGCGCTATTAAGCGCTTTTGTTTTTGTAGTGGCGCAACCTGTGCAGGCTGCGCCACCATTAAAACCCTTCTTCAGGAGGAAGGTATGAAGAACAAACTGTTTTCGCTCCTCGCATTGCTGATGGTACTCTCCCTGGTACTGGCCGCCTGCGCCCCCGCCACACCGGCCGCCACCCAGGCTCCATCAGTCGAGGAACCGGCCGCGGAGGAACCCGCAGCCGAAGAACCGGCCGCCGAGCCGGTCACGATCACCCTTTGGCATTCGCTGAAGGACACAGAGACGGCTGGTCTCACCGAGATCATCGCCGCCTACCAGGCCGACCATCCCAACGTGGAGTTCGAGCTGCTTTTCACGCCGTTCGACGACCTGCGCAACAAGTTTGAGACTGCCGCCGCCACTGGCGAAGGTCCGGACTTGCTGATCGGTGGCGATGACTGGGGCCCGGCCATGTACGACGCCATGCTGGTGGCAGACCTCTCAGACGTGCCGACTGGCGGCGTCAACGAGGCCGCGCTGAGCGTGGGCCAGTACAACGGCGCCCAGGTGATGCTGCCCTACGTGCTGAAGGGCGTGGTGCTGTTCCGCAACACCGCCATCCAGCCGGAGCCGGCCAGCAGCTGGGATGACCTGGTAGCCAAGGCGCAAGCCGCCACCAGCGGCGACACCTACGGTGCGCTGATCGAAGTCGGCTCGTTCTTCTCCTATGGCCATCTGTACGGCCTGGGCGGCGCGCTGATGAATGCTGACGGCTCCCCGGCCTTCAACACCCCTGAGGGTATTGAATGGCTGGAGCAGCAACTGACCGCCGTGGAACTGGGCGCAGATGCCTGGTACAACGACAATGACGTTGCTTTGTTCAAGGAAGGCAAGGCAGGCTGGATCGTGGACGGCACCTGGAACCTGGGTGACCTGGCCGCCTCTCTGGGTGACGACCTGGCCATCGACGCGTGGCCGGCCGGTATGTCTGGCTTTGTGCAGACTGGTGCGATCTTCCTGAACTACAATGCCGAAGGCGCCCGCGCGGCGGCCGCTAAGGACTTCATCGCGTTCCTGCTAACGGAAGAGGCGCAGTCTCTGTTCTACGCCTCGGACGGCGCGTTCATCCCCTCGAACGTCAATGTTTCTGTGGATGACCCGCTGCGCCTGCAGTCACTCGAAGCCTTCAACGGCGGCGTAGGCTGGATCGTAGTCCCGGCCATGGGCGCCTACTGGGGCCCGATGGAAACCGCACAGCGCAGTGTGCTGAGCGATGGGGCGGACCCGGCAGCGGCGTTGGCCGCGGCTGAAGAAGCCATCAACGACGCATTGGGCCAATAAGCAACATTTCGCAGTGAAAGATGGGTGGTGTCCCTTAGGGGACACCACCCATCCTGCAATTGCACAGGCATATAATCAAGGTCAACGGAGATCAAGTTTTGACGGACACCCTGCCCAAGCCCGTTCAAACGACACCCCCTGCGGGCGGCGCCCGGCGCAAGCTGTTCAGCAACACGTTGCGCGCCTGGCTGTACATCCTGCCGGCTGGCATCCTGATGCTGTTCATCACGCTGCTGCCGCAGCTTTACCAGGGCTGGATGGCCTTCACCGATTACAACATCCAAAACCTGCGCTTCAACCTGTTCAATCCGGAAACCTGGGAGCGCTTTGCCCCCAGCCTGGTTGGGCTGGAGAATTTCATCCGCGTGCTTACCAGCCGCCTGCCCATCGAGAATTACGATTTCATTCGCTTGCTCAAGTTCAACGTTGGCTGGACAGTAGCCAACGTGGTTTTCCATGTCATCATCGGCGTGGCGATTGCCGTCGCCCTCAACAGTAAGAACCTGTCTGGGCAGCGCGTGTACCGCGCCATCTTTGTATTGCCCTGGGCCATCCCTGGCCTCATCATCGCCTTTACCTGGCGCAACATGTACGACCGCCGCTTCGGCGCCATCAACCAACTTATTGGCAAGATCTCAGACTGGTTCGATCTCGGTATCAACAATGACATCCGCTGGCTGGAGACCACCACACCGCCCGCTGGCGGCAGCGCCGGGCTGGCGCTGGGTCTGGTGGTGCTATTGCCGCTAGCCATCTTTGCGATCAATGCCCTGTGGAAGTCCGGCGTGCCCAAATGGTTGGTGTGGCTGCCCGCCGCTGGCGTGGTCTACGCTGCCTACACTCTCACCATCATGTATATGGGCCTGCCCTTCGCCTTCTGGGCGGTGTGGCTGCCCAACATCTGGCTGGGCTGGCCGTTCATGACCGTGATCGCCACCGGCGCCCTGCAGGCCATCCCAGAAGAACTGTACGAGGCGGCGCGCATGGACGGCGCCAGTGGCTGGCAACAATTCTGGAGCATTACCGTGCCACTGCTGCGCGCCGCCATGGTGCCAGCCATCATGGTGGGCACCATCTGGACCTTCAACAATTTCAATATCATCTTCTTCATCTCGGAGGGCGGCCCCTTCGGCCGCACCGAGTTGCTGGTGACACAAGCCTATAAACTGGTCTTCACCCAGCGTCTGTACGGCATCGCCGCCGCCTTCAGCATTGTGGTGTTCTTTGTGCTACTGGTTATTACGTTGATCCAGAACCGCGTCACTCAAGCCACCAAGGCCTACTATGAATAAGCGCTCCGACTTTCTGCGCAAGTTGCTGTTGCATACGTTCCTGATCGGCGTCACTATCTCGGTGCTGTTCCCGATCGTGTGGATGGTGTCCATCGCCATCGACCCACGCAACATTGATAAGCCGCTGGAGCTGACCCTGATCCCGTCCGGCGCATCCTTTGAATCCTTCCGCAAAGTGCTGTTCGAACCCAACCCGCTGTTGTGCACCAACCCAGCGGTTGCCTCCACCTGCATGACCTTTGGCAAGCTGCTGGTGAACAGCCTGTACGTCTCATTCGGCACGGCGCTGTTCGCCGTAGTGCTGGGCGCCTCGGCCGCCTATGCCTTCTCGCGCTTTCGCTTCATCGGCCGCCAGGTGGGCCTGCTGGGCTTCATTGCCCTGCTCATGCTGCCTGCCACCGCCACCGTGACCCCGCTGTATGTGCTGCTGGGCCAGATCCGCCTGGGGGATGAGGCTCTGCGCTCGACCCTGTTGGGGCTGGCGATCGCCTACACCTCGGGCACGTTGCCCTTTGCCATCTGGAACCTTAAAGGCTACTTCGACACCATCCCGGCCGAGCTGGAAGAGGCCGCCCTGATCGACGGTGCCTCCGTCACGCAGGCCTTCTTCCGCATCATTGTGCCATTGGCTCTGCCCGCCCTGGCGGTCACCGTGCTGCTGGGCTTTATGGCTGGCTGGACGGAGTTTGTGATGGCTTGGCTGTTCCTGGAAGACCCCTCGCGCTTTACGCTGGCGATGGCGCTGCGTTCGATGCAAGGCCAATACACCACGCCGTGGTCGACTTTCTTCGCGCTGGCGCTGCTCATGAGCATTCCGCCCGTGCTGCTGTTCTTCGCGCTGCAGCGCTATATCGTCTCCGGCCTCACGGTCGGCGGCGTCAAGGGTTGATGGCGCACCGGCGCATTCTTGCCGCGCTGCTGCTTGCCGTGATGGCCGCGAGCGTGCTGGCGGCCTGCGCCCCGGCTGCGTCGGTCGCGCCCGCTACCGCCACCACCATCCCCACCCCAAGCCCCACTCCGGCACCCACTGCCATCCCGTACACCACGCCGGCCTGGTTCCAGCACGCCGTGGTGTACGAGATCTACGTGCGCTCCTTTGCCGACTCAGACGGAGACGGCATCGGTGATCTGCAAGGCGTGGCCGAAAAACTGGAGTATTTGGACGCCCTGGGCGTGGATGTGATCTGGCTCATGCCCATTTACCCTTCGCCCTCGGTGCACGGGTACGATGTCACCGATTTCTTCGATGTGCACCCAGACTATGGCAGCCTGGCGGATCTGGATACACTGCTGGCCGCCGTGCACGCCCGCGGCATGCGCCTCATCCTCGACTTTGTGCCATCGCATCTCTCAGACGAGCATCCGCTGTTCCAGGAAGCCTACAACAACCCCGGCGCGGCGAACACGGAGTGGTTCGTGTTCACCAATGAAGCGCACACGCGCTACGCCAGCTTCGCCGAGAATTTGGATATGCCGCGCTTCAACCACTACAACCCCGAGGTGGTGGAATACCTCACTGAGGCGGCGTTGTTCTGGCTGGCGCGCGGCGTGGATGGCTTCCGCGTCGACAATGTCACCTTTCCGCCTACCGAGTTCTTCGTCTCCCTGCGCCAGAGCGTCAAGTCAGATTATCCGGATGCGCTGCTGCTGGGCGAAGCCTGGGTGACCGACCCGCGCAGCCTGAGCATTTACTACACCGAGCAGTTTGACGCGCTGTTTGATTTTCCGTTGTACAACCTGCTGCAAGCTTTGCCCAACGGGCCGGGCGATGGCATCCTCAATGGGCGCTCTTCCACGATACTGGTCAATAGCCTGTTCAAAGAACAGGCCGGCCGCTACCCGCAGGAGGGGTTGAGCCTGCGCTTCCTCAGCAATCACGATACCGACCGCATTGCCAGCGAGGTGCGCGGCGACGCTGAGCGCCAGCGCCTGGCCGCCAGCCTGCTGGGGGCGCTGCCCGGGCCGGTGCTGGTCTACTATGGCGAGGAGTTGGGCATGCCGGGGCGCAAGTGCATTGCGCCCCACTACGATAGCTGCCGCCGCGCTCCTATGGAGTGGACCGCGGAGCAGCGCGGAGACGGCCAACCCACTTGGTTCATGGACACGGTGAGCTTCAACGTTTCGAGCGATGGTGTTTCGTACGAAGAGCAGCATAGCGATCCCAACTCGCTGCTCAATCATTACCGCCACATCCTCAGCCTGTACGCCAGCACGCCGGGCCTGCAAAGCAGCCACATCGCGTTCCCGGCTGGCAGCTGGAGCGGCCAGGGCGGCCTGGCCTTCGTACGTGGCGAAGGCGAGTACGCCATTCTGGCTGTGTTCAATTTCAGCGACGAAGCATTAACGCTGGAATTGGAAGCCTTTCCGTTGCCCGGCGAAGACCTGAACGACCTACTCAGCGGTGCAGCCTTCACCGGCGCCGCACCGGGTGCGCCGTGGAGCATTGAGCTGCCCGCCCGCGGCGCGCTGTGGCTTACTGCTAGCGATTAGTAGAGGGCTACCTCTGTAGGGCCGGTCTTAGACCCGCCCGCTAGCCCAGCGTCAGCCAGCGGTCCAGGCCGCGCAAGAACGCGTTCACCTCCGCAGGCTGCAACCACACAGCATCCCCGCTGCCTGCCAACAGCAGCCCGATCCCCGCATCTTCGAACACGACTGAGTTTTGATATTTATTGAGCGCGCGGCGATACGAGGCTGCATGGCGCTGCGCCGCCGCGGAGAGGTCCACCGCCAGCGCCAGCCCGCCCACCGGGCGCTGCTGGCGGGCGGCCAGCAGGCACTGCATGCCGTCTTCAAAAGCTTGCAAATGGGCGAAGGCATCCGCCCGCCCGGCCAGCAGCACCAGGCCAAGGGATTCGAGCCCGCGTTGGTAACTTGCGTCAAGCTCGGGCCAGCCTTCGGCTGGCTGGTAGCCGTGGGCCGCCAGCGCCGTCGTCGCCGCAGCGGCCAAGGCGGCCGCGTCCACTTAGGCCGCCACCCGCTTGCCCATGATGATGTCCGGCTTGCCGAAGCCGTTGGCATCCGGCACCACGCCGATGAATTCGTAACCCAACTTCAAGTAGAAGCTATAGGGATGGTCATGCAGGTTTTCAATCTGCAGCAGCTTTTCAAGCGGGCGCGGAAACAGGTCCTGGCCACCCAGAGAGGTGAGGTTACTTTCGTCATCACTGCCCAGCTGAATCGTCAGCCCGCCGCGTTCGGCCACGCGCTGCTCAAAATCAAGCACCAGGGCGCGGCCAATGCCGCGGCGCTGAAGGCCAGGGTCGACGGCCAGCGGGTGCAGTTCCCAAACCAGGCCGTCATACTCTGGCAGGCCACCGATCCACCCCAGCACGCGGCCGTCATCGTCCAAGGCCGCCCGCCAGATACGTGCGCTGTCCCCGCCCGCGGCAATAGCGCCAGCAAATTCCTCCAGCTCCTCCTGCGCCTCGGCCAGCGTGGGCCAGGCATTGGGCCAGCGCACAAACGCGGCGGTGAGGATTTCGGCCATCTGCTGGCGGCCTTCGGCGGGCAGCGCGGCGGCATCTACGATGCTGATGTGCATACTAGTGATTATAGGCGGAGAGAGTAAAGAGTGAGCAGTGAAGAGTGGAGCAAGGGCCAGGCCTAAACCGCGTCTTTGCGAGGCGCAGGCTTGCCTGCGCACGAAGCAATCCCCAAGCCAAAAAACCGCACGCTTGGGGATTGCTTCGGCTTATGCGCCAGGATTGAAGGCGGCTACTCGTCGCTGAGCAGCTTATAGGCCAGCGTGGCCGCGGCCAACACCTGGCCGAAGGCCGCCAGCAGTTCCTGCGGCTCCAGGCTGCCGGTGCCTATCCGCTGGCTGAGCAGGCTGGCCAGCAAGCCGAGTACAGCGGCCACGGCGGTGGTCAGCCACAGAGCGGCCCGGCCGTACAAACCCCAGCGCTGTTTGAGCCAGTTCACCAACGGCACACCCAGCACACCCACCAACCAATACAAGGTCTGTTCCATCTTTCCATCCCCCCTATTCATAAAACAATGTTTGTTCCTTCGCCCTTCTCCTTATCCCCTCTCCTTTATCCCTTCTTCATCACCACCTCCTCCAGGCGCGCCAGGATACGCTCGCTGAGTTCGCCGATCTGCTGCTCATACAAGCCCAGGATGCGGTCCAGCAAGCTGCGCGCCACTACATCGCCGCGGTAAAAGGCCATCACCATGAAGGCCAGCAAGCCAATTACGCCTAAAGCATTGATGGCTTCAAACAACATTCCTAAGTCCATGTTCAAACACCCCCATAAAGATTTGCACTACAATCCCCAAACAAGGAGATTGAGAAATGGCTACCAAGAAAACCACAAAGAAAACTGCGGCGAAGAAAACCTCTGCGGCGAAGGCGACCCCCAAGAAGACGGAAGACGCGGCGGGCCGTTCCCTCGGGGCCGGCCTGGCCATCGGCCTGGGCGTCGGCGTTGCCCTGGGCGTGGCGCTGGACAACATCGGCCTGGGCATTGCTTTGGGCGTGGCGATTGGCGCCGCCTTCGGCGCAGGCTCGGCGGGTTTGACCAACCAAGAAGCTCGCCCCGAAGCGGAAAAACCCACCGCCAAGGCCAAGACCAAGGCTAAGCCGAAGGCCAAGCCGAAGGCTAAGACTCCGCGAAGGTAAACGTTTCGCCACGGCTAGGTTTCAGCGCTCGGCGAGACTACCTGCACCAGCAGCTTACGCCGCTCCTGGTTGCCGTCTACCACTGCTGCGATCATCACCACATAGCTCGCGCCCCCATCTGCATCGAGGGCGCGTAGCTTTTTAAGCGTCAGCACACTGCCGGTGATGATGTGCGCATCGCCTGCATCCATGGCCTGCGCGGTGATGTCCACCCCGTTGCGATACACCAGCGCAGTAGGCGCGCCCACACTGGTAGCGCCCTGCCAATCCACGCTGTAGGCAATTTGCTCCCCGGCCACCATGCTCACCGGGCTGTCGATCAGCCACACTGTCTTGCCAGCCATCATCGCCCGCCTGTGGCGCGCTCGGCCGCCAGCAATGTTTTGCGGCGGCGGGCGCGCAGCTTGATGCGCGTATCCTGAATGCGCACCCGCGGGCTGGGCTGTACCAGCTTGCCCGTTGCGCTGGGCACGGCGAAGTAATCCACCATCAGCACGGGACGCAGGGCCGGCGTGCTGTGTGCTCCAGCGGCCAGGCGCACGTACTCGTCGCCGTTGCTCGCCGGCGGAATGCCCGCCGCATCACGGCTGCTGCGCAAACTGTAGTACGCCAGGCCGCCAGGCGCCAACCAGCTGACGTCCAGCGGGGCGCTGCTCAACAAGCTGCCCGTCGCCAGCCCGGCGGTGTTGCGCCACACCGCATCTGTGCTCCCCGCCAGGCAGGCGTCGTATACCGCCTCACGGTTGCCATTGCTCAATGGGTCCTGGGCCGACCAATCCTGTTTGAGGATCTGCACATCAAAATCGGCCACGGAAGAGGCATCCACCATGCAGGCGATATGCAGAGCCGCCGCAAAGATGACCGCCAGCGGATTCAGGGAAGCCAGTGAAAACTTCATCACTGAGCGAAAGGTGTAATAGCGCGGGATGGCGGATTCGTAAGCCTGGCCAACATACATATCCGCCGTGCCAAACTCAAACGAGGTGGAGGTTGCGCGTGACGTGGCATAGTTGCCCGCAAAGCTGGAGATGTACGCATCGCCCACGGAGCCGAAGAACACCGAGGGATCGATGACCAGCGGGAATGTGGCACGCGCCACATCCTCCACGGCCAAGCCGGTGTACAGTACTTCGCCAAAGGCGAAGTGCTGTACCGGGAAGACGCGCCCATCTGCATCCACGGCGCTGCCCGGCGAAAACAGCAGACCCTGATCGTTGCCGCGCCGCAGCGTCTCATACACCAGGTAGCCCTCTGCCGTATCTAACCCCTCAGGGAAGCTGCTCAAACGCAGCTCCTCCTTGGCGCCGTGCTCAGTGAGCACGAGCTCATGGCAAAACACGCCGGTCTCGCGGCGCAAGCGCGAGCCTACGGCGCGGCCAGCGGGCAGCTGTGCCAGCGGTGTGTACACGCCGTCTACCAACACGCCCACACTACGCGTGCGCTGTTGGTAAGCGCTGCCCTCGCTGAAGCTCAGCGTACCGTCGGGCGCCAAGCGCACCGGCGCACCCGGTGCGCCCCAGCGGGCGGCGGCGTCTTGCCGCAGGCTGAGGTCATAAGCCTGCCAGCCCTGCGCGCTGCGGAAGTATTGCGGCGCCGAAGTGATCAGCGCCCGCCGCACACCCGCGCCGAGCTCGAAGTGCGTGGCGTAGGCGCTGCGCGCCGCTACCCGCCCGACGAGATCGGCATTGTGCTCTAAGTAGCTATCGATCCAAGTTGACATTAATTCCTCCTTGATAAAGTAGTGATGAGTGACTAGTGAGGAGTGAGCAGGAAGTCGTCCTAGACCACTGTCGCATGCCCCAGTCACCGTTCACTAGTCACTGCTCACTTATTGCTATTCCCCCAAATACAACACCCCCTCCGGACTCCACTCCAGGTTGAAGTCTTCACCGCTCACGGTGTGGTCGCCGCCAAAGTTCATGTAGGCCAGCAGCGGGCTGGTGGCGGGGTTGCCCGTGTCCTTGTAGAGCACGGCGGCGCGGGCGGTGAAGGCGCCCACCGGCCAGACTACGTTATCGGCCAGGATGGCGGCACGGTCATTGGCATTGTCCTGGGCCAGCGAGACGCTCGCCAGCGCTTTGCCGCCGGAGGTGTAGCCACCGCCGGTCACCTCATGGCTGATGTCGGCCAAAACTTCGTGCGCGTCCTTATCCGCCACGTACTCTTCCGTCACCAGGGCGGCACGCAAGGTATCCGCCAGTGGCTGTACTTCGCCCTTAAGCAAGGCCAGCTTGCCTGCGTTGTAGATGAAGCTGTACATAAAAAAAGACCTCCATTCTTGTTCAACTAAGTGACCAGTCGACTAGTCGACCCAGTCGACTGGTCGGCCATTGACATTGATTGATTTGATTAGTCGATTAATAGTCATCCTTCCCGCACTTTCACCACCGCCACCCCGCCCTCGCTGGCCAGCTCACGCTGCAAGCTAGGCGCCTCAACGATGACGTAGGTGTCATCCAGCGCGCCCCAGATGGAACGCAGGTGGATGCGGGCGGCGCTGCGGGCCGCATTGCGCAGCCAGGCCAGGAAGGCCTCCGGCGCAGGCTCCAGCCCGCCGCCGCCATCCAGTTGCAGGTCGGCCAGGCGCACACTCAGCTCCCACTGGTACTTCTGCGGCGTGCGCGCGAAGCCTTCCAGCAGGGTCGCCTCAACCGTGGCGGGCGCATCGGCGCGCTGGCTGAGCAGGCGCAGCCGCGGGCGGAAGGCAAACAGCTCGCCGGTGTCCAAGGTCAGCGTGTCCACCGGCGAGGAGTAGAAGCCGCCCGCCTGGCGCCAGCGCGGCCCGCCGATCTCGCCATCCACCTGGTAGTCCAGCTCCACCTGGGCGCCCTCGCCCAGGTTGCGGCTGACCAGGCTGAGTTGCGTCAGAAACTTGGGCAGCAGCGTAGCTTCCATATCGATGGTGCTGCCCACCAGCACGCCCTCGTGCTGGTAGCGCAGGCTGCCATCGCCCAGCGGGTTGTCCCCGCTGGCGGGCAGGGCCAGGTAGGCCAGCTCGCCGCCCAGCGCCACCCACAGGCGCGGCGCCGTACCGGGGCAGGCCTGCCAGTGCAGGCCGCGCACGCGCTCGCCAGCCTGCGGCGCACGCATCAGTTCATGCCAGGCTTCGCCGTCCCACACCAGCACACTGGAGTGCCCCTCGCCTGCATCGATGGCGGCCGCCATGCGGCCAACACCGAGCTGTGCCAGCGCAGCCACGCGGCCGCCGCGGCCGGCGGGCAAGCCCTCGCCGCGGCCGGGGCCAAGATCCGCCAGGCCGCTGGCGCCGGTCACCAGCAGGCTACTGCCCCAGCCCAGCCATAGCTTGTCTTGCGCCACACATAGCGGCGGGGTTGGCTGCTGGGGCTGCGCCTCCAGGCCCAGGTGGCGCGCCACATGCTCGCTGCGCTCCACGATCCACAGACTGTCGGCCTTCACCGCCCATAGCTGGCTGTTGTAGTCCAGCAACTTGTGCAGCGGCTGCCCATCCGCACCCAGCTGGATCGCCGAGCCAAAACTGAGCGGCGTGAGCCAGGCGCTGGGCGCGGCGCGCGACACTTCCGCGCTGGCTACAAAGCCGCGCCACACTTGCGGCCCCAGCTCACTGTGCTGGAAAGCGTGCAGCAGGTCGGCCGTGTTGCTGCCGTCATCGTCGAACTCATGCGTGGGCGGTGAAGCAGCCGGGTTAAAGCGCATGCGCAGGACCGGCACGCTGCTGCCTTGCGCCAACAATGCTTGGCCATTGAGCACGGTCACATCGCTCACGATGCCATCGATCAGATCGCCGGTGCCGGGCGAGATGTCTTGCCAGTGCGGGGTGGCGTAGATGGCGTACTCCGAAGTGGCATCCGGTGCCTGGTCCCAACTGGCTACCGCCAGCGTGCTGACCGTGTTGGCGGTGATACGCCGCGCCTGCCCCGCGCCCTTGCCCGCCAGGATACGCACCCACGCCCCGGCCCAGTGGTCTACCGGCCAGTTCTTGTCGGTGTCGGTCAGCGCGCTGGCCGCGCCGCCGGTCGCCACGCCGCGTTCGCCGTTGAGATAGACATGCGAGGGTGTGCCATCCGCACACTGGTCGGCAGCATACAGCGCGCCGTGCAGCTCAAAAAACACGAAGGTGCGGGCACGCTCGGCATCCTGCACGCGGTAGTAGGCGCAGAACTCGGTGGCGCTCCAGGCGCCGCCATCCGGTGAGCTGTGCCCGCCGCTGGCACGCCGTTGCACACCGATCTCCCAGTGATTGCTGGCATTGTCGGCGGCCGCGCCGCGCAGCGAGAGATGATACGCACCCGCGCTGAGCGGTGTGCTGTAGCCAGAGACATCGAAGCTGCGCAGCTGGCTGACCACATCGGTCACATCCGCCTGGGTGATGGCGCTAGCCGAGTTGGGCAGCGCCGCGCCCGGCTGCCCGGCCGCATCGGCATGCAGTTGCGCGGTCAGCTCGCCAGGCGAACCGACGCGGCGCAACCACACACGCGCCTGCTTGGCGGCCAAGCCGCCTGCAGCAACGGTGAACGCGGCGGCCAGGCTGCGTTGCGCCCCGATGAGCGCTTGCCAGCGCACATCGCCCGGCAGGCGTTGGGCAGCGGCACGCAGGCCGCTGGCATAGCGCCACTGCGGCGCCGCATGCACGCGGCCCGGCGTCAGCGTCCAGGCGTCTTGGCTGTCGTAGTAGCGGCGGGCGGCCTGCGTGCTAAAGCGCGCCGCACCGCGGCCGCCGCTCCAATCGCGCTGCTCGATCTGCGCCAGGCCTGGCTCCCAGGCGCCGAAGCCGCTCACCCAGTTGAGCCGCAAGCCCGAAGGCGTGAGCACACTCTCCTTGATGCCGTCGGCGCCACCCTCCAAGCGCAGCCCCCAGGTCAGCACGCCGTCACTCAGGCTGAGCTCGTGGCTTGGCGCACTGGCCCCGGCATACACGCGTACGCGGCTCATCGGGCGCTCCACATAGACAGCCGTGGCTGCTGGCCGCGCGTGTGGCGCCTAACGCCCGCATACACGCGTGCGCTCACGCCTGGCCCCGCAGACGCAGCAAGCGCGCCGGGCGCTGCGGCCGCCAGATCGGGAAGCGGCGGCGAGCGGCCTGCAGCTCCTCGGCGGCGTCTTGCCACAGCAAGCCCAGCTTCTCGTCACCGCCCTTGCGCACACATTGCCAGCGCAGGGCGCGCTCGGCCACGGCCGCCACGGCCAGCTCGGGAGCGATCGCCTCGGCCAGCACATCCTCATGCGCGGCCAGGCGCGGGTGGGAGGCCAGGTACCACACGCGCAGCGGCCGCCCGGCGGGCAACGGCTCGGCGAACAGCACCAGCCCGGGCGAGCCGGGGGCACGCGGCACATAGTCCCAATCGTGCAGGGTGCGCCATGGGTCGCCCGCGCTCACGCCGGGCACGGCGAGATAATCGATACGCACCGGGCGGCGGCGCGCCCAAGCCAGGGCATGCTGACTCGAAGGCAGCACGTCTTCGTCCACCTGGGGCACATCCCCCAGACCGCGCAGGGCGCTGTTGGCCAGCTCGACCATCGTAGCCAGCGGGTACTGCGCCGAGGCCAGCCCATAGGCCATGCCCGCCTCCACCGGCTCGCTGAGGTTGCTGGCCAGCGTCAGCGTACCGCTGCTGGCCACAAAACCCGCCACGCTGGCGAATTCGCCCGCTGGCGGCGAGCCGCCGGCCGCCAGCAACAGCGCACCGTCCTTCCAGTCATCCTCGCGGTGCTGGCCGGCCAACTCGGCAGCATCCACCAGCGTGCTGGCGCTACCGCCCGTGGCCAGGCCGCGGCGCAGCTGGCCCAATTCCATATAAGCGTCTTGAAGCAACTCACTGAACGTGTACGACATACATCCCCCTTGATGTGCTGCGCCGTTAAACAACGCAGCCTGCGGCATTCATAGCACGCAGGCTGCGGTTTGTGCAGATTCAGGGTCAGGTGTCAAGGGGGTGGCCTCCAGGCATCGCCGGCCGCGTCGCGCACTTCGTACGCACCCCCTACATAATGTGTTACTTCCCCTGTTGGGCCAACTTGTCTGACCCGTCTGCCGTCCCCGTCATAAGTGAAGCTCCATGTATCCGTGCCGTCACTGAGTGACGAAAGTCGATTTTCTGCGTTATAGGTTTGCCTCCGAGCATAATGCATGATTTATTTAATATCTCAGAAAGTAAACCTACCGACCATGCAAGTCATGTTTGCACATTATGGTATCCATTCAACACTTACAATGCCCGATTCGGAAAGTATTAGAAAAAACTCGTCTCTTTCAATGCTATAAATAAAAACATCGGTGTCCCTTGAACCCCTCGCGACGAAATAAACAAAATCCCCCCGGGGTGACCAGCCCAGAGAGTCAATAGAATAGTATGTATCAATTGCCGTCTGTGAAACAATATCTTTGCAAAGGTTTCTTTCACCAATAATCTTGGTTATACAGAAACCCTGCAGTATATATTGAACTCCATTGCTCTCATCAGAGCGTGAAAAGGAAAGCACAAGGTGTTCATTATCAGGCGACCAAACGTCAGCTAAAAAGTTGTTTCCTGGGGGGATCAAATCTCCGGGTATCCACCAGCGATTACTCCAGAATTCGTCCACGGCAAGATCCAACTGAAGTTCACGCACAAATGCTGCTCGGGAGTCTGCAACTTCAAAAAGATATTGTTCATCAGCCCAAATCTCCGGGGCAAAAGCTGATTCTTGAGAACCATAAAGGAGGTATCGCCCATCATACGACCAAGCCAGGCCCGCTCCCGAATCCTGAATAGCGGGCATATTCTCTACAGCGATCAAACTATAGTCGATGGCGCTAACGATGACAACATCTGCAATATTTAAACTATTACTGTGTGCTAAGAATGCAAAGTATTTGCCGTCGGGCGACAACGTCAATGATCCGTATGGAAGCCTACTCCATGGGCCAGAATAGACTTCAGAAATATCAATCTGTCCCTGACTAACGTGTTCGCCACTGCTAGTATCAATAACCCCCACTACCAGTTTCTCTGTTTGATAGCCATAAAAAAGGAATTTTCCATTTTTAGTCGCGCTAATCCAGTCAGCCTCAAGGTCGTCCAAGGGTTTTTCTACTCCAGAGAGAGCGTCATACATAATAAAGTCTTCACCCACTTTACAAACAAACTCAGTAGATTGCGGAACAACAAATGGAGAACAATTTTCAGGTAACGGAAAACTTTTAATAAGTCCCCCAGCAATATCCAAGACCGTCACTCCATCATGGAGTACAGCAATTAAACTGCCTTTTGCCTCAAAGGGAACTTTAGTGCTATAAGCAAATCCGGGGTAGGCTGATACGGTCTTGGTCGGGACTGTAATCATAGGAGTCTCAATTGAGGAAACCGGGAGTTCCGTTTCTCCAAAATTTGAACACCCTACAAGAATTGCCGCGACGACAAAAACCCGAAACAGGTTCATCACTGCCCAATCCCCTTTCCTAGATTAATGCCGTATAGCGGTTCTAGCAAGTGAGGATTAATTGGTGGAAGGCCAAACCATAAATAGCCGTAAAAATCCAGTGACTTAACATAACCAGTCGGGCCTTGTCGAAGTTCAAAGTGCAAATGTGGTCCGGAAGAATACCCACTAGAGCCTAAAAGTCCTATAACTTCGCCCACTTCGACCGGGTCACCTGAGTTCACAACCGGGGCGTCCAACAAATGAGCAGATAGCGCATATAACGAATAGCCAGGCTGAATATCTAAGGCAGTTATGACAGTGGGATTTAATGATCCATATGGATACTCAATTACAACCACATGACCATAACCTTGATTTGACTGTGTTGTTATTCTCTTTTCTAGTTCAATGTGATAGTAGTCGCAGTTGTACTCCATATAATATGTGCATCCGCTAGATGTTGCAACAATGCCATTCCCTAATGAACGAACAGGTATACCGGGTGTTCCAGAATAATCCACTCCAATATGACCCGGATCTGTATTCGTACGCTTTGTTAGCCAATCATTTCCACCTACTACTAACGGAATATCCAGAGGCGGAGACATAGTATCTGTTCGCGCCGGCGGACAAATCTGACCAGCGCACGCACCTTGATTTTCTGGCCTATAACGCAAGCCTGGAGCATGAAACGCCAAACACTGACTGTCCAGAATGATTCCTGACGCACAGCGCCCACTCGGGTCAATGAAGTTAAGAGGACTATTGAGTACGTAAGTAAATCGGTTTAGATTCTGTGGGTCTCCAATACTTGGCACAATGCTGTCGGGCTGTGTCCACCGCCCTAGACCCGGCGCATAGAAGCGCGCGTTGTAATCCATCAAGCCAGTGCCTGTAAGCATTCGCTGTCCGGTATAACCAAAGTCTGTCTCGGTAATACCTACTTCAAAGCGTGGCACACCATAAGGCGTATAGCGCTGCTGGCTCAGCATGGCTCCAGTATCGTCCAATACAGCACTCACCGAGCCTAAGTGGTCTGTTAGTAAGTACTTAATTCCCTCACTATCCCCCATGGCCACGCGCTGGCCGGCAATGCCGTAGTATTTGAGTACTTCGGCATCGCCGGCCGCGTCGCGCACTTCGTACGCACCTCCTACATAATGTGTTACCTCCCCCATAGGGCCAACTTGTCTGACCCGTCTGCCGTCACCGTCATAAGTGAAGCTCCATGTATCCGTGCCGTCACTGAGTGACGAAAGTCGATTTTCTGCGTTGTAAACTAGCTCCCACTCCTCTTCACCTTCAGTCCAGCCGATCATGTTGCCATTGGCATCGTACTCGTATGTCTCCTCATCCTCGCCGCGTTCAACCAGTGTCACGGCGTGCGGCTGTACATTTTCATAATAGTACAACCCATCATGCCAGCCCGGCTGCAAGCAAAGCCACCACCCAGAACCTAGGCACAACTCGATATCACCTGATGACCAGAGTACATTTCCATCGACATGTCCACTCCCAGGAGCCAGCCTACTCACCTGCGACCCATCCGTGCACGGTAGCGCCCTCCTCTAGCAAAGGCCACGTTTCACCAGAATCAACGTTAACAAGAAATGGCCTAAAACCGTTGCTCTGCAGATGGATAATTATGTACTGACCATCAGGCGACCAGATAGGCGGTGGGCCAAGGAATTGGCCAAAACTCCCCGTGCAATAGCGAACAACATTCTGTTTCGCAACTTCTACGACTCCTACATCTTCAAGCTGATCAAGAGAACTTCGGAAGAGAAAAGCAACTGCTTCTCCGCTGGGAGACCACGCGGGAGCATACTGTAAAAAAGCCAAGGAGTCCTCAAATTGAGTTAAACGGTTTATTTCTCCATCCTTGGTAACAAAAAACAGATCCCCTGATTGAAAGTCAGGTGTCGAGTCGTTAAGCTCAGCAGAAAAGAGCAGGCGCCCACCGTCAGGAGACCATATCGGGGGGAGAGTTCTTGATGGATACAGAATTCGCGCGATCTCAGTCTTTAGCACATCATCCCAAACTACGAGAGAAGTTGTTCCGTTCTCCTGACTAGAATAGGCAAATAAGCTTAGGTCTGAATTTACGGCGAATGTCCATTGCGGATCGATGGAAGCAAAGTCACGAAATTCTCCGCGCGAGAGTTCTTGATACTCACGATCGTGCCAGTTCCATATTCTCAAAGAGTTATTGGGATAAATCGCCAAACCCAAAGTTTCATTGTTTATCCAGCCATTAACTGGTATGCCGGCATACCTACTTTGAGGAATACTCTGTAATACGTGAGCAAATTTGTCAGTGACAAGAGTGGTGTCACCGATCATTTCAAATGCAATGAGTTCTCGATTAGGAGATACATAAGCCCACCGCGAATCCTTAACAAAGAAGTCTCGGTCGGTTCTCAGGTCTCGGATGCTAATACCATATTCGTCACTAAATAATTCGTAGCGATCATATACAAGCGAACCATATAGCCTAGGGATGGGAAGATCTGAGAGCCACAAGCATCTTTCTTCAATCCCGGCTAGCAACTGCGCCGGAGTACTTGAAGGTTCAAGCTGCCCCGCGGGGCTTATTATTGTCGCGTCGACTTCGAGCATAGGCGGAGAATCTATATTATGAGAACATCCCGTCAACAAAACCAAAGACAAAAGCATGGATAAGCTGTATCTCATGGGATACCTATTGGGCAATGAAAGCCGATGTTACCTGCCAACCAGAATCTAACCATACAACCCGAAGGGATAAAAAATGAGTTGACACTCGGGTTGTAATTATTAGTAGCTGGCCAATATGTAAATGATGCCGTTGGGTTCAAATGCAAGTGTTCTCTCACTGCCTCAGGAAACATATCAGCTGTATTGTTCCCCCATCCACAGGGACTCGAAGACACGCAACCCACCTCCCAGTTAACCGGATGATTAGAGATACTTGCCCCCAAGTCGATTACCGAGGCTTGAGCTATTGAATTCCAGTCAGAATAATTGATACGAGGATCCGGCGGGGTTGGCTGCCCTTGCTTAACTAGTGACATTGCAGTTTGCGAATATCGCGCAAACCAATTTATATAGCCAGTCCGTGTGCAGGGTGAACTATATTGCGCCTTACAGTATTGATTGGCAGCACGAATCATCGCTTCGCCAAGATGGGGGTTGGTCCATTGCCCTTGAGCCTCTTGGATCATCACCATAGAGATAGCATCTATAACAGTAAAAGAACCATCAGAGCCAAGAACATCTTGCCACCATCCGTTTTTGTTAGCATTTAGTTTCTCATACCACTCTTCAAAAAGCTCTCCTTGCTGTGTGAGTTTTATCGGTGTGGCTTTAGGCTTAGAAGTGCACTGTTCCCCATCGAGCAAACGTAAGCCTGATGGGCAGTGCCCACTCGGATCAACAAAGTTGATTGGGTTGTTTAGCACATAACTAAAACGGTTTAGATTCTGCGGGTTGCTTACCCCCGGCACAATACTATCCGGCTGCGTCCATCGCCCCAGCCCAGGCGCATAGAAACGCGCGTTGTAATCCATCAATCCAGTGCCTGCTAACACACGCTGGCCCGTGTACCCAAAGTCGGTCTCAGTTATGCCAATCTCAAACCGTGTTTCGCCATAGGGCGTGTAACGCTGCTGGCTCAGCATGGCTCCAGTATCGTCCAATACGGCACTCACTGAGCCTAAGTGGTCTGTTAGTAAGTACTTGATTCCCCCATCATCTTGCATGGCCACACGTTGGCCAGCAATACCGTAATACTTGATAAATTCTGTATCCCCCAATGCATCTCGTACTTCAAAAATACCGCCCCCTACATAATGTGTTACCTCCCCTGTTGGGCCAACTTGCCTGACCCGTCTGCCGTCCCCGTCATAAGTGAAAGTCCATGTATCGGTGCCATCACTGATAGACGAAAGTCGATTTTCAGCGTTGTAGGTTTGCGTCCAGGTGGTTTCGCCTTCGATACGCTCCAGCATGTTTCCATTAGCGTCATACGCATAGGTGTCTTCGTCTTCCCCGCGCTCAACACTCGTGACCGCGTGGGGCTGGGCACCTTCGTAAAAATACAGCCCATCGTGCCAGCCCGGTTGCAACGTTGGCGTGGTCGGCGTGGGGGTGGGCGTCGGAGTTGCTGTAGCTCCTGGCACCCAAGGGGCGGGGTCAACAGCGCTATAGGCAAAATAATCTGCATACACAGCTATTCGTCCCGTACCGCCTGGCCCAGAGCCAGCACATCCAGCTCCACCCGTGGCGTTTATCGCTCCAGCTACCTCAATACTTTCCGATTCCAAGCGGATGGAACCACCCGAGCCCCCGCCGGAGCGCGTGTTGTTTGTTGGCAGCACACACTCCCCAGCCTTGCCATTGGCGGCAATACTGCCTTCAAGATCAATGCTGTGCGCAAAGATCAGTATCGCCCCACCACCGGCCCCTCCCTGCCCGCCTGCACATGGGGTGCACAAGAACACAGACCCGCCTCCTCCCGAGCCAACCGTCAGCCTATCCAGGGTGTCCACACCATAGGTGATTCCGCCACTCGTATTGATCCCATTACCCCCTCCGCTGGCATAGCCTCCGCCCGCGCCAACGTTTGAGGTGTTGCCACCTCCCCCGCCCTGGTTATTGGCGTGTGAGTGTATGCCTGGCCCGGCAAAGCTTTCACCCTGTTTGGCGTAACGCAGCTCGCCCTGCCCATCCGCACGCCAGCCGGGGTTACCACCGCGATAGCCGCGCTCACTCATGCTGATGCTGCCGTCGCCGCTCAGCTCACCCGCTACGCGGAAGGCCATGACGCCAAAGCGCGTGCCGTCCCAGGCGCTGCCAGTGAGGGTGCTGCCGATGTCTACGTTCTGGTAGTTGGGTACACGCATCAGCACAACTTTCTGCTGCCCGTCACTGACGCCAATGTTCTCATCGCCGCCATCGTTTCCATAGTCCAGCGTTTTGCCGTTCACAAAGAAAACGGTGGAACCTACTACCATCAATACCCGCAATAATTCATAGTTGCCCAGATTGGCATAGTTAGTCGACGTACCCTGCATATGGATCAGCAGCACTTCATCCCCCGCTGCCAGGCAGCCAGCCCCAGGGCTTTGGCTTAGGGTGCCGGTGGTCTCCGTAAGCCCTGTGACCGAATAGGACACAGCATCCCCACCATCACCACAAACACGGCCACCACTGTTCTGTGTATGCATGTTGAACGGGTTGGTTATGCTTAAGTTCCCATCCTCACCTGTCCCCCACGGCCCTGCCGGGCCGGGGGTGGCCGTGGGTTGTGGTGTCGCTTGCGCTTCGGTGTACGCTGCCGGGCTCACCGTGCTGGTGCTCAAGCTGCTGCCATAAAAAACGGCGATACGCCCCTCACTGCCATCGCCGGTTGCGCAGCCAATACCCTTGGCGGCCGTAACGCTGCCATCCAATGTGATCGCATCACCCTCAATGCGTATCGTGCCGCCACTGCCTCCACCACTACTCTGGTTGTTTGTGACCGGGTAGCACGCCCCGTCGCCGCCATTGGCGCTCAGCGTGCCAGCATAATCTACAGTGTGTGCATAAATATATAGCGCCCCGCCGCCGGCTCCACCGGTGGGGCCAGAGCACGGCGAGCAAGGGTGATCACCGCCGCCACCGCCACTGCCCATCCACAGATGGCTCAACTGCGCGTCTCCGTAGGGCTGCCCGCCGGTTGTGTTTATCCCGCTTACCCCGGTAGCCGCATAGCCGCCGCCAGCGCCGCGGTTGGAATTTGTCCCGCCGCCACCGCCGCCATTAGGCGACCCAGAGGACACCCCCACCCGCGGGTAACTCTCCCCCTGGTGTGCATCGGAATGCTCATTGCGTGGAGTGTCCAGCCACCCGCCGCGGCCCCCACGGTAGCCGAGCGCATTCATGTGCAGGCTGCCAGCGCCGCTCAGCTCACCGGCCACGCGCAAGGCCAGCACGCCAAAGCGCGTGCCGTTCCATTCAGACCCCGTGAGCGTGCCAGCGATCGTCAGATCCGCATAGTTAGGCACGCGTTGCAAGATCACTTTCTGGTCTGTGGCCCCCGTGCCAATCCCTGCATCACTACCGCCCGCAGAGCCATAGAAGTTTTCTTTGTTTGTATAAAAAGTAACTGTGCTTCCACTGACCGCTAACACGCGCAGAAACTCGTGATTGCCGGTGTTTATGCTGGAGCCATTTGCGCCTTGCATGTTGGCCAGCAAAATTTCGTCACCTACGTTCAAACAGCCCGCACTGGGGGATGTGCTGAGGGTTGCGCTGTTTGAGCTCAGCGCGGTTACCGAATAGACAACCGCATCCCCGCCATCACTGCAGGTACGCCCCGCCGCAAAGTTGGTTGTGTGGAGATTGTGCGCGGCGGTTGCGGTGGGGATCGTCACATTGCCATCCTGCCCCGTGCCCCACACACCGCCCGGCGCCAGCGTGGGCGTGAGGCTGGGCGAAGGCGTGGGGGATGGTGTCAGACTTGGCGTCAGCGTAGTGGTGGGCGTGTTCGTGGCTGTTTGCGCACCCACGGTAGGCGTGGGCGTGGGGAAGCTGGTGTAGCGCGCCGCAATCTCGTCTTGCGTCAGGGCGCGGTCGTAGAGGCTTACTTCATCCAGGCGGCCCTTCCAGTATTGCCCGCCGGTGATGTATGCGCCGATGCGCAGCGGGTTGTCGTCATGCGTGATGGAGCCTGTCACCGCCTGGGCCGCAACCAGCTGGCCGTTCACATACAGCTGCATGGTGTTGGCGTCTTTGTTGTACACACCCACTACATAGGTCCAGGTATAGGCAGGCAGTATCGGCCCGCTCACGGTGTGCGGGCTCACCTCACCCAGGCGGAACTCAAGGTAGCCATCGCTGTTCAGGCGCAGCGAATAATCCCACGCGCCCTTGATGAGGATGATGCGATTGGCCACGCCCACTTCGCTGGGGTTTACCCACGCCGCCACACTGAAGCTATTGGTGGGCTTCAGGTCGTTTGTGCTGCTCACATTGACGTAATCATCCACCCCGTCAAACTCCAGCGCCCCGCCGGAGACGCCGTAAACAGTCCACGTAGCGCCGCTGCGCGTGCCGTTGTGCCCCTTGCCAGAGCTGTCTGGCACATTGCTTCCCGCAGTTTCGTTCATATGCCATTCCCCCAGCAGCACCGGCGCCGCCGTGGCAGTGGCTGTATGGCTGGCCGTGGGCGAAGGCGTGCTACTCGCCGTCGGTGTATCGCTCGCCGTGGGCGTCTCGGTCGGCTCGTCGTCCAGCAGCAGCAGGCGCGCAACCTTCGAGCGCAGCACCGCGCCGCGGGTGGCCTTGGCGGCCTCGGTGGCGGCAGCCGCCAGCAGCCCACCGGGCAGCCCGCCGGGTACATGGCCTTCCTCTTCGGTGTCGGTGGGCGTCGGCGTTTGCGTCACAGTTGGCGTACTGCTGGCAGTAGGTGTACTGGTCTCGGTACCCGTCTCGGTCGGGGTCGGCTCTTCGGGCACATAGAAGCCCGCCAGCAGCATGTTGCCGATGCCGTCATACTCCCAGCGCTGGCGGTACACATACGTCTCAGGCTCCGCATCAATGTATGCGTCCGCATCCAGCAGGCGGTTCAAGTGATCGTAGCTATACGCAAAGCTCTCGCCCAGCACGGCATCCGTAATACTGGTGATGTTGCCAGCCGCGTCATAGCCATAACTGAAGTCGATCAGGTCTTCGCTACCGTTGGTGGCATTGCGGTTGCTTAGTCGACTCGTCACACTGTCGTAGGTATTTGTGACTTGCACGCCATTACCCAGACTCGTTGACGTTATCTGACTAATACTGTTATAGGCCAGCTGCGCGATGGTGCCCGCCTGGCTGCCCACAACCCCGTTGGCGCGCCCCAGCGCATCATAGCTGTAGCTCACCACCTCGCTATCCGGGTAAGTAATGCTTGCCACGCGCCCCAGCCAATCGCTCACCGTGGTGAAGGTATACGTCTCCCCGTCTATCGTGCGGCTTTCGCTGGCCGTGCGCCCGTAGTTGCTGTAGCTCCAGGCCGTGCTGCCGCTGGCGTCGCTCATCGCCATGCGGAAGCCGATCGTGCCCGCTGTGCTGCCATACGTGTACGTGGCGATGGTCTGACTGGTGTTGACATTGATCTTTTCGATTAATCGACCCAGCGCATCGTACTCAAAACCCAGCGACTGCCCCCTGGCGTCAGTTTGTTGAACTAAATTCCCCAGCGCATCATAGGCATAGCTCCACACGCCCATGTCCGGGTCGTTCATACTCGTCTTGCGCCCCAGCCAGTCATAGCTGATCGAGGTCAGGTTGTTCTGCGCATCCTTCACCTGCACCAGCTGGTCACGCACAGTGTACGAATACACAGTGGAGGCATACAGCTCGGTGGAGGGATGCTCGCCGGAATATTCATCCACCCGGATCATGCGCCCCAGCCCATCATGGCCGCGCGTCACACGGTGGCCGTTGGGGTCGATCGTCGTCACAGCCAGCCCGGCATAACTATAGAGCGTGGTGATGCCGCCCGGCCGCGTGCTGCTGGTGGGCCGCCCCAGCGTATCGTAGCTGGTCTCCACATAGCGCGGCGTCTCGCCGCTGGCGTGCGGCAGGCTCTGGCGACTCACTTGGCCGCGCTCGTCATATTCGGTCAGCGTGGTCAGCCCGCCCACGCTCTGCGTCAGGATGCGGCTCAAGCCGTCGTACACACCCGTCACCGTGCGGTAGGCCGGCGCGCCCGGGCCGAGCGTATCCAGAATTTGCATGCTCATGCTATACGGCGCCGCCACCTGGCCATTGCTCGGGCTGGGATAGGTGAAGATCACATTCGCCTGCCCAAAACCCGGCGCAGTGGTGCTCACCACGCGGCCCAGGCCGTCGTAGCTGCTGCTGCTCGTCCAGCCATTGGGGTCCGTCACGCTCACTGGCACGCCCAGCGAATACAGGTAGCTGCTGCCAGAGCTCTGGCCGAGCGCGTTCGTGGCGCTCACCGGGTAGGTGTGCAAGCCGCTGTCATACGCCACCTGGCTGGCGCTGTATCCGCCGCCGGGCGCTGAGCCCGCGCTGCCATAGCCCGCATACGCCCGCGTCTCCACCAGGTTGCCAAACACATCGTACACATATGCCGCATCCACGCTCTGTGGGTAGCTCACTCCCGTCAGCGTTTGGCTCAGGCTGAGCTCCCCCAGGCTGAGCGTGCCGCCGCCGTCATACACATAGCGCGTCTCGCCCAGCAGCGTATTATTCGCATCCCGCAGCGTTTGGCTGGCAACCCGGTCAAGGATGTACACCGCCGGATCAGGGTTGACGGCGTACTCCAGGATCTGCTTGCGGTACAGGTTGCCCCCCAGATACTCACTGCGCGTGAGCAGGTTGCCATACAGGGGGTCACGCTGGAACACGGTTTTGTTGATCAGCGCTAAATTGCTGCCGTTCCACTCAAAGTTTTCGCTCTGCAAAACATAGCGGAAGTTCCATCCCTCAAACGGCGCCTGGCTGTTATCTGTGGTGTAAGTGTTGCGCACCCGCCGCAGCACCTGGCCGCCAGGGTCCTTCGTATCCGCCGTCAGCAGGCGGCCAATATCCAACCCGGCCGTGCCGAAGCTATACACAGTCTGCACAAGGTCGGCCGTGTCGGCAAAGTTGCGGGCGGCCTCGGTGACAGTGGCGTAGCCATACAAGGCCCCCAGGCCGTTGCTGGGCTGGTTCGTGTATGCTGGCGTGGCGTAGGCATAGCGCTGCACCGCCGCCAATCCCAGCCCGCTCTCCACCTCGGCCAGCTGCACGCGGTAGTTGTACCAGGAGCTGGCCCCGCGGCCATCATGCTCATAGGTGTAGTTGAGTTGGCCGCCATACCCATTGGCGATCGAGACCAGGCGCGGGTAGCTCCACACATTCTGTTGGCCGCTCGGCGCCCGGTTGGGCAGATCGTCGTACGCAAACGTGATCGTTGTGGCATCCGTGCTGGGGATACTGATGGAGCCTTCGGTATAGCCGCCGCCGCTCACTGCGATCTCTGTCAGCGTCAGCGTGCCGTTGGCATTGGGGGCTGCCGCCGCCGCATAGCCAAAGTCATAGCTGCGCACCAGCAGGCTGTCATAGTGGATCTCGATGCGCTCCAGCAGCTGGCTGTCCCACTGGTCCCAAATGCCAAAGTTCAACGGGGCCACATCGCCCACCCCCTCGCGGGTGCCCAGCACAAATTCAACCGTGTATCCCGGCGTCTCGGTTACCGTGCCCTCAAAACCGCCCTCGATGAAACCAGTGAACGCGATCGTGGCCAGGTAGCTGGCCCGGTCAAACGCAGGGATCTGCGAAGCCGGGTCAGGCTGCTCTTCCGTATACGCATAATCGATGAAATTGCCATGCCGGTCCAAGATGCGGTCTACGCGCCAGCGGCTCGCCACGCGGTTGGTAGCCGTCCCCGCGTAGCCGCTGGCCGTGTACGGCGTATCCGGCGTGCTGCACGGGTTGCCCGTGGTGCACTGGTAGCCATACATCAGCGTCAGCTGCTCGGAATCCTCGTTCCAGCCCAGGCGGTAGCGTGTGCCATCCGTGGCCACGATCTCCCACCACTCCCCCGTGGTGTTGGGGGCTGGCCCATTTTCCAACGCCGCATTGTGGCGCTCAATGTAAAGAAAAGAGGCCCGCTCGGTGTAGTAGCGGCTGGGGTTCTGCGCATCGGCCACCAGCTTGTGCTCCTCACCGTTGAACGTCAGCGCAAACTCATTGACGTAGCCATAGCCCGTGGGGCTGGTGGTGATCTTGCGCACGATCTCGACCGCATCGATGTTCCAGCCCACGCCCACCCACGGCGCCTGCACATCGCCCAGCACACCGTCCACCGTGCGGCTCGAATAGCTCAGGCGGATATCCGGCTGCATGCCCGCTCTGCCCGGCGGCGTCCAGATCGGGATCGAGTATTGCGCACCACCCGTGAACAGCGCCGTATAGGGCTGGTCAAACAACAGGGCGCCTGCCCCATTCTGCGGCAGGCTGTCGCCCAGCCCGCCGCCCCAGGTGGAGAAGTGATGGGTCTCCACCGTCACCGTGTTGCTGTGTGCATCCACAGCCACGATCGGCGCCTTGACCCACACTTCGTACTCGGGGTCATAGGTGGCCACATACGGCTCCTTGCCTGCTGGTATCGCGCTCAGGTCCACAATGGGATCAAAACTGACTTCGAGCAAAGCGGGCTCACGGAGGCTGCCTTCCAGTTCTTCGCCCAGCGCGATCCGCTGAGATTCCTCAACCACGCCCTGCGCCTGCACTAGCCCCGGCGCACCCAGCAGCTCAACCTCAAATTGCAACTCCGGCCCGCCGGCAATACGCTGCGCCAGCTCGCTCACGCGCACCACAGCGCTCTCCGCCACGGCATCCGCCGGGAAGTAGATCGCCGTGCGCTCGCCCTGCACCCAGCCACCGCGCTCCGAAACTACGCCGAGCTCAAGCGCCGCTAGCGAAAGCTCCCCGACCGAGAAAACCGTGCTGGCTGTGTATTCCTGCGAGCCTACGCCCAGATTGGCCGTATGCAGCCAGATCTCATCCGCTGTGAAATCAGTCGCCGTGACGCGCAACCTGAACCTGATCTCAAGCGTTGCCCCTGCCGCCAATTCCGCCTGCGTGAAGACAACCTCTCGCAACCGCGCGTTGTATTGCACCTCGCGCGGCTCTGCATCAACAAACTCAAGCCCAGGCTCAAGCGTATCCACAAAGCGCACCGTCTTGAGCGCATCGCCCGTGTTGTTGACAATGCGCACACGCAGTGAGAGCAGCCCATCCTTGCCCACCAGGCCGGGCTCGGCGATCAGCTCAAAGACAAGCGCAGCCTCTTCTTTTGCAGGCAGCGTCCTCTGGAGCGTGGTGCCGTAATCCGGCGTGTATTCAACATCTGTGTAAACGGGATAAAACGTACTGGCTTCCTGCGGGATCAGGCTCTCAGCAGCCTCCAGCGAGGCGCCCTGCACTTGCAGCGCCAGCAGCGGCCCCTCAGCGCCGATCATCAGGACCAGCGCAAAGCGCACCGCCCGTGAGGCAAAGGTACTCCATGATCGCAAAGCTGCAGTAGTTCTACTAATCAAAAATTTTCGCCCCCATCTAGTTTCATTAGTTATACATCAAAAACAGAAACAGGGTGGATTAAATAGGCCTGGGCTCCCCCTCGCCCAGGCCTACGCGCGCGATATCGCCGCGCTGTGGGGTGTGGCTGGCTGCAGCCAGCCACACCCCACTTCCAGAATTCACTCAGTAAGCAAGTGATCAGTAATCAGTGATTAGTGATCAGTAAACAGTAAACAGTAACTAGGTGACTAAGCGACTAAGCAACCAGGCGACCAAGCAACGAGTCTTCCTGCTCACCGCTCACTCTTCACTACGTCGTGATCCCCGTGATCTTGCCGTGCGCCTTGTTGTTGGCCACCAACAGGCTGAGCTCACCCACCACCTCACCCTTCAGGCTGTCACCGGAGCGCGCCAGCTCTTTGGCCTCGAAGCCGCGCAAGGTATAGAAGCCCACCTTGCCGCTCTCCAGCACATAGGCCGTGTGCACCGGGCACCAGCGATCCATCACCAGCTCCAGCTCGCCGTACTGCGTCACCACGCGCTCGATCGGCCGCAAGCCCAGCTTGCTTTCATCCTGGTTCACGCGTACGAAGCTGCTGTTGTCCAGCAGGCCGCGCAGATCATTGGCGACGCGCGGGTTCATCACCAGCAGGTCCGGGTTGCCGCCATCCATCACGATCTCTTCCATCAGCCCGTCCACATCCGCCTTGGCGATGGCCCCGCCGGCATCCACCGTATTGTTGGTGATGAAGGTGCCCAGCCCGCCCATCGAGCGCGGCGTGCTCGCCGAGCCCGCCGCACGCACGCCGTGGAAGGCTGCGCCTTCCACCAGGCGCAGCAGGTGCGGCACGGCCTTATTGGCTTGATACTGGAACTCGTCCTCGATGCCGTATTGGCTGATGGCTTGCTGCGTGCCACTCACCTGCACCGCCTTCTGGAAGATGCTGGTGTAGTTGAACGGCGCGTTCAGCGCCACCAGCGGGCCGTAGTCGGCATCTTCGCCCTCCAGGCGCGCCATCGCCGTGATCTGGATCGCCGCCGTGGCGGCATGCGTGGCGTTCGTGCCGCCATAGGCGCGGCTGTACACCGTCACGGTGTTGGTGCCCAGGTCCACGCTCTTGACCACCATGTACTCCGCATCGATCAGGATGACGTACCCATCCTGAAACACAGACGCATCCGCCA
The DNA here is from genome assembly GCA_026129255.1 of Anaerolineales bacterium. Lineage (GTDB taxonomy): Bacteria > Chloroflexota > Anaerolineae > Anaerolineales > UBA11579 > JAMCZK01. The sequence goes on along the minus strand of JAHCIJ010000002.1, from coordinate 383,530 downwards.
CCACAAAGCTGGTGGCCGAGGTGGTGATCGTCTCGCCGTTGTTGGCGGCCGTCACCAGCGGATCGAGCTCGTCTTCCAGCAGCTCCACCTTGTGCCCGTTCATACGGATCTTGAACTTCTCGCGGGCGCTGTCCAGCCCCAGGCGCGCCAGCAGCGGCGTATCGCGCGGATCGATCATCTGCACCACATTGCTGATCGCCCGCGCCTGCGCCGCAGTGTCCGCATAAGTTGTCTTCATACCATCGTAAATTGCCATTCAAATCCCCCTTTTAGCTGTTAGCTATTAGCCGTTAGCCATTAGCTGCCAGCAATCAGCAGCCAGCTTTCAAATCAACAATCAACAGTCAGCCATCAGCAATCCCCACTCCCTTCTCCCTTCTCCTTGCCGCTTTCAAATCAACAGTCAGCCATCAGCAATCTCACTCCCTTCTCCCTTCTCCTTTCTCCTTCCTTGCCGCTCTCAAATCAACAATCAGCGATCAGCAATCTCCACTCTCTTCTCCCTTCTCCCTTCTTCTTCATCCCTCATCCTTGCATTTAATACACTTCCAGCCCCCGCTTCCTGAACTCGCGCTTGACCTCCAGCAGGCCGCTCACATCCCCGGCGCGCACTGCCGCCAGCCGCCGTGCATACTCAGCGCGCAGGTCGGGCGCGGGTGCGCCTGCTCCACCGGGCGGGATGGCCCGGCTGGCACGTGCCGTGCCCGCCCCGCCGATGCGCGTAATGCGCGCCAGCGCCAAGCTGGCCAGGTCTGCCAGCGCACGCAACTCGGCCTGCGGCTCCCCGGCTTGCGCCTGCTGCAGCAGGCGCCGCACGCCTGGGTCGTGCTCCAAGCCCGCCTGCTGCAAGGCGTCCAGCACTTGCAGCTCAGGCGGCGCGTCCGGCTCGCTGGCGTCACCGCGCTCGGCCGCCAGCGCCTCCAGGCGCGCTTCCAACACCTCCGCCAGCTCCTCCTTCAGCTGGTCGCGCAGTTGCGCCTTCACAAGGTCAGCGATGCGTTGCTGTTTCTTGCTCCCCGAGGTGCTCCCCGAGCTGCTCGCCGTTGCCGCTGTCGGCTCTTGCTCCCCCACTGAAACGTCTGCATCCATGTCTATCATTCCCCCTTTGAACCACGGTATAGCACAGGCTGCTGGTTCCCTCCCCGGATCCGGCGCCGCTATCAAGCTGCTGGACGACCTAACAGTTATGCAAGGTCATTTGCGCCAATATGAATTTCCACTATCATCGCTGATAGGACAACGATGGCGAAGCCCCCAGCCAAAGGCTCCAAGCGCAAAGCGCGCCCGCCGCGCAAGCTCAGCCAAAACAAAGTGAAGCCCATCCAGGCTCCACCGCTTCCAGCCGCCAAGCAATTGGGCGACACGCTGGCTCAACGCGCCGCCCGGCTCATATGATGCTATTCACAGGATGGCGGCTTTAGGCCACACACCACAATGAACTTTCCCTCACTCGCAATCTTCTTTGCCAACAGCGCACTGTACTTTTTTATTGGGCACTCACTAAGCCGCAAGCGCTTCGCAGACCCACAAGATGCACGCGCCTGGCGCGCCTTCCGCGTCTGGTGGTACGGCATGGCCGCCAACACCGGCATCAACGGCCTGTCTGTGCTGGCCCTCGGCCTGGGCATCGATTACCTGCCCCTCTTCGTGCTCTTCAGCCTGGCCGCCACGCTGTCGGCGGCTCCCGCCCTGTGGGGCTTGCTCACCTACCTCATGTATATCTTCAAGGGCTCTCACCGTTTCTCCGGCTGGATCGCGGGCTTCTACATCGCCTTCGGCGTTGGGCTGCTGGCGTCCATTTATCTGCTGCGCCCCATCGGCGTCAGCATGGGCACCTGGGAAGCTTTGATCCAATACCAAAACGAGCCGCAGGGCGTGTTTGGCCTGCTGTTCGGTATTGCGCTGATCGCGTTGATGAGCCTGCCGCCCATCGTGGCCAGCATCGGCATGTTCAGCCTGTACTTCCGCATCACAGAACCCAGTGCAAAGTTCCGCGCCCTGCTTGTGCCGCTGGGTTTGTTCACCATCTTTGGCCTGGGTTACTTCATCCCGCTCATTTTCATCGTAGCGTTCGGCATCAACCCCAACGCCACCACCTGGTGGCCGCTCACCATTCGCTTGATAGGCATCGCTGCCCTGGCACTGATCTATATCGCCTACTTCCCACCTGCTGTTATACAAAAGCGCTTCCACGTACAAAACGTATTGAGCTAAGCAAAACGCGACAAAAAAAGACGCCTTATGGCGTCTTTTTTGATTCATCCTTGGCTGGCTCACTGGGTGGCGGCAATGGATGCTCCCCATTGCCAATGTAGGTTTCCTCCGTGGTGCCTAGTTGCGCCGCAGGCAACAAGCGCGAGTCGAACGCATCATACGTCAACACCACTTTCTCGCCCTTCTTGAACTCCTCGTCATCGTCCAGATTGCGCACCAGCACGGTCAGCTCCGTGCCGCCTTTCAGCGTCACTTCTACACGCGTATCAGTGCCCAGGAACACCGAATCCAGCACGCGCGCATTCATCACCGCGTTCACACGCGGCTGCGGCGCCTTGGCCGGGTTGCTCGGCGCCGCTGGCGGCGCTTCGGCGCCCGGCGCCAGGGCCGGCGCCAGCTCGCGCGCCACGCCCAGTTTCTCGGGCCGGATCACCATGGTGACCTTTTGCCCCGGCATCAACGGGAAGTTGGCCGGCGCGGCGGTCACGTCTTCACGGCCCACTTTGAGCACCGTGCGGTCTTGATGCAAGGACACCACTTTGCCTTCAAGGAAGTTGGTATCACCAATGAAGTCAGCCACAAAGTGATTGGCGGGGAAGTTGTAGATCTGCTCCGGCGACCCGACCTGCTGCACGCGGCCTTCGTTCATCACGGCAATCCGGTCGCTCATCGTGAGCGCTTCTTCCTGATCGTGGGTCACATAAATAAAGGTAATGCCCACGCGCCTTTGCAGGTCCTTCAGCTCGTGCTGCATGGTCTCGCGCAGCTTGAGGTCCAGCGCACCCAGCGGCTCATCCAGCAGCAGCACCGCCGGGCGGTTCACCAGCGCACGCGCCAGCGCCACGCGTTGCTGCTGGCCGCCGGAGAGTTGGTTGGGCTTGCGCTCACCCAACTGGCCCAGCTTCACCAGCTCTAGCGCCTCACGCACGCGTACGTCGCGCTCCGCCTTGGGTACGCGCTTGACCGCCAGGCCAAAACCCACATTCTGCGCCACAGTGAGATGCGGGAACAGCGCATAGCTTTGGAACACGGTGTTCACCGGGCGCTTGTAGGGCGGCACATCGTTGGATAGCTCGCCATTCAAGTAGATGTCACCACTGGTGGGGAACTCAAAACCGGCGATCATGCGCAGCGTAGTGGTCTTGCCGCAACCACTGGGGCCAAGCATGGTGAAGAATTCACCCTGCTTGATCTCCAGGTCCACGCCTTTGACGGCATGCATCAACCCCTCCCCGCGCCCCGCGCCGGAGAAGACCTTGCTTACGTTCTTGAGCTCAACTGCCAATGGTTTCATAGATCCTCGTCATCAGTAATTCGTAACCAGTAATCAGGAATTGCACTAGCTCGCACGAGTACCAATTGCTAGTTACCAGTTACAAATCTCCAATCTCTATTCTCTCTATCTCTATTCCTAACTCTTCGGCACCCTACCCGTCCCAATGCGCCGTAACCACTCACTGAAGAGCAAGATCACCACAGACACCATAATAACCACTGCTGCCGTGGTCACTGCCAGCGGCAAACGGCTGGGGAAGCGCAGCTGCGAGTACAAGTACACCGGCAACGTATTCTGCGTGCCCGCCAGGAAGAACGCCAGCGAGAACTCGTCGAACGACATGGTGAACGAAGACAAGAACGCCGCCACCAGCGCCGGCATGGAGATCGGCAGGGTCACGCGCATCAGCGTGCCCCAGTACGTGGCGCCCAGGTCCATCGCCGCTTCTTCGAGATTATTGGCGAACCCAGAAAGGCGCGCCGCTACGATGAGCATGACATACGGCATGTTGATGATCGTGTGGCCGATCATGATCGTCCACAGGCTGAGTTCCACATTCAACGCCTGGAACATCAGCAGCAAGGCCACCGCCAACACTACATACGGGATCACCAGCGGCAGCGTCGCAATATTGAGGAAGAACGCACGCCCAGGGAAGTTGTAGCGCGCAATGGCGATCGCCGCCGCGCTGCCCAACACCGTGGCCACCACCGAGGAGACCAGGCCAATGATCAGGCTGTTCTTGGCGGCATTGATCAGCTCGGTGGCCTGCAACAGCTCGCGGTACCACTGCAAGGTGAACCCCTTGAGCGGGAACACCAGCAGCACCGAGTCATTGAACGAGAATACGATCAATAACAAAATCGGCAGCTGCAAAAATAGCAGCAGCAGCAGGTAATAGCCCAGCCCCACCCACTTGCCCGTCTGCCTCATTGGCGGCACCTTTGCATAGCTTGCGCCTTCATATTTAGCTTGACACCGGCACTTCGGTGATCGGGATAAAGCGGTTGAAGACGTAACTGAACACGCCCACCAGCACCAGCAAGACCATGCTCATCAGGGCGCCGAGCGGCCAGTTGAGCGCGCGCCCAAACTGGTCCTGGATCAGGTTGCCATACATGATGCCGCTCACCCCGCCCACCAGCGTGGGCGTGACCCACTCGCCCAGCGTGGGGATGAACACAAAGAAGAACGCCGAAGCCACACCCGGCATCGTCAGCGGCGCGGTCACCCGCCAAAAGGTAACGCTGGGCGAGGCGCCCAGGTCGGCGGCTGCCTCGTGCAGGCGCGGGTCAATGCGCTCCATAGCGGCAAAGATCGGCAGCGCCGCAAACGGGATCCACACATACACCAGCGTGATCAGCACCGCCGCCTGGCTGTACAGCAGGATCGGCGCACCATCCTGGATCAAGCCTGTAGCGAGGAGCAGCTGGTTCAGCAAACCCTCAGAACCCAGGATCACTTTCCAGGCCAGCACACGCAGCAGGTAGCTGATCCAGGCCGGCAAGATCAACAACGTCAGCAGCATCACGCGGCGCGAGCCGGTGTAAAACACCAAGTAATAGGAAACCGGGAAGGCCAGCACAATGGAGAGCACCGCAGTGAGCAGCGCCAGCTGGCTGGAGTTTATAAGAAGGACAAAGTAAGCGGGGTTGGAAAAAAAGTTATTGAACGCATTGAGCGAAAGCGGAAACAGCGGGCCGAAGCTACTTGATTTAAATGCATACAGCGCCATGATGACCAACGGCACCATAAAGAAGAACAGCAAAAACACCGAGGGCGGCGTGATCAAAGTAAACAGGCGGCGCTTGTTTTCCATGCTTGGTCCTTAGCAGAGAGCAGGGCGGGATGCGCGTAAGCCTCCCGCCCTGCTCCATTTGCATCAGTGATCGCTCACACTACATACAACTCAGACGAGCGTTACTGCCCCGCCTTGACTTCATTCCAGATGGCGGTCATCATCTCGCGCTGCGCTTGCGTCAGCGGGTGCTGGAAGTTGCTGCTGGCCAGCACAGACGGATCATCAAACTGGAAGCGGGCTACCAGGGCCGGGTCCAACAGCGGGACCGAGTCCATGTTGGCGGCGCCGTAGTAGAAGTCGTTGGCCATGTTGGCGTTGGACTGCGCATCGATCAGGGCGTTGATGTAGTCATACGCCAGGTCCACATTGGTGGAGTTGGTGGCGATACCAAAGCCACACGCGTAGCTGATGCGGCCCTCGATCGGGTCAACGTACTCCACCTCGTAGCCTTCGTCAGCCAAAGTGGCCCAGGCGTCGTTCCAAGTGTTGGCGCCCACGGCCACATCGCCAGCGGCCAGCAGCTGGTTGATCTCGGTGTAATCCACCCAGTAGGTCAGCAGGTTAGGCTTCAGGGCGATCAGGTGCTGCTTGATCTCCTGCTGCTGCTCCGGCGTGGTGTCGTACGGGTCATAACCCAACGCATACGCCGCGGTCAGGAAGGTCGATTCGCCCGAGTCGAAGATGGCGACTTTGCCAGCGTACTGCGGGTCCCACAGGTCAGCCCAGGCGTCCGGCACTTCGTCCACCAGGTCCGTGCGCACAGTGATCGACTCGTACGCCCAGTCCCACGGGATGAAGTATTGCTCGCCGTTGATGACGCCATGCGCGGTCAACTCGGGAAACAGCTGGTCAAAATTGGAGAGGCGCGATACATCCAAAGGCTGCACCAGGCCGGCCTCTACATACAAACCCCACCAACTGCCGCAGGGGTGCACCACATCAAACTGGAAGCCGCTCTGCGCTTTGGAAAAGGCTTCGGCGTCCTCACCAAAAAAGCTGTATTCCGGCGAAATGTCCGGATGTTGCAGGGCAAAGGGTTCCCAATAGCTGGGCTCCTCATAGCCCGACCACTCCAGCACCACCAACTTGGAGTTGGGGGCAGCTGCGCTGCCCCCACAGGCAGCCAACAAGGCCGCCGCCAGCAGCAGTAATACAACATTCTTGATTTTGTTCAATGCCATTCTCTCTTTCTCCTTAAACATTGTTAAACAAAAAAACTGTACCTGGGGTTCCGCAGCCGTGGCCACGACTTCGCCCGTACAGTTTCGCTACTTGGCTCCCCCATAGCAGCTGGGACAGGACAGTCTCCATCCACCGTCATTTTGCATATTTTATTAGGTTGAGCGCAAAAAGCAATGCCAAAAGCTTAAAGAATTGATAGAGACCGCGCGGTGCGCTCTACGCCTACCCAGCAAATCGCAGTAGACTACAGGCAATGAACGCTCCAAACATCAAGTTTCGTCTCCCCATCCTGGCCGCCAGCGTGGCCCTGCTGGTGTTGGCCGTGCTGGCCGGGCTGGCGCGCATCGGCTGGGCGCTGCCCAGCCTGCCCAGCCAGCTGCCCATCGCCCACGGCCCACTAATGATCTGCGGCTTCTTTGGCACGCTCATCGCCCTGGAGCGCGCCGTAGCGCTCGGGCGGCGCTGGATGTACCTCGGCCCGGTGCTCAGCGCCGTGGGCGGCCTGCTGCTCGTCGCTGGGCGCTCGCTGCCCGGCGGCCTGCTCATCCTGGCCGCCAGCGCCAGCTTCGCCTTGGTGGGCTGGCGCATCGTGCGCCAAGTGCCCGCCAACTACACCACCATCATGGCGCTGGGCGCCACCAGCTGGCTGGTAGGCAACCTGCTGTGGGTGGCAGGCCTGCCGCTTTCCATTGTGGTGTACTGGTGGGCCGCCTTCCTGGTGCTCACCATCGCCGGTGAGCGCCTGGAGCTCGGCCGCCTGCTGCGCCCTAGCCGCGCCGCCCAGTCAGCCTTCTTACTGGCCACTGCGGCCATACTTGGAGGCGCCAGCCTGGTGGCATTCGACTTTGCCCTCGGCGCACGCGTGTACAACATCGGCCTGTTGGCGCTCGGCCTGTGGTTCATGCGCTACGACGTTGTGCGCGTCACCCTGCGCTCCCGCGGCCTGCCGCGCTACATCGCCTGCGCATTGGGGCTCGGCTATGTGTGGATGGTGTTCAGCGCCACCCTCGGCCTGCTGCACGGGCCGCAGGTGGCCGGCCTGATCTACGATGCCTATTGGCACGGCCTGTTCGTGGGCTTCGTACTCTCCATGGTGTTTGCCCACGGGCCGATCATCCTGCCTGCCATCCTGGCACGCACCGCCGTCTATCACCCGGTGCTCTACGCCCCGCTGGCCTTGCTGCACACTTCGCTCATCGTGCGCATCATCGGCAACCTGCTGCAAGAGGCCAGCATCCGCCGTTGGGGCGGCATGCTCAACGGCATCGCTATCCTGCTCTTCTTCATTTCAATGGCGATCTCGTTCCGCAACAATCGCTCGGGGCAATAACGCAATGTGCACACAACGTGCACACACAACGTGCACACACAACGTGTATGAATCAAAAAGAGCGCAGCCAAATGGCTGCGCTCTTTTAGTTTACTCACTGCTACGGGTTAGCTGGCCCTTCTTTGAAGATGTTGGGGTTCGCCGTGCCGTCCACATGCAGGATACCCACCAGACCGCGCTCCAAGCGGCTGAGCGCATGGTCCACCAGCACATAATGACCGGGGTAGTCCACGCGGAACTCCACCATCACCGCCCCGCCGGGTGGCACACTGATCGTCTGCACATCTGTGAGCGGAGGCGCCGTCAGCGACCCGAACGCATACGCCCGGTCAAAGATCTCACCGATGACATGGAACGAGGAGGTGAAGTTTGGCCCACCCACGCCCATAAAGATGCGCACGGTTTCGCCCACATTGGCGTTGAGCATGAAGTCTTCGCTCGCCAGACCCATCGCGCCCACCGCGCCATTGAACACAAAGTACTCCGGCCGCTCGTTGGACATCTTCTCATGGCTAAAGGTCAGCTCGCCTGGCGTGCCGAACGGCTCCAGCGTATAGATCTCGCTCTGCATCACATAGAACTCGCGGTCCACCGGCGGCAAGCCGCCTGCCGGCTCGATGAGGATCAGGCCGAACATGCCGCTGGCAATGTGGTGCGGCACGCTGGGCGTGGCGCAGTGATACACATAGATGCCCGGCTGCAAAGCCGTAAAGGTGAAGACCTTGGTCTCGCCGGGCTGCACCTGCGACACATCGCCACCGCCACCGGGGCCGGTGGCCGCATGCAGGTCGACCGAGTGCACGAAGGCGCTCTCGGTCTCGTTGCGCAGGGTGATCTCTACGGTGTCACCTACGCGGGCACGGATGAACGGCCCAGGCACGCTGCCATTGAAGGTGAAATACGGATAGGTGGTGCCATCCGCCAGCTGCCCCACAACCTCCTGGGCTACCAGCTCGGCCTGCACCAACTGCGGGCCGCGGGCGCCAACCGGCGCGGGGATGTCGGCCGGGTGCTTCACCACCGTGGCCGCTGAGGCGCTGTCACCGCTGCCCACCTGCAGGGTGCCCTGCATGCCGGCGGCCTGGTGGCCGGGGACAATGCAATAGTAGGTGAAGCTGCCTTCGCGATCCACAACGAACTTGATGGTTTGCTCCTCGCCCTGCGAGGTCAAAAAGCCGGTGTCCACTCCAAAGTCGTCAATCTGCAAGTTGTGCTGCACGGCTTCGGCATTGACCAGGGTGATCTCCACAATGTCGCCGGGCTGCGCTACCAACGTGGGGTTGAGCGCGCCGTCGATCTCCCCGCCTACGCCAATGAACACCAGGTTGTGACCGCTGGTGCCGGTGGTGAGCGTGTAGGAGACATCCGCCGGGCCATCCGGCACCTCGGCCGGGCTGACCGGGACGCTGCTGGTGCCACCCATCGCATGGTCGCCGCCCATGCCTGTGCCTTGCATCTGGTCCTGCATGGCGCTCAACGTGGCCTGGATCGAGACCTGCTCACGCTGGATGGAGTAGCACCCCGTGAGCAAAACGGTCAACAGCAGGATGAAGAAAATAGGAAGGACGTGTTTTGTTTGTGGCATATAGCTCTCCTCGGGATACAGATAGTCCCACTACAATAAAGGAGAGGCACCAACGAGGTTAGGTGCTATTATCCCGCCCAAGATGGCATTTTGTCCCATCCTACCCTTCAGGAGCTTGCATGCCCGTTGAATACCGCCTAAATGTCCCCCTGGAGCTGGACGCCGCTATCGAGCTGTACCGCGCCAGCACCCTCGGCGTCCGCCGCCCGGTGGATGACGCCGAGCGCATGGCCAAAATGCTGGCCAACGCCAACCTCACCGTAACCGCCTGGGATGGCAAGCTGCTGGTGGGGATTGCCCGCTCAGTGACCGATTGGGTCTATTGCTGCTATCTGTCTGACCTGGCCGTACGCGCCAGCCACCAAAAAGGCGGCATCGGCAAGCAACTCATCCGCCACACGCAAGCCGCTCTGCAACCTGAGGCCAAGCTGATCCTGCTGGCCGCCCCCGCCGCGGTGGACTATTACCCCCACATCGGCTTCACCCAACACCCCTCTGCCTGGACTATTGACGCTGGGCAATCACTTACCGCAGAAGCGTCGCTCAGCGAAGCTGAGTAGCTTCTGCCGCGTGCGCAGCACGCAGCACCCTCTCCGCCTGGATTATCGATGCTGGGCAATCGCTCACCGCAGAAGCGTCGCTCAGCGAAGCTGAGTAGCTTCTGCCGCGTGCGTAGCACGCAGCACCCCAGCGCATGGATTATTGGCGCCAGCCAACCGTTGACTGCAGAAGCGTCGCTCAGCGAAAGCTGAGTAGCTTCTGCCGCGTGCGCAGCACGCAGCACCTCTCTGCCTGGATTATCGATGCTGGGGCAATCGCTCACCGCAGAAGCGTCGCTCAGCGAAGCTGAGTAGCTTCTGCCGCGTGCGCAGCACCGCGTGCGGAGCACGCAGCACCCTCTCTGCTTGGACTATTGACGCCAGCCAACCGTTGACTGCAGAAGCGTCGCTCAGCGAAGCTGAGTAGCCAGTTATTTCGGCGCGTGCTTGAACAGCACCCAGATAAGCTCCAGGTTCACGAGATAGTAAACAAAGGGCGGCATATCTTTAAAAACGATGAACAACACAAACAGAGCCACCGCCGGCCCTAAAGTGCCCCAACCGATCCAAGCGGGCATGTTTCCCTGAAGATACGCATAGCCCCAGACCGCCAAACCCACTAAGGTCAAAACCGTGTAGACCACAAAAGGCCAATTGGCATGAGCGCCGCGGGCAAAGCCTTCAAAATCGCTTGCGCGTTGGACCAAGTTGATACCCCACAAGCCCGCGCCGATCAGCATGCCGATCGATACCGCGGTAAGGATGCCTGGAAACGGCGTATTGGCTCCATAGGGGCCGCGCGCCAAAAGCAGATAACCGATGGCCGGAAGAATGGCCCCAAAGCCAAATCCAAATTGAGAAACCACCCATAATCTGGGCAGTTTGTTCAGTATGTCGAGCTTGGTCTCCGGGGTGCGCGCCGCAAAAGCCATGGCGGAGGGATTAAAAGCAGCCAGTAAAAACAGGCTAGAACCAATCAGCATGATCCAGGCAATTTTGGAATACGTCATTTTTTTAAACACTCCCTTCTTATGGAAATTGTAATGGTTAACTGCTTTCGTCCCGTTCTCACAACACACTTGCCCTGCTTAGCAGATCCAGTACAAGTTCACAGTTTTCTTTCATCTGGCTGCAGTAGTATCCAAGCATGGACAACGACGACAAGCCCATAGGTCAAATCCTCTCACGGCGCGAGGCGCTCACGCTGTTCGGGCTAAGTGGCGCCGCACTCTTGGCCGCCTGCGCCCCAGAGGCCGTGCAGCAGGCACTGGCAACTTCCACGGCAGCCGCCACCAGCACCACGGCCGCCACCGGCGCTCCGGCCACCGCAGCCAGCCTGCCGGCCTGCATCGCCCGCCCGGAGCTCACCGAAGGGCCGTATTTCGTAGACGAGCGCCTGGAGCGCGCAGACATCCGCAGTGATCCGAGCGATGGCTCGGTGCGAGCAGGCGTCCCGCTGGCGCTCACCTTTCTGGTCTCCACGGTGAAAGACAACGCCTGCCAGCCCCTCTCAGGCGCCATGGTGGACATCTGGCATTGTGACGCCCAGGGCGTGTACTCAGACGCCTCCGATCCCAACTTTGGCAGCACAGCCGGGCAGAAGTTCCTGCGCGGCTACCAGGTCACCGATGCCAATGGCCTGGCACGCTTCACCACCATTTACCCCGGCTGGTACCAAGGCCGCGCCGTGCATATCCATTTCAAGATCCGCAACTACCCGCCAGCAGACTCTGGCTTCGATTTCACCTCGCAGGTCTTCTTCGAGGATTCCCTCTCGGAGCAGATCTATGCCAGCCAGACCGACTATGCCAAGGCGGGAAGCTTTTTGCGCAACAGCCAGGATGGCATCTACGGCCAAAGCGGCGGACAGACTCTGCTGACTCTGACCCCTCAAGCCGAAGGCTACTCCACCACCTTCGACATCGGGCTCACAATGTAACTAGCAGATTGCTTCGTGCGCAGCATGCTGCGCCTTGTGTTCTACGTCATTCCGAGGTGGCATTTTTACGAATAGCCAGTTTGTCAGTTGCGTTAACCGAGGAATCCTTTAGGGCAAGCAAAGTCGAGTCAGGGTCGCCAGCGCGTACGCCCTACATCTACTGTCATTGCGAGGACTGCGCTGCGCAGCAGCGCGGACGAAGCAATCCCCAAGCCAGATGTCCACTTACCCTCACAAGTGGTCCTCAACCCAAACTAGCAGATTGCTTCGTGCGCAGCTCCTGCGGAGCTTGCGCCTCGCAATGACAGACTTACAGCGTGCGCAGCATGCTGCGTCTTGTGTTCTACGTCATTCCGAGGTGGTGTTTTTACGAATAGCCAGTTGTGAGTTGCGCTAACCGAGGAATCCTTTTAGGGCAAGCAAAGTCGAGTCAGGTCACCAGCGCGTACGCCCCTTACATCTACTGTCATTGTGAGGACAGCGCTGCGCAGCAGCGCGGACGAAGCAATCCCAAAGCAAGGTGTCCACCTACCCTCACAAGTGGTCCTCAACCTAAACTAGCAGATTGCTTCGTGCGCAGCTCCTGCGGAGCTTGCGCCTCGCAATGGCAACCAAGGGGCGAGGCTTGTTACCGCCTCGCCCCTTGGCTACCCCCTACTCCGTATTCGCCCCTGCCACGCCCTCCGGGTCCGCCATCACCGGCGGCAGGCCGCCCGCCGCCGGGTCAAAGCCGCGGCGGTTAGGTTCCGGCGGCTCCGCATCCGCCAGCAGGCGGCGCTTGCGTGCTTCCAGCCGCGCCGCGGCCAACTGCTCCTGCTCGGCCTGCGCCATCACCTCTTTCGCATCCGTCTCGCCGATCTGCTCCAGCGCCCGCTCACGGCTGTAGCCCAGGTCACGCACCGCCATGCTGGCGGCATTGATACGCGCCATGCGATCGGTGGGCACATCGGCGGTCAACTCCACATCGATCAGCACCTGCGTCAGATCGCCCTCCGCCGGATCGAGCGCGATCGTCTCGCGGCGGCCGCGTTTGCTCACATAGGCGCTCAATGGCTCGCCGCTGTGCTGCACCCAGTGCAGCATCAGGTGAAACACCTCGGCCAGCGCGTCTTCGGCCAGCTCCTTGTAAGGCGTCAGACTCTTGATGCCGCTTTGCGTGGCCAAGTTGAGCGTGGCGAAGGCCGTGCCGCCCGGGAAGTCTGCGGTCTGCAGCACGCGTGGCACCGTGCTCTTGCCCATGCGCTCGGCCACGCGCTCAGCGATGCGCGCCAGGCTCTCGTCCAGCCCCGGCGCGGCCAGCGGGTTGAGCTGGTGGCCGGGTGGCACATGCACCACGCGGCCCGGCTCGCCGTAATCCACATCCACCTCAGCGCTCGGCCCCTCCACCTTGAGGCGCGGCGCTGCCGCGTAGGCGATCACCTCCGAAGCCAGCAGCGTCTCGACAATATTTTGGGTATCCCATTGCCGAGACTGGTACACCGAGGCCAGCAGCGGGATGCGCTGCAAGCCGCCGCCATGCAGCGTGGTGCCGCCCACCTTGGCCGCCCACGGCAAAAAGCCCAGGCCGTGCGCCTCACGCAGGATCTCGATGGCGGCCGCTTGCTCGCTGCCGGTCGGCTCAGCCACTGCGGCCGCATCCGGCTGCAGCACAGCCCACACGGCGCGCTGCTCAGTATCCATGTAGTCGAAAATAGTCAGATGGGTCGCCATTTCGTCATTGCGAGGAGTACGCTGCTGCGCAGCGGTACGCTGCACGGCAGCGGGGCGACGAAGCAATCCCCTGGCTGGTTTTTGCAGTTTCTCGACCAGTACATCCCCCCAAAAGGCGGCCGCCTCGTCCACGCGCATCACCTGCTTCAGCAGCACCGCCTCCGGCTGCCAGTCAGAGTAGCGCACATGCACATGCTGCGGGTTGCGCACGATGATAGCGAAGGGCCCAAAGCGCAAGCTGTGGGCTAAGCCGCCGGCTAAGGCGGAGGCGCCCAGGGTGCGCACAGCCTGCTGCTGGGCTGGCAGGTACACCACCTGCGCCACCACCTCGTCGTACAGCAGCGCGCTCAGCACCACATCGCGCAGCACGCTGGCGCGACGGCGGCGGGTGGCATTGCGGAAGTGCCAGGCCAGCGCTCGCTCCATGCGCTCGGCCTGGCCGCGCCCGGCGGCGTCTTCGTTCAGCGGTTGCACGCTGATGCGCGGCGCCACGGCGCTCAGCACGCGCGTCCCAGCCCTCACGGCGTCGTGCGGGTCCGTGCTGACCACCTTGTGCACCCAGCCCACCGCCTGCAGCGGCGGCGGCAGTTGCCAGCGGTTGTGCCACATGGCGTCCATGGCGCGCAACATCTCATCGCGCTCCCGGTCTGCCGCAATCATGTTTTGTGCTATAGATTGAAAATACGCTAGCTCTTGCATAGTTCCCCCTTTTATTGCCTAAGTGTAAGTCATCAAGCGCAAACTCAGTCTCATCAGATGAGGCTGTCAAGCAAACTCTTTACCTATGTGCTGGTCTGTCTTTAAATTTCAGATGTACGCGGGGCCGCTATCCGGCACCATGCTCACTGATCCAAGTGACAAGCATTGACCTGGTGAAGTTTTGTTCTCGGTGAGTTGCAATTTTCAATGCCATTGTGACAATTTGGTCATCGGAGGTTAGTAGGCTGACTCCATTTGATTTCCAGGAATATCGCCATGCATAGCATGCCAGTGCGCTTGTTGCCATCGTTAAAGACATGGTCATTGATAATTGTCCAAGCGATTAACGAGGCCTTATCGCTTAGAGCGGCATATGAATCAGAGCCAAAAACAGTTTGCCCTTGAATTGCTTCCAGAACCCATAGCAGGCTATTTGTGTTGAGTAGATTATCAGGCGGGGCAAAGAAACCCCCGCTCCTTTGGATGACCGTCTCATTGATCGAGAGGACATCCCGAAAGGTAAGAAATACTAGCGCTTTGCTAATTCCTGCCAAGCCTTTTTATTGCGCTCAAAAACTTTCTCAAAGGCCTTGCGCACTTCGGCGCGCATAGCCGTCTGCTTTTGGGGAGCAGAGCTATAGGCTTGCTTCGTTTCTTTAATCTTCACAGCCTTCTTCTTCTTCACAGTTCAATTATAGCATCTAGGCTTTGAGGGCCTGGAGCCGGAATCATCGCCTTGGCGGGGCAACCCAGCTGTATCTTGTAGCCAGACCGATTAATGCAATAAACTGTTGTAGGCTACTAGAAGCAAAACAAGAGGTGCATGTGACTCTAAACCGGCTCTTTATCTTTCACGCCCTGGTCACCCTTGCAGCAGGCATTGCATTGGTTGTGGTGCCTAACGCCATCCCGTCCACGGTGGGCGTCAAGCTCGATGAAGGGCAATTTATCATCGCCTACCTACTGGCCGGGGCCGAATTTGGCGTTGCCTATTTATCCTTCGTCGCCACCAGGATCTCCGATCACGGGGCACGCAGAGCGATCGTACTGAGTTTCATCGTCTTCCACATGACCACCGCCATCTTAGAGGTCTATGCCAACCTCCAGGGCTTGTCACCCCTCATCTGGGCGAATGTGGCGCTACGCGTCCTGATCTCAGCGCTCTTCACCCACTTCGGGCTGCGCCAATCGAAATAATCCGTCTCCTGTAGTTAAAAAGAATAAAGGGATGTATCTATTTGCATCCCTTTACTCATCTGTGTTCATCTGTGGATGAATCTGTCTTAGATAAACTGCACCCTAACCCAAGTAGCGCCCACTACTCGGCGGCGGCAACTGCCGCAGGCGGCTGCTATCCCGGAAGATAAACGAGAGCACAAAACCAGCAATGAAGCCGCCGATGTGCGCCATGTAGGCCACGCCGCCCACATCGGCGGCGCTGGGGTCCAGCGAGCCGATGCCGCTGAACAGCTGCAGCACGAACCACAAGCCGATCACGATCAACGCATTCATCTGCGTGATGAAGCGCCCCACCAGCACATTGATGCGGCGGCCGGGGAACATCACCAGGTAGGCGCCCAGCACACCGGCAATGGCGCCTGAGGCGCCCAGGTTGGGGATGTTGGAGTTGGGCGTGAAGTAAAACTGCAGGAAGGTGGCGCCGACGCCGCAGACGAGATAAAAGATCAAAAACTTGAGGCGGCCAAAGTTGTCCTCTACATTGTCGCCAAAGATCCACAGGTACAGCAGGTTGCCGCCCAGGTGCACAACACCAGCATGCATGAACATGGCGCTGAAGATCGTGGTCGATTCCCAGAACGGGTTCTGCACGAAGCGCGCCGGCACAAAAGCCCACTCTACAATGAAGGCGTCCCCCAGCATCAGCTCCAGCAGGAACACGATCACGTTGATCGCCACCAACGCATAGGTCACCACGGGAGTGCGGTGGCGGCCGCTGTTGTCATCACCAATTGGCATCATAGTAGGAGATCTCCTCGTATCACGTTATTATAAGATACTGCATCGCAGCCGCAATCACCTGCACCAACGGGAGGGAGCCATGGAAAAAGACCGCATCACACTACAAGACTATGCCTTCTTCAACCATCTGCTGGAAGGCTGCCAGATCATCAGCCGGGATTTTAAGTACCTCTTTCTAAATGAAGTCATTCTTGAGCAGGGCAAACAAAGCTGGGAGGATCTACTGGGCAAGACCATGATGGATGCCTACCCCGGCATCGAGAACACGGAGATGTTCGCCCGCCTCAAAGAGGTGATGGCAAGCGGCCAACCCCACCATATGCTCAACCACTTCACCTACCCGGATGGCAGCCAAGGCTGGTTTGACCTCAAGATCCTCCCCTGGCCGGATGGCGCCATGATCCTCTCGCTGGACATCAGCGCCCAAAAGCGTCTGGAGCAGCTCGAAGGCAAGAGCTGACCCGCTTCGCCGGATACAAAACAGGGCCGTGCTGCTAGTGCAGCACGGCCCTGTTTGTTTGCAAGCAGCAGCTTAGTCTACGCTGCCGTCCGTATCGATCGAGGAGGGCTGCAGCACCCCGTTCAGGTCCTCAGGGTTGCCGGTGCCCACGAAGCTGGCCACGTTGTCGCCCGAGAGGCCCAACGTCAGCACCTGGCCGGGGCTGTACGAGCCGCCCTGGCCATCCAGGTTGAGCGCCACCAGCACGGAGTGCTTGGCGCCGCCCACCAGGTAACTGCACACGCCCAGGGCGGTGACCGCCGAGCCGTCTTCCAGCGTAATGGCCTCATCCAACTCAGTCACGCCTTCGAGCACGCAGGAGAGGTTGTACTCGCCATCCTGCTCCTCAAGCGGAACATTGACATTGGCGTGCTCTTCCAGCGCCTGGCGCAGCGCAGCCGATTCCAACTCGGTGGTGAAGGTCTTGCCCTTCAGTTCCAGGGAGTTGGCCAGCATGAAGTTGTTGGCGTCAAACGGGTTGCCGCTGTTGGCGAAGGCCGCAAAGCCTTCCTGATCCAGGCCCACCAGCAGGACATCACCGGGGTCGTAGCTGCCGCCCTGGCCGAGGTAGGTCAGCGCCAGGGTGATGGTGCGCTCCACGCCATTGACCCAGTAGCTGCACTGGCCCACGGAGGTGATGGTCTTGTCACCCTGCACGATGTACTGGTCAGGCGTCAGGGTGGTCACGCTCTTGAGCACACAAGTAAAGCTGTACAGGCCACCCTCAGCTTCCAACGGGAAGCTGTTATCGGCCACCTGGCTCAACAACGCCAGGATGCTGGGGGTGTCCAGGTTGAGCAGGCGCGTATTGCCACCAGTCACCGGGATGAACAAACCGCCGAGGGTGCCAACGGGCGGCACGATCCCTGGAGCATCATCGTCGCCAGTGCTTGTGGGTGACGGGGTCACCGTGCACACATTGCCGCTGTCATCTACGAGGTAGATACCGTTGTAGTTGGGAGTGAGGTTGCCATCCCAGAAAGCCATCCCGGTCGCTTCAACCACGCCGCCCGTGATGGTGTTGCAGATCAGGGTAACTTCCACCATGCAGTCAACGCCAGCACAGCTGTGGGCATAGCCGCCGGGCACATAGTCAGCGCCGGCCTGCGCTTCCAACAGCAAGCCGTACAGACCGCCTGCGATGGTGTTATCGCTGAAGGTAGCCTTCGCATCGCTCTTGAAGTAGTACCACACATCGGTACTTACCAAGGCGCCGACGATGTTGGCGTTCACCGTGTTGTTGGAGAATTGGATCTCCGGGGCCGGGTTTACGGCGCTGCCCACAAGGGTCAGGCCCAGATCTACATTCGTCACGCTGTTGTTGTCCACTGTGACAGGGCCGTACGGCGCGAACACGAAGATGCCATACGAGTTGCTCTTGCCGTTGCTGATCGTGTTGCCACTGATCACATCGTTGCCCGCGCTGTTATCAGTGTGGATACCACTACTGGCGTTGGTTACGCTGTTGTTGGTGATTTGTGTTCCCGTGGACCAGTTGACGGCGATACCATCGCCCACATTGCTGATGGTGTTGCCATCGATCACGCCGCCACTGGTAAAACCGAAGATGCCCATGGAGAAGAAATCGCCTTGCACATTGTCAACGGTATTGTTGCTAAAGTTGAACGTGCCGCCGCTGGTACCCATTTGGATACCGCGTGCATACACGTTCTTCACGGTGACATCCTGCACGGTGAGGTTGGTGTGGGTGTTGGTGATGATGCCGTTGTGTGCATTCACGTCCACGCCGCCCACAGTGATTCCGTTATTAAGATTCTCGTTATCCCCATCCACTGTCAGATCAAAGATGGAGACACCGTTGGCCGAAACCAGGATCACGGTGTTGGTGGCGCTGGGGCACGAGCCCTGGCAGGTGTTCACGCCGGTGACGGCAGGCTTCACAATGGTGAGGCCCTGGCCAGAACCTTGCAGCGTGACCGATTTGTTCACGTTGACATTCTCAAAGAACGTGCCGGGGTCAATGTAGATCGTCCATCCGGTGGTGACAGCGGCATCATTGATGGCATCCTGGATGGAAGCATAGGAGATAGTGCAGCCGATACCCGTGCCACCCCAGGTGACGGGAGTGACGCCCGGCGGGCAGCCGATCGGGTCTGGCATCGTGAGCGCGGCCACTGCCAGCTCCGAAGTCATCGGGATCTCTGCGCCCGCAGAGTCCAGCAGCACAGTGCCGGTTTCCGCCAGCACTTCCACCACTTCGGCCAGGCTGAGCTGCTCTTCGGGATCAGTCTCAGTTTCCGAGGCTTCTGCAGCCTCTGGGGTTTCTTCACCCAGGGGCGCTTCTTCTGTAGGCTCCTCAGGGGTGGGTTCATTGGCGTAGACCGTGATCGGCGCCGCCAACGAAAAAATGAGCACCAACGCAGTGAGGGCGCTCAACAGCTTAAAACGAAATCCGAAGTTCATACATACTCCTAGTTTTTAGTGACCCCCCGTGGTGGCGGCTGTGTAGGTTCCCTGCCGGTTGGATCACGCTTACAAAATTGTTAGTAATTTACTAGGAGTTTAGTACTCTGTCAATGAGTAAATATTCGCTACTCAACCCCGTTCAGCGAGTTTAGTACTCTGTCAATGAGTAAATTCCTTACTCAACCCCGTTCAGCGAGTTCAGTACTCTGTCAATGAGTAAATATTCGCTACTCAACCACACTCAGGCTGTTCACATCGCCCTCCAGGGTCACCAACGGCAGGAAAACCCAGCCCTGCTGCCCCTGAGGGTCGCTCACCAGCAGCCATTGGCGGCTGCTATCGCTGCCTAGCACCTGCAGCGGGGTGCCAGACGCCAGCACCACATCAAAGCTGAACAGCACCCCTGGCCCTTCGCGCAGGTTGACCCCCTCGGTGTGGCTTACGATGGCTTGCAGCGTGCTGGCGCCGGTGACAGGGATCGATACATCCGAGCTCTGGGTGGCCTCAGGGAGGGGCTGCATCGTGGGGTACGGGGTCACCGTCACCCCAGTGAGGGCGGCGATGGCCTCTTGGATCGGCAGGCGTAGCTCGGTCGCCTGGGTCAGCCCGCGCATCACCAAGTCTGGGGCGGCGCCGCCCACAAAGGCTACCAGCAGCTCCAATACCCGGTTCATGTACGCCAGCAAGCTGGATTTGAAGGTCTGCATGCAGGCGGGGGCGGTCTCGGCCTCCACCGTGCGGCGCAGCTCCTGCAAGCGCTCCACCTGCTGCACCACTTGCTCACGCGGCAAGTTGACCGCCAGCAGCAAGGCATCGTCAAAGGCGCGCATCGAGTTGGTCAGGGTGTAGTAGCTGGGCGGCAAGGCTTGCGGCGAGCACTCTGGCGTGGGGATGGCTAAGATCACCGTAGGCGCAGGGCTACGGCTGCTGCTCCACAAGGCCCAGCCACAAAACACAATAATAGCCAAGAAGGCAGCCGCTTTGAGTACTCGCATCGGATCATTAACCCTGGGTATCTTACTTATACACCTACACTGCGTCAACCATTGACTAGAGTGAAGCAGATTGCTTCGCTTCGCTCGCAGTAACGAACCCCGCCGCAAGCGGGGGGCTTTGGTCCTTGCGCCCGGCTCGCCTGCTTCTCTAAAAAATACTTCCAAGTCAGACAACTTACCATCTGCGTAGTGACTTTTTTTACCAACTCTATGATTGCCCTTCGCTCTGCTCAGGGCGACACGACCTAAAAATTCCCCCACCCTTTCTTCAGTTTTCCCTCCCCTAAGGTAGGGAAAACAACTCCGCTTTCCTCCCCACCGCAAGCGGTGGGGTATCCAGCGGAGGACTACTTCATGACAACCCTGCCCACAAGCCAGCGACCAAAACGACTAGTTGACTAAGTACGTAGCGCCTGGCGGCGCTACGTACTATTCAAGTGCCTGCTTGGCGCGCTTGGTTTCGCGGCCGCGCACATGCATATCCAGGATCTTCTTGCGGATGCGCAGACTCTGCGGCGTAACTTCCAGCAGCTCATCATCACCGAGCTGCTCAATGGCTTCGTCCAGGCTCATGATGCGCGGCGGCGAGAGGCGCTGCTCGATCTCGCCACGCGAGTCGGCGCGCACACCGGTGAGCTTCTTGGTCTTGCACACATTGACCTCAAGGTCACCCTCGCGCGGTTGCTCGCCCACCACCATGCCGGCGTAGACTTCGGTGCCGGCGGCGATGTACAGCGTGCCGCGCTCCTCGGCGGCGCGCAAACCATACGTGACCGCCATGCCGGTCTCATAGGCGATCAGCGAGCCGCGCGCCCGCGAGGTGATCACCCCGGCCACTGGCCGGTAGCCGGCGAAGAGGGTGTTCATGATGCCGCGGCCGCGCGTGGCAGTGAGGAACTGCTGGCGGAAGCCCAGCAAGCCGCGCGTAGGCACGACAAAGGTCATCAGGGTGCTTCCACCGGGGCCTTCTATCATCTGCTGCATTTCGCCGCGGCGCTTGCCCATCATCTCCACCACCACACCGGCCGTCTCCGGGCTGGTTTCAATGTGCACTTCTTCAAACGGCTCGAGCATATTGCCCTCGTCGTCTTTTTTGAGGATCACTTCGGGGCGGGCCACGTGAAACTCGTAGCCTTCACGGCGCATGGTTTCGATGAGGATCGCCAGATGCAACTCGCCGCGTCCGGAGACGATGAAGGTGTCGGCGCTATCGGTATCCTGCACGCGCAGCGAGAGGTTGCTGCGCAGCTCGTTGTACAAGCGCTCGCGCAGTTTGCGGCTGGTGCCCCATTTGCCCTCGCGCCCGGCAAAGGGCGACGTGTTGACGCCGAAGGCCATGCGTACGGTGGGCTCCTCGACATGGATGCCGGGCAGCGCCACGGGCTGCTCGCGGTCGGCCAGCGTCTCGCCGATGCCGATGCCTTCCAGGCCCGCCACGGCGACAATGTCGCCGGCGTTGGCCTCTTGCACTTCGACGCGCTGCAAGCCATCTTGCAGGTACAGGTAGCGCAGCACCTCGGGCAGTTGCTGCCCATCGAGCTTGATGCGCATCACCGGCTGGTTGACCTGCATGCGGCCGGCAAAGATGCGGCCGATGGCGGTTTGGCCGCGGTAATTGTCATAGTCCAGCGTGGTGACCAGCATCTGCAGGGGTGCGTCCGCGTCCACCAGCGGCGGCGGCACTTCTTTGAGGATCGTCTCGAACAGAGGCTGCAGGTCTGGGCCGAGCTCGGGGGTCAGGCCAGCACGCTGCTGCGAGCCGACGGCGTACACCACCGGGAAATCGGCTTGCTCGTCTGTGGCACCGAGGTCTACGAACAGGTCAAAAGTATCGTTGAGCGTGCGGGCCACATCCGCATCGCGGCGGTCTACTTTGTTGATAACCACGATGGCGCGCAGGCCCAGCTCCAGCGCTTTCTTGAGCACAAAGCGGGTCTGCGGACGCGGGCCTTCGGCAGCGTCCACCAGCAGCAGCACACCGTCCACCATGTTCATCACGCGCTCCACCTCGCCGCCAAAGTCGGCATGGCCGGGGGTGTCTACGATGTTGATCTTGACGAGCTGGCCGCTGGCCGGGTCGGTGATCTGCACAGCGGTGTTCTTGGACAAGATGGTGATGCCGCGCTCACGCTCCAGGTCATTGGAGTCCATGATGCGCTCAGCTACCTGCTGATTGTCACGGAACACACGCGCCTGGCGCAGCAGGCCATCCACCAGGGTGGTCTTCCCATGGTCTACATGGGCAATAATGGCAATATTACGGAGATCAGTACGAGATTTTTGCATAAGTCTTTCCATTAAAAAGACCCTGCAGTGGCAGGGCCTAAAGTCGCTTCATTATAGCAGAGGCGCGCTCCGGTTGTGAGGGCAGTCACCTAGTCACAGGCTTGTAAAGCTACCTCTCGGTAGTAATAAGCCCCCGGCTCATTTAGAAACAACGCCTTAAGCACCCATGCACCCTCCTCGTTATTGAGCAAGAAGCCCGCGGTAGTGCTGTACCAGATCTCATCCAATGGCTGGCACTCTGCGTAGCAGTGCTCGTGGATCTCCCAAGCGGGTGACCAGCCCTCGAACCACACCTGCAGGGTATTGTCCTCTTCCCAATAACCCAGGCAAACCGGCACGCTGGGCAGGCGCGCTTCCAGATCAGCACGGAATTCATCCAATGTTACGGATTGGCCGCCTTCAATATAAGAGGCGTAGCCAAAGCGGTAGTCCATATTGACCAAGGCAACGATGGCCGCTGCATCCTGCTGCGCAATGGCCGCTTGCAGCGCGTCCAGCGCCCGCGTGGCGCTGGGCGCCGCGCTGGGCGCCGCGGTAGGCGTGCGGGTTGGCCGCGGCGTGGGCAACACAGTTTGCCGCGCCGTGGGCGGCGTCGTTGGCTGGGGCGCCGGTTGGCAGGCGGCCAACAGCACAGCCAGCAGCCCTACGAAGAATGTACGCAGCTTCATCCATCCTCCTTTGTGAGCCGTCAAGCAAGTTGATGATACCGGCCATTTTGGCCATGTGTGGCGGGTCTGTGCTACCACACAGCCGCGTTTCACATTCCAAAGGGGGAATCATGGAAACCAACAACCTGCCAGACAGCGCAGAAGGCTTTGCGCACTTTTACAAGCTGCTCTACCAGCGGCCGCTGCCCAAACACGCCCTGCGTGATTGGATCGAGCCGCTGTACGCGGCACGCGCCGCCAACAAAGGCCTGGTGGTGACGGCCTTCCGCGGCTCCAGCAAGACCACTACGCTGAGCACCGCCTTCACCGCCTTCCGTATCGGGCAGCAGCCGCACAAGAGTCATCTCATCATCCAGGCGGGTGACCGCGCCGCTAGCGACACCGCCGCCCAGGTGGCCGAACTCATCGAGCACAATCAGGGCTGGAAGGCCGCGTTCAAGCACATCGTGCCGGACCGTAAAGTGAGCTGGGGCGCGGATGGCTACGAGGTCAATAACACCGCGGTCACAAACTACGCCGAATGGCGTGCCACCTGTGCCCGCGAGAAAGGCAAAGACCCGACCCTGCTCGGCCTGGGCTATAAGTCACGCGCCGTGATCGGCAAACACCCCACCGGCCTGCTGCTGCTGGACGATATTCACGATGAGAACAACACGCGCTCGGCGCGCGAGCTGGAGATGGTGATCAAGATCCTCACCGGCACCATCCTGCCCACGGCCACGCCGGAGACCTGGCAGCTGGTGGTGGGCACGCCGTGGCGTGACAACGACGCGCTGGCCTATCTGGCCGCCACCGGCCGCTTCCACAGCGCCAACACACCGATCCTACGCAACGGGCGCTCGCAGTGGGCCAGCAAGTATCCGGCCGCCGCCATCCGCAAGCTGCGCCAGCTGAGCGGCGAGGCTGAGTTTGCGCGCATGTACCTGCTCGACCTCAAAGCCGCGCAGGGTCTGCACCTGCGGCCCGAGTGGCTGCAACCCTACCCGCACGAGAAGATCCAGATCGCCTGGCCGGTGGTGATGGGCGTGGACTATGCCAGCACGGCCGATGAGCTGCACGGCCGCCAGCGCGACTATTTTGCAGTGGCCATCGGCCGCGTGCTGCCCGGCGGCGGCATCGTGCTGGTGGATGGCTTCCGCGCCCATGTGAGCCAGGGTGAAGCCGAGCAGCAGCTACGCGCCCTGGCGGCGTTGTACCCGTCTACGCAAATGATCGGCGTGGAGGCGGTGGGCAAAGGCGAGGAGTTCTATCACCTGATGCTGCGCACCTCCAGCCTGCCGCTGCTGCCGCTGCACCCGGGCGGCAAGAGCAAAGGCCGCCGCTTTGAAGCGGGTATGGCGCCGCTGTTCCAGAGCGGGCGCGCCCGCGTGGCGGACGTGGAGACACCCTTCCTGCGCAGCTTCCGCGAAGAGTGGCTGCGCTGGCCGCACGGCGAGCACGACGATACGCTGGATGCAGTGGCCTGGATGCTGCATGTGGGCAGCGGCCACCTGGCGGCGGCGCCCCTGGCGCGGGCGGCGCACCCCAACCCCTTCCGCAGCCTGGCGCGCCGCTGACAGCCACCGTTTGGCGATTGCCTAGGAGCGTTTCCTCATCTACAATGTCGCAATGGACAAACGCAAATTCATTATCGCATTACGCATTATTTTAGGAGTAGCGACGATTGCCGCCCTGATCAGACAGTTCAATCTGGGCAGTGGTGGCAGCCCGGCCAATTTCTTCAGCTACTTCACCAACCTCACAAACATCCTGCTGGTGTTTGTGTACCTCAGCGGAGCCTGGACGCTGATCCAATACCGCAAGCCCACCGTGAAGCAGGAAATGCTGCGCGGCGGCTCGGTGGTGTTCATCCTGGTGGTGGGCCTGGTCTACGAAGTGATGCTGCGCAGCAGCATCGAGTCGCTCTACTCGTGGAGCAACCTGGTGGTGCACTACATCAACCCGGTGATGGCGTTGGTGGATTGGCTGGTCTACCCTCCGCAGGACAAGCTGCCCAAGAACACCTGGCTGTACTGGTTGATCTACCCGCTGGCTTACCTGTTCTACACTTTGCTGCGCGGCCCGCTGGCCAACTGGTATCCCTATGGTTTCCTGAATCCGATTGAGCAAGGTGGCTATGGCGGTGTGGCCCTCTACAGTGTGGGCATCACCATCCTGTTCCTGTTGTTCAGCGCGCTGGTGCTAAAGCTCACGCGCACACCTGTACCTGAGCCAATCACTGGGGTGCTAAAGTTCAGGCACAATCGCGTGCCTGAGCCAATCACGATCCAAATCAAGGCAAAGACAAAAGCCAAAGCACCGGCCAAGAAGACTGTGAAGAAGGCTGCCAAGAAAGCTACAAAGAAGACGGCTGCCAAGAAAACGGCTACCAAAAAAGCCGCTAAGAAGACTGCTAAACAAAAATCCCGCCGCTAGGCGGGATTTTTGTATGCTGGGGCAACAAAGTGCAAGTCTTGCAGCCAGCCGCGTCAGGGTAAGAACTAAGCGCCAGTCCAGCTGACATAGTACTACCAATAGTAGTAATATTACTACTATTGGTAGTACTATGTTGACGCCTATCCTGGGAAGCACTGAAGCAGAAAAAATACTGGCTTTCATTGAAATGCGCCAGCGCGGCTACGCGTACGAGATCGCCAAGTTTTACTCGACCAATTTACGCGGCATACAAAAGCAGCTGCAACGACTGGAACATGGGGGCGTGTTATCCTCACAGAAAATTGGCCGAACGCGCGTGTACTCTTTTAATCCTACATATTTCTTTTCAAGTGAGCTCAGGGCACTGATCAGAAAGGCAATCTCCATCTATCCGAAAGAACTCCAAACCAGGCTGGCTATCCGACGGGAGCGTCCTCGACGCACAGGGAAACCCCTATGAAGCCCATCTGCCTCTGTTTGTCCCTTGCGTAGCTGGCCTAGGCTAGCCTACAATCCAAGCATGGACAAACGCAAAGCACTTATCGTAGTTCGCCTCTTCTTTGGTTTGCTGACCTTGTATGCCATTGGCGTACAGTTGGGCACTCATCTGCGCCTGGGCTTTGACCCGGTCAATTACTTCAGCTATTTCACCAACCTTAGCAACATCATTCTGGCCGTAGTGTTTGTGATCGGCGCACTCAACCTGTGGCAGCGCCGCAAACCCACGCCCGAGCAGGATCTGGTGCGCGGCGGATCGGTGGTCTACATCGCCGTGGTAGGTATCGTCTACGGCATCTTGCTGCGCGATATTGACCTGGGTTCATTGGCACCCTGGATCAATACGCTGCTCCACTACATCAACCCGGTAGTGGGCATTGCTGACTGGATCATTAGCCCGCCCAAGAGCAAGCTAAGCCTGCCAAAGACGCGTGTCTGGCTGCTCTTCCCGCTGGTGTACCTGGCTTACACGCTGGTGCGCGGTGCGCTGGTGAACTGGTATCCCTACCCGTTCCTCAACCCGGCTACCGCTGGTGGCTACGGAGCCGTGGCGCTATACAGCGTCGCCATCCTGGCGGTTTTCCTGGCATTCAGTTGGATAGTGATCCGCATCGCCACCCCCGCCAAGCCAGAAAGCACACCCAAGAAAAAGGCCGCGCCTAAAAGGGCAGCCAAGAAAGCGGCGAAGAAGACCGCAAAGAAGACTACAAAGAAAACTGCTAAACAAAAATCCCGCCGCTAGGCGGGATTTTCTTACTGGGTTTCCCCTTCCCGGATCCACTGCAAATAGCGCGGCACCAGCTGGGCAAAGAAACCGTATTGGTCGGTGCCATCGCCTGGGCCGGTGAGCAGCAGGTAGAGGTTGTGATAAGCGATCTCGACGCCGATGCCGCCAGTACCATCCTGCCACACCAGGTGCTCGGCGTCCACTCCGGGGAGATCCGGTAACAGGGTCAGCTCGCCGCTGTCCAGGCGCGCCCATACATCCGCATGCCACTCACGGCTGAGCACGGTGATCGGCCCGTTGGCGGTCTCGTATAGATTGACAATATTCACCAGATACAGCGGCCCCTCACCAGACTGGCGGTTGAGTTGGCGCTGCCAGCCCATCAGGCGCCCCGTGGCGGCGATGTAGGCCTGGCCATCCGCGCGCAGCTCAAGGATGCGGCTGTTGGGCGACTCGGTGCCAGTGCTCATCACGGCGTAGGCTCCGTTGGTGAGCGCTGGCGGCATCAGGAAATCCTGCGGGGCGCTGAGAAAGTTCTCGCCTGCCATCTGGAAAGGCACGCGCGTCGGCTCAGCTTTGGCCTCCGCCGGCTGCCCGCAGGCTACTAGCCCAACCAGTACAAATGCCAGTAATGCAAGTACACGGATCTTCAAAATGGAGCCTCCACGGCCTCAACTATAGCACGCTGAGCCGCGCAACCCCGCAGGGAGCTGCGTGTTTATATATGTACATACGGTATTCCGTATAACTACCACAAGGAGATTCTGATGAACCTTCAGAAACCCACCACTGCATTGCAAGCAATCTTTTTTCTTTTGATGGGCCTGCAGTACTTCGGCGTTAACATTCCTTTCGCCGACACGCTGACGGGCATCGCCGGTGTCCTCGGCGGCGCAGGCGGCCTGCTGGGCGCCTTTGGCGGCAAGAACTAATTCTGACCGCTGCATAAAAAAACGCCGGGCAATTGCCCGGCGTTTTTTTTATGTCTCTGTGCGGTAGAGCTGCACCTGGCTCTTGCCGTCTTGCTTGGCTTTATACAACGCTTCATCCGCCTGGTTGAGCAGCGTGGACACGTCGGTCACATCCCCTTTGCGGCCGGAGTAGCACGCTACGCCCAAGCTGACTGAGGCATCCTCGCCAAGGTCGGCCACCAGCGGGCTCTGCACATACTGGCTGTGCACGCGCTCGGCCACCTCGCCCGCCTCGCTCAGCGTGGCGCCGGGTAGCACCAGCAGGAATTCGTCGCCGCCCCAACGCCCGGCCCAATCGTAACGGCGGCGCTGGGTCTTGATGGCGCGCGCCAGCTCCAGGATCACCTGGTCACCCATGGCGTGGCCGTGCTTGTCGTTGATGATCTTGAGATTGTCCAGGTCGATGATCACCAGGCACATGGGGCGGGTCTCACGTTGAGCACGGAACCACTCCGCTTCGGCGTTTTCTGATACAGCGCGGCGGTTGAGCAACCCGGTGAGCGGGTCTTGCATCGCCAGGGCTTGCATCTCCTCCAGCGAGAAGCGCAGCTGATCCTCCAGGCGTTTGCGCTCGGTAATGTCGCGCACCACGCTCTGGTGATAGAGCGGCTCCCCATCTTCATCCCTCACCAATGAGATGCCCACTTCGGTAATGATGCGGCTGCCATCTTTGCGGATCATGGTGCGCTCAAACAGCGGGATCATGCCCTCGCGCTGCAAGCGCGCAAAGTTGGCTTTCGTGGCGGCTACCTCGGTGGGGGCGATCACTTCGGAAATGGGTTTGCCCACCAACTCAGACGGCTCATAGCCCAGCAGTGCGCCGCCTTGTTTGTTGACATCCAGATAACGCAAAGCCGGATCGATCAGGAAGACGGCATCATTGGTGTGGTCGAACAGCGAACGATAGCGCCCCTCATTGCGGCGCGCCTGCACCAGGCTGTCGCGCAGCGCCAGATCACCCAGAAAGAAGATCACCAGCAGTGAGAAGAAGCTCAGCACCAGCGGGGTCCATTCCGCGTCCTGAGCCATTTGGGCCAACTCTGGCGGCAGATGGGTGTGCAGGGCGAGGTAGAAAATGAGGACATCCGCCACCAGGGTCATCAGCGCCATACTTAGCGCCACGCGCCCGCTCAAGAGCAAGCGCGTCAGCACAATGAGCAGAAACTGCGGCACCAGCCAGATGTTGTTGGTGTTGGCCTCAACGAGCACCACGCCGGTAGCCAGCAGCCAAAAGGCCCACACCAGAATGTTGGTGGCCAGGGTGATCCGGCCGCGGCGCCCCAGTAGCCAGATAAAGATCAGGACGGCAAAACTGCCTACCTGCAACGTACGCACAAACAGCGGAGCTTCAACAATGCGCCCGCTCAACCCCCAGCCGAGCGGCACCATGACGGCGATCACCCAAAAGACAAAATAAAAGTAGCGCGTGCGCAACTCTTCTGGAATGTATCCGCCACGGCTCAGGCGCAGCAATTCTCTGAAACGACGGTTGATCTGCATGGAGGCTGTGTACCTTCGCCTGTTTAGGCGATACCTACTTGATTACGCCCGGCTTGCTTGGCGCTATACAGGGCGCCATCCGCACGAGCGAAGAGTTCATCCAGCGTTTCCGTGCGCTTTGGGCCAGCCGGGCTGGACACCACACCCAGGCTGACCTGCAGCTGCACCTGCGTGCCGTCTTCCAGGCGCACATGGCTGCGGCTGATGCGCTGGTGTAAGCGCTCCGCCACCTGCCGCGCCATCAGCAGCTCTGCGCCGGGCAGCAGCAGCATGAACTCGTCGCCGCCCCAGCGACCGGCCCAGTCATTGCGGCGCATGCTGGTTTGCAGCAGGTTGCCGATGGTGCGCAGGGCCTCATCGCCCACCAGATGGCCGTGGGAGTCGTTGATGTTCTTGAGGTGGTCAAGATCCATCAGCACCAGGCTCAGCGGCAGGTTCTCCTGCAGGGCACGCTGCCACTCGATCTCGGCCCGCTCGGTGATGGCGCGCCGGTTGAGCAACCCGGTGAGCTCGTCCGTCATGGCCTGCTCTTCCGAAGCGCGCAGGTTGCGCTCCAGTTGCTGGCGCAGGTGCACCTCGTTGTCCACATCCCGCCCGGCAGATTGCACTTCGATCAGCACACCGTTCTCATCAAAGATGCCGCGTGCCGTCCACTCGATCCAGCGCAGCGCGCCGTCTTCGCGGCGGTCATGGCTGCGGGTGGTGATGGAAGGGCGCTCAGGGGTGATTTTTTCGATCTTTGACTGGAGCGCCTGGCGGTCTTCTTCAAGAAGCACGCGGTTCCAGATCATTCGCTTGCCGGTCTCATCGATCTGCAGACCAAAAAAGCGCTCATAGGCGTCGTTGGCAAACGTAATCTGACCCAAAGGAGTGTACCGGCAAATCATGTCGGTCTGGTCTTGCAATATGGCAAGGTACTGCTGCTCACTACGGTACAAGGCGCGCTCCACGCGCTGGCGCTGGAGCGCGCCGCCCAGAATGCCAGCCGCCCCACGCAGGGCGTCTTCCTCTTCAGGAGACCAGCTGCGCTCTTCTTTAACATCATCAAAACCAATAAAGCCCCACCACTCGTCACCCACCAAGATAGGCACCACCAGGATGGCCTTCAGCCCCTGAGACTGCAAACGACGGCGCTCGTGATCCGGCAGGTCCTGTACATTAGCCTTCACGACCTGGTTGTTGGAGAGCAGGTCCACCCAGCGCAGCAAGCCCGCCTCACGAAAATGGGTAGATTTGAAGCGCCCCAACTGCATATAGCTGCCCACGTTGGGTGCCGACCAGGAATACATCTCATGTGACATGAGTTCTCCGCCGGGATTGATGGCGTTCTCAAAGATGCGTACGCGGTCCACACCAGTGGCCTCACCCAACGACTGGGCGATGGTGTTGATGCTCTCAGCAAACGAGCCCTCGCGGAACAAGCGCTCTGCCGCGGCAGAGACCGTGGCAAAAATTGCTTCGCGACGATGCAGATTTTCCTTCTCGACTGTCTGCAGGGTTTGGGCCTGGCGCAGTTCTTCCACGCTCTCGCGCAGAGAATCTTCCTTGGCCTGGGCAATGGCGAACGCACGGTTCAGCCCACGGATGTACACATAAGCCAGCCCCACGGCAACCACAAAGAACAGACCCTGAGCCGCCCAATAGGCTTCATCGCTCAGCACAGTGGACCCAAGGCGTAAGCCTTGTTGGTGCAAACGCAGGATGACAAGATTGATCAATACGGTGAGTGCAGCCAGGCCGGCGGCAAACGAACGTTTGACCAGCAGCCCGGCCATCAGCACTATGAGCAGCTGGCCAATGACCGAGACGCTGCGCACGCCATCCCCCAGGTAGACCGAAAAGGTGACAAACACCCAGATCAGTGACAACATACCCATGCCCGCGGCCACCAAGCGGCGGCGGCGCAAAAGAATGTACGAACACACTTGAGAGAGCAGGATGGTTATCGCCACCACATGGCTGATCTTGTTCTCCGGCGCCAGCAGCATGAGCGCGACAACAAACCCAGCCGTGGTGGGGATCAACACCACCAGGATGGAGAACAAAATCTCAGCCTCCCGGCGAAGGTCTGAGTTTTCGAATGTGGGCAGAGATAGCCAGCGCTGAAGACGTTCTATCATCGCTAAGCATTAATTTTAGTCTGGTTTCCAGCTTTGCAAGGTTTTTTCCAAGATCGCAGCCACCGCGTCGGGTTGCTCCTGCATGAGCATATGCCCCGCATCCGCCACGGTTTCCTCCACGGCCAGAGGCAGTGCCGCAGCCAGGGCTGCCGAGAGATGAGCAGCTACCATCTGGTCCTCTGCCCCACTCAACACCAGCGCAGGGATGCGCAACTGCGCAGCCTGCTGTGTGAAATCAAACTCAGCGCAGGCCTTGAAATCGCGATACAGCACTCCACCCGCGTTGTTCATCAGCTGGCGGCTGTAGGCCAGGCGCAGGGCATTGTGGGTGCGCCGCGCAAATGACCATTGCACCAGGCTGCGTACTGCATCCTGATGCCGCGCCGGGTTATAGAGCTTTTCCAGCAGTTGGGGGTTGATGCTAAAGCGTGCTGCGGAGCCTAGCAGCATCACGCCGCGCGTACGCTGCGGCGCGGCGTGCGCCATGAGCAAGGCGATGGCCGCGCCCATGGAATGGCCGCACAGCACGGCCTCCTGCAGGCCCATGCCATCTGCCCACTCCCACACCGCATCAGCATAGGCTTGCAATGAACCTTTGAGGCCAATGAGGGAACTGTTGCCGTGGCCGGGCAGATCGGGCGCAAACACCTGCCAACCTGGCAAACGGCGAAGTTGATACGGCCAGCTGGCAGAGCTGCCACCGGCTCCATGGATAAGAAGCAGCGCGGGCATGCCCCGCGCCGGCGTCTGGCTTGTGTAGTACAGCCCCCCGCTTCTCGGCATAGCGCCTCCCCGAGATGCGGTCTACTGCCCCTTCAGCCCCTTAGACCATCATTTCCTATGGATACTCAAATGTGTGCCGGCCCCCAGGATGGCTCCCAGTGCGGCACACACTGGGATGGCCAGCAGGACCCAGCCAAACTGGCGCAAAGCAAAGTCTGGAAAGCCGTGGCCGTGCACGCCACCCTTGAACAACATCAACCCAAGGGTGAAGACTGGCACCGCTGCCAACCAGGCTCCGGCCGCCAGCGCGGCCACGGTTACGTCGGTGAGTGTAGACCAAAAGCGCCACATGCGCAGGGCAATCCAGACACACAAGTCGAGCGCCAGGACGAATGGCAACACAATGTGCGTGTCCTCAAAAGGCAGCCAGATCAGGAAGAAGACCAGCCAGCCAGCACCCAGAGCGCGCAGCACGAGCGGCGAAGTCCACTGGCGGCTCTCGCCGTTCACAGCTCGCCCCGGCGCAGCCGGTCGGCGGCCTGCTCGGTGAGCGGCACCCACACACGCAGGCGCGAGCCTCCGCTGGGTTGTGCATCCCAACGCAGCACGCCGCTGATGAGGTTGGTACGCTCGCGCAGGATGTCCAGCCCTTCACTAGCCTCGGTCTGGGCGCCATCATCCTGCACTTCAAGCAGAGTGATGTTGTCCTCGAGCTTGTGCAAACGCACGACCACGTTGCGCGCTTGCGCCTCACGCTGGGCGCGGTCCAGCGCCTCGCTGGCGATGGAGAACAGCACGCCCTGTTTGCCACGCTCCATGCGCGCATCCGCACCCTCAGGCGCGTCTACTAAGACGTGGATGCCGTAGCTCTCCTGGGCATGCTTGGCCAGGTCTTGCAGCGCCACCACCAGGCCGCTGGTTTCCAGCGCCTGGGGACGCAACGTGAACAGCATGTGGCGCATTTCTTTAGTGGTGCGCCGCGAGAGGTCCTCAACCTTGTAGAGTTCTTCGCTGGCCCCGGCGGAGTCTTTGGCCATCAGGCGGCGCACCAGGTTGATGCGCATGGCGATGGCGGCCACATTCTGGATAGGGCCGTCATGCAGGTTGCGCGCCAATTGTTGGCGTGCCTGCTCTTGAATGTGGGCAATGCGCTCTTTCTCTTCAGTGAGCGCTTCGTAGAGCTGGGCATTCTGCAGTGCGCCCATAAGTTGGCGGGCGATCAAAGCCGAGAGCTCGCAACGCTCCACGTCAAAGAAATTGGCCTCCGGGTGGGCAAAGAACAGCACGCCGAACAGATCCAACCCAGACACCAGCGGCAGCGCATACAGGCTCTGCGCGTTGTGCAACCCGGCCAGCAACTTGAACTCTTCGTCGCTGGCAGGCGCAAGTACTTGGCGCGGCTCGCCGTGCTGCATCAGCTCGGCCAGTGCGCCCTGCTGCCCGGGCAGGATGCGGCCAATGTCCTGCGCGGTCAAGCCGCGGGCCGCGGCCACGCGCAACCCGCCCTCGTCAAACAGCAATACGCCGCCCGCCGTGCGCGTGACGTTGTCTGAAGACGTGACAAACAGCTTGGTGCCTACGTCCAGCGCGTTCTCCAGCACTTGCTCAAACACCAGGCTGGAATTTATCTGCTGTGTGATGGCGAAGACGGCCTGGGCGCGCTCACGCTCGCGGCGGGCCGCCTCCAGGCGCTGAAATTCCTCGGTTTCGTAGCGCTCACGCAGGCCAAACTGTAGCTGGCGCCCCCCGAAGCCCAGCAGGCTGCCCACGGTGAGGAAAGCCAGCGCGGGTAAAAGCATACGCAACGGAATCTGCGCCAGCGGCAGGTCGATGGCCGCCAGGGCGGCGAAGGCGGCCGCCGTCAGCAGGCCCACCGCTAGCCCGCCGCCCAGCCCCAAGGCCCATGCGGCGCTGACCACGGGGAAGATGCCCGCCCAGGTGAAGGCGCCCAACAGCGTGCGGCTGAAATAGAAGAGCGCGATGGCGAACACAAAGTCGCCAGCAATATCAATGAGGGTTTGCCTACGCCAGGTCTTGCCCTGCAACCAACGCAAGCTCAGCAGCGCGTTCCACAGCCCGGCGGCCACCAGCAACAGGGGAATAGTAATGACGCCTGCGCCAATGAGCGAAAGGTGCACGCCCAGGGCCAGCAAGAGCACCCAACGGGAGAGAATGGCGTAGCCAGCCAAGTCTGCACGCATGCAAGGCATGATAACAGAGCGCCAGCTATAATGACCGCATGCCCCGCCTGACCAAGATCTACACCAAGACCGGAGACGACGGCACGACCGCGCTAGGCACCAAGCAGCGCGTGCCCAAGGACCACCCGCGTGTGCGCGCCTACGGTGCGGTGGATGAGCTCAATTCATTCATTGGCCAGGCGCTGGCCCAGGGGCTGTGCGACAAGCTGAGCCAGGCGCTGCCCCCCATCCAGAACCAGCTCTTTCATTTAGGCAGCGACCTATCCTTCCCGCCCGACGAGGCTGAGGAGTTCAAGGTGCCGCGCATCGAGCAGCGCCATGTGGACGCGTTGGAAACGCTGATCGACGAGATGAACGCCGAGCTCGGCCCGCTGCAGAATTTCATTCTGCCGGGCGGCAGCCTGGGCGCAGCCACCCTGCAGGTGGCGCGCGCGGTGTGCCGCCGGGCGGAGCGCCGCCTGGTGACCCTGGCGCGCCAGGATGAGGTGCGCAGCGAGTCCGTCACCTACCTCAACCGGTTGTCAGACGCTCTGTTCGTAATGGCCCGTTATGAGAATTTGCAGCGCGGCATTAGTGAGCCGCTATGGGATAGTCGGGAATAGTGATTAGTGATTAGTGATTAGCAAACCCTGACTGCCTTCATAAGTGTCGCCCTGAGCGAAGCGAAGGGCAATCATAGACTCTGTATCTGAGGTCAGCCTGCGGAAAAGCAATCAACCGCTAACAGCTAATTGCTAACAGCTTATGGCTTATGGCCCAAGCTTATAAACCCTCACATACTCAATTCCATCCACCACCACCGTATGCACCGGCTGCAGCCCGGCCAACGCCTCCAGTAGATTCTGCGGGGTCTGGCGCTGCCACTGGTGCACATAGATCACTAGATAATCGTGGGCCAGCAGGTCGGCCAGCTGTGGTTCGCTGAGTTCGAGCGCAATGGGAATATCATCGGCCGCGCGCGGGAACATCAGGTTAAAGCTGTTGCTATACCAGGAGGCTACGCTGCCTGGATGCGTGTTGAGATAGGCGGCGGCCTGATCCAAGCCTTCGCCCCAGCCGATCATCATGTGGCGCTCTACTGGCGTGAGCAGGCGTAGTACCGAATTGTAGTAACTCAGGTAATACGGAAAACTGGTGAATGCACTGCCCAGTTGCAGGGCAATTACCGCAGCCAGCATGGCCCACTGCCGCTGGGGCCGCCAGGCCACTGCAGCGGCCCACCAGCCCCAGCCAGCAGCCAGCAACAAGGCGGGCATGGCTGGCAGCAGGTAACGATCGAATTGTTTATCCGCCAGGCCCATGAACAGCATGAAAGCCAGTGCAAACGCAAGCAGCAGGCGTACGCTTGCGGGTGCCTGCTTTAATTTCCAGAGAGCCAGACCGAGACCGATCAGCGTCAGTGGCGTGCTGCGCCAGAGGTAGGCCAGCGGATAAAAGTACCAGCTCGCCGTGCCCAGATCGCCATCCGGGTAGATGTGTCCGTTAAAAAACACCGGGCCGCTAAATTCGCCCTGGGCCGTGCCGAGGGCATAGCCCAACATACGCCCCACCGTTTCCAGTGGCGCAAGCCACATAGCCGGGAAAGCGGCCGTAAGGAGCACGAGCGCCAGCAGCGCCCATAGGGCAGCGATGGCCAGGCCGGCCAGCCAGCTGCGTACCGTGCGCTCGCTGCGCAGCTGCCACAGTGTCAGCAACAAGATGAATGGGAACAAGAACCAGGCGGGGGTCTTGGTCAACAAAGCCAACCCAGCAGCCAGGGCGGAGGCCAGCAGGCTGAGCGGTTGGCGAGAATTCCAATAATCCCAATAGGCCAGCACAGCCAGCAGCATGAAACTGGCGAGAAGGCCGTCCAGGTGCAGCAGACGCTGATGGGCGGCCAAGAAGGGGGCTGCAGCCAGCAGGGCCAACCCGATACTGGCTGGCCCCATTGCCAACTGGCGGAAAGCAAAGATGCCCAGCAGGGCAAAAGCAGCGGCGTGCACCAGCACCAACGTGGTGCGTGCCGTGGAAAGCACGTTGGCCGGGTTCAGGCCACGGTTTTCCAGCAATTGCAGCAAGGTGGTGTCGTGCACATCGCCTGCCACCTGCTCCGCCAGATCGGGAGTGTGCCGCAAGAATGCGCTGGCGCCAGCCCACAGGGTCACTACGCCGGGATGCTCTGACTGAAAGGTGGCAGGCCAATCCTGGCGCTCCACGGCCAGGTAAAAGTTGGCCGAACGCAAAAACCACAGCGCTTCATCTGTGGTGACGTAGCGCCCCAGCCCGGGCAACCGCACGGCAGCGAACAGCGCCACCAGCGCGATGAGGGTCAGCCAGCGCTTGTATTTGACGACAAAGCTCATGCAGCAGCATTATAGCTGTGCCGGTATGGCGCCCAAAAATTGTCCAATGACTTGACACCCCTTGTAAAAAAGTGCGAGGCACTTTATTATCATAGAACAATCGTTCTATGATCGCTATCTTGAAAACCACCCACCGCAGCAAGACTGCCGTTGCACTGATCGTGCAGAACTATCGCATCCTGGCGGGCACGTCCTACAAGCCCGCCACCTTGCGAGACTTTGCCCACGCGCTCAGCGAGGCGCTGCAGCCCATCGGGCGCAGCGTGAGCTACCAGAGCATCAAGAACTGGCAGGATCGCCTATACCTGCCAGACACGCTGCTGATGATGCGCCTGGCCAAGGTGGCGCGTTTTGATTGGCGCGGGGAGTTTGCGGCCGACATTCTGGCTGCGATGCACCCGGAGGAATACGAGCCGCTTACCGAGATCGGCCGCCGGGCACTGAGCAGCAGTGACGAGATCACACTCACAGGGGGACAGTATGGGGGACAAAAAGCAGAAAGCCAAGTCCGCAGGCAGCGTAGAAGTTGAGGTGACGCGCGTGGAGCACTACGCCTGCGGCTGCACCACCACGCGCATCGAAGCCAGCCAGTTGGAGCGCAAATGGCTGCTGAGCTGCGCGGCGCACCAAGGGCGCGTGGTGAAGGTGGAGACAGTGATGGAGTTTCAACTCAGCACGGAAAGCGCTAAGGGCTAGGCTGCACCACGACCGTGTCGTAGGTGTCACCGCTCTCGACGACATGCACGATCAGGCCTTCGAACTCCAGCGTCTCGCCGCGCTGGAGCGTGGCCTGCCAGCGCTCATTGTCCAGCGGATCGTCTTGCGGCAGCACCACCAGCGGCCCGTAGCCGCTGGCAATGCTGGCGTCCACCACGTAGACCAGCACGCCTGGCTGCTCCAGCCGCTCGTCGTAGCCCAGGGCACGGCGTGCCTCCACCACCAGTGAGCGACTCTCATCCAGGGCCACCACCAACGCTTTGAGACCACCCGCCGTCTCGATCGCAGTCAGGGTCTGCTGTGTGGTGTCATGCGCGGGCAGGCAATAGATCTGCTCATCATCCAGCCAACCCAGTATCCAGCGCTCGTAGGCGGTGAGCTCAGGCGCGTGGCCAAAGATGTTGCCCATCAGGCTGTAGCCGCCGTTGTAACGGAAGATGTGCTCGCCGTTGTCGTAGGCGTACAGGTCGGGCAAGCCCAGGCTGTGTCCCATCTCGTGGTTGAGCCACAGATAGCCCCAATGGATCAGATCGCGGCCGGAGGTTGTGCCGTTGGGGATGATGACGCCGTCTGCCGTCAGGCCTGAGTCCAAGAACCCTGTATAGGT
Organism: Anaerolineales bacterium; assembly: GCA_026129255.1. Taxonomy (GTDB): domain Bacteria; phylum Chloroflexota; class Anaerolineae; order Anaerolineales; family UBA11579; genus JAMCZK01. The sequence continues at coordinate 345,579 of JAHCIJ010000002.1, read as the reverse complement.
TGGCCCATAGATGATCTCGTACGCGTCCGGGTTGCTGAGCAGCACCACCGCATCGGCTTGCGAGAAGTCCACCTCCGCATCCGCCAGGTCTACCGCTTCTTGCAAGAAGGCGAGATGCTCAAAATAGCTGGTCAGGCTGGCGCCGTAGTGCGCGGAGGGCTGGCTGAGCCGCAGCCAAACGAAGTGCGGCTGCAGCTCGAGGGTGAAGCGCCCGTAAGACTGCGCGGCAAAGAATTGCTCAGCCTGCGGCGAAATAATGGCAAAAAGGTCTTGCGGGCTTTGTGCAGCGGGCGCGTCGTCATAATCGGCAAACAGCACAACCACCTGCACCGCACCGAGGGACGGCAGGCGGTGCTCGGAGCGCGGAAAGCCCAGCCCGAGATGTGCAAAGGTTTGGCGCTGGCAGGCATCCACCGGCGGCTGGCCGGACGTCAGCGTTGGCGTGGGTTGCGGCACAAGGCTGGGCGCGGGTGTGCTGGGTGGCAACACGGCTGGCTCGGCAGGCGGCGGGCTGCAACCCACCAGCAGCACAGCCAACAACAGGCAAACGATCACACGACGCGTCAACATGGCGTCATTATATGCAAACGGCTTGCATTGCCCTGGTGAAGACCGTAGAATGTTGAGTACTTTCGCCTATGTGGATCCTCACGGTACGCTCGCCAGACAGCAAGCCCAGCGAGTACTTACTCAAGCCGGGCATCAACAGCATCGGGCGGCGGCAAGATAACGACATCCTTGTCTCCGATGAGGCTGCCTCGCGCCTGCACGCCCAGGCCTTCCTCGATGACAAGACCGAGACGCTTACCATCCGTGATTTGGGCAGCCGCAATGGCACCTACATCAACCGCCGCCGCCTGACCGAGAATTTTGACTTCAAGCTCAGCCCCAACGATGTGGTGCGCATCGGCCTGTTCGAGCTGCTGGTGACGCAACAATCCCCCAGCCGGGAGCAGGAGCTGGCCGCCAACGGCCTGCAGCCCTACAGCCGCGAGCTGCTGCTCGAATCATTTGATAACCATGCCATCCTACTGTACGAGGTCATTCAGCAGCTCAACAACATTCTGGATATTGAGGTAGCCCTCAAAGAGGTCAGCCGCCTGCTTAAGGTCACCTTGGGCGCCGACAAGTGTGAGGTGATCCGGGCCGAAGATTTCTCGCGGCTGGAGGAGCTGGGCTTCCCGCGCAGCATCGCCCAAACGGCCATTGACCAACGCAGCGCCATCCTGCTGCCCAGCCAGGAACCGCAAACACGCAGTCTGCTGGAGAACACGGCGCGCCAGCTTAACATTCACACCGTGCTGTGTGTGCCCGTCATCAGTAACGACAAGCCCATCGCCCTCATCTACCTGTTCAAGACGCGCAAAGACACGCGCTACTTCGGCCAGCGCGATATGCAGCTGGCGGTGGCAGTGAGCCACCTGGCAGCGTTGACCATCGAGCGCGTCAGCCTGATGGAGCGCGTGCGCGAGGAGCAGCGCATCCGCCAACTGCTGCAGCGCTTCGTGGCCCCGGTGGAGGCCGAGTTCCTGCTGCGCAACTACCTCAACACCGGCAATCTGCCTGAGCTGAGCGAGCAGCGTCTGACGGTGCTGTTTGTAGACATTGCCGGTTCCAACGGGCTGGCCGAGCGCATGGGGGCGCGCGCCTTTGGCGGGCTGCTCGAACGCTATTACCAGGACATTACCGACATCATCTTCCAATACGGCGGCTTGCTGGACAAATACCTGGGCGATGGCGTGATGGCGATATTCGGCATGGGCGGCAAGGGCCAGCCTGAGGCGCGCGCCGTCGAGGCGGCGCTGGAGATCCTGCGCCAGGTCGAGGGGCGCTACCGCAGCCCGGAGCGCAACATCGATATCGGCATCGGCATCAACACCGGCAATACGTTGGCGGGCTATGTGAGCACCAAAGAGCGCGTGGAGCTCACCGTGGTGGGCGACGCGGTGAACGTGGCGGCCGGGCTGGAGGCGCTGGCGCGCCCCAACCGCATCCTGCTCGGCCCGGAGACGGCTGCCGTGGTCCAGGGCCAGTTCAAAACCCGCGCACTAGGCCCGCAGCAGATCAAAGACCGTAGCCACCCCGTAGATGTCACCGAAGTTTTGCCGCACTAGCTGCACGCGGTTAAACTAGGTGCATGCCTGCCATATCCACAATTCCCTTTCAAGACCAATACCTGGATGCCCGTGCCGACTGCTGGGGCTGCGGGCGCAACAACGCGCACGGCCTGCACATCAAGAGCCACTGGGAGGGCGATGAGGCCGTGGCGCACTTCTTGCCTGAGGAGCACTTCAGCGGGCACAAGGGCGTGCTCAACGGCGGCATCATCGCTACCCTGATAGACTGCCACAGCATCGGCCTGGCCATGGCCTACGCCCACCGCGAGGAGGGACGCCAGATCGGCAGCCAGCCGCTGATCACCTATGTCACCGGCTCGCTCAAGGTAGATTACCTCAAGCCCACCCCGCTCAACGGCCACCCGCTGGAGCTGCGCGCCGTCGTCGAGCGCACCGAAGGGCGCAAAACCTTCGTGCGCTGCCGCCTGCTGGCGGATGGCGTAGAGACCGCGCGTGGCGAGGTGCTGGGCGTACGCATCCCTGAGCCGCCGGAGCAAGCCACCCCATGAAAGTACGCTACCAACCCACCTTTGCGCAGTTTGCGGACAACTACCTGGCCACCTACTACTCTGGCGGCGTAAACACCCTGCGCCGGGCTGCCGGGGGGCCGCTGGTCATGTTCCTTGGCTCTCTCATTATTGTTGTGGTGTTTGACCGCACGGCCTCCCTGTGGCTGCGGCTGCCCGCTGTGCTGCTGGGGCTGTACGTCTTCTGGCGCGGCCTGGCCTACACGTTGGGGCCGCTGTTCAACATCGCCCTGGTGTACTTACGGCGCGAGCGGCTGTTCGGCAGCCACCTGCCCCCTACGAGCATGAGCCTGCGGGGCAAGACCTTGCATGTAGAGCAAGGCGGCGAGAAGGTGCGCTTGCCGGTGGAGCACATCCAATCGGTACAGTACCGGGGTGATAGCACCTGGCTGCTGACCCTCAGTGACCAGATGCTGTACATCCCCCGTGAGGGCCTGGAGAGCGGCGACCACGACGCCTTTGTGGCCCGTATAGAGGAGATCCTGGCCCCTGAAGAGGAAGCCGAGTAACCACATCGCCCCTGAAAAGTCAAACATTTGTACTACTTTTTAGGGGGGATTTTTGTTTGCACCTGTAGGGTGTGAATGTTAAACTTAACCAGCTTCGGGAAAATACGCCCGGCAGCAAATCCCCACACCTCATAAAGGAGAGGACTATGGCGTATCCGTTTACGAATTCAAAAGGCACCACGTACTATCTGCACTCCCGCTCCAGGCCGAACAAGAGCGGCGGCGTGACCACCCTGTACTTTTTCTCTAAGGAAGTCAAGGAAGGTGCAGTAGACGCCCTGCCCTCTGGCTACGAAGTAGCCGAGATGAAGACCGGCTTGCCGGTTTTGAAGAAGACCCAGCCGGCGGCCTAGCCTCGGTTGCACCACTGAGAAACAAAGAACAGCGCAGAAATGCGCTGTTTTTTGTTGCCTCTAGCCGCCTTAAAGGCTAGACCCTTTGGAGCACAAACTGACTGGGCGTAACGCCCGCAAGACTAGACCCTTTTGAGCACAAACTGGCAGGGCGTACGGCCTTTACGCTCCCAGACATGCTGAAAGCGTGACTTTACGGTGGGCTCAAAGCCTTCCAAGTAGCGTTCGGGATGGGTTTTGGTAAAGCGGGCATCCCCCTCGGCCAGCTCGAGCATCTGCAGAAAGAAGGCCGGCTGGTCGCTCACGACGCTGAGCTCGCCGCCGGGGGGCAGGCTGTGCGCCATGGCGTCCAGAAACTCAGCGGTGAACAGGATGCGTTTGGCGTCGGCTGGCTTGAACTGCGGGTCTGGGAAATGCAGATAGACCCGCCGCCAGCCCGCCTCAGGCAGCTTGGGGCCGAGCAGCTTGAAATCTGCCCGTAGCACCTTCATATTCGGCAGCTCGGCCTCGGCAGCCAACCAGGCCGCCCGCTGGGCGGCACGGTTGGAGATCTCGATGGCCAGGAAGTTGGCCGCCGGGTCGGCCGCAGCCAGGCTGCAGGTGTACTCGCCTGACCCAGCGCCAATTTCCACCTCCAGCGGCAGGTCGTTCTCGAACAAAGCCTGCGAAGTAAGCGGGGGGAAGCGCTGCGGCTCCAGCGCCAGCAGGCGCGGATGCCACTCCAGTAGGTAGCGCTCGGCTAGCTGGGGCGGCAAAGGGCGCAGTTTGAGCCGGCCCAGGTAGCGACCACGTGCCACTAGCCCTGGCCCCATATAACGAGCAGGCTGCAAACAACTGCCATTAGCCAGGCTCCTCATAAGTGACGGGGCTGCAAGTAACGGCCACTAGCCAAGCTCCTCATAAGTGACAGTGCTGCAAGTAACGGCCACTAGCCAAGCTTCCAATTGCGCTCCAGGCTACGCAGCACCGCCAACAACACAGCGGATACGCCCAGCAGGATCAGCGAGAGAGCCACCGCCACGCCGCGGTCGCTCTCCAAGCCCACATAGATCGCCAGGGGCATGGTCTGCGTGCGGCCCATGAGATTGCCAGCAAACAGCAGTGTGGCGCCAAACTCGCCCAGCGCGCGCGCCAGGCATAACAGCGCGCCACTGACCAGGCTGGTGCCAGCCGTGGGCACCATCACATAGCGGAAGAGCTGCCAATGGGTAGCGCCCTCGGTGATGGCCGACTCTTCGAGTTGCTTGTCTACATTGATAAAGCCCAGCCGCGCCGAGCGCACAAACAACGGGGCGGCCACAAACAACTGCGCCAGCACCACTGCGGCCGTGGTAAAGGGCAGGCTGATGCCCATGGCGGTCAGGCTTTCGCCCAGCAGGCCGCGGCGGCCAAAGGCCAGCAGCAAGGCCAGGCCGGCGACCGAGGGCGGCAGCACGATGGGCAGATCCACCATGAGCTCGATAAGCGCCCGGCCGCGGAAGCGCCAGCGCGCCAGCGCAAAAGCCAGCGGCGTACCCATGAGCACAGCCAGCAGCGTGGAGACCACGCTGGTGCTCAGGCTCAGGCGCAGGGCGGCCAGCGCCTGGGCTTGCCCCAGGCGCGCCAGCAGCTGGGTATCCACGCCCTCCAGCAGCAGGGCGGCCACCGGCAGCCCCAGCACGAGGGTGAGCGCCAGCCCGGGCAGCACCAGCAGCCAGGTGCTGGACACGCGCTGCCCCTGCCTCATTGCATGCCCCCTACAGGGTCAGGCGGGAGGTTGCGCAGGCTGTCTTGCCAGCGCGGTGGCAGCTCGGCCTGCGCGGGCAGCGGATCCAGGAAGGCGGAGCGGGCCAGGTCTGGGCAATCCGCCTGCCCGTGATCAAAATAATCGTCGTTGCCGTAATCCAAATGGGTGAACAGCGGGGAGTAGCTGCCGTCGTAAGCAAAGTACATGAGATCTTGCGAATTGTCGGTGACGTGGCCGCCATCAGCGTGCGGGGCGCACTCGGCCACCAGACCGATGGCATGCAGCACCTCGTGCAGGATGGTGACCTCAAAGAAGCCGGTGAAATCGGCGGAGCGAGTGAAGTTGCGCGGGCAGGTCAGATCGTGCGTGGGATTGTAGGCGCGCAGCAACAGCACCGCGGTTTGGCCAATGCCGCGCGGCGGCAGCGGCGCCAGGCCGCAGTAACCCTCCGGCGTGACGAAGAAGCCATCGTAGTGCACGACGTAAAGCTTGTTCTCCTGGGCCAGGTCGGTGATCTTGATCCAGTGCTCCAGCAAGTCATTGATGCGGCTGTGCACTTCGCTGATCTGCTCGGCGGTATAGGGCAGGCGCATGAAGGTAATGTCCAGCGCGCCTTCGTAGGTGTCGTAGCGCAGGCGAGAGCCGGTTTGGGTATGCAGCCAATGGTTCATGGCAGTGGCCGACAATTCGATCTCGCCGGTGATGTCCAGAAAAGCGTCGACGCCGTCACTGGGCAGCGCGTAGATGAAGTGCACTTGGTAGCCGTCTACGTCATCCGAGCGGTCCTCGGTGGCGTAGGGCTGATCGGTGTCGCGGGTAGTGGGCAACCCGGTGACCGCCGGCGTGGGCACTTCAGTTGGCGCGGCGGTGGGCGCAGGCGCCTCTTCCACGTGCGGGGCTACGCCCACCGTGGCGCTGGGCTGCACAGTGGCGCTGGGCTGCGGCACAGCACAGCCCAGCAGCAGGCACAAGGGCAGAGCAAGCCATGCAAACTTCATGCGCACGAGTATAAACGCCCCATAGGCCAGTGCTATAATCTCAGTGCCTTATGAGCAGCATTCGGCGGCACCTCACGGGTTTGCTGACGTATCGCAATCCGTTCCTTGGGATCTTCCTCCCTTTCTTCTTGTATATCTTCATCCGCTACCTGGCGCCGCAAAGCGATGTGCTGCTGCGCCATGCCGCCCATCACTTTCACATTGTCAGCATCACTGCGCTGATCTCTTTGAGCATCGCGCTGGTGGTGGGCGTGGTCGGCGTACGGCAGCGCAATCTGCAGGTGCTGTATGTTGCGCTGGCCTTTATCTCATTGGCGGGGTTGTTCAGCGTGCACGGGCTGGCGACCCCCGGCTTTGTGCTCGGCCCCAACGTGCTGGTGGGCGCGGCGGCTGAGTTGGCGGTGCTCACCACCAGCTTCTGGCTGCTGATCTCAGCCCTGCCCAGCCACAACCCGATCAACGCCTGGCTGGGCCGTTCGCCGCGCGCTTTACTCACGCTATACCCCTTGGCGCTGCTGGTATTCGGCATCTGGGCGCTGAACCAGCCTGAGATCGTTGCCTGGCTGCCAGTGCATGAGCAGCCGTTGCGGCTGTTGGTCACCGTGCTTACTATCCTCATGTCGGCCATCGCCTTTTGGCGTTACTGGCGCTCCTACCGCTACTCGCGCTTCCCCTTCCAGCTGGCGGTCGCCTATACTGCGGGCTGGGTGGCGGTTTCACAATTCATCATCACCACCGGCCAGGCCTTCTATCTCAGCTGGTGGACATATCACTTCTTGTTGTTGTTCTGCGTCATCGCTTGCGTGATCGGCATTGTGTACCAATACCGCCAACCCGGCGCACCCATGCTGGCGCTGCAGGGTTTGTTCAGCACCAATCCGGATGAGCAAATTCAGGCTGGCATCTCCGACTCTGTGCGCAACCTGGTGGCGGCCACCGAGGCGCGTGATCCGTATACGGCCGGCCACCAACAGCGCGTAGCGCTGGGTGCGCTGCGCCTGGGCCAGGCTTTGGCGCTGCGCCCAGAGCAGCTGCGGGCGCTGGTGCAAGGCGGCGTGATGCACGACATAGGCAAGCTGGAAGTGCCGGGCGAGCTGCTCAACAAGGTCGGTCCGCTCACCGCCGCCGAGCGCAAAACCATCGAAGCGCACACGCTGGCGGGCTATGCCATGTGTGCGCGCCTCGGCTTCATGGATGAGGAGCTCGGCATTGTGCGCTGGCACCACGAGCGCCTGGATGGCCAGGGCTATCCCGATGGATTGGTGGGCGACGCGATCCCGCTGTTGGCGCGCATCATGGCAGTGAGTGATGTGTTCGATGCGCTCACCTCCAGCCGCGCCTACCGCCACGCATGGTCGGTAGACGAAGCGTTGAGCTATCTGCAGCAGAACAGCGGAACGCAGTTTGAGCCTGCTCTGGTAGAGCGTTGGGTGCGGTTAGTACAAGAGGGCAGGATCCACACCATGCATAATAAAAGCGGCGCCTGATGGGCGCCGCTTTTGTGTGGGCAAGCAAAAGTGGGGTCTTTAGGAAAGTACAGGGGTTACGTCTTGCGCCTGTGGGCCTTTTTGGCCCTGGACAACAACGAACTCTACCCGCTGGCCTTCCTCCAAGGAGCGATAGCCCTCACCCACAATGGCGCTGAAGTGTACAAACACATCTTCGCCATCGTCCCGCTTGATGAAGCCAAAGCCTTTGGTCGCATTGAACCACTTGACTTCGCCGGTTACGCGTTCAGCCATGATCCGGAGCCTCCTTTCTCAAAGTTGCTAGAAGGTCTGACGATGGCTCGTCGATCAGTGGAACACCCAACTGCCTTGACAACTGCTAGCACTGGACAAAATTCTAGCATGGGCGAAAGTTGGCTGTCAATCATCTGAGTATTGGCGGATTGCACACCAAAACAGAGGGCAAAACCAGGATGGGAACTGAACACAACGCCTATTCTGACAAAAATGATAGTGAAAGGCCAAAGTAGGGCGTGCTACGATAGCATACGCTCCTGAGTAAGGCTGGGACACTTACAAATATGTCAAAAATTCTTGTAGTAGAGGACATGCCAGACAGCGCTGAGCTGGCAGCCCAAATTTTGCGCCGCTATGGCCACGAAGTTGTGATCGCAGCAACGGGGGAAGATGGCCTGATCCTGGCCAACAAATACCGGCCAGACCTGATCGTGTATGACTACTGGCTGCCAGATATTGACGCGCGCAGCTTCCTCACGCGGTTACGCGCCATGGCGGGGCTGGAACACACGCCCGTGCTGGCGTGTACGGCTACACCGGCCAGCGCCATCCAGCCCGGCCTGGGCGCAGATGGCTTCAGCGGTCTGTTGCACAAGCCCTATCGTCTCAGCAGTTTCATGGAAGCGGTAGACGCCCAGCTAGGCTAGCCGAAGCGATAGCGAGGCGCTAGGCTACTAGCTGAGCCGGCGCGAGAGCAGCACCGCTGCGCCCGCCCCCAGCCCGATGGCGACCACCAGCAAAAATAGCGCCACCTGGGGCAATTCATTGCTCATGGGTTGGTAGTGGGCCAACAGTTCCATCAGAAGCTACCCTCCTTTGTTAGCACGCGGTGACACAAACAGTACCAATGTACACAGCCACCAGCGGGGATCGCGGGTATCTTGTGCCTGCAGCAAGTGCCGCATTGGAAACTACAACGAGCTGGTGTACATGCAAGTTATGCCCACAGCGTTATGCTCAACAGCATTGTGCTCAACAAGTGTTGTGCTCAACAAATGTTGAGCCAACAATTCTGGGGCGATGCTTGCGATATACTCTAGCGGCTACAATAGAACGGTTCGCCATTTGCCAAACACAAAACAGCTCCACCAGGAAGAGCAAGTTGTCAGCGAAGCGATACAAGGCGGTCAACAAGCCTTCGCCTTGCTTTATGACACCTACGTAGACAGCATCTTTCGCTTTATCTATATCCGGGTGGAAGACCAGCAAACCGCCGAGGACATCACCTCTGGAGTGTTCTTGCGAGCCTGGGAAAAGCTGGGCAACTACCAACAGCGCGGTTTGCCCTTCCGTGCCTGGCTGTTCCGCATCGCCCGCAATGCGGTGATCGACCATTACCGTACCCGCAAGGAGGTCGCCCCGCTGGAGGCGGCGATCAACTCCACAGACCGCAATGCGCACTCGGTATCTGAGGGCGTATCCCTAAAATTAGAGGCAGAGAAGATCCTGCAGCTTATGGAGAGTCTGACCGAAGACCAGCGTAACGTGCTCACCCTGAAGCTCGTTCACGGATTAGATACGGAAGAAGTAGCAAAAGTATTAGGAAAGCGTCAGGGAGCCGTTCGGGCTCTGCAAATGCGGGGGCTGCAGACCTTGGCCAAACTGATGGAGACATAGTGGCAAACTTAGACACAGCCCTGGAAAGGGCGATCGCACTGGTGCACGAGGGCAAAACCCCCGCAGAAGCACTCGAGCACTACCCACAATACCGCAAGGCACTGGAGCCGCTGCTTGAGGCTGCGCTACAGGTGCGCCAGGTCCAGTCGCTGGGCCTCTCCGCCGCTGCCAAAACCCGCGGGCGCGCCGCGCTCGAGGCCCATATGGCGGCGCGCCCGGGTTTTCACGCGCCTGGCTTCCGCTGGGCGCGCCTGGCCTCCGGCCTGGCCGCCGTGGGCCTGGCCCTGGTCACCGCCACCACCGCCATGGCGCAGAGCGCCCTGCCGGGCGACGTGCTGCACCCCGTCAAGCTGTATAGCGAACAGGTGTGGCGCTCACTGCAAACCAACCCCGTACAGGCTGACCTGAGCATTGCCCAGCGCCGCCTGGAGGAGCTGCTGGCCGTGGAAGGCAACCCTGAGCGCGTGCCGGATGCCATGAGCGCCTACGCCTCCTCCTTGGAGGTGCTGCGCCGCGACCTGGAAAGCCTCCCCAACCGGGCCCTCTCGGCGCAAACCGTGCTGCACGCCCAGCGTGAGCAGATGCAAACCGTGCTGGAAGCGGCTGGCTCCACCGTGGAGGAATTCTTCACCATCCTGCCCACGGTCGAGAACCTGATCAGCAACAACCCGATGCAGGTGCCGCTCTCCACCCCATCCAACCCGATTCAGCTGGTCTCGCCCGTAGTGCCGGTGGCGCCGTCGGTGAGTGTTTCCGTTAATACGGCAAGTGAGCAGCCCGGCGTGAGCCTGGATGTAGTCAGCAAGCAAGAAGGGGTGTCTCTCAGCATTGGCACCAATCTGGATAGCGCCTTGAATGGCATCAAGGGCTTGCTGGAGAATCTCACAGACAAGTAAGCCCTCAGCTTGTGTTAGTACCCTAGACAAAAACACGCTTCTGCCAGGAGCGTGTTTTTATTTTGCTATTACAACTCTGCTTGACACGCCTTAGGCGACAAGTACAATCCTGCTTAACAATTTCGAAAGCTCGAGATTGTCCTGGGCCAGCACGGCTGGGAGAGAGCCGGGCCCTGCTTTCATCGGAGAGGAGATTTTGCAGCATGGCAGAGAAGGAAAAGGGGACGGTCAAGTGGTTCAACAGCGCAAAGGGATACGGCTTCTTAGAGCGCGACTCGGGAGGTGACATCTTTGTCCACTTTAGCGTGATTGTGGCCGAGGGCTTCCGCACCCTGAAAGAGGGCCAACGGGTGGAATTCGTCGTTGGCGACAGCGACAAAGGCCCTCAAGCACAAGACGTTGTAGTGATCGACTAATTGCAACGCAAAAAGCCCCGCTCGCCGCGGGGCTTTTTTATTTGCCAGAGAATTGGCCGCCGCTAAGGCTCGCGGTGGACGCTGAAATCATCGAACAGGATCTGGGTGCCGCCAATATCAAAGGTGCCTGCCAGCAGACCCGCCTGACCGAGGGCGTACTCATCATCCGTGGTTTCGGTCACAAACTCCCCATTGACATATAGCGCCAGCCGGTTGCCCGCACAAATGGCGGTGATCACGTTGGGCTCGCTGCCCAGGCGGATGGCGGGGTGGCGCATCATCATCTCCTGCCCGATCAGGCTCAGGCTGCTGCCGCTCTTCTTAGCGATGCCAAAGTGGCCGTCACTGCTAATAATGAAGGCGTAAAAATCGCCGGTTTGCCCGGTACCCTGCACCCGGCACAGCAGGCCGAAGAAGTTGTCATCATCGCCACCGACGCGGGTCGCCGTGGCCTGGATGCGAGTATCGGTTACCAGGCGGGCGGGCAAGGCCCACACCACGGCATTGGGCTGGCTGTGGCCAAGCAGGTAGCCGCCCTCCACGTATTGCGCCTGCGTTTCCGGGCCGCCGTTGCTGTACCAGCCGCTGGCCGGGTCAGAAAAATCATCCACGAACAACAAACCGGCATCGCCCGCCTGGGCGCTGGCTTGCTGCTGCAGGTCGGCCAGCTCGACCTGCACGGCAGCCGCGTCCGCCGCGCCGGGCACGAGGCTGAGATAGACCTGCAGGTCAAAGCTGGCGGCGGTGAAGTCCCCCAGGCTGACCTGCAGCGCGGCGCGGTTGCGGTAGGCCTGGGCGTAGGTGGGCGAGAGCTGGATGGCGTGGTTGAGGTCCGCCAGGGCGGCGGCCGAATCGCCGCGCTGGGCATACAGCCAGCCGCGGCTGACGTAGGCCGCAGGCTGCGCCGGGTCGAGCGTGATGGCCTGGCTGAGATCGGCCAGCGCCTGCTCCAGGTTGCCGGCCGATTGATGCGTCAGCCCGCGCTGGCGCAGGGCCTGGGCGCTGTCAGGCTGGGCAAGCAGCGCGGCATCCAAGTACGCCAGGGCAACATCCCACTCGGCGCGGTTCGAAGCATCCTGGGCCAGCGAGAGGGCCGCGTCAAAGCTGATAGGCGTGGGCGAGGCTTGCGGCTCGGGTTGGGCGGGTTGGTTGCCCGCTTGCGGCGCGCCACCCGGCCCCATGGGCAGCGTACATGCCGCCAGCCACAGCATCAAAGCAATAAGAAACCCCGTTTTGCGCATGGGTATGTACTCTACTGTAAAAGCCCGGCCCCGGCAAGATGAGCAACAAAAAAGGGCAGTACACATAGGTACTGCCCTTTTTGAATGCAAGAATGCGTTGGCTTATGGAGAGGGCGTAGCGCCGCGCACCACAACCTCGACCCAGAACGGCAGGTTGAAGTCTGGGCCAACGCCCACCTGTTGCGTGCCATCGAAGCGCAGCACCCAGTCGCCATGGTAGGTGCCGGGGGTGGTGGGAGCGCTCAGATTGACGGTGAAGTTGGCATAGCCGCCCGCTGGCACGTTTTGGTTGATGGTGAGCGGGGAGGTGCCACTCATGCGGTCGCCAGCGACGAAGAACAGCTCGTACTGGCCAGCACGCCAATCACAGGTGCCCACGTTCTGCAGGCGCCAGGTCTTGGCCATGGCTTGGCCAGGGTCTACGCGCGTGCCGTCAGGATAGGTTTCATCGTAGACGTAGCGAGCGGCGTAGCAGGCCGGCGTGGCCGTAGAGGGCACGCCGGTTGCCGTGGCGGTCGCCTCCGGCGTAGCGGTGGCTGATTGCGGCGTGAGGGCCGCGGCCAGCGCCGTGAGCTGCGCGGCTTCCAACGTCACGGTGGGCGTGGTGGGCGGCGCGGTCACCTCCGTGGTGGCTGTGGCGGTGGGCAGCGGCGTGTTGGTGGCGGCGCTTTCCAGCGTAGCCTGGCCGAGCAAGGCATCCAGCGTCTGCTGGATCTGGGCATCGGCCGTCTGGGCCACCTTCTCGGTGGCGCGAGCGGGGTCTTCATCAGAGCCGAGCGGCGCCGAGCGCACGCAGGCAATCGCCACCACCAGCAAGACGGCGGCCATCAGAAGCAAAGCATGATTTCGTGAAAGTTTCATAGCACGTTCCATTTTTGTTTTGAGAGTTACCTAGAGACTATACAAGAATCGTGCCAGCCGTGCCCTCATTCGGAGCACAAAAAAAACGGGCGGCTGAATCAGCCGCCCGTTTGGTCAACGTGAGGAATGTGCCTACGGAGCGTAGCAGGTGTTGGGCATCTGGCTGCCCGCACGCCAGCCACAGATCTCGTAGATGCCGTTGATGTTGCCGGAGAACTGCACCAGGCTGGGGTTCATCGTAGCGGCCCAGCCGCCTTTATTGGTGGCCTGAATGTAGTCACCCGCCACCTTGACGTGGCCGGGCATCATGGAGCCGGCCAGCTCGTAGACGATGTTGTCCGGAGCGAGGGTGACCGTGCCGGTAATGACTTCGCCCGAACGGTGGAAGGAGATCTGGCCGTTGCGGATCATGCCGGTGCCGGGGTCCACGACGCGCACGTTCCACTCACCCACCCAGGTATAGATCGGGGTGGCGGTGGGAGCCGGGTTTTGGACCACGGGCAGCGGCGGCCTGACCGCCTCGGGCAGGCCAGCAAAGCTGCTGTGCATGGTGTAGCCCAGCCACAGCCAGCACTCGCCAGAGCCGTTGGGGTCTGCGATGACGGCGTAGTTGCCGCCACTATAGGTCTTGAGCACCTGCACCTGCGTGCCCGCCTTCACAGTGCTGAGCCAGGCGTAGCCCGCGCCCGGGCCGGAGCGACAGTTGGTGTCTTGCGTGACGGTGAGCAGCGCGTTGCTGCCGGTCTGCGGGATGACCACCGTGGGTTGGGCCGTCGGTTCAAGAGTAGGCGCCTGCGTGGGCTCAGGGGTCACAGGAGTAGCCGTAGGCAGGTTGGCTTCGGCAGCCTCAGTCAGCAAGGCATTGGCCTGCTGGGTGCCAGCAATGCCGGTGGCCACCAGGCCGGACACATCGGCGGGGGCGCAAGCTTGCAAGAGCAGCGCGGCCGCCACCACCACAAGTAGACTCACATTTCTTGCTGTCATTGTCTTCCTCCGAAAAAACGAGTACTTAACACGGCAGTTCAATCTTACCCCGTGCACAAAAAAACCGTTTGGGCGGGTTAACCCAAACGGGGTGGCGCTGGTTCAGCGCCACCCCGCATAAAGGGTTCACAGACAGGTTACGGAGCCAGGCAGGCGCCAGGCTCGCCGGCGCCACCGCGCCAACCACAGAACGACCAGCCGGCGCCGATGGTGCCATTGAACTGGTTGTTGTTGAGCAGATAGGCAGTCCAATTGCCAACGCCGCCTCCGCTGCTGCTCCAGGTGCCGTTGGCTTGTTGACCATTGGCTGAGACGGTACCGGTGAAGGTATACGTTTGTAGGGCCCAGATGGTAGAGCCGCTGATGCTGTTGCCAGAGATGTTGAAAGTTATGGGGTTGGTATAGCTGGTGGCGCCATTGTGCGTCTTGCCGGTCCAAGCACCACCGCCAAAGCTGGGCAGCGGCGTGGGGGTCACAGTCGGCGTGAAAGTGGCGGTGGGCGTGGGCGGCTGGGTGGCCGTGGGCAGATCATAGGCCGAAAAGTCGGTAGCGGTGGCGTAGCGCAGCCACAACCAGCAGTCACCCGAGCTGTTGGGGTTGTTGATGACCACATAGTCCGAGCCAGCAAAGGTCTTGATGACCTCCACCTGCTGCCCGGCGGTGATGGTAGTGATCAGCCGGTAGGCCACGCTGGGGCCGGAGCGGCAGTTGGTGTCTTGTGTTACAGACACATAAGCCGTGCCCAGGGTCGGCTCCAGCGTATGCGTGGGCTCGCTTGCCCCGCTGTCCTCGGTGGCCGCGCCGCCGGAGTCAGGCACGGCGGTAGCTTGCACGCCGCCGCTGTTGCCGGCTGCGGCGGTTTCGAGTTGGCTGATCTGCAGGGTCTGGGCGATGCCAGTGGCGATCGCATCGCCCGTGCTCTGGCCGCCACAGGCGGACAGCAGCAAGGCCAACCCAAGCAATACTACAAGTGCGACTTTACGAATAGCCACTTTCTCTCTCCTTGTTGTTTAAACCCATGAGCCAGTGCTACGGCGAATTGCACGGGCTGGGCAGGTTGGCTCCGCCGCGCCAGCCACAGAAGGCCTGGCCGCTGACGTTGCCATTGAACTGATTGTTATTCAGCAAAAAGGCTACCCAGTTTCCGCTCAGACCGAAGGTGTTGGTCCAGGTGCCATTGGCCTGCTGGCCATTATTGGACAGCGTGCCAACGAGGGTGTGTGTAGACCCATACCAAAGGCTGGTTCCGCTGATGCTGTTGCCAGAGATCACGAAGGTGATACTGTCGGTGTAGCCGTTAATGGCGTTCGTGTACAACCTACCGGTCCATGTGCCGCCAAAGCTGGGCAGCGGTGTGGGGGTAGGCGTCACCGTGGGTGTGAGGGTAGCCGTAGGCGTGGGCGGCTGGGTGGCGGTGGGTAGGTCATAGACCGAGAAATCGCTGGTGTCTGCGTAGCGCAACCACAACCAGCAGTCACCCGAGCTGTTGGGGTTCTGTACCACCACATACTCAGAGTTGGGGAAGGTCTTGAGCACCTCCACCTGCTGCCCCGTGGTGATCGTGGTGATCAGCTGGTACGCGGCACTGGGGCCGGAGCGGCAATGGGTGTCTGTGGATACCGACACCCATGCCGCCCCGAGGGCTGGCTCATCGCTCTGCGGGGCTTGCGTAGCCTGCACGCCGCCGCTGTTGCTGCTGCTGTTGCCAGCCGCAGCCGTTTCCAGCTGGCTGATCTGCATGGTCTGGGCGATGCCGGTGGCAATCGCTGCTTCCATCTGGCCGCCACAGGCGGCCAGCAACAGAGCCAACCCAAGCAAAACTACGAGTGCGCCTTTACGAACAGTCACTCTCTCTCCTCACAATGGATAAAAATCGCCTATTTCTACGGCCACTTGCACGGGCTGGGGAAGGCGCCAGAACGGACGCCACAGAACTCCCAACTGCCCATATCCAGATTGCCGATGAACGTCGCTGAGCCGGGCGCGGTGATGCGCGCCTGCCAGTTGCCGCTGCCCGTGCCGCCAAAGGTACCACTGGCATCCTGGTGGCCGGGGGCAATCGTGCCGGTGAAGGAGTAGGCGAAGGCGCCGGGGTTGGTGACGGCGCTGCAGGTGACGCTCATGCCAGTTACCGAGCAGCTCATGGCGCCAGTGCGCTCCACACCGCCGTGGAACACGCGGATGGTCCAGTTGCCAGACCAGTCGTACGACGGGGTCGGCGAGGGCGTGATGGTGGGCGTGGGTGTGGGCGGCTGGGTGGCCGTGGGCAGGTCATAGGCAGTGAAGTCTGTGGTGTCTGCATAGCGCAGCCACAGCCAGCAGTCGCCTGCGCCGTTGGGGTTCTGGACCACAACGTAATCAGAGTCGGCAAAGGTCTTGAGCACCTCCACCTGCTGGCCTACGGTCACCGTGGTGATCAGCTTGTAGTGCTGGCTGGGGCCAGAACGGCAGTTGGTGTCTGTGGACACAGACACCAGAGCGATCTCCGGCACAGCCTCCTCGGTGTTCTCGGGCTGGGGAGTGTTCTCCACCGCTGGCGTAGGCTGTGCGTCATTGTTGGCAGCCGCGGCCGTTTCCAGCTGGCTAACCTGCAATGTTTGGGCAATGCCTGTGGCAATGGCAGCATCACTGCTCTGCCCACCGCAGGCGGTCAGCACAATGGCGAGAATGAGCAAACAAGAGAAAAGAAAAGTACGGGATTGCATCAGAATGACCTCCAAGCTGTATGTCTTCGTATTAACTTCACAACTATAACGATAAAGTACGCCAAAACCTTCCACCAATTGGCATCTATTTTTGGTGTGAATTTGCGAACAAGTTGCTTATTAAAAAGAAATGCGCCGAGACCTTCGGCGCATTTTGAAGCACGGGTTGCTTTTAGGCTTTGCGCTGCCAGAGGAAGACTGCGGCGATCATGGCCACAATCCCCACCAGCGACCAGCGCAGATCGTTATCCATATAGCTGGGGAAAAGGCTGGCGGTGAGCCCCAGCCCTTGCACCAAGAACACAAGGCCCATGAGCCCGAGGGCAATGGCAACCAGCTTGAGCAGCGACATCGACTAGATCTTTCCCTGCTGCGGCGGTGGGGAAACCAGGGTGTCCTTATCCAGGAAGTCGCCACGGCGGCCGGGGGCCAGCATGGCCCACTCGCGCGTGCGGCGCTCGTAGCACTCGTTGCACTCCCAGTTGCGGAAGGAGTCGCCGCCCTCGCGCACAAACTCGGCTTCGGGCTTGAACTGCTTGCAGCTGTAGCACTGTTGCAGGCTCTGGGTAGAGTAGCCCGCATTCTTCTCGGCGGCTTCATCTCCGATCGGCTTGGCGCGGTGCGGCAAGCCGATCACAGGATACCAGCCATCGGGCGTGCGGCCCACGTTCTTGCCGCTCACCAGCACTGGCCCCAGCTCCCACACGCCGTCACGCGCAAGCAGCGTGCGCGCCTCGTATTTGCCATCCTTCAGGCGGTATACATAGGCAGTGTTGTCACTCAGACGGAAAGCCCGGATGGCGCCCTCGGTGACTGCTTTTGCCAGCACTTCTTCGTAGGTCATTCAATGAGTCCTTTAGTTGAGTGATCGTTGATTCATCTGATTATAGCCGCATATAAGCCGTAAGCTGTAAGCTAAGGCAAACCACAAAGGCACAAAGAACACAAAGTGAGTATTTAGTTCTTTGAGATGATTTGATTTCTTCGTGACCCTTTGTGTCTTTGTGGTGAGGTTTCAATCCTTCAGTGCTAATAGCGTCTCATACATTGCCTGCACCGCCCTCGCCCGGTGGCTGAGGCGGTTCTTGTCGTCAAAGCTGAGCTCCGCCATCGTGCAGCCAGTATCCTCCACAATGAAGATGGGGTCATAGCCAAAGCCACCGCTGCCGCGCTCCTGCGCAGTGATCTCGCCGCGGCACTCCCCTTCTGCAAAATAGGTCTGGCCGTCCGGCAGTGCCAGGCACACCGTGGAGACAAAGCGGCCCGGCCAGGGCTGCGGCTGGCCGAGAGCCGCCAGCTGCGCCAGCAGGTACTGGCGGCGGTCAGCGTCTGTTGCGCCGGGCTGTGGTGAGTAACGGGCGGAGTGCACGCCCGGCGCGCCGCCCAGGGCGGCGACCTCAAGGCCGCTGTCGTCTGCCAGGGCCGGTAACCCGGCGGCCTGGGCAAAGGCCTGCGCCTTGATGGCGGCGTTCTCGGCGTAGGTGTTGCCCGTTTCCGGCGGATCCAGCGCCAGGTTGAGCTCGGCTGGCGTGCATAGCGTCAGTGCGGGCAGCGGCGCCAGCAATGCTCGCAGCTCACGTACTTTGCCGGCGTTGTTGGTAGCGATCAGGAGGCGAGGCATGGCTGCATTGTAAACCGGGGTGGCGCACGAATCAGAACAAAGACTCTACACAACAGTACCCTACCCGTACTAACAGGGGGATTCTTCTGAGTCCACCCGTATTTTCCGTCACTTATTGACCGATTCTGCAATTTTTGTTATAATCTGCGAAACTCTTTCAGAATCCTTTGCAATCACGGTCGCAAAGGATTCTTTTTGAATCGACGGCATTTTCGCCTGTTGTGGCTGGTCAAAAATGGCAAAAAGTAACCCCCTACGCATAAATGTTGGCTTTCTCGTCAAAGCCGATGCTGGTTACAGCCGTACCATTGAATTTGATGTGGGCGAAATGGTGCTCTCGGAAGACTTTACCGTCACCGAGCTCAAGGGCAGCGTCACCTTTGGCCGCACCCCGCAGGGGTTGGTAGCCCAGGTAACGCTGAGCGGCCGCACCGGCGCCGATTGCGCCCGCTGCCTGGAGCCCTTTAGCCTGGCGATCGCCACCGAATTCACCGAGCTGTATGCCTTTGACGAGCGCTCGGTGACCGATTCGCAGCTGTTGGTGCCGCCCAGCCACCAGATCGACCTGGCCCCGCTGGCACGTGAGTATCTGCTGCTGGATCTGCCCATCACCGCGCTGTGCCGCCCGGATTGCAAAGGCTTGTGCGTGGAATGTGGCACCAACCTCAATGAGCATGACTGCGGCCACGCGCAGCACCCTGCCGAGCCAGACCCTTCGCCCGAAGAAACCCAAGACCCGCGTTTTGCAGCGTTGAAAGACCTGCTGGACCCAAAAGAGTAGCTCGGTAGTGCACGAGATCTACCGCTAGGAGGAGTTATGTCTTTTCAGTCCCACCCTGATGACGATTCAAACGAGCAGCCCGTACTGTTCGAAGGTAACCCGTTGGACGAGCTGAGCAACAACAGCAGCCCCGACGGCTTCATGCGCGACGAGCTGCAGGACTTTGAGCGTCTGCGCTGGCACTACCTCAGCGACGAGGAGGCCGACGACGACAGCCTGGCCGCCCTCGGCACCGCCGAGCCGGATGCAGATGCTGCCGAAGCTTATGAGCTGCCCGCCGACGAAGTGATCGATACGGTGGGCCTGTACCTTAAGGAAATGTCGGCTGTGCCGCTGCTCAACATGGAGCAGGAGGTCAGCCTGGCCAAGCGCATGGAAGCCGCCAAGAAGGCCATCAGCCAGCTGAGGAAGCAGGAGAGCAACGCCAACAAGCGCAGCCAGCTGGAGGCGGTGGTGGAAGACGGCCGCCAGGCGCGTGACCACTTGATCCGCGCCAATACCCGCCTGGTGGTGAGCATTGCCAAGAAGTACATGAGCCGCGGCGTGCCGTTCCTGGACTTGATCCAGGAGGGCAACCTGGGCCTGATGAAAGCGGTGAGCAAGTTTGACCACCGGCGTGGCTTCCGCTTCTCGACCTATGCCACCTGGTGGATCCGCCAGACGATCACGCGTGCCATCGCCGACCAGGGGCGCACGATCCGCGTGCCGGTGCACATGATCGACCGTATTCGTTTGCTGTACAAGACGGCCCACCAGCTGGAGCAAAAGAACGGCCAGCCGCCCTCTTTGGAAGAACTGGCCAAAGAGATGAAAGAGGATGTGGGCAAGATCGATTGGATGCTACGCGTCAGCTGGCTGCCGCTCTCGCTGGAGAGCCCGGTGGGCGATGAGGAGGACTCGGAGCTGGGCATGTTCGTGGAAGACGAGAACAGCCCCAGCCCCAGCCAGACCGCCTACAAGAACATGATGGAGCAAAAGGTGCACGAGGTGCTGGGTACGCTGAGCCCGCGCGAAGCACGCATTTTGCGGCTGCGCTTTGGCCTGGAAAACGGACGCTACTACACGCTGGAAGAAGTGGGCGAGAAGTTTGGCCTGACGCGTGAGCGCATTCGCCAGATCGAGGGCAAGGCGCTGCGCCGCCTGCGCCACCCGCTGCGCGCCCGCCAGCTGCGCGATTATGTGCAGGGCAGTGGATAGTTGGTAGTCGACAGTTTACAGTAGACAGACCTAAAGAACAAAAAGCCGCTCCATGGAGCGGCTTTTTTTGTTTGCTTATGTCATTGCGAGGAGTGTTCCAGCGCTAACGCGCTGGAACCGACGAAGCAATCTTGTCTGCTTTTAAGGACCAAGCCCAGATTGCTTCGTCCGCTTGCCGCACAGCGGCAATGCTCCTCGCAATGACAGGCAACTGGGGATCCTCCTCGGCCGCGCTGAAGCGCACGCCTCATTCGGGACAACAAATACGCTCTTGACACATTCTGAATGGTCAATATAATTAGACACATATCTAATCAATTAGACGAGACAAGATCAGCACGGAAACTGAGCTACTGGATTTTTTCAAAGCCCTGGCTGAGCCCAAGCGGCTCAAGATCGCCGGCATCCTGGCGCAAGGCCCCTGCGCTGTCGAAGAGCTGGCCAGCCTGCTGGAGCTCACCGAGCCCACGGTGTCTCATCATCTGGCCGTACTCGGGCGCGCCGGGTTGGTGAGCGCCCGCGCCGAGGGTCACTACAGCATCTATGAACTCCGTAAGGACCAGCTGGAGAGCATGGCCGAACGGCTGCTCGCCAAGGAGACGCTGCCCGCCGTGGCGCACGATGTGGACATGCACGCCTATGACCGCGCCGTGATGCGCAACTTCAGTGGGCCGGATGGCAAACTCAAAGCGTTGCCGGTACAGCGCAAGAAGTTTGAGGTGATATTGCGCCACGCGGCCACCCTGTTCAAGCCAGGCAAACGCTACCCCGAAAAAGAGGTCAACAAAATTTTGGCGAACCTGCACGAGGACACGGCCAGCCTGCGCCGCGGCCTGATCGAGATGAAGCTGATGGAGCGCGCGGCGGGCGAGTATTGGTTGAAGGCATAGGCGCGCAAAAGCTAAGCTGCAAAAACCTTTAACCGCAGATGGACGCGGATGAACACAGATAAGACTTTTTTTACCCTCGCGTATTACCTTTAGAGCGACACTTTATGTCGAGCGTAGGGGAGGGTCTTAGACCCTCCCCTACAACATCCCCGTGTCATCCTGAGTGGGTTTCTACGTCCTCACCAGACCGCGCTGCGCAACAGCGCACGAACCCAGACCAGCGAAGGATCCTTGCTGGCACATCTTCTACATAAGGAGATGGACGGAGAAACACAGATAAGACTTTTTATCCGCGCGTATTGCATTTAGAGCGATACTTATGTCGAGCGCAGGGGAGGGTCTTAGACCTCCCTACATCAGCCCCATGTGTCATCCTGAGCGGGTTTCTACGTCCTCGCCAGACCGCGCTGCGCAGCAGCGCACGAACCCAGACCAGCGAAGGAATCCTTGCTGGCACATCTTCGACGTAAGGCAGGTTTCATCCATATGCCAGCGGGGGTCCCTCGCTTTGCTCGGGGTGCACGCATTTCTTGCGGCTAGGGCAGGCATGCACTCTCCATAGCACTTACCCTATAAAAAAAGGACACAAAGATTAATCTTTGTGTCCTTTGTGTCTTTGTGGTTAAGGCTTTCTGCGGTTTGTTTACGCCAAGGGCGAGGCGCCCAGATCTTGAGCCGCTTCCTGTGAGTAGTACGGGTTCTCGCCCTCGCCGTGCTCCGTGATATCAATAACTTCTTTGACCTCGGGTACAGCTTCCATGATGGCACGCTCGATGCCCTGGCGCAGGGTGACGGCCGAGAGGCCGCAGCCCTGGCAGCCGCCGCCCATCTCGACATAGACCGATGTGCTGCGCACATCGGTCAACAGCACCCAGCCGCCGTGGCCGGCGACGCCGGGGTTGATGTACTCGTTGATGACTTGCTGCACCTGGATGGCCAGCGGATCGCTCCAGTCCGTGCGCACACGGTCGGCGGGCGGGCCGAAGGGCGCGGGCGGATACTCGATGTTGAAACCGGCGGCGTAGCGCTGGTCGTCATAGTCGACGCGGCAGCCCTGCACCTTGTCGGCCACGTCGGGCGCGAACAGGAAATCGAACTCGCCGGCCGGCTGCACAATGTCCTCTGGCGAAGCGCCGTTGCGATCCTGGAACTTGAATTCGGTCTGGTAGCCACCACCCGGCAGCGTGCCGCGGATGCCCACGCGCACGGCCAAGCCGGGTTTGCCACGCGTACGGATCAGCTCAGCGATCTTCTCGCTGGCTGCCTGAGTAATGTCCAATACTTGAGTGCTTGCTTCAGTCATTTGTACCCTTTCGCACAAGTATACCTTGCAAGAGTTTCAATTTAGTCGTATACGCTGGGCATATTCTTACACAGCAAAGTAATGATAGGCTTAGTACCAAGGAAGCTATGAAACAGACGTATACCCTGGCATTGCTGTGCTTTATTCTAGCCTTGGCAGCTTACCTGATCCCTGTGGCCCTGTGGGAGCGCGCCTACACCCCCTCTGCGGCTTACTTCAACCTACTGGCTGAAGCCTTTGTGCAGGGACGCCTGTATCTGATCGATCCACCCACCACGATTGACCTGACGCTGCACAACGGGCAGTGGTATGTACCCTTCCCGCCGCTGCCCGCTCTGCTTATGCTGCCGTGGGTAGCGCTGTTCGGTGTTGGCTCGCTCAACACCGTCGTGTTCACTGCCGTGTTGGGTGCAGCCAGTGTGGTGCTGGTGTTTCTCATTCTTAATGAGCTGGCCCGGCGCGGATGGACGCAGCTCAGCACAAGCGACAACCTATGGCTGACCCTGTTGTTTGGGCTAGGGAGTGTGCACTGGTACATGGCCACGTTGGGCGAAGTGTGGTTCGTGGCGCAGATCTGCACGGTGACCTTTGTAGCGCTCTCCGTGTACACCGCTGTGCGCGGCGGCCCGGCCTGGTTGGCTGGCGTGGCGTTGGGGCTGGCCGTGGCGGCGCGCCCTAACGTAGCGCTGAGCTTCCCGTTGCTGCTGGGCATCGCCGCCATGCATATGAAACGCATCCAGCTGAAAGGGCTACTGCTCTGGGGCGCACAGGCGGCGCTGCCGATTCTGCTGGTAGCCGCGGCGTTGCTGGCCTACAACCAGGCGCGCTTCGGCGGCCCGCTGGACTTTGGCTACGAGCACGCCATGGTGAATCCGCGCCTGGAGGCGGACTTGGCGCAGTACGGCCAGTTCGACCTGCACTATGTGTCGCGCAACGTGCGCGCCATGCTGCTGGCACCGCCGGTGTGGGATGCGGAAGCCCGCCGTCTGGTTCCAGACGGCGATGGCATGAGCCTGCTGCTCACCACACCGGCGCTGGCATACCTGCTGTGGGCTGACAAGCGCACAGCGCTGGCGCGGGGCGCCTGGACCGCGCTGGGTTTGCTGCTCATCCCACTGCTGCTGTACTACAACACGGGCTGGTGGCAATTTGGCTATCGCTTTAGCCTCGATTTTATGATCCCCGTGATGGTGCTACTGGCCACTGCGTTGCGCGCGCCCCTCTCCTGGCTGACACGCGGGCTGATCCTGGCCGGAGTCGCCGTCAATCTATATGGTGTGCTGTGGTGGCACATCTTGTAACGCTACCCGCCTAGCGCCGTTCGCGAACCTATGGGCAGACCACTCAAAGCCAAACTGATCTATAACCAGGCCGCGGGCAACCAGCAGCAATCGCCGCAGCAGCTGATCGATATTCTGGCGGCGCTGCAAGCGCACCAGATCGAGCCTGAGGTCTACCTGATCCACGCGCAGGCGGATGTGGGCGCGGTGGTACGCCGTGCGCTGCAAGACGGTACGCGCCTGGTTGTGGTCGCCGGCGGAGACGGCACCGTGGACAGCGTGGCCCACTATATGGTGAACACGCCGCTGCGCCTGGGCATTATCCCCATCGGCACGCGCAACAACCTGGCACTCAATTTGAACATCCCCAGCGAGATCCCCAAGGCCGTAGCCTTGCTGCGCAAGCGCGTGCCGCTACGCATCGATGTGGGCAAAGCACGCAGTGGTGGGACAACG
The DNA here is from genome assembly GCA_026129255.1 of Anaerolineales bacterium. Lineage (GTDB taxonomy): Bacteria > Chloroflexota > Anaerolineae > Anaerolineales > UBA11579 > JAMCZK01. The sequence goes on along the minus strand of JAHCIJ010000002.1, from coordinate 321,356 downwards.
CGCTACTTTCTGGAGCTGGTCACTGTGGGCCTGCTATCTGACATGTACGAGATCACGGATGACCTGCAGCACGGCAATGTGGCGCGCATCGGCGAGTGGCTGGCCACGTTCATGGCCGCCGAGCCGAGCGAAGCACAGCTCACGTTGGACGCCGCCCACCAAGCGAGCGGGCGCACGGTACGCGCTAGCGGGCACATGGTGCTGGTGGCCAACATGCCCTACATTGGCGCCAATGTACAGATCGACCCCAAGGTCTCCTACCGCGACGGCAAGCTGGATGTGTTTGTCTTCTCAGACATGACCAAACTGCACTTTATTTCTTTCGCGCTGCGCTCGCTGGCCGGTAACGTGGACCAGGAATCGATCAAGCATTATCAGGTCAGGCAGCTTAAGCTGCGCTCACGCCCCGCCATGAACATCATGGCCGATGGATTGGAATTGGGCAGCGGCGCGGTTAAGATTGAGGTGCTGCCGAAAGCGCTGGCCGTTATGGCCGGGCGCAAAGCCCGCAAGACATAAGAGCACTGCATCACATGCCCAAAAAAGCCGCTACACCCCCCATCGTTGAAAGCTTGCAGGAACAAGTGGAAAGCCTGCAAGAGCAAGTACAACCCAAACCCGCCTCCCACAAACGCCCGCTCCCCTACCGCATCGCCATCTTTGTGGCCTGCCTGGCCGGGCTGCTGTTCCTGTTCAGCTATGCGCCGCCGGAGCAGCGCGAGGTGCTGTGGCGCGCCCTGACCCTGCAACGCAGCCTGATCGTGCCCATGTTCACCTTGGGTCTGCTGGCGCTCTCGCTACTGTGGGCACGCGGCCAGGAGATCGACAACCGCGTCTTCCTGTTCTTCAATCTGCGCGGCCGCCGCCCGCGCTGGCTGGACATTGCCCTAGGCACCTTCAGCCAACTGGGCAACGGTGCGTTGGCGATCGGTCTGGCGATCTACCTGCTGAAAACCAATCCGAACCTGTCTGGGCAGCTGGCCTTGGGCGTGCTGTCGCTCTCCATCATGGTGGAGCTGCTCAAAGCGCTAACCGACCGGGCACGGCCCTTCCTCACCAACGCCAACGCTCGTGTGGTCGGCTGGCGTGAGCCGGGGCGCTCCTTCCCCAGCGGGCACACCTCGCAGATCTTTTTCCTGGCTACGCTGCTGTATCACCACTTTGAGCCAGGATTGGGCATCGGCATTCTGTTGTATGCGGTGGCGGCAGTCGTAGGCTTCACGCGTATGTATGTGGGCGCGCACTACCCGCGCGATGTGATCGGCGGGGCGCTACTGGGGCTGATGTGGGGCACGCTGGCCAATCTGATCGATCCATACTGGGTGCCGCTGTTCCTGGCCTGGACGCGATAAAAGCATCAGTTAATCAAAACCAATCGAATGATCGATTGGGATTAATAGATTAATCATCACCTCGTTGTATACTCACAAACGAACATGACCAAACCTATTCTCGTGGCCGTTGCCTGGCCATACGCTAACGCGGATATTCACGTCGGCAATCTGACCGGCTCGTACCTGCCTGCCGACATTTTCGCCCGCTACCAGCGCCTGAAAGGCAACCAGGTGCTGATGGTGTCCGGTTCTGACGCGCACGGCACGCCCATCACCGTAAAATCAGACGCCGAGGGCGTGAGCCCGGAGACGGTCTACAAGCGTTATCACGCTGGCTTTTTGGAGTTGTTCCAGAAGCTGGGCCTGCATTACGACCTGTTCAGCAGCACACATACCCAAAACCACTTTGCCGTTTCGCAGGCCATGTTTCTGGCGCTGAAGAAGAACGGCTACCTGTACACCGAGAGCCAGCAGCAGTGGTTCTCCGCCAGCCTGGGCAAGTTCCTGCCCGACCGCTACGTGGAGGGTACCTGCTACATCTGCGGTTTCGACGGGGCACGCGGCGACCAGTGCGACAACTGTGGCAACGTGCTCGACTCGACCCAACTGATCAACCCGCGCGCCAAAGAAGACGGCTCGACCCCCGAGCTGCGCGACACCACGCACTACTTCCTCGATCTGGGCAAGCTGGAGGGGCCGGTGGTGCAGTTCCTCGAAGAGCGCCAGGGCTACTGGCGCGCCAACGTGGTCAACCGCTCGCTGGGTTGGATCCGCAGCGAGGGGTTGCGCGGCCGCCCGATCACGCGTGACCTCGACTGGGGTATCCCTGTGCCGGAGGAGGGCTGGGACAGCAAGCGCCTGTACGTGTGGTTCGAGGCCGTCATCGGCTACCTCTCGGCTGCCATCGAGTGGGCGGCGCTGAGCGGCGAGCCGGGCGCCTGGCACCGCTGGTGGACCGAGGCCGGAGCGCGCGCCTATTACTTCATCGGCAAAGACAATATCGACTTCCACGCTATCATGTGGCCCGCGGAATTGATCGGGGTGGCCGATGAGTTCGCCCACACCTTTGAGGGCGCGGAGGGCAAGCCGCTCAACCTGCCCTACGATGTGCCTGCCAATGAGTTTCTCAATATGGAAGACCGCAAGATCTCCGGCAGCCGCAACTGGGGCGTGTGGGGACTGGACTTCCTAACGCGCTATGACCCCGACCCGTTGCGCTACTACCTGACGGTAACGATGCCGGAAACCAGCGACGCCAACTGGGACTGGGACGATTTTGTGCGCCGCAACAACAACGAGCTGGTGGCGACCTGGGGCAACCTGGCCAACCGCGTGCTCTCGTTCACCTATCGTCACTGGGAGGGCAAAGTACCCGACCCTCTCCCTTCGTCTTTGCGAGCGAGTGAAACGAGCGAAGCAATCCCCAGCGATCGCTTCCTGCGCCCACAAGACCGCCAACTGCTGGCGGCGGTTGAGGCTGGCTTTGACAGTGTAGGCCAGCACATCGAGAACGTGAAGCTGCGCGCTGCTCTGGGGGAGGCTATGCGCCTGTGCGGCGAGGTCAACCGCTACTTGGATGAGCAAGCCCCATGGGCGCAAGTCAAGACGGATAAGGATGCAGCCGGGCTGACCATTTACACCGCCCTACGCGCCATCGACAACCTCAAGCTGCTGCTGGCGCCCTTCCTGCCGCATACCAGCGAGGCGCTGCACAGCATGCTGGGCTACCACGCCCCGCTGTTCGGCGAGCAGTACACCGAGCGCATCAACGACGACCTGGGCGAGCACGAAGTGCTGCGCTACCGCGCCGCGGCCATCCCCGGCCACTGGCGCCCCAGCACACTGGAAGGCGGCCGCGCCCTGCGCGAACCTGCGCCGCTTTACAAGAAGCTGGAGCCCAGCATCGCCGACGAGGAACGAGCGCGGCTGGGCGGAGGCGCCGTATAGCCAAGCGCAAGCAGGGGGTCCGCAAAAGCGCAACCTCCAAACGCAACCCGGTTCAACGCGCCACTCGGCGCAGCGCTACTCGGCAAGCTACGCCGAAAGCCAGCGCTGCGCCGAAAGCTGTACACGTCACGCCTGCACTCATCGCGCTAGTGATCGTGCTGCTGGCGTTGCTCTTCTATCTCAACGCCTATGTCGGCCATGCTAAGGGACAGCCGCACATCAACGATTACATGTTGGTGCATATTGCTGGCAACGCCCTGCGCAATGGGCTGGACCTGTACGACCCGGCCCAGTGGGATGCAGCTCACCGCCTGTTCGGCAATGGTTATACGGACAACCCTGTCTTTATCTATCCGCCGCCCATGGCGCTGATCTTTGCACCCTTCTCGCTGCTGCCCGCCGAAACTGGCGAGATCGTCTGGCTGTTCGTGTGCCAGGTAATGCTAGCGCTCTCAGCACTTTGGCTGCTACGCGGCGTGAAGCTCAGCCAGCCGTGGCGCTTTGCGCTGGTGGTGGCCAGCATCGCACTCTTCCTGCCCACGCTCAACGCCTGGTGGGCACGCCAGCACTCGTTCCTGCTGCTCTTCTTTTTGGCTGCAGCCTACATGCTGCTGATGCGTCGCAAAGACTGGGCTGCCGGCGCCTTCCTCGCCCTGGCTGCCCTGCGCCCCAGCCCGGTGCTGTTCCTGGCTTGGGCGATCATGGGTTGGGCACTGGCACACAGCCGCTGGCGGGTGTGGATCAGTACCGCGGCCAGCGCCGTGGTGCTGTACTTCATTGGCGTACTCATCCGGCCAGGCTGGTTTCAGGTGTGGGTCGACTACACCATTGGCAGCAGCGGCAAGCTGCAGGCCTACCAGGCCTATGTGCCCACACTGTGGGGCTTGCTAACCGATTTTGGCGCACCGGCCTGGTCACTGCTGGGCGGCGTGATTGCTTTCGGCCTGGCGATCTTCTCTATCTGGTGGATGCGGCGCTACAAGCACACCAATTTCACCTCGGTAGCGCTGCTGTTTGTGCCGCTCTCGCTGTTCCTCTCCCCGTATGCGTGGAACTACGATTTCATCTTGCTGCTGATCCCGCTGTTGCTGACCCTGCGCCACGCCGAGCACTCGGCGCCGGAGTTGCGCCAGCGCCTGTGGCGCTGGGCGTTGGCCGCGATGCTGGTGCTGCCCCTACTTTTGCGCGTGATCGCGATGTGGCGCGGGCGCGATACGCTGAGTGCGCTGCTGCCGCTCGCCGTCTGGGCGCTGGGCCTGTGGGTGGTGAGCACGCCCTACCCGCGTGACCCGCGCGGCACTCTGCTGCCCGGCATGGTGGAGCGGCGCAAGAAACAGAAGCGAACCAGGCAGCAGCAACCGGCATAAGCCACGCTGACAAATCAGCCCCTCCACCAATACTTGATGCAGGCCAAGCATCACGCCGATTACGAATCTGTGGCAAATGACCCTATGACTCCTGTAGGCATACCGTATGCTAGATATATAAGGAGGCAGCTATGCAAACTCAGATGTATGAGATCAAGTGCCCGTTTTGCAATGCCACCACCCATGCAGTCCTGCCCACGGACCCGGTCCAACAGGAACCCACGCTACTGATCACATGCGAAGACTGTGGCAAAGAGTTCGGGTTTACGGAGGAGCTGGTCTACCAGCCGGTTGCGGACGATAAGCAGCGCTAGCTTATCGCCTTCAGCTGAGCCTTAACCAGCTCCACAGCCTGGCTTCGCTGGTCTGGACATCTGCCAGGCTGGCCAGCTTCCCTGCCGTGCTACGCTTCTTTCTTTGGCAGGGCGTGGCCCCATATTCGTTGCAACTCAGCCAGCCAGGTGTCGGCTGGCTTGGTCTCGGTAAACATGAGCACCCAGGCCACCATGGGGAAGAGGTAACCCGTCCACGCCCAGGCGGCCTCCATAGCAAAAGAAACGCCTGCCACCCAGGCCGCCAGCCACAACAGCAGCTGGCGAAGCCCTGCCCAGCGCCCGAACAGCGGCAGCAGCAAAACAAAGTGATAGGGGAAGGCATACGGCATGGCAAACGCGCCAGCCGCCATCATGTGGAAGGGGTCCTTGCGGTTTGTGAACAGCAGCAGCCCTAGAGCCAGCACCGCTACCGGCCAGCCAAGGATGTACCACCCCATCGTGGACGCGGTGTAAACATGCTCAGTGACGTGCAGACGCAAGGTTTCCGCTGGCCACCAGCCCCACACAACCAAGGTCAGCAGGGCAAATATGACACCTGCCAGGAACCAGCTACGCCGTGTGAGCAGCGCAAACGCGCCAATGGTGGGCTTGATGAGCAGAAGCGGTACGCCCCATGGCATGATCAGATAGCCTAGCAGCGCCCAGCCATCCACCTGCCCGGCCCATAGCAGCACAAAAACGTGTGGCGTGAGCACGGCCAATACGGCGCCGAGGGTGCCCCAGCGGTCTCGACGCTGCTGATAGGTGGCGATGGCCACGGCGGCCAGGGTGAGGCCGTTGGAGAGCGCCAGCCCCCAGCGCCAAGGCTGTACTGCCAACGGGCGGGTCAGCAGTTGCGTCCAGCCGGGATACCAGTATGTGATGTCACCGCCCTCGCGGATGGTGTGGAACCAATCCCAGCCCAGCAGAGGCATATCGCGCAGCACGAAAGCCAGGCCCAGCGCGCCAAGCAGCACCATAACAGCAGCCCGCCAATGTGGCGGGCTGCTGGGGGCATGGCGGTCTTGTCGAAGGACGTCTCGCAGCCAGTTCACACGTGAATGATACAACGGCACGTAGAACAGGGAAACGAGAAAGACACAAGGGCTTTTTGTTGCCTAGCACTCGGAGATTGCTTCGTCAGCAAATGCTGCGCAAGCGCAGCTTTGCCTTACAGGTGGCCGCACTGTCGTGCGGCCACCGCTCGCAACGACGCTTGGGCTTGCTTACAGTTTGCAGCTTGTGGCCAATAGCTAATCGCTAACAGCTAAAGCACTACATTGACCAGCTTGCCCTTGACCACAATGACCTGGCGCGGGGTCTTACCCTCCAACGCCTTGACCACCGCTTCACTGGCCAGGGCGTTGGCCTTGGCGTCATCATCACTGATACCAGCGGGCACGGTGATGCGATCCTTGAGCTTGCCATTGATCTGCACCACCAGCGTGATCTCATCCTCGCGGGCAGCAGCCTCGTCGGCAACCGGCCAGCTCTGCAGATGCACCGAGTAGGGCTTGCCACTGCGCGCCCACAACTCTTCGGTGATGTGTGGAGTGACCGGCGCCATCAGGCGCAGGTACACATCCTTGGCCTCTTCCCACTCGGGGCTGCCGCCCACCTTTGAGCACAGGTCGGCCATGGTGTTGGCCAGCTCCATGAAGGCTGAGATGATGGTGTTGAACTCGAAGGCCTCCAGGTCACGCGTCACCTTCTGGATCGTCTGGTGCACCTTGCGGCGCAGCGCCTTGGCCGCGCCAGCGTCTCCTCGATTGCTAGCAGACACCTCGTCTGTGAACAGCGTCCATACCTTGTGCGCCCAGCGCACCACGCCCTGGATGTTCTCGTCGCTCCACGGGCCGCCCTCGGCCCAGCGGTAACCGAACATCAGGTACGCGCGCACGATGTCTGCGCCGTACAGGGCCACCTGCTCATCTGGATCGACCACGTTGCCGCGTGATTTGCTCATGCGCTGGTGGTCGCTGGCCAGGATCTGGCCCTGATTGCGCAGCTGGGTCATGGGCTCGTGGCCTTCAACGATCCCAATATCACGCAGAGCCTTATGAAAGAAGCGCACATACAGCAAGTGCATCACGGCATGTTCAGCGCCGCCGGTGTAGGTATCCACTGGCATCCAGTAGTCGTACTCTTGCGGGTCGAAGGGCGCCTTGTCGTAGTGCGGGCTGAGGTAGCGCAAGAAATACCACGAGGAGCACATGAAGGTGTCCATCGTGTCGGTGTCGCGCTCGGCGGCTTCACCACAGTGCGGGCAGGTGGTGTGCTTCCAAGTGGGGTGCAGCTTCAGCGGGCTTTCGCCGGTGGGCGTCCACTCCACATCGTCTGGCAGGGTCACCGGCAGCTGGTCATCGGGCACCGGCTGCGGGCCGCAAGCTTTGCAGTAGATGATGGGGATCGGCGCGCCCCAATAGCGCTGACGCGAGATCAGCCAGTCACGGATGCGGTAGCCGGTGGTGGCGCTGCCCACGCCCTTCTTTTGCAGGAAGGCGATCGTTTGCGCAATGGCCTGGTCTGCTACGGTACCGGAGAGCGGGCCGCTGTTGACCATCACACCTTCGGCGGTGGCGGCTTCGGCCATGGTGGAACCGTCCAGCGCTTCGCCTTCCGGCTGCACCACGGGGCGCACTTCCAAGCCGTACTTGCGCGCAAAGGCGAAATCACGCGCGTCGTGCGCTGGCACAGCCATGATGGCGCCCGTGCCGTAGGTCATGAGCACATAGTCGGCGATCCAGATCGGGACGCGCTCCCCGCTGACCGGGTTGATGGCATAGCCGCCGGTGAACACGCCGGTCTTCTCTTTCTCGGTGGACTCGCGTTCGATGTCAGTTTGGCGCGTAGCCTCAGCCACATAGGCGTCCACTTCGGCCTGCTTGTCGGCCGCGGTGACCTTGGCCACCAGCGGGTGCTCGGGGGCCAGCACCATGAAGGTGGCGCCCCACAGCGTGTCCGGCCGGGTGGTGAAGATAGTGAATTCGTCACCGGTTTCGGTCTTGAAAGCCACCGTGGCACCTTCGGAGCGGCCGATCCAGTTGGTCTGCAAGGTGCGGATCTGCTGCGGCCAGTCAATACCCACAAAGTTCAGCAGCTCATCGGCATAGTTGGTGATGCGGAAGAACCACTGCTCCAGATTCTTTTTGATGACCGGCGTGCCGCAACGCTCGCACACACGGTTCTCGCCCACCACCTGCTCGCGCGCCAGCGTGGTGTTGTCTTTAGGGCACCAGTCCACCGCGGCCATTTTGCGGTAGGCCATGCCGCTCTTGTAGAGTTGCAAGAAGAACCACTGCGTCCAGCGGTAGTACTCGGGGTCAGCAGACACGATCTCACGACGCCAATCGAACATGGCGCCCATACTGCGCAGCTGCTTGCGCATGTTCTCAATGTTGGCGTAGGTCCACTCTTTGGGATGGATGTTGCGCTTGATGGCGGCATTCTCGGCGGGCAGACCAAACGCATCGAAGCCCATAGGGAACATAACGTTGTAGCCGCGCATGCGCATGAAGCGCGCCCGCGCGTCTGACGGGGTCATGGCGTACCAGTGGCCGATGTGCAGATCGCCCGAGGGGTACGGCAGCATGGTGAGCGCGTAGTGCTTGGGGCGGCTGGGGTCAATATCGGCATGGTAAATGCCATCCGCCTCCCATTTTTGCTGCCACTTGGCCTCGATCTCGGCCGGGTTGTACTTCTCTGCCATAAGACTCCTTTATTAGCGTTTAGCTATTAGCACTCAGCTATCAGCTGTAAGCTCTAAGCCATAAACCCAAACTTCCAAATCTCTAGTTCTCTAATTACTAAGTTAAAACAAAAATCTCTCACCCAGTGACGTTTCTGTCACGGGATGAGAGAGTGCTCCCACGGTACCACCCGCATTGCCGCGCAACAGTGCGCAGGCCGCTCTTTGACGCTGTATCGGGCGTGCCCGTTGCCGTGCCAGCGAAGGCTCGCAGGCGAGTTCAGTTTGCTTTTGCGCGTGCCGGGCTTGCACCATTCACCCGACTCTCTGCGTGAGCGTAAAGCGAAACCTACTACTCCTGCTCGGCGTGACCGGTTCACTGCTCACCGGTCACTATTCACTTTGTCTTGCTAGTGGACCCAGAGGGATTCGAACCCTCGACCTCCTCAATGCCATTGAGGCGCGCTCCCAGCTGCGCCATGGGCCCGTACGCATGGCTACGCCATGCTTATGGCGTTTCTACTCGGCTACGCCGAGTAACGAAACGCCAGCTTGTGTAAATGTCCAGCGCCAGTGTAACCTTGCGAAGGCTCATACTGTGCAGCTTAGCCCGACATCACCCTTCGCAAGGTTGCCACTACACAGTGGACCTGGAGGGATTCGAACCCTCGACCTCATCAGTGCGATTGATGCGCGCTCCCAACTGCGCTACAGGCCCTAGCGTACAGAACAAGGATTTTACTGCGCCACAGGGGGGCTGTCAAGAAACCCAGAATACCCAGGGGTATACTACAGGCCACTTCGTCAAACACCCCATTCCCTGGAAACTATGACAGCTAAAACAACCACTGCAGGCTCACAGAGCATGCGCACTTTCTACATTATCTGGGTCGGCCAATTGGTCTCCCTGCTCGGCTCCGGCCTCACGGGGTTTGCGCTGGGTGTGTACGTGTACCAGGAAACCGGCTCGATCACCTCGTTTGCCATGAGCATCCTGGCCTTCACGCTGCCCGGCGTGTTGTTCTCCCCCATCGCCGGTGCGCTGGTGGACCGCTTCCCGCGCCGCTGGATGATGATCCTGAGCGACCTGGGCGCTGGCTTCACCACCATCGCCGTGCTGGCGCTGATCCTGGGCGCCAAGTTGGAGATCTGGCACATCTACGCCGCCAACTTTGTGGCCTCGCTGTTCAACACCTTTCAATGGCCAGCCTACTCGGCCGCAACCACTATGCTGGTGCCCCAGGAGCAACTGGGGCGCGCCAGCGGCATGGTGCAGATGGCAGATGCCATCTCGCAACTGGCCGCGCCGGCCATCGCTGGTGCCCTATTCCTGACCTGGGGCATCCCCAACATCATGATGGTCGACATTGCCACCTTTATTTTCGCGGTCGGCACCCTGCTGTATGTGCGCATCCCTGAGCCGGTGCGCACCGAAGAGGAAGCTGCCAAGAAGCCTTCTATCTTGGCCAGCATCCGCACCGGGTTCAGTTACATTCAGCAACGGCCGGGGCTGTTCCAGTTGCTGATGTACTTTGCCGGTATCAACCTGTTCTTCACCATGCTGCAGCCGCTGTGGACGCCGCTGCTGCTGGACCTGGGCACTCCCGCGCAAGCTGGCCTGGTGGGCTCCATCGTGGGCGCCGGCATGCTGGTGGGCACCTTCGTAATGAGCGCCTGGGGTGGCCCCAAGCGGCGCGTCTACGGCGTATTGGGCACAGGCATCTGGATGGGCATTATGTTGTTGTTCCTGCTGCTGCCCGCCAGCATGACCCTGATCGCGGTTGTCGGTTTCTTCTCCATGCTGGTACTGCCGATCATGAACGGCAGCAGCCAGGCGCTGTGGCAGAGCAAAACCGAGCCAGACCTGCAAGGCCGTGTGTTTTCGGTGCGCCGCATGCTGGCGCAGTTCACCGCGCCCATCGCCATCCTGCTCTCTGGCCCGCTGGTGGACCGTGTGTTTGGCCCGGCGCTCATGCCGGGCGGCGCGCTGGCCGAGACCCTCATCGGAGAGTTGGTGGGCGTTGGCCCCGGCCGCGGCATGGCGCTGTTCTTCGCCGTGATCGGCATGCTGGTACTTCTGATCTCCGCAGGAGCACTATACAGCCCGCGGCTGCGCAACGTGCAGGACGAAATCCCGGATGTGATCATTAAGAGCCAGACCGAAGAAGAAGCGCTGCAAGAAGCGCTCGGCTCCAGCTAAAAAAAGCCCCGCAATGCGGGGCTTTTTTTTTAGATCAACTATACGAGTGCCGCAAAATGTCGATAGCCACGAGAACCTCTTATTCATATTTAGCTAAAATTGAGGTGTCATAGTGTGAACAGGAACAGCGTTCCTAAATTAAAGCAACTCCAACAAGAGTTGGCACGGATGTTTATTTAGCTTTAAGGAGAACCATGCAATTACGGAGACTTCTTCTCACGCTATTACTGGCCAGCCTGCTGTTGGCCGCCTGTGGTACCGGCACGGACGCGCCCAGCGTCACGCTTTCCAGCTCGGGCGCCTTTGCGCTCTACCCCATGATGCAACGCTACGCCGAAGAATACACACGCGAGAACCCTCATGTGGCCTTTGACATCACCGGCGGCGGTGCGGGCAAGGGCATTTCGGACGTGCTCTCCGGTGCAACTGACTTCGGCATGGTCTCGCGCGAGCTGCGCCAGGAAGAGATTGCTCTCGGCGCAGTAGGCTTTGCCGTGGCGCGTGATGCAGTTTTCGTGGTGGTGAACGCCAACAATCCCTACATTGATCTGATCCTGGAGCGCGGCCTCACCACCGAGGCACTGCATAAGCTGTACATTACGCAAGAGATCAGCACATGGGGCGAACTCTTGGGCGAGCCCAGCATCACCGAAGCAGTCAATGTATACACGCGCTCCGATTCGGCCGGCGCGGCTGAAATGATCGCCCTTTTCTATGGGGCTGAAGCACAAGAAGACCTGAAGGGCATCGGTGTGGATGGCGACCCTGGCCTGCTCACGGCTGTGCTCAATGACCGGCTGGGGATCGGTTACAACAATCTCGGTTTCGTGTACGATTTCAGTACAGGCGTGCCTGTCAGCGGTGCAGTAGTAGCCCCCATCGATCTGAACACCAACGGCCAGATCGAGGAGCACGAATACTTGGAGACGCGCACCGAAGCGGTGCAAGCCATTCTGGATGGCGTCTACCCTTCTCCGCCCTCCCGCCTGCTGTACATTGTCACCAAGGGCGATCCCAGCGGGGCTACACTGGACTTCCTGCGCTGGATCTACAGCGAAGGCCAGACCTTCGTGAGCGAAGCTGGGTACGTTGCCCTTTCGGCCGAGGAGCTAGCGGGAGAGATTGCTAGGCTCCCCTAAAGCTTCGCAGTGAAAGGAAGCGGGCTTGCAGAACACAGATGACCGAAAACTAAAGACGCAGGCAGGCCGTATCCGCAGTGACCAACAGGCTGCCAGGAACTACCGTCTGGCAGCCAGTTTGCCCTTGTTTCTCCTGCTGGCGATGGTGGTGGGTTTCCTGCTGCGCACCCAGCCGTTGCTGGAGCACAGCAGTGTATGGGAGATTCTCAGCGGCACGCAGTGGCGCCCCTCGGCGGGCGAATTTGGCCTGCTGACCTTCATCAGCGGCACGCTCTCGGTCACCTTGTTGGCGCTGCTACTGGCCGTGCCCTTATGCATGCTGGCCTCGCTCTTCCTGGTGGAGTACGCCAAGCGGCGCGCCCTCCCGGCCATCTTGCCCGCCATTGACCTGCTGGCCGGTATCCCTTCGGTGGTGTACGGCGTGTGGGGCTTACTGGTCATCGTCCCGTTGGTGCCGCAGATCTCAGCCTTTGTTCAGCCCTGGCTCGGCAGCATCCCGCTCTTCGCCGCCAACAACCCCACCGGCTACTCCATCCTCAGCGGTGGCATTGTGCTAGCGGTGATGATCTCGCCGATCATCATCTCCGTATCCATCGAAGTGCTGCGCTCTGTACCTGAAGGGCTGCGCCATGGCTCGCTGGCGCTGGGCGCTACGCGCTGGCAAACCATCAAAAAAGTGGTGCTGCCGCGCGCCCTGCCCGGGCTGATCGCTGCCGTGGTCATGGGTTTATCGCGCGCCTTTGGCGAGACCCTGGCCGTGATGATGGTGGTGGGCAACACACCGCTGATCCCAAGCTCCATTTTTGACCCCGGCTATCCGCTCACCGCGCTCATCGCCAACAATTATGGCGAAATGCTTTCAGTACCCCTTTATGATTCGGCGCTGATGGGGGCGGCCTTGCTGCTACTGGTCATCGTCATTATCTTCAACCTGGGGGCCGCTCTGGTGCTTATCCGCGCCAACCGGAGGGCGCAGGCATGAAAAAACGTTGGTCGCTTGCTCATCTGGAAGAACGGGTGATGCGCGCAATCATGCTGTTGGCTTGCAGCCTGCTGGTTGCCGTACTTGCCGCCATCCTTATCACCATTTTTGTGCGCGGCCTGCCCTACCTTGATCTGGACCTCATCACCAAGACGCCCAAGGGCGGCTTCTTCCTGGGGGGTGAGGGCGGCATCCTCAATGCCATCGTGGGCTCGCTGTTGCTGGCAGGCGGCGGCACCTTCCTCGCATTGTTGGTCAGCCTGCCTATCGCCTTTGGCATCAACGTATACACCGGCGCCAGCCGCCTGGCTTCGCTGATGCGCCTCACTTTGGATGTGCTGTGGGGCATCCCCTCGCTGGTGTATGGCGCCTTCGGGTTCACCATCATGATCGCATTTGGCATGCGCGCCTCATTGGGCGCAGGCATTTTGGTGCTCACGCTGCTACAGATCCCCATCATGGTGCGCGCCATGGATGAAGTCATGCGCATGGTGCCGATTGAGCTTAACCAGGCAGCACTCAGCCTAGGGGCCACACGCCTAGAGGCCGCTCGCAGCGTGCTGGTGCGCCAGGCGCTGCCCGGCTTGGTCACTGCGGTGCTGCTGGCTTTCGGCCGCGGCATGGGCGATGCTGCCTCGGTGCTGTTTACGGCTGGCTTTAGTGACCGCATCCCCACTTCATTAGCCAGCCCCACCGCCTCGTTGCCCTTGGCCGTATTCTTCCAGCTTGGTTCGCCATTTCCGGATGTGCGCGGCAACGGCTACGCCACTGCGCTGGTACTCACGATCGTCATTCTGATCATCAGCTCGCTCTCCCGGTTGTTGGCACGCCGGTTGAGCCGTAATGTGATCCGCTAACAAGAGGCCTGTTTGGAAACTCACATCAAAATTCGCGATCTGAATGTGCACTACAACAAAGTGCACGCACTTAAAGACATCAACCTGGATATTCCACGCGGCCAAATTACCGTCATCATCGGCCCCTCTGGATGCGGTAAGTCCACGCTGCTCAAGACGCTCAACCGCTTTCATGACCTGACCGATGACACCCGGGTCACCGGAAACGTAGAGCTGGACGGCGTGAACCTGTATGCACCCGATGTCGAAGTCACCGAGGTGCGCACCAAGGTTGGCCTCATCGCGCAACGCCCGTTCCCCCTGCCCATGTCCATCTTTGAGAATGTGGCCTACGGCATGCGCATCCACAAGCTGGCGCGCAACGGCAAAGAACTGCGCGAGAAAGTGCAGCACTACCTGGAGATCGGTGGGCTGTGGGACGAGGTGAAGGACCGGCTCAATACCCCTGCGCGCGATCTCTCCATTGGCCAGCAACAACGCCTGTGCCTGGCGCGCGGCTTGGCCGTGGAGCCGCAAGTGATCTTGGGTGACGAGCCTACCTCTTCGCTAGACCCGATTTCGGCCAAGTTCATCGAAGAGCGACTCGAGGAGTTAAAGAAGGAGTACACCGTAGTGCTGGTGTCCCATGTGCTACGCCAGGCGCGCCATTTGGCTGACTATCTGGTCTTCATGTATCTGGGTGAAGTGGTGGAAGCCGGGCCAGCTGAGCAAGTACTCGATCAACCCAAGAACGACCGCACGCGGGCCTACCTGCAAGGCGAGTTCTACTAGCAATATAAAAAAAGCCCCGCAATGCGGGGCTTTTTTTATGCCAACAGTAGCGCCACCACGCCAGCGGCCATGAGGACAAAGACCGCCTGCCCGGGCAGCGCCCGCAGGTGCGCCCGGCCGTGGAAGCCGTAATTCTTGTAACCGGCAAAGCCTTCGGTGCCCGGGTAAACGAACTGGCGCGGAGTGATGGTGTTCAACAGCAGCCAATCAATCACCACCAGGTCAAAAGTGCTGACAGCCAGGATCAGGATGAAGGCATGCAGGAACAGCAGGCCGAAGCTGGCGCCGCTCGCCCGGCCAAAGGTGTAGGTGGAGTAGAACACCAACCCGAGCAGGAGCAAGGCCAGCGGGATGGCGGCCCACAGCGACTGGCGCCGTTCGGCTTCGGTGCGCGGCGGCACCGCGGCCAGGATGTCTGGCGGTACATTCTTCTTTTCCAGAAACCAACGCGGCCGTTTGATCCCCACGGTGAGGATGATGGCGCTGATGGCAAGAATGCCAACAAGGCTGTGAGTTAAGAGTAGTTGCAGGTTCAACATAATGCCCTCATCTATATTTAGGTATGCCTAAATTATAGTGAGCGGGCTGCCTTTGTCAAGCCCAAACCCCTGAACCACAAAGGGCACAAAGAACACAAAGCCAAGCTTAGGAAATCTTCTTTGTGGCCTTGTGTCTTTGTGGTTAAGGCAGTTGCCCTTATCCGCGTCCCATCTGCGTTTATCTGCGGTTAGAAAGAATTTTCTTGGTGCCCTTGTGTCTTTGTGGTTAAACCTTTGAGAACTACCCTACCGGATACGCCAACTCACCAGCCGGGATGGCTAGCGCCAGCTGGTTCTCGGCCGGGGCCTCCACCCGCGGCGCGGCCGGGTTATAGGCGCTGGCGGGGTTGTAGGCAAAGTTGAAATCGAGCACCAGTTTGCCGTGCTCCTCGCCCAGGTCTGCGCCCTGCGGCGTGTCCAGCAGCCAACGTGCACCCGCGTAGGTGCGGCCGCTGCGGGCGCTGGCATCTGCAAACGGGAGCAGCAACCCGCCGCCGTAGCTCTGCAGGCTGAACAGCGACAGGCTGAGCGTGCTGCCGGCGATGGGGAAATGTACGCGGCCTACACGCTGCACCTGTGCTTCACCCAGCGCGAGCTGCTCGGGCTGCACATCGATATCTACGTCCACCATAAAGCGCAACGCCGGGTCATAGGGGTAATACGCCAGGTTGATGAAGTGCACCCGCTGTGCAGCCAGCACTGGCGAGTGTGGATGGCCGCCCAGCAGCTCATTGCGCGCCGCCACCCAGTACTGCCATCGCTGTTCCGCCGGGATGCGGCGGTCACGCACGCCAGCATAGATGGCTTGCATCTTGCGGCCGTAATCCAGTTGATCTAATTCTTCCAGTCGAAACATAGCTCTCCAGAGCGACAAGGCTAACATCAAATATAATCCAGCCACAATCCACCCTTTGAAATGAGCGCACAATGACCGACCCGTTCTCCACCGAAAATCTCGTCCGCCGCCAGGCCCAACTGGCCCAAGCGCTCAGCGCGGGCGGTTACGACGCCATGGCGCTCAATGCCGGGCCAAGCCAGGTCTACATGAGCGGTCTGCACTTCCATCTGATGGAGCGCCCCACCGTGCTGCTGTTGGCGCCGGGCAAAACGCCAGTGATGGTGCTGCCCGATTTTGAAAAAGGCAAGCTGGCCAACCTGGGCTTTGACATCCAAGCCGTCACCTATAGCGAAAACCCAGCTGAGTGGCAGGCGGCCTTCAACCAGGCCGCGGCACTGATCGGCCCTGCGCAAAAGATCGGCGTAGAAGGTTTGCGCCTGCGCGTGATGGAGCTGCGCTACCTCGAAGCCGCCTTCCCCGGCGCCGAGTTCCCCATTGCCGAGGCGCTGATCGCCGACATGCGCAAGCACAAGGACGCCGGCGAGATCGCGGCGATGAAGAAGGCGGTGGAGATCGCCGAGGGCGGGCTGGAAGCTACGTTGAAGAAGATCAAGATCGGCATGAGCGAGAAGGAAATTGCCGGCATCCTGGTGCAGGAGCTATATGCGCTAGGCTCTGACCCTGAGCTGCCCTTTGCACCGATCGTAGCGGCGGGGGCAAGCAGCGCCAACCCGCACGCCACGGTGAGCGACTACAAGATCAAAGCGGGCGATTTGCTGTTGATCGACTGGGGTGCATCCTATAACGGCTACCTCTCCGACCTGACGCGTACGTTTGCGGTGGGCGAGATCAGCGAGGAGTTCAAACGCATCTACGAGATCGTGAAGCTGGCCAACCAAGCTGGCCGCGAGGCCGCCGCCATCGGCGCGCCGTGCGCCGCGGTGGACCAGGCGGCGCGTGACGCCATCGAGGACAATGGCTACGGCCAATTCTTCACGCACCGCACCGGCCACGGCCTGGGCATGGAGGGTCACGAAGAGCCCTACATGCGCGGCGACAATACGCTGCCGCTAGCCGAGGGCATGAGCTTCACTGTGGAGCCTGGTATCTACCTGGATGGCCGCGGCGGTGTGCGCATTGAAGACAACGTGGTCATGACGGCTGACGGCCCACTGACCTTGAGCAGCTTCCCGCGCGAGTTGCGCGTAATCGGATAGCGGCCAATCAAAAGCAATCGATTAATCAATTAATCGATTGCTTTTTGATTCTGCTATCTCTCGCATTTTCTACAAAATAAATCGATCCAAACGCACTAATGCCAATAGCAGTTCTCGCAAACGTGCGACGCGGAGCCCACAGGCGGCTCCACAGGTTGCACATCCCAGACAGAACGTTGCGAGGGGGTTCATGCGGGGTTCAGGGCGGCTTCCGGGAAGAGAACAAACCAGATTGCTTCGTCCGTTGCCGCTGCTGCGCAGCGTCTACTCCTCGCAATGACAGCACACGCTTCAAGGATCCCTGGCTGCGCACGGGATGCACACGCAATAGCTTCTTTGTCTGTGGAAGTGCGGAGTAAAATCCTCGCATGCACTTCCTCTTTCTTTTCATGGACGGTTGCGTCGGCAAAGACCGCCGACGCGTTGGAGTTCTTACTCGGCTTGCGCCGAGCACAGAACTCCACGGCGGGAGCCACTAATGAAGTTTCTCTTCCTTTTCATGGATGGGATTGGCTTTGGCGACAATAACCCCGAAACCAATCCCTTCGCCGCCGCACGCACCCCCAACATAGACTCCCTGCTGGGCGGCGCACGCCTGGTTGCGGGCAGCGCCCCGCTAGAAACGGAGCGCGCCAGCTTGTTGGCGCTGGATGCCAACCTGGGTATGCCCGGCCTGCCGCAATCGGCCACCGGCCAGGCGGCCCTACTCACCGGCAAGAACGTACCGCACATCGTCGGCGAGCACTACGGCCCCAAGCCCAACAAGCCTGTGGCCGCCGTGGTGCAAGAGGACAATCTCTTCAAACAGCTCAGCCAGCGCGGCTACCGCAGCACACTACTCAACGCTTACCCGCCCATGTATTTCAAGGGTATCGACAGCGGCAAACGCCTGCTCTCGGCCATCCCGCTGGCGGTGACCAGCGCCGGTATTGCGCTCAAGACGCACGAAGACATGCTGCATGGCGATGGCTTCTCGGCCGACTTTACCGGCGAGGGCTGGCGCACGCAGCTCGGCTTTGGCGATGCGCCGCTACACACCCCGCATGAGGCCGGACGCCGCCTGGCCGAGGTCACGCGCACGTATGACCTGGCCTTCTTTGAATTCTGGCCGAGTGACTATGCCGGACACAAGCAAGACCACCCCGGCGCGGTCAGGCTGCTGGAGCATTTTGATGGGGTGATGGGCGGCTTGTTAGAGGCCTGGCAGGATGAGGAGGGTTTGATCCTGATCACCTCTGACCACGGCAACATGGAAGATCTCAGCCGCCGCACGCATACCAGCAACCCTGTGCCAGCGTTGGTCATCGGCGCACCCGCGCTGCGCCAGCAGTTCTGCGCTGATTTGCAAGACCTCAGCCACGTCACCCCGGCCATTCTGCAGTTCTACCCGCCTAAGGAAGCACTCACAAAGTAGGTGTATATTATAGTAATATACACCTATGGTTGATTTTGCTGAGGTTTTAGGCTTTGGCTGGGACGAAAGCAACACAGCCAAAAACTGGCAAACCCACCAGGTGCTGCCCAGCGAATGTGAAGAGGTCTTTTTCAATCTACCCCTGATCCTGGCAGATGACAAAGCCCATTCGCAAAAAGAAACCAGATTCTATGTACTTGGGCAAACGCTGAACAGGCGGCGCCTCTTTATTGCATTTACCGTTAGAAAAAAGAAGATCCGGGTTATTTCAGCCCGAGATATGAGCAGGAAGGAGCGCAAGATCTATGAGCAAGGCAATTCCTAAGTTCAAGAACGAGGATGAGGAACGCCAGTTTTGGAGCGAGCACGATTCAGCTGATTATCTGGATTGGAAAAAGGCTGAACGCGTTTTGTTTCCCAAACTCAAGCCGTCTACAAAGTCCATCTCATTGCGCCTTCCAGAAACCCTACTGGATACACTGCGCCAACTGGCCAACGAGCGTGACGTTCCTTATCAATCACTGATTAAGATCTATTTGCAGGAGCGTATAGAGCAGGATATTAAATCGCGTCGCATCCCGGAGGGCAAGTAACACAAGGCCAGTCCGCGACGAAAGACTGCAAGACAGCCACTTCACTCACACAGAGTTTGCGCAGCAACCCCTGCCGCTTGGCGGAGCAGCATACGGAGTGATACGAGAATAATGCAATGAAACCGCACGAAGCAGTCAGAGGGGAAAGCTTGATGTATTCATCTGTGTTCATCTGCCTTCAGCATCTGTGTTTATCTGTGGTTTCTTTCCATGGCTGACCCCAACATCTATCTCCCATCCCAAGGCAGCTTCGCGCCCAGCCCGCTGGAACGCTACCTGCCGCCCGTGCCGCGCGGCGTGGCCGGCGAATGGCTGGCGCAGCACGCCGCGCCCGGCAGCTGGGTACTGGAGCCGTTTGGCGCCTCGCCGCATTGGGCAGTCGCGGCGGCCCGCGCCGGCTACCGCGTGCTGGTGGCGGCCAACAACCCCATCGCTCACTTCCTCATCGATATGCACGCCCAGCCGCCCAGCGCCGAAGCGCTGACGGCAGTCTTGGCCATGCTGGGCGCGGCGCGCCGCGGTGACGAGCGCCTGGAGCCAGCCATCCTGGAGCTGTATCTGACCGAGTGCCCCGCATGTAAAGCGCAGATCCCAGCGGATGCATTCCTGTGGGAGCGCGAGGCGGCCGCGCCGTACGCCAAACTGCTGGACTGCAAGCAGTGCGGTGCGCAAGGCGAATACCCGTGCGATGAGCAAGATCAGGCACGCGCCGCCACCCACCACATGAGCGGGCCAACCCTCTCGCGTGCCCTGGAGCGCATCGCCGCCAAAGACGACCCAGACCGCCATCACGCCGAAGAGGCGCTGCAAGCCTACCTACCGCGGGCCGCCTATGCGCTCATCACCATCATCAACCGCATGAGCAGCCTGGATGTGGACGAGAGTGAGCAGCGCCTGCTCTCCGCCCTGTTGCTGAGCGCCTGCGACCGCGCCACCAAGCTGTGGGCGCACCCCAGCGGGCGGCTGCGTCCCAAGCAGCTCAATGCCCCACCCCAGTTCCGCGAATACAACATCTGGTTCGAGATGGAGCGCTCGATCGCGCTGTGGGCGCAAGCGGATGCGCCCGTGGCGCTCACGGTGTGGCCCGAAGCCCCACCAGAGAGCGGCGGCTTGTGCATCTACGAAGGCCGCATGCGTGACCTGGCGGCCGAGATCAAAGACCTGCCGCTGGCCGCGGTAGCCACCACGATCCCGCGCCCGGCGCCAGCGTTCTGGACCCTGTGTGCGCTGTGGGCGGGCTGGCTGTGGGGGCGCGCAGCCATCGGGCCGTTTGTACTGGTGCTGCGCCGCAAACGCTACGACTTCGCCTGGCACACGGAAGCGCTGCACGCCGCCCTGGCGGCGGTGGCCGAGCGCATCACGGAGAAAGTCCCCGTGCTGGCCCTGCTGCCGGAAAGCGAAAGCGGGCTGCAGGCCGCCTTTGCGGTGGCGGCCAACCTGGCCGGGCTGCGCATCCACGGCATGGCCTACCGCAATGCCGCCGCCGAAATGCAGCTGACGCTGTACAAGGGCGCGGCCCAGGCCGCCAGCGAGCCGCCCGCGGAGGCTGTGCGGCGGGCGGCGCAGTTCACGCTCAATGGCCGTGGCCAGCCGAGTGCGTTTGACTATTTGCAAGCCGCGGCCCTGAATTTGCTGAACAAGCAGCCGCTGATGGGCGTGACCGCCGAGGCCAAGGAGCCTGCCGAGGTGTTCACGCACACGCGCAAGCAGATCGAAGCGGCATTGACCATGCACGGTGACTTTGTGCAGTATGGCGGCAACCCTGAGCAACCCGAGAGCGGTCTGTGGTGGCCGAGCACACCTGGCGACGGGCGCATGCCCAGCGGGCGTAGCATCGCAGAACGCACACCCTTAGCGGACCGTGTGGAGATGGCGGTGGTGCGCAGCCTGTTGCGCAACCAGCCACAAGACACACTGGCGCATGACCGAGCGCTGTGCGCCATCTTCCCCGGGCTGCTGACCCCGCACCCGGCGCTGCTGGAGGCGGTGCTGCACTCCTACGCCGTGCAGCAAGACGGGCTGTGGCAACTGGCCGCCGAGGACCAGCCGCGCCAGCGCCGCGCCGACCTGGCCGAAATGCGTGCGGCACTACGCAACCTAGGTGAACGCCTGGGCTATGCCGTACACGAGGGCGAAGGGGCTCCGCTGCGCTGGTTGCGCGGCGATGAGGTTGTGTTCAATTTCTACGTGATCGCTTCGGCGCTGCTGGGTGAAGTGCTGTTGCAAGCTACCACTCCGGCGCACAACAGCCTGGTGGTGCTACCCGGGCGCCGCGCCCCGCTGGCACTGTTCAAGCTTGGGCGTGACCCGCGGCTGGCGCAAGCCGTTGAAGACGGCTGGCGCTTCCTCAAGTTCCGTGCGGTGCGCCGCCTGCTGGCAGCCGAGACGCTGACGCCAGACAGCGTGGCGGACGCCGCCCGCTTGGACCCGCTGACAACAGAGGCGCTGCAAGCGCCACTGTTGTAGGAAGCCTAAGGCGTGGCCGTGGGCTCAGGCGTGTTGGTTGGCGTTTCTGTGGGCGTGAAGGTAGGCGTGGGGGTGATGGTCGGCGTCGCCGTCGGAACAGCCGTTGGCTCCGGCATATCGTTGTAGATCACGATCTCGTATTCAGCAAACGTACCTTGCGTACTGTACATGGTCAGGCGTAGTGACATGGCGCCGCGCGTCATCTCGTCCATGCGCAGGGTGTAGATGCGCTCTTGCTGTGGGATGGGCGTGTTGCCAGCTGCCAGCTGCTCCCAATCATGGTCATCCGGGTTGGTGCCGCGTGCCCATTCCAACACGTAGCGTTGGAAGTTCTGGGTAGCGTCCGCGCGCACCACCACCTGCACCTCGTGCTGGTTGAAGTGCTCGTTGTTGTTGGGCAGGATGATGTCCAGCAGCGGGCGCGGGTCGCTGTCTCGGCATTCACGCAGCGGCGAGAAATAGATGGGGTCGTCAAAGCCGTGCGCTTCGGCCCACTCGCGGCCCGCGCCGGTTTGTGTCAGCCACTTGATCGCCCAGGGGTCTTGCACGTTGAAGCCAAAGCGCTCTTCGGTGAAGCGGTTACCACAGGCAGCCGAGGATTCCAGCCCGGTCCAAGTATCCGCCAGAATATCCTGCCACAGGTCGTTATCCGCATCGGCGGGCGGCTGGTCTACGACAAAGTATTCGCGGCGCTGGTCACGGCAGTACTGCGAAGGTTCGGCACCGGAGAGCGTGCAAACGATTTTCTCCTCGATCCCTGGGGGACGCACAAAACCGCTAGAGTTGCCACCAGTGAGGTAATTGACCGCCTGTTGCATAAAGTCGGCCCAGATGGGCGCCGCGCCGCTCAGGCCGCTGGTGCCTTCCATCTCTGTGTTGTCCGGGTTGCCCACCCATACGCCGATGGCAACATCCGGGGTGTAGCCCATGGTCCAGTTGTCGCGGAAGTCATCCGTAGTACCGGTCTTTACAGCCACGGGGAACGGCAGGTTGAGCAGCGAGTTGCTGCCGAACATCGGCGTACGCGCTTGATTGTCTGACAGGATGGAGCTGATGAGGAAGGCATGCTCCTCACGCAAGATCTGCTGGCCGCTGGGCTGCTCGGCTTCAAAGATGACATTGCCCTGGAAGTCTGTGATGCGCGTGATGGCGACTGGGGTCACCTGGCGGCCCTGGTTGGCAAATACCGCATAAGCGGTGGTGAGATCGAGTAGCTTGACCTCGCCGCCGCCCAAGGTGAGCGCCAGGCCGTATTGGTCACTCTGCAAGTCGGTGATGCCCAGACGGTGGGCGAAGGCCACCAAGCCTTCCTCCTCCGGGGTGTCGGGATTGTCGTAGATGCCGACAAAGTCCAGCGCTTTGACGGCGGGCACGTTGTAGGAGTTAGCCAGCGCTGAGCGCACGGTCACCGGGCCGTGGAAGCGGCGGTCATAATTCAGCGGGATGTAGGGCGGGCGCGTATCGCTGGCCAAACCGGAGGGTGGGAATTCTGACTCCACGTCCCAGATCAGCGTAGAGGCGGTCCAGCCTTTCTCGAAGGCGGCGGCGTAAGTCAGCGGCTTGATGGAAGAGCCGGGCTGGCGCGGAGACACGGCCATGTTGATCTGGCCATCGATCTCTTCATTGTAGAAATCGGCCGAGCCGACCATGGCCAGGATGTGCCCGTCCGAGGGACGGATGGTGACCAGCGCACCGCTGCCCACATTCTTGTCCTGCAAAGTGGCGACATGTTCGCTGAGCGTACGCTGCGCCATGTCCTGCAGCTCAGGGTCGAGCGTAGTGTGCACGGTGAAGCCGGAGCGATAGATGGTTTGCGGGTCGTATTGTGATTCCAGCAGGAAGCGAATGTAGTGCACCCAGTGGGGATAGCGCATCTCGACCCCGGGCTGATGGAAGGTGTACTCCATCATTTGCAGCCCGGCCGCGGCGGCTTCGTCGAGCGAGACGCACACGCGCTGCGGGCTGTTGCTGACGTAGATGCAATTGACCTCGGCGCTCAAGGTGTAAATGAGGCGCAGCACGGTTTGCTGGCGGCCCAGGGCGGCTTCACGATTGGTGTACACATCGTACACCGAGGGCGACTGGGGCAGCCCAGCCAGGAAGGAGGCCTGCGCCAGGGTGAGCTCGCTGGCCGTGGTGCCGAAGTAGGTCTCCGCCGCGGCCTCTACGCCATAGGCCAGGTTGCCAAAGTAAATTTCGTTGAGATACAGCTCAAGGATTTCGTCTTTGGAATAGCGGCGCGTGATCTCCGCCGCCAGGATGGCTTCACGCACTTTGCGCAAGTAGGTGCGCTGGGAGGCCTCCTCCGGCGAGAAGAGCAGCATGCGCGCCAATTGCTGCGTGATGGTGGATGCGCCGGAGACGATCTCGCCATCGCTGCGGTTTTGGAAATAGGCGCGGGCGATCGACATCACGTTAAAGCCGGGATGGTTGTAAAACTCCTTGTCCTCAGTGGCGATGGTGGCGGCCAGCATGTAGGGGGAGATGTCTTCCAGCGGCACATAGGTACGCCGCCCGGCGTTGGGATCCAGAATTTCGTAGAGCAGATTGCCATTGGCATCCAAAATGCGCGTGGTCTCAAACTGCGAGCTGCGCGCGTGCAGATCCGCCACCGAAGGCAGCGTGGAAGCGATGGTGTAGTACTCGTAGAAGGCGAAGGCCAGGCTGGCCATGGCCAGTAGGATGCCAGCGATACCGCCATACACCAGCACGCGCGGCAGGCAGCCCATGCGGCCTACACGCCGCCACCACTGCGTGAAGCGCGCTCCGGCGCCGCCGCCTTGAGGCGCAGTAGCACGCGTGGTTGCGCCGGTTGGGCGGCTGGGGCCGGTGCTGTAGGCGGCGCGGCTGACGCGGGTCGCTTCGGGGTCTACTTCGGCCACGCGGCGCGGCAGCGGCATACCAAATTCGTCGGTAGAGGGGCGCGGCCCGGAGGGAGTCTGGCCCAGTGGCGGCGGGGCGGGGAAATCGCTGGCGCGCACGGGCTCGCCAAAGATGGTTGGCGCCTCATCGGGCGGCACAGGCGCCGGCGCGGCGGGCATGGGGCGGCTGGGCTGGGTATCGCTTAAGTCACCACCCGCCTCGGGTGAGCCTTCGGGCATGGCGCCAGCCGGCTGCGCGCCGGTAGCCGAGAGGCGGCGGAAGCGATCGCTGGCGCCCTCCCCACGCGGCTGCTCGGGCGGCTGGGTTGGGTCGTCTGGCAGACTGCCGGGCATGATAGGTCAGCTTGGGCGGCTGAGGAACAGCGCCGTCCAGATGCCTTTCATCAGGGTTTCGTCGTTCTGGTTCTTGAGCTCCAGCTGCAAGTTGACGGAGCCGCCGCCAATGCGCGGCAGGGCCTTGGTGCTCAACACCTCGGTCTCCACATGTATCGTGTCGCCAATGAAGATCGGCTTGATGAACTTCCACTCGTTGATCTCGCGGAAGGCCATGATGGTGCCCTCCATGATGCCAGTCTGCACGATCAGGCCAGAGGCAAACGACAGGCCGAGCAGACCGTGGGCCACGCGGGCGCCGAAAGGCGTGGTCTTGCTGTACTCGGCATCTACATGAATTTGGTTGAAGTCGCCCGTCAGGCCAGCGAACATCACAATATCGGTCTCGGTGACAGTACGAGCAGCGGTGGCCAGCTTGTGACCTACTTCAAAATCTTCAAAGTGCATGCCGCGTACGGCTGGGGTGGTTGCGCTCATTGTTTTCCTCCGGGCGGTGATGAATGATGCCCATCGATTCTAGCATATGGCGCAATCCAGCACTTGTGACACGCTTTTGTTAAACTAGGCATGCTTAATCAACGAAGCACTGTACCGGCGTGTTCCCTTATGCGTGTAATTGCCCTTCTATTTCTAATACTCAGCCTGGTGGCTTGCACCTACCCCACCAGCCCGCAGATGGCGGCCACCATGCCGCCGCTGGAGCCCAGCCCCTCTGCCCCGCCCACTGAGGCGCCGCGCCTGCTGCCGCACGCGCTGTATTTTCTGAGCGAGCGTGAGGGCACGGCCGCCGTGTGGCGGCTGGCTGCCGATGGCGTCTCGCTGCAACAAATGACACAGGTGAACCGGGCCATCGACGAATTTGATGTCGCCTCCAATGGCACGCTGGTGTATCGCATCCAGAACCGCATCTTTTTGCACCGCGTGGATACGGCCGCGCAAATTTTGGTAGACAACGCCAGTGCCGACTCTGCCAGCCTGGAGTTTGCCTATCTGGAGGCCGTGCGCGCTCCGCGCCTGGCGCCCAATGGCGCCACGCTGGCCTACGCCCAGGGTGGCCTGTGGCTGTTCGACCTCGCCAGCGGCACTGCGCTGCGTGTGCTTGAAAATATTGTTGAAAGTGATGGCGAAACGATCATTCCAGTTGAGCTGTACAGCCCGGTGGCGTGGGCGCCATCCGGGTTGCAGCTACTGATCTCCATCGCCAGCCCGCAAGGCAGCAGCCTGGGCATTTGGGATGCCAGCACAAACCGCTTCACCCGCCTGCAGGGTGAGGCCGTGCTGTGCTGCCAGGCGGCCTGGACGCCGGACAGCGCCAGCGTATTGCTGGCCAGCCCGGCGCTGGGGCTGGTGGAGCCGGGGCTGTGGCGCTTTGACGCATCTTCAGGAGATGCCGCGCCGCTGATCGAAGCTCACACAGGCGAGGCCTATCACTTTGTGGCTTGGCCGCTGCAGCTGCCCAATGGCGATCTGCAATACTTCTACGCCAGCTCCGTAGACGTGCCGGAAAGCGACTTGCCGCTGTACATGGTGCGCTCCGCAGCGGATGGCGCCGGCAGCCGCAGCCAGGTGCGGGCGGATGCCTTCAGCATCCGTGAGGCGCTGTGGGCGGCGGACGGCAGTCTGGCGCTGGTGGTGCAGAACGCCACCGGCAGCGCCGGGCCGATCGTGCTGGCGCACAGCGACGGCCGCCCGCTGCAAGTGCTGGTGGATTTTGGCCGTGATCTGCGTTGGGGGGAGTAGGGATAGAGATTTGAGATTGGAGATTCAGATCGGTAACTGGTAATTCAATCTTCGCCGAGTTTACGATAGGCTCGATTGAAATACACCAGGGGCTGTAACTCATCGCTGCCGGGGGTGCCAGCGGCCAGCACCTCGCTGATGAAGATGGTATGCGTACCGGCATCGTGGGTGACGGCGACGCGGCAATCAAAGTAAGCAATCGCTTCGTGCAGCAAGGGGCTGCCGGTCTCCAGCGTGAAGGTGCTCACATCCACAAAACGGTCAGACTGCTCGCTCTCGCGGCCCGCAAAACGGTCGGAGAGTTCACGCTGCCCGGCAGACAGGATGCTGGCGCCGAAGCGCCCGGCCTGGCGCACCAACTCATGCGTGCGCGTAACCTTCTCCAGGGAAATCGACACCAGCGGCGGCTCGAGTGAGAGGGAGGTGAACGAGTTCACCGTCATGCCGTGGCGCATGCCCTGGTGGGTAGCAGACACGATGGTGACACCCGTGGTCCAGAAGCGCAGCACATCGCGCAGTTGGTCAGGCATGGGGCGCAAGATCGCACCCGGGTGGCTCTGTTGTTGCATGCAGGCATTGTAACCCCGCGCCCTGGCGGCTGCCCTGCGGGCTGAGTTGCAAATCACATGCCAACCGCAAAAACCTATTGGTGCAGCGCCGGATTCGGGGTAGCATAATTCTCCTTATGCTGCACGACGAGCATCCACCTGAAGGCCCAGACAACGAGCCCAGCCCGCGCCGCCCGCGGGCGCGCCGCGCCAGCATGAACGTGTTTGGACAGCTAAGCTCGATCCTGGCGGTGAGCGCCGTGTTGGCCACCATGTTCACCGCCTTCACGCCGCTGGGCTTGCTGCCCGCCGGGCTGACGGAGTGGATCGCAGCCCAGCTCAACAACGATGCCGCCGCCAGCAACAGCTTCCCCACGCCTACGCCGCGGCCGCGCCCGGTCATCGGTATTGTGGCCGGCCACTGGGGCAACGACTCGGGAGCTGTGTGCTCGGACGGCCTGACGGAAGTGGAAGTGAACTTGGACGTGGCTACCCGTGTGCAAGAGAAGCTGACCCGCGCCGGCTTTGATGTGGACCTGCTGCAAGAGTATGACGACAAGCTGGAGGGCTATAACGCCTTGGTGCTGGTATCCATCCATGCGGATACCTGTGAGTATGTGGATGACAACGCCACCGGCTTCAAGGTGGCCTCGTCACTGGCAAGCTCCGCACCGGAGAAGGCGCAACGTCTGGTGGCATGTCTGAGCAACCGTTACCAGGCCGCTACAGGGCTACGCTACCAACCTAGCAACATTACGGCGCATATGAGCAACTATCACACCTTCAACGAGATCAACCACAACACCACCGCCGCCATTATCGAGACGGGTTTCCTGAACCTCGACCGCCAGCTGCTGACGCAGAACTCCGACCAAGTGGCCGAAGGCATTGCTCAAGGCGTGCTGTGCTACATCTATAACGAAAGCGCCACCACACCCGAGGGCACCAACTGAGATGGCGACCGCGACCTGGCACACACTATGCGTAGACGCACGCGCCGCCCTGGCGGCTGGGCGCAAGCCCGAGGCGCGCCGTTTGGCGCGCCAGGCCGCCAAGCTGGCGCCGCAGCAAGAGGAGCCCTGGCTGCTGCTGGCGGCCATGGCCGCCCCAACCGCCAGCCTGGCTTATTTAAAAGAAGCCTTGCGCATCAACCCACGTTCCACGCGGGCGCGCCAAGCGATGCGCTTGGCGATGCGCTCGGCGCCGCGCGCGGCGCAAGAACTCCCAGACGCGCCCCAAGCCGCAAGCAGTGCGGCAGTTGAGGCCGCCACGCCACGCTGGGCCAGCCTAGCGCTGATGGCGCTGGCTGCACTCACCGTGGCCTTTGCCCTGTTTGCTTGGCTGCGCCCACCCGGTGTAGATGACGGTCTGCGCTTCGTGAGCGCGGCCGCCGCCAACAGCCTGGACAGCCTGCTGGCCACGGCCACACCGACCGAAACCGCTACGCCCACAGCCAGCAACACACCGACGGCCACCTACACGCCCACACACACCGCATCGCCCACGGCGACGCTGACCTCTACGCCTACCTTCACCCCCAGCGCTACGCCTACGGCCACCATGGGCGCAGATACCAGCAACCTAGAGAAGCACTTTGTGGAGCTGCCGCGCGGCGTCGGCCCCAGCGAGCGCTGGATCAACGTCAACCTCACGGACCAAACTCTGGAGGCATACGAAGGCAGCGTGCTGGTACGCAGCTTCGTGATCTCCAGCGGGCGGCCAGGCTCCCCAACGGTCACCGGCACCTTCAAGGTCTGGATCAAAGTACGCATGCAAGACATGTCTGGACCGGGCTATTACATTCGGGACGTTCCCTGGGTCATGTATTTCTATGGCGACTATGGCATCCACGGCACCTGGTGGCACAACAACTTCGGCACGCCGATGAGCGCCGGCTGCGTGAACATGACCACCGAAGACGCCCAGTGGATGTTCAACTGGGCCAGCGTGGGCACAGTGGTGCAGGTGCACTACTAGCGTAGGGCCAAAAACAGCTGGTTTTTTATAAATCGCTAACAGTCCAGGCCATGCCGATTGAGTAAGATAGGGCATGGCAAAACACGCATTGTTTGATGGGCTGGTGGTAGATGAATACGACCAGCCGGTCAACACCACTCACGTTGGCGCCGAAGCCTTCTATGTAATCAACGACCAGGGGTTTATGCGCCATGTCTCCTCTGAGGAGGTAGACCGGCAGGTGCTGCGCCAAATGGCCGAAATGCTCTCTGGGCATGAAGAAGAGCTGAGCAAGCAAGCCGCGCAGATGATGGGCCAGGAGGATATTTTCACCCAGGCCGCCATTCTCAATCAGCTAAAGAATGTCGATGAGCAATTTGACCAGGTGCTGGCCCAGGGCTTGCCTTTGGACAGCCGTACCTACCTGGGGATGAGCGGGTTCAAAGTGCGCATCAACCTGCATGGCGAAGTGCTGGAAGTGATCCAGCCTGGCCAAATTGCCCCAGAAGACGGCGAAGAGTAGCTAAACGAAAAGCTCGGGTGATTGCCCGAGCTTTTTTGACGTTTTGAACCAACCTGCCCTACGGCAGGCGCACGATGTACTGGTAGCCGAACCAGGCCGCCGGGATGGCAGCCAGCCAAGGCAGCACGCTGCCAGCAATACGCAGGCCATCCGCGGCCAGCTGGGGCAGCTCCACCTGGAAGTACTCCAGCCCATAGGCTGCGCCAGCAAACACACCAAATACGACCGACCATACGACACCGGCGATCACGGCGGCGGCGAACAGGCTCACAAAGACATCCATGGTATCCAGGCCGCTATCGTGCTTGGATGTGTGGCTTTCTCCAACAGACATGCATTCCTCCAGAAATTGGCGTATGGGCATTATAGTGCAAATTGGAACCTGTGCAACTTTGCACGAAAGTACGGGTATAATTTTGCCTCGTTAGTTTGGAACTTATTAAATAGCAAGGAAAGAAGATGCCTAAGAGAACCTACCAGCCCAAGAAGCGCCGTCGCGTGCGCGTGCATGGCTTCCGCAAGCGCATGTCCAGCTCCTCGGGACAGGATGTATTGAAGCGTCGCCGTCTGAAGGGCCGCAAAAAGCTGACGGTGAAAGCCAATAACCACGTCAAAAAGGTTAACTGGAACGCATAGGCGCCCACCCGCGTCTATACTCCAACCGCCTGACGGCGAAGCATGGCCCTTGAGCATCGGTGAAGCGAGGATTTCGCCTCAGCAGACCAGCCGATTTCAAACGGGTGCGGCGACTGGGAAAGTCCTACCCGCACCCGTTTGTTGTGCTTGTAGTACTAGCAAATGACATCGACAAGGTGCGCGTGGGGGTAGCCGCCGGGCGCAGCGTAGGCGGCGCGGTGCAACGCAACCGCGCCAAGCGCTTGCTGCGGGCGGCCATGCTGCCGCTGCTGGAGCGCATCCCCCCAGGGCATGACCTGGTGCTCATCGCCCGGGCTGGCCTGCTGGCAGCCAGCAGCCAGGAGGTGCAAAGTGTTCTGGAGCGCCAGTTGCAACGGGCGAAATTGATATGACTACAGACCTGACCCACGACCATGTAGACATCCATGAGCAGCCAGACCCCGCGCTGCGAGACTTGCCGCGCACCCTGGCTAACCTGCCGCGCTTTCTGCTGCTGATCCCGATCCGCATCTACCAGCACACCTGGTCACGCACCCTGCCGGCAAACACCTGCCGCTTTTATCCCACCTGCTCTCATTACACCTACCAAGCCATCTATAAATACGGCGCACTCAAGGGCGGCGCCATGGGCTTCAACCGTGTGCTGCGCTGCAACCCATTCAATAAATCCACCGGGTTTGACCCGGTGCCATAATTGGAAGAGGCATGAAGAAAAATACCGTACTTAAACTTGCATTGCTGGGCTTGCTCAGCCTGGCGCTGACCGCCTGTGGCGCCGTCCCGGCGCTCTCCTGGCCGGGCATCGCCGTGGATGAAGCCGATGGCCGCGTCTACCTGGCCTACCAGAACAAGGTGACCGCGCTCAACAGCCAGAGCGGCACGCCGGTTTGGGAGTTCCCCACCGAAAATGATAGGAATTTCTCGGTCTTCGCTGACCCTGTATTGGCGGGCAGCCAGCTATACCTGAGCGGGTATGACAATACCCTTTATGCGCTCAACCCTGCCAACGGACAGCAAACCTGGTCCTTCGCGGCCGCAGAAAGCAAGTTCATCGCCAGCCCGCTGGTGGATGGCGAGCGCATCTATGCGGCCAATGCCGACCATCACCTCTACGCGCTCGATCTGAGCGGCAACCTGCTGTGGACTTTCACCACCACTCATCCGCAATGGGGCACCCCTGCCCTGGGTGACGGCACCGTGTATGTGAGCTCACTCAATCACTTCCTGTACGCGGTGGACGCGGCCAGCGGTGACCAGGTCTGGGCTGCCGACACGGGCGGCACGCTGGTGTCCGGCCCGCTGCTGGACGAAGGCACGCTGTACGTTGGCACCTTCAACAGCGAAGTGCTGGCGCTGGATGCCGCTGGCGGCAACGTGCTATGGCGCGTAACCACCGATGGCTGGGTGTGGGGCACGCCCGCACTATATGACGGCCAGTTGCTGGTGGGCGACCTGAACGGCATTTTGTACTCGCTGAACCCCGCCAACGGCGCCGAAAACTGGCGCCTGGACACGGGCGGCTCCATCACCGGTACACCGCTGACTCTGGACGGCCACATCTACGTCATCAATGAGGCTGGCCGCGTGCTTTCCATCCGCCCGGATGGCGGCATCGTGTGGAACCAGGACTTTGGCACCGAGCTGTACGGCTCGGCGGTGGCTGCCGGTGATCTGATCTTGATCGGCCAACACAACAACACCACCACCCTGGTGGCCGTGAATACAAGCGGCACACGAGTGTGGCAATTCCCGCAGCAGTAACAAAGGACAGCTATGTTAGACATCATTATTGTCCCGTTTACCAACATTCTCGTCTTTCTCTATGACATCCTCGGCCAAAACTTTGGCCTGGCGATCATTGCCTTCACGGTGCTGATCAAGCTGGTCACCTACCCGCTCTCGGTCTCGCAGCTCAAGAGCGCCCGCATGACGCAGGAGTTGCAGAGCGACCCGCGTTGGAAGCAGATCCAGACCAAGTACAAGGACAACCGTGAGAAGTTGGCGCAGGAGCAGATGAAGTTCTATCAGGAGAAGGGCATCAGCCCGTTCAGCTCCTGCTTGCCTTCGTTGATCCAGTTCCCGCTGCTCATCGCCATGTACTGGTCGATCCAGCGTTCGCTGGCGGCCACGCCGCTGGCGCTGTTGGAATTTGCACGCGGCATCGCGCTGCCCAACGCCGCCGAGCTGATGCCGCTGAACAGCAGCTTCCTGTGGATGGACCTCTCGCAGCCTGAGCGCCTGCATGTGGACTTCCTGCCCTTCGCCATCCCGGTCCTGACGGTGATCGTGGTGGTGACCACTTGGCTGCAGAGCAAGATGATGACACCGGCGTCTGCCGACCCGAGCGACCAGAGCGCACAGATGGCCCGCTCGATGAGCCTGACCATGCCGCTGATGATGGGTTACATCTCCATTGTGTTCCCCTCCGGTCTTTCGATCTACTATGTGGTGAGCAACTTGTTCGGCATTGCTCAGGCCTGGCTGATGCGCCGCCGCCCTGCCGCTGCTGTGGTCGCCAGTAAGTAAAGTAGAATTTGGGTAGGTAACCGATGGAACATCGCACAAATCTTGAGATCATTGCCCCCACGGTTCACGAGGCCATTGAAAAAGGCCTGGTGGAGTTGGGGTTGGAAGACACCCAGGTAGACGTTGAAGTCTTGGATGAAGGCGGCACAGGCTTTTTGGGCCTGGGCGGCCGCCAAGCGCGCGTGCGCCTGATCGTGAAAGAAGGGCTGGCCAAGCCCGCCGCGGCCAGCGCGGGCGCACCGCGCCTGCGCCCCAGCAGCCTGGCTGCATCTAACGCCCCCTTCACGGCGGAAGAAGCCGAGAATGCGATAGCCATCACGCGTGCCACCCTGCTCACCCTGTTGGAGCACATGAGTGTGAATGCCGATGTCAGCGTGAGCCTGGGCGAGCCGGATGACCCGGAGCAGGCTGCGCCGGTATTGGTGGATGTTCAGGGAGACGATCTGGGCGTCCTCATCGGCCGCCAGGCGGAGACCCTGTCTGCGCTGCAACTGATCGCCCGCCTGATCGTGGGCAAGGAGTTGGGCCGCGCCGCGCACATCATCATCGATGTGGCCGGCTACCGCCAGCGCCGCGATGAGAACCTGCGCAAGCTGGCCCAGAAGATGGCCAAGCAGGCCGTGACCTCGGGCCGCCGCCAGACTCTGGAGCCCATGTCTGCCTCGGAGCGCCGCATCATCCACCTGGAGCTGCGCGAGAGCGAAGAAGTGACCACTGAGAGCATCGGCGAGGAGCCGCGCCGCAAAGTCGTCATCATCCCGCGCTAGCCCCATGCGTAGCCTGCTGCGTAAGCTGGAAGCATTTGCCAGAACCAAGTTCCCAAAACTGTATTTTTATCTTGTACGGCGCCCGCGCCTGTATCTAGCCTTTTCAACGGAACGCAAACTGGCCACCAGCACCAAACCGGCGGCTAGTCAGCAGGCCAGCGTGCTGTTCTTCACTACTCAAAAGTGCGCCTCTCGCTATGTGTCTGAGGTGCTGGCCCAAATGGCCGATGCCCATGGTCTTGTACATGCTGACTATGATGGCTACGTCACATCCTTCAAAGTAAAGTCCCACAAAAATCCGTTCCAGGACGCAATCCATACCGCTTTCCAGCCACGCGGCTTTTACTATGGCCCCATCGGCACCTTGCGCAATATTCCCAACATGGAAAGCTACAAGGTGCTCTTACAACTGCGTGACCCGCGCGATCTCCTGACTTCCCTGTATTTCTCCACCGCTTACAGCCACGCCATTGTGAGCGAGAAGCTTATTCGCCGCAGACAAGAAGCACTACAGCAAGATATTGATAGCTATGTGCTCAACGGAGCGAAGGAATACCTAACGATCTTTGAACAATACTTGAGTGGCCTGATCGGCAAGCCCAATGTGCTCTTCGTTAAATATGAAGATATGGTGCTCAACTTTGACAGTTGGCTGCACTCGGTCAGTACGCATCTTGGATTGGACAAACATCCCGAGGTGCTGGATGCGATCCGCCAGCAGGCCAACTTCAGCGTGGAGAGTGAGGACAAGTTCTCACAAAAGCGCCAGGTAACCCCAGGGGACCACCTGCGCAAACTTAAGCCGGAAACAATTTCCGAGCTCAATAAGCGCTTTGGCGCCATTCTCCAGAGGCTTGGTTATCTCAACTAGCCATGGCAGAAAATCGAAAGAGCCTGACAGACGTCAGGCTCTTTTTTGTTGCTACTGTTTGGGCATCGCAGGGCAG
This sequence comes from Anaerolineales bacterium, assembly GCA_026129255.1. Lineage (GTDB taxonomy): Bacteria > Chloroflexota > Anaerolineae > Anaerolineales > UBA11579 > JAMCZK01. The sequence goes on along the minus strand of JAHCIJ010000002.1, from coordinate 286,832 downwards.
TACATCTGCCCGCCCAACGTTAACAACTGAATAGACCTATTCCTTCTTCCACTGCAAGCGCACCTGGGTGCCTTGCTGTGGCACCGAGTGCACAAAGAGGTACGCACCGATCAAGGCTGCCCGTTCGTTCATGCTGGCCAGGCCAAAGTGCTGCGCCCTCAGCAAGTCTGGCAGGCTGGAACTTTGCATATCAAAGCCCACACCATCATCTTCTATCAGCAGATCGAAGCGGTCGGCCTCCAGCTGACCGCTGATGTTGATGTACTGTGGCTTGGCATGCCGGATGGCATTCTCCGCCGCCTGTTGCACAATGCGGTAGGCATGCTCGGCCACATGGCCTTCATACATCTGGTGGCTCTCAGGCACCATGAGCGAAACCTGGACCTCTTCGCCCAGCCGCTGGGTCAGCATGTCGGTGAGCTCAGTCAGCGCACGGTACAGACCAAAATCAAGCATGGCAGGGCGCAAGCGGTAAATGAGTTGGCGCACCGTTTCACTGAGCTGTTCACGGCGGTTTAGTAGCGCAAGCTCGTCACCTCGTTGCGCTAGGCTGACCAGCTCATTGATGCCGGCCAACACATCATCATGTAGCTCGCGCGCCAGGAAGGCACCGCGCTCTTCCTGGAAATCAATATCGCGTTGGTGCAAGACACGCAAAAGATCCGCTTGCTGAATGTTGACCAAAGCGATGGCCATCTGGTCTGCCAGTGAATGCAGCATACGCTCTTCGAGGTAAGAGTAGTAGTCGTCCGGGTCCTTGCGCCCCAGCAGCCACAGCCCCACTAGATCACTACCGGTGCGCACCGGGATGCTGAGCTGGATCCACTCTGGCAGCCCATCTTCGCCGGGGCGCGAGCCTAGCTGCAAGAGGCGTTGCTGGCCTTGTGCATCGGGCAGTTCATCCAACTCCACACCCTGCAAGTAGATCACCTGGCGCTCTTGAGAACGCGCTTCAAAATGCAACAGGGCTGACTTGCGTATCAATAATCCTGGCAGCACATCACGCTGCAAGGTTTGGCCAAGGTGCTGGCGGGTAAAGCTGGTGGAGATGCGGTTGGCGAAGCCCTGCTGCAAACCTTCCGGAGGCAGTGGGATATTGAGCAAGCGGCGCTCCACAAAGCGCTGGAAGCGCTCAAATGCAAACACACTGAACAACGAGACCAGCAAGCCCGTGAACAGTACGGCCAGCACGATCTCATGCGGGTCCTCGATCAAGGGAGCAAAAACAGACACCATGATCAAAGACAGCGTGAACAAGAACAGGAAGAACAGATAGACCGAGATCAGGCGGTTTGCGCGCAGCTCCAAACCGCCCAACTGCCTGCGGTACACCACGTAAAAGTAGGCCCCGGGCCAGGCCACCAGCGAGATCACCGCGCCAACGCCGAGGCTCTCCATGGCGGGCTGCGTAGTTGCCAAGCCGAGCACTGCCGAGGGGATCAGGGCCAGCGCAAAAGCGCCCAGCAACAACCCCACCTCGCGCCGCTCATCCACACTGCGCATAAGACGCACCAGCAACAAGATCAGGCTGGTGATGATGGTCAGCGCAAAGGCGAACGCATACCAATCTTCTGGCACCACATTGACCAGTTGCAGGATCGCAAAGCCAATTCCCACACCATACAGCAGATACCACACCGGCCGCGGCAGCTTGGGGAACGGCTGGGGAAAGTTCCAGTGCAAATGCAAGTACACAGGCACGCACACCCAGATCGCCGTCCGGAACACCAACGGGCTCATAAAGATCGTGGTGAGGGACAGGGCGCCGGCGATCAGCCAGATCGCAGTCAGGTAGTTCGAGGCCACCAGCAGCCGCCAGCGCACATCGCGCGGACGCACATGGAAAAAGATGATGGTGCCAGTGATCCAAAAGATGAAGCTCAGCCACCAGGTGTTGAAGAACCGGGTACCGAACTCAGGGAAATTGAAGCCCGGCGCCCGATATTCCACCGAGCGCTCTCCCGTGCTGCCTTCAACCCGCAACTGGATCAGGTCACCTGGTCTCACTCCCTCAAACAAGGGTGTCATAAGGTCTGCCAGATGATCCTCATAGCGCAGACCATTCACCTCAAGCAGGCGATCGCCTTTCTGCACCACCTCACCCACACGGCCGTATACCTCGACCACCTCTCCAACCGGGGAGTATTGCAGCCCTACATACGGCAGCGCAAAAAAGCGCACATAGGTGTAGACGAGCAGCACCGCCAGCGCCAGGGCAGGTATCAGAAATTGTTCGAGTGCACGCCAGGAAGAGTTCTTTTGCATACCCAACCACCACAAGGGAGGTGATGCGTATCGAGAGCCGCGCTTAAGAACCCGATCACACATAACCCAAATTTAGTTGAACACAAGGAGAACAAAAATGAGTATGCATGAATTTTACACAAACATTGCCACCCAGAACGAGACCAGCGAGCAGATGCAAGTGCTGGTTGAGGTTGCCAAGGCCGAGCTGGAGCAGGTGTTGGCTGTACGCAGCGAGCTGGCCTGGGATTCCTGGCGCGAAGCGAAGTAGCACTATGGGGCCGGCCAATTGGCCGGCCCCTCTTTCAAAACAAAAGGGAGCCTTTATGAATGCTATCTACCCCGCAGCCATACAGCTGCTTTTGGAGCAACCCGCCGCGGCCCAATGGCCGCTGCTGCAGCGCGTCTTGCAGCAGGCCAACGGCAAGCCGCCGGTCGCCTGGGACTTCCCCATCGCGGGCTGCCTGGCGGCGGGCGGCCCGGCCAAAGCCGCCACGCCCGCGGTAGCCGCTATCACCTGTGCGCACATCGCCATTATTCTGATCGACGATATTCTGGACGATGACCCACGCGGCGAGTACCGCACGCTTGGCTCTGGCCGCGCCGCCAACCTGGCGTCCGGCCTGGGCAGCCTGGGCCAGCATATGCTGGAGGCTTACCCCTGCCAGCAGCCTAGCCTGGCGATTGCGGCCTTGGGCCAGATGATGGGCAACACAGCCTATGGGCAAGACCTGGATGTACAGAACCCGCACAGTGAAGAAGGCTACTGGGCCGTTGCCAAAGCCAAAAGCTCACCCTACTTTGCTACCGCGCTCAGCCTGGGCGGCTTGTATGGCGGCGCGGATGGCGCGCTGACGGAGGCCTTGGGTCAGTTTGGAGCCGTGTTCGGCGAGGTGATGCAGATCCACGATGATCTCAACGACTGTCTAGCCGAGCCCGCCAACGTAGATTGGCTGCAAGGCCGCGCCCCGCTGCCGCTGCTGTTTGCTGAGCTGGTTCCACACCCACTGCAGCAGCGCTTCGTGCAGCTGCGCAGCCAGGTGCAGGATCCTGAGGCGCTGCGTGAGGCGCAACAGATCCTGGTGAGCAGCGGCGCCATCAGCTACTGCGTCAATGAGCTGCTGACGCGCCAACGGCAGCTGGAGACCTCGCTGGCCGCCATGCCGCTGGCCAACCCGGTGCCGTTGCAACAGATCCTGGCGCAGGCCATCGCTCCCATCGAGCACCTCTTCAGTTCAGTCGGCGTGGTGCGCTAGAGCTTGTAGACATCGTCCAGTGGCGTGATCAAGCCCAGCTCGCGCGCTTTCAGGATGGCGGCGGTCATGTTGTTGACGCGCAGGCGCTTGTAGCTACTGGAGAGCAAGTTACGCACAGTGGACGAAGCAATGTTGAGTTTGGCGGCCAACGCATCCGTTGGCATGCCCGGGTGGGCCGCACACATAGACAGCACTTCACGCTGGCGCTCAGTGAGCATATCAATATCCTCGCTGCCGCCAGGTTGCTTTGCCAGCGCTTCCACGGTCTGTTCAGACAGGTACATGCCGCCACTGGCCAGCGAGGTAATGATCTCACCCAAGTGTTGTGAGGCAGCCGCATCCGTCTTGACAATGTAGCCACGCGCCCCGGCGTCCACTACCGCACGGATCAAGGTGGGTTGGCGGTGTCCAGAGATCACCAGGACAGCCATATGTGGATATTGCTTGCGCAGATTGGGCAGCACATTGAACAGGGGATACGGCGCGCTGGTACCCTCGGCAGCAGGTGCGACTACATCCAGAATGAGTACATCAATCTGGTGCTCCGCGAGCATCTGAATGAGTTGCTCCCCGTTGCGGGCGGTAGCCACCAACTCAATATTGGGATACATGGAAAGACGATAGGTGTAACCGTCTATGGTGGTGTGGTGATCTTCCAACACAGCCACACGTACTTTTTGTTGTGATGCGTCTTTAGCTTTCATCTGTGCCCGCCTCCACAGGAATTATCGGTAAGTACAAATGTCTATATCTAGAGTATTCGTGCCCATTCAAATATATTACAGAACCTCTTATAACCACTATAGCTTCGCAATTCATTTGCATAGCTGATGCCATCAGTCTGAGGGGAAGGACTGATGGCATTGCTTTTTTAAATTGTATACGCGTGGCTTTCATAGTCGATAACGGAACCACCCTAAATTCATTATAACGAGCTTTGAAAAGCCTGCATGATAAAATCCACTGAGCGCCCCTATAGCTCAGTGGATAGAGCGCTGCCCTCCGGAGGCAGAAGCCTGCGTTCGAATCGCAGTAGGGGCATTGCTGGAGGGTGAATGTGCCCCTCCGGGCACATTCACCCTCCAGCTTAGGGAGTTTCTACTCGGCTTCGCCGAGTTACGAAACTCCAGCTTCCACAAGCCCATGCATAGTGCGGCGTTGCCGCCACTTACAGGAGCTACCCAGCTTCGCTGCGCGACGAAGCTCACCCATCTTGATACACATACATTCGGCGGCGCTACGCCTGGGAGTTGCTAGCCAGCCTTCGCCAAGTTACGAAACTACAGCTTCCACAAGCATACATAGTGCAGTGTTGCCGCCACTTGCAGGAGCTACCCAGCTTCGCTGCGCGACGAACTCCACCCCCTATCTTGATACACATACATTCGGCGGCGCTACGTCTGGGAGTTGCTAGCCAGCTTCGCCGAGTTACGAAACTCCAGTTCCCAGTTCCAGCGCACCGTAAAACTTCCACTTGATTGAAGTCAATATTTCGCCGCATGCTGGATTTTGGCTCCTAGTTAGCGTACACTCACGCATACTCAGGAGACACTGTGCCGACCAGAGAAGCTGTCATCCAACCCAAAGATCCATCCGGATTCCTCAAGCGCTTGTTTCATCACTACCAGATGAACATCCCGGCAGAGTACGATACCCAGCAAGGCTGGGTGCAATTCAAACGCGGCCGCTGCGAAGGAACAGTGGAAGGCGAGGCGGTACGCCTGCGCGTACACTCGCCCAACTGGCTGGGCATGCTGGTGATCACACGCTCGCTCAACCGCCATGTGGAGCTGTTCGGCCAGCGCGAGCACCTGAAGCTGCGCTGGAGAAAGCCAAGCAGATAAAAAAAGAGCCGGCGTTGCCGGCTCTTTTTTTTATGTCATGCACAAACTACGGCCGTGGGCCGAAGCCCCACTTGGCCAGGATGGCCTGCCCTTCGGCGCTGAGCACAAAGTCGACAAAGGCCTGGGCCACATCGCCTGCCGGGGCATCCTTCACCACCGCAATAGGATAGCTAGCGATCACATTCATCTCATCCGGGATGGCGATCTGCAGCACACTGCTGGCAATGTCTGGCGTCACGTCTGAGGTGTACACAATACCAGCATCCGCCTCGCCCAACGACACTTTAGTGGCTACCTGGCGCACATTCAACTCCTCGGACACCAGGTTGGCGTACACCGCCGCCTGCCAGGCCTCGTCACCCATCAGGGAGATGGCCTGGTCGCTGTACTCACGGATGGGCACATCCGGCGCAGCCAGGATCAGGGCAATACCAGCGTTGGCCAGGTCGGCATAGGTTTGCAAACCGGCCGGGTTATCCGCGGGCACGATGATGGCGAGCCGGTTGGTGAGGAAAGCGGTGGGCTCGCCCTCGATGCGGCTCGCATCCGCGGCTACGTTCATTTGTGCAAAATTGGCCGAGGCGAACACATCCGCCGGGGCGCCTTCCACGATCTGGGTAGCCAAGGACGAAGAGCTGGCATAGTTAGGCAGCACGTCCACGCCGGGATGGGCTGCCTCAAAAGCATCCGCCAATTCATTGAAGGCGTCGGTCAGCGAGCTGGCCGCCATCACCACCAGCTCGGTGGTGATGACCGGCACATCGGTCGCCGCTACCACCGCAGCAGTGGGCTGGGCCGGGGCGGCAGTGGCCACGGGGGCCGGAGCGCCGCACGCGCTGAGCAGCAGCGCCAGCGCGACTAGGGGCAGCAAAACAAAGCGTTGAATTTTCATACTTCTCCTTTTGGATAGGACTAAACGAGTGTGATGTCGCCCAGCCGCTCCTGGCAGCGATCCAGCCAGGTGATCACGGCCTGCAGCTGGCCGATGACAAAATCGAGCACCAGCGCCTCCATTTCGGGGGCGGCGAGCTGGGCGACCTGCAGTTGGCGCAGCTGCTTCTCGCACACACCGCGCTGCTCATCCACCAGGTCTTGCGTGGAGCGGCCCAGCATACGGGCTACATACAAGCGGCTGATGAACTGCACGCGCACCTGGCGCACACTGGCAGACAGCTGCGGCGTCTCCAGCCAGGCATCCAACCGGCGGCGGCCAGCCGCCGTGGGGCTGTATTCACGCCGCGGCGGCGCATCGCTGCTGCGCACGGTCTTGCCACGAATCAAGCCGTCGGCCTCCAGGCGCTTGAGCACGGCATAGAGCTGGCTGGTGCTCAAAGTCCACACCCGGCCTAGATCAGCCTTGGATTGAAAGCGCGCCAAAAGCTGGTACCCGTGCTGCGGCTCCGCCGCCAGGATGCCGAGAATGGTCTCGTCAGGGACTGGGATGGCCATACGCGGCAGTATAGCACGACTCTATTCCATGGTGGAATAGGTGATAGTGAGTAGGGAACAGTGATCAGTGAACAGGCGTGCAGCCTGTGGATGCGCGTGAGAATGGGCAGTAAATCTGAGTAAACACTCAGAGCAAGCTTGCATGGCAACGCCCTGTTCACTACTCCCTACTCACTGTTCACTTCCCCCAACCAGTGCAAACGACACCCTGTTCCCCGGTCAGTGCTCACTGATCACGCACACCAAAGCGCACTATAATTGCCCTAATCACTGATTTTTTGCCCGATTTGGAGGAACACGATGGCACGAATTGCAATTAATGGTTTGGGACGCATTGGCCGCGCCGCGCTGCGCCTGGCGTTGGAGGAAGACAATCTGGACCTGGTGGCGGTGAACGACATCGCCTCTCCGGAGAACATTGCTTACCTGATCAAATACGACACGGTGTATGGCCGCTACGGCGAGGATGTGCGCGCTGAGGGTGACACCCTGCACGTAGACAAGCACAACTTCAAGTTCTTCAGCGAGAAGGACCCCGCCGCCCTGCCCTGGAAGGACCTGGGCGTGGACATTGTGATCGAGAGTACCGGCCGCTTCACCGAGAAGGCGGATGCCATCAAGCACATTGAAGCTGGCGCCAAGTACGTCATCATCTCCGCCCCCACCAAGAGCACGGACGTGCCCACGGTGGTGTTTGGCGTGAACACCTCTAACGAAGATGCCAACATCATCTCCTGCGCCAGCTGCACCACCAACTCGCTCACGCCGGTGGTCGAAGTGATCGGCCGCCACCTGGGCATCCAGAAAGCCATCATGACCACCGTGCACGGCTACACCGCTGGCCAGGGCCTGGTGGACGGCCCCGGCGGCAAGGGCGGCGATTTCCGCCGCGGCCGCGCCGCCGCCGCCAACATTGTGCCCGCCACCACTGGCGCCGCCAAGGCGACCACGCTGGCGCTGCCCCAGTACCAGGGTAAGTTTGACGGCGTGGCCCTGCGCGTGCCCGTACCGGTGGGCTCCGTGTCTGACATTGTGATGCTGACCGAGAAGAACACCAGCGCCGAGGAGGTCAACAAGATCCTGACCGAAGAAGCCAACGGGCGCTACAAGGACATCATCCGCGTGACGAACGACGAGATCGTGTCTTCCGACATCGTGGGCGACCCGCACGCCTGTATCATCGATATGGAGATGACCAAGGTCGTGGACGGCAACCTGGTGAAGATCTTCGCCTGGTACGACAATGAATGGGGTTACACCAATCAGATGATCCGCAAAGCACGCGAGATCGCTGGCACCCTAAAGTAGCCGCAAACAAGTAAACAAAAAAAAAAAGCGCCGCAGTTGCGGCGCTTTTTATTCTAGGGAATGGCCCACAGAATAAGCTGCCCGTCTGCCGAGAGAGAATACAGGCCAGCACCCTCTTCTGAGAAGCGCAGATCCAAGACGGGGAACGTGGTCCTTCTGGGCCACACGATGTAACGGCTCAGCGTTTTGCCAGGCAAAAGCACCTCGAACAACGGCAGCGAGTGGATTCTCTCGCTGTGCAACAAGCTACGCGCCTGCCAGTCCCAAAAGTGCAGGCTGCCTTCATCGCCACCCAAGACCAGCATGTCGCCTGCGGGTGACCAAGCCAGGCTGCTGATCACCACCGGGTTGCTGAAGCCAGTGAGCTGCTGCCCGTTGGCGAGTTGCCAGATGCGCACACGTTCGCCCTCTGCCGCGGCCAGGTGCTGCCCATCAGGCGAAAGTATGATGTTGGTGATCTCTGCCGCCGCGCCAGTGAGCGAGGTCAAGCGGCGCACAGGCTCCTCAAGCGACCAAACGAACATCTCCACGCCCGCCCAATACTTGCCTCCGGGCACATTGTCGCCCTCAGGAGCCAGCGTGTATGCCTGCGCAAACGACAGCAGCTTGTGGTCGTTGTCTGTGAACACAATATCTACCAGCGGGTACTCGTGGGCGCGCAGTGAGCCCAACAGCGCCCCGCTGGCGGTGTCATACAGTTCAATGACTTGAATGCCAACCGCCAGCGTGCTGCCATCCTGCGAGATCGCCATGGCACTGTCGGCAGTACAGCGCCCCAACGCCGCCGAGCTGCCCGTGCTCAGGCTGTACACCACCACGCGTGAATTCAAGCAGGTCAGCGCCAGGTCACGCTGCACGTCGAGCTGCAACACTTCGCCAATGGGCGGGTTGAACACGTTCACGCGGCTCTGCGCTGGCTGCCACTGAGCCAGGTGCAGCACCTCCCCCGCTGGCCCGGGCAGGATCGCCCCGTTGCCATCACTAAAACGCAGCCAGGCTTGCCCGGGGTAGCCAGCCTGCAGCCAACCAGCCTCTGGGATGGCAAGGTAGCCCTGGGCGCTCAGCTGAGCCAGGTGACCCGCAAACTCAGGGGCATGCAAGGCAGAGACAAGATAGACGGGCGGGTACAGGTAACGCGCTGCCTGAAAACGAGTAGCCTCATAGCCATCAAAGTACGTTCGCACTTGCTCGCCTTGGTTAAAGCTCAGGTACTCATAGTCCTCAGACCAATCGATCGAGCGTACCCCTGCCAGATCCGTACCGTATTCACGAATGGGCTTCCCTTGAACAGGGTCCCAGACGTAGATGATCGAGTCGCGCTCCGAAATGAAGTAATTGGTTTCCGCATGAAAAGGCTGGTCAGGGAAGAAACTGCGCGGCTGCACACGGTGCAACAGGCGGCCAGTTTCAAAGTCCCAGATGGCCATCAGGCCACTGCCCTCGGTAAGCACATACTTGTGGTCTGGCGAAAAATGCACAAAAGCCGGGAGCGGCGCGTACTCGCCCCAATCCAGTGTGCTGACCAAGTCTCCCGACTCCGTGTCGTAGACGTGCAAGTGGTGGTCTTCAATGCGCACATCGCGAAGGGTGCCAAAATTTGAAAGCGCCAGCAGCGAGCCATCTGGCGAGAAATGCAGCCGCACGTACTCGCGGCGCTCGATGGCGCCCAAGGAGCGCACCAGCGATAAGTCTTTGAGTGAGCGCAGATTGAAGTTGCCCTCGGCATCCACTTCTGCCAGCAGATCCTGCTGTGGTGAGAGTGCAAACCCAGGCGGCAGCGGGATCTCGGCGATAAGTTGCATGTCTGGATCGGCAAACAAACTGAGCGTGCGCGTGGTGTGCACCAACACGGTTTCGGCCGCAGGCACTGGCCACAGGTTCAAGACCGCGCCTTTGCCCAGCCGTTCAAACGCTACGACCTGGCTCACCGTATCCACGGTGAGCGGCTGGCTGGGCAGCACAGCTGTGGGTGTGGGGCTGGGTTGTGTGGGCTGCGCGGTAGGCGTTGCGGCAGACGCAAGGGTGGCAGCCGGCTCACTAGCCGCAGCCGGGATGCTGGCGGCAGGTGCGTTGCCGCACGCCGCCAGCCACACGGCGGCCGCGGTTGCCAATGCAACCGCGCTCAAAGCTCTAGACATCATTCCTCCCTGCTATGTATTATGTGCTGCGGTCTTGCCGTTTCCCGAACTATCCGCCTTGCATCAAGCGCAGCAACTCAACGATCGTCCAACCGCCACCGGCGATCAGGACACCAAAGTAAATGATAGTGGCAACATTCATCAAATGACCAAACAAAATGCTCAGGCCGTCTTTCTGGATGCTGCCAATGGCGAAGAAGATCAGGGCAATTGCAGGCAACGTGTTGCTGAAGGGCACAAAGCCAAAGGGCACCATCAGCAGTAACGCAGCCAGAATGTAACCCAGCTTGTTCAACAGCTCGGCCTTGGTGGCCAGCCAGGGGATACGGCCGGGCTTGCTGATCTTCTCCAGGCGGCGCAGCCAGGTCAGTGCACCGTTCATGCCCTTCACCAGCTTCTCGCTTGAGATGGGGCGCTCCTGAATGCGCTTGGGCATGTAGAGCTTGTTGCTGAACAGCAACGACACACCGATGAGCAGAATACCGCTGCCAAAGACGGTGCTCACGCCGGGGATGGATACGGGGATGAGAAAGACCAGTGAGAGGAAGATGGTGATGAGCATCAGGCTGTCTGCGCCGATGATGTCCATGATCTTGGCCAGCGTCACGTGGCCGGGGGGGATGGTCTTGATAATGCCTTCCAGTTTTTCAACCAGGGATTCTTGTTGTGTAACAGCCGATTCGGTCATGCGCGCAGGCACCCTTTCCTTAATGCATTGATTTCTTCACAGAGGGCTTTGTTGCAACGAGTGAAGCGGCCCCATTTTACCTACAGAATGCCCGCCAGTTGCCATCCTATCTTCGTTTGTGATAATATTAACAAACGAAGATGAGTGCTCTCACCGCCTTACTCCGTATCCACGGCTTGTCCAAAAGTTATGAGGAAGCGGGGCAACGCCGCCCCATCCTGCGCAATGTCGATCTGGAGATCCAGCCGGGCGAATTCATCGCCGTGCTCGGCTCATCCGGCAGCGGCAAAAGCACCTTCCTGAATTTGATCAGCGGCATTGACTTGGCTGACTCGGGTGAGATCTGGCTGCAGGGGCAAAATTTGGTCACCATGAACGAGGCTGAGCGCACCCTGTTCCGCCGCAACCATATCGGCTTTGTATTCCAATTCTTCAACCTGCTGCCCACCCTCACGGTGCTCGAGAACGTCACCCTGCCTGCCGAGTTGCGCGGCACCCCATTGAAGCAGGCCCAGGCACGCGCCACTGAGTTGCTGGCCCAGGTAGGCCTGGCAGGGCGCGAGGGCAGCTTCCCCGACCGCCTGTCGGGCGGCGAGCAGCAGCGCGTGGCGATCGCCCGCGCCCTCTCGCATGACCCGCTGCTGGTGCTGGCCGATGAGCCCACCGGCAACCTGGACGAAGAGACCGGCGCACACATCATGGCCCTGCTGGAGCAGCTCACTCGCCAGGCTGGCAAAAATCTCATCATGGCCACCCATAACCTGGAGAACGCCCGCCTGGCTGACCGCACCTTGCGAATGCATGAGGGCAAGCTGGTCAGCGAGCCAGCCCGCCCATGAAGCGCACGGCACTGGCGCCCAGCCTCATCAAAGTGGGCTGGCGCTATCTGCTAACGCACCCACTACAGAGCCTGCTGATGCTGGTGGGCATCGCCCTCGGTGTGGGCGTGGCGGTCAGCGTGGACATTGCGAACGCCAGCGCGGCACAGGCTTTCGAGCTCAGCACCGAGGCGGTGGCGGGTAAGGCCACTCATTACATCTCGGCCGGGCCGTTGGGCCTGGATGAGCAAACCTATGTAGCGTTGCGTACCGCCGGGCTGGAGCTGCCCATGGCGCCGGTGCTCAGCCAGTTGGTCACCTCGCCACAGCTGGGCGATGCCCCGTTGCAGCTCATGGGCATCGACCCATTTGCAGAGCAGCCCTTCCGCAGCTATCTCGCCAATGACGACCAAGACACGCCCAGTAGCGCGCTAGGCGCCTTCTACGCCATCCCCGGTGCGGTGCTGCTCTCGACCGATATGGCCGAGCAGTACGGCCTGAGCGAAGGGAGCATGCTTGAGCTCAACATCAACGGCATGGCGTTGCCCGCCATGGTGGCCGGGCTGCTGCAGCCGCGCGATACGCTCAGCGCACAAGCCTTGCAGGGATTGCTGCTGGCCGATATTTCCACAGTGCAAGAGTTCAGCGGGCGGCTGGGCCGCCTGGAGCGCATTGACCTGATCCTGCCTAGCGCGAACCGCGACGCCATCATCGCTGACCTGGAGAGTCGCCTGCCGCAGGGTGCGGTGTTGCTGCAGTCAGAGAGCCGCAATCAATCGGTGGAGCAAATGACCACCGCCTTCCGCACCAACATCACTGCACTAAGTCTGCTGGGTTTGGTGGTGGGCGTGTTTCTTATTTACAACACGGTTACCTTTTCAGTCGTACAACGCCGCCAATCGTTCGGCACGCTACGTGCCTTGGGCGTAAGCAGCCGCGAGATCTTTGCCATCGTGCTGGGTGAGGCCATGCTGGTGGGCATTGTAGGCTCGTTGATCGGCCTCGGCCTGGGCATCCTGATGGGCCGCGGCTCGGTGGCGCTGGTGTCGCAGACCATCAATGATGTCTTTTACACCATGACCGTGCGCGAGGTCAGCCTGCCTACGCAGAGCCTGGTCAAAGGCGCGCTGCTCGGCATGCTGGCCACCTTTGTGGCCGCCATCATCCCTGCGTGGGAGGCGGCCAAATCGCCGCCGCGGCGCACCCTGTCACGCTCGCAACTGGAGAGCGTCTCGCGCCGCACGCTGGCCCAGGCCAGCCTCGCCGGGGCGCTGCTGGCGGTGGCATCCGCCGTGGCGCTGGCGCGGCTCAATTTGCAGCTCATTCCCAGTTTTGGCGCTATGTTCGGTGTGGTGATCGGCGCAGCCCTGGTAGCGCCATTCATCATGCAGGTGAGCATGCCGCTGCTGGCACGCGTGCTGGCGCCGCTCATCGGCCCGCTGGGCCGCCTGGCGCCGCGCGAGGTCTCCGCCTCGGCCAGCCGCACCTCGCCTGCCATGGCGGCGCTGATGGTGGCGGTGGCGGTCACCATCGGCGGCAGCCTGATGGTCAGCAGCTTCCGCGCCAGCGTGGTGGACTGGATGGAAGTCATCTTACGCGACGACGTCTACGGCTCGGTGGCCGGGGCCAGCATCTCAGAGCCGCAAGAAGCCATTGCCCCCGAAGCCCTGGAGCGCCTGCAAACCTGGCCAGGCATTGAAGAGGCACACTACCTGCGCAATGTGATGGTGGATTCGCCCTACGGCCCGCTGATGCTGGCGGCCAACAACAACCCAGACGATGGTGAAGAGCAGGTCTATTTTGAAGCCGAGGGTACCGGCACAGAGGTGTGGCAAGCTGTGCAAAACGGCGCGGTCATCATCTCGGAGCCGCTGGCCAACCGCCTGGAACTTGGCCTGGGCGACAATATTGTGCTGTACACCCCGGATGGCCCGCGGGACTTCCCGATCGCGGCCATCTTCAGCGACTACACCTCCAGCCGCGGCAATATCACGCTGTGGCTGGACAATTACCGCGCGATCTGGGGCGACCAAAGCGTCACGGCCTTCTCGGCCGTGGTCCGCGCGGGCACAGATGTAGATGCCATGGTGGCCGAGCTGCAGCGCGAGCTGAGCTCGGAGCAACTGCTACACATCCGCTCCAACAGCACGCTGCGCGCCGAAAGCCTGAGCGTGTTCGACCGCACCTTCCTGATCAGCAGCGCGCTGCACATCATCACCACCAATGTGGCCTTCGTGGGCGTGCTGTCTGCCATGCTGTCCCTGCAGCTCGAGAAGCAGCGCCAGATGGGCATCCTCAAAGCCATCGGCCTGACGGTGTGCCAGATCTGGTCGCTCACGCTGCTGGAGACCGGGCTGATCGGTGCACTTTCCGGCCTGCTGGCGCTGCCGCTGGGGTATGTCATCGCCCAGGTGCTGCTGGGGCTGATCAACCGCCGCTCCTTTGGCTGGACCCTGCGCATGCACTTCGAGACCCAGCCTTTTGCCGAGGCGTTGCTGGTGGCCATCGCCGCTGCGCTGCTGGCCGGGCTGTACCCAGCCTGGCGCGCCAGCCGCCGCAGCGCCGCTAATGCCATGAGGTTTGACTGATGCGCCGCGTGGCACTCATAGTGCTGGTTGTACTTACCGTTGGCGCGGCGGCTTACTTCGCGTTCATGCCACCCGCTCGGCCGCAGAACCTCAACGCATCCGTGCAAAGCACGCCGCAGGTGATCGAAGGCTTTGCGCGCGCCGAGGGCGTGCGTGAGTTCAGCTTTCCGCAAGACTTTGGCCCACATCCCGAATTTCAAACCGAGTGGTGGTATTACACCGGCAACCTGCAAACAGCCGATGGCCGCCACTTTGGTTACCAGCTGACCTTCTTCCGCCGCGGCCTGCTGCCGCCCGACCAGCTGCCTGCCCGCAGCAGCCAATGGGCAGCCGGGCAGCTGTATATGGCGCACTTCACCGTGACGGATGTGGAGGCGGGCAGCTTCTACAGCCACGAGCGCTTCTCACGCGGGGCGGCCGGGCTGGCTGGTGCGCAAGGTGAACCCTATGCGGTGTGGCTGGAGGACTGGCGCGCCGAAGCCAGCGGGCCAGGCACCTTCACTCTGCACGCCGAAGCAGACGGCGTAAAGCTGGAGCTCACCCTGCAAGACGCCAAGGGGCCGATCCTGCAGGGCGACCGGGGCTACAGCCGCAAGGGCGAGGAGCCTGGCAACGCCTCGTACTACTACAGCCAGACGCGCCTGGTGAGTGAGGGCAGCCTGCAGATCGGCGAGCAACACTACCAGCTGAGTGGCCTGAGCTGGAAGGACCACGAGTTCAGCACATCGGTGCTGACCAGCGAAATCGCGGGCTGGGATTGGTTCTCGCTGCAGCTGGACAGCGGCTACGAGCTGATGGTGTACCAGCTGCGCCGCGCCGATGGCAGCATCGCCCCGCGCTCCAGCGGCACGCTGGTGGCGCCGGATGGCAGCACCACGCAGCTGTTCGCCCAAGACTTTGTGCTCACTCCGCTCAGCAGCTGGCGCAGCCCGCACTCCGGCGCCGAGTACCCGGCCAGCTGGTCGCTGAGCCTGCCGGCGCACGACCTGCAGCTGGAGATCACGCCCTACCTGCGTGACCAGGAGCTCAACCACACCTTCACCTACTGGGAGGGCGCCATCCGCATCCTCGGCAGCCAAAACGGGCAGCCCGTGGCAGGCTCCGGCTATGTGGAGCTCACCGGCTATGCCGAGCCCTTCAATGGCGATTTTTAGCTGGCTATAATGCGCACGATGTTCAAATTGCCGCGACTATTATTTGTTGCAGGCCTGCTGGCGGCTTTGCTGGCCGCCTGCGTGCCCCAACCCCAGCGCTTCACGCTCACCGCCCATGATATGCATTGGGACCTGCCCGAGATCCATGTGCGCGCCAACCAGCCCGTGGAGCTGACCCTGCGCAACCACGGCGCACTGGACCATGTGTTCCAGATCGATGCGATGGATATACAAGTGCTACTCTCCCCCGGGGATGTTGAGATCATCACCTTTACGGTAGACCACGCCACGGTGATCGACTTCATCTGCGGCATCCCCGGGCATGAAGAAGCGGGCATGGTCGGGCAGATCATGGTGAGTGACTAGCATTCAGCGTATTTTCATTCTTTTTTCATGCCATCAGGTAGAATCTATATACACCCACGAGATTGCAGCGTAAAGGGGCTGAAACGCACAAGCGCCTTGTGCCTGTTCAGGCTCTATGCATCTCGTGGATGACCAAAGACGGAGACGCATGACCACAAGAGGACCCTACAAGCTGCTGACGCGCGGGCGTGGCCGCGGCGGACGCTCAAACATCTTTGCCTATGTTCTGGGGGCATTGGCCTTGCTGCTGGTGGCGGGCGGCTGCTACACCACCTATAGCTGGTACGCTGGCGGTGGGATCGGCGGCATTTTCCCCAGTGACACTCCCACGCCGACGATCACGCTGACCCCCAGCCTGACCCCCACAGTCACCGAGACCCCCACGGAAACGGCGATCCCCAGTTCGCCTACGGCTTCGGCGCCCTTCCTGTATCAGGTGGCGTCCGGCGATACGATCTCCAGCATTGCTGATCAGTTTGGGGTGGACTACATCATTATCATGATCCTGAACGGGCTGAACAACAGCAGCGTGATCCAGGTTGGGCAAGAGTTGATCATCCCCGACCCCAATATGGACTTCCCGGAGCCCACGCCCTTGCCAGAGAACCTGCGCCGCGGCGATGAGATCCTGTATCTGGTGCTGCCGGGTGACTCGCTGGCATTGATCGCCGAGCGCTACTTGAGCACAGTGGCCGACATTCTGACCCAGAATGGGCTGGACAATGCCAACAACATCTTTGTGGGCCAGCTGCTCACCATCCGCGTGATGCTGATTACCCCCACGCCCGGCCCCTCGCCCACGCCGCTGGGCACCACGGGGCCAATCCCCACGGTAACGCCCTCGCCCACGGTGACCCCGTAAAAACAAAAAAGCCCGCTGCTAAAGCAGCGGGCTTTTTTTATTGGTGTGTTTGCCTAATTCTTGTTGATCATTACAAAGATCATTGGCTTACGCTTGGTTGCATTCAAGAAATGGTCACGCAGGCGCATTTCCAGCTGATGTTGTAAGTCCCCATTGGACTCGGCCAGGGTCTTCTCGATCTGGCGGCGCGTCTCGGTGGCAAAGTCATCATCCTGGCGATACACGAAACCACGCGTAATGATCTCTGGATCGCGCAACAGCTTGCCGCTCTGGCGGTTGACGTTAATGTTGACCAGCACGAAACCTTCGCGCGAGAGCGCATCACGCTCACGCATGACGGCCGGGCCAATGTCACCAACGCTGGCGCCATCCACAAACACGTAGCCGCCGGGCAAACGTTCACCCATGAACATCTTGCCGCCACGGAACTCGATCACCTGGCCGTTTTGCACAATGGCCACGTTCTCATCTGCGTAGCCCAGGCTCTCGGCGATGGCGGCGTGCTGGTGCAGGTGACGCAGCTCGCCGTGGACGGGGATCACGTACTTGGGCTTGATCAGGTTCAGCATGAACTTCATCTCTTCCTGGCTGGCGTGACCCGAAACATGCACGGCTTCCACCGGGTCGTAGATCACGTGGGCGCCGCGCTCGAACAGCTTGTTGATGGTGCGTGAGACGCTTTCCTCGTTGCCCGGGATGGGATGCGAGGAGAGCACCACGGTATCCGTGGGCAGCAAGTCGAACTGGCGGTTGGTGCCAGTGGCCAGGCGGCCCACGATGGAGGAGGGCTCGCCCTGCGAGCCGGTGCACATCAGCACCACCTCGTGCACGGGCAGCTTGAGCGCCTCATCAATGGGCACGAGCAGCTCATCTGGCAGGCTCAGGTAGCCCAGTTGCTTGGCCATCCTGGCGTTCTCGCGCATGCTGGTGCCGACGAAGGCCATCTTGCGCCCGTGGCGCAGGGCGGCTTCGCCGACCTGCTGAATGCGGGAGATCAGCGAGGCGAAGGTGGCCACCAGGATGCGGCCTTGGGCCTCACGGAACACTTTGTCGAAGGCAGGCTCAATAACGCGCTCAGACGGCGTCCACCCGGCGCGGTCTGCGTTGGTGGAGTCGCCCAGCATGGCCAGCACGCCGCGGCCGGCAAACTCGGCCAGCTTGGCGTAGTCGGTAGGCCAGTTGTCCACCGGCGTGTGATCCAGCTTGTAGTCACCGGTGTGCACCACGAGGCCAGCCGGCGTGGTGATGCCCAAGGCGACACAATCGGGGATGGAGTGACACACATGGCAGAACTCCACTTTGAAGGCGCCGATCTGCACCGTGTCGCCCGCTTTGACCTCATTGACCTTCACTTTGCCAGACTGCCCGCCACGTGCCAGCTTGACTTCAAGCAGGCCTTTGGTGAGCGGCGTGGCGTAGATGGGTGCATTGATCTGCTCCACTACATGGTGGATGGCGCCGGTGTGGTCTTCATGCCCGTGAGTGATCACAATGCCTTTGACCCGGTCACGCTTGTCCATCAGGTATTTGAAGTCAGGGATGATGTAATCGATCCCCAGCATGTCAGATTCCGGGAACATGATGCCGGTATCGACAATCAGGATGTCGTCCCCGTATTCGAAGACGGTCATGTTCTTGCCGATCTCCCCCAAACCACCCAGGGGGATTATGCGTAGCATATTACGCTTCGCGTTGCTTTGTTGCTCTTTCTTACTCATTTGTTTTAAATAACCTTTTGCAGGGCGCGCTAGACGCGCATCGCCCTGCCCTTTCTTTTTCTTCTGTTGGTGTTGCTTGAAACGCGTACTACAAAAAACCCCGACACGTGAACCACGGCCGGGGTAATGATCTCATCAGGTACTGCTAGGTAGTTTTAGCAAAGCCAGAAAAGGCCAAAATGCAAGGCCGACTATTTCAAATAACAAGCTTATTATAGCACGCCGCCCAAGCCAGCCACAAGCGCCCAGATGAGGCGCACATGAGGCTAGTCTAGTCACCCCGTGGGCTACTAACAGCCTCCAGCGCCGCGCACGCTCGCCAGCTTGAGGCCCTTTTTGTCGAAATCGTGATAGCTGATCACTGGATTGTCTTTGCAATCCAGCGCTAGCGAAGTATGCCAGCCCACATCCCCAGCGTTGTCCACCGTAGCGATGAGGGCTGAGGTGCAGCCGAGATCCTGGCAGTGGGCTATTTTGAGCGTGCGGTTGGTGCGATCGTAGTAGCTGATGACCGGGTTACCCGCCGTGTCCAAAGCGAGCGAGGTGAACCAGCCCACTTCACCTTCGCTGTCCACCACGACAATGTCCACGGTAGCGCAGGTGGGTTGGTTACAACGAGCCAGCTTGAGATCGTCCAAGACATCATCGTAATAGCTGATCACCGGGTTGCCCGCCGCGTCGAGCACCAGCGAGCTGTAGCGGCCAAAGGCGCCAGTAATAATCCCCTCGCCGTCCAGGATGCTGAGCGTAGCTGAGGCGCAGTTCGGGTCATGGCAACGCGCCAACTTCAGATCCTGATTGCTTGAGTCATGGTAGCTGATCACCGGGTTGCCCGCCGCGTCGAGCGCCAGCGAGCTGTATTCACCCACCCTGCCCTCGTTGTCGACGACAGTGATGACCGCTGAGCTACACACCGGGTCTGTGCAATGGGCCAGCTTGAGCGCGTAGTTAGCACGGTCATAGTAGCTGATGACCGGGTTGCCGGCTGCGTCCAACGCCAGGGAAGTGTGCTCGCCCACCTCCCCTTCGCTATCCACGGTGTTGAGCACCGCCGTCACGCAATTAGGATCGTTGCAATGCGCCAACTTGAGGTCTCGGTTGGCATCGTCGAAATAGCTGATGACCGGCCTGCCCGCCGCATCCAATACCAGCGAGGTGTATTCACCCACTCTGCCGGTGCTGGTCACGATGCTGAGCACGGCGGAGTTGCAGTTTGCATCCCGGCAGTGGGCCAGCTTGAGATCTGAATTGAGGGCATCATAGTAGCTAATGACCGGGTTGCCCGCCGCATCCAGCGCCAGCGAACTGTAACGGCCGATGCCGCGGGGGCCATCCACCGTCTTCAACATATCCAGCCAGGGAGCTACCGCGGTGGCTGCGGTGCCAGCGGTGGGCACAGCCGTGGGAAGTGGTGTTGGGGTGATATTCCACTCTGCCGCCTGCTCAGTGCGCAGCTGGGTATGGGTGGCGAGAATATCGTCTGCGCTGATGTTGATATTGCCGCTGCTGCCGCCACCGCAGGCGGCGACCACCAGTATGAGGATGGCAAGCAATACGAAACGAGCAGAGCGGGAAGGAGCCGAGGAGGTGTACATCCAGTTTGGATAAGTATAAGGACTTTGATGCCCGCGTCAAATGCTTTGTGCGCCAGCTGGCAATAACAGAGCAGAACAAATGCTAGTGCACATCCACCAGCACAGCTTTGCACGGCGCGGCGGCGTCTCGGGCCTACCGCCTGTCTTTGCGAGGACGGCGAGGCTGCGCCTCGCCGCATACGGCAGCTGCATCACATGCGGTTGCCGTCTCGCAATGACGGGCAGAGAGCGGGGTATTGCTTACGGCTTACGGCTACTTCACTGCCACTAACACCGCTTGCACGGCGCGGCGATAGAGGTAATCGCCCGTGATGGGGTCGTAGCCTTCGCAGGTTACGAGCGTGATCAAGCTGTACTGGCTATCGCGCAGTGGGTTCATGCTCTCTGGCTGCACCAGTTGACTGCTGCGCACTTCGTAGGTGTAGGTGTGCCCGTGGGCTGTCACCGTGAAGCGATCGCCATAGCGCAAAGCGCTGAGCTGATGGAAGGGGCCAGCTGTGTTGTCTGCGTTCCAGACATGCGCCGTGAGCACGCTGTTGCCCTGCCAGGTCGGGAAGCTGGTGCCATACAAGTAGCCCGCTTGCCCAGCCTGCAGCCAGCTCACGTCCCAGCCGTTGGGGCTTTGCGGCACACCCACAATGTCTAGCTCCACGCCGAGTTTGGGGATGCTCAGACTGAGCTCGGTGGCCGCATAGGCCAACTCCGCCGGCTGCTCGGCCAGCGCGGTGACCGCGCCCGGCGCAAAGCCGGTGTTGGGCAATGCCAGCTGTCCCAGCGTGAACAGCGACAGCACGCGGGTTTGCCCGCAGACGTAGCCGGGTTGGGTGACCTCAGAGTTCATGGCTTGGAAGCTGCCACCGTTGTGGCTGTGATACACCAGCTTGTTGCTGGTTGTGCCATCGGTTGGTTGGATACAGATGGTGAGTGGAGCAAAGAAAATATTGAGCTCACCACTGTCGCAATGCACCTTGACGTCAAATACAGCATCGTCCAGCGTGAAGCCATAGGCGGCCGAGCTGCCCACTTCGGCGACTGTGATCTCACAGCCAGTCTGGCCGGGTGGGATGGCGTTGGCAGGCAAGCTGACCAGCAGGCGGCCCAGTTGCAGCGTGGTGACGCCGCTGGGTGCGATGGGCGCACTGGTGGCTAGCCCGCCGCCTGCGGATCCCGAAGACGATGAGCCGCTTCCACCGCTGCTGGCAACTTCGCAAGTGAGGTCATACGTTACCGTGGGCTGCGCGAGGTCATTGGTATCGAGCACCAGCGTGCCAGCAGGCTGCGGCACACTGTCGCACTGCACGGTGATGCTAGCAGCCGGGTCGGATGGTGAAAGGTCGTCAATGTCCAGGCCGCTCACGATGCTGTAGTTGGCGCTGATGCTGGCGAAGCTGACATCCAGCTTGCCAAGCGGGCCGGTGTTGGAAACATCAATGTCGGCCTGCTGGCTGGAGCCAGCCGCCCCGCTGAACGCTATCGTGCTGCCAGGCAAAGGAGCGCTGTCGTAGATCGGCCGGCAGCCGCTGCTGCTATTGGCGGCAAGTTTAAGCGCATCCCCAGCGTCATCATGATAAGAAACGACCGGGTTGTCCTCACAGTCCAACTGCAACGAAGCGCCAACGCTGACAAAGCCCACGCTACTATCCAGCACCGTGATATCCACTGTACTGGTGCACGTAGGTGTACTGCAAACGGCCAGACTCAGGGAACCCGTACCACCCGAAGGCGGGGGGTCAAACGCATTCGCGAACGCAATGACTGGATTGTCGGAAGGGTTCAAAACCAAGGACATGGAGCGAATGTAGTCAGTAACGCCTGGCGTGGTGACTGCCTGCCTCGAAAGGCTGCTGCAATTCGCATTATTGCAACGAATGAGCTCAATGTGCTGATAAGAATTACTGTCCCGGGTGGAGTAGCTAATGACCGGATTGCCGCTGGAATCCAGCGCCATCGCAAGCCTGCGCCCAGCCCAAAGCGGGAAGCTGGGGCTGTACAGCGTAACGAGCGTCTCAGACCCCGCACAGACCGGGTCATCACAATGGACAAAGAATAGACCGCCATTGTTTTGGTGATAGGCGATCATGGGATTGCCGGAAGAGTCCAGCGCCAGAGAGGTTTCTCTGGGGCTAACCGGGGTTCCACTTACTGTAGTAATAGTGGTGGAACTGCAGGCCGCATCCGCGCAGCGGGCCACGCGCAGCCCCGCGCCGCCGGCGCTATGGGCATAACTGATTACCGGAATGTCGTTCGAATCCAGTGCCATCGAGAGCTCGCGGCCAACCCAGTACGAGCCCGAAACGCCCGTATCCAGAGTTTTTAGTGTGCTTGTTGTGCAGGTGGGGTCATCGCACAGCGCTAAGCGCAGCCTGGAGGCGCCAGCATCATCATAATAGGCAATCACCGGGTTGCCGGCCGAGCTCAGTTTCAGGGATATGTGGGCATCTACGGTGCTTAGGCTATCCAGAGTCCTGAAGCTTGCTGAACTGCACAGCGGGTTGTGACAGTAAGCCAGTATCAAGTTTGAACTGGGTGCATACCGGTAGGCAATCACCGGGTTGCCTTCATCATTCAGCACCATTGAGTTCCAGGCAGAATTGGCGGTGCTGCTCCAGTCATCGACCGTGATCGTGACCAGGGCGCGCTGGGGCGCGGCCAGCGTATCGCTAGGCAGCGAGAAGGCTGCCAACGCCAGGACCATCAGCAAAGGAACAAGTCGGCGAGCGACAGCCATACTGAGGTTGATTTTATGCGAAGACGATTCTGCGAGTCAATCAGGAGTTTTTTGAGGCAGGGGCTATTCCACCGCCACCAGCACGGCCTGCACAGCGCGGCGGTACAGATAATCGCCGGTGGCGACGCTGAAGCTCTCACAGGTGAGCAGCGTAATCTCGTTGTAGTCGCTGCTGCCCATCACGCCCAGGCTGCCAGGGTGCACAAGCTGGTTGCTGCGCACTTCGTATACGTAGGTGACGCCCCAAGCCGTCACTGTGAACCTGTCGCCATAGCGCAGGTCTTTCAGGCTGTGGAAGGGCCCGGGCGTATTGTCCGCGTTCCACACGTGGGCCGTGAGGGCAGAGTTGCCCTGCCAGGTCGGGAAGGCCGTGCCGTAAAGGTAACCCGCCTGTTGGCTACTGAGCCAGCTCACGTCCCAATTCGCATTCAGCAGCGGCACGCCGACGACGTCCAAGTGCACGCCTAGCTTGGGGATGATCAGCACAAGATCGCTGGCCGCATACGCCAGCTCCGCGGGCTGCTGCGCCAACGCCGTGACCACACCCGGCGCAAAGCCGGTGGCGGGTAAGGCGAGCTGGCCTAGCGTAAATAGCGAGAAGATGCGGGTTTGGCCGCACACATAACCAGCCGGGCCGGTAGCAGCCTGCAGCCCGGTGAAGTTGCCGCCATTGTGACTGTGGAAGACCTGCTTGCCGGCGCTGCTGCCATCGTGCGGCTGAATGCATATAGTGGCTGGCGCCAGCAAGATATTGAGCTCGCCGCTGTCGCAGATGATTTTGACGTCGTAGACGACGTCATCCAGCGAGAAGCCGTGCGCGCCAGAGCTGCCGCTCTGGTGGATGTCGATGTGGCAGCCGGTCTGCCCGGGCGGGATGGCGCCGGTCGGCAGGCTCACCAGCAGGCGGCCCAGCTGCAGGCTGGTGACGCCACTGGGAGCATTGGCGTATTAGCGGATTGACTTACCGAGGAACCGGAGCCATCTGCGTTGCCGGAAGAGCCACCAGGAGTTGGCGGCACTGGCGCGCAGCCGCTGCTGTCGTCCACATACAGCTTGAGGTCTTGGGCGATAGCGGCGTAGTAAGCCACCACTGGATTCCCGGCACAATCCAGCGCCAGGCTGGTGCTGAATGTGCGCACGGGGTCAAGGACGGTGGTGAGCGACGCGCTGCAGCTCGCATCGGAGCAGCGCGTCAACTTCAACTGATTGGCAGTACTTCTTAAGTCACCGTAGGTGAAGACCGGGTTGCCGCTGCCATCCAGAACCAGCGAGGTGGCATTGCTGAGCGAGGTATCGGGCAGGGAAACCAACGAGCGATTGCCGCTGGTGCAAGCGGCAGTGCTGCACAGCAACAAGCGGATCTCGTTGGAATCGCCGTTGTAATAGACCGCCCTGGGGAGGCCGCTTGCATCCAATTGGAGCGAGATATCTCCGCCGTTTTGACCGCCCGTGTCGATAATTTGGAATGCGTTAAACGTGCCGCAATCAGGTGCCGTGCAGGTCACCAGGCGGACATTGCTTGCTGCTTCATAGGCAATCACCGGATTTCCGCTGGAATTCAGCTTCATGGACGTATAGTTAACCCCGGCGGTGTCGCCCACCCGATTCAGTGTTACGGAAGCACAGTCTGCGTCGCTGCAATAGGCAACCCACAGGCCCACATTGGTACCGGCGGTACGCGAGTAGCTCAGGATGGGTCTCTCATTCGCGTCCAACTGCAGTGACGTGTAGCCACCAACTGTACCTCCAGTACGGTTGTCCAGCGTTTTCACGGTGACGCTGCCAGGCTCACATGCAGGTGTGGCGCACATGGCAAGATAGAGATTGTTTCCGCGGCGATAACTGATCACCGGCAGGCCAGCCGAGGTGAGTTGCAGCGAAGCATAGCTGCCTGTGCCCGCATCATCCACCTTGTTGGCAACCCAGGTGCTACACTCGGGGTCATCACAGTAGGCCAGCTTTAAAGCCGTGCCAGAAGTATCCGAATAAGCAATGACCGGGCGCTGATAGGCATCCAGCACCAACGAGGGACCAATGCCAACATTCAGGCCGCCACTGCCATCCAGGGTTCTCACAACCGGCGCGCGCAGCGGCGCGGCCAATGTATCGCTGGGAATCAGCAGAGCTGTAAGCAGCACAAATGTGAGCAGGAGAAGAAGCCGGCGAGCCATAAACGCGTTTATTTTAAACGAATACGGCAGGAGTCAATAAGTGAATTTGGGATTGGTATGATGAGTGCGTAAAGGGTATTGCAACAAAGGTTGGGGATTGCTTCGGTTGGCCGCATTGACATGCGGCCTGCCCTCGCAATGACGTAAAGGCAAAAAAGCAGCCCCGCACTGTGTGCGGGGCTGCTTGCCTAGACCTAAGTCTCGCGGCGAGCGCAGCTCGCCCAAGGCCCAACAAAAAGCGTTCGCCTTCGGCCACTACATGGCAAAGGCAAAGCCTTTGCCAGAGCCAACGGTGAAACCGTTGGCTAGTACTCAGGCATGTGGCCGCCGCCAGGGGCGGGGGCCGGGTGCTCCTCAGGCTTGTCAGTGATGAGCGCTTCGGTGGTCAGGATCATCGCCGCGATGGAAGCCGCGTTCTCGAGCGCACCGCGGGTTACCTTGGCGGGGTCGATCCAGCCCTTCTCTACCATGTCCACAAAGTCCTCAGCGAGCACATCGTAGCCGATGGTGTTCTTCTTCAGCTCGGCGTGCTGGCGCAGGACACCATCCACGATGACAGAGCCATCCTGGCCGGCGTTCTGGGCGATGCGGCGCATGGGCTGCTCGAGGGCGCGGCGCACAATGGCTACGCCGACCTTCTCGTCTTCACCGCTGATCTTCAACTTGTCGAGCACGCTGCGGGCGTTGAGCAGGGCTACACCACCACCGGGCACAATGCCCTCTTCAATGGCGGCGCGCGTGGCGGAGACGGCATCTTCGACACGGTGCTTCTTTTCCTTCAGCTCGGTCTCGGTGGCGGCACCAACACGGATGATGGCTACACCGCCAGAGAGCTTGGCCAGACGCTCGTCCAGCTTCTCTTTATCGTAGTCGCTGGTGCTGTTATCTTTCTCGACGCGGATCTCTTCGATGCGGCCCTTGATGGCCTTCTCGTCACCCTTGCCGCCAACGACGGTGGTGTTGTCCTTGTCAGAGACGATCTTCTCAGCCTGGCCAAGATCCTCGAGGGTGGCGGATTCCAGCTTGCGGCCAACTTCCTCAGAGATCACGGTGGCGCCGGTCAGCACAGCAATGTCCTGCAGCATGGCCTTGCGGCGGTCACCAAAGCCGGGGGCTTTGACGGCCAACACGTTGAGCATGCCGCGCAGCTTGTTCAAGACCAACGTTGCCAGGGCCTCACCGTCAATGTCTTCGGCGATGATCACCAGGTTGCGCTTGCCGGTCTGCACCAGCTTCTCCAGCAGGGGCACCATGTCCTGGGCGGCGCTGATCTTCTTATCGTGGATCAGGACTTGAGCATCCTCGATCACAGCTTCCATCGTCTCCGGATTGGTGACGAAATAAGCGGAGAGGTAGCCACGGTCAAACTGCATGCCTTCAACGTACTCGGTCTCAAACTGCAGACCCTGCGAGTCTTCCACGGTGATGACGCCATCGTTGCCCACCTTGTCGAACACGTCTGAGATCAGCGTGCCGATCTCGCGGTCCTGGGCGGACACGGAAGCTACGTTGGCAATGTCCTCTTTGGTCTTGAGGGCGATCGCCTGCTTTTTGATCTCATCCGAGACGGCCTTGGTGGCAGCCTCGATGCCGCGCTTAAGCAGCATGGGGTTGGCGCCAGCGGCCAGGTTCTTCATACCATCGGTGACGATGGCATGCGCCAGCAGGGTGCTGGTGGTGGTGCCGTCACCGGCGATATCGTTGGTCTTGGATGCAGCTTCCTTAAGCAACTGGGCGCCCATGTTCTCAAACGGGTTCTCCAGCTCAATTTCCTTGGCAACCGTCACACCATCGTGCGTGATGGTGGGGGCACCGAACTTGCGGTCGAGAGCCACGTTGCGGCCCTTGGGGCCGAGCGTGGTGACCACGGCTTCGGCCACGGCGTCCACACCGCGCAACAGGTGGCGGCGTGCTTCTTCAGAAAAGACGAGTTGTTTTGCCATAGATCTGATTCTCCTGATTAATTCTTAGAATGAGGCGTAGCCTTAAGGCTTAGCTTAGGCTAGCCTACAATGGCCAGCAGGTCAGACTGGCGCAAGATCATGAGCTTCTTGCCCTCTACCTTGATCTCGGTGCCAGCGTACTTGGCAAACAGCACAGTGTCACCTACGCTGACTTCCATAGCGATCACCTTGCCGTCCTCATCGCGCCCACCCGGGCCGGTGGCGAGGATCTTGCCGCGCTGGGGTTTCTCCTTGGCGGTCTCCGGCAGCACAATGCCGCCAGCTGTGATCTCCTCGTCCTCAATGGGCTCCACCAATACGCGGTCGGCGAGCGGTTTGAGATTCTGAGCCATACAATGCCTCCTGAAAAAGTTGTTGTTTGTCTGTAGGGGAACCCTACGAATTAGTGCTTTAGCACTCTATACAAAAGAGTGCTAAACCCGCCAGATAATACCCAGCTTGCCACTAGCAGTCAAGCCAGCGGCAGCCTGTCGTAAGGGTTTCTGACAAATCTCTGATATTACGAGTTTGGACAGATCAATGAACCTCAACCAGCACCGCCTGGACGGCGCGCCGGTAGAGGTACTTCCCGCTGGCTTCACTAAAGCTCTCACAGGTGATGAGAGTGATCAGGCTGTAATCGCTGCCACGCAGGGCATCCAGGCTGCTGGGCAGCACGCGCTGGTTGCTGCGGACTTCATATACATAAGTGACCCCACCGGTTGTGATGGTAAAGCGATCGCCGTGCTGCAGGTCCTTCAAGGCATAGAAGGCGCCAGGTGTGTTGTCTGCGTTCCATACATGAGCGGTCAGCACAGAATTGCCCTGCCAGGTTGGGTAGCTGGTACCGTAGAGATAGCCAGCCTGGTCGCTGCCCAGCCAGCTTACATCCCAACCGTTGGGGCCTTGTGGCACGCCGACAATGTTGAGCTCTACGCCCAGTTGGGGGATGCTGAGCACGAGGCTGCTGTTGGCGTACTCCACCGCCAGTTCTGGCAGGCTGGCAATGCGGCCGGGCGCAAAGCCGGTATTAGGCAGGCTGAGCTGGCCGAGGGTGAACAGAGACAGCGTGCGGGTTTGGCCGCAGACAAACCCGGGCTGAGTGACTTCTGAGCCCATAGCCAGGAAGCTAGCCCCGTTGTGGCTGTGGTAGACGAGTTTATTGTTGGCCACGCCATCTGGCGGCTGGATGCAGATGGTGAGCGGAGCCAGGAAGATTGTGAGCTCACCACTGTCGCAGTGCACTTTGACGTCAAATACGGCATCGTCGAGCGCGAAACCATAACTCGCCGAGCTACTCAGCTGGATAGCGGAGATCTGGCAGCCTGTCTGGCCAGGCGGGATGGCGCTGGCCGGCAGGCCCACCAGCAGGCGGCCGAGTTGCAGCGTGGTGACGCCGGCAGGAGAAATCTCTGTTGTGCTGCTGGGAGGAGACTCTTCATTTACCAGAGGAGGTTTGCAACTGAGCGCGTAGGTGATGGTGGGCTGAGTGGGATCGTTGCTGCCCAAAACCAGGGTACCGGCGGTCTGCGGAAAACTGCTGCACTCCAAGGTGATGGTGACCGCCGGATCGGTGGTGGCCAGGCCACTGATGGGCAGCCCGCTCACGATGTCATATCCATTGCTGATGCTGTGCAAGCTCACATCGAGCAAGGAATCCGTCATGCCGTCATTGCTGACCTCGATAGTGAGCTGGCTGCTCTCGCCCGGCTCGGCGACAAAGGTCAGCGGGCCAGGGGCCGCCGGGGTGCCGCCAAAGTGAGCGCACTTGATGGCGGTGTCTTCGTAGGCCAGCCGCAGGTTCTGCGACGTACTGGAATGGTAGTAGCTGATGACCGGATTGCCGGAGCAGTCCAAAGCCATCGAGTTTGGGTAGTTGGGCGAGCCTGCGTTGGCGATGGTGGTGTTGGTCACCGAGCCCAGCTCACAGGTGGGCGTGCTGCAGCGCGCCAGAACGATGTTTTGATCGGGGTTGCCGGTGTAGTAGCTTACGGCTGGGTTACCAGCGGGGTCAAGCTTCAAATTTACATACAACCCGCCGGTGCTGTTCAGATCGTTCTGCTCAAAATTGGTGCAATTTGGGTCCTGGCAGGTAACCAAAGCAAGGGCGGCGGGTGCGACGGTGCGGCGAAAGGCAATGACTGGGTTGCCGGATGCATTCAAGGCCAGCGACGTGCCATCCTGACTGGTAGTAGCCTGGATGACAACATCCGATTTCGTTCCACTGCACTGCGGGTCGCTGCAATGCACCAAGCCCATGTAGGTCGAACCCGTGTGCAGATAGGAGATCACAGGGTTGCCCGCCGCATCCAACTGCAAGGAGGAGTACTGTGTCGCCCCACCGAGTATCTGGGTCAGCTGATGCGAACTGCAAGCCGGGTCAGCACAATAGGCCAACCACAGGCCGATGTTGGGCGTGGTGGTGCGGGAGTAGCTGATCACCGGATTGTCATTGGCATCCAGCTGCAGCGAGGGATGCCAGGTGTTGGCGCTTACATTGTCCAAAGTACGTATTGTGACGGTGCCAGGCTCACAGGTGGGCGTGCTGCAAAGGGCAAGCTTCAGCCCGCCACCAGAGGTGAAGTAAGCGATCACAGGGTTGCCCTGCGAATTCAGTTTAAGTGAGGTGAAGTAGCCCGCGTCGCCCGAACTGTCCAGCGTGCGAATGGTGGAGGTGCTGCAGGCCGGGTCGTCGCAATAAATGAATTTGAGGTTCTGGTCGCCTTGATGACGATAAGAGATGACCGGGTTGGATTCGGCATCCAGCGCCAGAGAAGAATACGTGCCGACGTTGCCGGGGGAGTCCAACGCTTTGGTTACGATGGCGCGCAAGGGCGCGGCCAACGTATCGCTAGGCAGTGAAAAGGCAACCAACAGCAGGATTGCAAGCAGGGGTACGAACCGGCGAGCCATGTTCGCGTTCTATTCTATGACGAATATGGCAGGAGTCAAACAGCATGAGGTGTTATCGGGTGGCTTCGTAAAAAACGCAAAGATGCATATCCATGCATCTTTTTTGCACTTCTTACAATGACCGGCGCTGGCGTAGGCGCACTTTTAAGGCTGCGGTGTGGGCGTGGTCTGAGACGACGAGCGCGCCGCCAGGTTGGCACACACCTGGGTGCTCTCATTGACGATGCCCATCACTACCGGGTCTGTGGGGTACGAAGCGCGCAAGGCCTCCAACACCGGGAAGGCTTGTGGGCACTGATCCAGCGCGGCCAGCACTGAGCCCAGGGTGTAGTAATACGGCAGCGTGGCGTCATTTAAGGTCATACCCACAACGGCCACGCCTTCTTCCGGGTTGTCTTCGGCCGAGCAGCCGTTGACGGCGCAGATCAGCACCGGGATGGAGCCTTCGTAGTTGCGCGAGCGGAAGCGTACGATGCCCAGCTGGCCGTACCAATCCGGGTTGGTCGGGTCAAGCTCAATGGCGCGCTCTGCATTCAGCGCGGCGGCATAGAACTCGCCATCGCGCGAATAGGTCTTGGCGATGGCGATGTAAGGCAGCGGGTCACTGATGCCCAGCACACGGTTGATGGTGGCGGCGCGGTCGAAATACTCCAGCGCTTGGTCATGCAGACCCAGCTGGCGGTAGTTCTGGCCGATGGAGATGTACAGGAATGTGAGGTTGGGGGCCAACTCGGCGGCCAGCTTGTACTGCTCGATGGCTGAGGAGTAGGCCGCGCTGGCCTCAAGAACATAGGCGTACACGCGGCGCGTATCCACCGAGTTGGGATCGAGCGCCACGGCCATCTGGGCGCGCTGCAGAGCCTGGTCGTATTGCTGCTGGTCTACCAGGATCTCAGCCTGGTAGGCCTGTGCCAGCACATTGCGATTGTCCAGCTGCACCGCCAGGATGGCGGCCGTGCTGGCCTCGGCCACAAAAGCCTGGCGCTCAGCAGCATTGCTGGCGGAGCTGCCGCTCCAGTTGTATACGAAAGCCTTCACGGCGTTGGCCATGCTGTCTTGTGGCGCCAGGATGATGGCGGTGTCGATGCTCTCACGCGCCTCGGCCATGCGTGTGCGGCGGCGGTCTTGCGTGAGCAAGCTGGCCGAGTAGGTTTGAATGCGCGCCAGCTCGGTCCAGCCAACATAGTCGCTGGGGTTTACGGCCAGGGCATCTTTGTAGGCGCTGATGGCCGCATCCAGGTTACCGGCTTCAAAGAAGGCGGTGCCCTCTTCGCGGTAGGAGGTGGCACTGCGCGTCGCAGTGGGTGTGGGCTGAAACAGTGGCTGAATATCGCCAGCCTGGATGCCGCGCAACGCGGTGACGCCCGCCATGATGAGCGCACCCCACAGCAGCAAGCGCCAGGGGTTGGATTGGCGGCCAGGGTTGTGAAACAGATAACGGCGGCTGGGTACACGCATGGTTAGCCGCCCCCGCCGGAACAGATGCTGATCATTTCGTTGGCATTGGACACGGCGATCAGGTCCTCAGGCACAGCGGCGATCAAACCCTGGGCAATGGGCAGCGCCTCGGGGCAGCGGCCTTCACGCGCCAACGAGAGTCCGTACATGTAGTAGAAAGCAGCCACCTGGCCGTACTGCAGCGGCAGGCCCTGCACGGGCACACCGTTCTCGGTCATGCCGCCGCGGATGGCCAGCGTAAACGCATCGATAGCCTCCACCGGCTGGCGGTTGCGATAGTAGGCTACGCCCAGGTTGCCGTGGCGGATGGGGTTGCCGGGTTCCTCGGATACGGCCTGCAGCATGGCTTGCACGGCGCGGCCGAACTCGCCCGTGGTGATGTAGATCAAGCCGATCTGCGTATTGGGGATCGGGTCGGCCGGGTTGAGCGAATCGGCGATCACAAACTGCTGGATGGCTTCATCGTAGCGCTCCATGGCGCGGTAGGTACGCCCCAGCGCCAGGTGCAGACCGGCGATACGGTCATTGATCGCCATGGCTTGCTGGTACTCAAAGGCGGCTTCTTCGTAGTTAGCCGTGGTCTCGAGTACATAGCCGCGGGCGCGGCGCACTTCTAAGAGCGTGCTATCGATCTCCAAGGCCGTACGCGATTCCTCGCCAGCCTGTTCATACAATTGCATGTCTGCTAAGTGCTCGGCGTAGAAAGCATGTGCCAGCGCACTGTTGGGGTCCAGCTGCAAGGCGCGGCGCAACGAGGCCTCGGCCCCGGCACGGTCCCCAAGGTAATTCAGCGTCCAGCCCAGGATGGCGTGGCCAGTGGGATTATCCGGGCTGAGCAACAGGGCATTGGAGGCCGAAGTCTGGGCGGCCTCATAGCGCCCAGAGAGCACCTGCACGCGCGCCAACTCCAAATATATGGAAGGGCTGCCTGGGGAGAGCATGATGGCTTGCTGGTAGCCCTCGATCGCATTGAGCAGGTTGCCCTCGGCGAAGGCCTCGCGTGCCACGGAAAGCAGCGACTCGGGATCACGCGTCGGCGTTGCCGTGGGAGCGGTGGGCAACGGGATCGTGGGGATCACATAATTATTGAAGTAAACGCCCGCCAGGATGAGCATCACCAGCAGGCCAATAAACGCCGGGTTGGAGCGGCGCTTGTTGCGCTGGCGCTGCATATGCCAGCGAGAACCACGCAGATACATGCAGGGATTTTACCTGTTGTGGGTTAAGCGGTTAGTGAGAAGGGGGAAGGGAAAGGTGAGCAGTGAGTAGTGAACAGTAAACAGGAAAGCGGAGGTGTTTCCCTGCTCACCCTTCACTGATCACTGCTCACTATCCTCCAGCAGCTTGCGGTCTTCATCTGACAGCTCAGCCTTGGCCAGCAGATCCGGGCGGCGTTGTGCCGTGCGCTGCAGCGCCTGATGGCGGCGCCAGCGGGCAATGCGGGCGTGGTCGCCCGAGAGCAGCTCGGGCGGCACACCCCAGCCGCGGAACTCGGCCGGGCGGGTGTAGTGCGGGCCTTCGAGCAGGCCAGTGGCGTGCGAATCGGTGAGCGCGCCGTCTACCTGGCCCAGCACACCCGCCAGGTTGCGCGCCACCGCATCGATCAGCATCAGGGCGGGCAGCTCGCCGCCGGTGAGCACAAAATCGCCGATGGAGATCTCATCCGTGGCCAAGTGCTGGCGCACGCGCTCGTCAACGCCCTCGTAGCGGCCACAGATCAGCGCCAGGCGCGGCTGTTGGGCCAGCTCTTGTGCCACGGCCTGGGTGAAGACGCGGCCCTGCGGGCTGAGCAGTACCACCGGCTGCGCCGGTGGTTTGCCCAGCACGGACTCGACGGCGGCGAAGATCGGCTCGGGCTTCATCACCATGCCGCCGCCGCCGCCGAAGGGCGTGTCGTCGGTGACCTGGTGCTTGTCTGTGGCGTAATCGCGGATGTTGTGCACGCCCACGGACAGCAGCCCGCCCTGCTGGGCGCGGCCGAGGATGCTGGCGTTGAGGTAGGCCGGGAAGAGTTCCGGGAAGAGGGTAAAGACGTCTATTTGCATTGAGGAGATTCTAAGGGGTAATTGGGAGATCGAAGATCAGGGATTTGGGATTTGGGCGCCTGCTCATGGGGGGTCAGGTGTCATCCTGAGCCGAAGGCGAAGGATCCATCCGTGGGCTGGTTTTGTAACTCATCTTGACTGTGGAAGAGCGCGCTGTATGGTTCCTTCGCTGGTCGGGCTTCGGCGGTCTGGTGTAGTCATCCACACCCGCTCAGGATGACACCGCAATTTATATTGTCATCCTGAGCCGAAGGCGAAGGATCCATCCGTCGGCTGGTTTGTAACTCATCTTGACTGTGGAAGAGCGCGCTGTATGGTTCCTTCGCTGGTCGGGCTTCGGCGGTCTGGTGTAGTCGTACACACCCGCTCAGGATGACACGGGCAGCTTCGCTGCCAGGGCTAGCCAATCGCCGCTACGTTGCTCGGCGATGACCGTGAAGCCCGCGGTCTGCAAGGCGCTACGCAGATCCGGCTCCTGCTCATTGAGGATGCCGGAGAGGATCAGCACGCCGCCCGGCGTTACCAGGCGGCCGAGGCCGCCCGCCAGCAGGCGCACCAGCACCGGTGCCAGGATATTTGCCAATACGACCTGCGCAGAGCGCAGGCTGTATTGGCCAGCCAGCACCTCATCTACCGAGCCGAGCCCGATCTCAATATCTACATTGTTAAGCGCGGCGTTCTCGCGGGCGTTGTCCATCGCCTGCGCGTCCACATCCACGCCCACGGCCTGGGCCGCGCCCAGCTTCATGGCGGCGATGGCCAGGATGGCCGAACCGCAGCCAATGTCCAGCACAGTGTGGCCAGGTTGCACATACTGCTCCACCAGTTGCAGGCAGAGTTGTGTAGTGGGATGCACGCCGGTGCCAAATGCCATACCCGGCTCGATACGTACGACGACTGCATCGTCGTTGGTAGCCGCGTCAGCCGCAAGCCAAGCGGGCACGATGTGCAAGCGCTCACCAACAGTGAACGGTTTGTAATGCTGCTTCCAGGCTTCCATCCAGTTCTGTTCCTGCACGGGCTCATAACTCGGCGCGGGTAGCGGTTGGATCATGGCCAGGTAACGCAAACCCTGCTCGATCTGGGAGCGGCACTCCTCCAGCTGCTCGTCGTGCGGGATGTAACCCATCACGCGCAGGTTGCCCACCACCCTGCCCTCGTCTTCTGCATCCGCCTCGATGGCCGTGCTCTCAATGACAATGCCGCCGGGGATGTAGCGCGCCAACACTTCGGAGACCGCCTCGGCCTGCTCGGGTTCAACTTCCAGCGCAATGCGCAGCCAGGACGCGGTCATGGCTTCACCCCGTCCAGCCAATGCAAGAACAATGAGTACACCTCACGCAGGGTGAATACCGTGCGCGCTGCTGTGGAGCGATAGCGGCTAGTGGGCGTGGGCGAAGCCAAAGTCTCCAGCCCGATCTCCCCGGCCAACTGCTGTGCGCGGTACATGTGCAACGGATCGCTGACCAGCAAGGCGGTCTGGAAACCTAGCGCCTGCATCAGCTTCTGTGCTTCAACCAGGTTCTCTTCGGTGTCGGTGGAGTTGGTTTCTATATAGATGGAGGCGGCGGAGACACCACGCTGAATGGCGTAGTCTCGGGCAATCTCTGAATCGGCCACTTGTGGATTGCGCCCATAGCCGCCGGTGAAAATGATGTTGTGCACATAGCCCTGGCGATAGAGCTCGATGGCGTGGTTGATGCGCTCAGCGAACACGGGAGACGGCCGGTTGCGCCAGGCCGCCGCGCCGAGCACAATGGCCACATCGGCCGGCTGCGTTTCGTCTATGTGAGCATATTCACGGATGCGCAAGGCGGTCATGCCGCCAGCATGCAGGCCCACCAGCAGGGCCAGCGCGAGGACGATGAGAAGAATGCGCCGAAACATTCGGCGATTCTATCGCTGTGCGCAGATTTCCGCTGCGCTATGTGTCACTCTCTGGCGAGAAGATGTCTTCAATTTTGCGCTCGAACAGCGCCGCCAGGACAAAGGCCAACTCCAGGCTGGGGTTGTACTTGCCGGTCTCAATGGCATTGATGGTTTGGCGTGAAACGCTGACACGCTCGGCCAGATCGGCTTGCGACCAGTCCCGCTCGGCGCGCAGCACTTTGAGGTGATTCTTCATTGGTACTTGCGGCGAGCCGCCAGCAGGCCAACTGCCCACATCATGGCCATGTAGAAGATATACATGCCCGCGCCCTGAGTCTGCGAGTGGCCAAGGCCAGCGTCCAGCAGCGCCTCGGTCACCAGCAGCATGAACATACCGGCAAAGGCGAAGCCCAACGCTTCCAGCTGGATGCGGCGCTGCATCTCATCCATGTTGCGGATGGCGGCTAGGATCGAAAGCACGATGAGGAAGCCGGGCACCAGAGGCACGAGCATGATGGCCAGGCGGTATTGCGGAACGACGCGGGCTGCGATCAGGCTAAGAACCAGTAGCAGGGCATAGACGGCTAAGGACGCGAAAAGCTGTTTGGCAGGGCTTAGAGATTTCATTTTTCACCTCACAGCCACTATATAGCAAACTTTACATTATGTCAAGTTAACTTTACAGACAGCGGGGCGCCTGCCCCTATTTCTCGTGTGCGTAGAGGTATGCCGGAAGTGCGCAGGAGAGCCCGAACACAAGATTGAGGGCAACAAAGAGATAGGGCGCCGGGCCGCCTTTGCGAGCTTGGGCAAACATGAAGAGCCAAAACACCACCGAAGAGATAAACACATCCAGCGTAAAGCCAGCCACGGCGCCGTTGGCGAACAAGGCAGAAACGAATTGCCCCAGATCAAAACCCTGAGTGGCAAAGAATTGATAGAAGTACCACCAAGGGATAAGTGCACCCACAATCGCCAGCGCCAGATACAGTCTCTTCATTCCCTCTCCTTTGAGCAGAGCGACTAGGCGAAGAACGTCTTATCCGCCAAAGGCATCTTTGAGCCTATCCAGGAAGCCGCTTTCACGCGGCTGCACTTCGGTGCCCATGGTAGCGGCCAGCTGCTCGAAGAGCTGGCGCTGCTCGGCGGTGAGCTTGTTGGGGATGGCTACGTTGACCATCACCATCTGGTCGCCGCGGCCGCCGCCGCGCAGGTGCGGCACGCCTTTGCCGCGCATGCGCAACACCTTGCCGGGCTGGATGCCCGCCGGTACGCTGAGCACGGCCGGGCCATCCACAGTGGGCACTTCCACATCCGCGCCCAAAGTAGCCTGGGCAATGTTGACATCCAGGTCCAGCAGGATGTTGTTCTCCTGGCGGTGGAAGAATTTGTGGTTGCGCACATTGAGCGCTACATAAAGGTCACCTTGTGGGCCGCCGTTCATCCCCGGTTGGCCCTCACCGTTCAGGCGCACCTGGTTGCCGCTGTCCACACCGGCTGGGATCTTGACCTCGCGGCGCGCCTGTTTGCGTTCCAGGCCGGCGCCGTTGCAGACCTTGCAGGTCTGGTCAAACAGCTCACCGCTGCCGCGGCAATCCGGGCAGGTGGTGACCTGGATCATGTTGCCCAGCAGCGTGGCTCGCGCCCGGCGCACCTCACCTGCCCCACCGCAGGTGGTGCAGGTGTGCTTCTTGCTGCCGGGCTCGGCGCCGTTGCCGCTGCAATGGTGGCAGACCTCGTCACGCGTGAACTCGATGGTTTTGTCGACGCCAAAGACGGCCTCTTCAAAATCGAGCGTGAGGTTGTACTGCAGATCGGCGCCGCGCGCAGGCGCATTGCGATCGCGCGTGCGGCGGCCGCCGCCGAAGGGAAAGCCGAACATCTCGCCGAACAGATCGCTGAGGTCAATGTTGCTGAAATCGGGCATGCCACCGAAGCCATCCATACCGGCATGGCCGTAACGGTCATAGGCGGCGCGCTTCTGGTCATCTGAGAGCACGGCATAGGCTTCATTGAGCTCTTTGAATTTTTCTTCAGCCCCCGGGTCTTTATTGACATCCGGGTGATATTGGCGCGCCAAACGGCGGAAGGCGCTCTTCAACTCTTCCGCCGTGGCGTTGCGAGGAACGCCTAAGGTTTCATAATAATCACGCTTTGCGGCCATAGTAGTGAACAGTGACTAGTGATGAGTGAACAGGCTGGAAAACAGGAGGGTTCCTGCTTACCAATCACTGTTCACTATTCACTGGGTCTTACGCCTCTTTGAACTCCCCATCCACAACATCTTCGCCGCCCGCCGGGCCGCTGCCATCGCCAGCATCACCGCCGGGGCCAGCGTCTGGGCCGCCGGGTGCTGCGCCACCGCCCTGGTAGGCTTCAGCGCCGAGCTTCTGCAGGCGCTCCATCAGGGCTTCGGTGGCCGCCTTCATGGCGGCAGCGTCCTCGCCGCCCAGAGTGGCACGCGTCTTGGCGACCAGGTCTTCGATCTCCTGCTTGCTGGCGGCGGGCACTTTGTCACCCAGATCCTTGAGGGTCTTCTCAGCCGTGTAGACGGCGCTATCGGCCGTGTTGTGCGCTTCCACCAGCCCCTTGCGCTCGTCGTCGGCCGCCTTGTTGGCTTCAGCATCCTTGCGCATGCGCTCGACCTCGTCATCCGAGAGGCCGGAGGAGGCAGTGATGGTGATGTGCTGGCTGCGGCTGGTGGCCTTGTCGGCGGCGGTGACGTTGATGATGCCGTTGGCATCGATATCAAAGGTCACTTCGATCTGCGGCACGCCGCGCGGCGCCGGCGGGATCCCGTCGAGCACGAACTTGCCGAGGCTCTTGTTATCCACGGCCATCGGGCGCTCACCCTGCAGCACGTTGATCTCGACCTGGTTCTGGTTATCCGCCGCGGTGGAGAACACCTGGCTCTTGCGTGTGGGGATGGTGGTGTTGCGCTCGATCAGCGGAGTGGCTACGCCGCCCAGCGTCTCGATGGAGAGGGTCAGCGGAGTGACGTCGAGCAGCAGGATGTCTTTGACATCGCCGCCCAGCACGCCGGCCTGGATGGCGGCGCCGATGGCGACGACTTCATCCGGATTGACGCCTTTATGCGGCTCTTTGCCGAACAGCTTCTTGACCGCCTCTTGCACGGCGGGCATGCGTGTCATGCCGCCCACCAGCACCACTTCGTTGATATCGGCAGGCTTGAGGTCAGCATCCTTGAGCGCCTGGCGCACCGGGGCCAGCGTACGCTCGACCAGGTCTTCGGTGAGCTGCTCCAGCTTGGCACGCGTCAGTTTGGTGACGAGATGCTTGGGGCCAGCGGCATCCGCCGTGATATAGGGCAGGTTAATTTCAGTTTGCTGCAGGGAAGAAAGCTCGATCTTGGCCTTCTCGGCGGCTTCTTTCAAACGCTGCAGCGACTGGCGGTCCTGGCGCAGGTCAATGCCGTTGTCGCGCTGGAACTCATCTGCCAGCCAGTTGATGATGCGCTGGTCGAAGTCGTCGCCGCCCAGGAAGGTGTCACCGCTGGTGGAGCGCACCTGGAAGACACCATCGCCCACATCCAGGATGGAAATGTCGAAGGTGCCGCCACCGAGGTCGTACACAGCGATGATCTCGTTCTTTTGCTTGTCCAGGCCGTAGGCCAGCGAGGAGGCGGTGGGCTCGTTGATGATACGCAGCACTTCCAAACCGGCGATCTTGCCCGCGTCCTTGGTGGCGTTGCGCTGGGCATCGTTGAAGTAAGCGGGCACGGTGATGACAGCCTGAGTCACCGGCTCGCCGAGATAGGCTTCGGCATCCGCCTTGATCTTGGCCAGGATCATGGCCGAGACCTCGGGCGGGGAGTAGCGCTTATCGGCCATCTCCACCTCAATGCCGCTGTTACTGGCCTGGTGGATCTTGTAAGGCACAACCTCCAGCGCCTTGGCAGTTTCCGCATCGTCAAACTTGCGGCCCATGAAGCGCTTGATGGAGTAGATGGTGTTCTCGGGGTTCACCACGGCCTGGTTACGGGCCGGGCGGCCGACGAGACGCTCGCCATTCTTGTTGATGGCCACCACCGAGGGAACGACGCGTTCGCCTTCGGCGGTGGGGATGACGACGGGTTCGCCGCCTTCCATTACGGCGCCCACCGAGTTGGTGGTGCCCAAGTCAATACCAATGATCTTTGCCATATCTTTCTCCTCTTGCTGTAAACCTTGCGAAGTTTGTTTTGCGTCAGCTTTTTTTACGCTAGCCTTCGCAAGGTTGTTCTGTTTACTTGGCTACTTTCACTACTGCCGGGCGCAGCACACGCTCGCCCAGGGTGTAGCCGGTGCGCAGCACTTCGCTCACCGTGCCACTTTCATAATCCTGGCTGTCTTCTTGCGCGATGGCCTCATGCAAGTTAGCGTCAAAGGGTTGCCCCAGCGGGTCTACGCGCTGCACATCCTCCGCTTCGAGGAAGCTGAGCAGCTTGCGATAGATCAACTCAATACCCTGCACCCATTCGGCTTCGGCGGGCTTGTTCTTGAGCGCCAGCTCCAGGTCATCCACAATTTCCAGATAGCGCTTGATCACGCGGCCACGAATCTCGGCCTCTTGCCCTTCCTGATCGCGCGCCATGCGCTTTTTGTAATTGGCAAACTCAGCCTGGGCGCGCTGCCAGCCTTCGAGGTTCTCGGCGGCCTTGGCGTGCGCGGCTTGCAGCTCTTGCTGCAGGCCGAGGTCGGGCGTGGTGGCCACCTCCGCCTGGGGCGCCTCGTCGTGGGTATTGTCGGGAGTGTGTGTTGTTTCGTCCATGGTCTCGGTTTCGTTTTTTAGTCTTGCGTGCTCATGGTTTCAGCCATCATGCCGCTCAGCAGGCCAGCCACGTAATCCACA
Source organism: Anaerolineales bacterium (assembly GCA_026129255.1). Classification (GTDB taxonomy): domain Bacteria; phylum Chloroflexota; class Anaerolineae; order Anaerolineales; family UBA11579; genus JAMCZK01. Next base: position 246,826 of record JAHCIJ010000002.1, on the reverse strand, counting down.
GTGGAGACGGCGCGGCCGTAAGACATGCGGATGGGGCCGAGCACGCCGAGGTAACCGCTGGCGGCATTGGGCGTGCCGTAGCGCGCCAGCACCAGTGAAAAATCGTTGAGCTCCTCCCAGCGGCCTTCGCCGCCGATGAGTACTTGCACGCCGCCGATCTCGCTGTTCATGAGCGTCTGTGCCAGCAGGTCAGCCAGCATGGGGCGCTCTTCGAAGACGCGCAGGGCGCGCTGGGCGGCATCCGCATCGCTGAACTCCGGCTGGGCCAGGACATTGGTCAGGCCGTCTTGCAGCACCTCGCCCGTCAGCGGGCTCTGCGTGTTTTGCAGTTCGCCATGCACCAGCTTGTAGATCTCGCCGGCCAGCTCGCCCATCTCCGGGGCGGGCGGCTGCATATTGTCCAGCGCTACGCCGCGCAGGTGCTGGTTGAGCTTGTCGGCCGTGCTGCTGAGGCGCTCCTGGTCTACGGCGTCTTTGAGCGCCAGCATCTGCTGGCGTACCAGGCCGTTCTCCAACACCAGCACCATCAGCACCTGGCGGCCGCTGGTGAGAATGAGCTCCAAATGTTTGAAGCGCGCCGACTGGGTCTGCGGGGCAGTGATGAGCGAGGCGGCGCGCGATTGGTTGGCCAGCACGGAGGCGGCCAGCTTCATCCACTGCTGCGTCTCGTGGCGCGCCTGGTAGAACTGGTGGCTGATGGTGTGGCGCAGCGAAGCGGGCAGCTCCTGGCGCGCCATCAGCTCACCGACGAAGAAGCGGAAGCCCTCCTCGGTGGGCACGCGGCCCGCCGAGGTGTGCGGCTGGCGCAGGTAGCCCGCCTCGGTCAACTCAGCCATCTCGTTGCGAATGGTGGCCGAGCTGAAATCCAGCGCGTACTGATCCAGCAGGCGCTTGGAGCCAACCGGCTGGGTGCTTTCTACGTAATCCTGAACGATCAGGCCCAGGATGAGCTTTTGGCGCTCACTTAATGGCTGTAGTGTCATCGTATTCGCTATTTTTAGCACTCTCGCATCGAGAGTGCTAAAGCACGCCATCCCTCATTTTAACAAGCGCAAACAGGGCAGTCAAGAAAATGGACTGCCCTGCTGGGGTTTCTTACAAATGTCTAAGACGAGTGCACTTTTGTTTTCCGGGGGCAAATTGCCCGGAACAAGGTGGCTATTGATCGATCGAGCTGAAGGCCTGCTCAACATAAATGGAGTTGGGGTTCGCGGCACGCGCCAAGTAGAACTGCTCGAGCATCGCATTGCGGTCCCCTTGCTTCTGGTAGAACCAACCGCGCCACAGCAAGACATCTTCTGAATTGGGAGTGATCACCAGCGCGTAGTCGACCAGCTGCTCCAGATCGTCCAAGCGGTTGGTGTGGTAGTAGGCCCAGAACGGGCCAAACTGGTAGCGCAGCATACGCATCGGCAGGCCAATCACACGCGCCTGGTCAAAGGCGACCGCGGCGTTGCCGTAATCTGCCAGGTAGACCTGGTTCATGCCCAGGTTGAACCAGGCATAGGCGTTCTCCGGTTGCCGCTCCACTTCCAGCTGCGAGGCAGCCAGCGCATTCTCGCGGTTGACGCGCGCGTCCCAATCGTCACCCAGGATGGCTTCCACGGCGGCGGCTTGCTCAGGGCGGAAAACCAGGTTGTACACACGGTTGAAGTGCTGCCACCACATGTCAAATTCTGCGTAGCCCATGCGCTGGTCCGGGCCGTTGTAACTATCCTGGAAGATGAATTCACCGGCGGCATCGTCGTAGCCGGTGACCAGGGCGTAGTGCCCGTTCCAGTAATCGTCATTGAAGAGATAGTCGATCTCGATGATGTGGCCCTTTTCCACCATCACCGGGATACCGGCTGCCAGCAGCTGCTTGATGAGCTCCAGGCTGCCGTTGACGCGGAAGAGCGTATTGAGCCAGCCCACATTCATGCGCACATAGTAGTCAAGCTCGTCTACGTTGACGTTGCGGTCTGCAGCGACCGGCTTGATCTGTTCCGAGACGGTGTACTGGTCACCGCCCCAACCGTAGAAGCGCAAGTACATGGCCAGCGTGGCCGGGCCGCAGTTGTTTGGCCCTTGGGTGATGTGCGCCGGGGGCTGCAGCACCACCAATGCCGGAAGCGGCGTGGGGCTGGCCTGCGGGGTAGCCGTGGGCGGCGGCGGAGTGTGGCTCGGCAGCAGCTGAGCCTCCGGGCTGCTCACGGCGATCTGCGGCGGGGGCAGCTCGCCTACCGGGTTTAGGCGGCTGCGCACGAACACCTGCGCCAGGTCCAGGCGCCATTCCAGGCGAGACTTCACGGCCGGGATCTGGTAGACCAACACGGCCACAAGGGTCAAACCGAGCACTGCAGCCAAGATATAGAGGACAGGGTGGGGACGCCGAGACATCGTATCGATTGTATCTACCAATCTTGAGTGCAAGCTAAGTTTTTGGTAACAGTGCACAAGACAGAAAGTGGAACTCTTGAGCTGGCGCGGACGTTATTAGATATATACACACATTTGAGGAACGAGATGAAAACTAAAACCCTTTTACTTGTTACGTTGCTGCTGCTCACCGCAGCCTGCACGACACCCAGTATTCCAACGCCGCGCGTGTTCGAGGCTGGCCAAGTAGTAATGCAGCCCGGCCAACGGCTGGACGATGTGCAATCCGGCTCTGTGCTGACCTTTGTAGAGATCGTGCAAGACAGCCGCTGCCCGGCGGATGCGATCTGCATCACCTCCGGCTTTGTGCAGGCGCGCTTCGCCATCCAGGAGGGTGAGCACACCCGCCAGGTGGTACTGACCCTGGGCGACATGAGCAGCGGCGATAGCAACGTCATGAACGTAGGCGAATTCACCGTTACGCTGGTGGAGGTCAACCCCTATCCGCTGGCCTCGGCGCCGGTGGACTATGCCGACTACCGCGTCACGCTGGAGTTGTACGCTGACTAAGCATGTACCCAAAAAAAGACGCCTTCATATGAGGGCGTCTTTTTTGCGCGCCAGCCAAACTCCTGAGCTTGGCTATAATCACAAATTATGAAATACCACATCTGGACCGAGGGCTGCCAAATGAACGTGGCCGACTCGCAGCGCGTCGCTTCTGCGCTGGAGCGGCTGGGGTACCAGGCCACGCCGATGATCGAAGATGCGCAGGTGATTGTGCTCAACACCTGCGTGGTGCGCCAGAGCGCCGAGGACAAGGCCATGGGCCGCGTCACCTCGCTCAAGCCGCTCAAGGAAGCCCGGCCAGATGTCACCATCAACCTGATGGGCTGCATGGTGGGCGTGAAAGGGCAAGAGAAGCTGCGCGCCGCCCTGCCCTATGTGGATGTGTTCTCGCCGCCCTCCGACCCCGACCCGCTGGTGGCGCACCTCACCCAAGACGACAGCCGCTTCATTGAGCTGCAAGACACGCAGCAGCGCTTTGATGCCATGGATGATGAGACGCTGATCCTGCCCGCCGAGGAACGCGGCAGCCTGATCTCGGCCCATGTGCCCGTGGTCTACGGCTGCTCGCACGCCTGCACCTTTTGCATCATCCCCTACCGCCGCGGCGTCGAGCGCAGCCGCCCGCTGGGCGAGATCATCGCTGAGATCCGTTCGCTGGCTGCTCAGGGTGTGAAGGAAGTGACGCTGCTGGGCCAGATCGTGGACCGCTACGGCAAAGACGTGCCGGATGGCCCCAACCTGCCCGCCCTGCTGCGCCACGTGAACGATGTCGAGGGCATTGAGCGCATTCGCTTCCTGACCTCGCACCCCAACTGGATGACCGACGAACTGCTCGAAGCTGTGGCGTCGCTGCCCAAAGTGATGCCGCATATCGAAGTGCCGGTGCAAGCCGGCGACGACGAAGTGCTGGCCAACATGAAGCGCGGCTACACTGTGGCTGAGTACCGCACCCTGGTGACCCGCATCCGCCGCATCATCCCACATGCTTCCATCGCCACCGACATCATCGTCGGCTTCCCCGGCGAGACCGAAGCCCAGTTCGAGGGCACGCGCCAGCTACTGGCCGAGCTCAAGCTGGACGTGGCTCACCTGGCGCGCTACTCGACCCGCGAGGGCACGGTGGCCGCCCGCCGCATGGTTGATGATGTGCCCGAGGACGAGAAGATGCGCCGCCTGAAGGTGCTGGATACGCAGCAAGAAGGCATCTTGGCCGAGATCAACGCCCGCTATATGGGCGAAACGGTAACTGTCTTGTTTGAGGAAGAGGTACGCGGCCGCTGGAAGGGCCGCACCGAGACCAACAAGCTGGTATTCGTGCAAAGCGAAAGCAGCCTGCGCGGGCAGGTGCTACCGGTGCAGATCACCTGGACCGGCCCGTGGTCGATGCAGGGCCGCCTGCTGCCGGACCCGGCAGCCCTGCCGATCCTGATTGAGCAGATCTCGGTTTCGTAGTTAGCTAAAAACCTCACCACAAAGACACAAAGGGCACAAAGTTTTAGTTCTCCCTATTGCAAGCGCAGTAGCACTAGAAACACTTTGGCAAAAAACTCTCAAGCCCACTTTATTCCAATTCGAAAAAATTCATCACCAGCCGTGTAGGGGTGCAGCATGCTTCGCCCCTACGTGTGAGTGTCATTCCGAGCGCAGTAGCCGAAGGCTAGGAATCCTTTAGGCCACTGTAAAGGTATGTATTTTTTTGAAATGACCTAAAGGATTCCTCCTCGCGGCTGTGCCGCTCGTTCGGAATGACAAGAAGGTGCAGCGTCGGGGTTGGGGAGTGATTCTTGTCATTGCGAGGAGTATTGCCGCTTGCGGCAAACGGACGAAGCAATCTGGCTTTTGGCAACCATTAACGGCGAAGCATGCTTCGCACTTACGTATGAGTGTCATTCCGAGCGTCAGCGAGGAATCCGTACTGCGCTCATTTTCTTTTACGACATATCTGTGCATCCAGGCCACAACGGATTCCTCCTCGGCCTTCGGCCTCGTTCGGAATGACAAGAATGTGCAGCGCCGGAGTTGGGGCGTGATTCTTGTCATTGCGAGGAGTATTGCCGCTTGCGGCAAACGGACGAAGCAATCTGGCTTTTGGCAACCGTTAGGGGCGCAGCATGCTTCGCCCCTGCCCATTCTATGGAATACAGGAATTTATCTTTGTGCTCTTTGTGCCTTTGTGGTTTGCTTTTTTAGGTTTGCTTTTTTAGGTTTGCTTTTTAAAAGCAAGCGGGCGCCTCGCCGCGCCCGCTTGCCAACAAAGAGGAGGAGAGAAGTGGCAGAGCCTACTTGCTCCTACGTATAGGACGCAGCCAGCCGCCCACTCCTTACCTACCTATCCCAACGAAACGAGTTATTTTGCCGTTACCACCTTTCCTGACGGGTGGCCCTCTCCTACGCTCATCACGGAGGGCACAAAGAAGCCAGCCACACCAATGAGCACACACACCAGGCCGCCCGCCATGTACCAGGTTTGTACGCCAAACTGGTCCGAAAGCGGACCAGATAGCATCAAGCTGAACGGAGAAGCGGCCGTGGCTACGCTGCCGATCAGCGTGAACACGCGGCCCTGCATCCCCGGCTCTACCGCCGTCTGGAAGATGGCGCCCAGCGAGCCGTTGGTGATCGGCACAGCTAGCCCCACGCCAAACATGCTGGCCACTGCCAGCAGGAAACCACTGGGCGGCACAACTCCCACAATGAAAGAGAACAGGCCGATGCCCACAATGCCCACCAAAACCGTGGCCACCTGGCGCCTGAAGCCACCCCAGGCGCCGAGCAGCAGCCCACCCAGGATGACGCCGACACTGAACACGGCATCGAACAACGCCAGGTCACGCACATCCCCATTGAAGTATTTGGTGATCAGCAATGGGGTCAGCGCACCGGCGGGCGTGAGCATGAAGTTGATCGCGGTGGCCATCAGCAAAATGATCAGCAGCCCTTTCCACTGGAACACGTAGCGGAAGCCAGCCCGGAAATCTTCCCAAAAGCTGGTGGGCGCGGCATCCGGCGAAGCTTTCTCCGGCTGCGGGATCTGAAAGAAGAACAAGGGCAGCACCGCCAGCAGCGCGGTGACCACATCCACCGCCAGCACGCCTTGCATCGGCAGCAGTTCCAGCAGCAGCGCGCCCAGCGGGGCGGCCACTACGTTCAGGCCGCCGCCCAGCATCTGGTTGATGCCCTGGATACGCGCCAGGTGGCGCTTAGGCACCATCAGCGAAGTGGAGGCGGCCATGGCCGGGCCGTGGAAGCTGCCGCCCAGCGAGCGCAGGAACAAGAGCACATAAATGTGCCAGATCTCTATGCGGCCAAAGGCGAACAGCAATGCCAGCACGAGCGTGCACAGCGCAATGCTGCTGTCGGCGATCATCATGATACGGCGGCGGTTGCCGCGGTCCACGAACGAACCGGCCAGCGGCCCCAAAAAGATGCTTGGCAACAGGGCCACCAATGTGGCCGTAGTCAGCACAGTCGCCGAGCCGGTCTCCTTGGTGAGGTACCACACCAGGGCGAACTGCACGAGCTGGCTGCCCAACAGCGAAAAGGCTTGCCCGGTCCAGATGGTGAAGAAACGGCGTTGCCAATTTTGAGATTCGATCGGGTCTACTTGTGAAGTCATACGTCTCCTAAAATAATGAAAAATCTAAATAACTTCGCTTTGCGGGAGTGTTTGCGGGCGGCCTTTTTCAAGGTCACGCACCGCGGGGATGAGGAAACCCAGCACGCCCATCAGAGCGCACAAGCTGCCCGCCACCTGATACCACAGCGGCACGCCGTAGGTATCCACCAGCGGGCCAGCCAGCAGCAGCCCCAGCGGGGCCATGGCGCTGGCCAGGCTGATCACCAGCGAGAACACGCGCCCCTGGCGGGCCGGGTCCACCGTGGCCTGCATCACCGCCCAGAACGAGCCGTTCGACAACGGCAGCATCAGGCCAGCCAGCAGCACAAAGCCTACACCGAAGATAAAACCACTGGGCGGCAACAAGCCTAGCAGCACCAGCGCCAGGCCGAGGCCGACCAAGCCCGATTGTGCGGTGTAGATGCGGCGCTTGAAGCCGCCCCACACGCCCAATAGCGCGCCGCCCAGCACAATGCCCAGCCCCCAGGCGCCCTGCAGCCAGCCGAACTCGGCCGCGCCTTGCTGGAAGTGTTTGGTGACCAATAAAGGAAACAGCGAGATGGCGGGGCTGAACAATAAATTAATCAGCATCGACATACCCAGTAACAGCATCAGCCCCGGCCAGGTGGTTACATAAGCAAAGCCCTCGCGGAAGTCTGCCCAGAAGCTGGGCTTGCTGGCCGCCGAAGCCGCATCCTGAACGGGCTGCGGGATGCGCAGCGGCAGTACCATCAGGATGGCGATGGCCGCCGTGACCACGTCGATGGCCAGCAATCCTTGCGTTGGCAAAAACTCCAGCAGGAACGCGCCCAGCGGCGCGGCGACAACACTCAGGCCGCCGTTGAGTACCTGATTCACACCTTGGATGCGCGGCAGATGCTCCTTCGGAACCATGAGCGAGGTTGAAGCGCTGAAGGCTGGGCTGTGAAAGCTCTGACCCAACGAGCGCACGGCCATCAGGACGTAGATGTGCCAGATCTCCGCCAAGCCGGTGGCGAACAGCCCGGCCAGCACCAGGGTGGCCAAAGCGATGCTGCCATCCGCCAGGATCATGATGCGCTTGCGCACGCCACGGTCCACCAACGAGCCGGCCAGCGGGCCGAGCAGGATGTTGGGCAACAAGGCCACCAGGGTAGCCGTGGCCAGCACGGTGGCCGAGCCGGTTTCACGCGTCAGGTACCACACCAGGGCGAACTGCACCAATTGGCTGCCCAGCAGGGACAGGGCTTGCCCGATCCACATCTGGAAGAAGGGACGCTGCCAGCCTTGGGCGAGGGTTTGTGAGGGCTGCATCAGGAAAATTGCACCTTAGAAAAGAAATCTGAAACGGGAGAGGAAAGAAATAAACATTCTTTGCTCCTTATATACAGAATAATAAACACAACTTTTGATTTTGTCAATAGGAATATTACAATTTCTAAGTTTTGGGCAAATTTCTCTGAATTTTCGGGAAATCGCTTACACTTTTAGCATGCAAACTACCAAAATTCCCCAACTACACGTAGAAATCAAGGGATCCGGCACCCCGGTCTTACTCGTCCACGGCTTTCCCTTCACCAGCCGCATGTGGCAGCCGCAGCTCAGCGGCCTGGCGCAGGCGGGCCAGATCCTGGCGCCAGACCTGCCCGGCTTCGGCGCCTCCCCGGCGGCCGAGCCGCCTTTCGGGGTCGACCAGCTGGCCCAGGCCTGCCTGGCGGCGCTGGACGCCCAAGGCGTCAGTAGCCCGGCAGTCATCGGCGGCCTGTCGATGGGCGGCTACATCGCCCTGGCGATCGCCCGCCTGTTCCCGGAGCGCGTGCGCGGCCTGATGCTGCTCTCCACCCGCGCCGGGGCAGACAGCGACGAGGCCAAAGCCAACCGCGACAAAGCCATCGCCACTGCCCAGGAGCAAGGCCCGGCCCCGGCGGGTGAAGGCATGTTCCCCAAGCTGCTTGCCCCCGGCAACTACGAGGCGCAGCCGGAGACAGCCACCGAGCTCAAGACCATCATGGCCGGGGCCACCACGGCGGGCGTGGTGATGGCGCTCACCGCCATGCGTGACCGGCTGGATTCCACTCCCCTGCTTCGCCAGATCAGCGCACCCACGCTGGTGGTACATGGCGAAGAGGACCAGGTGATCCCCAAGAGCGAAGCCGAGGCCATGGCCGCTGCCATCCCAGGCAGCCAGTTGCACCTCATCGCCCAGGCCGGACATGTGCCCAATCTGGAACAGCCGGAGGAGTTCAACCGCATTGTTGAGGGTTTTCTAGGCGGCCTCAGCTAACAAGCACACCAAAAATCAAGGCGCCGCAGATGCGGCGCCTTGATTTTTAATAACAGCTAAACCTAGGCGAGCTATTGGCTAACAGACACCAGGACTGCGCTGACCGCACGGCGATACAGGTATCCGCCCGTGCTCTCGCTAAAGGTTTCGCACGTGATCAGCGTGATCTGCGAATACTCGCTGGAAGCCAGCACATCCAGATTGCTGTCGCTCACCAGGCGGTTAGTGCGCACCTCGTAGGTGTAGGTGTAGCCATAAGCAGAGATGGTGAAGCGGTCTCCGTGCTGCAGATTTTTCAAGCCATAGAACGGCCCGGGGGTATTGTCGGCGTTCCACACATGCGCCGTCAGCACGCTGTTGCCCTGCCAGGTGGGGAAGGCGGTACCGTGCAGATAGCCTGCCTGATTGCCCGAGAGCCAGGTCACATCCCAGCCATTCAGCCCCTGGGGCACGCCGAGGATGTCAAGGCTTGCGCTCAGCTTGGGAATGCTGAGGGTCAGATCAGAAGCAGCATAACGCACAGCCGGTGCACCCAGCTCGGTCACTGCGCCCTGCGCAAAGCCGGTGGCGGGCAGGGCCAGCTCACCCAGCGTCACCAGCGAGAGCAGGCGAGTTTGACCGCAAACGAAGCCCGCCGGCCCGGCGCCGCCACCGATAACCTGGAAGCCGGCGGAAGCCGTGTGGCGGTGGTACACGTTCTTGCTGCTCAGCACGCCGTCCAGCGGGCGAATGCAGATGGTGAGCGCATCGAAGAAGATGTTGACCGGGTTATTGTTGCAGCGCACCTTGACATCCCACACGGTGTCATCAAGCACAAAGCCGAACTCCCCAGAGCTGCCCAGCTCCTGAATGGTGAGCACGCAATTGGTCTGGCCGGTGGGGATGGCCGAGGCAGGCACCGTAACGCTGATGCGGCCGAACTGCAAAGCAGTAAGGCCGCTGGGCGCAATGGGCTTGTGGGCAACGCGGCTGCCGCCGCCGCTGGATGGCGCCGCGGCGGCGCCGTCGTATTCATAGGCGCCCATGTCACAACCGGCCAACTGCGGGCGGGATACGCCGCGCTGGTCGTCTGGGGTGCAGGTGGCAGCCTCGGCGGCATCAACCGCCGGGGAGAGCGGGTCCAGCGCCATGGTGTAGCTGAAGCCGCCATTGTCCTGCAGCGGCCCCAGCAGCGGGTCGAGCGCAATCGTGTTGTTGCAGGTCGCTCCAGCGGGACATGCGTGGTCCAAAACACTATCGTTGATAGTCGCAGATGTCAGGGCGCCTGTAAGCATGCTTATGCTGGAGTGGCCCCAGAAGATGCTGTTATGAACAGTGGTATCACCCCACTCAAGGTGCATGGCATTGGGCGAGTTTTCGCTGAAGGTCGCATGGCTCATTGTGATGAGAGTGCCAGACGACCCTACCAGCACCCCGCCGCCGCCGCTACCGGCCGTATTCTGGAAGAAGGTGACATTGGTCAACGAAATAGAACCCTCGATGGTAATGCCACCACCAGCTATCGCCGCCGAGTTATTCTCAAACAGCACCTGCATCAGTTGCGGGTCCCCGCCGCTCGTATACACTCCACCGCCACGGTTGCTGGAAATGTTGCCGCTAAACACGGCCTCGGTAAGCTCAAAATCACTGCCTGAGGCGCGCAGGCCCGCACCAAACGCGGCTGTGTTTGCAGTAAAGGTAAGCCTTGTCATTTTCGGATTGCCGCCACTGATGTACAAGCCTCCGCCCGAGTTGGTGGCCGCATTGTTGGCGAATATCAGGTTGCTTAGCGTGGGGCTGCCGACGTTGATGACCATGCCCCCGCCGTTGTGACCGCCAATCGCGTCCACAAAGCCATCACGGATGGTGAAGCCGTCCAGGACAGCCGAGGCGTCGGTGTTATTGCCATTCACCACATGCTGCGAGTTGTCCGTATTGGCCGCCGTGCCGATTTCGCCGCTGAGGATGGTGATGTTGCCCAGCCAATCGCGCTCACTCAGCAAGGTTTCTACGCCTTCAAAGCCGCCGTAAATCTCCACGCCGTCCTTGAGCACGAAGCTCAGGCTGCGGTCATCCGGGCTGGCGCCGTCGGGCCTGTAGGTGCCTTCGGCCACCCAGATCTCGGTGCAGCCCGCATTGGCCAGGGCATGCTGCAGGTCTCGGTAGGGGTGTACCCAGGAGGCGCCATTGCCCACCCAGGTTGCATCTGCATCCACATAACAGCGCGGGCCAAGAGTGTGGTCGATCACTTCATAGGCGCCCATATCGCAACCGGCAGCCCGCGGGCGCGGCACGCCGCGCTGGTCGGCAGCGGCACAGGCGCCTAGATCTGCCGTGTCCAAGGCCGCCGAAGACGAGCCCAAGGCCATGGTGGGAGTGAACCCGCCATCTTTCAGCAGGGGACCAAACTGCGGGTCACCCGTCAGCACGTTCGTGCATGTCAACCCGACAATGACAGGGCAGGCCGACATCAGAACGCTGTGGTTCACATCCAGGGTGCCGCCAGTGAGATTCAAGTGTGCGCCGGTGGTAGCGCCAAAGGCGCTGTTAACAACGCTCACCGTTCCGTCTTCAAGCGTTATGCTGTCTCCAGCTCCCGAGTTGTTCTCAAAACTGGCATGGTGGATAACCACACTGCCTTCAAACACATGGATAGCGCCCCCCATGGAGGCGGATGTATTGCCGCGAAAGGTTGCGTTGGTTATGGTGGTATTGCCAGCATTATACAGACCACCACCCTCGCCCAGCGCAGAGTTGTTGGAGAACGTTACTTTGTTAAGTACGGCGTTGGTGCCAGTGGCTACCAACAGGCCGCCGCCCCTGCCGGAGTCCGGGTCTGGGTCGATGGCCTGATTGCTATCGAAAAATACGTCTGTCAACATGGGGCTGCCCTGCTGGGCATACATACCACCGCCAACAGCAGTGGCGATGTTGCCTTCAAAAACAACCTGGCTGAGCGTAGGGCTGCCCTGGCCAACAAACATGCCACCGCCAATCGCCGCCCTGTTGTCGACAATGCGCAGATTGCGCAGCGTGGGATGGCCGTTGGCTATGTAGATGCCCCCGCCGTAGATAGTGATCCCCCGGCCGTGGCCCCCACGAATAGTAAAGCCATCCAAGACAGCGGTGGCCGCGGTATCGCCCCTGACTACATAGTAGCTGTTATCGGTTGCGTCGCCAGAAATGCCGATGTCGCCGCTCAGGATGGTTTCATTGTTTACCCAATTGCGCTGGTCCCGCTGGGTTTCAGTGCCCAAAAAGCCACCGTAGATCTCAACATTGGTCTTCAGCCCAAAGCTGAGGCCAGGGCTGCCGGGGGCCGACTCGTCCGGCAGATAGGTGCCTTGGGCCACCCAAATTTCCTCACAGGTGTCATCTGCCAGGGCGTCCTGCGGGTTGCCGTAGGCGGTGGCCCAGGAGTTGCCGTCCGGCCCGGGGCCGCCGATGCGCACATAGCACAGCGGGCCGGGCGCAGCCAGCACCGGGCTCGCCGTGAGCAATAGAGGCAGCAACACTGCCAATGCCAACGGCAAGCGCACAAAAAGGCCAAGAGGTCTCTGCATTCTCATTTAGATGTCCTGGCGTGTAGGACGTCACACGCGATTTGGCTGAAACGCAGGGAGGTGCCGCTATCCCCAAATGCTACAGAAAGTATAAATGAGCTAGTCAACCCGCACAAGCATTTGACTAACAGACTAAGCGGCTAGCAGACGCGTTTGTGGCAGTGCGCTAACGATATAATCCCGCCATGCTGCGCAGTAACCGCATGGAGCCTGTGGATTATCTCGCCATTGGGCACATCACGATCGACGACACGCCTGACGGGCCGCGCCTCGGCGGCAGCGCCGCCTATGCCGCGCTCACTGCGCAGGCTTTTGGCCTGCGCGCCGGTATCCTGACCGCCTGGGGCGAAGAGCTGCCCGCCGAGGCGCTGGCGGGCGTGGCGATCCACAACATTGGCGCCGAGCACAGTACGCGTTTTGAGAACACGTATATAGACGGTGCACGCACGCAGCGCATCCTGCAGCGCGCCCCAGAGTTGGATTTTCACTTCATCCCCGAGGCCTGGCGCACTGCTGGCCTGGTGCACTTGGCGCCGGTTGCCCAAGAGGTCTCGCCGCGCATCCTGAGCTACTTCCCAGAGGCTACGCGTTGCGCCACGCCGCAGGGCTGGCTACGCGAGTGGGACGCGGATGGCCGCGTCCAGTCTGCCGATTGGCTGGAGGCGGAGCTGGTGCTCAGCCGCCTGGACGCGTGTGTTCTAGGGCTAGAAGATATTGGCGGGGACCCGGCGCGCATTGACAGCATGGCGGCCCTGTGCCCCATCGTAGTGGTCACCGAGGGCAAAGCCGGGGCGCAGCTGTACTCGCAGGGCGAGATCAGCCACATCCCCGCTATGCCGGTGAGCGAGGTTGACCCCACCGGGGCGGGCGATGTGTTCGCCGCCACGTTCTTTTTGCAATTGCACCGCAGCGGAGATGCCGCCCTGGCGGGCCAACTGGCCGCCCAGGTGGCCGCCCATGCCGTCACTCGCGTCGGGCTGGCTGGCATCCCCACACGCGACGAACTGTTTGATCTTTTAGCGGAGGCTGCGGCTTAATGGCGCGTATCTACACCCTGGTCAATCAAAAAGGTGGCGTGGGCAAAACCACCACCAGCATCAACCTGGGCGCATACCTGGCGCACTTTGGGCAGCGCGTGCTGCTGGTAGACCTTGACCCGCAGGCCAACGCCACCTCGTGCCTGGGTATCGACAAGGCCAGCGTGCAGAGCGGCACCTACGAAGCCATCATGGGATTGCGCTCGGCTGCCGACAGCATCCTGGTCAGCCCGGAGCTCAAGCTTTCGCTGCTGCCCGCCTCCCCCGCCCTGGCCGGTGCCGAGGTGGAACTGGTCAACGAGTTGGCCCGTGAGAACAAACTGCGCGAGGCGCTGACCCCGCTCAAAGACAAGTACGACTACATCCTCATCGATTGCCCACCCTCGCTGGGGCTGCTGACGCTCAACGGCATGGTGGCGGCGCAAGATGGCATCATCATTCCGGTGCAGTGCGAATACCTAGCGCTGGAAGGCCTGAGCATGCTGCTCAGCACCATCGAGCGCGTGCGTAAGGCACTCTTCCCGGGTCTGAAGCTACGCGGCGTGTTGCTCACCATGTACGACAACCGCACACGCCTCTCGGATGAAGTGGTGGCGCAGGTGCGCAGCCACTTCAAGAACGAGGCGTTCAAAGCCGTCATCCCGCGCAACATCCGCCTGGCCGAGGCGCCCTCGCACGGGCTGCCGATCATTGCTTATTTCCCCAACTCGCCAGGCGCCGAGGCGCACCGCGAGCTGGCGCTGGAATTGTTGGAAGGAGACGGCGTGAAAGTTGCCGTGACCGCGTGATATGAAGAAATCTCGCCTGGGCCGCGGGCTCGACTCGCTCATCCCCACCGAAAGCGCCATCAAGCCGAGTGACGTGCAGCAAGTGGCGCTGAACGCCATCACCCCCAACCCGCACCAGCCGCGCACGCGCTTCGCCAAAGAGCAGTTGGCCGAGCTGGCCGAATCGATCCGCACCTACGGCGTGATCCAGCCGCTGATCGTCAAAGAGGCCAGCGGTGGGCGCTACATCCTCATCGCCGGCGAGCGCCGCCTGCAGGCCGCCAAGCTGGCCGGGCTGGCTACGGTGCCGGTGGTCAGCCGCGAGGCTAGCGACCAGGATTTAGTAGAGCTGGCGCTGGTGGAGAACGTGCAGCGCGAGGACCTTAGCCCGCTGGAAACGGCTGAGGCCTACGAACATATGCACACGGCCTTCAAGCTGTCGCATGAGGACATCGCCCGCCGGGTGGGCAAGAGCCGCGTGGCCATCACCAACACGCTGGGGTTGCTGGAGCTGAGCGAGGCGGTGAAGAAGGCCTTGCTGAACGAAGAGATCAGCGAGGGGCACGCCCGCGCCCTCAAGGCGCTGGACACGGCCCAGGCGCAGAGCGCGGCGGTACGCAGCGTGATCCAGCAGGGCTTGAGCGTGCGCCAGACCGAAGAGCTGGTGCGCAAGCTCAAGGGCGTGAAGCCCAAGAAGGCCAGCAAGCGCGGCGCCAGCGCCGAGATCCGTAATCTGCAGGACGAGTTGCGCGATGCGCTAGGCACCAAGGTAAATTTGCAACACGGCCGCAAAGGCGGCCGGATTACGGTGTTCTATTACTCAGACGAAGAGTTGGATAGTTTGGTGGCGCGCTTGATGCGCAAGCGCGGGTAACGCGCACTTATTGTCATTGCGAGGACGGTGCAGCGAAGCTGCACGGACGAAGCAATCCCCAAGCGAGATTACAAAATAGGCTCGGGATTAGCGTGCATCGTTAGTTCAAGCACTATATAGAAGATATGCCAGCAATGATCCTTCGCTGACGGAGGCTCGGCGTTCAGGTGCTGGCTTGCCTACCCGCTCAGGATGACACGGGGGAGATTGATGGCATGGGGGCGTGCAGGTATCCAAACATCACATATTTGTCATTGCGAGGACGACGGTGCAGCTTCGCTGCACGGACGAAGCAATCCCCAAGCGAGATTGCAAAATAGGCTCGGAATTAGCGCGCATAGCTAGTTCAAGCGCTATATAGAAGATATGCCAGCGATGATCCTTCGCTGACGGAGGCTCAGCGTTCAGGTGTTGACTTGCCTACCCGCTCAGGATGACACGGCGTTGATGGCCTACCCGTTCAGGATGACACGGAAGAGGGGAGTGATGGCATAGGGCGCGCAGGAATCCAAGCATCACATATTTGTCATTGCGAGGACAGTGCAGCGAAGCTGCTCGGACGAAGCAATCCCCAAGCGAGATTACAAAATAGGCTCGGAATTAGCGCGCATCGTTAGTTCAAGCGCTATATAGAAGATACGCCAGCAATGATCCTTCGCTGACGGCGGCTCGGCGTTCAGGTGTTGACTTGCCTACCCACTCAGGATGACACGGGGAGGTTGATGGCATAGGGCGCGCAGGAATCCAAGCATCACATATTTGTCATTGCGAGGACAGTGCAGCGAAGCTGCACGGACGAAGCAATCCCCAAGCAAGATTGCAAGCTCGCTTGGGGATTGCTTCGTCGGCCGCACTACGTGCGACCTTACACGACAGCCGCATAAAATGCGGCTGTCGTCTCGCAATGACGGTACGCAAGTACCGTTACCCTGTTTCTTCGTGCTCTTTGTGCCTTTGTGGTTTGCCTTGGCTTTTAAGCTGATAACTAATCGCTAACAGCTGGCTCTAGCGCTGATTGCTGAGGAAACGCTCGTGCTCCGCCAACGAGTCGCGCGCCATTTCCAGCACAGCTTGCAAATTGCGCTCGGATTGATCGCGCAGGTGGGCCAGCACATCCTGCACTTCGCGCAGCGAGTCTTCCAGCGTCGTAGTCTGGTCCACCAGCTTCTCACGCTGGCGGCTTTCTTCGCGCAGCTGTTCTTCATGCGTGAGCGTGAAGCTGGCCCAGCGTTTTTGCGCATCCGCCTGGAAGGTGGACCACTCCTGGCGGAAACGCTGCTCGCCCAGACGTTGGATCTCGCTCAATTCATTCACGCGGCGGTTGATCTTCTCGACCAGTTCGTCAAAGGAGCGTTGTGCGCGTTTGACGGCCAGGTCGGTGGTTTCCAGTTCTTTTAAGTGGCGCACCAGCGTGTTGGACTGCTGTTCCACCAACTCAAAGCGCTTGGCCCATTCCTTCATGGTGCGCTTGCGATCTTCTTCCTGTATTCTTGCTTGATCCAAGAAAGCTTGTTGCGCCTCTTTGCGGGTTTCCTCGGCCTCGAACATTTCGTCCACACGCTTGTCCACCTTGCGCTGCCCATCCAGGATAAGCTCGGTGCGCTTGGCCGCGGTGTCCAGGCGGCTGATGAGGGCGGCCACCTCGGCATGCATTTCGGTCAGCCGCTTAATGTCTTGCTGGCTGTTCTTCTCAATGTTCTGAACGATCTTGGCGCGCTGCTCTTCGCCGCGCTCCACTTCAGTCACCACTTCTTGCAGGCGGTCTACATTGCCGCCCAGCTTGAGCAGGGTTTGGCCGTGTTCGTTAACGCCTTTGCGCAGCGCCTGCAGGTCGCTCATTTCCTTGCGGAAATCATCCAATACTTTGGCGATGCCCTTCTGTTCCTGCGTCAGGGACTTTTCCTGCGACTTGCGCTGGGTGGCAAGCTCGTGCAGCTGGTCCTTAACGTCTTTGTTGACCGCACTCTGCGCCTTGAGCGCGGTTTCCAGCTCGGCAACCTGATCGGCCAGCGATTTGACCTTGGCCTTGCTCTCAGCGCGTGAAGTCGTGGACTTCTGCGAACGTACCAGGCTGCGCTCAAGCGCATCCAGACGCTTTTTAAGCTCTTCGTTCTCGGCTATGGCCTTGCGGCGCTCGGCATCCAGCCACTCGACCTTCTTTTCAAGCTGCTCTTTTTCCATAGAGAAAGATTATAGCGAAAAGTGCTACTGAAATAATTGAGGGAACATGAGCACCAGGCGCTGCACGGGAGCCAAAAAGGAGGGTAGCAGCCCGTAGCCCAGTAGGGCAACCATCCAGAGCAGGGAGAAAACCCAAACGTAAGGGTTGGCCATGTCCGGGCGCTGGCTGGCGGGCAAGCGCTCCTCAGGCGGCTCGGGCGTGGGCGTGGCGCTCAGCCAGGCGTGCAACAGGCGCAAGCCGCCGGTCAGCAGACCCAGGCTGCCCAGCAGCGAGAGCATCAGCAGCCCCACGGATTGCTGCCCCAGCCCATGCCAGATCGCCAGGTGGGCGGCGAAGGGACCGAGCAGCGGCAGGCCAGCCAGCGCCAACAAAGCCGCCACGGCGGTGGCGGCCAACAGGGGGTGGCGCTGCAGGGCCGGGCCGAGCTGCTCCAGCTGCAGGCTGGGCACACGGCGGTAGAGCACCGCCAAGCAGGCGGCCAGCGCCCACAGCACCCAGGCCTGCAGCAGCCACAGCGCGAAGAAAGTCTGCAACCCGGCCGCGCCGCCCAAACCGATCGCCTGCAGCAAGCCGCCGGTGGCCACCATGCCAGCAAAGGCCATCAGCCGGCCGAGGTGGCGCTGTTGTGAAGCCCACACTCCGCCAAGGAACACGCCCAGGCTGCCCATGGCCAGCAAGAGTTGAAACACTGCCGGGTTGTCTCGCAGCCAGACATAGCGCTCGACAAAGCTGAGCAGGAAGATGAGCGAAACCGAGTGCAGGAAGAAGGTCAGGAAGCCGAGCACATACGGCTGGGTCTCCTGGGCCAGCATAGGCACCCAAGAGTGGAAGGGAAACAGCGCCAGCACAAAGCCGAAACCCAGCGCCATCAATAGCCCGGCGCGCAAGACCAGGGTCACATTCCCGGGGCTGCCCTCGACGCCTGTGAGCAGCCAACCGGTGAACAGGATGCAGGGCACGGAAAACAAGATGAAAATCAAGCCGCGCTGCATGCCGCGGCCGGGCTGCGTGCCGGGCGGCACCAGCAGCGGCACCCACACCAGGAAGGCGGCCGCCAAAAACAGGGCAGCATACAAGAACGGCTGCACTGCCAGCGCGGCCATGAACAAGCCCACGGCGATGAGCGACAAACCGGGGAACAACTGGCCCGGCCGAGTGAGGAATGCGCCCAGCAGCCACAAGGTCTGTGCAAAATAAATGAAGGTGAGCAGCATACGCTGGCCTTCAGCCAGGGTGAAGTTGCGCCCCAGGAACGTAAAGGTGGGGGCGATCTCGACGGAGATCGAACCGAGCTGCAAGACCACATCGATAGGGAATTGCCAGGCGATCCACGTGAGGATGAAGCTCAGGCCGAGGGCCAGATACAACGGCGTGTCATCCTTGCGGCGGTAGAGCAGCAAGGCCGCGCCCACAGCGATCGGCAGCAGGATCCACAAAAAGGCGGAGCTCATTCTTCGGCCTCCAATGTGGGTGCGGTGAGCAAGTAGGCGCTGACCAGTGCGATGCCCAGGTTCACGGCGGTGAGCAGGCCGATCACCAACGTGGAACCTTCCACGGCGGCGTACAGGATCTCAAAACCAGAGAACAGCGTGAGCAGGCCCAGCGCGGTGCGGAAGAAGCCACTGCGCAAGGCCAATTGCAGCAGGCCCATGCCGAGCAGCAGCAGGCCGCCCCAGGCTTGGTAGATGCCAAAAGCGCGCGACCAGTCCGCCAGGCGCGGCGCGGCGCCGAGCACCATGAGGATCACCAGGCCCGCCGCCAGCAGACGGAAGACGCGGCCCGAGGGCACGTTGCCGCTGGCCGCGGCCTGCTGCGGCAGGTTGAGGCGCGTCAGTCCCAACACTGAAGCCGCGATCCAGCCGGTGACCAGCTTGACCACGGCCAGCTCGGCGGGCCAGGCCATGAGGAGCAGCAGGAAAGCCCACACGTATTGCAGCCCCAATGCCGCGATGGCCCAGCGCCAGTCTTGATTAACCAGAATATAGAGCGCGGTGATGAGCAGCAGGAGCACGACCAGCGTGCCGAGAAAATCTGACATCAGCCCGCCAAGCCGCCTTGCGAGAATACTGAGATCAGCAGAGCGATGAGCAGCAGCGCCCACAGCAGCCCGGCTTCACCTTCGAGCAAGCTGTTGAGCAGGCGCAGCACGGCGGCCAGCGCGGCTGAGAGCGCGGCGGCCACGCGGCGCGGCGCGGGCACTTGAAGGCGCGGCAGGCGTAGATGCGGGGGCAGCAAGCGCCGCCCAGTACGCTGCAGCGCGCTGCGCCCGGCCCACACGGCCGCCAGCAAGAGCAGCACAGCCAGCGCTGGCCACCAGGGTGCACTGTTGCCGCCATACGGCAGGGGCATTACCAACCCCAGCACGAAGAGTATCGCAAGCGGGAGCACAGCGCCGATACTTTCCACGGCCAGGGTCCACGGCTCATCCGGCGCGGGTGGCTCAGTTGGAGAAGCGGCGCGTTGCAGCAGCGCAAGCAATAGCACGGCGTGCACCGGCAACACGGCATACACCAACGGGCTGCTGGGCGCCACATACAAAGCCGATGTGCCCTGCACGGCCGTGAACCACAGACCACTGAACAGGATGGCTCCAGCAGCGACCAGCGGGCGGCGCGCAACGGGATAGTGCCCCACCAACTGCGCCAGGCTGCTGGAGAACAGCAACAGCAAGCCGAAGCCCAACACGGCGCTGGGCACGCCAGCCATTGCAGACGCCAGGGCCAGTGCGGCCAAACCGAGCTGCATGAGGTGCGCCGGGGCATCGGTGGCCAGGGCTGCGATGGCCCAGCGCAGCGCTACCCCGAGCACGAGCGCCAAGCCTAAATGCAACACAATACCGGACAAAGGCTGCACATGTTGCAACAACACCAGCGTGGCCGCCAGCGGAGCCATATACAGCATGCTGGCAAAGGCGGGCATGCTCTGGCGCGTGCCGCGGCGCGGCCCGGCAGCCACAGCCAGGCGTACCGCGCCTGCCAGCACCAGCAAAGCCGCGGCCAGGCTGGCATACGAAGGCGGCGTGGCCCAGGCGGCCAGCGCCAGCACTACGCTACTGACGGTGAGGGCGAGTTGCTCCAACAATGCGCCGCGCTCCTCCTCGGGGGCGACGGCGCTGTGCAGCGCAAACAGCAGAACATCCAATAGAAACAGGGTGAGCGCAACGGCCAACAGGTCGCCAGCCGCCACAGCCAACAAGGCGGCGGCCGCCAGCGCCAGCGATGGCATCCAGATCGGCCAGCTCACGGCGGAGGCGCGGCGCACGCTGCGCAGTAGGTTGGAAAGTAGCAGCACCAGCAACGCCGCGGCCAGTGGCCAGGAGAACGCATCCAGGCTGAAGTTGAGCGGGAATTCCAGCCCATCGCCCAGATGCCAGCCGGGGAAATGTGCGGCGAGCGGCAAGCTGAAGCGTAAGCTGAGGGTGACCAACGCGGCGAGCAGCGCGCCAACGGTGGCGACAAACCAGTACGACTTAAACGCGGGGCGCCAGCGCTGCACGGCCACCAGAGCCAGCAGCGTGATCACCAGCAACAGGCTGGGCAGCAGCACCCACATTAGGCATCGCCCTCACTGGAGCCGAAGAACATCTCGCCGCCTTCACGGATGGCGAAGAGCGCCAACAGGTCGAGATCGACCGGCAGGTCTGGCGTGGTGCGCGTGTCGTAGCCCTGCTCGGTTACGGCTTTCTCGCGGATGGAGCGGTACAAAACGCCACGCTCCTCAGAAGGCACTTGCAAGTCAGCGATGGTTTCAGCAGCCAGCAGCAACTCGCCGGTGGTGTAGAAGAAGGTGATGCGCTTCCACTCGCCAGCCGGGATGGGGCGCGGCAGGGCGTACAGGCTGCCGAGCTGCATCTTGAAATATTCGTTCATGGCACGCGGGTGCTCTGGATCGTCTTTGAACAGATCTTTGCGCAGCACCATTTCGTAACCGTTGAGCGGGGCGGTGTATTCGATGCACCACTTGCGGCTGCCAAAGCTGGCGGGCTGGTAGAAGGCCAGATGGTCGGCGGCGATGATCTGCGGGCCGCTGACCAGCGGGATGCGATACCAGCCGAGGGTGCGGGCGATGTCGAGGTCGCGCGGGTTGGGCAGGATGCAGACGAGGATGAGATCGTTGGGTAATGGGCGTTGAGGCATGGCCGTGTGTACGGTTTATTGTAGCCGCCAGTTGAGGGTGGTTGCTTCCCGGGATGCACGCACTAAGGACAGATTGCTTCGTGCGCAGGCAAGCCTGCGCCTCGCAATGACAAAACTCCGTGTCATTCCGAGCGGGTAGGTAATACTGCACCAGACCGCCGAACCCGCATCAGCGAGGAATCCTTGCTGGCACTTCTTCTAAGTGGTTTCTCGTTTTTTCAGATACGCGGCACATTGCACCAGCACTTAACGGATTCTTCTGCAGGAATGCACTGCGGCTCCTCGCGGCTGCTCCGCTCGTTCGGAATGACATGAGTTTAGGATGTGGCGCAAGACAGATTGCTTCGTCCGTTTGCCGCACAGCGGCAATACTCCTCGCAATGACGGGTTGGCTTATGGCTTACAGCTAATCGCTAACAGCTACTTAGCTTTTTTGACGGGTTCGTCTGGATTATTGCGCAGGATGTACAACGGGCGACCGCGCACTTCGTCGTAGAGGCGGCCGATATATTCGCCCACAATGCCGAGCGAGATGAGCTGCACGCCGCCGAAGAACAGCACAGCGATCAAGGCGGTGGCCTGGCCGGTGAAAGCCTGGCTGCCCATCAAGCGCGTGACGATAACGACGGGGATGGCTAGCAAAGCCACCGCGGCGGACACGAAGCCAAAGTATGTAGACACCTGCAGGGGGAAGAACGAAAAGCCAGTGATAGCAGTGAGGGCCAGCTTGACCATGCGGCCGAGCGTGTAGTTGGTCTCACCGGCGAAGCGGGCGGCACGGTCATACGGCACGCCGATCTGGCGGAAGCCGACCCAGGCCGACATGCCGCGCAGGAAGCGATGGTGCTCACGCATGCGGTTGAGCACATCCACAACTTTGCGATCCATGAGGCGGAAGTCGCCAGTGTCGAGCGGGATCTCGATATCGGTGATGCGGTTGATCAGGCGATAGAAGGCAGATGCGGTGAACTTCTTGAAGAAGCTCTCGCCGTCACGCTGGCGGCGCACGGCATAGACCACCTCGAAGCCCTCGTGCCATTTTTCGATGAGCTGCGGGATGACCTCAGGCGGGTCTTGCAAATCGGCATCGATCAAAATGATGGCGGTGCCGCGGGCATAGTCCATGCCGGCGGTGACGGCGATCTGGTGGCCGAAGTTGCGGGCGAACAGAATCGGGCGAATGTTCTCGGTTTTGGCAGCGTGCTCCAGCAGGATCTCGGCGGTGTTGTCACGCGAGCCATCATCCACCATGATGAGCTCCCAGGGCTCGCCGAGCGCGTCCATCACCGCGGTGGTGCGGGCAATGAACTCCGGCAAGCTCTCAGACTCGTTGAACAGCGGCACAACGACGGAAAATATAGGAGCCTTAGCCATATAATTAAAATGTGAGGAAGGTCATTACACCTTAGTTATGGAGTTTATCATTAACGATAAAAGGTTGCTGATTACCATAAGCAACTACAAATTTGAAGCAGTCATTGTTGAAGCGACTGCAATTAGCGATAGTTATAAAGGCTATCTTCCAGGACATCGCTTCATAAGCTTAGAGGGAATTACTCAACACGGAGAAACAATACAAGGCAAGTATCTTTGCATTGACGTTTTGCCAGATGGCACTCATATATTAAGGACTGCGATGTATGAATCTGAATTTTAAAAGAAGCTGGGCGTACTTGAAAAGTAGCATTGCAAGTCGATCTAGTCTAGCGCTAGCGATCCTGCTTTTTATTCTCCTGGCTATTTTGGCTTATTGGGGCTGGCAACTAAGTGGAAATCAAGATTCATCTGATGGCATTGCAGTGGCAGCAACTTTATTCGCCGCACTCAGTAGCCTCTTCAGCCTGATTCAAATCACCGAAATGCAAAAGCAGAGAGAGGCTTCAGAACGTCCATATATTCAGGCGTACTTTGATGACGAATACACGGGAATGCTTGTATTCAAAGTCGTTAATTCAGGAAGCGCTCCTGCTTTGGATGTAAAAATTGAATTCAATCCAGTTCCCAGAGATTATGCAAATCGAAGGCTGTCGAGCGTCTCCTTATTCTCGAATCCAATAAGTTTTATCCCACCGGGGAAAGAGTATAGGCAAATAATTATCCAGGGTTATGTTTTTTTCAAAAAAAGCAGGCGGAGAAAATTTGCTGTCAAGACAATCTATTATTCGTCGAGTGGCAAGAGATTTGAAGAAAATACTACCCATGATCTTTCGCACTTAAGGCACGCTCGCGTTACACCAAAACAATCTGACGGTTATCTCAAAGATATAGCTGATGAGCAAAAGAACATAGTTCGCGAGCTTAGCAATATAAAGAATAAGATTTCTTAGCTAGGCAGTCAGCCAAGTGCCAGTTTCGCCACGCAGGGCGCGGGCAATATTGGCCGGGTCTGTGATAAGGGCGTGCTTGCCCCCCGCTTCCACAAAGCGCACGGCGGCCTGGATCTTGGGCAGCATGCTGCCCGCCGCAAAGTGGCCCTCTTCTATATATTTCTTCGCCTCGGCTACGGTGATGCGTTCGAGGGCGCGTTGCTGTGGCGTGTTGTAGTGCAGCATCACCTGCTCCACCCCGGTGGAAATGAGCAGCAACTCGGCGCCGATCTCGCCAGCCAGCAGGCTGGAGGCGAAATCTTTGTCAATGACGGCGGCCACGCCTTTGAGCTCTCCACCCTCTTTCACGACGGGGATGCCGCCGCCGCCACAGGCCACCACCATGAAGCCGCTCTCGATGAGCTGCTGGATGGCGGGCGCCTCGACGATCTCTTTGGGTTGCGGGGAAGCGACGACCTCGCGCCAGCCGCGACCGGAATCTTCGACGACATGCTTGCCTTGGGCGCGTAGTTGCCGCGCGGTTTGCTCATCCACAAAGGAGCCGATGGGCTTGGTGGGGTTAGCAAACGCCGGGTCGGCCGCATCCACCAAGCACTGCGTGACGACGGTGGCGGCGTGTTTGGCAATGTCACGTTGGGCGAAGACATTATTGAGCGCCTTCTGGAACATGTAGCCGATCCAACCCTGCGTCTCAGCGCCGCAGTAATCCAGCGGCACGGGCGGCAGCTCGCAGGCGGCCAGCTCGGAGCGGCGTAGGGCGAAGCCGACCTGCGGGCCGTTGCCGTGGGTGACGACGACGTCCCAGCCCGCCTGGATCATCTCGGCCACGTAGGCCATGGTTTGGCTGGCGGCGGCGTACTGGTCAGCAATGCTTTCTTTGCCCTTTTGTTGGATCAGGGCGTTACCGCCTACGGCGACGACTGCGATTTTTTTGGTCATGGTTGTTGGCTACCCTTGTGGCGAAACAGGAAGTCTTTTCTTGTCCTAAAGGATTCCTCGGCTTGCGAGACGTGCACTTTTGGGAGTCTTGCAGAAGGCCGCCTCGGAATGACGTGCTCTCAACTAACTTGCCATCCTATCCATTGACCAGCCGCGTGGCGGCTTGGTTGTGCTGTTCGACCAAGACGGGAAGGTCGGCGGTTTGCAGTTGGCCTTCCTTGACGATAAAGCGGCCACCCACCACGGTGTAATCGGCCTGCACCGGGGCGCAGAAGACGAGGGCGGCCAGCGGGTCATGCAGAGCGCCGGCGAAGCTGAGCTGGTGCAGATTGACGGCGAAGAAATCGGCGCACTTGCCGACTTCGAGCGAGCCGATGTCACTGCGGCCGAGCACGGCGGCGCCGCCGCGCGTGGCGAGCTCCAGCGCGGTGCGGGCGGTCATTAGCGGCGGGGCATCCTCGCCAGAGAGCGAGGCGCCGCGCTGGCCGGCATCGAGGCGCGCCAGCAGCATCGCCTGGCGCACTTCGGCCAGCAGGTGCGAGCTGTCGTTGCTGGCCGAGCCATCCACACCCAGGCCGACGCGCACACCGGCGTTGAGCATCTTGAGCACCGGCGGGATGCCGGAGGCCAGGCGCATGTTGGAGGAGGGACAGTGGGCTACGCCGCAGTTGTGCTGGGCGTACTGGGCGATCTCGGCATCGTTGACGTGCACAGAATGGGCGTACCAAACATCCGGCCCGAGCCAATCCATTGTTTCCATCCAGGCCACCGGGCGCATGCCGTAGTGCTGCTGCGTGTATTGCTCTTCGTCTTGCGTCTCGGCTAGGTGGGTGTGCATGTGCACGCCGTAGTGGCGCGCCAGCTTGGCCGTCTCGCGCATCAGGTCGGGCGAAACGTTGAATGGTGAACACGGCGCCAGCACCACTTGAATGAGCGCGCCGGGCTTGGCGTCATGATAGGTCTCGACCAGGCGGCGGCTCTCGGCCAGCACCTGAGCGTCTGTCTCCACCACGCTGTCGGGCGGCAGACCGCCCTGGCTCTCGCCGAGGGTCATCGATCCACGTGAGGCTTGCAGACGCAGGCCGATCTGTAGCGCGGCCTCAATCTGGTCGTCCAACCGTGCCCCGTTGGGGTAGATGTAGAGATGGTCTGAGGCTGTGGTGCAGCCGGAGAGCGCCAGCTCGGCCAGCGCGGTGCGCGTGGCGATCTTGACGTCCCCGGGCGTGAGGCGTGCCCAGATGGGATACAGCGTGGTGAGCCAGTTGAACAGATTGACGTTCTGGGCGGCGGGCACGGCGCGCGTAAGGATCTGCACGAAGTGATGATGCGTATTGACCAGGCCGGGCAGCAGGATGTGGCCGCGCAGATCCAGCACCTCGTCTGCGCTTTGGGGCAGCTCGGTGCTGGGTCCTACTTGTTCAATGAAGCCATCACGGATGAAGAGGCCACCGTCTTGGATCTCGCGGCGTTGCTCATCCATTGTGGCCATCAGCGTGGCATTGCGTACAAGGAGTGTGCTCATAGAGGATAATGATACGACATCGTGCTAAAAAGTCGCCGAACCGGCCGCTTGCTTGACAAAGCGTAAGGGAGTTTGTTAATATACTGACAAGTGACTGATTTCACTTATTAGTTCGTTACCTCTCGTCATCGTTTGGGCAAAGGCCGCCACGACGTTTTACTGACGTAATGTGTTCCTGAGGAACACTTTCCGCCGAGTACGCCGGGCGGCCTTCTTTTTTTCTTTGTGCTCTCGCCCCATCGAGCACGAATCTCAATAGGGAATCGTACGAAGCGGCCATTCTGTTGGGTGTACGCTAATGGAATGGGCAACCCTGCGAGCTACTCTGCGAGTTACTTATGCTGACACCTTTTCTCGTCTTACTTGCACTGACCGGCCCGGCCTTATGGCTGCTGCGGGTTCACCGCTGGCAGCACGCCGGTTGGCTGGCCGCCGTGACCCCGGCGGTGGTCACGGGCTGGCTGCTGGCGCAGCTCGGCCCCGCGGCCCAAGGCAGCTTCGTCACGGAGCAGCGCGTGTGGTCCGAAGCGTTCGGCCTGGCGCTGGACCTACGGCTAGATGGGCTGGGCCTGTTCTTTGGCCTGATCGTGGCCGGGATGGGCACGGCCATTGCCGTATATGCGGGCTATTACTTTGAGAAGAGCGCCCGCTTGGGCTACTTCTATGCGCTGCTGTTTCTTTTTATGACCAGCATGCTGGGGCTAGTGTCGGCGGATAATTTGCTGGCCCTGTTCGTGTTCTGGGAAGGCACCAGCATCACCAGCTATCTGCTGATCTCCTTCAAGCTGACCGACAAGAACGCGCTCGAAGGTGCACGCCGCGCCCTGGTAGTGACCGGCATGGGCGCGCTGGCCATGCTGGGCAGCTTTGTGCTGCTGGGCCAGATGGCCGGCACGTATTCGATCAGCGGGCTGCTGGCCCTGCCCGCCGCCACGCTGACGCAGCACGCGCTGTTCACTCCTATGCTGGTGCTGGTGCTGCTGGGCGCATTTACAAAGTCGGCCCAGTTTCCGTTTCACTTCTGGCTGCCGGGCGCCATGGCCGCGCCCACCCCGGCCAGCGCCTATTTGCACTCTGCCACCATGGTGAAGGCGGGCGTGTACTTGCTGGCGCGTCTGCACCCAGCCTTCGCCGAGAGCCCGCTGTGGTTCTGGGCGTTGTTAGTTGTGGGCGGGCTGACCATGCTGGTGGGCGCAGTGATCGCACTGCGCCACTATGACCTCAAAGCTATCCTGGCCTACGCCACGGTGAGCCAACTGGGCGTGCTGGTGATGCTATTGGCCTTCAATACAAAAGTTGCTGTTACCGCAGCGGTGGTGGGCATTTTGGCGCATGCGCTGTACAAAGGCCCGCTGTTTATGGTGGCGGGCATCGTGGACCACGCCACGGGTACGCGTGACATTCGCAAGCTGGCCGGGCTGGCACGCAGCCTGCCGTTGGTGGGCGCGGCGGCGATCCTGGCCGGCATCTCGATGGCCGGCATCATCCCCACCTTTGGCTTTGTGGCCAAAGAGTTGCTGCTGGAGAATTTCTTTGCCCTCATCGAAGCCGGTCACAGCCAACTGGGCTGGGCCGGCCTGGTGGCGGTGGTGATCACCGGCGCGTTGTTTGTGGCTTATAGCCTCATTCTGCTGTGGGAGGCGTTCTTGCGACGCAACTCGCCGCTGAAGCAGGCCACAGTGCACCACGCGCCCTCGACGGCGTTCGTGCTGCCGGTGCTGGCGCTCACCGTAGTGGGCGCGCTGATCCCGTTCTTCTTCTCTTCAATCGAAGGCGCGCTGTTCGGCTCGGCGGGCAGCGCCATCCTGGGCGCAGCGCTGGAGCCGCACCTGGCGCTATGGCACGGCTGGACACCGATCTTCCTCACCAGCCTGCTGGCGATTGGTTTGGGTGCTGTGATATTTACGCAGCGCGAGCGCATCCGCAAGCTGTTCACCAAAGCGCCTGAGTTCAAAGGACAAGCCGTGTTTGACGGCGCGGTGGACGCGCTATACAGCCTGGCGCGCTGGAGCACGCGCACGGTGCAAGGTTCCAGCTTCCCGACCCAGATCGGCGTCCCCCTGATGGCGGCGGCGGGCTTTGTGGGCTATGCACTGAGCCGCGATTTTATTGCCGACCTGCGCGTGGATTGGGATGCCATCCCCACGTTCTACGAAGTGGTGCTGCCGCTATTGGCAGTGGTGGCGGCGCTGGCGATCGCCCGGGCGCAGAGCCGCCTGAGCGCCATCATCAGCCTGGGTTTGGTGGGCAGCGTGGTGATGCTCATCTATGTTTTCTTTTCAGCGCCGGATCTGGCGCTGACCCAATTCTTAGTAGAAGTGCTGACGCTGGTGCTGCTGGTGTTGGTGTTCTACCGCATCCCCTACCACGCCTACCCCAAGCAACCCAAACATCGCTCGTTCAAGTATCTGCTCATCAGTTGCGCGGTGGGCGTGTGGGGCTTTGGCATGGCGCTGCTGGCGGCGGGCAAGCCGCTGGCACAGACGATCAGTAGCTACTTCTCATTGAACGCCACGGCGGCACACGGCGGCAACATCGTCAATGTGATCCTGGTGGATTTCCGTGGCTTTGATACGCTGGGCGAGATCAGCGTGATGGTGGTGGCGGCGCTGGGCGGTTACGCCCTGCTGCGCTCCTCACGCATGCGCCCGCTGGCGCCAAAAAAGAAGCGCAAGGAGCGCCGCAATGCCTGAGCTATATCTTGTCCTGATTGACCGCATCCTGACACCGGTGCTGCTGATGCTGGCGGTCATCTTTCTGCTGGCCGGGCACAACGCGCCAGGCGGCGGCTTCATCGCCGGGTTGGTGGTGGCGACGGCCTTCCTGATGCAGATCATGGCGCGCGGCGATGGCTTTGTGCGCCGCCTGATCGGCCCGTACTTGCAGCCGCTGATGGGCGCCGGTCTGCTGATCGCGGTGCTCTCGGCGCTGGTCGGTATCGGCAACTACGCCCTGTTCTTCGAAGGCGTGTGGTGGAAGCTGAGCCTGGGTGATTTTGTGCTGGAGCTGGGCACGCCTACACTTTTTGATATCGGCGTGTTTCTGGTGGTGAGCGCCTTCGTAACCTCTTATCTGCTCGAGCTTAGCCGCCCGGCCAAAGAAGGTGGGCGCAAATGATCGCCCTGGTGTTTGCCGGGCTGGTGGCGGTGCTGATGGCCTGTGCCACCTACCTGCTGCTGCAGCGCCACCCGGTGCGCATGGTGATCGGCCTGGGCCTGTTCACGCACGCGGTCAACCTGCTGATCTTTGGCACCGGAGTGAGCGAACGCGGCCTGCCGCCCATCATCGTGGATAAGGCCAGCTTTGCGGGCGACATCAGCCAGTATGTCGACCCGCTGCCGCAGGCGTTGATCCTGACCGCCATCGTGATCAGCTTCGGCATTGTGGCTTTTCTCATTGCGCTGCTACATCGCCGTAACTCGCTCGAGGCGGTGGAAAGCTGCACCGACCGCGTGGACGACCCGTTTGCCATGGAGCCAGCGCATGCGCTGGAAGGCGTGGAAGAAGATTACGAGTGGCTGGAAGACGTGGTCTTGATGAACGAAATCAATAACTCCAAAGGAAGCCGTTGATGGACCTGTTTGCCAATTGGCTGGCGGCTCCGGTAGTTGTTCCTCTCTTGTTTGCTGCTACCTCGCTGTTGGTAGCGACGCGGGTCAACCTGCGCCAGATACGCGTGCAACGCACGCTGGCGCTGATTGCCAGTGTGCTCAATTTGGGCGTGGCGCTGCTGTTGCTGCGCACCACAGCCATCGAAGGCCAGCGCATCGTGCTGTACGCCGGCGCATGGCAGGCGCCCTTTGGCATCACCATGGTGGCGGATGCCTTGAGCGCCATCATGCTCACCCTGACGGCGCTGCTCATGCTGGCGATCGTGGTGTATGCCATGGGCACTCTTGACCAGCGCGAGGGCATGAACTTCTATCCTTTGCTGCTGTTTCTGTTGATGGGTGTCAACGGCGCCTTCCTGGCCGGTGACCTGTTCAACCTTTATGTATTCTTTGAAGTCTTGCTCATGTCAAGCTTTGTGCTACTGAGCCTGGGTGGGCGGCCGAATCAAGTCAACGGCGGTCTGCGCTATGTGGTGCTCAACTTGATCGCCTCAACCGTGTTTCTGACGACGGCGGGCGTGATGTACGGCACGCTGGGCACGCTGAACCTGGCACACCTGGCGGAGCGCATGGCGCTGGCGCCGGAGTCTTTGCGCATTGTGCTGGCGGGCATGCTGCTGATCGCCTACGGCAGCAAGGCGGGCTTGTTCCCGCTGTTCTTCTGGCTACCCGCCAGCTATCACACGCCGCACCCGGCGGTGACGGCCATCTTTGGCGGCCTGCTCACCAAGGTGGGCATTTATGCACTGTTCCGCATCTATCCGCTGCTGTTCCCTGAGCTGCTGGCCACCTGGCAGCCCTTTATCCTTCTGATTGCAGGGCTGACCATGCTGACGGGCGTGTTTGGCGCCATGGCGGTGCGCACCATCCGGCGCGTGCTGAGCTTCCACGTCATCAGCCAGGTGGGCTACATGGTGATGGGCCTGGGGCTGGCCGCCAGCGGCAACGAGCTTGCGCTGGGCTTCGGCATGGCGGCGGGTATTTTCTACATCGTGCATCACATGATCGTGAAGACGGCTTTGTTGATGGCGGGCGGCGCGGCGGAGCTCACCATGGGCACTGGCCAGCTGGAGCCCGGCCACCTGGGCGGGCTGGCCAAGCGCTGGCCCTGGCTGGCGGTGATCTTTTTTGTGGCGGCGTTCTCGCTGGCCGGTATCCCGCCCTCGAGTGGATTCGTGAGCAAGCTGGGCTTGCTGCAGGCGGCGCTGGATGCGGGGCAGTGGCCGATCGCGGCGGTGAGCCTGCTGGTGAGCCTGCTGACGCTGATGAGCATGGTGCGCCTGTGGCAGCGCGGCTTTGCCGGGCCGCTGGAGGCGACGCGCGTGCCGCAGCGCAGCCCGCACCGCTGGCTGACGCTGGCGCCGATCACGATGTTGGTGCTGCTCAGTCTTGGCATCGGCATCTTCAGTGCGCCGGTGTTCGGCTGGGCGCGGGTGGCGGCCGAGCAGGTGCTGGACCGCGATGGCTACATCCAGGCGGTGGCACCGACGGATGTGATCGCGCCGGTGGGCACGGAGCACTAGCAGGAGGACGAATGCCAAAGAAATACGAAAACGAACAGATCGTTACCCTGTTGATCGTCAATGTGGGGCTGGCCATCTTCTGGTATGTGTTCTTCCCGCTATATGGCACGGCGGATCTCTTCATTGGCTTCGTCATCGGCACGCTGGCGCTCTCGGTGTACCACCGCAGCTATGGCAAGCGCATCTGGTGGCTGCTCTCCTATCTGCTATTCGTAGTGTGGGAGATCGTGCTGAGCAACGCCAAGCTGACGCGCTGGATCCTTAGCCCGCGGCTGGAGTTTCACCCCGGCATTGTGGCCGTGCCGTTGACGCTGGATACCGATTTTGAGATCACCGTGTTGGTGACGATGATCACGCTGACCCCCGGCACAACCAGTATCGACTTGCGCAAAGATAAGAAGGGCCGTTATGTGGTCTACATCCACAGCTTCTTTGTGAAGGATGCTGATTCATTCCGGCATGAGATCAAGGATATGTTCGAACGGCGCCTGGCGCTGGTGACACGCGGAGGCTGGGAACATGAACTGGTTTGAAACTGGCATTGAAGTCTTGCTGGTGATGCTGACGCTCTCCTTCGTGCTGGGCTTCATTCGTCTCATCAAGGGGCCGGATGTGCCCAACCGCGCCCTGGCGTTCGACCTGGTGGCTTTGCAGGCGGTGGGCATTGTGGCCCTGATCGCCATTCGCCATGATGCGCCGATGCTGCTGGATATTGCCATGGTGGCGGCGGTGCTGGGCTTTGTGGGCACGGTGCTGGTGGCGCGCTATCTTGAACAAGCGCGTGACGGCGAATAAGGAGCACACATGGAAGCACGTGAGATCATCGTACTCATCACCGCCAGCATCGGCGCACTGATCATGCTGATCAGCAGCATTGGTGTGTTGACCCTGCCGGATGTATTTATGCGCATGCACGCCTTCGGCAAAGCCAGCACCATGGGCATCAGCGGCCTGATCCTGGCGGCGGGCTTGTTCTATCCGGATTATTTGGCACGCATGGTGGCGTTGGTGATCCTGTTCTTTGTCACTGGCCCGATCGCGGCCACGGCGCTTTCGCGGGCGGCGTATAAGGTGGCTACGCCAGCGGCCAAAGAAGCCATGCTGGAGTTCAATGAAATGGAAAACGGGAAACAGCGCACCAAGCGCAGGGTTGCGAAGAAACCCGCCAAGAAAAAGGCCGCTGGATAGCGGCCTTTTTTATTGAGCGGCGTGCTGCCCGGGGGCGTGCCCCCCCGGGCGTGGGCGGCGTGCTATAGGGCGGCGCGCAGTGTGTTTTGCAGCAACATGGCAATGGTCATTGGCCCCACCCCGCCGGGTACGGGCGTGATGGCGGCGGCGCGCTCGGCAACCTCGGCGAAAGCTACATCGCCCACTACGCGGCTGCCGCGCTTGGCGGCCGGGTCGGCAATGCGATTGACGCCAACATCGATCACCGTGGCGCCGGGCTTGACCCAGTCCCCGCGCACCAGCTCGGGCACGCCCACAGCTGCCACGAGCAGGTCCGCCGCGCGGCACACGGCAGGCAGGTCTTGCGTGCGCGAGTGGGCGATGGTGACGGTGGCATCGGCGCGCACGAGCAGCAGCGAGAGCGGCATGCCGACGATGTTGGAGCGGCCAAGCACCACAGCGTTGGCACCCGCCAGCGCAATGTTAGAGACCTGCAGGATGTGCATGACCCCGGCGGGCGTACAGGGCAGGAAGCGCGGCTGGCGGCCCTTCTGGGCCAGCAGGCCGACATTCTCTGGGTGCAGGCAATCCACATCTTTATACACGGCAATGGCGGCGATGACGGTGGGCGCGTCGATGTGGGCGGGCAGCGGCAACTGTACAAGGATGCCGTGCACATCGGCGCGCTGGTTGAGCTCGGCCACCAGGGCGAGCAGCTCGGCCTGGCTGGTGCTGGCGGGCAGCTCAAAGCCAAAAGAGCGCATGCCCACCTCCTGGCAGGCCTTGTGCTTGTTGCGTACGTAGATGGCCGAGGCCGGGTCATCGCCAACCAACACAGTGGCGAGGCCGGGCTGCGGGCCGCCTGCGGCCATGCAAGCGGCGACGCGGGCGGCGAGCTCGGCGCGCAGCTGCGCGGCGATGGCTTTGCCGTCAAGGATGGTTGCGGGGGGCATCTAGAAGATTATATGCGGTGGTGGATAGAGGAATTGGCTAATCAGTTAATCGGCTAATCGAGCAGTCAACTACTGGTCGATTGGTCGATTGGTCTGAAACAGAACAAACATTGCTAGTCGCAATCAAATACAAACCAGCAAATACTATTACGGAGCTTTTGGTCATCCAACACCAGGGCGCGAATTTGGGGCAGGAGTTGGGCATGTTGCCACTGGCACTCCTGGCGCCCAGCCAGCTCTTCGTGGCCGGGCGCAGCGGCCTTAGCAGCCTTGATGGCATAGGCCGCGGCACCCAGTTCATGCGCGGCTACGTGCGCCACGGCAGCTGCCTGCGCAGCGGCATAGGCGGCAAAGCGCGCCGCCCCACGCAGGTCTCGGGCGGCGGCGTTGGTATGACCGGCGGCGGTGCGCGCCTGCATCATCGTAACGGTGCCGCGCGTCCAGGCGCGGGCCATTTCGATAGCCTGGCGTGGCCGCTCGTCCTCGGGGCGTAGCTCAGTGAAAAGAGGCAGCACATGCTCGGCACAGTTGGCGGCCCAGAGTGCCAGGAGGTGATGATCCGCATCTTGGAGCAAGCCGCCACGGCGAGTGGTGATGAACCTAGGGTCGCGTTGCTTGGGCAGGATCATGCGCAAAAATTATAGTGCGCTGATTTACGGCGTGCCGGTTGTCGGTTGTGTCAGTTGTGTCGGTTAGGTAGATCAGGTCGGTTAGGTAGATTAGGTAGGTGTTGTCGCTGCGGTCGATGTGGTGGGTCCACTTCATTGCCTGAATTCATGCACGCAAAGATGCCACAGGTTTTCCTCGTAAGGTGATGATTGGCGGGCGGCGTCAAGGAGAGGCGCTGTGTTTTGTCGTGCAGGCGGGCCGGTCTGAGACCGGCCCCTACATACCGACTGGCTATGGCGCGGGCCAAGGGGCTGGACAAAAAAAAGAGCGCCGCAACTGCGGCGCTCTTTTGGCTGCTGTCTCATCTAGCTGACCTTGGTGCCCAGCGACCACATGTTGCCAAATGGATCGGTGAAGGTGCCGCGGCGGTCAGACTCGCCGGGATTTTGTTGCGGCGGATGGAACTGCACCCCGCCAGCTTCCAGGCAGCGCTGAAAGAGGGCATCCACATCCGACACGTAGAGGTGCAGGACCGTCTTCACGGCGGGGAATTGCTCGTTGGCGCCGGAGAGCATCATGATGGAATCGCCCAGCTGCACCTCAGCATGGGCGACGCGGCCCTCGTGTTCAACAATGTATTTCGTCTTGCCGTCCAAGGCCGTTTCCATAAAACGGATCAGACCGTGGGGATCGTCTACGATGAGATACGGGGACAGATCGTTGTAGTTTTCGGGTTTGTAACTCATGGTGATCTCCGCTACACGTCCAGGTTTTGTACTTCTTTGGCGTGGGTTTGGATGAAGCGCTTGCGCGGGGCGACTTCGTCTCCCATGAGCATGGAGAAGACACGGTCGGCCTCGGCGGCATCTTCGATGGTGACTTTGAGCAGGCTGCGGGTCTCCGGATCCATCGTAGTATTCCAGAGTTGCTCGGGGTTCATTTCACCGAGACCCTTATAGCGCTGTACGCCGGCTTTCTCCGCTTTGGGGCCGAGCTCTTTGAGGATGGCGCTACGCTGGCGGTCTGAGAAGGCCCATTGCACATCCTTGCCGCTGGTGACGGAGTACAGCGGCGGCTGGGCGATGTACAGATACCCCCCAGAAATAAGCGGCTCCATGTAGCGGAAGAAGAAGGTGAGCAGCAGCGTGCGGATGTGACTGCCGTCCACATCGGCATCGGTCATGATGATGACGTGGTGATAGCGCAGCCCTTCGAGGCTGAAATTCTCGCCGATGCCGGTGCCGAGGGCGGAGATCAGCGCCTTGACCTCGTTGTTGCCGAGGATCTTGTCGAGGCGGGCGCGCTCGGTGTTGAGGATCTTGCCGCGTAGCGGCAAGATGGCCTGGAAGTGGCGGTCACGGCCCTGCTTGGCCGAACCACCGGCCGAGTCGCCCTCTACGATGTAGAGCTCGCTCTTTTCGGGGGCACGCTCGGAACAGTCAGCCAGTTTGCCGGGCAGGGTCATGCTCTCCAACGCGGACTTGCGGATGACGAGGTCACGCGCCTTGCGGGCGGCGTCACGGGCGCGCGCCGAGGTGAGGCACTTGGCAACGATGGCACGCGCGCCGGAGGGGTTCTGCTCGAGGAACTCGGCGAAGTGCTCGTTGACCACCTGGGCTACATACGTTTGCACTTC
The DNA here is from genome assembly GCA_026129255.1 of Anaerolineales bacterium. Lineage (GTDB taxonomy): Bacteria > Chloroflexota > Anaerolineae > Anaerolineales > UBA11579 > JAMCZK01. The sequence continues at coordinate 211,194 of JAHCIJ010000002.1, read as the reverse complement.
AGGGTTCATGAGCTTGACCTTGGTCTGGCTCTCGAACTGCGGGTCAGGCACTTTGACGCTCACGATGGCGGTTAGCCCTTCGCGGGTATCGTCGCCGCTGAAGTTGGGGTCATTGTCCTTCAGCAAGCTGTTCTTGCGGGCATAGTCGTTGATGGTGCGCGTGATAGCCGAGCGCAAGCCGGTCATGTGCGTGCCGCCATCCACCGTGTTGATGGTGTTGGCGAAGGCCATCACCGATTCGGTGTAGGCATCGGTGAACTGCACGGCGACATCGACGATGACGCCATCGATCTCATGCTCGCGGTAGAACACGGGGTGTAGGGCGACGCGCTCACGGTTGAGGTAGCGCACGAAGGAGGTGACACCGCCTTCGAAGTAGAAGGTCATCTCACGGTTGTCGCTCTCATCCAACAGCTTGATGGTGATGGCTTTGGTGACGAAGGCCATCTCACGGAAACGCTGCATCAACGTTTCGAAGCGGTAGTCGAGATCGCCCTTGAAGAGGATCGGGTCGAATTTGAAGGTGATGCGCGTGCCGGTGCTCTCGCCCGGTTTCATCTTGCGCACCACTTTCACGGGGCCGGTGGGCACGCCGCGCTCGTAACGCTGCTTGTGGATGGCGCCGTCACGGCTGATCTCGGCTTCGCACCACTCGGAGACGGCGTTGACGGCAGAGACACCTACGCCGTGCAGACCGCCGGAGACTTTGTAGGCGCCGCCGCCGAACTTGCCGCCGGCGTGCAGCATGGTCATGACCACTTCCAGGGCCGACTTTTTGGCGGTCTTGTGCTGGTCTACCGGGATGCCGCGGCCGTTGTCTTGTACGGTGACACTGCGGTCCTTGTGGATGGTGACCTCAATACGGTCACACACCCCCGCCATGGCTTCATCTATAGAGTTATCCACCACCTCATAGACGATGTGGTGCAGGGCCTTGACGTCCGTACCGCCGATGTACATACCGGGGCGGCGGCGGACGGCCTCCAGACCCTCGAGGACCTGGATATTTTCAGCTTGATAGGATTTGGCTTGTGTTGCGGCCACGCATCGCCTCCAGAAAAATGTCTCTTAGGATAAATGCCCTGCGGATTCTGTGCTTTTAATTTGTATTCCCAATCCGCAGGTTGCTTACCCGTTCAGGCCCCTGACGGGTGCTGGTTCAGACAGGCGGAAATGGCCTGTATGTTCTATTTTACCATGCCGCGCCGATGACTGCTATGGGTTGGGTGGCGTGGATGGTTAGTTTTTCATTAGGTGAGCAATTTATTGCAGCTTGACCCGAATTTGAGGGATATGTACAATGAATATCCGCAATCTCTCCTGATCGCTACTGTTGTGATAGTTACTATATAAGACAGGTACTACAAAGATAGCAGGGATCACGATAGTTGGAGAAAGCTATGTCCATAGAGGTGCGCAAGAACTTGATGCGCACCTCTATACATAAGAATACATAGATGGAGGTGTAACCCAGAGAACGACATTGAAGACCCCACTGTTTTGCTTTCCTAGGAAAACAAAAGTACTTTACAACCACTCTATTGGAGGAGTAAGAATGTCGAAGCGTTTCTTGGCTTTGATCGCCATTTTGGTAGCCGGCCTGGTGCTGGCTGCTTGTGGTGGCGGCGGAGCTTCTTCTGCTTTTGAATGTACGGACGCCATCGGTTGTGTGGAAGTGGCTGCGGGTGCCCCCATCCGCATCGCCTCCGCCCTGGTGATCTCCGGCCCCAACACTGACCTGGGTCTGGACTCCCAGCACGGTGTCGAAATCGCCATTGAGTTCAAGGGCGACGTGCTCGGCCACTCGGTTGAGCTGCAGGCTGAGGATGACGGCTGTTCTGCTGAAGGCGGTCAGACCGCTGGTCAGAAGATCGTGTCTGACCCCAGCATTGTTGCCATCATCGGTACCAGCTGCTCCGGCGCTGGTGTGCCCCTGGCCCAGATTGCCTCTGACGCCGGTTACGCTGTAGTTTCCCCGTCCAACACCGCTCCGTCCCTGACGGACCCGGCTCAGGCTTGGAAGCCCGGCTACCTGCGCACCGCCCACAACGACAAGGTTCAGGGCGCTGCCATGGCTGACTTTGCTTACAACACCCTGGGTCTGCACACTGCGGCCGCCATCCACGATGGTGACCCGTACACCGAGGGTCTGGCCAACGCTTTCCGCGAAGCCTTTGAGGCTCAGGGCGGCTCGGTTGTGGCCTTCACCGCTGTGAACGTGGGTGACACGGACATGCGCCCGGTGCTGACCTCCATCGCTGCTAGCGCTGGTGGTGCTCCCGAGTTCCTGTTCTTCCCGGTCTTCACCAACGAGTGCGCTCACCTGGCCACCCAGTCTCTGGAAGTGGCTGGCCTGGAGAACACCGTTCGTGGCGCGGCTGACGGCTGCTTCTCGGCCGCCGCTGCTGAGCTGATCGGCTCCGCTGCTCCTGGCATGTACTTCTCTGGCCCGGATCTGTCCTTCTCTGGCGACACCTACACTCGTTTCGCCGCGGCCTACCAGACCAACTTTGGTACCGCTCCTCTGTCCGTCTTCCATGCCCATGCGTTTGACGCCACCAACATGGTGTTGAGCTGCGTGGAGCAGGTTGCCAAGCAGAGCGACGGCGCGCTGTTGATCGGCCGCCAGGACCTGCGTGACTGTCTGTACGCCACCAGCGGCTTCGCTGGCATCACCGGCAGCCTCACCTGCAATGAGTACGGTGACTGCGCTGACGCCAAGATCGCGGTGTACGAGATCCAGGGCGGCGACTACGTTTCCATCTGGCCGTAGTCCCCAGTCTCTGAAACTCAGTACTTAGTAATAAACAAAAGGCCCAGGGCGCAAGCCCTGGGCCTCTAGTACCTACGCCGGAGCAATACGCATGAGAGACCGCCTTGCAAAATTGAACTGGATCGATCTGTTCTTATGGGTCGCCCGCGCAGCCATTGTGCTGGTAATCCTGGTTGGTACGGTCAAGACCCTGATCAATAATCCCTATACGCTGCGTAACTGGGAAGACTTCATTATCTTTGGCATTGCGCAGGGCAGCATGTATGCGCTGATCGCCATTGGCTATACCCTGGTGTACGGCGTGCTGCAAATGATCAACTTTGCACACGGCGAATTCTTTATGTCTGGGATCTTTGCCTCGACCGCAGCCGTGGCGATCCCGCTATCACGAGCCGGGTACCTGGAATCGCATCCGGTTCCCAGCCTGCTGCTGATCGCCCTCTCATCTATTGTGGTATCTGTTCTCATTTCGCTTCTCACAGAGCGAATTGCTTACCGTCCCCTGCGACACGCCCCGCGCCTGATGCCACTGATCACTGCCATCGGCGCGTCTTTTTTCTGGCAGTATTACTTCCGCGGCCTGTTTGGTGCGCAGGCGATCCCCTTCCCCACAATCCCTCAGCTGGCGGGTAGTGTGCCCTTTCTGCACACGCAGGTGCTGAAGCCGCACATCCTGGTAATTTTTGTGACGTTTGTGGTGTTGGTGGCGCTGAACTTCTTCATCAGCAGCACACGCCCAGGCAAGGCGATCCGCGCCGTGGCCGAGAACAAAGACGTGGCGGCGCTGATGGGTATTGATGTGGACCGCACGATCAGCCTGACCTTTGCCACAGGCGCCGCCATGGCGGGTGTGGCAGGCATGCTGTATGCCCTTGTGTTCCAGCAGGTGCACTTTTTCATGGGCTTCATCCCCGGCATCAAGGCCTTTACCGCAGCGGTGCTGGGCGGTATCGGCAGCATCCCGGGTGCGGCCGTGGGTGGTTTGTTCCTGGGCCTGTTCGAGTCATTAGGCCCCAGCCTGTTCCTGCAGAGCCTGGGCATCCCGGCCTTCAACCAGCTCAAGGATGTGATCGCCTTCACCATGTTGGTGTTGGTGCTCATTTTCCGCCCGCAAGGTATTGTGGGTGAGCGTCTGAAAGAAAAGAAAGCGTAGAGGTTGCGATGAGTTTGGTTACTAACCTCGACCTGCGTAAGACAGCCATGAAGTGGCTGATCGCCAGCCTGATCACGTTGAGCGTGAGCGCCATCGGTATGGTGGAGTTGTTTGGCGAGCGCTTTGTGATCACCGGATTGTTCACCATGGCCCAGGTGATGTTCCTGGGACCGACGGCGGTGTTTGCCTACCGCGCCGTGCAAGAGACGCCGCAAGCACAGAAGTGGCTGGGGCTGTTGAAGGCATTGCTGATCGGCCTGGGGGTTGGCTTGGTGATGATGGCATTGGTGTGGCTGTCACAGAACATCGATATACGCAGCGTATTTATCAACATATCCCCCAAGCTGATCAATATCCTCACCTTCAACGGCAGCGGCAGCCTGACCTTGCTGCTGGCCATGGTAGGCGCGGGCCTGGCGGGCGGCGTGCTGGCGCTGGTGCCAACCAAACTGCGCACGGCGCTGTTAGTGGGAGGCGGCACCACAATCCTGACTGGTCTGCTATCCGAAATCCTAGCAGAGCGCTTACGCAGCCTGTTTGGTGCTCAGGTCAGCAACGCCATCTTTGCCTCCAAGGCGCTGCAGCTGGTGCCGGCGATCGTGCTGTTTGTGCTGATCACGGCGTTCGTTTACTTCCGCTCCACGGGCCACATCAAGCCGGCGAACATCCGCCTGCCGGCAGGCCGCGAGCGTCTGGTGCTCACGGCGCTGATCAGCGGTTTTCTGCTGGTGCTCCCGATGCTGCTGGGCAGCTACCTGACGGAAGTGACCAATAACATTGGTCTGTTCTTCCTCATGGGTTTGGGCCTCAACATCGTGGTGGGTCTGGCAGGCTTGCTGGACCTGGGCTATGTAGCCTTCTTCGCCATTGGCGCCTACACCATGGCAGCGCTGACCTCCACTGGGCCGCTTGGCTTGGCGGATATGTCTTTCTGGGTGGCGCTGCCGATCTGTGTGGCGGTGGCGGCGGTGGCCGGGTTCATCCTCGGTATGCCGGTGCTGCGCATGCGTGGCGACTACCTGGCGATCGTGACGCTGGGCTTTGGTGAGATCATCCGCATCCTGGCGCTGTCTGACCTGATGAAGCCCTACATCGGTGGCGCGCAGGGCATCCTGAACATCCCCAAGCCAATGGTGGGTGAACTGAGCCTGATCCGCCCGGAGCAGATGTACTATGTCATTCTGATCGGCGTAGCGGTGGCGATGTTCATGTCTGTGCGCGTACGCGAGTCACAGATCGGCCGCCGCTGGATGGCCATGCGCGAAGACGAAGACGTGGCGGAAGCGATGGGCATCAACCTGGTGAGCACCAAGCTGCTGGCCTTTACCATCGGCGCGGGCTTCTCTGGCCTGGCCGGCGCCATCTTCGCCTCGAAGCTGGGCTCGATCTTCCCACACAGTTTCAACCTGCTGATCTCGATCAACGTATTGAGCTTGATCATTGTGGGTGGCTTGGGCAGTATCCCGGGCACGCTGGTGGGCGCCATCATCCTGGTGGGCTTGCCGGAGCTGCTGCGTGAATTCGCTGAGTTCCGCTGGCTGGCTTACGGTGTACTGCTGGTGACGATGATGTTGAGCCGCCCCGAAGGTTTCATCCCCTCTGAGACGATACGCCGCGAGCTACACAGCGGTGACGAAGCAGAGCAGGCAGGCTAGGCGCTTGGCCAGAAACGGAAGACGACCATGACAAACATCCTGTCTGCAAAAAACGTATCCAAGATCTTTGGCGGCCTGGTGGCCGTGAATGACCTAAGCCTGGACGTGAAGGAGCAAAGCATCAGCTCCGTGATCGGCCCCAACGGCGCGGGCAAGACCACCTTCTTCAATTGCGTCACGGGCTTTTACAAGATCGACCAGGGCGAGATCCTGTTCGAGGGCAACCCGACCCACAACCTGCGCCCTGACCAAGTGACGCAGGCGGGTATGGCACGCACGTACCAGAACATTCGCCTGTTTGCCAACATGAGCTCACTGGAGAACATCCTGGTGGGTCAAGACCTGCACCTGTATGCGACCATCTTTGATGCGATCGCACACACGCCGCGCTTCAAGCAGCAAGAAAAGGATGTGCTGGAAGAAGCACAGCGCCTGCTGAACTTTGTGGGCCTGCGCGGCATGGGTGATACGCTGGCGCGCAACCTGCCCTACGGCGCCCAACGCCGTCTGGAGATCGGGCGTGCCTTGGCCAGCAAGCCCAAGATGCTACTGCTGGACGAGCCTACGGCGGGCATGAACCCCAATGAAACCGCCGACCTGACCAAGTTCATCCGTGACCTGCGCGATACGCTGGGCATCACGGTGCTGATGATCGAGCACGATATGCGCGTGGTGATGGGCATCAGTGAGCAGATCACGGTGCTGGACTATGGCGCCAAGATCGCCGAAGGGAAGCCGAAGGACATCCAAAGCGACCCGCGTGTGATCGAGGCGTACCTGGGCAGCGGTGCGGCCTCTGGCCTGAAGACCGACAAGGTGAAATAAGGAGCAGCCCAATGGCCATGCTTGAAGTCAACGACATTCACACTTTTTACGGCAACATTGAAGCCTTGAAGGGCGTATCGCTGCATGTGGACGAAGGCGAGATCGTGACCCTGATCGGCGGCAACGGCGCCGGTAAAACCACTACGCTGCGCACGATCAGCGGCCTGCTGAAGCCGCGCCAAGGCTCGGTGAAGCTGTACGGCGAGGACCTGGCCAATGTGCGTGCACACCACCTGGTGTACAAGGGCATCTCGATGGTGCCTGAAGGCCGTGGCGTGTTCGCCAAGCTGACCGTGGAAGAGAACATCGAAATGGGAGCCTACATCGACAAAGATAAGGCTCGCATTGAGCGCAACAAGGAAGCGGCCTTCGGGCGCTTTCCGCGCCTGAAGGAGCGCCGCAAGCAGGTGGCTGGCACGCTCTCGGGCGGCGAGCAGCAAATGCTGGCGATCGCGCGGGCGCTGATGGCGCAGCCCAAGCTGCTGCTGCTGGATGAGCCCTCGATGGGCCTGGCGCCGATCCTGGTGGACGGCATCTTTGACACGATCAAGGAGATCAACAAGGAAGGCACCACCGTGCTGCTGGTGGAGCAGAACGCCAGCATGGCGCTGGCCATCGCCCACCGCGGCTATGTGCTGCAGACCGGCGAGATCGTGCTGAGCGACAAGGCCGATAAGCTGGCCAAGAACGAGACGGTGCAGAAGGCTTACCTGGGCATTGACTAAACAAGCCACAATCCAGAATCGGTCTTTCTTGACCTAAAGGATTCCTCACCCTCGCTTTGCTCGGGTTCGGAATGACGGTGTAACTAAACAAAAGAGCGCAGCCAAATGGCTGCGCTCTTTTTGTTGTGCGAGCTTTGGCTTTACGCCTCGGTCATCTTGAGGTAGTCACGCGGCTCGGCGGCGGCGGTGGAGAGGCCGAGCTGGGTAGCCAGCTCGACGATGAGCCTGGCCTTGGTCTCGGCGTCCCGCTGGCTCCAAGTGCGGCTCTTGATCTCAACGAAGCTGCCGAGGGCGGGCTTGTCCATGCGGTCTACATTGACATAGAACTCGGTATCGCGGAAGCGCACCAGCCAGCGGCGGCGGTCTTTCTCGACCTCGACTTCGCGCTCGGGCTGGAAATACTCCCGGTAGAAGCGCAGGCTTTGGTCGGCAGGCGCCAGGTAACGGCTGCGCGAGAGCACCACCTCGCTGGGCAGATCACGCTCGTGCGAGTCGCCGATGAGGGTCAGGCGGTAGCGCGAATGGTCTGGCTGGCCGTTCTCCTTGAGGAAGACATCTTCGCGATAGCGCAGGATGTATTTCTCGTCTGAGGGGAAGATGAAGTAGCTGTCGTACTCGTGATAGTGGCGCTGGTAGACGATCTTGATCTCAGGGTGCTTCAACGCGGCGGCCACGGCTTCGGGGTCTTCGGTCGAGACCTTGAGCTGCACCTCAAAGCTCTCTTCCTGCGTAGCCCCACCGATGGCGATGAGCTTGGTGAGCACCGACTTCTCACGGGCGATCAGGAACTTGTCGATCTTCTTGGCCAGCTCGGCGGCCTGGGCCAGCAAGGCGGTCTCGTCGAGCGTGGTGAGTTGCTTGCTCCGCATGAGCCATTTGCCGTTGACCATCACATCGGTCACGTCTGTGGACTTGGCGGCGTAGACGATCTGCGAATAGGTGCTGTTGGGATCGCGGCTGAAGTGCGGCGAAGCGTGCAGCGTGTCAATATCGACCAAGATCAGGTCGGCACGCTTGCCGGGCTCCAGCGAGCCGGTGACATCACCGATGTGCATGGCCTGCGCACCCAGGCGTGTGGCCATGAGCAGCGCGGTCTGGGCGGGCAGCGTGGTGGGGTCATTCTCGCGCAGCTTGGCGAGGAAGGCCGCCAGGCGCACTTCCTCGAACATGTCGAGGTCGTTGTTGGAGGCGGGGCCATCGGTACCGATGCCGACGTTGAGACCGGCGGCCAGCATTTGGCTCACCGGCGCTGCGCCGGAGGCGAGCTTCATGTTAGACGAGGGGTTGTGCGAGACGCCTACGTTGTAGTGGGCGAAGGTGTTGATCTCGCCTTTGTCGAGGTGCACACAGTGGGCGGCGAGCACCTTGGCATCGAACAGGTTTTGCTTCTTAACGTAAGGCACGACCGGCATGCCCCATTCTTTGCGGGCATTCTCGACCTCGAAGGAGGTCTCGGCGATGTGGGTGTGCAGGGGTACATCGAACTCCACGGCCAGGGCGGCGGTGGCGCGCAGGATCTCCTCCGTGCTGCTGTAAGGCGCGTGCGGGGAGACGGCGGGCACGATGAGCGGATGGCCCTTCCATTTTTGGATGAATTCACGCGTGTACGCCAGCGACTCTTCGTAGAACTTGGCGTCTGGCGTGGGGAACTTCATGATGGTCTGCCCGCACACGGCGCGCATGCCGGCGGCGGCGGCCGCTTCGGCCACGGTGGACTCGTAGTAGTACATGTCGGCGAAGCTGGTGATGCCGGAGCGGATGTATTCGGCGCAGCCGATGGAGGTGCCGAGGTGCACAAAGTCAGGCGTGACGAATTCGCGCTCCACCGGGATCATGTAGCCCATCAGCCACACATCCAAGCGCAGGTCATCCGCCAGGCCGCGCAGCAGAGTCATGGGCACGTGCGTGTGGGCGTTGACCAGGCCGGGCATCACCACTTTACCGCGGCAATCCAGTTTGTCTGCGGATTCGTACTCTTTCAGGATTTCATCTTCCGGCCCGGCGGCCAGAATGCTGTCACCGAGGATGGCGACGGCGCCCTTGGGGAATTGGTGCATCTCCTCATTCATGGTGAGGACGTGGGCGTTAGTAAGGATAAGGTCTGCTTTAGTAGCCAATCATTTCCCTTTCGATAGTCTTGCCAAGCGAGGCAAGCAAATAAGTGCTTGAAATTAAATTGGCCTAGTTTACCTCATCCAGTAGCTTGCGCCGCAGGAAAGACAGCGCCAGGCTGGTGGCCCAGCCAGCGGCCTGGGTGGTGTGGCCGCCGTAGGGGAAGGCGACATGATGCGGGATCTTGAGACCGATGATGAAGATCTCCAGCTCGTGGCCACCGTCTTTGCTGGCGCGCAGCTCGACCGCCAGCACCAGGTCGGCACGCACTTTGGAGGCGTATTCAGTGGCGGCCAGCTTGAGCGGCTCGGTGCGCAGCGTGGCGTGCAGCACCTCGCCACCCACGAAGGCATTGCCCTCGCCGGTGAAGGCTTTGACGATGGCGCCGCTGAGCCCCTTTTCCAGCACGGCGATGGTTTGCTTGCGTTGGGCCACTTCACGCAAAACGGCGCGGGCGAGCGTCTCTTCGTCTACACCGTGCACCCAGTCGCCCAGGCGCTGGCGCACCTCGGCCTCTAAAGCATCCAACAAGCCATCGGCTTGTTGGATGGTATCGGCTTTGGCGGTGAGGCGCACGTCTACGCTGCCAGCGTGCGCCGCCAGACCCACCGTGGGGTTGGTCTGGCGCTCCAGGTCCTCGAGGTGCTGGTCGATCTGCGATTCGGGCACGCCAGCGGTGTGCAGCACGCGCGCACGGATGACACCGGTGAGGCCGAAGCGCTCTTTGAAGTAGGGCAGGATGCCGTGCTCGTAGAGGTAGCGCATTTCGCTGGGCACACCGGGCACGGCGATGACCACTTTGCCGTTATGTTCCACCAGCACGCCGGGGGCGCTGCCCACGGCGTTCTCCAGGCTGCGGCCGCCCACGGGCAGCTCGGCCTGGCGCTTGTTGTTCTCGCTGGGCGTGCGCTTCATGCGCGCAAAGCGCGCCTCGATTTGCTCCCACAGCTCGGGGCGGAATTCAAGCACAACGCCGAGGGCGCGGGCAATGCCTTCACGGGTGACATCGTCCACCGTGGGGCCGAGGCCGCCGGTGCACAGCAGGATGTCTGAGCGGCTGAGGCCGAGGGTCACGGCATCGGCAATACGCTGCTCATTGTCGCCCACGGTGGAGGTGTAATACAGGTCAATGCCGGCGTCACGCAGTTGGCGCGCCAAGTACTGGGTGTTGGTATCGGTGATTTCACCGAGCAGCAGCTCGGTGCCAATGGTGAGGATCTCTGCGGAGGGCATAGCACTATCCTAATCGAGAAACTGTGGGGAATTTGTAAGCTTCAGCATTGCAAACCAACACCGCCGTCTTTGCGAGGCGCAGGCTTGCCTGCGCACGAAGCAATCCCAAAGCTTGAATGCAAATTGACTTGGGGATTGCTTCGTCAATTAGGAGCTGCACTTCGTGCAGCTCCTAATCTCCTCGCAAAGACAGTCATGCGCTCCCCTAGACCACGTTGTACTCTTTGAGCGAGTCACCGCTAAAGCGATCGAGGGTTAGTGCGGATACATCCACCGAGCTGGCCGCCCCATCCAGCATGATCTCAGCCATCAGCTTGCCGGCAATCGGGCCGTGCATGAAGCCGTGGCCGGAGAAGCCCGCCACAAGGTAGAAGCCCTCTACCGGCGTTGCGCCGAAGATGGGATGCGCATCAGGTGTGACCTCGTACAGCCCAGCCCAATGGCTGGCCAAGCCCGCCTGCTCGAGCAACGGCAGGCGCGCTACGCCATTTTCCATGTGTACCAGCTCCCAATCCGGATCCACGTTCTGGTCAAAGCCGGGTGCCTGGTCTGGGTTGGACATGCCGGTGAGCAAGCCTTCACCCTCGCGATGGAAATACAGCGACTTGGCAAAATCGATCACGAAGGGGAAGTCGGCGGGGATGCCGGGCAGCGGCGTGGTGGTGACGATCTGGCGGCGCACCGGAATGATGGGAATGTCTACCCCGGCCATCTTGCCGATGGGCGCGGCCCAGGGGCCGGCGGCGTTGAGCACCAACGGGGCAGCGATGCTGCCCTGGTTGGTGTGCACGCCGGTGATAGCGCCACCCTCGACTTGCAGGCCGGTGACCTCGATGTTGCCGAGGCAGGTAGCGCCGAGCTTGGTGGCGGCGTTGATGTAGCCCATCACCACGCTGTTAGGGTCGCACAGGCCATCGGCGGCATTGAAGGTGCCCTTGAGCACATCATCCAGATTCATTTGCGGCAAGCGGGCGCGGATCTCATCGCCGGAGAGCCATTGGGTATCTACGCCCAGGCTGTTTTGCAGGGCGACATTCTTTTCGAAGACGGCAATGTCAGCGTCGTTGGTGAGCAGGAATAGATAGCCGCACTTGCGGTAATCCACCTCCTGGCCGATCTCTTCCGGAAAGCGCTCCAGCATGGGCAGGCTGGCAAGGCTGAGGCGAATGTTGACCTCGGTGCCGAACTGGTAGCGCACGCCGCCAGCGCAGCGGCCGGTAGCGCCCTGGCCGAAGAATTCATCCTTCTCGAGCAGCACCACATCTTTGATGCCGCGCTGGGCGAGGTGATAGGCAGCCGAGGCGCCCATGACGCCACCGCCGATGATGACCACTGAAGCTGTTTTGGGAAGGCTCAACGATGTCTCCTTGATTACCAGGCTACTTGGGTGCCAATGCCCAGTTTGTGGGCATTGGCAACGGCGACGCGGGCGGCCATGGCATCTTGCACGGCCACGCCCACAGATTTGAAGAAGGTGATCTGCTCGGCGGAGCTGCGCCCGGCCGCCTGGCCGTTGAGCACCGCGCCGATCTCGTGAATATCGTCAGCGGCCATCAGACCCTGTTGCAGGGTCATGGCAATCTCGCCACTCTCGGCCTGCGTGGCCGAGCGGCTGTCTACGGTGACGTACGCACGCGATACCAGCTCACTGGGCACCTCTATCGCATCGGCGGTATAGGAGCCGGCGGCGTTGATGTGCGTGCCGGGGCGCACATCGGCGGCGGCGAAGACGGGTGTGGGGCTGGTGGTGGCAGTGCTGATAATGTCGGCGTTGGCGGCCGCCTCTTGCGGGCTGGCGGCGGCACGCAAGTCTTTGGGAATGCGCCCCACCCCGGCCATCTCGGCGATGAAGGCGGCGGCCTGCTCCGGGTTGGGCGAATACACCCACGCGGTTTGGATGTCGCGCACTTCGCAGGCAGCGGCCAACTGCGTGCGGGCTTGCACGCCAGCGCCGAAGACGGCCACCGTGCGCGCATCTGGGCGGGCAAGCACATCGGTGGCGGCGCCGCAGCCCGCCCCGGTGCGGATGGCGGTGACGGCGGCGCCTTCCAGGATGGCCTGCAGCGCGCCGGTCTCAGGATCGAAGGCGAGCACCACGGCGTTGATAAGCGGCAGGCCGCGCGCCGGATTCTTGTTGAACAGCGAGACCAGCTTGACGGCCAGCGCCTGCTCTTCGATGCTGGCGCCGTCGACAAACGCAGGCATGAGGATGCTCAGCCCGTCATGCGGGGCGACGGTGAGGCGGGAGCGCAGGGGCACCTCGGCAGCGCCGCTGGAGAGCGCGGCGTAGGCCTGCTTCATGGCAACGATGCATTCACTCATTGGCAAGGCCTGGCGCACTTCGTCAGCAGTAAGGATCAGCATAAGTTGAATTCTAATCCCTCACCCCCATCGAGTTAAATCTTAGCGCACCGTTTACCTCCCCTCTCCCAATGGGAGAGGGGAAATGATTTAAGTCTTAGAAAAGAGATGTCGGGTGAGGGATTATAAGCAAACCTATATCAGGGCGAGAGAAACAGGCGCAGAACAAGCCTCAGAGCTATAATCGCGCACCAGGCCTTATGGCCGAGGAGCAACCCTGAGCGAGGACCAACCCACCCGCAATCTGGACCGCCCAGAGCACACCAGCCACCACAGCCAACTGCAGCAGGGGGAAGTGCTGCAGGATCGTTACGAGATCCAGGAGATCGTCGGCATCGGTGGCATGGGTTCGGTCTACCGCGCCCGCGATAAGAACTTCAAAGCCATCCGCCTGGTGGCGATCAAGGAAATGATCAGCCAGGTGACGGATCCGCTGGTGCGCAAGAACATCTTCCAGATCTTTGAGCGCGAGGCCAACATCCTCGCCACGCTGCGCCATCCTTCCATCCCGCGTATTTACGATTACTTCACCATTGGTGAGCGCGCCTACCTGGTGCTGGAGTTCATCCACGGCAAAAATCTCGAACAGCTGCTGGCCGAGACCAACAGCTTCTTCCCCGAGGAGCAGGTGCTGGCCTGGGCGGTGGAGATGTGCGATGTGTTGGATTATTTGCACAGCCACAAACCGGAACCGATCATCTTCCGTGACATCAAGCCCTCCAACATCATGAACACGCTGCAGAACCATATTGCCCTGGTGGATTTTGGCATCGCTAAAGTATTCGAGTCGGGGCAAAAGAACACCATGGTGGGCACGCAGGGCTATTCGCCGCCGGACCAGTACCGCGGCGAGGCGACACCCAAGGTGGATATTTACGCCCTGGGGGCCACGCTGCACCACCTGCTGACGCTGCGTGACCCGCAGCTGGAGGCGCCCTTCTCGTTCGGGGAGCGCATGATCAGCGAGATCAACCCCAACGTCAGCCGTGAGATGGCGGCGGTGGTGGAGCGCGCCCTGGAGTACAAGCCAGAGGACCGCTACGAAAGCGCCCTGGATATGAAGGATGCGCTGATCAACGTGGCGCGCAAAACGGGCACGCTGCTCAACCTCAGCATCCCCACTGCGGTCAGCGGCAGTGCACCCAGCCGCGGCGTGGGCGTGAAACCACTATGGAGCTTTGAGGCCGAGGATGAGCTGCGCAGTTCAGCCGCCTACCATGACGGCATGCTGTACATTGGCTGCTACGACAACAACCTGTATGCGCTGGATGCCGCCAACGGCGAATTCAAATGGAAATACCCCACGGATGGCGGCATCACCAGCAAGCCAGCCATCTTTGACAACAATATCTACTTCGGCTCCGAAGACCGCCGTCTGCACGTCATCTCGACCCGCTCCGGCAAGGTGGTGTGGACGCACTACACGGATGGCCCGGTGCGCTCCTCGCCGCGCATTGCCGAGGGGCACGTGTTCATCGGCTCAGATGATGGCAGCCTGCACGCCGTGAGCCTGGGCAGCGGACGCCTGGCCTGGCGCTCGGAGGCCGGTTCGCCGGTGCGCTCGACGCCGTGGGTGGGCAACGAGCACATTTACTTCGGCTCGGAGGCGGGCGACTTCACCGCCACCGACTTCCGCGGCGACCCGAAGTGGCGCTTCAAAGCCAAGCGCGCCATCACCTCCTCACCCGTGCTGCAAGACGGCGTGGTGTACTTCAACTCCATGGACGGCACCCTGTACGCGCTGGATGCCAACTCTGGCTGGGCGGTGTGGCGCTTCCGTCTGGGCAAGGGCAGCATCTGTACCCCGGCCATCGCCGGCAATGTGCTCTACAGCGGGGCGGCCGACCACATCATCTACGCCATCGATACACGCTCGGCCAAGGAGCTGTGGCGCTACACGACCGAGCACCAGGTGAACGGCTCGCCCATCGTGCACCGCGATGCGGTGTATTGCGGCTCGGTGGACGGCAGCCTGTACTGCCTGGACGCGGCCAGCGGGCGGCTGCGCTGGCGCTACCAGACCGAGGCGCCGATCACCAGCACCCCGGTGGCGCATGACGACATGATCTTCATCGGCTCCACAGACAAAAAGGTGTATGCCTTCCTGGCGTAGTGCGCCAAGGGCAGAAAGAGCAACTGCATGAATTTCTTCAAGAACCTTTTTCGCAAGAAGAAGCCGGTTTCGGCGACGCTGCCCAGCAATGCGGCCACCGCGCCGCTAAGCGAAGCGCAGGTGTGGGACCTGGCTAATGGCGAGCGCCCCGGCAAATATACGCACCTGATCGCCGGCAGCGCGCTGGACCAGGGCCAGCGCCGCGAGAACAACGAAGACAGCCTGCTGTGCTTCAACGGCACGCTGGGCGGCGCCAACGCCAGCCTGCCGCTGGGCATGTACGTGATCGCCGATGGCATGGGCGGCCACCGTAATGGCGAGATCGCCAGTGAGACCGCTGTGCGCTCTTTGGGCAATTACCTGATCCAGCGCCTGTACAAACCCTTGTTCGGGCCAGACCCGCAACCCGCCGAAGAATCCTTGCGCGAGATGATGGAAGACGCGGTGAACGAAGCGCACCGCGCCGTGCGACGGGCCGCGCCCGGCGGCGGCTGCACGCTGACCGCCGCGCTGGTGGTGGGCAACCAGCTGATCATTGCCCACATGGGCGACAGCCGCGCCTACCTGGTGCACCGCGATGGGCGCATGGAGCAGCTCACCAAGGACCACACGCTGGTGAGGCGCCTGCAGGAGATGGGGCAGCTCAGCGACGAAGAAGCCGCCGAGCACCCGCAAAAATCCATGCTCTACCGCGCCATGGGCCAGGGCGACATCGTGCAGGCTGATTTTTACACCGGCACGCTTTCCCCAAATGCATTCCTACTGGTGTGTTCAGATGGCTTGTGGGGCTTTGTAGAAGAAGACGACATCCAGACCATCGTCAACGCCACCGCCAGCCCCTACCTGGCTTGCATGCACCTGGTAGAGGCGGCCAACGCCGCGGGTGGCCCCGACAATATTTCTGTGGTCTTAGCGCGCCTCGTACACTAAGAAGCCAACAGGGCTAGCACCCTTGTACCATCGTGGGGGTTGTCTGGCTACACTACAATAAGTCCACCCATGGCCACCAGCTACCTGGATAATTTCTACGCCCGCCTAGGGTTGGCGCGGGATGCCAGCCCGGATGACATTCAGCGCGCCTACCGCCGTGCGGCACGCCAGTTCCACCCGGATGCCAACAAGCACACCGGCGCCAACGAGCTGTTCCTGCTGGTGCAGGAAGCCTTTGACACTCTGCAAGACCCACAAAAACGCCGCGAGTACGACGCTACCCTGCCGGAAGACATTGACGCGCCGCCGGCGCTGATGGTCAACGCGCTGTACAGCCGCCAACAGATCACGCCCAACGAACCTGGCCAGGTGATCTATATCCTGCTCGACCTCAAGCCCAGCGCCAGCGAAGATGAGCGCCGGCGCAAGCCGCCGCTCAACGTAGCGCTGGTGCTGGACACCTCGACCTCGATGGCCGGGGCGCGGCTGGGCCAGGTGGTGAAAGCGGCCAGCCACTTCGTCTCCCAGTTAGCCGAGCACGATGTGCTCTCGCTGGTGACCTTTAACGACCGAGCCCAGGTAGTGATCCCGGCCCAGCCGGGCATGGACATCCAGCGCCTGATCTCGCGCCTCAGCACGCTGCAAACACGCGGCGGCACGGAGATCTACCAGGGGTTGCGCGCTGGCCTGCATGAGGTGTTGCGCCACCAGCGCGCCAGCGCCATCAATCACATCGTGCTGATCACGGATGGGCGCACCTATGGCGATGAAGCGGAGTGCCTGCGCCTGGCGGAGGATGCGGCCAGGCTGGGCATCCCCATCAGCGCCATCGGCATCGGCGACGAATGGAACGAAGAATTCATAGATGAGTTGGTCTCCAAAGCGGGCGGTAGCAGCTTGTATGCAGACAAGAGCGCAGAGATCCACACCCTGCTTGAAAACCGGCTGCACACGCTCAGCCTGAGCTATGCCAACAACGTCAAGCTCAATTACGAAAATGGCTTTGGCAGCAAGCTCAACTATGTCTTTCGGCTCTCGCCGGACCTGGGGCCGGTTTCCTTGCAACCGCCGATCTTCCTCGGTAATGTGCCGCAGAATGACAGCTTGAGCGTGTTGCTGGAGTTTGAGATCGATACGCGCGGTGTGCATTCGGGCAGCTTCACCCTGGCCGAGGGCCGCCTGAGCCTGGATGTGCCCACGCGGCCCAACCCTTCCAGCTCGGCGCGCTTCCGGCTTACGCGCCCAATCGTGGAGAATATGCAGCCGGAGGCGCCGCCAGCCAGCCTGATCAACGCCATCGGCAAGCTCTCGCTGTATCGCATGCAGGAGCGCGCCCGCGAAGAGATGGAGCACGGCGACCCGCAGGCGGCGGCCAAGCGCATGCGTATGCTGGCCACGCGGCTGCTCTCGCAGGGCGAGCGCAGCCTGGCGCACACAGTGCTGCTGGCCGCCGATGACATTAAGGAGGGCACGGCGCTGGGTGAGAAGCAGGGAAAACAGATAAAATACGGCACACGCGCCCTGATTGACGACACCGAGGGGCGCGAGAAACGAGGCGCACGGTGATCGTCGTTTGCAAGGGTTGTGGCAAGAACCAGCAGCAGGAAGACCTGTTCTGCCCGGATTGTGGCGCCAAGCTCATCCAGGATGAGGGGTTGCGTACCATGCCCATGGACGGCCCGCTGGGCGGGCTGACCACCACCCGTTTGCAAACCAGCGAAACACTGATGCGCCCCAGCGGTCCGGCGCGCCTGAACCTGCACATCATCCGCAGCGGGCAGATCCTGCCGCTGGAGGGGCCGGGCGAATTCATTGTGGGCCGGGTCAGCTCAGGCCAATCCATCCTGCCGGATGTGGACCTGGAGCCGTATGCAGCGTACGAGTCAGGCGTTTCACGCTTGCATGCCCGCATCCGCATCCAGAACGAAGAGATATCGATCATGGACCTGGGCTCAGCCAACGGCACGCGCGTGAACAACGAGAAGCTCTCCCCCCACCAGCCCCACGCCATCAACCACAAGGATGTCTTGCGCTTTGGGCGCCTGAGCATCCAGGCCCTGACCGGCGAATAGGATCCCCATGCCGCACACCGTACTCATTCACCTTCACAACGAAGACCCCGTGGTGGGCGAGATCGAAGACTTGCCCAACCCCACTGACAGCGTGTTGCGCGTGCAGAACCCGCGCAAGCGCGATGGCAAGGACCTGCATTATTTGCAAAGCGACGTGACCACGGTGTTTTGGTCGTGGAGCCGTATCAGCTTCCTGGAAATTTTGCCCAGCGGCGGCGAAGATGAGATCATTGGCTTTGTACGTGAGTAAGTTCATCCACAGATGAACACAGATGTTTAAACTCGATAAATCAGGTTTATCGGCTTTGTATCTGTGTTTATCCCTGGATAAATGAGCGCAAAATATGACTGAATCTCAATTTACCAACAAACGCATTTTGGTCGTGGACGATGAAGAGCGTATTGTGCGCTTCATCCGCCTCAACCTGGAGCAGGATGGCTTTCAAGTAGAAGAAGCTTTCTCCGGCAAGAAGGCGATGGACAAGCTGCGCCAAAGCCTGCCAGACCTGATCCTGTTGGATGTGATGCTGCCGGACATTGACGGCTTTGAAGTGCTGCGTCTGATCCGAGAGAACAATGATGTGCCCGTGATCATGCTCACCGCCAAATCAGAAGAGGATGACCGCGTGCGCGGCCTGGAGCTGGGCGCGGATGACTACGTGACCAAGCCGTTCAGCCCGCGCGAGCTGGTGAGCCGCGTGCGCGCCGTGCTGCGCCGCACCGAGGCCCAGCGTGGCAATGAGGGCATCATTGAAGTGGATGACCGCCTCAAGCTGGATTTTGACCGCCGCGAGGTATGGGTAGAGGGCAAGCTGGTCAAGCTGCGCCCCACCGAGTACCGCCTGCTCTACCACCTGGTGCAAAATGCCGGCTGGGTGGTGACGCACGATCAGATCCTCTCCAAGGTGTGGGGCTACGAGTACCGTGATGAGCCACACTATGTGCGTTTGTATGTGAACTATTTGAGAGAGAAACTAGAGAAAGACCCGGCCAATCCGAAGTACATTCTCACCGAGCGCGGCGTGGGCTATCGCTTCGTGGATTTCCGGCGCGAGCAGGAAGCGGAGCCAGAAAAGCCGAAGAAGGCCAGCCGGAAGAAGTAGGGGAAAGCAGGTTTGTTGGGGCGTTGGTCTGATAGTCGCTTGGTCAGTTAGTCCATTAGTCAACTAATCTGGGTTTTTTGTGGCTGCTTGCAGCCTATTTGCAAACCAGCTTGGGGATTGCTTCGTCGGCGGGGCCGCAAGCGGCCCGCCTTACACGGCTACCGCATTGCATGCGGTAGCCGTCTCGCAATGACAGGGTGCGCGTCATTCCGAGGCGGCTTTCTGCAGGGCGCCTATGTACACAATCCAAGCAAGCCGAGGAATCCTTTAGGGCAAGAGGTACCAAGTCTGTTTCGGTGTCCTGCGGAGATCAAGCAGGCATGGAGCAGTAAGACCAGATTGCTTTGCTGCGCTCGCAATGACAGAGCATGCGTCATTGCGAGCAATCCGTTATGGCCTTCCACTCAACTCAACCTATCTAAATTACAGAGGACAGCATGCGCGCCACTACGCATTTGACGTGGTGCGACATTCCAAACAAATAGCCGCAAAACAAATTTAGTCCTGAGCTACTGAGCAAACCCCGCCAGCAGACCGATCAAAAACAGCGGGGACCAGCAACAAAACTCCATTGGACTCATTCCGAAGAAATCCATTTGTGCCTCCCTATTGACTCCTGGCCTCCATTTCATCGGCCAGGGCGATCAGGTAGTGCCAATTATAGATGCCGTACTTGTGGCCATCTTCCCATTCGATGTTGATGGCGTAGTTACCCACGGGCTCGATGCCGACCAGGCGGGTGGTATTAGCGCTCATCAACGGGATGATGAACACGCTGGGATCAGGCTCCGGCTTCATGTTCTCGTGGCCGCCGCGGCACTGGGCGCAGGGGCAGGCGTTGCGCAGCAGCTCGAAGGGGTAGCTCACGACGCGGCCGTTGCTCCACTCGATGGTGAGGCGGGCGGCAACGCGGTTGGCAGTCATTCCTCTGGGTGTAATTTCAGTCATATCAACCAGTGAGCAGTGAGGGGTGACCCGTGATCAGGAAACTGTCTCCCTGCTCACGGCTCCCTCCTCACGCATCACTTTCCTTTCTATTCTTGGGCAACAACTACTTCAAGATACTGTCCCGCCGCCCAGCCGGCGCGGGCGGCGTCCACGGGCGTGACGATGTACCACCAGGTGAGTCCATCCACCTCTTGCGGGCCATCGCGCACGATGAAGACTTCGGCGTCATAGGCCAAAAACTGGATGGTGGTGGCCAGACCCGGTGCATTGCGGATGTTGAGGCCGCGCCCTTCTGTGCCCACGATCTGCACATAGGCGCCCACGCCCATCTCGCCGCTGGCTGGCGGCTCAAAGGATGGCGTGGGGGTAGAGGTGGGCACCAGGGTGGCCGTGGGAGCCGGGGTGTTGGTGGGGCCAGGGATCCAAGTCAGGGCCGCGGCGCGGTCTTCGACCGTGCTGGCGGGCAAGTACACGAACATGGCGTACACCGCCGCACTGCCCAGCAAGACGGCCAACGCGAGCGCGGCCAGCAGCACCGGCGGGGTGGCATAGCGTCTGAGGCGTTGAAAGAATCCTGGAGACTCCACAGCGTTAAGGATACTACGCCAAGGGCCGGGTTGGTGCGCGAGCGTGCGGCTTACTGGCCCCAGTTCATTGGCAGGGAGTCTTCGAATACGCAGCGGAAGCCGCGCCCCTCGCCCGCCGAATGAGGCTCGTGTGACAGACGCGCATATGCCAGGCTGTAGACGGGTGGGTCGTACCAGGCTGCACCGCGCAGGACGACGTGCTCCTCGTCGTACCAGTCATCGATCCACTCGCGTACGTTGCCGCCCATGTCGTATACGCCATAGGGGCTTTGGCCGCGTGCATAGCTGCCAACCGGCACCGTTGCGGCTTGCGGCTCGTAGTGCCCCACTTGGGCTCGGACGGTAAAGTCGTCCGTCTCGCCCCAGGCAAAGCTGTTGCCCTGGCTGCCGCGGGCCGCCTTCTCCCATTCGAATTCATGCGGCAGGCGGCCGCCCGCCCATTGGCAAAAGGCTTGTGCGTCATACCATGTGACGTAAACCACGGGATGGTTGGCGTACTCTTGAAGGTAATAGCGCGGGTTACGTTCTGGCCCAATCGGATAGACGCACACATCGGCCCGCACACACTTGCGATACTGGGCGTTGGTGACCTGCGTCTGCGATATCCAGTAGCCTGGCAGATCAACTACAGTGCTCTGCAAAGCAAAGATGCTACCTGGGGTGTTATTGGGATGCTGGCCAAGTTTTGCCACACCCGGAGCGACGTACACTTCGAGCTGCTCCGTGCGCGGGTTCAGGCGGATGTACGAGCGGCATGACGGCAGGACGCCGAGAAGAACGCAGGCTGAAGCAATTGCTATCCATTTCCTCCACTGCATCAGCCCTGATCTCCTTATGAAAAAAGTGAATGCAGTCTAAGAGGAATAGTACGCGTTGTCAATCATCAGGTTTCCTAGGGGACGTTGGGCGTTTCGCCCTGTCAATCATCAAGATTCCTAAAGGCACCCTGGGGCGTGCGCCCTGTCAATCATCAGGTTTCCTAGGGAACGTTGGGCGTACGCTCTGTCAATCATCAAGATTCCTACAGGCACCATGGGCGTACGCCGTGTCAATCATCAGGATTTCCTATGAGGAAAGGCAGGCCATACGATAGAATCAGCCTGCTATGGCCGAAAAAATGCTACTCAACAAGCGTTACCAACTGCAGGACTTCCTGGAGAAAGGCGGTATGGCCAGTGTGTACCGCGGCCGCGACCTGATGCTGGAGCGTGACGTAGCCATCAAGGTGCTGCGCGAGGAGTATTCCAAGGACGCCGGTTTCCGCGAGCGCTTCCGCCAGGAGGCCAAGGCAGCCGCCAACCTCAGCCACAGCAATATCGTCACCGTGTATGACTTTGGCTACGATGAGGAGCATCTCTTCATCGTGATGGAGTATGTGCCCGGCACCGACCTCAACACACTCATCAAGCAGAAACGCATCTATTCGCTGGAAGAGGGCATTCCTCTGGTGATCCAGGCCTGCAAAGGGTTGGGCTATGCCCACCGGGCCGGGCTGGTGCACTGCGACATCAAGCCGCACAACTTCCTGGTGACGCCGGACGGCCGCGTCAAAGTGACTGACTTTGGCATTGCGCGGGCGCTGGCCTCGATCAACCCCAGCGAAGAGCAAGAGGTCGTGTGGGGCTCGCCGCAATACTTCTCGCCCGAGCAGGCGGCGGGCAGCGCCCCCTCGCCCGCGTCGGATGTATATAGCATGGGCGTGATCATGTACCTGATGTTCACAGGGCAATTGCCCTTCACCAGCAAGAGCCCTGCCGAGTTGGGCCAGCAGCACCGTTATGAGCAGCCGCTGCCGCCCAACCAGCTCAACCCCAACATCCCGCCCGCGCTGAACGAGATCCTGCTCAAAGTGCTCTCCAAGGAACCCTCGGCGCGCTACCGTGCGGCAGACCAGCTGGGCCGCGTGCTGCTCACCTTCGCCGCCCCGCAGATTGCCGCGGAGCAGGCGCAGGATGCACCGACGATCAGCCTGCCCGCCGCCGAGCCGGCCACGGCCAACCCGGCAGACAGCAAGACCGATTGGGTAGCT
Organism: Anaerolineales bacterium; assembly: GCA_026129255.1. GTDB lineage: Bacteria > Chloroflexota > Anaerolineae > Anaerolineales > UBA11579 > JAMCZK01. Next base: position 188,575 of record JAHCIJ010000002.1, on the reverse strand, counting down.
GTGGCGCTGGGCCTGCTGGCCGCCTTGACAGTGGGCGGCCTGCTGCCGTTCTGGATGTGGGTGTATTTGGTCTATAACCCCCCGATAAACTAACAACTGGTCAACTGGTCAATTGGTCATCTAGTCAACTAAAGCAATGACTAAGCGACCAACTGACTGTCAGATCAGCTAATTAGCCGATTTCTTGCCCAAAAACCCGCCGCGCCCGCCAGGATGCCGGCGCCTACCGCCGCCAGGCTTACAAACACCAGCATGGCAACATAGCCGAGCGTATCCGGTGCGCTAGCCATGCCAGGCGCCAGCAAGCTAAGCGCCAGCAGCATGCCGAACAGGCCGCCGCTCACAAGCATCGTACGGATATCCGACTGGGCAGCGCCGATCAGGAGGGCCAGCACGCCCCACACGACGTACACCGAACCGGGCACCTGCAGACCGAGCGCACGCGGTACAAAACCACACAACAGCGCCAGGATGGCGACAATTACGAATCGAAGATTGGTTTGCATCAAGTTCTCCTTTAGTAGATGCAGACAGGCATCTGCATACAGGTTGAACAGAGACGCCTGCTCACGTTCAAGCAAGTCATCAAACGTGTCCAGCATGCTCTGCCCCACCCGCGCTCTGTAGGCCGCCGGGAAGCGCGCGATCAGCCAGGCATAGATCGCCCGTTGGCGCGCCTTCACGAAGCCAACCCCGTTTTGCGCTGGCGGGCAACCGCCACCACCTGCTCCAGGCGCTGCAGCTCTGCGTCCAGCGCGGCTTTGCCTTGGGGAGTGATGCGATAGTAGATGCGGCGCGCATCGTCCAGCTCGGGGGCGGAGCGCTTGGCGCTCTCGGCCACCAGGCCAGCGGCCATCATGCGGTTCAGCGAGCCGTACAGGGTTCCAGGACCCATGGAAACCTCCCCATCCGAATCCTGTTGTACTTGCTTCATGATGGCATAGCCATGCAGCTCACCCGCAGAGAGCGCAATGAGTATGTGTAACACGGCGGGGGTGAGTGGCGGGGTGCGCTTGTCTGTCATGTCGCAGAATATATCTGTTACGGATATATATGTCAAGGGAGAGGAAAGAGGAAGTCTAGACGTCGTTTGGTCGGCTAGTCCCACCCATCCACTCCATTGACCAACCGACCAGCCGACCAGTTGACCCGACACAAAATGGGTCTCACAGGGCCAACCGCCGTCTCAGTTATAATTTTCGGATGGCTTCGAAGCCACTTATCGCTCCCTCAATCCTCAGTGCAGATTTTGGCCATCTGGCCGAGCAGATCGCCTTGGCCGAGCAGGCCGGGGCTGATTGGCTGCATATTGACGTCATGGACGGGCACTTTGTGCCGCCCATTACCATGGGGCAGATCGTCACCCAGGTGTGCCGCACGCACAGCCAGCTGCCGCTGGATGTGCATCTGATGGTCGAGGCGCCGGATGGCATGCTGGCCTCTTTCGCCGAGGCAGGCGCCGACCACATCCACATTCATGTAGAAGCCAGCCCAGACCCGGCGGCCAGCCTGCGGGCCATCCGCGCCCTGGGCTGCAAAGCTGGCCTGGCGCTCAACCCGCCCACCCCCGTGGAGCGCGTGCTACCTTACCTGGCCGAAGCCGACATTGTGCTGGTGATGAGTGTCAACCCGGGCCGCTCAGGCCAGGCCTTTATCCCCGAGAGCCTGGCCAAGATCCGTATCCTGCATGAAGCCATCGAGGCGGCTGGCCTGGACACGCTGATCGAACTGGACGGCGGCATCGATGCCAGCACCCTGCCGGCCGCCTTTGCTGCGGGGGGCTCGGCCTTTGTGGCCGGGAATGCAGTGTTCGCCCACCCCCAAGGGATCGCGGCAGGCGTGCGCGCCCTGCGCAACGCCCAGCTGGTATCCCAGAATTAGGACAAGCCATGACTGCAAACGACGCCCCTCACGGCAGCATACATGTATCGCCCCGCGCGATTGCCACGATTGCCTACCAGGCCGCTGTGCAATCTTACGGTGTGGTGGGGCTGGCTGCTAAGAACTTCATGGATGGTGTCAGCCACTTCATTGTCAAAGACCCTACCCACGGCATTGAAGTGAGCTATGAAGACGGCGCCATCCAGATCGACATTTATATTGTGGTGGAATACGGCACCAACATCAAGACCATTGCTGCCAGCGTAGCACAGAGCGTGCGCTTCAACGTAGAGAAGGCTCTAGGTCTGCCGATCCAACACGTCAACGTACATATCCAAGGGCTGCGCATCAGCGCAGACTAAAAATCCAGCAAAGAAGCAGGAACACATCATGTCAGAACTCTCGCAAGAACGCGCCCACCGCGCCAGCATTCTGCAGCAGCGTCCCGTAGACGGCAACGGCGTGCGCAGCCTCGCCCAGGCAGGCTTTGGCTGGTTGGAAGCTAACAAGCAATCCGTCAACGCGCTTAATGTGTTCCCTGTGCCGGATGGCGACACCGGCACCAACATGGTGCTGACGATGCGCTCGGCTATTGAAGAAATGCACAAGACCACCGAGCAAAAGGCTGGCAAGGTTCTGGAAGCCATTGCTCGCGGTGCCCTCATGGGGGCACGCGGCAACTCGGGCGTGATCCTTTCGCAGCTGTGGCGCGGCTTTGCGCGCGCCGCCGAAGGCAAGGACCTGCTCACCGCCGAGGATCTGGCGCGCGGCTTCAGCGAATCGCGCGATACGGCTTACAAAGGCGTCGTGCGCCCGGTGGAAGGCACGATCCTCACTGTGTCCAAGGACATGGCCGCCGCCGCCGAAGAAGCCATTGCCAGTGGCATGCATGACCCGATCCAACTGCTGGAAGCTGTGCTGAAGGCGGCAGACGCCTCCGTGCGCCACACGCCAGAGTTGCTGCCCATCCTCAAAGAAGCCGGCGTCGTGGACTCGGGCGGCAAAGGGCTGTACTTCCTGATCGAAGGCATGCTGCGCTGGGTGCGCGGCCAGCAAGTGCGCAACGCCGAAAGCATCATTGCCCCGATCGCGGCGTTGAATCTGGAGAGCTCGTTGGAAGCGGTGGAAGAGGGCCAGGATTATGAGGTCGTGGTGGACTTCCGCCCCAATGGCGAGCTGGCCCTGCAGGAGTTCTACGCCGAGCTGGAGAAGATGGGCACCTCGATCCAGGTAGGCGAAGGCGAAGGCATGTTCCGCATGCACATCCACGTGCCCACTGAGAAACGCTACGAACCCATCGACTACATCATGGGTCTCGGCACGGTCACCAATGTGGCCATCGAGAACCTGATGGCGCAGATGGATGACATCACTGCCCAGGCCAAAGGCCGCGGCGAGTACACCGTGCGGCCCATCGCCGCCGGACAGGTGGCCGTGGTGGCCGTCGCCCCCGGTGCGGGGATCGCGCGCCACTTTGCCGACCTGGGCGTGGCGGCGATCATTGAAGGTGGCCAAACCATGAACCCCAGCACGGCAGACATCCTCAAGTCTTTTGAGAACCTGCCGACCGACAAGGTCATCATCCTGCCCAACAACAAGAACATCGCCCTGGCAGCGCAATCAGCCGCCGAGCTCACGGTGAAGCAGGCTGTGGTGCTGCCTACGACCACCGTACCGCAAGGCATTGCAGCGATGTTGGTGTGGGACCCCAAGGGCGAGCTGGAAGCGGTGAGCGAAGCGATGGGCAAGGCGCTGGCCAAGGTGCAGACTGGCGAAGTCACCACGGCCACACGCAGCGTGGAGATCGACGGCGTAAAAGTGAAAGACGGCCAGATCATTGGCCTGCACAATGGCAAGCTCAAAGTGGCTGCAGGCGATGTTGAAGAAGCCAGTCTGGAGCTGCTCAAAGAGATGCAATTCGAGAGCATGGAAGTGCTTTCCATCTATTACGGCGAAGAAGTAGAGGCACAGGTGGCCGAGTCGGTTGCCAACACCATCCGCCAGACGTACCCCGACCAGGAAATTGAAGTGCAGCACGGCGGGCAGCCCCACTATCAGTTCATCTTCGCGGTGGAATAGACCACACCCCTGGCATGCCCGTCGCCATCATCACTGACAGCACCGTCTCCTTCCCCAGCCCGGTCTTCCCCGGGCGGGAGTTGGTGCACATCCTCTCGCCGGGCTGGCAGCCTGCGCTGCCCGCTGGCGTGGAGCGCCTGAAGGCCAGCGACTTCCCGCCCGCCCTGCGCGGGGCAGGAGAGACGCCGCGCTTGCTGCCGCCGCGCGCCGCCGACTTTGAAGCACTATATCGCCAACTGGGGCCAAACCACGATGGGGTGTTGGTAGTGCTGCATTCCAATCACTTCAGTAAGATCGAAGAAGAAGCCCAGGCCGCCTCAGGCAGCGTGCATGGCAAAGTCGCCGTGCGCGTAGTGGACAGCCTCAACATCTCGCTGGGGTTGGGCCTGGTGGTGCAGGCCGCGGCGCAAGCCAGCGCCGAGGGTATGGCGCTGGCGGAGCTGGAACTGTATGTGCGCGGGCTGCTGCCGCGCTTGTTTGGCATGCTGTGCGTGCCAGGGCTAAGCTACCTGGAGCGCAGCGGCCAAGTGAACCACAGCCAGGCGGTGGTGGGCGAATATTTGGAGATCCTGCAAGTCTTCACGCTGGACAACGGCCAGCTGGTGCCCACGCAGAAAGCGCGCAACACACGCCAACTTGTGGATGTGATGTACGAATTCTTGTCTGAGTTCACCCAGCTACAGCACATCGCCCTGCTGCAAGGCTCGCCAGCGTTTGAGGCCGAGACGCGTGCCCTGCGCGAACGCCTGGCCGAAGAAGGCTTTACCACGCCGATCAGCGAGCAGACCATCAATGCGCCGCTGGCCAGCTATGTAGGCCCGCACTCGCTGGGCCTGTTCACGATCCTGGCCTGAACCTCCCACTGATAAAATCGCAGCATGCACCCTGCCCTCAGCACCCTGAGGAAGTATTTCCGTCTCGAGGCCGAGCGCGGCTACGACAACCGTGCCGTGCTGGGCGGGCTGGAAAAGATGCTGCCCCTGTGGGCTAGCAATGCCCGCGCCGAAGGGTTGGACGAAGCCTTGGTGGCGGCGCTGACCCAGCAGCTCAAGAACTATGACGTGCTGGAGCCCGCACAGCGCGCTGCGGCGCTGAAGGCAGCCTGGGCAATTGCGCAGGGTAAGCCAGCGCCCCGCCGGGTGGCTGCCAAAAAGACCACAAGCCAAAGAACAACAACAACCACAAAGACACAAAGCACACAAAGAAACACTGCCTCAGAAAAGCAGACAGACACTCCTGCGGCCAAAACCACGCCGGCTAAAGCACGAACCACAAAGACACAAAGGGCACAAAGTAAAGCCCTGCCCGCAAAGGCGGTGGATGCGCCTGCACCCAAACCGGCCGCCCGACGCAGCAAACCCGCGGCACGGCGCGCCAAGATCGAGGGCGAACCGGCCGCCCTGGAGGCCAGCACCACCGTGCTGACCGGCGTCGGCCCGGTGAACGCCGAGCGGCTCGAAAAACTGGGCATCTACACCTTGGGCGACATGCTGTATCACTTTCCGCGCCGCTATGATGACTATAGCCAGCTGCTGCCCATCCGTGAACTGCGCTATGAGCAAGTGGTGACAGTGATCGGCACGGTGAAGAGCAAGAGCCGCCACGGGCGGCCGCACGGTGGCAAGCAAGTCTTTGAGATCGTGGTGGATGACGGCACGGCGGCGCTGCGTGCCATCTGGTTCAACCAGCCGTGGATGTACAAGAATTTCCGCGAGGGCGATGAGGTGGTGCTCTCAGGCAAGATCGACCAGTACCTGGGCCGCCTGACGCTCAACAGCCCGGAATGGGAGCTGGTGGAGGATGAGGAAGCCGCCGCGGATACGCAGCACACCAACCGCATCGTGCCGGTGTATCCGCTCACCGCAGACATCCGCCAGCGCTGGCTGCGCGGCCTGATGAAGAAAGTGGTGAGCTACTGGGCGCCGCGCCTGCCCGACATGCTACCTGCCGACCTGCTAGCCAGCGCTGGCCTGCTGCCCTACGCCGATGCGCTGCAGCAAGCGCACTTTCCGGATTCGCAAGAGCAGCTGGAGGCGGCCAAGCTGCGTCTGGCGTTCAACGAGCTGTTCCTGCTGCAGCTGGCGGTGCTCATCCAAAAGCGCATCTGGCAGGGCGAGCGCGCCCGCCAGTTTGCTCCGGCCGCCGGCTGGCTGGAAGCGCAGACGGCACGCCTGCCGTTTGCGCTCACCGCGGCACAGCACACCGCCCTGGCCGACCTGCTGGCGGATATGGCTTCCGGCCGCCCGATGAACCGCTTGCTACAAGGCGATGTCGGCTCCGGCAAGACGGTGGTGGCGGCGCTGTGCGCGGCGCTGGTGGCGGCGCACAGCGCCCAGGCAGCCATCATGGCGCCCACCAGCATCCTGGCGGAGCAGCACTACGCCAGCCTGAGCAAGCTGCTGGCCAGCGAAGGCGGCCCACTGATACGCCTGATGATCGGCGCCACCAGCAAGGCCGAGAAAGACGAGATCAAGGCCGGGCTGGCAGATGGCAGCATCAAGCTCATCATCGGCACGCATACGTTGATCGAAGACCCGGTGGTGTTCGACGCGCTGGAGCTCATCGTCATCGATGAGCAACACCGTTTCGGCGTGGGCCAGCGCGCCGCCCTGCGCAACAAGGGCGCGAACCCGCACCTGCTGGTGATGAGCGCCACACCCATTCCGCGTTCGTTGGCGCTCACGCTGTATGGCGATCTGGACGTGAGCGTGATCGGCGAGCTGCCGCCGGGCCGCCAGGAAGTGAGCACACATGTGCTGGCGCCGCGCGAGATCGAGCGCGCCTACAACTACATCCGCAAAGAGGCTGCGGCCGGGCGGCAGGCTTTCATCATCTACCCGCTGATCGAAGAGAACGAGAACTCACACGCCAAAGCTGCGGTAGCCGAGCACGCCCGGCTGAGCAAAGAAGTCTTTCCGCAACTAAAATTAGGCTTGTTGCACGGCCGCATGAGCGCTGACGAGAAGGACGCCGTGATGAGCGCCTTCCGTGACCGCCAGATCGATGTGCTGGTCTCCACTACGGTGATCGAGGTGGGCGTGGATGTGCCCAACGCCACGGTGATGCTGATCGAAGGCGCCAACCGCTTCGGCCTGGCGCAGCTGCACCAGCTGCGCGGCCGCGTGGGCCGCGGTAGCGACCAGGCCTACTGCATCCTGGTGCCCGACAGCGCGGACACCATGGAGAACGGGCGCCTGACGGCGTTGGCGCGTACGCATGACGGCTTCAAGCTGGCCGAGATCGATCTGCAGCAGCGCGGCCCCGGCCAGTTCATGGGCATGGCGCAGGCCGGCTTTGGCGACCTGCAGCTCACGCTGCTGACGGATACACGATTGATCGACAAGGCGCGCCGCCAGGCGGAAGCCTTGCTGGCGGCTGACCCCGAGCTCAGCCAGCCAGAACACAAACCAATCGCCGCCGCGCTGATCCATTACACGCGCGATGGCAAGGGAGATTTGAGCTGATGATCCGAGCATTGTTCCCCGCCACCTTTGACCCCATCCACAACGGGCATATTGACATTGCCCTGCGTGCCAGCAAGCTGTTCGACGAGATCATTGTGGCGGTGTACGAACTGCCGCAGAAGAACCTGCTGCTCTCGACCGAGACGCGTGTCGAGCTGGTCAAAGAGACCTTCAAGGACGAGAAGAAGATCACCGTCACTACCTACTCCGGTCTTACGGTGGACTACTGCCGCCAGATCGGCGCCCAGGTGATCGTACGCGGGCTGCGCGTCTTCTCCGACTTTGAGTACGAGTTCCGCATGGCGCTGGCCAACCGCCAACTGGCGCCGGACCTGGAAACCGTCTCGCTGATTACCAGCAAGGAGCACAGCTTCCTCTCGTCCACCACGGTGCGCGAGGTGGCCTCGCTGGGCGGCGATGTGGGTAGCATGGTGCCGCCGCATGTGAAGCAGGCTCTGGCCGACCGCATCGAGGAGATGGCGGCCAACGGCGAGCCGAAGTATCCGGCCACGCCGTTACGGGACTGATGCGAGTAATCAAAAACCAATCAACTAATCAGAACCAATCGATTAATCAAAGCTATCACCGGGTTTGATTAACCGATGGCTTTAGATTAAGGATTTGGCTCTCCCTGCAAGTTGCCTAAATGGAGATTTACCGATAAGCTAGGCTCAAATCTTGCATCTTAAGGGCAAGAAGGCAAGACACAACTCTATGGACATTCTTCAACTCGTAGACAAGCTGGAAGAGCTCTTTAATCAGAGCCGCCCCCTGCCGCTGACCAACAACGTCATTGTGGACGAAGACCGCATGCTGGACCTGATCGACCAGATGCGCGTGGCGATCCCCGATGAGGTCAAAAAGGCCCAAAAGCTGATCGCTGAGCGCGACCGCACCATGGCCCAGGCGCAGGAAGAAGCCCAGCGCACCCTGCAGCTGGCCCGCGAAAAGAGCGATGGCCTGGTGGAGCGCGATTCGGTGGTGGCGGCGGCCGAGAGCAAGGCGGAGCAGATCCTGCAGCAAGCGCACTTAGACGCCGAAGCCACTCGCCAGGAAGCCGATGATTACGTCATCGAGACGCTGACCAGCCTGGAGATGGAGCTGGAGCGCGTGCTCAACCAGGTGCGCAACGGTATCCGTGCCGTGATGCAGCAGCAGGAAGAGAAGCGGGCAGAGATGCAGGCTCGGCAAGGCGGCGGAGACACCCCGGCCGTCTAAGTTTTGTTTAGGCTGAAGGTTTTAGACGCCCGCGATCTGCGCGGGCGTTTTTTGTTGAGCAGTTTATGCAGATACAGCAAACAATCCTGGAGATTGCTTCGTCGGCTGCACTTCGTGCAGCACTCCTCACAATGACGGCTAGGGAAAGGCACATGCGGTGGAAGCACCGCATGTGCCTACTGCCCACATGTCATTCCGAACGGGTGATTAAGCCTACACCTGCCTACCGAGGCTGTATCAGTGAGGAATCCATGCAGGCACCTCTTCTATGCAGCGCGAGAGGTATAACAAGCCTGCCGAGTTAAAGCTAATTCTCCGCCAGCACAATGACCTTATCGCCGTCGCCGAAGATGATCGACTCAGACTTGGGCGGGTTGGTGTGCACGCCGTACGCTTCCTCTGGGTGGTTGGCGTCGGCCTGGATGCGGTAGCCGATGGCGGTTTCGCCGCGGCGGCGGGCGGCTTCGGCCACCGTATAGAAGTTCACCGGGCGCCCCTTTTCCACATATAACTCTACGGGTTTGAGGTAGATCTCGGAGCCCTGCGGGTCAAAAATGTCCTCAAAGACGGCGTACAGGTCTGCGTTCTCGGCAAACTGCGCCATCATCAGGCTGATGAGCTGCTCGCTGACGATGAAGTCATCCACGCGGGCTACCTGGGCCAGCTCACGGTTGCGCAGGTCGAGCATCTCGCTCACGATGGAGAAGGGCGTCTGATCGTGATGGAAGATGTCTCGCAGGTGCAACAGAGTGACCAGCGTCAGGGCATCTGCTTGCTGCACGCCGCGCTCAATGTAGGCCAGCACGATGACGTGATTGTAGTCATCCACGCGCAGGGCATCCAGCAGGCCACGGTCAGTAGCGTCGCCTTGCATTACCACCAGCTGCAGGTTTTGCAGGGCGGTGGCCTGCGTGCGGATGCCCTCGGCAGCCGCTTCGCTGATGTCGGCCACTACGCGCAGCTCGGAGCCACGTGTGACGTAGTGATCCAGCTCGCGCATGATGGTGAAGCCATTTTGGTTCCAGCCCAGAATCAGCGTGCGCACCGGCTCAGCAGGCGCCGCCTGCACATCGTTAAGAATGAGCTCATCCTGAATGTCGATCATCTCTGCATTCGTCAGGTGGATGGTGTCATCGTCAGACGAGAGTGCAAAGATGTGGTCGCCTGGCTCAATGAGCGCGTCCATGGGCGGGTTCAGCAAAATGGCGCCATCCATTTTGCGCAGGCCCATCACGGCAGAGTCCTCATAGGCCAGCACGGCTTCGCCGTAGGTCTTGCCCACCAACTGTGGCTCTTCTTTGAAGTAGATCTCGTCGCCATCAAAGTTCATCAGCTCGGTGTAGACCACCGAGAGGCCAGATTGGTGATTGGCCTGCGCCACGAGGCGCGAGATCAGATCGCCGATCAGCACCACTTGCAGCTTGTCCTGGGCGCTGACCAGGTTGAGCAAATTCAGGTTGCGGGCATTGCGCACCTGCGTGCTGATCGAATAGGGCTCCTCGCGGCGGTTGGCAGCATTGGTGATGGCCAGTACCGACTTGATGACTTCGGCATCCGGGTCAGCCGTATCCGGCGGGAGGATGATTATGGATTTGCTGGTCTGCGGATTGGCAATGTTGATGTCAGCCGGGTCGCTGGGGCTGCCGGTGCGGCAGATGATGCGCGTATTGCTGCCGCGCAGGGCCACGCGCTCGCGCAGCTCGTCTTCCATCTCCACTTTGTCACGGTCAGCCAGCACCACAATGCAGGCGTGCTTCTGATTCTGGTTGGCAATGATCAGCTCGTTGAGGATGGTGAAGATCTGCGGAGACCAGCCCAGGATCAGGGTGTGCCCGTATTCCAGCACGCGTGAGCGGCCCTTGCGCATCTCCTCGATGCGGCGCTCAATGCCATTGTTGAGCACGCCGATCAGGGCGCTGACAATGAACACGCCGCCCAGGGTCACCGCCAGCATCACGGCGCGGTAGCCCGCCCCGGTGTCGCCGCCCATGGTGCCTGAATCGAGCGTACGCATCAGGCTCTGCCAGGCGGCCTCGGCGAAGCTCAGCGGCTCGAGGTCGCCCTCGGGTACGAAGCCAGCGATGGAGAGGATGGCGGCGGCCAGCAGCACCACTAGGAGGGAAACCACAAAAAGCACACCGATGAGCGCCGGTGTGCCGAGAGACATCAGGTTATCAAAGCGGTAACGCAGGCGGTCGCCAAAAGATGGCTTCATATCACTCCTCTGGTGCCGATGGATTTAAGGGATTATACGGTTATGCCCCTATTTCATCCCGCGCTCTGGGCGGGTAAAAATCTGCTCCTGCACCCAGTCATTCAGACTGGGGAAGAGCTCTGAGAACAACACAACGAGACGATAGACCCACGGCAGCACCAGGCTGCGCCGCGGGCGGCGCACCAGGCCGCGCACGGCCTGCGCCACTTGCTGTGGGGTAAGCACCAGCGCGCGGGGCGTGCTGAGCTGCGATTTGCGCTGCATACCGGTGTGGCTGGCAAAGTCACCGGAGACGCCGCCCGGGTACACCACCGAGACCTTAATGCCGAACACGCCCACTTCACGGCGCAGCGCGTCGCTGAAACCGCGCAAGCCATATTTGGTGGCGGCGTACACGCTATAGGTGGGCGTGGCCATCAGGCCACCCAGCGAGCTCATGTTGATGATATGGCCGCGGCGGCGGGCGATCATGTGGGGCAGCACGGCGCGCGTGGTCAGGATCGTACCGCTGAGGTTGACCTGGATCTGGGGCAGGATGTCTTTCTCAGGGTCCAACTCATCCAACCATTTGGTGCGGCCAAAACCGGCATTATTGAAGAGCACATCCACCTGGCCATAGGCTGCCAGCGTGCGCTCCACCAGCGCCTGCACGTCCGCCGGGTGGCCTACATCCGTGCGCACCGCAAGCGCCTCGCCGCCCGCGGCGGCGATCGCCTGCTGGAGCGCCTCCAGGCGCTCCAGGCGGCGGGCGGCCAGCACGACGCGGTAGCCATCGGCGGCCAACAGGCGCGCCGTGGCCTCACCAATTCCGGACGAGGCGCCTGTGACAATGGCGACAGGCTTCGGGCCGCTCAAGGTTGGATCAACACAGGGATACTGTTCAGATGGAGTAAGCCGCCATCACGCATGGACTCAGCATACAGCACGATGCGCCCCGGCGTGGCGGCACTCACCGACCAAGTGAGTGCGCCACTAAAAGGGCCGGGTTGGCCGATGTCTGGTGAAGCGATAGTGGCATAGCTGGCAGCGAGCACATTACTGCTCTCACCGCAAATGGCATGCGGCTCGCCGCTGCCGTCGCCTGCGCCGCACAACATCAGGCCCAGATTGGCTTCAAAGTAATACTGCGAGTATCCGCTTACGCTGAGGCTACCGCCGCTGATCGTACTGTTGGGCAGCGGGAATTGAATATCAATATTCTCGCCAGCTACAGGTTGCGGCAGCACTACTGCGCTGCCGGAGGGCAGTAGCGTAACTTCCACACTGGTGAGGTGTACCAAGCCACCGTCCATAGCGCTGTGTTCCATCACCGCCACACGGCCGGGCTGCTCGTAGGGTACGGTGAAGCTAAGTTCGGCAGAGAAGGGTCCGGGGTTGCCCATGTCTGCAGCAATTGTGGTGGGCGTCAACGCAATCTGGTTACCCGCTTCATCATAGATGGCGATCACCAAGGTCTGCTCAAAGGTGGGGCGAGATTGCCCGCTTACCGTGACGGGCGAGGTCAGGGTCGAACCGAAACCGGGGCTGCCGATGAGGATGGCTTCGAGAGCCACTTCGCCGCTGGGGGTAGGCTCGGCCGCCGGCGGCGTGGGCGCGGCGGTTTGGGTGGCTGGGGGCAAGGTGATGCTGGTGGCCGTGGGCTGTACGGGCGTGGCCGGCAGATTGCAGGCCGCCAGGGCCAGCGAGGTGAGGGCACACAGCACTGCGTGTATTGGCTTCATCGAATAATTATCACATTGAATTCTTGGAGTTGTAGTGAGACAAGCCTAACCCACGGGCACAGGAGGTCACGCTTTTACGAGCGCATGTCATTCTGACCGGGTTTGTACATGCACACCCGAATCGCCGAGCCCAGACCAGGGAAGAATCCTTTGCTGGCAGGTCTTCTACGTTGAGTTGAGTTATTTATGCCACAGTAAGGATCCCTCGCTACGCTCGGGATGCACGATGAGGTTATATGGGTGGGTCCTAAAATGAGGACTCGAACCTACATCAATTGGTTGAAGGTTCGAGTCCTATATACCCACGCACTTCATCCACCAAGAACACCGAGCCGGCCACCAGCACCAGCCCGCCGGGCGGGCAGGCGGCGCGTGCAGCCTGCAAGGCCGCCACGGGCGGCTCGACGGCGTGTGCGGGCAAGCCGAAGGTTTGCACCTGCTGCGCCAGGGCGGCAGCGGGCATGGCGCGCGGCTGGGCGGACTGGGTGGCATACACCGCCTGCACGAGCGGCGCCAGCGGAGCCAGCACGGCGTGCAGGTCTTTGTCGGCCGAGATGCCCAGCACCAGCAGCACCGGCTGCTGCGGGGCATATTCGTCCAGTGCTTCGCGTAGCGCCTGCGCCGCGGCGGGGCTGTGGGCGCCATCCAGAATGGTGAGCGGCTCCCCCGGCAGCCGCTCGAAGCGGCCCGGCCAGCGCGCCGCGGCAAACCCAGCGCGGATGGATGCGGGGCTGATGCTGAAACCAGTCTTGCTCAACTCGTGCAGGGCGGCGTAAGCCGTGGCCGCATTGGTGAGTTGATACTTGCCCAGCAGGGCCAGCTGCAACTCCTGCCATTCACCGTCGTGACGGCGCAGGCGCAACTGCTGGCCGTGCCAACCTGCCGAGACCAACTCCACCTGCCAATCGGCGGCCACTTCGCTGAGCGCGGCATGCTGCGCGGCGGCCTGGGGGGCGATGACAGCCGCGGCCTCAGGCGGCTGCGGCGCGCTGACCACGGGCACGCCGGGCTTGATGATGCCTGCCTTGTGGACGGCGATCTGGGCCAGTTCATCGCCAAGAATCGTAGTGTGGTCAAAGTCTATCGGGGTAATGACGCTAACGGCGGGCAGTAGCACGTTGGTAGCATCCAGCAAGCCGCCCAAGCCCACTTCAATAACCGCTACCTGCACCGCGGCGCGCGCAAAATGGGTAAACATCACCGCCACTACGATCTCAAAATGGGTCCAGCCCTCCTGCTGAGCCAGGTGCGGGTAGAGCATATCAAAGGCGGCCTGCAACTCGGCGGCGCTGGCGGGTTGGCCGTCCACACGAATGCCGTGCAGCGCTCCCTGAATGTGCGGCGAGGTGAACAGGCCCACGCGGTAGCCCTCCGCCTGCAGGGCCGCAGCACACAGGGCACACACGGAGCCCTTGCCGTTGGTGCCGGCCACATGCAGGCTGGGATACGCTTGCTGCGGGTCGCCTACGGCGGCCAGCAGCGCCTGCAGGCGGTGCAGCGTGAACTCCGCGGCCTGCAGGCCGTGCTGGTTGCGCTGCGCCAGGTCGGGCAGGCTTTGCAGATAGCGTTGCAACGTGGGGGTTGCCATACCCGCTGATTTTACTGCCAGGCTTAACAGATTAGTAATGCGTCCAACACGCCATGTATGGGGGAAATTTTAAGGTTTACCCATATAGGGATGTTATCATTCGTCAAACGCAGCCATCGAGCTGTAAACCCACAAGGAGAAGAGCTATGAAGATTCGTTTCTTTCCCGTGCTAGCCTTGGCAGTAGTTTTGTCGCTGCTGTTGGCTGCATGCGGCGGCGCTGCTGCGCCGACCGAGGCCCCTGCGGCCCCCACTCAGGCGCCTGCCCCCACCACCGCCCCTGAGCCGACTGCAGAACCCTATCTGTACGGCACCGAGGAGAACCCCATCGTTTGGGTGCTGGTTCCTTCGCAGGACACTGACGCCGTGTTGAGCGGCGCGGGCGGCATCGCGGCGGCCGTTGAGGCAGCCACCGGTTACGTGATCACTCCTGTGATCTCCACCGACTTCACCGCGGCTGTAGAAGCCATGTGTAGCGGCGAGGCCCAGATGGGCGCGCTGAACACCTTCAACTACATCGTAGCCAAGCAACGTGGTTGCGCTGAAGTTGGCCTGGTTTCCATGCGCTTTGGCAGCACCTTCTACACCGGCCAGATCGTGACCCGCCCCGAGACCGGCATCAGCAGCCTGGCTGACCTGGTCGGCACCACCTTCTGCCGCCCTGACCCCACCTCCACCTCCGGTTGGGTACTGCCCTCCATCGCCATCAAGGCTGAGGGTATTGACCCCGAAGTGGACATGACGATCGTCGACGCCGGCGGTCACGATGGTGTGATCATCAGCGTGTACAACGGCGACTGCGATGCTGGCTCCAGCTTCACCGATGCCCGCACCAATGTGGCTGAGGCTTACCCTGACGTGAACGAAGTGGTCACCGTGCTCACCGAGAGCGCTCCGATCCCCAACGACACGATCAGCTTCGCCGCCGACATGCCGGCTGAAGTTAGGGACGCCATCACCGCCGCCCTGCTCGAGCTGAACAAGAGTGACGAGGGCCTGGCCCAGCTCAACCAGCTGTACAGCTGGAGCGGCTTGGACACCACCGTAGACAGCTTCTACGACGGTTTCCGCCAGCAGCTTGAGGCCGCGGGTATGTGCATCAGCGACCAAGGCCGCATCAGCGAAGACTGCTAAGGTCTAAGCACGGCTAAGTAAACAAAAAACGGGAAGGTACGCCAAATCGGCGCTCACCTTCCCGTTTTTTTTGTGCTTATTAACCAGAGGATTTTCTTTTACAATTACGCTTATGCTTACAGTCGAACACCTTACCATGGTCTACCCCGACGGTACCGTAGCGCTTAAGGATGTGAGCTTTGAAGTCAAAGAAGGCGAATTCCTGGGCGTTATTGGGCTGAGCGGATCTGGCAAATCCACCTTGCTGCGCTGCATCAACCGACTCTTGGAGCCAACCGAAGGGCGCATCCTATGGAATGACAAGGACATTACCCACCTGCCCCAGGGCGAGCTACGCACCGTCCGCCGAGAGATCGGTATGGTGTTCCAACAGTTCAATCTCGTCAAGCGTTCCAGTGTACTCACCAATGTGCTCTCCGGCCGCCTGGGCTACACCCCGCCCAGTTGGGCCTTGGCCAACCGTTTTAGCCGTCAGGATCGCGAGCTGGCTTTCCAAGCGCTGCAGCGCGTGGGTATCCCGGACAAGGCGCACAACCGCGCCGACGAGCTGAGTGGCGGCCAGCAGCA
This sequence comes from Anaerolineales bacterium, assembly GCA_026129255.1. Taxonomy (GTDB): domain Bacteria; phylum Chloroflexota; class Anaerolineae; order Anaerolineales; family UBA11579; genus JAMCZK01. The sequence goes on along the minus strand of JAHCIJ010000002.1, from coordinate 172,709 downwards.
GCGCGTGGGCATTGCGCGTGCGCTGATGCAGGACCCCAAGATGATCCTGGCCGACGAGCCAGTAGCCAGCCTGGATCCTGTGCTGGCGCATTCCATCCTCGGCTATCTTGAAAAACTCAACACTGAAGACAACATCACCGTGCTGTGCAGCCTGCACTACCTTGACCTGGTGCAACGCTATTGCGAACGCGTCATCGGCCTGCGCAACGGAAGGATCGTGTTCGAAGGCAGCAAGGAAGACATCGCCAAGATGAGTGATGAACGCTTCAGAGAAATTTATGGCGAAGATGCCATCCGTATGGGAGGTGCGTAATGGCCGATAGCAAGATCGCCCCTCCCGTCGTAGAAGCTCCCCGCCGCAGCGCGCTGCACGGGTTGCTGTCGCTCATCGTGCCCGGCCTGGGTCAATTTGTGGCCGGGGCACGTACGCGTGGCCTGACCCTGCTGGTGACGGTGCTGACCTTGTTCGGGTTGAGCATGTGGACCATCGCCCAGCGGGCGCGCTTTCCCGAATACGCCGTCGTAACCGGTGATTACCTGCGCATTGTATTGGCGTGCGCGGCGCTGCTGGTGTTCCTGCTAGCCCTGCGCCATCTGTTGACACGCTTTGTGCTCAAAGACCCGCTGGCAGAAACCTTTAGCCTGTATGGCGTCGTCTTGCTGTTCTTTGTGCTGGTGATGTTCGTAGGCGACGATATTCTGGCAACCGTGCTCTCCGCTGAAAGCTTGAGCCACATCCACGGCATGACCGGTTTGTATTCCGGCGCGGCGCTGGCGGCATTATGGCTCTGGCAGGTGGGCGATGCCGCACGCATCGGCGGCGAGCATCTAACCGGCAAGCGCACGCCTTCCATGGGCGGCGCCATCGTCATCGCCTGTTTGCTGGTGTTCGCCCTAGGCTACAACCTAACGGGCGTGAACCTGCCCAAGGCGATCCGCGAGTACCAGGATGTGGGCATTTTGCTGCCACGCATCCTGTGGCCGTGGCGCGCCGCCTTTGCCTACGACCAGGAAGTGTTCGAAGTCGTGCAAAAGATCCAAGCGCCCTGCCCGGACGGCGCCACCGGCCCGGGTTCCAACCCGGTGCTGGCAAATGATCCCTGGGTCAGCGCCACGCCTACCTGTGGCGACCTCAGTGTGCGCCCCACTACGGGCGGCTTGATCTTGGGGACGGAGCTAACCATCACAGCCGGCAACTTTGTACCGGGGCAAGAGGTGCTGATCCGCTGGGCCAACCCCATCGGCAATCCCTTCACCCCGCGCGGCATGGGTGAGACCACGCTGATCATTGATGAAAATGGCGGCTTCACCACCACGCTCAACATCCCTGATGCGGTCGTCTCCCCTGAAACGGCTTCCGGTGACCAGATCCACTCGCTGATCGTGCGCCAGGAGAGTGTGCGCGTATTTGGCAACCGTCTGAGCAATGAAATGAACCTGGCGCTGATCGGCCTGCTGGAAACCATCATGATCGGTCTGATGGCGACCTTCTTCGGCATCGTGGCCGCCTTCCCGCTGTCCTTCCTGGCCGCCAAGAACCTGATGTCGCCCATCATGGGTACCCCGGAGCGCATCCTTGGCAACGTGCTGGGTGTGCTGGCGGGCGGTTGGCTGGGCATCCAGGTAACCGACTTTGCCTCTGCCTCACTGGGCGGCCTCGAGGCTGCCCCGGTGCAGGTCTTCCTCATCGGAATGTTGGCCGTGCTCGGCCTGGGCATCGCTGGCCTGCAGTTGGGCGGGCGCCTGAGCGAAGCCGCTCTGACCCGCCTGGGCAAAGACGGCGGCTACTGGGTCTCGTCTGGCGTGCTGGCGTTGCTGGCCGCCTACCCTGGCTACATTCTGGGCCTGGGCTTCAGCCGTGGCATCCGCAGCATTGTGCTGGGGGCAGAAGTGGCCGCCATCAATGAAGAGTGGTACGGAGCACTGGGCGCTGTGCTTGTGGCCGTGCTGGTGTTCTGGTATCTGTACGGCAAACGCCACACCCGCCGGGTACCGGTGGGCCTGATGCTGTACGGCGTGGTGCGCACGATCTTCAATGTGGTGCGCTCAGTGGAAGCGCTGATCTATGCCATCATCGCCGCCATCTGGGTGGGCCTCGGCCCCTTCGCCGGTACGCTGGCGCTGACCTTGCACACCATCGCCTCGCTGGCCAAGCTGTACTCCGAAGCCATCGAGAGCATTGACCCTGGCCCACTGGAAGCGCTGGACGCCGTAGGCGCCAATCGCTTGCAGACCATCGTTTACGCGGTGGTGCCGCAGATCCTGCCGCCGGTGATCTCGTTCACGGTGTATCGCTGGGACATCAACGTGCGTATGTCGACCCTGCTGGGTTTTGTGGGCGGCGGTGGTATCGGTTTCATCCTGCTGCAGTGGATCCGCTTGTATCAGTATGAGGCGGTGGGCATTGCCGTATGGCTGATCGCCATCACCGTGGCCGCGCTGGACTATGTGAGCTCCGAGATCCGCGAGCGCTTCGTGTAGCGGTTGTTATGCAGAATACAAAAGAGCCTCGGGAACTGCCGAGGCTCTTTTTGTTTGACTCTTTGTCTTACACGCGCATTTCCATCTCGGCCGAGACAATATCCAACCCCAGCGTCTGTAAGATCGCATCCTGGGCGGCCCACATCCTGCGGCGCTGGGCGGGCTTGGCATGGTCGTGCCCCAGCAGGTGCAGCACACCGTGCACGGTGAGCAGCTGCAGCTCGGCGGCCAGGCTGTGCCCGGCGGCGCGCGCCTGGGCGCGCGCCCGCGGCACCGAGATCACGACGTCGCCGAGATACGGGCGGCCGCTCTCCGCGTCCGGGCTGCCGTCGCCAAACGACAAGACATCCGTAGCGGCGTCTATGCCGCGGAACTGCTGGTTGAGGGCACGCAGACGCGCATCGCCTGTGAGCACCACAGTGAGGTCCAGCGCCTGCGCCTGGCGTCCCTGGTGCTCGAGTGCGACCTTGACGGCTTGCTTGAGCGCCTGCTCAAATTTTTGGGACTGGTAACGGGCATCGATCTGCAGATGGAGCATGTGTGGGGCTAGTGCATTATTGCTTAGGCGGCAAAGATTTGATGGATGGCTGCGCGTCCAGGGCATTGAGCGTCTTCTCATCCAGGTCTGGGTAGACCAGGCGGGGGTGGTATACGCCGCGCAAGCCCGCCACAAAGGTCTCAGCCACCACGGCCAGGTCATGCATGGTGAGGGTGGTGTTATCCAGCTGGCCGTTGTTGAGGCGGCTATCGATCACGCTCTTGACCAGCGCGGCAAGCTCCTCGTTGGTCTTGGGACGCTCGGCGCGTGTGCGTGCCTCGCAGCCATCCGCCAGCATGACCAGCGCCGTCTCGCGCGATTGGGGGCGCGGGCCATCGTAGCGGAAATCCTGAATGTTTATCTTGCTCTCGTCACCGCCGGCGGCTTCCAGGGCGCGCGCATACTGAAAGCGCGTCACGAGTGTGCCGTGGTGCTCTTTGATGAAGTCGATGATGCGCTGCGGCAGGCGGTGCTTGTGGGCCAGCTCGACCCCATCCGGTACGTGGCGGATGATGTGCTGGGCGCTCTCGGTGGGGCTGAGATCCTCGTGCGGGTTGGGGGCGCCGGTGACCTGGTTCTCGATGAAAAAGTGCGGCTGGCGTGCCTTGCCCGCATCGTGATACAGCGAGCCGATGCGGGTCAGCAAGGCATCCGCGCCAATGGCCTCGGCGGCCTGCTCAGCCAGGTTGGCGATCAGCAAGCTGTGCTGGTAAGTGCCGGGGGCGCGGCGCATGATGAACTGCAGCAGGGGGTGGTCTGGGCGGGCCAGCTCCATGAGCTGTACCGTGGTGGTGAGCCCCAGCCACTGGGCCAGGAACAATTGCAGCACGATGGTGAGGCTGGCCGAGAAGAAGCCATTGAGCCCCGCCGCGCCGAGCAGCGTAAGCAAGCCGACGATGTCTGTGGAGGCCAACGGCAAGCGGTAGGCGATCAACACGGCCGCACCGGCCACCATCACCGCCGCACCAGCCCAGAAATAGGTCATCACGCGCTGAGCGCGCTTGAGGAACAGGATGCCAAACACGCTGCCGAAGAAGTAATACAGCGTGAGGTCAAAGGCGTTGGGCAGGTTATAGGCTGCCAGCAAACCCAGCACCAGGGAGAAGATCATGGCGGCCTGTGAGCTGTATAGCGTGGCCACCAGCAGGCCAAAGCCTGCCACGGGAAACAGGTAGGGCATGACCGTGCGGTCTACGATGACAAAGCGCGCCACCAACAGGAAGGCTACAAACAGCGTGGCGACCAGGGTGAGCTCGCGCACTTTGTCAAGCAGTTGTGGACGGAAGCGCAGGAACAGCGCCGCCAACGCAAAGGCCACCACGGCGACCGCCACCGCGCCCACATAGTTCTGCCAGCCGGTTTCCGGCTGGACTAAGCCAAATTGCTGCAAGGCTTCAAGATCGGCCTCGTTGAGCACCTGGCCGCGCGAGACGATGATCTCGTTAGTGACAAAGGTGCGTACCGCCGGGGGCACTGCAGCGCTGGCTTCATCACGGGCGGTCTGGGTTAGCGCCTCGGAATAGAAGCTGTTGGGCGCCACGAAGGCGGCCACCAGCTCTGAGACCAGGGTGGCCTGGTCCTGGGGCAGCGACAGGCTGACCAGGGCCGGGACGCTGTTGCGGGCTTCGTCCAGGCGGCTTTGGCGGATGCTGCTGCGCATGATCTGCTCCAGCACCACGATGGCCTCCTGGCGTACATTCTGCCAGGCGCTGTCACTGAGCAGCAGGATGGCCTGAATGCTCTCACGGCCTATGGAGACGTTTTGCAGGGCGCTGAGATCGCCGATCTTTTGCTCCAGCGTGGCGTAGCTATCGGCGCGCACGCTGTCAATAAACTCTACGGCAGAGCGCAGGTGCTCCAGTTGCTGGCGGGCCACATTGGCATCCGGGGCGCCGTACACAGGCGCCACGGCATCGGCGGCCTGGCTGCGGTCACGCTCAGTGTAGACGGCACTCTGGTAATTGAGGGTGCGCGGCGCCACAATGTCCTGGCTGACCACATCGCCCACCTGGGCGCGCAAACTGGCCTGGCGCGTGGAGAAGGGCATCACCAGGGCGGCAATGGAAATGGTCAGGCAGGCTGCCCACAGGGTCCACAAGAAAACGCGTTTGCGAGTGGACCAACGCGGTTCTTTGCGCTGGGAGCTTATGGGCTTTTTTTGCATAGAGTCAATAATTGGGATTACCCCTGCAGCTTGGCCTTCACCAGGGCGCTGACCTGGCCGCCATCGGCGCGGCCCTGCACCTTAGGCAGGATCAGCTTCATTACCTTGCCCATGTCCGCCGGCGAGCTGGCGCCCGCCTCGGCAATGGCTGCGGTCACAATCGCTTCAATTTCCTCGGCACTCAGGCCGGCGGGCAGGAAAGCCTCCAAAATGGCAGCCTCATCCTTGGCGGCCGCCACCAGATCGGCCCGGTTGGCGGTGGTGCCTTCGGCTATGGCTTCCTGGCGCGCCTTGAGCTCCTTCTGCAGGATGGAGATCACGGCGGCTTCATCCAACTCGCCACGTTTGGCGACTTCGGCTTCTTTCACTGCAGCTAGGGCCATCCGCAGGGTGTTCTTGCGCACGGTGTCATTGGCCTTCATGGCCACTTTCAGTGCAGCTTCAAGCTCGGTTTTCTTGCTCATAAGGAGTTAATTATACCTTTCAGGATACAGATGAATACGCTTGCGGCAAAGGGCCAATTTTGGAGGTAGGCAGGGCGGAGGGCCAATTTCCCACAGATGAACGCAGATGCTGTTTGCCTACAGGGCGATCCTATAAGCTGGCATGAAGTCAATACAGAATGGCATAGGGGCGGGTCTATACCCGCTGCATAGCAGCGTAACCCGCCTACCCCAGCGGGTGCTGCATGCGGCGGCCACCTATAAGGTGCAAGTGCATGTGCGGCACTTCCTGACGGCCATCGGCGCCGGTGTTCATGACCAGGCGGTAGCCGCTCTCAGCAATGTCCTCCTGGCGGGCCAGCTCGGGCACCAGGGTCAGCATGCGCCCGGCCGCCTCAGCGTGCTCTGGGGTGAGGTCATTGGTGCTGGCCAGATGCGCATTGGGGACGATGAGGATGTGCGTCGGCGCCACAGGGTGCAGGTCACGAAAGGCGGTGACCAGTTCATCCTGATACAGCTGCGTAGAAGGCAGCTCCCCATCCACAATTTTGCAAAAGATACAGCTCTCCGTCATATAGGCCACCTTTGCTGGGCAAAATAAAAAGCGGTGTATCCGAATGGATACACCGCTTAATTATATGGAAAGCTTGTGCGTTTTAGGGTTGGGAGACGAGGAAGTTGTCGAAGACCACGTCCACTCCGCCCACGTCAAAGCTGCCCGCGTACAGGCCCACATCACCCGAGGTCAGCGAGCTGTCGAAGACCTGGATGAGCTGAGTGCCATTGGCGTAGAGGGTGATGGAAGAGTCTACACAGTCCAGGCGGATGCGGTTGCTCTGTGTGTCGGTGTAGATGGCCGCGCTGAACTCGCCGTTGTCCATGCCCACCAGCTCCCAGTCGCCGCCGTTGAGGCGACGCCAGATGAAGTAGTAGCCATCGCTGGCGATGGTGGCAGCATAGAAGTTGCTGTTGTCCACAAAGCGGCACAGCAGACCGAACTCGTTCTCATCTGGGCCGCCCAGTTTCACGGCATCCGCTTCAACCGAAATGGCGCCGTAGTTGCCGCTACCTGAGCTGGACCACACGGCATAGTTGGTTTCATTCACAGTAATGCGGTACTGACCGTTGTAATAGCTGGTAGCGCCCTCGGGGAACGAGTCGATCGGCCAGCCGCTGTTGCTGCTGGAGAAATCATCTGTGTAGACCACAGCGCCAGAGGCTTGCTCGCCAAACTGGGCCATCAATGTTTCCAGCGGAATGGTGGTGCCATCGCCTACATCCAGGCCGGCCGTGGCCAAGGCGGTGCCGACAACATCGCCCACCAGGTCACCTGCGCTGGGCAGCGAAATGCCTGCACAGGCCAGGGCAGCCAGGCTAAGCAAACCAATAACGAGGATCAATTTCTTGTAGTGCATTTCTCTCCTTTAAACAAAGCAAGCGGCCAGGCTTGCCTCAGCAAGCCTGGCCGCCGTAAAACGAGTGATGTTATGGGCGCTTGGCAACGAAGTTGTCGAAGAAGATATCGATGCCGCCGGTAGCAAAGCTGCCTGCGTACATACCCACGTCACCGCTGCCCAGCGTGCTGTCCGTGACAGACGTGAGCATGGAACCATTGACATACAGCGTGAGGGTGGAGCCTACACAATCCATGCGCACACGATTGACGGTGTCACCCAGGCGGATGAGGTCAGACGGCTGCATGGAGTCAGAACCCACATAGCCAAACTCGCCATTGCGGATCAGGATCACGGCATAGAAGCCATCGCTGCTCACGCTGCCAGCGTAGAAGTTGCTCTCATCCTGATAGCGGCAGATGACACCGAACTCGTTATCATCCACACCGCCGCGCTTGACGGCATCCACTTCAACGCTAACGTCCGAAGCGTTGATGCCCGGGTTGGCCCACACAGAGGAGTAATCTGCACCGACAGAGATGTGATAACCGCCGTCTACATAGTCGGTCTCACCAAAGTCATAGGCTGCACGATCCCAACCGCTGCTGGTGCTGGAGAAATCATCCTGGAACAGGACGTTCGAGGCAGCCGTATTGTTGTTCTGCGTGCCGGTGGAGGGGGATTCTGCCGGACCGCTGCTGGCGCCAGAGCCGCAGGCGGAACCTGCAAACAACACCACAATGATCACTAACCACAATTGTTTACGCATATTTCTCTCCTTTAATCATCCAGAAAACGATTCTAGCATGGGTATGTTATTAGTCTTACTGGGAAATTTGCGCTAGCCAGTGGGCGGCCAGATCGGCCTGTGGGCCGCTGGGTTGCAACGCCAGCACTTGATTGAGGTGCGTGCGCGCTTCAGCAGTGCGTTGGCCCGCCAGCAGAAAGATGCCGTAGTACAGGTGGGCGGGCGTGTAGGCTTCATCGGCTTGCAGCGCCTGTTGAAAATACTCCTCAGCTTGGCTGTCGCGGCGCAGTAACGCCAAGGCGCGGGCGTGCAGGGTGAGCAGGTCGGCCTGGCCTGGGTAGCGCTCATGCAGCAGCTCCAGCGCCGCCAGCCCGGCCTCCTCCACATACAAGGCCGATTCCACGCTGTACACCGCCACGGCGCGCCAGATGGCCGGGTCATTGGGCGCCAACTGCAGGGCGCGTTCCAAATACGGCAGGGCGGCGGTCGTATCGCCCATCAGGACCGCGTTCTCGGCCAACTGCATCTGCACCAGCGGATTCTGCGGGTATTGCAGGGCGGCCACGCGCAAGTTGCGCTCGGCGCGCTCAAAATCCGCCTGGCGCTGCCAGTACAGGGCAAGGAACAGGCGCACGGAGAGCGAGTTCGGGTCGAGCTGCTCGGCTTTCTCCAGGGCAGCCAGCCCATCCTGCCCGTTTTGCTGCAGCGCTTCGCCCAGATAGGCCCAGGCCTCGGCGAATTCCGGGTTGGCCTCCACCGCGGCCAGGAACGCCTGGCGGGCGGCGGGCCACTCCCCCACTGCGGCCAGCGCCTGGCCGGTGGCGGTGAGCAGGTAGGCGCGGTCGCCGCTCAGGCGGCCGCTCTGGATGCCCTGGCGGATGGTCAGGGCGGCGCTGGCATACGGACTCTCTGTGAAGGCGAGCTCATTGAGCAGCGGCAAGGCGTCCAGCGGCTCGCTGGCGGCCAGCTCCACCGCCTGGCGATAGCTGCGCTCGTGCGCGGACTGCGTGGCCTGTACGGTGGGCGTAGGCACGCCGCCCTGGCGCGGCAACCAGATGCGCATCCACCAGGTGGGCAGCAAGAACACCAGGGCAGCTAGCAGCGCGAGCAGCAGGAGTTTGCGGGGAGCACGACGCATGCGGGGATTATAAGTAGTGTGATGGTCTACTAGTCGATTGGTCTGCTAGTCAATCGAAAGACTAATCGACTAATCGACCAACCGACCAATGGACAGAGGGAAGAGGTATCTAGGTATAATTCCATCCTGCGTAATTAATCACAAGCTTTTTCTAATGGAGTCACATGGACTTTCAATTAAGTGAAGAGCACCTGATGGTGCAAAAGATGGTGCGAGACTTCGTACAGAAAGAAGTCAAGCCCGTCATCCAGGAGTGGGACCGCAAACAAGAGATGGCCCCCTTCATTTTGCCGCGAATGGCTGAGCTGGGCATCCTGGGCATTAATGTGCCAGTGCGCTACGGCGGCCAGGGCTTTGACTACATCACCCTCGGGCTGGTGTGCGAGGAGCTGGAAGCGGGTGACAGCCCGCTGCGCGTGGTGATGTCTGTACACATGGGCCTCAACAGCATGGCCCTGCTGCAATGGGGCACCGAGGAGCAGAAGCAAAAGTTCCTCACACCGCAAGCCAAGGGCGAGAAATACGCCTGCTTCGGCCTGACCGAGCCAGGCGCTGGCTCTGACGTGGCTGGCATGAAGGCCACCGCCCGCAAAGTGGGCGATGAGTACGTGCTGAACGGCGAGAAGATGTGGATCTCGCTGGCCAGCAAGGCGCACCATGCGCTGATCGTGGCACGCACCAACCCGGATGCTGACCCGCATGACGGGCTCAGCGCCTTCATCGTGGAGCTGGACCGCAAGGGCATCACCACCGGCGATATCCACGGCAAGCTGGGCATGCGCGCCGGGTCTACCGGCTACATTGCCATGCAGGATGTGCATGTGCCCGCCGCCAACCTACTGGGCCAGGAAGGCGAAGGCTTCAAGATCGCCATGTCCTGCCTGGACAACGGCCGCTACACCGTGGCGGCTGGGGCTACTGGCTTGGTACGTGCCAGCCTGGAAGCCAGTGTCAAGTACTCGCATGAGCGCAAGGCGTTCAACAAAGAGATTGGCCAGTTCCAACTGATACAACAAAAGATCGCCTACATGGTGCAGCAATACGAGACCTCACGCTTGTTGTACTTGAAAGCGGGCTGGATGAAGAACCGCGGCGAGCGCAACACGCGCGAGACCTCGCTGGCCAAGTGGTACGCCACCGACGCGTCGTTTGACGCCGCTTCCGAAGCCATTCAAGTGCACGGCGCCTATGGTTACAGCGATGAGTACGATGTGGAACGCTACCTGCGGAATTCCAAGGGTGGCGTGATCTACGAAGGCACGAGTGAAATTCACCAACTGATGCAGGCTGGCTACGCGCTGGGCTACCGCAAGGATGCCGAGCTGCGCTGTGAGCTACCCGCCTATGATGCGGAGTACTGGCAGGCTGAAGGATAATCTTGTCATTGCGAGCGCAGCGAAGCAATCTGGTTTCAAGCATGAGCGAAAACCAACCCTGCGTTTACATAATGACGAATAGTCATAATAAAGTCCTGTACACCGGTGTAACTAACAACCTGCAACGAAGGGTTTTGGAACATCGAGAACAGGTGCCAGGAAGGTTTACTGCAAAGTATCGTGTAAACAAACTGGTGTATTTTGAAACCACTGAACAAATGCTTGACGCCATTGCCCGAGAGAAGCAGATCAAGGCTGGTTCAAGACAAAGAAAGATTGATCTGATAGAAAGTATCAATCCTGAGTGGAGAGATTTGTACACGGAGCTTTTTAGTTAGGCTTAAAACCAGATTGCTTCGTCCGTTGCAGTGTGATGCATTTCATGCATCACACTGCATACTCCTCGCAATGACGAGGAAAAGCTAGGAGGAACGTTGAAAATAGCAGTCTTTGTGAAACAAGTGCCGGATTCTGCCGCCAAGCTGACGGTGGATAACGGTGTTGTGAATTGGGGCGACGCCCCGCTGGTGATCAACCCGTGGGATGAATATGCCGTTGAGGCCGCGCTGCAACTGGCCGAGAAGCACAACGGCGAAGTGGCCGCCTTCAGCCTGGGCGATGAGAACGCCAAAGAGGCGCTCAAACACGCCCTGGCGATGGGCGCTAACAGCGCCACGCTGATCAGCGACCCGGCGCTGGCCGCGGCAGACGCCACTGCGGCCGCCCGCGTGTTTGCCGCCGCAGTGCAAAAGCTGGGCGGCGTAGACCTGGCGGTTTTCGGCCGCCAAGCCATCGACTCAGACACCGGCCTGGCCCCGGCCATGACGGCGCGTGTGCTGGGCTGGCCCGTGCTGAGCATGATAGCTGCCATCCCGGCGCTGGAGGCTGGCACGATCAAAGTGGAGCGCGCCATCGAAGAAGGCCGCCAGGTGGTGGAAGGCAAGCTGCCGGCGGTGCTCAGCATCGTCAAAGATTTTTCTGAGCCACGCTACCCATCCTTCATGGGCATCCGCAAGGCCTCCAAGGCCGAGATTCCCGTATGGAGCCTGGGTGACCTCGGCATCGGCGCACCGGAATCCAAGGTGAGCTGGAGCGAGATCACGGCTCCCGCCCAACGTGAAGTGACCAACGAAATGATCACCGGCGCCAATGCCGATGAGATCGCCGCCAAGCTGGCCGACCTGATCATTGCTGAAGGGGTGCTGTAGTGGCTGGCAACGTGTGGGTGTACGTAGACCATTTCAAAGGCGCGGCCCTGCCCGCCTCGTATGAGGCCATCGCAGCCGCCAAGACGATCGGCAGTAAAGTGACCGCGCTCATCTTCGGTGAGGGTGTGGACGCGCTGGCACAGACCGCCTTCCACTACGGCGCCGACGAGGTGCTGTTGGGCGAGGACGCCAGCCTGGCCGATTACCGCGCCGAGGCATATGCCAGCTTGCTGAGCAAGCTGGCCAAGGAGCAGCAACCGGATGCGGTGCTGTTCCCCACCAGCACGCGCGGGCGTGAGATCGCCGCCATGGCGGCGATCGACATGGACAGCGGCGTGCTGCCGGATGTTACCGAGATCAAAGATGAAGGCGGCACACTGGCTGCCATCCACCCCATTTATGCCGGCAAGCTGCTGAGCAAAGTGGTGGTGAACGCCAAGCCAGCGCTGATCACGCTACGCGGGCGCGCCTTCGGCAAGCCGGCGGCGGACGCCAGCCGCAGCGGCACGGTCACCAAGGTGGCCGCCGCCGTGGCTGAGGGTGACTTGCAAACCAAGGTGGTGGATTACGCCACCGTGGAAGGCCGCGTCAGCCTGGGCGATGCAGGTGTGATTATCTCGGGTGGGCGCGGCGTGGCCAACAACCCGGCCCTGACGCCGCCAGCCGAGATCACCGACGAGAAAGAGAAGGAGATCTGGCGTGCCCAGCAGGGCTTCGTCATGATCGGCGAGCTGGCCCAGGCGCTGAACGGCGCGGTGGGCGCCAGCCGCGCTGCGGTGGATGCGGGCTACATTCCGTATGCCAATCAAGTCGGCCAGACCGGCAAAGTGGTCTCGCCGGATCTATACATCGCGCTGGGCATCTCCGGCGCCATCCAGCATCTGGCGGGCATGCGCACCAGCAAGGTGATCGTGGCCGTGAACAAAGACCCGGACGCGCCGATCTTCAAGCTGGCGCGCTTTGGCGTAGTGGGCGATCTGTACGAGATCGTACCGGCGCTGACCAAGGCGTTCCAGGAGCGGCTGGGTAAGTAGCTATTAGCGGTTAGCTGTTAGCTTTCAGCTTGTAGGTCTAAAGTCTGAGTTGTCGTCAATTACCTGACTAAAAAAAAAGAGGCGCAGCAAATGCTGCGCCTCTTTTTTGTAAGGGCAATTTACGTCTTTGCGAGGAGTGCTGCACGAAGTGCAGCCGACGAAGCAATCCCCTCGTCAATGTGCAGTTACAGCTTGGGGATTGTGCAATCGATTGCTTGTCCGTTGCCGCTGTGAAGCCCAGCGGAAGAATCCGAACTCAGGTGGTTTGTGCTCCACCACATATGCCTTAACTCAAACCAGCCTATAACGGATTCCTCCTCGGCCTTCGGCCTCGTTCGGAATGACAAACAAGCTTTTGCGCGGGGCAGGATTGCAACTCAGATTGCTTCGTGCGCAGACCTGCCTGCGCCTCGCAATGATGGTTCTACGTCATTGCGAGGAGTGCTGCACGAAGTGCAGCCGACGAAGCAATCCCCTCGTCAATGTGCAGTTACAGTTTGGAGATTGCTTCGTCCGTTGCCGTTGCTACGCAGCGACTACTCCTCGCAATGACGGCGAGCGAGCAACTACAGCTTACCCCGGATAGCTGAACTCGCCGGCCTGCTCGCCGTTGACCCACAGGCTGTACTCACCATCCGGCACACCATCCAGCGGGATGGCGATGGACTCATCGAAGGGCTGCAGCACCTGCATGCAGGTGACGGCCGGGTCGACTGTGGTGTAGACCTCGATATGGATCTCGTTGGCGGCATTGGGCGCGGCGATCGTATAGGCCAATTCATGGCACGGCGTAGGCAGGTTGCCCTGCATCACCAGGCGCAGCTGGATAGGAAAGCTCTCCAGCACCAGCACGTTGAGCGAGTCAAAGTACACCGGGCCGTGCGTGCCATCCGGCTTCTCGGCGGCCGGGGCGCCACAGGCCGCGAGCGCCGCGGCCAGAAGTACAAGAACAACAATCTGCTTTTTCATATCCACACAACGCCTCCGATCCCCAGTATGTTCCCGCTTGCAGCCAGAACTGTATTAAAGTTGATTAAACCATGCACCCTGTGCCAGCACGGCGGAGGCGAAAACGATAAAATCGCTTGCATGAGCCAGCCCCAACGCCCAAGCCAGCTAAACAGGCTGGAAGCGCGCTTGCAACGCCTGATCGAAGAAGGCACCTCGCGTCTGTTCGCGTCACAAGACACCACGGCGGCGCTGGCCTCCCAACTGATCGAAGCCATGCAGACAGAAGTACAACTGGCTGGCGCGGATGCGCTGCAGGCGCCAAACACCTATACCATCCTGGCTCACCCGGAGCATGCCAGCGGCCTGCGTGCCAACACTGCCCTGTTGGAAGGCTTGGCGAGTGCGCTCACGCACGCTGCGGCCCAGACAGGTATCCAGATCGCTGGCGAGCTGGTGCTGCGCGTTGCCCCACAAGAAGGGCTGGCCGAAGGCGAGTTCCGCGTGCGGGCGGCAGGCGTCGGCGAGAGCCTGAGCACCACGCAGAGCCTGCAGGCGCTGGACGCCGCCGACATGCAGGCACAGATCCCGGCCGGAGCTTTTCTCATCGTGGCCGGGGCTGAGATCTTCCCCCTCACCCAACCCATCATCAATATCGGGCGCAAGAACGACAACCAGCTGGTCATCGATAACGCCCAGGTATCCCGTCGCCACGCACAACTGCGTGCCATCGCTGGGCACTATCACTTCTTCGACCTGGGCTCCACCGGCGGTTCACACATCAATGGCGTGGAAAACAAGAACGCCATCCTGCTGGCGGGCGACGTGATCCAGTTGGCGGGTGTGGTACCACTGATCTATGGGCAAGACGCCTCTGGCAAAGCCCAGGAGACCCAGGAAATCCAGACCAGCGCACAGCGTTTGAGTTAATGGCTGACCTCACCGCCTACATCCTCTTGGGGCTGCGCGCCTTGATGGCCGTAGCCTTGTATGGCTTCCTGGCCTGGTGCTTTCTCACCCTATGGCGCGAGCTCAACCAGCAGGCCAGCAACCTGGCGCGCCAACGCGTGCCAGCCCTGCTGATCACGCAGGAAGCTGGGGGTGAGCAGCTACGCTTTGCCACGCCCGAGGTCACGCTCGGCCGCCACCCCAGCTGCGAGTGGATGCTGAACGATGACACCGTCTCCTCGCGCCACGCCCGTCTGGTGTTCCACCATGACCATTGGTGGCTAGAGGATCTCGGCTCTCGCAACGGCACGTTCCTCAACGGCGATGCGCTGCGCGCCCCGGTGGTGTTAACCAATCAAGACCGTATTCGCTGTGGGCAGGTGAGCTTTGCCCTGCAAATTGAAGCGCTGCCCCAGACCACTCAAGCACAGGAACTGCCATGACCGACACACCGCACCTCGCCATTATCGGTGGCTCTGGGCTGTACGACATGCCCGGCCTGGAAGACAAACAGGATCACATCATCACCACGCCGTTTGGCGAACCCAGCGCTCCGGTGATCACCGGCACGCTGGAGGGCCGCCGTGTCGCCTTCCTGGCGCGCCATGGCCTCAAGCACACCATCTCGCCCACGCATGTCAACTACCGCGCCAACATCTACGCGCTGAAGTCGCTCGGGGCGCGCTGGGTGGTGGCAGTGAGCGCGTGCGGCTCGCTGCGCGAGGATTTTGAGCCCGGCCACATCGTAGTGCCCAATCAATTGTTCGATTTCACACGCCGCCGCATCAGCTCGTTCTTTGATGACCCCGGGCTGGTGACGCATGTGGGTGTAGCAGACCCGTTCTGCCACAGCTTCAGCAAGCAGCTGCACAGCGCCTGCGTAGCGGCAGGCGCCACTGCGCACCTGGGTGCGGATTACATCACCGTGGAGGGGCCGCGCTTCTCCACACGCGCTGAGTCCAACATCTACCGCTCGTGGGGACTCTCGATCATCGGTATGACCACCTCACCCGAAGCCTTCTTGGCGCGCGAAGCCGAGCTGTGCTACGCCGTGATGGCGCACGTGACCGACTATGACGTGTGGCACCATGAGCCGGTAAGCGTGGATATGGTGATGGGCACCATGCAAAAGAACACGCACCACGCCCAAGGCGCCATCCGCGAGCTGGCTGCCAACCTGCAGGCGCCGGAGTGCAACTGTGAGAACGCGCTGGCCGATGCGCTCATCACCCACAAAAGTAATATCGACCCGGCGGCGCGCCAGAAGCTTGGCTTGCTGGTGGACAAGTACCTGAACGAATGAACATCCCCCGCCCCCTGAGGCGCCTGCTGCCAGCCAGCGTGTCCGCCAGCCTGTTGCGGCTGGCGGCGGCCTTCCTGGGGCTGTTTGCCTTGGCGCTCACGCTCTCGCCGGCCGTGCGGCAGCGCAGCCTGCTGCCGCTGGCCGAGCTGCGCTGGGCGCATTGGCTGGGCGTGGCGGTGTGGGTGCTGGCGCTGTTCTGGCTGGACCGGCGCACGCGCGAGAAGCTGCCCAACCGTGACCCCTTTATTATTCCGGTGGCCGGGCTGCTGGCGGGCTGGGGGCTGCTCACCATCTGGCGGCTGACCTTTGAGTTTGGCTTGCGCCAGACGGCCTGGCTGGCGGTGAGCTGCGCCCTGTTTGTGGCCGCGCTGCGCTACCGCGAGCGCATTCTGCCCACCCTGCGACGCTACAAGTATGTGTGGCTGCTGGCCGGGCTGCTCATCACGGCGCTCACCTTCTTTTTTGGCACCAACCCCTCCGGCATCGGGCCGGATCTGTGGCTGGGCTGCTGCGGCCTGTATTTCCAGCCATCTGAGTTGCTCAAGCTGCTGCTCATTATTTATCTGTCCGCCTACCTGGCCGACAGGCAGCCGCTGATGAGCGGCCTGCTGCCGTTGCTGGCCCCCACCGCAGTGATGACCGGCGCAGTCCTGTTGCTGCTCATGGTGCAGCGCGATTTGGGCACAGCGTGGGTGTTCATCTTCATCTATACGATCCTGATCTACATCGCGGCGGGCAAACGCCGCGTGCTGCTGGCCAGCGCGCTGGTGCTGGTGTTGGCAATGATCGCTGGGTACGAGCTGGTGGGCCTCGTGCACGCGCGCATCGATAGCTGGCTGAATCCCTGGCTAGACCCCACCAATCGCTCGTACCAGATCGTGCAAGCTCTGATGGCAATCGCGGCCGGCGGCTTGTTTGGCCGCGGGCCGGGCATGGGCAGCCCCGGCTTCGTGCCCGTGGCGCACAGCGACTTTATCTATACCTCGATCGTGGAAGAGACCGGACTACTAGGCGCCATCGCCCTGCTCTCGCTGATCGCCTTTCTGGTGGTGCGTGCCCTGCGCATCTCGCTGCACGCGCGGGATGCATATCAGCGCTATCTCGCCATTGGCTTGGCGGCCTACATTTCCAGCCAGAGTTTGCTCATCATCGGCGGCAACATTCGCATGCTGCCGCTCACTGGCGTCACGCTGCCGTTTGTCTCCTACGGCGGCTCCTCCATGCTGATCTCATTCTTCGCCTTGCTGCTATTGACGCTGGTCAGCCACGACGGTGTGCACCGCTCGGCGCCGATGCTCAACAGCAAGCCCACGCTGATCATCGCCGGTCTGTTGCTGGGCGCCTTCGCGCTGGCGGCCCTCATTACCGGCTGGTGGGGTGTGGTGCGCGGGCCAGACCTGCTGACCCGGCCAGACAATGCGCGCCGCGGCCAGTCTGACCGCTATGTGTGGCGCGGGGCACTGTTGGATATGGAGCTGCAACTGCTCTCCAGCACCACGGGCGGCGCCGGGCAGTACACGCGCGCCTACGTTCAATCCAGCCTGGGCAATATTCTGGGCTATTCGCACGCACAGTTCGGCCAATCCGGTTTGGAAGACGGTCTGGACCCGATCCTGCGCGGTGAGGAGCGCCAGCCAGCCTGGGGCTTGTGGTTGAGCCATATCTTGTACGGCCAGCCTTCACCGGGGCTGGATGTGCAACTCAGCCTGGATACGCAGCTCACGTTGCACAGCCTGCAGGCATTGCAGGGCCAGCGCGGTGCGCTGGTGTTGATGGATGCCAGCACGGGCGAGGTGCGCGCCATGGCCTCGCAGCCGGGCTTCAGCGCCGCTACGCTCAGCCAGGAGTGGCCCGCGCTGCTTAGCAACCAAGATTCGCCGCTGATGAACCGCGCCGTGCAAGGCGCCTATGCGCCGGCGGGCATCCTGGGTCCGTGGTTGCTGGCGGCGGCGCGCAGCCAAAGTGTGCTGCCTGAACCCAGCGGCGAAACCAGCTACACCCTCAACGAGCGCACGCTGGAATGCAGCCGCCAGCCAGACGCTGCGCGTGATTGGGATGCACTGGTCCAAGCGGCCTGCCCTGGCGCGCTGGCCCAGCTGGGCCTGGCGTTGGGCGAGACCGGTCTGCTGGACCTGTACAACGCGCTGGGCCTGTACAGCACGCCTGCCGTGCCGCTGACCCAGCCGAGCTTCAGTGCACCCGCCAGCCTGCCGCGCCCCGGCGAGGCCGCCACCGGCCAGGCCGGGATGCGCGTGACGCTCTTGCAGATGGCGCGCGTTGCCGCCACACTAAGCAACGGCGGCCTGCTGCCGGAAGCCCAGTTGGCGCTGGCTGTGAAGGACGCCAACGGTGAATGGCACCCGTATGCAGAAGTAGCTGAACCAAAAGCGGTGCTGAGCAGCGTGGCGGCCTTCAGCCTGGCGCAAAAGCTGGCCGCCAGCGACCAGCCCATCTGGGAGATGGAAGCCTATGCCCGCGGAGACAATGACCAGCGCTACGCCTGGTATCTAGCGGGTAGCCTGAGCCGCGGCAACCAGGCGCCGCATGTGGTCGTGGTGCTGCTCGAAGGCGGCACCACAGCACAGGCACGCAGCATCGGGCGCGAGGTGCTGCTGAGTGCGCTGGGCGAATAGAAATGAAAAAACACCCGCCAGCTGGCGGGTGTTTTTTTAGAACTCAATGCGGACGAAACGCCGTTTGCCCACCTGCAGCACGCCAGCAGCCGGTAGCGGGGCAGCCGGGTCGCTCAAGACTTCGCCATCCAAACGCACCCCTTTTTGTTCGATGAGACGGCGGCCTTCGCTCTTGCTGGCGACCAAGCCAGCTGCGGTCAGCACATCGATCAGCGCCTGCTCCCTGCCGGCGGTGAAGCTTTCCATCTCCGTTGGCACATTCCCCTGCTGGAACACGCTATCGAACTGCTGGCGGGCGGCGGCGGCCTGGTCTGCTCCGTAGAAGATCTCGGTGATCTCGTAAGCCAACTCGGCTTTGGCCTCACGCGGGTGCAGGCTGCCGTCGGCCACGGCCGCCTCGCGGCGGGCCACCTCGCTGGCAGTCCAGCGGGTGGCGAGGCGCATGTAGGCGCCCATGGCCTTGTCTGGCACGCTCATCACCTTACCGAACATGTCGTTGGCGTCGGTATTGAGCGGAATATGGTTGCCGAGCGATTTGCTCATCTTGATCTCGCCGTCCGTGCCGGGCAGGATGCCGAGGATGATACCGATGTTGGGTTTCTCGCCCATGGCGCTCATCAGCTTGCGCCCGGCGGTGAGGATATTGAAGAGCTGGTCCGTGCCGCCCACTTGCACATCGGTCTTGAGGGCGTAGGCATCGTAGCCCTGCATGATGGGGTAGAAGGTCTCGTGCAAGTAGATGGGGTCGCCCTTCTCCCAGCGCAGGTGGAAGTTCTCGCGCGTGATGAATTGCTGCAGGGTGAAGTTGGCGGCCAATTTGATCAGGTCAGCAAAATCGAGCTTCGAGAGCCATTCTGAATTCTGACGCACCTCGGTCTTCTCGCGGTCCAGTACGCGGAAGGCTTGTTCCGCGTAGGTGCGGGCGTTCTGCTCCACATCCTCGGCGGTGAGCTGGGGGCGCAATTGGTCTTTGTCGGAGGGGTCACCGATCAGCGAAGTAAAGCTGCCGATGAGAAAGACGACGTGATGGCCAAAATCCTGAAACTGGCGCAGCTTGCGCATGGGGATGGTGTGACCCAAGTGCAGATCTGTGGTGCGCGGATCAAAGCCGGCGTACACACGCAGCGGGCGGCCGCTTGCGTGCGCCTCGGTGAGGCGCTGGCGCAGCTCGGTTTCCATGGCCTTGGCCAGGTTAGTGTCCCCGTATTCGGTACCCTGCATCAGGGTCTTGACTTGCTCTTCGATATTCATCTCTACTCCATTAAACAAAGACGCCCTCGCTGGCGAGGGCGCGCAGGCAACCCGTCACCAGCTCAGTGAGACGGGGCATAAGCATACGTAAATGCAATTTCTGATCGCATGCGGGGCATTATATAGCATTACGGTCCAGGCGGCTCTCAATACAGCCAACCATTGGCCGTAATGCTATAATGGCGAGGTTGCACCCTTACGCCCATGCAACCAAGCCTGAAGGAACTCGTCCTCGTTCTCAACACCAATTACGAACCGATCAACGTTTGCACGATGCGCCGCGCCATGGGGCTGATCTTCGCAGACAAGGCTTCCATGCTGCAAAATGGCCGAGGCGAGATCCATACCGCCCGCCAGGTGTACCCGGCGCCCTCGGTAATCCGCCTGGAGCGCATGGTGCGCCGCCCCCGCCCCAAAGTCAAGCTGAATAAGCAAGAGATCTTCCGCCGCGACCATTACACCTGCCAATATTGCGGCCGCCAGGATGTGGAACTGACGCTGGACCATATCATCCCGCGCCGCCTGGGTGGTCGCCACAGCTGGGAGAACCTGATCACGGCCTGCCGTAGCTGCAATCACCAAAAGGGCGGCCGCGTGCTGGAGACGGCAGGCATGCAGCTGCTCAGCCAGCCGCATGCGCCGGCCGCCTCGGCGCAGTATATTTTTGGCCGCTATTTGAACGAAAACACGGATTGGGATAGTTATATCGTTGGCTGGTAATGTGCGCAGCATAGTGTCAGCGGTAAAAACAGATTGACTTGCTGCGCACATTTTGGAGAACCTACTCGGCTGACGCCGAGCAACAATTCTCCTCACGTCTAAAGGAAAATAAGCCGCACCAGCGTGCACCCTGAGTGCAGCGAAGGATCCTTCGCTATCCTGGGTTCGGTGATCTGGTGTGGTTTGATTTACCCGCTCAGGATGACGCGCGCGCTTTAAACCCAAAAAAAGGCGGCCGAATGGCCGCCTTTTGGCTACTTTCGCAGTTGTAGCTTTCCGCAAGTCTTGTCATTCCGAACGAGCCGCGCAGCGGTGAGGAGGAATCCGTTGTGCGTACGAAAACGTACTACCCATCTGCGCAAGACCTTTCTCAGACAAGCACCGTCTAACTCCGACCCTTAACGGATTCCTCACTTCGTTCGGAATGACAAAGAGTGCTCACCCTCTTCCACGGGAGAGGGCTGGCCAAAGTCAACAGCAGAACGCAAGTCAACGGGTGAGAGGTGCAAGTCTACTTGCGCTTTTTCTTTTTATCTGGCCGCGTGTGGCGGTAGATCAGCGCGGCAGCGGCCAGCACCAGCACGATGGCCATCAGGGTCTGGTTGGCGTTGAAGCCGCCCACCTGCGAAGCATCCAGGCGCAGGAAATCGAGCAGGATGCGGATGGTGGGATAGGTGATCAGATAAGTGAGGAAAAGATCGCCCGGTTTGAGCACCTTGCCATATTTGCGCCCCAACCAAACGAGGAACACCACCGTGGCCAAGCTCCACAAGGACTCATACAAAAAGATGGGATGATATTTGGCCACGTCGGCGAATTCGGGCAGGCGGTGGGCTTCATCGATCGTGATGGCCCAGGGCAGATCAGACGGCGCGCCGTATAGTTCCTGGTTGACGAAGTTGCCCCAGCGGCCAATGGCCTGGCCGAGCGCCAGCGGGGCAGCGATGACGTCCAGCCAGGCGGGGAGCTTCTGGCCGTGCTTGCGCGCCATAATGTACAGCGCGATCACACCGCCCACTACCGCGCCGGGGATGCCCAAGCCACCGCGCCACACCGCCAACGCATCCAGAGGATGCGTGAGGTAGTACTGCGTCGTGATACCCATCTCAACCATGGAAGGCGGCGGGGTGAGGATATGCCATAGGCGGGCGCCGAGAATACCGCCCAATACGATCCAGATCAAGCTGTCCCAGATGAACTCGCTCTTCATCTTGCGTTCTGTGGCAATGCGTTCAGCGAGGTAGGCGGCAGCGATCACGCCCGTCATCAGGATCAGTCCATAGAAATGGATGGTGAGCGGCCCGATCTGAATTGCAGTCTGAGAAATGGACATAGAACTCCTTACTTGCGCGTCTTGCGCGCCCGCCCCACTTTACGCGTAGCAGGCTTGCTGTTAAGTTTGCGGGATTCACTGCGAACGTGCCAAATGCGTTGCAGGGCAGTGAGGTTGGCGCCGATGGCAATGATACTGACGCCGATCAAAGGAATGTTGAACAATAGCGATGGGCCCAGAATAAAGTAGCGCTCCACACGGCTGAGCAGGCCTACCTTGGCCTCCAACCCCACGCTCTGCGCGCGAGCGCGGATGTACGACACCAGCACGGAGCCAAAGGCGCCCAGATAGCTAGCGATGGCCAGCCAATGGTTGCCATTGAGGCTGGCCCACCACAGCAGGCCGCCGTAGACCACCAGCTCGCCGTAGCGGTCGCTCACGGAGTCGACGAAGGCGCCGAACTCCTGCGGCTCGCCGCGGCGGCGCGCCAGGGCGCCATCCAGCGCATCGAAGGGCGTCATGAGCAGCACCATCAGGCCAGCCATGGGGAAGTTGCCATGGGCAGCGAACCAGGCGCCTACCGAGATACCCAGGAAGCCCACGATGGTGAGCATGTTGGGGGTGACGCCGAGTTTGTCGAGAAGTTCAACCGTGGGGTTGATGAGCCAGGCAAAACTGATGCGCAGGCGGTCAGTGAAAGTTATGGGGTCACGCATGGGGAATGTAGCTATGCTAATGGAGCGCGCGGGCGGTGTCAAGCAATGAGGGATTGTTTCAAAATCAAAATTGGGGATTGCTTCGTCGGCTGCATTTTAGGATGCAGCGCTCCTCGCAATGACGCCCGGGATCGTCATTGCGAGGCGGCAGCCGCATGCTGTGCGGCTGCCGTGTAAGGCGTGCGCAGCACGCCGACGAAGCAATCCCCAACCTACTCCCCATCTTCACCCCCACTGCCAAAGTTATCCAGGTCCATCAGCACTTCGCGCTCACGGCCACCGCTTTGCGCTGGGCCGAGCACGCCCATCTCCTCTAGTTCATCCACCAGGCGGGCGGCCCGTGGGTAGCCAACTTTGAGGGCGCGCTGCAGGTGCGAGGCGCTGGACTTGCCGGTCATACGGATCACGTCAATGGCGCGGTCGATCAACTCATCGCGGTCTTCGCTCAGCGCTTCGCGCTGCAACAAGCTGTCCCAGGGGGCGGCCTCGCCATCTGTGGGCCAGGCGTTCTGCCAATAGGCGATGACCGCTTCGATCTCGGCATCCGTGATCATGACGCCCTGTGAGCGCAGCGGGGCGGCCGCCTCGGGCGAGAGGTAGAGCATGTCGCCGCGGCCCAGCAGCGACTCGGCGCCGGTGGTATCCAGGATCACGCGCGAATCGATGGCGGATGCGACCGCGAACGAGATGCGCGCCGGGAAGTTGGCCTTGATCAGGCCGGTGACCACATCGGTACTGGGGCGCTGGGTGGCTACCACCAGGTGAATACCCACGGCGCGCGCCATCTGTGCCAGGCGCACCAAAGTGCTTTCGGTGTGCTCAGCCGTGTTCATCATCAGGTCGGCCAGCTCATCGATCAAGACTACGATACGCGGCAAGCGCTCGGCATCTTCGCGCTTCTCCACCTTGCGGTTGAAGCCGTCAATATCGCGCACGCGTTCCTGTTCGAGCAATTTATAGCGGCGCTGCATTTCGGCCACCACCCAGCGTAGGCTGGCGGTGATGCGCTCCAGCTCCGTTTCCACTTTGCCGATGAGGTGCGGCAAGCCATTGAAACGCACCAGCTCGACCATTTTAGGGTCAAGCATCATCAGGCGCAGATCGGCCGGACTGTTGTTCATCAGTAAGCTCACGGCGATGGCGGAAATAAGCACAGACTTGCCCGAGCCGGTGGTGCCGGCTACCAACAGGTGCGGCATACGCGCCAGGTCGGCAGCGATTGGCTCGCCAGACACATCGCGCCCCAGCGCAATACCCAGCGGCGAGTTGAGCTTGTGGAAAGCCACGCTATCGAGGATAGGGCGCATGCGTACCGTCATGGTGCGGCGGTTGGGCACCTCGATGCCGACGTAGGCGCGGCCTGGCACCGGAGCCTGGATGCGCAGGCGTTGCGCCGAGAGCGCCAGCGCCAGGTCACGCTGCAAGGCCGAGATCTGCGAAACGCGCACGCGCTGGCCACCCTGCCCCGGCGGGTCACCGGGGCGCTGGATGTAGCCGGGCTCCACGGCGAACTGCGTCACCGTGGGGCCAACTTGGAAATCGACTACTTTGGCGGGCACACCGAGCTCGGCCAACGCTTTCTCCAGTAGCCCGCCCATCTCATTGATGTGACGCTCATCCGGGCGTGTGCTGCGCTCTTCGATGAGCAGCTTGAGCGGCGGTAGGTCCGCCGAACGCGGCAGGTCTCTGACCGGCTTGGGAGACTCATCGGCCAGCTTGAAGTCCTTGCGGTACTCGGCGGGCAGGCGCACTTTGCGCGGGCGCTCGGGTGCCGGCTCGTCGTCCAGCTCCAGCTCGGCGTTAGCCATGGGCGAGGCAGAGAACACCGTTTCGCCATGCGGTTCATAAGCAGGCAGCGTGGGCTCATCATCCTCATCCAGCTGAGCGCCCAGCCAGGCGCGGCCGAAGGCACGCAAGCCGGCCAGGGCCGCGATGCCCAGAAACACCAGAGCAATGAAGGCGATGGAGAGCCAGTTGGGGAGAAAAGTATTCAGCAGCAAGCGGCTGCCTTCGGCCAGACCCCAGCCGATGAGGCCACCGGCGCGGCCCGCTTCGGCTTCTTCAAGCGAGAGCCCTGTCACCAGGCTGAGCAGCGCCAGGCTGGCAAACACAGCGATCTCGAAAGCGATCAGGCGACCGGGCGCCAGGTTTGCGCCCAGGCGGCGGCGCTGCAACAACTGCCAGCCCGCCAGACCCAGGCCGATGACCACCAGCACAGAACCCCACCCCAGCCAGCGCCGCCACACGCCCACCCAGGGCGTGAGCCAGGCGCCGCCGGTGAGCCCCAGCAGGCCAAGAATGGTGATGAGCGCCAGGGCGATGAGCAGCACGCCGAGCACATCGGAGACATAGTCTGCCGGGCCGCCACTCAGCCAGCCGACGCGTTGCCACAAGCTGCGCTGCCGTGGGGGCCGCGGAGCAGCCATGTTGCGCGGGCGGGCGCCGCTGCGTTTGGATGGGCGGGACTCAGGCATCACAGTTCCTAATTATTGTCCGTTACGCGCTCAGGCGCTCTCGCCAGCTCCGGGCGTTTCCAGCCAGGCTGGGCCGCCGTCATTATCTTTCCAGGGTTCGCCCAGCAGTTGCAGGCTGAGGCGCTGGCGCTCGGATTCCACTTGCAGCACCTTGACCTGCACTTGCATACCCGCCTCAAGCACCAGGCGCGGGTCCAAGCGGTGGTGCAGCCCCATCTGGGTGATGTGGATCAAGCCTTCCAGCCCTTCTTCCAATTTGGCAAATGCGCCAAAGTGCACAACTTCAGTAATTTCGGCGTCGATCTCTTTGCCCACCGGGTAGCGCTCGATCACGCTGGCCCACGGGTTGTCCTGGCCGCGCTTGACGCTGAGCGAGACGCGCTCCATCTCCATATTGATCTCCAACACGACGACGGACAGCGTATCGCCTGGAGCGGCGACCTCGCGCGGGTGGCCGACGCGGCCCCAAGAAAGCTCGGAGATATGCACCAACCCCTCCACACCGCCCAAGTCGATGAACAGGCCGAAGTTGGTGACGTTGGTGACCTTGCCCTCAAGCTGCTGGCCGGGCTGCAAAGTCTGCAGCAACCCCTGGCGTGAGCCGGGGGCACTTTCGGCGGCGCGCTCGGAGAGCACAATGCGGCCGCGCTCCGGGTCACATTCGATGACCTTGAGCTCCATCTCTTTGCCCATGTAGCTCTCGAGCAGCTTCTCCGTGATGCGCTGGCCGTTGGCCGTAGCCTGCAAGTGCGAACGCGGCACAAAGCCCTGGAACTCCTGAGCGCGCACCAGCAGGCCGCCCTTGTTGAAGCTCACCACCTCGGCGTAGCACACGGTTTCGTTCTCCTGCAGCTCCAGCACGCGGCGCCAATCCACCCAGCCCATGCTCTCATCCGCCTTGGGCTTAGGTCCACGTGCGCCCTGCGTGCGGGCACCCGGCGTGCGTGCGCCTTGCTGGCGTGCGCCAGGAGGGCGCCCATCGGCGCGCCCGCGGCCGGCGGGCCGGCGCCCCTGCGGGCTGCGGCGGGCGGGCGCCCCCGACCCAAGATGTTCGTCGGCCAAGGAACCGCCCCACCCTTCACTCCGGGGGGCAGATGAGTTTTTGGCGCGGTCATACTCGTTCATCAATGTGTTTCCTTTCCATTCTTGACGGCAAGAGTGTCTTTTTCCATTTCAAGCAGGCTGCGGGCCACACTCTCGATGGCGACGCGCTGCTTGCGATACAAATCAGCTTCGGACATGGCCAGGCGCATGGCGACCTCGCGCACTTTGCGGCCTTGCATAAACTTCATTTCCAATAGGTTGTAGAGCATCCACTCGCCATTCAAGCGTGGCTCACCCTCCGGGCGATTGCGTTCGATGGCAGCTTTCAAAATCGTGCGTACGGCTAACGAGGGATTGCCCTCGTGTTCATCCAGCGCGCTTTGCACCACCTGCAGGCCGCGCAGCGGGCTCTGGGTGAGCTTGGGGCCGCCCCAATAATGGGTCAGCGCATCACGCACCCACTTGACCAGGTCCTGATACTTGGGCAGCTGCTCCACCTCACTGAGCACCTCGGCCTGGTCATAGCGCGCAGCGGCACGCAACCGCTGGATAACTTCCATACGCGGGGTCAGGCTTTGCATGGAGCGCAACAGCTCTGCCTGTTGTTGGCGGTCTTCCAGCGCCTGGGCGGCGCGCTGGCCCAGGGTCTCCAGGGCGCGTAACTGCTCGTCGCTCAGCTCGCCCTTGCGGCCGCGTTGCACGCCCAGCATGCCGATCATCTCCTCGCCATTATTACTGAGTAACGGCAGCAGGCGATAGGCGCCCCAGGTGAAAACACGCTGGCCGTCCTGGCGGTTAGCGACTTGCAGCAAGTCTTTGGATTTGTCTTTGTCTCGCAAGTTACGCGAACCTACTTCCACCACGGTCTGCATCTCGCCTTGGTGCAGGGCCACCACAAAGGCGGCTTTGCTCTGGAAACGATCCAACACGGCGGCCAGCACGGCTTCAAGGAACTGGCGCATATCTGCATCGGTCAGGAAGCGTTCGGGCAGCTCCTGCAGGAATTGCATATCCTCTTCTGCTCCGCCAAAAATGAGCCATTTTTCGAGCACCGGTGCAGCCAGAGTAAGCGTGTGCGAGACCAGCAGCATAGAGAGCCCCACCAGAATGGGCATCACCACGCCTTCTTGAATTTGCAGAATGCGGCCAATATCATCGGCCCAGGGCATGAGCGCCAACACGATGAAGACGGTCACCGGGCCGCGCAGCAGCCAGCGGAACAAGCGGCTCTTGACCACGCGGTCTGGCCAGGGCACGCCAAAGAACGCCGTGGCATAGGCCATGGCCACCATGGCGTAGAAGACAAATACGTTAGCGATCGACGCACTAAGGAAGAACAGAATGGGCACGGCGGCGGCGGCATCCGTCATCAGCAGCAGGAAGGGATAGCTGCCCACCGCCACGGCCAGCGAGCCAGCAAACAGGTAGGTCATGCGGCGGCGGCTGGCGGTGAGCACGGTGCGCTGGCGGGCACGGTACATCACCGAGAACGCCATGAGCATGGTGACCACATAGTAGAGCGTGAAGCCCCACGAGAGCGGGGTGAGCGAGAGGTGCGGCACCGGCTGCCCATCGGGCGCCAGCGGGCCGAGGAACAGCGTAGTGGGCAGCAGCAAGGCGAAAGCCGCCGAAATAAAGTACGAGAAGCGCACCGCCCAGCGGCGGCGGCCGCGTGAGGGGCGGCCGGTGGTCTCCAGCAGGGCGTCTGAGAAATGCAAGTAGGCCGCGGGCAAGAACAGCGTGCCCATCCATTGCAGGCGCAGCCAGATCTCAAGGCTGCCCGGCTGGTTGAGCACCCCGGCCACGGCCTCGCCCAGGAAGCTGATCATGACGCAAGCCAGGATGACGGCGAAGGCGCGCGAAATGCGGTCTCGTAGGTTGAAGGTGAGGGAACGCAAAAACAGTGACAGCGCCGTGATGGCGATGCCAGCCTCAAATATTCGGTTGATGGTTTCCAAACTTCTTAGAACCAGATCATCCATGAGGTGTCATCTTTATAAGCTCTATGCCAGACGTTTGGCAAAGAAAACAGCAATATCCTGATTGTCATAATAGCGGTCGTTAAAACCGGCAAACTCAAAAGCCAGCTTCTGAGCCAGCTTGATGGCCGGGTGGTTCTTGGTCTGCATCTCCAGCACCAGACGCTGGTAATTGCGCTCACGCGCCCAGGCCTGGACGCCCAGGATCAGGCGGCTGGCCACGCCGCGGCGGCGCTGGGTGGCGGCCACCACTACATCGGTAAGCCAGGCGGTGTGCGGGGCCAGGTTACCGGCCACGGCGGCGTAGCCCACGGGCTGGCCCTCAGCTTCGGCCACCAGCAGTAGGCTGCGCTGCGGGGCCAGCTCGGCCAGGGCTTGCTTGGCGCGCGGGTAGGCGACCTGCATCAGGCGCGGCAAACGCATCTCGCGGAAGCGGGCACCCATGCGCGGGGTGGCCTGGTCGACTTCCATCTGCCACACAAACTCGGTGGAGTAGCCATGGTCCAAGCCCATCAGGGCGGGCAGGTCGTCCTCGGTTGAGGGGCGCAGGGTCATATTAAGTTTAGAGTCGTTCATTCGCTTGGCGCCTCAATGCGCACAGGGATGCGGCAAGGCGGGAGTTCTGTTCCATTATTGTCTGTGACTACGAGCTGCAGCACATAGTTGCCAGTGGGCAAACGTGAGGTATCCCAGTTCTCTACCAACACCCCATCCCGGATGATCGAGCGCCCGGCCTGGATGGTGAGCCACAGCTCTTCTTCGGCGCGGGCAACCTCAAACTTGTAGAAGCCGAAATTGGCAATATCCACAGTGCCCACTACTTCTACCGAGCCCCGGATGGCACTGTCCGCGGTGGGCTCAGTGATGATGATCTGCTCCGGGATACACGCCGTCTCATCCACCGAGACGGTAGGCAGTGCGGTGGCGGTGGTCAGCACTTCATCGCCAGCAGGGGTGACGGTGGTCTGGCCGGTTTGTGATTCGAGTGAGAGCGAAAGCGTAGGCGTAGAGAGCAAAGCTTGCGCCGGTAGCGAAGTGGATACAAAGGTAACCATTACGAATACACCGACCGCGATCACCAGCAAACCGAACAGCATCAGCGCCGCCTGGTTGAGGCGCTCGCGGCTGGCCTGGCGCTCCAGGCCATAAGTGGCCAGGCGCACCTCCTGCCAGGCGAGCCAGAAACGGTAAAAGTAGAGAATACCGCCCAAGCCCAGTAGAAAGTACAGGACCGCTTCATACGTTACAAAGAACCGTAAGACTTCTGCCATGGGAGCACAACACGTTTAGAGCTTGCGCAGTACCCCGCGGACTACCTGTGTAAGCTTGGGCGCTAACACCTTGCCGGCTTCCAGCACTTCCTCATGCGTGGTTTCCGTATTGCCGTCCAGGTTGGCTTTGTTGCTGATGCCGGAGATACCGAGCACACGGGTGCCGCTGTGGCGGGCGATGGTGGCCTCAGGCACGGTGGACATGCCGACGGCGTCTACGCCGACGGCGCGCAGGAAGCGCAGGTCAGCCGGGGTTTCAAAACTGGGTCCAGCCAGGCAGCAGTACACGCCTTCGCGCAGCGTGACGCTCTCGGCGGCGGCAACCTCGCGGGTGAGCGCCAGCAGTTGGCGGTCATACACCTGGCTCATATCTGGGAAGCGCGGGCCGAGCTCCTCGAGGTTGGGGCCGCGCAAGGGATTTTGCCCGGCCATGCCGATGAAGTTGAGATGATCGGTGATAAGCATCAGGTCGCCCGGATCGAAGTCCGGGTTTACAGCACCG
The DNA here is from genome assembly GCA_026129255.1 of Anaerolineales bacterium. GTDB lineage: Bacteria > Chloroflexota > Anaerolineae > Anaerolineales > UBA11579 > JAMCZK01. The sequence continues at coordinate 143,123 of JAHCIJ010000002.1, read as the reverse complement.
GCGGCGTTGGTGATGACAATCATCTCGATGCCCAGCGCCTGCATGGCACGCACGGGCAAGCCCAGCCGGGGCATATCGTAGCCCTCGTAATAGTGGGTGCGGCCCTGCATCACGACGACTTGCTGGCCTTCCAGCGTACCGAAGACCAGGCGACCCGCATGGCCCTTGACACCGGAGATGGGCCAGCCGGGAATATCGCCATAAGGCACGTATTCAGGATTTTCGATCGATTCGGCCAGTGAGCCGAGGCCGGAGCCCAGGATCATACCGATACGGGGCTTAAGACTGGTTTTTTGCTTGATGGCGGATGCGGCGGCTTCAATATCGGCACTGGTGAGGAAATCACCCATGAATGTTCTGCTCCAAATTCAACAAGGATTGGTAAATAACGCTAAAGGACAATAAGCACAATTATAACAGTAGCCCTGCTGCGGGCTGTGCAGCCTGCCTTAGGCACTCATGGCACGCTTAAACGCGGCCAAGGTCGTATCCACGGCGGCGTCATCGATCCAGTAGTGCGTCACGGCGCGGAAGCCACCGTAGTGGCCATAGCTCAGCCGGATGCCTTCGCTGGCCAGAGCTTGTAGCAGCGCCTCAGGCTGGGTGCTGGCGCCGGGTGCGATGGCGAAGCGCACGATGTTGGTGTGCGGCGTGGGCACGCTGAGCTCTTTGAGCTCAGCCAGGCCAGCCGCCAGGCGTGCGGCGCGGGCATGGTCTTCGGCCAGGCGGTCTATCATGTCTTCGAGCGCCACGATACCTGCGGCGGCGAGGATGCCGGCCTGGCGCATGCCGCCGCCGAGTTGCTTGCGGCCGCGGCGGGCGCGGTAGATGAAATCTTCCGTGCCGCACAGTAGCGAACCCACCGGCGCACACAACCCCTTGCTGAGACAGAAAGTGATCGAGTCGGCCGAGGCGGCAAGTGCGGCAGCGGGGACGCCCAGCGCCACGGCGGCGTTGAAGATGCGTGCGCCATCGATATGCAGCTTGAGCTGGTGGGCATGCGCCCACTCGCCTACGGATCGGGTGTATTCGACCGTGAGCGGAGCGCCGTTGCAGCGATTGTGGGTGTTCTCCAGTGAGACCACGCGGGTCACCGGCTGGTGCACATCGTCCTCGCGCAGCGCGGCCTGCAGATCCTCCAGGCGCAGCGTGCCGTCTGGCTGATTGGGCAGCGTGTGCGGCTGGATGCCGCCCACGGCGGCCAGACTGCCGGTTTCCGAAGTGAACGGATGGGTGAGATCGCCAAGCAGCACTTCATCACCGCGCTGGCAATGCGACAGAAAGGCCAACAGGTTGCCCATGTGGCCGGAGGGGACGAACAAGGCGGCCTGCATGCCCATGCGTTCGGCGGCCATCGCTTGCAGCTTGTTTACGGTGGGGTCCTCACCATACACATCATCGCCGACCTCGGCGGTGTACATGGCATCCCGCATGCGCTGGGTGGGCTGAGTGACTGTATCTGAACGCAGGTCAATGATGGGCATGGGGATATTCTAAAACGTTTACCGTGTCATTCCGAACGGATTGATAGCTCACCACCAGACCCGCCGAACCCTAACTAGTGAGGAATCCGCTAAGACATGTCTTCGGAATTCACTCAGATGTGCAGCACACTAACAATCGGCTAGCCTTGAAAATCAACTTGAGGATGGATTCTTCGCTGGCGCAAGCGGCAAGCCGCTTGCTGGCTCAGAATGACAACTAAATCTGTCACGCATATTATTCAGCACATGCTGCAGGTCTGCCGGCAGCGGTGCGCTGAAGATGCGCATCTCGGTCTCGCCGGGCAGGGTCAGCCCGAGGCGGGCGGCATGCAGGAATTGGCGTTTGAGCGGCAGGCTGGGTTTGCGGCGACCATAGACGGTGTCGCCCACAACCGGGCAACGGATGAAAGCGAGGTGGACGCGAATTTGGTGGGTGCGCCCGGTGTGGATATTGACCTCAAGCAGGGTGTGATCGTCGTACTCGTGCAGGGTGCGGTACTCGCTCACCGCTTCACGGCCGCGGCCGCGGCCGCCGGCAGAGCGCACGACGCTCATGCGCTTGCGCTCACGCAGGTCACGCCCGATGGCGGCCTCAATACGCCCCTCGGGCGTGTTGGGGCGGCCATCCACGAGAGCGATGTAGGTCTTCTGTGCGCTGCGCTGCTGGAACTGGGCCTGCAGGGCGTGGTGGGCGGCGTCATTCTTGGCCAGCACGATGAGGCCCGAGGTGTCTTTGTCCAAGCGGTGGACGAGGCCAGGGCGCAGCTCGCCGCCCACACCCTGGATCTGCGGGGCGTGCGCCAGGGCGGCGTGGATGAGGGTGCTGGTATTGTGTCCGGCGGCCGGGTGCACCACCATGCCAGCGGGCTTGTTCACGATGAGCACATCGTTATTCTCAAAGATCACATCCAGCGGAATGGCTTCAGGGATCAGTTCGCTGGGCGCGGCAGGCGGCACCTGCACTTGCACCGCCTCGCCCCCTTCCAGCGTCTGGCCGCTCTTGCTGGCGGCTTTGCCATCCACCTGCACGCGGCCCTCTTTAATGAGCGCTTGCAGGCGCGCCCGGGAGAAGTCTGGCAGCTGCTCTACCAGGAACTTGTCCAGCCGCTGCGGGCCGGCGGCCACCTGCAGATCATGCACTACAGGCTCAGCTTGAGGTTTGGTCATCGTTGTGAACCGGAGCAGTGGCGGCAGGCTTCTTGTGTGTGGGGTTGAAGAGCATATCCAGGATCATGACGGCCACACCGCAGGTGATGGCGGCATCGGCAATATTCCAAATGGGGAAGTTGCCGATCGAGATGAAATCGGTGACATGGCCGTGCTGCAGACGGTCGATCAGGTTGCCGAGCGCCCCGCCCAACTGCAGGCTCATGCCCAGGCGCACGGCCCAGTCGCCAGGCTCCAGGCGCGGGAAGTAGTAGATGATCATGCCTGCCACGAGGATGGCCAGCACGGCGAAAAAGGCGCCGGCGTTCTGGAACATGCCGAAGGCGGCGCCGCTGTTCTGCCAGTGCACGATGCGCGCATAGGGAGCCAGTTGCTCCCAGGGCATCCAGGTCTGGCTGAGGGCCAGGTTGTCGCGCACCCAGGCCTTGGTGAGTTGGTCAAGCAGGATGATGGCGCCTGAAACGAGCACCAGAGACAGGTAGCTGCGCAGGTTGATGACGGGTTGCGATTGCGGTGTGGATGCCATGTAGCCTCAGGGGTGGGGATGAAAGCTTATTCTACCCGCGGCACCAGGCGCTCTCAGACCGGCGTGAGCGGCGCGGCTATTTTGCGGGCAGGCTGCGCAGGCTCTGCACCAGCGCAATCACCAGGCCAACCTCGGCGCCCTTGGTAGCGTAGGCCAGCACAGTGCGGGCACCCATCGGCACCCAGGCAGCGATGGTGACCAGCGTATAAGCGATGAAGGCATAGTGCACCCAACGCGCCTGCGGCTTACCCACGCTCCACATCAGGGCAGACAACAGCGCCAGGAAGCCGAGCCCGTTGAGCACAAAGGGCAAGAAGACATAGCCGTTGAGATTGAGTACTACCAAATGCACAATGGCGGTGAACAGCGTGAGCACAACGATCAGGGGATTGACTTTCATAAGTTCCTCCAGAGACACATTATCCGTCAGCTAGCGGCTGGTCTTGCAGATAGACGCGCGGCACACGCGTATTGATGTTGGTCAGAATTTCGTAGGGGATGGTGCCTGCCCAGGCGGCCAGGTCTTCTACGCTGATGCTTTCGGTGATGTGCTCGCCCTGGCTCTCGCCCACCAGAATGATCTCGTCTTCATTGAAGGCGGAGTCTTGCTCAATATTGACCATGAACTGATCCATGCAGATCGTGCCCACCACCGGATAGCGCTTGCCCTTGATGAGCACCTGCGCTTTGCCAGACATGGCACGGAAGTAGCCATCCCCATAGCCCACGGGCACGGTGACCACGCGCACTTCATGGTCGCTCTGCCAGGTGGAGCCATAGCTCACCGGGTGGCCGGGGCGCACAACTTTGAAATACACGATGCGCGAAGACCAGGTGAGCGCGGGCTGCACGGCCACGCTGCGCTGGGCTTGCGCCGAAGGATACACGCCGTAGAGCAAAATGCCAGGGCGAACTAGATCCATCCAGCTTTCGGGCAGTTGCAGCACCGCGCCGGAGTTCGCCATGTGGCGCAGCGGCGTGGGCAGGCTGTGCTGCTCGTAGAAGCGCAGCACCTCCTGAAAGCGTTCGACTTGAAGACGAGCCGAAGTCAAGTCGGCGGCGTCTGCATTGGCGAAGTGCGAGAAGATCCCTTCGACCTCGACATGTTTGCAGCGCAAGGTGGCCTCCAGCAAGCCCTCGGCGTTGTAGTAGTGCACGCCAATACGCTCCATGCCGGTATCGATCTTGAGGTGTACCTTGGCCACCACGCCCGCCGCGGCGGCGGCCGCCTCGACCTGCTCCAGCTTCTGGGTGGAGGAGACAGTGAGGGTGAGGCCGTGCTGCAGGAACAGCGGCGCCTGGCTGCCAAGGATGCCACCCAGCACCAGGATAGGCGTTGTAACGCCCGCTTCGCGCAGCAGGATGCCCTCTTCAAGATAGGCCACGCCGATGCGCCCCACCCCAAGGCTCTGCATGTACTGGCCCACGCGCACCAAGCCGTGCCCATAGGCATTGGCTTTGAGGATGGGCATGACCTGCGCCCCGCCCACATGTGCCTGGATGGCCTGCAGGTTGCTGCCGAGGCGCGCCAGGTCTATCTGTAGGTGCGTGGGGCGCAGGTCTGCATTGGTGCTGATGGTGGGGTGGTTGCTGATTTGCATGCTAGGCAGATTTTATCTGTTTGGTGCAGAGCGCGTCTGGTACAGCCAGGCCAGAATGTATAGCTAGCGTGGGGATTGCTTCGGGGCTGAGAGTTGCATGAACATGCAACTCTCAGCCCTCCTCGCAATGACAAACCTGTGTCAATTCCGGCCTGCTTGTGCGCGCTTGCGGGCAAAGGCTAGCGCGGCTTCACGATCGGGCACATCGCCCATGGCCTGGGCCTCACGCAGGGCTTCGAGGATCTCGCCCACTTTGCGGCCGGGCTTTAGGCCCAGCTCCGTCATCAGGTCATTGCCATTGAGCAACACTGGTGGTGAGATCACCTCTTCGGCCTGCTTGTAGTAGGCCTCCAGCAGCGCACGCAGTGTGTCCAGCGTGCGGGTGAGCTCGGCCTGGTCGATCTCTGTGCCGCGCTTGCCGAGCTGATCGGCCAGCGAGAGCAGGCAGATATCGACGCCGGCTGCACCGGTATCACGGAAGAAGCGATAGATGGCGCGGCGGCTGGGCGGCTCGCCGCTATGGGTGAGCAGGAACGGGCGCATGTGGTGGGCCACGATGGTGCGTAGCAGCTCAGTTTCATCACTGCTCAGGTGCATGGCCTGGGCGCGCTGCTCGATCAACTCAGCGCCACGCGCTTCGTGCTCAAAGAAGCGGATGCGCCCGTTTGCGTCCACGCTGCGCGTGAGCGCCTTGCCCGCATCGTGCAGCAGCGCCGCCAGCAGCAGCAGGGCGCGGCGCGGGCGCCCCGGCACCAGCTCGCTCGCCAGGTGCTGGCTGATCTGGCTGCGGTAGCGCCCCAGGCGCAGCACGGTCAGCCCGCTGACCAGCTCACCCACCCCTTCAGCGGGATAGTTCTCGTCCAGCGCGCTGAAGACGGTACCGAGCTTGTCGACCACGTGCAGGCTGTGATCCCAGACATCGTAGATATGCGGCGGGGATTGTTGCAAGCCCTTGAGCGGCTCGAGCTCAGGAAACAGCTTGGATAATGCGCCAAACACATCCAGCGTGCGTAGCGAAGTTGCCGGTTTAGAAGCGAGCAGCAGACGGAACACTTCATCACGTATGCGCTCAGGCGAGACTTGGCCGAGGTGTGGCACGGCGGCGCGCAGCGCGGCACGCGTCTCCGGCTCGATCTGCAAGCCGAAGACTGCCGCCATGCGCACGGCACGCAGGATGCGTACCGGGTCGTTGGCAAACGCCAACGACCCAGCGAAGCGCAAGCGTTTGGCACGCAGGTCGGCTGCGCCGCCCAGCGGGTCATGCAAGCTGGCATGGTGCAGGCTGAGCGCCATGGCGTTGATGGTGAAATCGCGCTGGGCCAGGTCTTCGTCCAGCGTGGCGCCTTGCATGGCGACAAAATCAAGCGCGGCGTGCCCATCGGGCAGCAGCACGCGGCCCGCATCGCGCTCGGCGTCGAGCGCATAGAAGTTGCCGCCGAGCGCATTGGCCAGCTTGCGTGCCAGCGGGATGGCGCGGCCCGGCACGACAAAATCCAGGTCGTGCACCGGGCGGTTGAGCAGCAGGTCACGCACCGCGCCGCCCACCAGGTAGAGCGGCTGGTCTGGCGGGACGGCGGCGCGCACCTGCTGCACCAGCGGCGGCAATTGAGGGTGGGTACTCATCGATACAAGTCTACTGTGCTAGCCGCACGGCTGCAGCGAGGGGCGCTAGTGCGGTGTGGCGTATTTTTCGGTATCGACCACGCCGATGAAAGGCAGGTTGCGATAGTACTCGTCCAGATCCAGTCCGTAGCCAAACACAAACTTATTGGGGATGCTGAAGCCGGTGTAATCAATGGGCACTTCAGACTGGCGCATCTCCGGCTTGTCCAGCAGGCTGCAGACTTTGAGGCTGGCCGGGTTGCGTGCCTTCAGCAGGCTGAGCACGGAGGCGATGGTGTTGCCACTATCGACAATATCCTCCACCAGCACCACATTACGCCCGGCAATATCCAGGCTGAGGTCCATGGTGATGCGCACCTGGCCGCTGCTTTTGCGCGCCCCGGCGCCGTAGGAGGAGACGGCCATAAAGTCCATCATGTGCGGGATGGTGATGTGGCGCACGAGGTCGGTGAGGAACATGACGCCGCCGCGCAGGATACAGATGAGCAAGAGATCCTTACCGGCATAATCTCGGCTGATCTCTGCGCCCAACTCCGCAATGCGGGCCTGGAGCTGCTCTTCGGTGATGAGGGTTTCGGCAAGCAGCTCGGTGTAGGGAAGCGGGGGTTGTGGCATAGACGTTAGTTGGGGACCTCGTGATGGGCCCGGCAGCGCGCCTCGTACATCTCCGACGCGCCAACGATGACAATGGGGTCGTTGTAGTTGGCCGGGCTGTTGTTGACCAGGCGCTGGGTGCGGCTGGCATCGCCTCCGCACACCATGCAAATGGCGTGCAACTTGTCGACGCGCTCGGCCTGGGCGGTGAGGGTGGGCATGCTGCCGAAGGGCTCACCGCGGAAATCGGTATCCAACCCGGCCACGATGACGCGGATGCCGTTGTCGGCCATGTACTTGACCACGGCCACGATCTCATCGTCTATGAACTGGGCTTCATCAATGCCCACCACGGTGGTATCCGGCTGCAGCTGGGAGCGGATGTCGGCCGCCTTTTCGATGGCTACGGCGTCAAATTCATTGCCAGCATGAGAGACCACTTTGGCCTCGGCATAGCGATCATCGATGGCGGGTTTAAAGACCTGGATCTTCTTCTGGGCGATCCTGGCCCGGCGCAGGCGGCGGATAAGCTCATCCGATTTGCCGCAGAACATGGAGCCAGTGATGACTTCCAAAATTCCAGTTTTGCCTTCCATCTTCACCTCTCATGCGAATGCCGCAAGTGTACTAGAAACAGCCTCATCTGCCGCTGCTATGCAGCGCGTGAATCAAAAAGCGCTCCGTGACGGAGCGCTTTTGTGTATTCGATGGATTACTCAGCCGCTTCAGCTTCGGGCTCAGTGTCCGTGCCCTCAGGCAGGGCAAAGCCGGAGCGCTTGAGGGCCTTCTTGGTGTCAGCCAGGCCTTTGCGGCCAACGCCGTCCAGCGCCAAGACGGCTTCATCGCCGCCTTGCAGCTTCTCGATGAACTGACCAGCGGTCTCGATGCCAGCAGCCTTGTAGGCCTCGAGCGTCTTCTTGGTGATCTCAAACTCGGCCAAGGCGCGCTCGGGCGACGTCTTGGCAACCTGGGCCGCATCGCGAGATTTCTTGTACTCGGTGCGCACTTCCAGACGCTTGTAGAAGCGGTCTACCTGGCCTTCAGTATCCACGATGCGCTGCTCACCAGTGTAGAACGGGTGGCAATTGGAGCAAATATCCACGCGGATCTCGGCTTTGGTGGAGCCAGTGCTCCAGCTGTTGCCGCACGCGCAGACTACTTTGGCGTCTGGGTAATAAGTTGGGTGAATCTCTGCCTTCATGTGTTTCCTTTCAACGCTCAGCTGCAAGCGCTTCAATTGATATTTGTTGCCGCTTACTCCGCTGCGCTAGCGGGGGTCCCGGTTGCGGGTAGCACACTCACGCGCTTGCGGCCGTTGGCTACGGTCTCAAACACCACCTGGCCGTCAATGATGGCGAAGATGGTGTGATCCTTGCCCAGGCCTACATTCTGGCCGGGGTGGATCTTGGTGCCGCGCTGACGAACCAGAATGTTGCCAGCCTTGACCACCTCACCGCCGAAGCGTTTGATGCCCAAGCGCTGGGAGTGACTATCGCGTCCGTTGCGGCTAGAACCGCCGCCCTTTTTATGTGCCATCTCTCATTCGCTCCAGAATTATTTCTTTTTGGCGGCGGTCTTCTTGACCGCGGCCTTCTTGGTGGCCGTTTTCTTGGCTACGGTTTTCTTGGCCGCAGCTTTTGCCGTTGCCGGCTTGCGCGTACGCTTGGTCTCAGCCTTGGGGGCTTCTTCCTTGGCGGCTTTGGCGCGCGTCTCGCCAGCGATGTTGATGCTGTCGATCAACAGGCGGGTGAGCTTCTGGCGATGGCCAGTGCGCACGCGGTAGCGGATCTTGGGCTTGTACTTGAAGACAGTGATCTTGGGACCCTGGGTGTCGTCCAGTACGGTGGCGGCCACTTTGGCGCCAGCCACGGTAGGCGTGCCCACCAGGATGTTGTCGCCGTCTGAGATCAGCAGCACATGCTCAATTTCGATCTGCTTGCCAGCTTCCTCGGCAACCAGATCCACCTCAATGGTTTCACCTTCGACAGCCTTGTATTGCTTGCCGCCGCTCTCAATAATTGCGTAACGCATGAACAACTTCTCCAAGGTAAATTTTCAAAAGTAAGCCCCAGCAAGTAAGTCTGCCGGGGCAGAGGCCGTGTGCCAAGCACACGAAAGCTCCACTCAGTAGAGCGGCGGCTATTATACGAGCAGACTCGGGTAACTGTCAACCACAGGCTTGCCGCCGGGCTAACGCAGGGTACCGGCGGCAAATATGGTGAATGTGGAGACAAACCAGTGGATGAGGAAAGGATATACAAAGGACTTTGTGCGCCAGGCCACCAGGCCGAACAGCACCCCGCCAAACAGGGTCGAATAGGTCTCGATGGCGGGTTTGCGGATATGCACCAGGGCAAAGGGGACGGCGGCCAGCCACAGGGCATTAGCGCCAAAAAAGCGGGCATAGCCGAAGAGCAGGAAGCCGCGAAAGAAGAATTCCCAGCCGATGAGGTCTAAGAAGGTGAAAATGGCAGTCACCGGGCCGTTTTGGTGGGCGTAGTACGCCACCATAGCAGGGTCGCTGCGGCCTACATACCAGAGGATAGGTGCTCCGATCAGGATCACCAGCCCGGTGAGGGCCAGCCCGGCCTTCCAATCGCCAAGCTGGAAGCCGTACTCGCCTACCGGGCGGCGGAAAACGAAAATAATGATGCCGAGGGGGATGATGAGGTACAGGGCGATACGGTCAATTTCTTTGATGGGCGTGAGCCGCTCGTAATAATCGATCATGAGCAGCAGCGTGCTCACGATGGTGAGCGCCACCACCTCGCGGTCAAATTTGACGTTGAAATCAAAGAGTTTTTTCATATTAGTAGGAGAAGCCAGCGTGATTGCCCTCTGGCCCAAAGAGCTGGGCCAGCTTGGCGGCGTCACGGTGCAATTCCAAGCCCCAATTCAACCACAGAAGCAGCACCAGCAACCCAGCGGCCAGCAACCTGGGCAAGCTGCGTACGCCGTTGCGCAGCAGCGCAGGCAACGCGACCCACGCCCAACCAGCATAGACGGCCAGCACCGGCAGGATGGCGAGGTGAAAGCGATCTTCGGCCATGAGCAGAACATGCGGAAAGATATAGGCAACCAGTAGCAACAGGGCAAGAGCATGTTCACGTGTCCAGCGCACGAAGGGCAGCCCAGCCGCAGCCAGCGTGCTGATGATAGGGAACGGCAAGGTGAAGGCCAGGAACAGCGCCACCAGCGGGACGGTGGATATGCTGCCGAAGAAATTGTTGGTGTAGAAGTAGCTGATAGCGCGGCGCTCCAGGCCGAAGAAATAACCCAGCTTGCGCACCATGAGATAGGGCACGCGGCCGGGGTCATCTTCAATGTATTCGAGCGCCATTTGCGTGCCCAAGGTATTGCGCTCGCCATCATCCAGATAAGGCAAGAGTTCCACAGAGATGCCATATTGGAAGGTGCCGGTGCCCGCGGGGTGGTAGCCCATGTGCAGGTTGTAGCCCATGGAGTTTTCGACGAAGGTGAATTGACCTTCGAGCAGGGTGTTGCGAATGGTCCACGGCAGCACGAGCGCAAAGACAGCCAGGCCGTAGAGCACGGCAGCACGGAAGTTGCGCAGGCCGAACCAGATCCACAAACCGGCCAGCCCGGCGAAGGCGAAGATGACCGAGCGCGTCAGCGTGGCGGCACCGAGGATAGCGCCAGCCAGCAGCCAATCTCGCGCGCGCTGTTTCTCCGCGGCGCGCAGCAGCGCCAGGAGGCCGCCGAGCACCAGCGGGAAGAACAGGTTCTCGGTCGCCAGCGCCAGCGGGTAAATGAGCAACATGGGGTAGGCGGCCAGCGCGATGCCTGCAAAGCGGGCGGCGCGCTCGTGCTCGGGGAACAAGCGGCGCGCCAAGGCATAGGCCATAGGCGCCAACAGAGCGCCTAGAGTGGCGTTCACCAAGCGGGCAGCCAGCAGACGACTCTCAAGCCCACTAAGCGTGTACACGCCCGCCAGCAGGAACGGATAGGCCGGGGCGCGGAAGGAGGTCTCCAGGCCGCGTGGATCGTAATCGGGCGCGATGAAGTCGATGTCAATGTAGCTGCGCATGAGGTCAAGATCCGGCTGGGCGTACCAGCGATAGCCTTCGCCTGCCGCCAGGCTGCGGCCGAGCATGTCATACTGGAACATGTCGTCCAGGCCGATGGGCAGATTGATGGCGAGCAGCACCGGGATGAGGCGTAGGACCAGCGCGAGCAAGAATAGGCCCAGGGGTGAGAAAAGTTTGGGGAGGCGCATGGATGGGCGGGATTATACGGCTTGCGCATTCAGGTTTGGCGGCAACAAGCTGTAAAATCAATCCATGAGCCTGTCTTTGCCATACAAAAGACTCCACACGGAGCTGCGCAATGCCAAACGGAGCTGAGCCGCCCGAGTTCTCCAACTGGCAAGAGGCATGGGAGTGGCATGCCCAGCAAACATCCGATCAGTTTGTCGCATTGTCGGCAGATGAACTATTGGCCCATATTGCCGCCGGAAATTATGATGGGTACTACACGATCTGGTACCGCCTGCGCGAAAAAGCCACGTTAGAGCAGGCAGCGCCGGTCTTGCTGGATGTTTTACGCCGGGAAGCTGGAGACGCGTATTCATTAGTACGCTACCACTGCGCCGCAGCCCTCTTTTACCTGATGGGCTATGCGGATGATAAGCCGCCACCGCTGCGCATCCGTGTGCAATGGGATCACGATGGCGAACCGGCTCGCCAAGAAGCTATCGACGAACTAGAACAGCAGTTAGTACACTGATACTTGCGTACAGGCAGCCTGAGGGCTGTTTCGCCAGCTTGCTTGGGGATTGCTTCGGGGCTGAAAGTTGCATCAATATGCAACTTTCAGCTCTCCTCGCAAAGACGGTCGTGCTTGTCTTTGCGAGCGAGCGTAGCGAGTGAAGCAATCCCCAAGCCTATTTGCAACTCTCTACCTTCTGCCTTCTACAATTTATGTCTGTTGTGGGCTACCAGATCATAGACAGGGTCGCGCAGAAAAGCAGGCACCAGACGCAGGACACCGAGCAGCGGCCACGGCGAGCGCAGGTAGCGCAGCAGGTGCAGCGCGGCCGCCGAGCGCAGGTATACGCGTTCCCCGTCTTGCACGACTACACTGTCGTAATCCTGCAGGGGCAGGTTGGCGGCGGCCAGCACGCGCTGGCCGCGCGGCGACTGCAACGAGGCGTACTCCAGCGCATCAGGGCGCTGGCGGGCCTGCAGGAAACTTACGCTGCGGTTGCACAGCGCGCAGTAGCCATCGTACAGCACCAATGGCTTGCTCATGCGCCCACTCGGCGCATCACCATGATGCGCTCACCTACCCGTTCGAACTCGGCAAGCATGGCGGGCATTTGCGCAACTGCGTTGCGCGGGAGTTCGCGTAGCGAACTCCATGCGGCTTTGAGTATGCATACAAGCTTCATGCGGCCTCGCGCTTCATCACCATAATACGCTCATATACACGTTCAAATTCAGCGATCATGGCGGGCATCCGAGTCAGGCGGCGAAAGTATTTTGGCATTTGCGCAACTGCGTTGCGCGGGAGTTCGCTGTGCGAACTCCGAGGTGGAGCTATTTCCACGAAGCCGAATTTCTCGTACAGCGGCTTGAGGGCGGAGATGCTCATGAGATACAACTCGCCTGGGTGCCTGGCCAATAAAGCCTCAATGACGGCGCGGCCCACGCCGCGGCCTTGCCAGGCGGGCAGCACGGCGATCGAGGCCAGCTCCCAGGTGCCGTCACGATGTTGCTTGACTTGGCCGCAGCCGATGAACTCGCCGGAGGGTGTGAGGGCGACCAGGAAGTTGCGCCAGTCCAGTCCGTGCTGGAACAAGTCGGCTTCTTGGATGAGTTGATGGATGGCGGCAGCGTGCTGCAACACAGCTGGCTGGATACTGAACTCGGGCAACGGAGTGCCGAGGTTCATGCCCGCAACAGTTCGCTCAGGATGCGGGCGGCAGCCTTGGGATCCGCCTTACCCTTGGTGCGCTGCATGAGCTGGCCCACGAACCAACCCATCAGCGCCTCTTTGCCAGCGCGGAAGGCGGCAACGTTGTCTGGGTTCGTAGCCACGATCTCTTCGGCGATCTTGCGCAACTCGCCTTCGTCCGAGACCTGCGCCAGGCCTTCGGCCTGGACGATATCGGCGGGCGCCTTGCCGCTGGCTTGCACCTTGAGCAGCAAGCTCTTGCCGGTGGGCGTGTTCACCGCGCCGGAGTCCATCAGTTTGAGCACCTCTGTAAAGTACTGCGGGGTGAGCTTAAGCTTATCCGCGGTTTCACCACTCTCGTTGAGCATGGCGAGTACATCGTTCATGAGCCAGTTGGAGACGCGCTTGATATCGCCGCCATAGGCAGCCGCAGCGGCCTCGAAATAGTCTGAGAGGGCGCGTTCGCCACTGAGGATATCGGCGTCGTACTCCGGCAGGCCGACCTCAACGATGAAGCGCTGGCGGCGGGCCAGGGGCAGTTCTGGCAAGGCGTCGATAATTTCGGCACGGCGGGCATCGTCGAGCACCAACGGCAGCAGGTCAGGCTCGCGGAAGTAGCGATAGTCGGCCTCGGTTTCCTTGGAGCGCATCTTGCTCAGCGTGCCGCTGTTCTCGTCCCAGCCCAGGGTCCAGGGTTGGATGGTTCCGCCCGCTTCGACTTCGCGTATCTGGCGTTCGATCTCGACCTCGATAGCCGAGCGCAGCGAGTCGATCGAGTTGACATTCTTGATCTCAGTCTTGGTGTTGAGCACATCGCTGCCCACAGGGCGGATCGATACGTTGGCATCGGCACGCAGGTGGCCCTTCTCCATGTCAGCCTCGGAGATGCCCAGCCAGCGCAGGAGCTGGCGCAGACGGATGAGGTACTGGGCCGCCTCTTCAGCCGAGCGCAGATCAGGCCCGGTGACCATCTCGACCAGCGGCACACCGCAGCGATTGAAATCGATCAGACGGGCGCCATCGGCGCGGTTGACGGTCTTGCCGGCGTCTTCCTCCAGATGCAGCTTGTGGATGCGGATGCGGCGTGTGCCCTCGGCGGTGGGCAGATCCATGTACCCGCCGTTGGCGAGCGGCATGTCGTATTGCGAGATCTGGTAACCCTTGGGCAGATCCGGGTAGAAGTAGTTCTTGCGGTCAAAATGCGAGATGGGCTGGAGCTCGGCGCCCATGGCGGCCGCCAGCGTGGCGGCCTTGCGCACCGCGCCCTCATTCAGCACGGGCAGCACGCCGGGCAGGCCGCTGCACACGGGGCAGATATTGGTGTTGGGCGCCGCACCCCAGGAATCAGCGCTGCAGGAGCAAAAGATCTTGCTATCGGTGTTGAGTTGAATATGCGTTTCAAGACCGATGACAACTTCATATTGGGTCATAGAGGGAATTCTATCAGTTGCAGGCTGGCAAGCTCAGCAGGTTATACTGACTTTGTTCATTCACTACCAAGGGAGGATGCGATGATGAAACAAAATCTCGGGCTGATGATCCTGTTCATTCTGCTAGTCGCATGCAGCCCAGCCCCGGCGGAACCAACGGCCACAGCCACTCCGCTCCCCAGCCCCACGCCACCGCCGAGCACCACACCACCACAGCCAAGCGCTACGCCCGCGCCCGCAGCGACGCCATGGCCCACACTGCTGGACGAGCGTGGCTTTGAGAACTGCGTGCGCTGGGACACGATCACGGCCGAGCACATTAACCAAGAAATGTGCGTGTATGGAATTGCCAGTGCAGTATCAGGGGAACGTAATGTCTACGAAAACGGTGTGCTGCAAGAGGCAAGCGGTAATTATCACGTCCACTTCAGCGAGGAGACTAACGAGCTCTCGGCGCACTTTCGGGTGGCGTCATTCTCCTACTACTATGAGGGCGTAAAGACGGGGGATTGTGTGGCTGTGATTGGTATTGTGCGCAGCTATGGCCCGGCGGCTTATTTGTACATTGACCCCGCAGCCAGTTACTACGACGGCGAGTTATTCGCGTGGTCACGGGCAGACTTTTGCCCGTAGTGTCCCGCAGGGTTGCTTGGTAGGACTGCTACGCTACATAGTGTCGCCCTGAGCGCAGCGAAGAGCACCCGCAAGGATGGTCTCAAAAACCAAGCCATTAGGAGTCTGATTCAAACCAATCAGCACTTAAATCTTCAAACTTAGGGTTGTGCTGACGGATTAAATCCAGCTTCTTGCTTCGTATCCAGCCCTTGATCTGCTTTTCTGCAGCTATCGCATCGACAATGTGATTGAAGGTCTCAAAGTACAAGAGGCGAGATATGCCTAGCTTGCTGGCATATCCAGGGGTGGCTTTAGTTTTGTGCTCATGCACGCGACGCTGTAGGTCATTGGTTACACCTACATAGAGCCTGCCGCCTTTGTTGCCGAGAATGTAGACGTAGGCTTCAGTCATGTTGATCTATAAACCGCCCTTATGAATGCCCTTCGCTCTGCTCAGGGCGACACAAAAAAAGAGTGCTCCAATGCAGCGATGGGGTCAAGAAACCATGCTTTTCAGTTGCCCTTTTCCTCGCTAGGGCGACACGCGAAATAGAATTACTTGTACTCGTAGAAGCCCTTGCCACTCTTGCGGCCAAGGTAACCGGCGTCGACCATGCGGCGCAGCAGCGGGGCCGGGCGGTACTTGCTGTCACCCAGGTCGCGCTGCAGCACTTCCATCACGTACAGCACCACATCCAGGCCGATGAGATCGGCCAGGGTCAGTGGGCCCATAGGATGGGCCATGCCCAGCTTCATGACGGTGTCGATGCCTTCGGCATCGGATACACCTTCTTCGAGAGCGAAGATGGCTTCGTTGATCATGGGGCACAGTACGCGGTTGGAGACGAAGCCGGGTGAGTCATTGACCACGACGGGCGTCTTGCCCATCTGCTTGCCGACCGCGAGCGCCAGCTCGACGCTGGCATCGCTAGTGCCCAGGCCGCGCACGATCTCGATGAGCGACATGAGCGGCACAGGGTTGAAGAAGTGCATACCCACCACTTTGTCCGGCCGCTTGGTGGCCGCGGCCAGCTTGGTGAGGCTAATGGACGAAGTGTTGGAGGCCAGCACGGTTTCGGGGCGAGCAATGGCATCCAGGTCTTGAAAGAGCTTGAACTTGATCTCAGGATTCTCGGTGGCGGCTTCGATTACCAGGTCGGTTTCGGCGACACCTTTGATGTCCGTTACCGGCACAATGTCGAGGGCGGCCTGCTTCTGCTCGGCGGTGATGCGGCCCTTCTCAGCCAGCTTCTCCACCGATTTGGCGATGGTACTCACCCCGCGCTGCACGAACTCTTCGGCCACATCCATCATGGTGACCTTGTAGCCGGAGACAGCCGCAGTCTGGGCAATGCCGTTGCCCATGGTGCCGGCGCCGATGATGAAAACTTTCTTGATTGCCATTCAAAGACTCCTTTGCATCTACGGACTAAGCGACCAATAGACCAGTCGACTAGTCGTTTAGTCACTTAGTCCGTCAATTGCCAGCTTGCTCTTTCCAGAGGCGATGGTTCTCAGTGATCTGTTGAGCATGGGCGCGGGGGTGGTTGGAATAGATGCGCAGCCACTTCTCGAAGGTATAGGGTTCATCGTATTCTGGGTGCACAACGGTGTTGCTCCACACGTCATCCGGCAAATTCTTGATGAAGTCATAGGTGACTTTGCGCACCAGTCGGGTGACGGCCAGCGCATCCTCAATGTTCTCGCTGTGATAATCCAGCTTGACGGCCCACAGGTCCTGATCGTAGGCCATCAGCGGCAGGCCGGGTTCGGCCACCAGGCGTCGGGCACGCAGGAAGCTGTTGGTCTCGCTGTCGAGCAAATGGATGATGTTCTCGTGCACGCTCCACGCATCCGGCGCGGGCTTGAACAGCCAGGCTTCTTTGGGGATGGCGTTCAGCGCGGTTTCGAATTCGTCGAAGGCAGTGGCGTATTTTTCAATGAGTTCTTGACGTTCGGCTTTGTCCATCTTTAGTCCTCCAACTCGATTGCCATGGCCACGGCTTCGCCGCCGCCGAGGCACAACGAGGCAATGCCGCGCGTGAGGCCGCGGTCCTTCAGGGCGTAGATCAGCGTGGCGAGCAAGCGGGCGCCACTGGCGCCGAGCGGGTGGCCGAGTGCGATAGCACCGCCGTTGACATTGACCTTGCTCCAGTCCCAGCCCTGGTCGGCCAAGGCGTAGCCATCGGCCAGCACTTGGGCGGCGTAGGCTTCATTGAGCTCGATGAGGTCGACATCCGCCATCGTCCAGCCGATCTTCTCGAGCAGGATGGGGATGGCGCGCGCCGGAGCGATGAAGATGCTCTTAGGATCCACGGCGGCCTGGGCATAGCCGACCACGCGGGCCAGCGGCTTCACGCCGAGCTCCTCGGCGCGGGCACGGCTGGCAATCACCGTGGCAGCGGCGCCGTCGTTGAGGCCGGGGGCGTTGCCGGCGGTCACCTTGCCGCCCTCTTTGAAGGCGGGGGGTAGCTTGTGCAGCACGTCCAGCGAAGTATCCCGGCGCGGCGACTCGTCTGTGTCCACGACGGTGACGCCTTTTTTGCCCTTCACCTCGACGGACACGATCTCGTTTTTGAACTTGCCACCGTCAATGGCGGCGATGGCTTTTTGGTGGCTGCTGAGGGCGAATTCGTCCATCGCCTCGCGGGTCACTTCGTATTCATCCGCAATGAATTCAGCCGCATCGCCCATGATCCAATCTTCGAAGGGATCCCATAAGCCATCGAACTGCAACGCATCGGTGAGCTGAGCGCTGCCGTAACGCAGCGTACCGCCGCGCCCGTCCACCAGGAAGGGCGCCTTGCTCATGCTCTCCATGCCGCCGGCCACGAACAGGCTGCCGTCGCCGGCTTTGATGGCCTGGCTGGCCAGCATGACCGCCTTGAGACCGGAGCCGCACACCTTGTTGATGGTGGTGGCGCCTACGCTGGGGTCAATGCCAGCGAAGATGCTGGCTTGGCGCGCCGGGGCTTGGCCCAAGCCAGCCGAGACGACGTTGCCCATGATGACTTCATCGATCTTGGCCGTGCCGTCCAGCCCGGCGCGCTCGAGCGCCGCCTTGACGGCAATGGCGCCGAGTTGCGGCGCGCTGAGCGTGCTATAGGCGCTGAGGAATTTGCCGATGGGCGTGCGCACCGCGCTGAGAATAACGGGCTGATTGTGCTTGTCTTGGGTCATAACCATCCTGTGTGGGTTGGCTGAGGAGTTGCCAGAGTAAAAAGTGTACCTCAGGCGTTGAAGCCTATTTCCAGGCGGCGCGCAGGCGCTCCCAGGTTTCTTCGAGCGTTTCGGGCAGCACGCGGGTCTGGCCCACGGTAGCGGTGAAGTTGGTATCGCCGGCCCAGCGCGGCACGATGTGCAGGTGCAGATGCTCGGCGATACCAGCGCCAGCCGCTGCGCCAAGATTAGCGCCGAGGTTGAAGCCCTGCGGAGCGTATACAGTTTCGAGCACCGCCACGGCCTGCGTCTGCAACTCCATCATCTCGGCGCGCACGGTTGGGGTGAGGGCATCCAGGCGGGCCATGTGCGCCAGGGGCAGCACCATCAGGTGGCCGCTGGTATAGGGATAACGGTTGAGCATGACGAAGGCGCCCTGGCCGCGCTGTAGGATCAAGTTGGCGGCGCTATCAGCCTGGGCTAATGCTTCGCAGAATACACAGGCGCCAGCATCCGGCTTGCGCTCGATGTAGGGCTTTCGCCAGGGGGAGAAGAGGCGCTGCATAGGCAAATTGTACTTTGAGGAGAGCAGGGGCTGAGAGTTATTGCTATGCACAAGTTAATGTCATTCCGAGCGAAGCGAGGAAGCCGTATTGCGCTAGTCTGTGCGCGAACATATCTGTAGAGAGTCAGCCTTGCTCATACGGATTCCTCCTCACGGCTGCGCCGCTCGTCGGAATGACAATTGATTTTTAGAACGTGACGGCGAGTACAAGCTTGACAGACTGCCCCACAAACTTGACGTGCGCGCGTGCGGCAAGTATCCTGCACGCATGCAGCAAATGGACCTGTTCGCCCCGGAACCCAAAACCATCACCGTGACCGAACTCACCCGCGGCTTGCGCCGGGCCATCGAGTCTGTGGATGTGTTCCAAAACCTGTGGGTACAGGGCGAAGTGTCTAATTTCTCGCGGCCGCAATCCGGCCATTGGTATTTCACTCTCAAAGACCGCGATGCCGCCCTACCCTGCGTGATGTGGCGCAGCACCGCCGAGCTGCAGGCTCAGGTTCCCATGAATGGCGACCAGATCGAGGTGCACGGCGGCCTAAGCATCTACGAGGCGCAGGGGCGCTACCAGTTATATGTAGACGAGATCCGTTCAGCAGGCGAGGGCTCGCTGTATCAGAAGTTCATTGAGCTCAAGAACCGGTTGGAGGCCGAAGGCTTGTTTGCGCGCAACCGCAGCCTGCCCGCCTGGCCGCAGCGCATCGGCATCGTCACCTCGGCAACCGGGGCGGCACTGCAAGACGTGCTGCACACGCTGGAACGGCGCTACCCACTGGCCGAAGTGGTGCTGGCGCCCACCCAGGTGCAAGGCCCATCCGCGGCCGTGCTGGTGGCCGAGGCACTGGGGATGCTGGACCAGTTTGCCCAGCCCGAGCTGATCCTGCTGGTGCGCGGTGGCGGCTCGCTGGAAGACCTGGCGGCTTTCAATAGCGAGATCGTGGCGCGCGCCATCGTGCGCACACGCGCCGTGTTGGTGAGCGGCGTGGGCCACGAGACGGATGTGACCATTGCCGATTTTGCCGCCGACCTGCGCGCCCCTACCCCCACCGCGGCCGCGGAGCTGGCCACGCCCGACCTGCAAGAGTTGCAAGCGCGGCTGGCCACCCTGCACAGCCGGCTGCAACGTCAAACGCCGATCGCCAAAATTAACCGTGCCCGCCAGCAGTTGGATGAGCTCAGCCTGCGCAGTGGCCGCGCCCTGGCGCAACGCACGCGCTGGCTGCGCGCCACGCTGCAGGGCCACACGGCGCGCTTGCAAGCGCTCAGCCCGCTGGCGGTGCTGGAACGCGGCTACGCCGTGGTGCGCACCGCCGATGGCACGCTGGTGCGCCAAGCCAGCCAGGTGCAGCCCGGCGCAGCGCTGGATGTGCGCGTGCAACGCGGCCAGCTGCATGTTGAAGTCAAAGAAACGAAGGACGACTAATGGCCAAGCCCAAAGAGATCAGCAGCCTGAGCTATGACCAGGCCTTGGAAGAGCTCGAGAGCATTGTGCAACAACTGGAAGCCGAAGTAGGCGATCTGGACGCGGCGCTAGCACTGTACGAGCGCGGCCAGGCGCTCAGCCAGCATTGCAGCACGCTGCTGGAGCAAGCTGAGCTGCGCGTGCAGCAACTCGGCAGCGACGGTGAATTGACCCCTCTGGAATAGTATGCAGCCGCTACGTTTTGCCGATGTGGCACGGGACAAGCCAAGACCACAGGGCATCGATGTCGTCAGCACGCTACTGCACTTTGCCATCGTCACCTATGCCGTGCCGCCGGAGCGCTTGCGCCCGCTGGTGCACGAACGCTTTGAGCTACTCACCGTGCCGATGGATGGCGAACCGCGCGCCTTGGTGTCGGTTGTGCCGTTCCAAGAACTCGATTTCCGGCTGGCCGCCTACCCTTCCCCACAATTTCGCTTTGGGCAGACCAATTACCGCGTGTATGTCACTGACCGCACAACGGGGCAGCCGTGTGTGTGGTTCTTGGGCAGCCTGCTCGATTCGGTGACCGTGGTGATTCCCCGTTACCTATGGAAGCTACCCTGGCACCACGGGCGTATGCACTTTGACTGCATGCTGGGCACAGATGGGCGCTACAGCCACTACGCCATCGAGACACGCTCAGCATGGGGCGCTGCGCGGTTGGAGCTGCGCCAGACCGCAGGGCTGACACAGCAACACAGCGGCTTTCCGGATGAAGAGACGGCGCTGGTGTACCTGACGCATCCGTTAAGTGGCTACTACACCCGCCGCGATGGCAAGCTGGGCAGCTACAGCATCTGGCACGATAGGCTGAAGATGCACGCCGCCGAGGTAGTGGAGGCGCGCTTTGAGGCGCTGGAACGCTCGGGGGTGGTGAGCTTCGAGGAGCAGCGCAAGCCATATAGCGTGCTGGTGCAGCCGAAGACTGAATTCACGATCTATTTGCCGCCAGGGTTGGCGTAATTCTTCTTTTTTTATCTTCTCAGGGGCGCTGCCCCTGTGACCCCGCAGGGGAACCAAAGTTGGTTCCCCCTGGCCCCTCCGCAAACGCTCAGTCTGGGATTTGCAACCAAAGAAGATTTCTGTGGGTTCCGCGTCGCAGACCAACATGTCCTGCTTCTACGCAGATTTTCTTTTGAATCATCTCTTTCAGACCGTTCGGCCTCGGACAAATTCGAAAAACAAAGCTTGCTTCGCCACTACGTGAAGTCAAACTTCAGCGTTCTAGCTTTGCTCGCACAGCTTTAGGCAGGCTGGCGACAACCAGCGCGTAGGAATGGTCGATCATCTCGCGCAATACATCATCCGGCAAACCTTCACCAACAACGATTGTGTTCCAATGTTTTTTGTTCATGTGGTATCCGGGGCGCACCCACTGCGGGTAGGCGGCGCGCAAGGCTAGCGCGTCTTCAGGATCGCATTTGAGGTTAAGAGTCAGCTGCTCCTCGCCCTCGCCGATCAGGCCGAACATCTTGCCGCCCACTTTGAGCACACGGGCGCCGGGACCAAAAGGATAGCTGTCGCTGGCGCCGGGTTTCTTTAGAAAGTAGGCCAATACGCCTGCATGGGTTTGTAACTTAGCCATCTTCGCCCTCCGGCTCTGGCGCCGCCAGCACGGCATCCAGATCGGGCTGCATACTCACCCCACCTGCCTGCGCCCAGAGCAGGAACTCCACATTGCCCTTGGGGCCAAGCACGGGCGAGCGCAGCAGCCCGCGTATCGCCAGGCCGCGTTCGCTGACAAAGGCCAACGTATCTTCGAGCACGCGGCGGTGCACGCTGCCATCACGGATCACGCCTTTGCCGCGCGCCACCTCTTTCTTGCCAGCCTCGAACTGGGGCTTGACGAGGGCGATGACCTGCCCGCCTGGCTTGAGCCAGTTCTGGAAGACAG
This sequence comes from Anaerolineales bacterium, assembly GCA_026129255.1. Classification (GTDB taxonomy): domain Bacteria; phylum Chloroflexota; class Anaerolineae; order Anaerolineales; family UBA11579; genus JAMCZK01. The sequence continues at coordinate 121,081 of JAHCIJ010000002.1, read as the reverse complement.
GCAGCAGGGTCTTGAGCGAGATGAACGAGGCATCCACGACCACGCCATCCACCAACTCCGGCAGAGTGGGCACGGTGCGGGCATTGGTTTCTTCCATCACGACGACACGTGCATCCTGGCGTAGCTGCCAATGCAGCTGGCCCTTGCCCACGTCAATGGCGTAGACCTTGGCCGCGCCGCTCTGCAGCAGGCAATCAGTAAACCCACCGGTGGATGAGCCTACATCGGCGGCCACCCAGCCGGTGACCTCGACACCAAAGCCATCCAAGGCGGCTTGCAGCTTCTCGCCGCCGCGTGAGACGAATGGTGGCCGCGCCACAAGCTCCAGGGCAGCATCCTCTGGCAGCAGCGCACCGGGTTTGTCCACGATCTGGTCATTGAGGCGCACCTGGCCCGCCATCAGCAGGCGCTGCGCCTGGCTGCGTGTCTCGGCCAGGCCGCGCTGCACGAGGAGCAGGTCGGCGCGTTGTTTGGGCATGCGGGGATTCTATAGCAGAAAAACGAGTGATCAGTGAGCAGGGATGAGTGATTAGTTATCAATCACCTTACAGATTACTGTTCACCGATCACTAATCACTCATGCTTTAAATGCTATGATTCGTTTCATGTTACTGGCCTTGCTCAAAAACATGCGCCCCAAGCAGTGGGCCAAGAACGTGCTGCTATTTGCCGGGCTGGTGTTTGACCGCCAACTCACGCACCTTGGCCCGCTCAAGCAAACTCTGCTGGGTTTTGTGTTCTTCTGTCTGTTGAGCAGCAGCGTCTACCTCATCAATGACATCGTAGATGTGGAGGCTGACCGCCGCCACCCCAAGAAGAAGCATCGCCCGCTGGCCTCTGGCGCCCTGCCGATGTGGCTGGCCGCCAGCGCGGCTGGTGTGTTCATGCTGGTGGCTCTGGCGGGCGGCTTCTGGCTCTCGCCGGCGTTTGGCATCGTATGCCTGCTGTACCTGGCACTCAACTTCGCCTACTCCAGCCGGCTCAAGCACATCGCCATTATTGACGTCATTGTGCTGGCGTTGTTCTATGTACTGCGCGTCGGCGCCGGGGTGACCTTGATCGATGTGGTGCGTTTTTCGCCCTGGCTGTATGTGTTCACCACCTTCTTCGCCCTGTTCCTCGGCATCGGCAAGCGCCGGGCTGAGATCAAGGCCAAAGGTGGCGTGCATACACGTAAAGTGCTGGCCGGGTACACCGAAGAGTTTTTAGACCAGTTGCTGCTGATCGTACTCAGCCTAGCCATCCTCACCTACAGCCTGTACACCTTCTCGGCCCCGAATTTGCCCCCCAACCACAGCATGATGCTGACGATCCCCTTTGTGCTGTATGGTTTTTTTCGCTACCTATATCTGGTGCAGGTCAAGCACTCTGGCGAAGCGCCGGAGGATATTCTGTTTTCTGACCGCCCGTTGCAGATCGATCTGGTGTTGTGGGCGCTGACCGTCTTGCTGATCTTCTACCTGGCATGAGCATGCCAGCTGGCACCGGGGCCGCCCCCGGCAAAGTCATCTTATTTGGCGAGCACGCCGCGGTGTACGGGCAACCCGCCATCGCCGTGCCCGTGCAGCAGGTGGCGGCGCGCGCCTTGGTGCGGCCGCTGTTCAATGCGCCCAGCGGCCGCATCCGCATCCAGGCGCCTGAAGTAGGCGTGGACACGGAGCTGGACCAGCTCGACGGGCAGCACCCGTTGGCCGCGGCGGTGCGCTTCACGCTGGAGGCGATGGGCGTGCAGCACCCGCTGGCCGTCACCATCAAAGTCAGCTCCACCATCCCAGTGGCGGCAGGGCTGGGTTCCGGCGCAGCAGTGAGCGTGGCGATTGCACGCGGGCTCTCCGGCTTTTTGGGCCACCCACTGGCGGATGAGCAGGTCAGCGCGGTAGCGTTCGAAGTCGAGAAAATTCATCACGGCACGCCTTCCGGCATCGACAACACTGTGATCACCTACAACCAGCCGGTGTATTTCATCAAGGGCCAGCCGCTGCAAACCTTTAGGCTGGGCGCGCCACTGAACCTGGTGATCGCCGACACCGGCGTCCCCAGCCCCACCAAGATCACCGTGGGCGATGTGCGCGCCGCCTGGCAGGCTGAGCCGGCGCGCTATGAGACATTGTTCGCTGAAATTGGCGAGATCACCAAAGCGGCGCGGCGCGCCCTGGAACAGGGCGACATGGGCACTGTGGGCGAGCTGATGAACCAAAATCACGCCCTGCTGCAACAGCTCAATGTCTCCTCGCCGGAGCTGGATGCGCTGGTGGCTGCCGCACGCGGCGCGGGTGCCTTGGGCGCCAAGCTGTCTGGCGGCGGCCGCGGCGGCAACCTGATCGCGCTGGCCGCCGGCGACCCGGCCGCCTTGCAAACCGCCCTGCAAGCCGCTGGGGCCAGCGCAACCCTGCACACGGTGGTGGCATGAGTGAGCTGGTTTTCCTAAAACTGGGCGGCTCACTAATTACGGACAAACACACCGAGGCCATGCTGCGCCCCGAAGTAGTGCGCCGCATCGTGCAAGAGATCGCCGCAGCACGCCAAGCTAACCCCGGCCTGCGCCTGGTGCTGGGGCACGGCTCCGGCTCCTTCGGGCATGTGCCCGCCAAAAAACACGGCACGCGCCAAGGCGTGCGCACACATGAGCAGTGGCTGGGCTTTGTAGAGGTGTGGCGCTACGCCAGTGCCCTCAACCAGGCCATCATGGGGGCATTGCAAGCCGTGGCAGACCAGCCTGCGATCTCCTTTGCACCCGTTAGCAGCGTGCTGGCGGCGGGCGGCCGCGTGCACAGCTGGAACCTGCAGCCCATCCGCGCCGCGCTGGCGGCGGGCATCCTCCCCGTGGTATATGGCGATGTGATCTTTGATAGCGAGCTGGGCGGCACAATCCTCTCCACCGAAGATTTGTTCGTGCACCTGGCCGCCGAGCTGCAACCGGCGCGCATCCTGCTGGCCGGCAACGACGCCGGAGTATATGACCGCTACCCGGATGGCAATGTCGTGCCGCACATCACCCCGGCCAGCTACGCGGGCATGGCGGCGCTGCCCGGCGCGTCGGCCGCCACGGATGTCACCGGCGGCATGGCCAGCAAGGTGGAAGCCATGCTGAGCATCGTGCAAGCGCTGCCCAGCTGTACGGTAAGCATCTTCTCCGGGCAGGAAGCGGGCAATATTAGCAAGGCCCTGCTAGGCGAGACAATGGGAACGCTTATCGCCAGTGATCAGTAATCAGTGAATAGGGAGTAGATTTTTTACTGATTACTGTTCACTGTTCACCGCTCACTCTTTCCTGATTTACCCCGATTGACAGTCCCATAGCCATCAACTAGACTTTTCATACGATGATCATTACTCGCCAACTACTTGAAGAATACGAGGACCAAACCCTGGCCCCCTACGGAATGCGCAGCCGCGACAGCAAAGGCCGCGAATATCCTGACAAGGAGCCGGAGTACCGTACATCTTTCCAGCGTGACCGTGACCGCATCATTCACACCACGGCTTTCCGCCGCCTGGAGTACAAAACACAGGTCTTCAACAACTTCGAGGGTGACTACTTCCGCACACGCCTCACCCACACGCTCGAGGTGGCCCAGGTGGGCCGCACCATCGCGCGTGCCCTGGGCGGCAACGAAGACCTTATCGAAGCCATCTGCCTGGCGCATGACCTGGGGCACGCCGCTTTCGGCCACTCCGGTGAAGCCACGCTCAACGAGCTGCTCAAGGATCACGGCGGCTATGACCACAATAAGCAATCCTTCCGCATCGTCACCAAGCTGGAGCGCCGTTTCCCCAACTGGCCCGGCCTCAACCTGACCTGGGAAGTACGCGAGGGCATCGTCAAGCACGAGACCGAGTATGACGTCTCCGACGCCACCGATTTCAACCCGGAGCTGCGCGGCAACCTGGAGGCGCAGATCGCCAACATTGCCGATGAGCTGGCCTACACCACGCATGACTTGGACGATGGTCTGCGCTCGGGCATGATCCACCACGAGATGTTCTCGGACCTCGGCCTGTGGAAACAAGTGATCGAGAGCGTGGGCTGGGATGGCAAGGGCGAGATGAGCGAGTTGCTGCGCCATCAGATCATCCGCCGCCTGGTGGGCATCCTGATCAGCGATGTGGTGGATGCCACCAACGCTCGCATTGAGGCGGCCGGGGCGCAGAGCGTCTTGGCTATCCAACAACTGGGTGACAATGTGATAGGCTATAGTGACTCGTTGCTCCCCCTCAATAAAGAACTTAAGAGCTTTTTGTTCAAGAACCTGTATAACCATCCGCGCGTGCGTGGAATGGCTGAGCATGCCCGCAACGCGCTCATCACCATCTACCGCGCCTATGTCGCCAAGCCGGAGATGCTGCCGCCAGACTTCCAGGCCGCCATCCCCAGCCGCGGCCTGGAACGCGCCGTGTGCGACTATATTGCAGGCATGACCGACCGCTTTGCGGAACAAGAGAACAACCGACTGAAAGGAACCACCAGCTTGCCATGAGCTCCCGCCACGAGTTTTATCTCACCGAAGAAGGCATCGAGAAGCTCAAGGCAGAACTGGCCGAGCTGAGTGGGCCGCGCCGCACCGAGCTGGCGCAGCGCCTGCGCACGGCCATCCAACAGGGCGACCTGTCTGAGAATGCGGACTATTCCAAGGCCAAAGAGGACCAGGCTTTTCTAGAGGGCCGCATCCAGGAGATCAACGCCATTCTGGGCAACGCGGTGGTGATCAGTGACAAGGGCACGCCAGATGGCGTGATCGGCATCGGCTCCACGGTGACATTGAAAGAAAAGGGCCGCGAGCCGGTGAAGTACTTCTTGGTGGGCGCGCAAGAGGCCGATCCACGCAACGGCAAGATCTCCAACGAGTCGCCGATTGGCAAGGCCTTGTTGGGCCACAAAGCCGGCGACAAAGTAGAGGCGCAGACCCCAGCGGGGGCGCTTGTGTTTGAAGTAGTGAGTGTGGAATAGGCAAAGTGAACTGTGAGCAGTGAGTAGTAAGCAGTCCTTCACTGCACAAAGCAAAAGCCAGCAGCTTTGCTGGCTTTTGCTTTTAGAAGTAGGAAACTTAGCGTGCCACTCAGCAAAAATGCTTCGTCATTCCGAGGCGGAGTATTGAGTGCATTCTTGGATAAAGGCATCCTAGCCGAGGAATCCTTTAGGCCAAAAATATTGGGTTGATTTTGCAATGACCTAAAGGATTCCTCGCTGCGCTCGGAATGACACAGGGACTAAAGAAAAGACCAGCCGTACGGCTGGTCTTTTTATTTTGCAATTACAGCTAGCTCTTGGACCAGACGGCTAGCTCGAGCGTGACGCGCTCGAAGAAGCTGTCTTCAGGCAGGGCGCCCTCACCGTATTGCATATCCACGACGCGGGCCACCATCTGCAGGGTGGCGGTTTCGAGCACCATTTCCACACCAGGGCTGCACAAGGCAGGCTCACCCTTGGCGGAGAGGCGGTTACGCTGGGCATCCTCACGGAAGATGTGGCTACTCATCAAGACTTTGGTCACAGTCTGGATGTCGTTCTTGTCAAACAGCCAGATCTCGAAGGCAGTCACACGCTTGGGCGTGCCGACGCCGATCGTATCGGCGACGCCTACGCCGCACTCGCCCATGAACTCGCCAGCGGGCGAATCGATGCTGAATGAGTCGTCGAACAGGTCATCGCCCATCAGGTAGGTGGTCATCCACTGCGAGAGCGGCAGTGCATCGTTGCCGATGGCCGCCGGTGCACTGGCACTGCGGTCTGTCTTGCCGCGCGGGCCGAAGGGCGAGGTCAACGCTGTACCCTGGCGCTTCTTGAGGTACGGGATAGCTACCAGCACACCGCCCAGCGCCAAAGTGATGGCGCACATGGCGACAAGCCAACTCTGTTGAGAAGGCCGCGGCGGCTCTGTGCCGCTGGCGGATGGCGCCGCAGGCTCGCCTTCGGCGGGTACCTGCGGGTTGGCCTGGCTCGTTTGGCCACCCAACATGGATTGGAAGTGAGCGATGGTTTCGATGCTCTGGCTGCCGGGGGCGGCGGCCACGGAAGCCATGGTGGAGTCCACCGCGGCGCCAAGCGCCTGCAGGCGGCCGCGCGCCAGGGTTTCATCTGGGTTCAGGGTGTACGAGTCAATGGCGGCACGCAGGTAGCTCTGCTGGTAATCGGCGCGCATTTGCGCCGGGTTGCCATCGATGAATTCCACCGGGTACAGCCACCAACCGATCACCAGCCAACCGAAGAGTAAGCCTGCGATCGCTGTAGCGATCGCCAGGCTACGGGGCTGGCGCAGCTTGGCTAACAGCTGGCTGGGGTCAAATGCGAAACCACGTTGTGAAGGGCTGGGCTCGTAAGCCTCAGGCTCTGGGGTTTGGGGTTCGTAGTCCATTTGGATTGGATTTTAGAGGAGCGGCGGGGAATACGCAACTTGTCTACTTAATCACTTAGTCAGTTAGTTGCTTGGTCAGCCAGTCAACAACTAACTGACCAAGCGACTGGTTTGACTATCTTTAAGCAGCTTCGCCAGCTGGCTCTTCTTCCTTCTGCACATCATCCAGCGGGAACTGCGTTTCGCAAGCCAGGCACTGGGCGAAGTTCTTGTTGGCGATCACCAACATGCCGCCGCAACTGGGGCATGGCGTGGGCAGCGGGCGCTTCCACGAGGTGAACTCGCAGGCTGGGTAATTGGCGCAGCCGAAGAAGATGCGGCCCTTGCGCGTGCGGCGCTCGACAACGTCTCCGCCGTCCAGCGGGCAGGTGACGCCGATCTTCTCAAGCCACGGCTCGGTATGACGGCAATCCGGGAAGCGCTCGCAGCCGATGAACTTGCCGTAGCGCCCCCAGCGGATGATGAGTTGGCCCTGGTTGCAGGTGGGGCACTCGCGGCCAATGTACTCCGGCCCGGCTTTGGACTCAGGCATCTCCAGCTTGGCCTTCTCCACAGTTTCGGAGAAAGGCTCATAGAAATCGCTCAGGATCTTGATCCAGTTGGCGTCACCGGAAGCGATCTTGTCCAAATTGGCTTCCATCTCCGCCGTGAAATTGAAATCCACAATATCGGGAAAGTGCTCGGTGATGAGGTCATTTACCAGCAAGCCGGTCTCGGTGGGGATGAAGCGCTTGTCTTCACGCACCACATAGCCGCGCTGTTGCAGTGTGTTGAGCGTAGGAGCGTAGGTAGACGGACGGCCAATACCGTATTCCTCCAGCGCCTTGACCAATGAGGCATCGCTAAAGCGCGGCGGCGGCTGGGTAAAGTGCTGCCCTGGCAAAAGCTCTACGAGCTTTTGCGCCTGGCCTTCGGCCAGGTCCGGCGGGATGGGCGAATCGTCTTCGCCCTCGGCCTTCACCGTCTCGTCTTTGGCCTCTTCATATACAGCCAGGTAACCGGGGAACTGCAGGATGGAGCCAGAGGCGCGCAGCAGATACTCGTTGCTACCCTGGCCGATAACACGCACCGAGATGGTGTCATACACGGCCGGCACCATCTGCGAGGCGAGGAAGCGCTGCCAGATGAGCTGGTACAGGCGATATTGGTCGCGGCTGAGCTGGTCTTTGATCTGAGCCGGGGTGCGCATGGCCGAGGTGGGGCGCACAGCCTCGTGCGCTTCCTGGGCGCCCTTGGCGCGCGTCTTGTACTCAGGCGCCTGCTCCGGCAGGTAGCTGGCGCCGTGCACGCTGGCGACGTATTCGCGGGCCTCTTGCTGCGCCAGGGGTGACACAAACATGGAATCGGTACGCATGTAGGTGATGAGGCCGGTAGTCTCGCCCTCGCCCAGGTCAATGCCTTCGTAGAGCTGCTGGGCGATGGCCATGGTGCGCTTGGCGGTGTAGCCCAGCTTGCGCGAGGCCTCTTGCTGCAAAGTGCTGGTGGTGAACGGCGCAGGCGCCTTACGGCGACGCTGGCCGCGCTTGATCTCACGGATGCTGTAGGCGGCGGTTTGCATATCCGCCAGCAGCGGGTCTACTTTTTCTTTGGAACCCAGGTCGGGCTCGCTGCCATTCACCTCAGCCAACTTGGCGACGAAGGTGTTCTTGCTGCCCTCGGGCTGCAACTGTGCCTCGATCGACCAATACTCCACGGGCACAAAGGCATCAATCTCACGCTCGCGTTCCACGATGAGGCGCAGGGCTACAGACTGCACGCGGCCAGCCGAGAGGCGGTTGCGCACCTTGCTCCACAGGATGGGGCTGAGGTTGTAGCCCACCAGGCGGTCAAGTACGCGGCGGGTTTGCTGGGCATCTACCAGGTTCATGTTGAGGTCACGCGGCTGCCCAAAGGCTTCTTCGATGGCTGGCTTGGTGATCTCATGGAAGACGACGCGCTTGGCGCGCGCCGGGTCGATCTCGGCTGCTTCGATAAGATGCCAGGCGATCGCCTCCCCTTCGCGGTCCGGGTCGGTGGCCAGAAAGATCTCTTCGGCCTTGGCGGCTTCCGCTTTGAGACTCTTGACTACTTTGCGTTTTTCGTTAGGGATGCGGTATTTGGGAGCAAAGCTGTTCTCTACGTCCACGGAAAGCTGCGAACGCAGCAGATCGCGCACATGGCCCACCGAGGCCTCGACGCGGTAGCCGTTGCCCAGGTAGCGGCCCACGGTGCGGGCTTTGGCGGGCGACTCGACGATCACCAAACGTCCCTTGCGTTTGGCGTCCTGGCGCTCCTGCTTGGTGGGCTTGACCGGGGCAGCAATGCCCTCGTGGGCCGGGGTGCGCCCCATGCGGAACAGGGTGGTGCCGCACACACCGCAGGTGCCACGCGTGCCCGGCGCACCGCTGGCCGTGTACTCCGGCTGCGGGTTCACCATCTCTCGCTTGGTCTTGCACTTTACGCAATACGCTTCCAAACAAACACCTCTAAAGTTTTAATCATCATCATGGTTACAGGTAACGTTGTAACCCTTTTTCTTTCAGCGCTTCGATCACCTGGCGCACATCCTGGGCGCGCTCACGGGAGCAAATTAATAGCACATCTCCCGTGTCTACGACCACCAGATCTTTCACCCCAACAGTAACGATAAGACGCTCCGGCGTGTTGCTGGCGCCGTGGATGAGAGAGTTATGGCTATCCAGATCATGGTGGTAAGGATGCAAGGCCAGGTTGCCGTTGGCGTCGGCGGGGAGCACATCAAATAACGAAGTCCACGAGCCGACATCGTTCCAGGCCAGCTCCTTGGCCGGGATCACGGCCACGTTGGTGGCGTGTTCCATCACACCGTAGTCGATGGTCTGGGCGGCGATGCGCGGCCACTCATGGGCGATCACTTCATCAAACTGCGGCGTGCCCCAAGCCGCAGACACTTTTTGCAATGTCGTGTGCAGGTCAGGCATTTGCTCAGCAAATTCCTGCAGGATGCGCTCAATGGTCCAGATGAACATGCCAGAGTTCCACACATGGTCACCCGAGGCCAGCATCGCCTCGGCTTCCTCTACGTTGGGCTTCTCTTTGAAGCGCTTAACTTGGTGGGCGACGTAGCCGCTGAATTCGCCCAGGCTGGCGCCCATCTGGATGTAGCCATATTGGGTGGCTGCGAATGTGGGCTCAATGCCCAACGTGACCAGCGGCCCGGCCTGGGCTAGCTCCACGGCGGCTTCGAGGTAACGGTGGAAGCCGCTCTCGTTGCCGATGTAATGGTCAGCGGTGAGCACGATCATCACCGCCTGCGGATCACGCTGGCCGAGGGCCGCGGCAGCGAGCCCGATGGCGGCGGCGGTGCCGCGCGGCTGCGGCTCGAGAATGTAGTTCTCGGCGGGCAACTCGGGCGCATGGGTCTTGAGCTCATCCGCCTGCTGCTGGCTGGTAACCACCAGGATGCGCTCGGGCGGCAGCAGGGCTTGCAAGCGCTGCACGGCGATCTGGAACAGGCTGCGCTCCTCGATGAGGGTAAGCATCTGCTTGGGCCGCGATTGGCGCGAGAGCGGCCACAAACGCGTGCCGCCTCCCCCCGCCATGATGACGGCGTAAGCGTGCTGCATGCTAGGCTTAGCCATAGGTAGCCCCCAGTTCGCGAGCGGCCACATAGGCCATACCGCCCACATGGCGCACCAAACCTTTGAGTTCCATCAAGGTGAGGGTAGAGGAAACTTGTGCAATTGGCAACGCCGCGCGGGCGCCGATCTCATTGAGATGCAGCGGCTCCTCCCCCAGCAAGCGGTAGAGGGCGGCCTCGGTGGCGTCTTCAGGCAAGACCTGGCGTGCATCTTTGTTGGCGTCCATCATCTCCATGTTGAGCACTTTCAACAAACTTTCAAACTGCAACAGCGGGTGTGCCCCGCGTTCGATCAGCATATTGCAACCCTTGCTTTGCGGCGCATAGATCGGGCCAGGCACGGCGAACACCTCGCGGCCCTGCTCGGCAGCGAAACCCGCCGTGATCAGCGCCCCGCTACGCTCACCCGCTTCGATGACCACCACGGCCTGTGAGAGGCCGGAGATGATGCGGTTGCGCGGCGGGAAGTTGGCCGCATCCGGCGGCGTGCCCAGCGCATAATCGCTGAGCACTGCGCCGCGCTTGCTCATCTCCGCCGCCAGGTTGTGATGCTGGGCCGGGTAGATACGATCCAGCCCGTGCGCCACTACGGCTAGTGTGCGGCCGCCGGCACGCAGGGCAGCAGTGTGCGCCAGCGCATCCACGCCGCGTGCCAGCCCGCTCACCACGGTGATGCCGCGCTGAGCCAGGAAAGCGGCCAGCTCTTCGGCCACGCGGCGCCCGTAGGCGGTTACCTCGCGGCTGCCGACGATGGCAATGGCCCACTCATCCTCAGGCAGCAGGTCGCCACGCACATACAGCACGGGCGGCGCCTGCTCAAGTTCACGCAGGCGGCGAGGATACTCGGCATCCTCCCACACCAGGGCGCGTACGCCATGCTGGGCCAGGCTGGCGGGGAGCTTGTCCAGCTCCAGGCTTTGTCGCGCCTGCACCAAGCCAGCCGCGGCGGCGGGCGGCAGCCCGGCGGCCTGCCATTGAGCCGGCGTGGCGGCCCAGGCGGCCTGGGCGCTGCCAAAGGCCGCCAGCAGAGCACGGAAGCGCACCGCGCCCACATGCTTTACGCTGGTGAGGGCAATGCGGCTCAGCTTTTCAGCATCCATTGGTGTTTCTTCCATTGGGTACTCAACCTGGGTACTCAAACGGCAAACAGAATACCACAGGGGAAAGGATAAGGATAAAGGATGAGGGATAAGGGATGAATGAGGGTTTTATCCGTCCGCCTTCATCCCCCATCCTTGGCTTCGGGCAGCAGGCCGGGCAACAGGTGCACGCGCATGCGTTTGGCCGCAATATCGACCTCGAGCACCACATCATCAATGGCGGGCAGCAGGACCTCGCCATGCACTGGCGAGCGCACAACATATACATCATTAGCGCCGGTTTCCAGCACCTGGGTGAGCAGCCCCAACTCTTCGCCCGTATCCGTGGACACGGTTAGGCCCATCAACTGATAGCGATAGTACTGGCCGGGGGGCAAGGGCGGGCTGTCTTCGACGCGCGAGAACAGCGGGGCATTGCGAATGTGCGCAAGCGACTCACGATCGGGGAAATTTTCAAAAGACAGGAGCAGCCCGTTATCGATGGCACGCGCTGAACGGATGGTGACCGGGGTGTGCCCCTCCCCCAGAAAGAGCTTTACGCCGGGCTGCAAACGCTCGGGGAAATCTGTTTCGATGGAGACTTGCACCTCGCCACGCAAACCGTGCGGGCGGCGCACCATGCCCACCAACACAAAGTCAGGCTCGCGGAAAACTGCCGAGCCTGACTCAGAGGGCTTGCCTTCATTTGCCTTGCGGCGGGTGTTGGCTCTGTATCTACGTGAGGTCAATCAGGTTCCGAAATGTGCAGGCTGGCATGTTTGCCATCTTGCGTGGCGGCCACCTGCAACAAAAGACGAATGGCATTGGCCACACGGCCATTGCGGCCAATGACGCGGCCCATGTCTTCTTTGGCTACCTGCAACGAGAGCTCAGTGCCCTCGCCGCGGCGGCGGGGGTGTACATGCACCTGGGTGGGGTCATCCACCAGGGAACGTGCAATGTACTCGATGAGCTCTTTCATGCCGGAGATTACTCCGCTGCGGGAGCGTCTGCTTCAGCAGCCGGAGCCTCAGCCTGTGGGGCTTCAGCGGCGGGCGCTTCTTCCACAACTTCCGCTGCCGGGGCGGCAGCTTCGTTAGCGGGCTCGGCAACCGGGGCCTCGGCAACAGCTTCTGCAGCCGGGGCTGCTGCTGCCGGAGCAGCGGCAACGGGCTCAGCCTTCTTGCGGGTGGAGGTCACCGGCGCCGGGCGGCGGGTGCGCGGGTCCGAATTGCGGATCTTGGCGGCGGCATCGGCTTCAGCCAGGAGAGTCTCGATGGACTCGCCAGCTTTGAAACGCTCGTAGCGCGCCAGCAGACCGGCCTGCTTGAACACCTGCTCAGCAGACTCGCTGGGCTGGGCGCCATTGCCGATCCAGTGATAAATGCGGTCTTCCTGCAGCACGATGGTGGCCGGTTCGGTGCGCGGGTTGTAAGACCCTAGCACTTCAATGAAGCGGCCCTTGACCGGGCTTTCCTTCTCGGTTGCCACGATACGAAAGCTGGCCTGGTTATGGCCGCCTACGCGGCGTAATCTGATACGTACCATCTAAAAACAAGCTCCTCAAATGAACTTTAAGCTGGGCTGGCCTCAGCCTGGCCCATGTGTAGTTTTATCACTACAGACAGCGGGTGATTGTAGCCGCTAAGGAGTGGGTGGTCAAGAGCGGGCTTTCTGGGGTAGAGGCTGGGGTCTTGTCCGCTTTCCAGCTTTCCACTACACTAACCTTTCTAGCCACTAGGTGCCAGACCCGGCACATGGAAATCATCCTCGAGGAGAGAGCAGTATGGCCAAAGTAGCGATTATTACCGATAGCACGACCTACCTTCCCAAGGAGCTAAGCGAGGGCCTGAACATTAATATTGTGCCCACAGTAGTGATCTGGGATGGCAAAGAACTGCGCGATGGCGTAGACATCCAGCCCGGTGAGTTTTACGAGCGCCTGGCCAAGGCCGAGACCATGCCAACCACATCGCAGCCCTCGCCGGCTGCCTTTAAAGAGATGTACGAGAAGCTGCAGAAGGATGGCTACACGGACATCCTCGGCCTGTTCGTCTCCGCCAAGCTGTCTGGCACGATCGCCTCGGCCAACCAGGCCAAAGATCTAGTGAGCGGCCTCAATATCGAAGTGATGGACGGCCACTCGGCCTCCATGGGTACCGGCTGGGCTCTGCTGGAGGCCGCCAAGGCCGCCAAGGCGGGCAAGTCGCTGCAGGACTGTGCCGCCATCGCCAAGAAGGCGGGCGAGCACACCGGCCTGCTGCTGCTGGTGGACACGCTGGAGTTCCTGCATCGCGGCGGCCGCATCGGCGGCGGCGCTCGCTTCCTGGGCACGGCGCTGAACCTGAAGCCGATTCTGGAAGTGCAGGAAGGCGCCCTGGAAGCCCGCGAGCGTGTGCGCACCAAGGCCAAGGCCCTGGCGCGTGTGCTGGAGCTGGTGGAAGAGCGCATCGGCGGCCGCACGCCGCTGCACTTGGCTGTAGTGCACGCCAATGCTGAAGCGGACGCCAAGGCGCTGCTGGATGAGGCCAAAACGCGCTTCAACCCCAGCATGACCGCCCTCTCGGCCGTGAGCCCGTCTGTGGGCACGCACACCGGCCCGGGCACGCTGGGCGTGGCGTTTATGGCGGGATACGAAGGCTAACAGCAATCAGCGGTCAGCAATCAGCTGAAAGCAAAAAGCAAAAAAGCCCTGCGGAATCGCAGGGCTTTTTTTTAATTCAGGACCCTATTTCAGAGCTTACTGTTAGCTACAGCAACGACACCTACTGCTTTTTTGCTTACAGCTAAAAGCTGACTGCTGAACGCTGACAGCTAATCTACTTCACTACCCCATACGAGTGCGGCAACGGCTTCACCTTTTTGGCAGACCATTGGTGTGCGCTGAGCACACGCGCCCGTGCTGCTTCGAGTGATTTTTTGGAGTTGGCATGCAGCTCGAACAGCGCATCGCCCTTGGCCACGCGGTCACCCACTTTGTGCAGCACCACAATACCCACGGCGGGGTCGATGCTATCGCCCTTCTTGGCGCGGCCGGCGCCCATTTCCACCGAGGTCTCGCCCACGATCTTGGCATCGATCCATTTCAGGTAGCCGCTCTTGGGCGCCTTCACCGTTTCCACGAAGGGCGCCTTGGGCAGTTTGTTGGGATCATCCACATAGCTAACATCGCCGCCCTGGGCCGCCACCAACTCACGGAAGCGCGCCAGCGCGGTGCCGTCTTGCAAGCTGGCTTCGGCCAACTTGCGGGCCGCGGCCAGGCTGTTGGCGCCCTCACCGAGCACGATGAGGTGGCTGGCCACTTGCAGGCAGTGCTCGCGGAAATCTTTGGGGCCACCGCCGCGCAAAGTCTCAATGGCTTCTTTGACCTCGAGGGCGTTGCCGACGGCATGACCCAATGGTTGGTTCATATCGGAAAGCAGGCACACTACTTTGCGCTTGGCTAACCTGCCGATGCTCACCATGATGCGCGCCAGGTCTTTAGCTTGCGGCAGCGTCTTCATGAAGGCGCCCACGCCGACTTTGACATCCAGTACCATGCGCTGGGCGCCGCCGGCGATCTTCTTGCTCATGATCGAAGAAGCGATCAGGGACAGCGAGTCGACCGTGCCGGTGACATCGCGCAGGGCGTACATCTTGCCATCAGCGGGCGCCAGGTCGCCGGTCTGGCCGGTGAGCACCAGGCCGAGCTTCTTGAGCTGGCTGAGGAATTCTTTCTGGGTCAGATCGGTGCGGAAGCCGGGGATGGATTCCATCTTATCCAGCGTGCCGCCACTGAAACCGAGCCCACGGCCGGACATCTTGCCCACGCGCAAGCCACAGGCGGAGACGACCGGCTCCACCACCAGGGTGGTCTTGTCGCCCACGCCGCCGGTGGAGTGCTTGTCGAGGGCAATGTCCACCACGCCGCTCAGGTCGAGCACGTCGCCAGAATTGGCCATGGCCAGGGTAAGGTCGGTGGTTTCACGGTCGCTCATGCCGTTGAGCAATACGGCCATGGCCCAGGCCGAAGCCTGGTAGTCGGTCACGCTGCCATCTGTGAAGCCGCGTACAAAGAATTGGATCTCCTCTGTGGTCAGCTCCAGCCCATCGCGCTTCTTAATGATCACATCAACTGTTCGCATGTCACCTCGCCCAAAAATTATACTGGCCTCTCTGTTTCACAATCCTGACTCAACATTCCTGCCGTATTTGCCCTACAATACCGTGACACAGAAAGGCGCCGGAATCTATGACCATTCTGCTCACGAAGGTGCGCGCCCCACAACGCCGCAAAGATGTTTTGCGGCGTGTGCGCCTGATTGACAGACTCCACCAGAACCTGCACCGCAAGCTCACTTTCGTGTCCGCGCCGGCGGGGTACGGCAAAACCACCCTGCTGGTGGATTTTGCCTCGGATGTAGACGCGCATGTGTGCTGGTACCGCATCAGCCCCGAAGATGGCGACTTGGTGCAATTTGCCCAGCACATTGTGGCCTCGTTCCAGCAGCAGTTCCCCGGCTTTGGCATCACCTTGCAGCAGCGCCTGGATAACCCCGGCGCCTCGCCGGATGCCCCCAGCATCGCCACCGAATTGATCAACGCCATCCAGGAGCAGGTGCCAGACTTCAGCGTGCTGGTGCTGGACGACTACCACCTGGCGGGCGAGAACCAGCAGATCGTCGATTTTCTGGAAAGCCTACTGGAGCACCTGCCCGACCATTTGCGCATCCTGATCGGCTCGCGCAGCGTGTACGGCATCCCGGCAGCCAGCCTGTACATCCGTGATGAGCTGGTCACCATCAGCGCCGACGAGTTGCGCTTCCGCGCTGATGAGCTGCAGAAGCTGGTGCTGCAAAACTATCGTCTGCGCCTCTCGCAGGTAGAAGCGGAAGAGCTGGCCAAACGTGCCGATGGCTGGATCGTGGCCCTGTTGCTGGCCGTGCGCGCCATGGGCACTGGCAGCATTCCCAGCTTTCTAGGGAACACCGAGCAGGTCTACACCTATCTGGCCGAAGAAGTGGTCAACCAGCAGAGCGAAGACCTGCGCGAGTTCATGCTGGGGGCGTCTATCTTTAGTGATTTCAATGAAATGCAGTGCAACTTTGTGTTGCAACGCGAGGACTCAGGCGCCATGTTGCGCGCGCTGGAAGAACGCAACCTGTTCGTCAGCCGCACGGAGACACGCGAGGGCAACAGCTACCGCTTCCACCAATTGTTCTCCGAATTTCTGCAAGATTACTTTGCACGCCATAACCCCAGCCAACTGCGCGCCCTGCACGCCCGCGCGGCGGAGTGGCACTATGCCCGCCAGGAGTGGGAGAGCGCCATCGCCCACAAGCTGGCCGCCGGGCAGGCCGAGGCCGCTGCCAGCTGGATGGACGTGGTGGCCGAGCAGTTCTTCACCTCGGGCCGCCAGGCGGTGTTGGCGCGCTGGCTGGAGCAGTTGGACAAAACACCAGCCCTGCGCCAACACGCCCCGCGCCTGATCCTCTATCAGGCCAAGGCGCTGGGCAACCAGAGCCAGTTCCAGGCTTGCCTCGATCTCTTGAGCGAGGCGGAGCCCATTCTCAACGCGCACGGAGATATGGAGCTGTTAGCCAACGCCTACATCACGCGCGGCATGATCTACCGCTTCACTGGCAAGCCCAAAGACGCCATCGAGCGGGCGGATGCGGCGCAAGACCTGCTGGCCGAGGGCCACCAGCACTCGCTGCAATGGCACCAGGCCGAGCGTCTGCGCGGCGTACCGCTGCACGCCCTGGGGCAAACGGCGGCGGGCATTGCACACATCAACAACGCCGTGGCGGGCTTACGCCAACTGGCTGAAAAGCCCGGCCGCGATGCCGGCTCCGTATTTTTGTTTGACCTGGCCGAGTGTCTGAACGACCTGGGCTTGATCCACATCACCAGCGGCAAGATGCTGAGCGCCCAACAGGCCTTTCAGGAAGCGCTGGATATTCACATCAGCATTCGCAGCAACCTGGGCGCACGCGCCTCGGCCCGCAACAACATTGCCTACCTGCACCACCAGGTGGGTGACTACCCGGCAGCCTGGAAGGAATATGCCCTGGCCTTGGGCCATGCCCAGAATGCCGGGCGCGCCCGCGAGCAGATCGCCATCCTCAGCGGGCAGGGCGCGCTGCTGCTGGATCTGGACGATGCCGAGGAAGCGCAGGCCTGCCTGCTGGCGGCGGTAGAGATCGGCGAAAGCGCCGGCGAACTGCAGGAGCTGGTGCCGGTGTATGTGAGCCTGTCGCGCACGGCCAGCGTACTGGGGGATTACAACGGCGCCATGGCCTGGCTGCGCAAAGCGGCCAGCCAGGCGGGCTCAAACTTTAGCGAAGCCGCCTATGCGCTGCATATGGGCTGGACCTATGCCAACATACAGCAATATGACCTGGCGCTGACACAATTGCAAACGGCAATGGAGGGCTGGGGGGTGCAAGCTCAACAAGACCAGGTGACCGCTGCCTTTTTGAGCGCGTGCATTTTGCTCTCGCAGGGATTGGAGGAGCAGGCGCTGGCGCTGCTCACCAAAGCATTACAAGGTGCAGCCCAGTTGGGTTATGAGCAATTCCTGATCCCGCTGGCGCGGGACTGGTACAGCGCGCTGCAGCGCGTGAACGAGCGCGCACCCAGCCCGCAGCTGGAAGCGATCCTGGAGAAAGCACAGCATGCGCGCCTGAGCCGCAGCAGCCTGGAGGGCGAAACGCAAGACAGCCCGATTGCGCCGCAACTGCTTGAGGTATACACCCTGGGCCGCTCGGAGATCCGCCGCAATGGCGAAGCCGTGCCGCACACGCTGTGGCGCTCTTCGCGCGCCCGTGCGCTCTTCATTTACATCCTCGACCGCGGCCGAGTGCGCAAAGACGCCATCGGCATTGATTTTTGGCCAGACTTCAGCCCCGGCAAGGTAAGCAGCAACTTCCACGCCACCTTGTGGCGCGTGCGCCAGGCGCTGGGCTTCAAGGATTCGATCGTCTTTGAAGATGAGCAATATTCGCTGCACCCTAGCATCCAGACCTGGTACGACGCAGGCGAATTTGAAGCGTATGTGCGCCAGGCCAATACCAGCCCGGCGGGCAGCGCCGAGCAGGCCGAGCTGCTGCGCCAGGCGATCAGCCTGTACAGCGGGCCATACCTTGAAGACATCTTCATGCAATGGGCAGACGAGCGCAGAGACGATCTGCGTACGCTGTACCTGAATGCACTGGAGCACCTGGGGGCCATCGAAGTGAGCGCCAAGCGCTTCCGCGAGGCGCGCGAGCTTTACGAGCGCATTGTGGCCACAGACCCGTACCGCGACGAGACCCACCTGGCCCTGATGAAGAGCATGGTGGATTCGGGGGCCGCCTCTGCGGCGATCGCCCATTACAAAGAGTACAAGCAACTGCTACGCAAAGAGCTCAACGCCGAACCAATTGAAGCCCTGCAAGACTATTACACCCAGCTAACCATACAGGTGTAACGGCAACAAAATTGCAACTACATCGTTAATGCAGTCAGAACGGCTACCTGAAATTGGTGGCTTTTTTTGGGATTTTGCTCATAGCTGCGTTCATAGGGCACTTTATAGAATGCAGCCAATCTAACGAACAGGAGATTTACAAAAATGACCAACCAATTTGCTTTCTCTCACCCCATCGGCGGCGGCATCGGCACTGGCCCGCAAGCTAACCACCCCATCGGTGGCGGCATCGGTACTGGCCCACAGGCCAACCACCCCATCGGCGGCGGCATCGGTACTGGCCCGCAGGCCAACCACCCCATCGGTGGCGGCATCGGCACTGGCCCCGGCACCCTCTAATTCACCTTCCCCGCAAACACTCTTTAGCCACAGGAGATCGCAATGTCCAAGCTGAAACTGAACGCTATCGCCACTCTCGCTCTGGTCGACCAGGATTTCAAGGCCGCTTTGCTGAGCGGACGCCTGCAGGAGAAATTGGGCGCCTTCCAGCTCAATGAAGAAGAAATGCGCGCCGTAACTGCCATCCAGGCCATGGATCTGGACCAGTTTATGCGCCGTTTGGGCACGTTGATCCAAACTGCCCCGACTCTGCACTAAAATACTGGCGCTAGCATTTTTTACAGGCACTGGCTGCATTCGCTTTGGGTGCAGCAGGGTCCAAGTGCCTACACTGTCGCATGCCCGCACGCTGAGCAGCGCTTATGGATGCTAAGACGATGCTGCTGGCTTCATTCAATAACCCGCGTTCACGACGCACCCCTTCACGTGTGGACCTCACGCGTAGCCTCAACCGGATCAGGGCCCTGGTTGAGCACATTGCTGAGGCCGTACTTATCGTACAAGCTGACAGCGGCCAGGTGCTGGTAGCCAACCAGAGCGCGTTGCTGCTGTTTGAGGCGGAGCAAGACACGCTCACCGGGCGTGACTTCAGCCAGCTCAGCGGCGCCCGCGGGCGCGGCGCCACCAAGCAATACCAAGAGCACCTGAGCCAATTGCGTAACGGCGCCAGCGCGGAATTTGCCTGGGAGGGTAAAACCCCCAACGGCAAGCCGATCAGCGGCACTGTGGAAATGTCTCCTTTGCCCATCAAAGATGCCGATCTGGTAAAGATCACCATCACCCACCCGGAAACGGCCCCAACTTCGTTGCTGACCGAGGCCGCCGAGGGCCAGCACATTGATGAGCTGGCGGCTCTGGCGCTCACCGGCGCCAGCATTGCCTCCAGCCTGGATATTGACAAGGTCATCCAGGTCGTGGGGCATCAACTCGCCACCCTATTGGATGTGAACACGTTCGTGGCCTACGATTGGCTGGCAGACACGCGTGACCTGCGCCTGCGCCACAGCTATGAGCGCGGCGCCACCAGCAAGCAGCAGGCCACCCCCATTGCCCCGCACCTGGATGTCAACCCGGTGCTGGAACACGGCCAGCCGCTGCAAAAGCAACTGGGCGACGCCCAGCTGCTGCCCAGCGAAGAGCAAGCCATGAAGGCGGCTGGCGCAAGCACCGTCTTGCTGCTACCCCTGATCGCGCAGAGCAAAACTATTGGCTTGGTGGAACTGCAGGACAAGACCGCCCAGCGGGACTTCACCAGCCGTGAGATCTACCTGGTACAGACCTTGTGTCACCAGGCGGCAGTGGCCATCGAAAATGCGCGCCTGTTCCAGGCTACGCGGCGCCAGCTGCAAGAGCTGACCATTCTGCAACAGGTGGCCAACGCCACCACTGAAGCCCACACCGAAGATGAGCTGATCGAGAGCGCCACGCAGCTGATCCGCCATAGCATTTATTCAGACAATTTTGGCATCATCCTGCTGACGGAAAGCGGCAATGAGCTGCGCATCCACCCCTCGTACGAGTCGGCGCCGGAGATCGCCAATATGCCGATTGCGCTGGGTCAGGGCGTTACCGGGCGCGTGGCACAAACCGGCAAACCCATCCGGCTGGATGATACGCGCCAGCACCTCGGCTATCTGGATTTCGATAAGCAAACCCTGTCTGAGTTGTGCGTGCCGATGAAGATCGGCGAGCGCGTCATCGGCGTGATCAATACCGAGAGCCGCGAGCTCAACCACTTCACCGAAGACGACGAGCGTCTGCTCACCACGCTGGCTGGCCAGTTGGCGACAGGCATCGAGCGCTTGCGCAACGCCGCCGCCGAAACACGGCGCACGCACCAGCTGGCGGTGCTCAACGAGCTGACCAACCGCATGAGCGGCGTACTGGAGCGCGACAAGCTCTTTCAGATCATTGTGGAGTGCTTGCATCGCCGCATGGGCTACGACTCGACGGACATCTCCCGCGTGGATGATGAAACCCAGTCCTACATCATCGAGGCGGTAGCGGGCGAGTTCACCGAGCACGCCAGCCGCCAGGGATACAGCCAGCCTTTCGGAGTTGGCCTGCTCGATCTGGCAGCGCGCACGGGCGAGCTGGTGGTGGCCAATGACGCCCAGGCGCACCCTGATTTCTTTGCCATCGAGGGCTTCCCGGAGATCCACTCTGAGCTGATCATCCCGATCAAGATCTACAAGAGAGTGTATGCCCTGCTCAACATCGAGAGCCATAAGCACAATGCCTTCGATGATTACGAAGTGGCCTCGTTCTCCACGCTGGGAGATCAGATCTCGCTCTCGTTGGAGAGCATTCATTTGTTTGAATCGACCAAACGCCAGCTGCAAGAGCTCACCATGCTGCATGCCATCACACAGGCAGCCGTGAATGCGAAGAATGAAGATGAGCTGGTGGAGCGCGCCACCGAGATCATTGGCGCGAGTATGTACACAGACAAGTTCGGCTTTCTGCTCATGCACCCAGACCGCGACCGGCTGGTGGTGCACCCTTCGTACCGCGGCATCAGCAGCGAGGCGCCCACCAGTGTAGCCCTCTCGCAAGGCATCACCGGCACGGTGGCTTCCACCGGCGCCGCCATCCGCGTGCCGGATGTGCACAAGGAGCCGAGCTACATGCGCATCAACCCGCTCATGCGCTCGGAGCTGTGCGTGCCGATCCTGGGCAGCAACAACGAAGTGCTTGGCGTGATCAACGCCGAGAGCACGCGTATCAACGCTTTCTCCGATGCGGATATGCGCTTGCTCAACACCATCGCCGGGCAAACCGGCACGGCGTTGGCCAAGCTGCGCTTGTTCGAAGCCGAGCGCATCCAGCGCAGCCAGGCCGAAACGCTGCGCGAGGTGGCCGCCATCCTCGGCTCGGCAGCTGACCGGGCCAGTGTACTAGACCTGATCCTGGAGCAGCTTAAGCGCGTGGTGCCCTTCGACAGTGCGTCTGTGCAGCTGGTCAAAGGGGATCGCCTCATCATTCACGCGGTGGCTGGTAAGCTGCCACCGAGCCAGGTGGGCCTTGAGCTGCCCATCCAGGACGATAAATTCGCTCATCCCTTGCTGTTTGAACAGCGTACGGTGCTGTATGAAGACATTAGCCAGCACCCGGATTGGCTGCAGATCCCGGGGGCGGAGCAGATCAAATCATGGATCGGCGCACCGCTGATCGCACGCGGCAACTGCATCGGCGTGCTGACAATCGACGGCTACACCGCCAACCAGTTCTCACAAGCAGATGCCGACCTGGTGGCCTCGTTCGCCATCCACGCCGGCATTGCGCTGGAAAATGTGCGCTTGTTTGAAGAAGCGCAGGACGCCTACCTGCAAACGGTCAGCGCCCTGGCCAGCGCCATTGACGTGCGTGACACCTATACCAGCGGCCACAGCCAGCGCCTGGTGGACCTGGCGGTGGAAACCGGCCGCCTGCTGGGCTGCACTGCGGATGAGCTGACGGATATCAAATGGGGCGCGTTGTTGCACGATATTGGCAAGATCGGCGTGCCGGATGAAATCTTGAGGAAACCCAGTTCGCTGGAGCAGGCCGAGCTTGAGGTCATGCGCCAGCACCCCGAAATTGGCGCCCGCATTGTAGAGCCTGTGCGCAACCTGGCTAGCGTAGCGCCGATCATCCGCGCCCACCAGGAGCGCTACGATGGCAGCGGCTACCCGGATGGCTTGAAGGGTGAGCAGATCCCCAAGATCGCCCGCATCATCAGCGTGGCCGACGCCTACGTGGCGATGACGGATGAGCGCGTCTACCGTGAAGCGCGCACCAAGGAAGAAGCCATCGCCGAGCTCAAACGCTGCAGCGGCAGCCAGTTTGATCCCAATGTAGTCAACGCCTTCCTGCAGGTGGTGGACACCTGCCCGGAAGAATAGCTACACGATCAGCATTGCATCGCCAAACGAATAGAAGCGATAGTCCAGCGCGATCGCCTCGCGATAGGTATCGAGGATCAGTTCGCGCCCTGCGAAGGCGCTGACCAACATCAGTAGGGTCGAACGCGGCAGGTGGAAATTGGTGATCATGGCATCCACGGCATTGAAGCGATAGCCCGGCAGGATGTAAATATCCGTACGCCCCTCGTACGCCTGCACCTGATGCGTGGTGCGTGCGGCGCTCTCCAGCGTGCGTACGCTGGTGGTGCCGACGGCGACGGTGCGCCCGCCGGCCAGCTTGCTGCGCTGCACCGCCGCCGCAGTGGCCTCAGGCAGGCTACACCATTCGGTGTGGATGTGGTGCTGGCTCGGATCCTCCTCGTGCACGGGGGCGAAGGTATCCAGCCCGACATGCAGCAGCACCTCGGCAAACCCGACCCCCTGCGAGCTCAGCGCCGCCAGCAGCTCTGGCGTGAAGTGCAGGCCAGCAGTGGGCGCGGCCACCGAGCCAGTGCGGTGTGCGTAGACGGTTTGATAGCGCTCTTTGTCTTGCAACTGCGTGTGAATATACGGCGGCAGCGGCATCTGCCCGAGGCTGTCCAGCGCTTCATCGAGTGGCTTGTTGAACGCCAGCACCCGCTCCGAACGCTCACCCTCTTCCAATACCTCGGCCAGCAGCCCCAGACCCAGATCGATCTGGCGGCCAGGGCGCAGCCCTTTGCCGCCCACCAGCGCTTTCCAGCGCTGTGGCTCCAGCTGCTCGACCAGCAACACTTCGACGGCCCCGCCGCCAGGCAGCTTGCGCCCGAACAGGCGCGCTGGCAGCACGCGGCTGTGGTTGGCTACCAGCAGGTCATGCGGGCGCAGGAACGCGCCGAGCTCGGCAAAGTGCGTATGCGTGCGCTGGCCGGTGGCGCGCTCCAGCACCAGCAGGCGCGAGCTGTCACGCGGCTCTGCGGGGGTCTGGGCAATACGCTCTTCGGGGAGCTCGTAGTCAAAGTCAGCAGTATTCATGTGAGGGAGGTCTTATGCCGCAGATATGCGTTGGCTTCGCCAACGCCGCAGATGAACACAGATAAAAACAAACGATCATTTTGTCTTAAGCTTTTATCCGCGTCTATCTGCGTTCATCTGCGGTGAAAGTTAAAACAACGTGGGTGCGTTCAGCTGGGCTGGCAAGGGCAGCCCGAGATGATGGCAGGCGGCGGCGGTGACGTAGCGGCCCTGCGAGCGGCGCTCGAGGAAACCGAGCTGCATGAGATACGGCTCGACCACATCCATGATCGTGTCTGGCTCTTCGCTCACTGCGGCGGCGATGGTGTTCAGGCCAACCGGGCCGCCGTTGTACTTCTCGATGATGACGCGCAGCACGCGGCGGTCCATCTCGTCCAGGCCCAGGCCGTCCACTTCCAACAGCGCCAGGGCTTGCTGCGCCACCTGGCGGGTCAGCTCGCCGCCAGCACGCACTTCGGCAAAATCGCGCACACGCTTGAGCAAGCGCAGCGCCACGCGCGGCGTGCCGCGGCTGCGCGTGGCGATCTCTTGCATGCCCTGCGGGTCTGGTTGCAGGCCGAGCTCGCCGGCGGCGCGGCTGAGGATGGCATGGATGGCTTCGGGTTCGTAATAGTCAAGCCGGAAGGTGGCACCGAAGCGCGCTCGCAGCGGCGCGGTGAGCAGCGCCAGGCGCGTCGTGGCGCCGATCACAGTGAAGCGCGGCAACTTGAGGCGAATGGCGCGCGCAGACGGCCCTTTGCCGATGACAATATCCAGCGCGTAGTCTTCCATGGCCGGGTAGAGCACCTCTTCCACCGCTTTGCCCAGGCGATGGATCTCATCCACAAAGAGCACGTCACCCTCGTTGAGGTTGCTGAGGATGGCGGCCAGATCGCCCTGGCGCTCGATGGCCGGGCCGGCAGTCACTTTGATGTTGACGCCCATCTCGTTGGCGAGAATGTGGGCCAGTGTGGTCTTGCCCAGGCCGGGCGGGCCGTAGAACAAGACATGGTCCAGGGCCTCGCCGCGTTGGCGCGCCGCGTCGAGCAGAATGCTGAGATTCTCTTTGACCTTCTCCTGGCCGATCAGCTCGGCCAGCTTGCGGGGACGCAAGGCGGGCTCACTGCGGTCTGTGGTTTGTGGCGCGGGGTCAACCAGGCGCGGCGTGTCGTTCATCAAAAAAGATTATACAGGTTGAAAAAATGCAGCTCGCGCTACGCGCGTATATAATCGCCCCAATTTACTCACTATCTTGCCAGGAGGATTGTGTGCTACAAGCCAACGAATCCAAACACCCCATGGTCTTGCACAAGTTAACGATTCTACGAGATGTAGCCACAGAACCCCGCAAATTTAGAGAACTTGTCAGCGAAATCAGCGCCCTACTCACCTACGAAGCCACCCGCGATCTGCCAACAATCGAAAAAGAAGTAGAAACGCCGATGGGCAAGACCGTGGGCGGCGAAATGAAAGACAACATTGGCCTGGTGCCCATTCTGCGTGCCGGCCTGGGCATGGTAGACGGCGTGTGGGACCTGATCCCGGATGCGCAGGTGTGGCACATTGGCTTGTACCGCGACGAAAAGACGCTGCAGCCGGTGCAGTACTACAACAAGCTGCCTCTCGACCCCACGGTAGGCGTGTGCCTGGTGCTCGACCCTATGCTGGCCACTGGCGGCTCAGCGGCAGCCACGATCACCATCCTCAAGGACTGGGGCGTCAAGAATATTCGCTACATCGGCCTGCTGGGCGCCCCCGAAGGCATCCAGCATCTCAATGAGAATCATCCGGATGTGCCCATTTACCTGGGCGCCATTGACGAACGCCTGAACGAGATCGGTTACATCGTGCCCGGTTTGGGCGACGCCGGTGACCGGCAATTTGGGACGGGCTAAACTGCAAACTCAATGGAGTTTGCAGTTTTGTTAGCTAGCATGCCCTCGCTTTTTTGAAAGGTGTACACTCAATAAGGAAGCCAGGTTAATCACGACCATGCCAGCCAAGAAAGCGCCCACACCGCGCGCCGCCAAGGAACCCACCTTGGCTCAATTGCGTAAAGAGAACACTGAGCTCAAGAAAAAACTTGACAAGGTCTCTCTTGAGCGTAATTTCTTTGAGCGCGCCATGGCTGACCTCAACTTCCATAACAACGCCCATGACGGCGTGGTGTACACCAACAGCAGCAACCAGATCACATATGCCAATCCTTACTTCCTCACCATGATGGGCGTGGATGCCAAGACAGAGATCCTGGAAAAAGAGTTCCCCGCCTACATGTGGCAGCAAGAGCAGGATGCGCAGCGCTTGTTTGAAGACATCAAGACCAACGGGTTTGTGCGCGAGCGCGAGCTTACGCTGTACAATAAACTGGGGCAACCTGTGTTCGCGGTGTGCTCTGCGGTGACCAGCAAAGACGATGAGGGCAACATCATCGGTACGGAGTTGATGTTCTGCAACGTGACCAGCAAACGCAAGTTCCAGGCTGAGTTGATGGAACAGATCGCCCTCTTCGATGCTGTGCTGCACAGCACGCCAGACCCTATCTTGCTGCTGACCACAGACCTCAAACTGACGCGCGCCAACCAGGCCGCCAGCGACTTCTTTGATATTCATCTTGGAAAAGATACTGAGCCGAAGCTAGCGGCCTTGCTGCAACGTGCCGGGCTGGCTGCCAGCGAGATCGAGCGCATCACCGGCCTGTTTGCCAACCCGGAAGGCTTTGACTTTGAGGTGGCGCTGGGTGATCAGCATTTTGACTGGCACGCTGCGCCGCTGCAGCTAGAGCACAAAGGCTGGGTGTGCGTGCTGCACAACATCACCGTGCGCAAGCTGACCCAGGAGGTGCTGCAACATCACGCCACGCACGACCCGCTGACCCAGGTGCCCAACCGCGCTTATTTCATTGACCATCTCAGCCGCGCCAACCTGTTGGCACAGCAGGAAGCCAACTACCGCTACGCTGTGCTGTTTATTGACCTGGACGACCTCAAGGTGTTCAATGACTCGTTTGGGCACATGGCGGGTGACGAGTTGCTCAATAAATTTGCCCGGCGCATTGAAGCCAGCATTCGCCCCGGTGACATTGTGGCTCGCCTGGGTGGTGATGAGTTCGCTGTGTTCCTAAACGGGGTGGAGCAGCAACAAGACGCCATGCAGGTGGCCAACCGCGTACATCAGGATGTGCTGCGCCCCTTTGAGCTCAGCAACCTGGCCGATGCGGCTCACATCACGGCCAGCATCGGCATTGCACTCAGCGACAAAGACCGCGATGCAGAAGGCCTGCTACGCGAGGCCGACCAGGCCATGTATGAGGTCAAGCAAGAGGGCGGCAACAACGTGCGCCTGTTTGGCGCCCCTGCAGACAGCTAGCCTGCTGCCTGTGTGATGACGATAAAGTCGGCCGCTTTCAGGCTGGCCCCGCCCACCAGCGCCCCATCGATCTCCGGCTGCGCGAAGTACTCCGCCGCGTTGGCCGCATTCACCGAACCGCCATACAGCACGCGCACGCCCTCAGCCAATTCGGCACCTAGCAGCCCGGCCAGCGTGGGGCGCACCACATTGCGCAGCAGCGTATTGATCGGCTCCGGGCTGGCGGCCTTGCCAGTGCCGATAGCCCATACCGGCTCATAAGCCACCACCAAGGCCTCGGCCGAGTTGATCTGCACCCCTTCCAGTGCGGCGCGCAGCTGCATGCTCAGCACTTCAGCGGCGCGGCCAGCCTCGTTCTGCTCCAGCGTCTCGCCGATACAAAGCACCGGCTTGAGCCCGGCGTTGAGGGCGGCCACCACCTTGCGGTGCACGTTCAGATCGTTATCGCCAAACAGGGCGCGGCGCTCCGAATGGCCCACAATGACATATTGGCAAAATTCCGCCACCATCGCCGCCGAGAGCTCTCCGGTGTAGGCGCCGTCTTTCTCCCAATGCAGGTTCTGCGCACCCACGCCAATATGCTTGCCATCCACCAGGGCGGACACCGGCATGAGCGCCATAGCGGGCGGGCACAGCAGCTTTTCTACGCCCTGTATGGCCTGCAAGCCGGGCAGCATCTCTTCCACAAGCCGCAGGGCTTCACCTACGGTCTTGTTCATTTTCCAGTTTCCAGCGATCAAAGGTACACGCGTTTGTGTCTGCGCCATTACTTGTCCTCCAGGGCTGCCAGACCCGGCAGCAGTTTGCCTTCCAGCATCTCCAGCGAGGCGCCGCCGCCGGTGGAGATGTGTGTGATCTTGTCCGCCAGGCCGGATTGCTGCAGCGCGGAGACGGAGTCGCCGCCGCCCACAATGCTCACCGCGGCCGAGTCGGCCACGGCCTCTGCCACGCCAAAGGTGCCGGCTGCAAAGGGCGCCATCTCGAATACGCCCATGGGGCCATTCCACACTACGGTGCCGGCAGCGCGCACCGCGGCGCTGAAGGCGGCCACCGTGTTGGGCCCAATATCGAGCACGCGCCAGCCAGCGGGCACATCGCCCACAGCGCGTGCCTCGTGACCGGCGTCAGCGCTGAACGCATCCGCGATCACAAAGTCCACCGGCAGGCTGAGCTTGCCGCCCGCGTCGGCCAAGAGGGCTTTGGCGGTGTCTATGGCGTCTGGCTCCACCAGCGAGTCGCCCATGGCGATGCCCTGGGCGGCGAAGAAAGTATTGGCCATACCGCCGCCGATCAGCACCTGGTCTGCCTTGCTGAGTAGGTTACGAATGACTTCGATCTTGTCGCTCACCTTGGCGCCGCCCAAAATAGCCACGAAGGGGCGCTTGGGCTCCGCCAGCGCCTGGCCGAGATACTGGATCTCTTTTTCCATCAGCAAGCCAGCCACGGCGGGCAGGTGGCGCGCCACGCCTTCTGTAGAGGCGTGGGCGCGGTGCGCCGACCCAAAGGCATCATTGACGTAAATATCGGCCAGCTTGGCCAGCGCCTCGGCCATGGCCGGGTCGTTCTTGGTCTCCCCGGCGTAAAAACGCGTATTCTCCAACACCAGGATCTCGCCCGGCTGCAGCGCCTGCGCGGCGGCCTCAGCCTGGGTGCCGACGGCCTCAGCTACAAAGTGCACCGGCGCCTGGGTCAGCGTGCGCAGATGCTCAGCCACCGGGGCCATGGAATATTGCGGGTCTGGCTCGCCCGTGGGGCGGCCGAGGTGTGAGCACAGGATGACGGCTGCGCCGCGGCTCAGCAAGTTTTCGATGGTGGGCAGTGCGGCGGTCATGCGCGTGTCATCTTGCACTACACCAGCCTCCAGCGGCACGTTGAAATCGACGCGCACGAGTACGCGCTTGCCCTGTGGGTCAATATCTGCAATTGTCTTTTTGCTAAACATCGCTTGTTTCTTCCCTTGTCAGTGGGCCAGTGCGCTCTTGCAACAGGTCGATCAGCAGTTGCGCCAGTTTTTCGGCCATGTGTTGGCCGGGTTTCTCAGGGTCTGCAACCTGCGCCAGGTACAGTGGGTAATTCTTGCGCAGGTCATCATCGATCGTCACCCACTGGCTGCCATCCGGCAGCTTGCGGTTGGGCGGTTGGTTGCCGATGACCACATCAAACAAGTGGTCGCCCACGTACTCCTCAATGGCACGCACATGGTCACCACAGCTATAGCCATCCGTTTCACCGGCCTGGGTGGAAAGATTACAAATAAAAATTTTGAGCGCTGGGCTGCTGCGCAGCGCAGCCGCCAGATCCGGCACCAGCAGGTTGGGCAGGATGCTGGTGAACAAGCTGCCGGGGCCGATCACGATCAGGTCTGCGTTCAGCAGGGCGCGCACCGCTGCCGGGTAAGCGGGCGGCGCATTCGGCTCCAGCCAGACACGGCGCACCGCCGCCCCCACCTGCTCCGGGATCTTGCTCTCCCCGTGCACGCGCACTTCGCCGCCGCCCAGCGGCTCAGACAGGTCCGCCACCAGGCGCACATCGTGCAGCGTGGCCGGCAGCACCTGGCCGTGCACCGAGAGCACGCGGCCAGACTCGGCCACGGCTTTTTCAAAGCTGCCGGTGATCTCGCTCAGCGCGCTGATGAAAAGATTACCGAAGGAGTGCCCTTCCAGCTCACCGGCGCCGCCGGAGAAGCGATACTGGAAGAGTTGCGTGATAAGAGTTTCGTCGTTGGAGAGCGCCGCCAGACAATTACGAATGTCGCCGGGCGGCAGCACGCCCAGGTTGTTGCGCAGGCGGCCCGAAGAACCGCCGTCATCCGCCACCGTGACGATGGCGGTGATGTTGTAGGTGTGCTCCTTGAGCCCACGCAGCAAGGTGGAGAGCCCGTGCCCGCCGCCGATGACGACGATGCGGTGGCCGCGGCCGCGCTTGCGGTGGTCCACCAGGGTGTCCACCACCGGGCGGCCGGGGCGCATGTATGGCGCCAGCAGGGCGCGGTTCATGTTCAGCACGCCATACACCAACGCGCCCAGCCCCAGCCCGCCGAAGATCAGCACACGCAGCGGGCGCTCAAGAAAACGCAACGATAATGTAGAGAGGTAACTGGCCCACCAAGTGTCCGGCGCAGTGCGGTATATATCCAATACCATGATCGCGCCACCGACACCTATGAGAAAGGTGCCCAGCAGGATCACCAACAGCCAACGTTTGATGCCCAAGCCGGGTGTCAGCCAACGCAGGACGCGGCGTACCCCCACCCACGCCACTCGCCACCATTTTTGTAGTTGCTGCAACATCGCCAGCGATGATAACGCAAAAGGCGTGGCGGGCGCGGCTGGTATCATTGCGCCGCTATGCCCCCACTGGAAAAAATTTGGCAAGTTGCTGACCTGATCACCCCTGAGGCGGACCAGGCACTGGCTGCCTACCCCGCCCTGCTGCGCCAGATCTTGTTCAACCGCAGCCACCACACCCCTGAAGCGGCTAAACATTACCTCGGCGCGCTGCCTATCGAGGGCAATGACCCCTTGCGCATCAAGGACATGGGGCAAGCCGTAGACCGTATCGAGCACGCCATCCGCAATCAGGAACTGATCGCCGTCTATGGCGACTACGACGCCGATGGCGTGACCGCCACTGCGTTGCTGGTGCAAGCCATCCAGGCGCTGGGCGGCCGGGCGCGCGACTACATCCCAGACCGTTTCGAAGAAGGCTACGGGCTCAACATCCAAGCCCTGCACACCCTCAAAGACGCGGGCGTTAGCCTGGTCATCAGTGTGGACTGTGGCGTGCGCTCGCTGGCCGAGGCGGCCGAAGCGCGCAAACTGGGCCTCGACCTCATCATTACGGACCATCACACCCCCGGCCCCGAGCTGCCGGATGCCTTTGCCATCATCAACACCAAGCAAGATGGTGACGAGTACCCAGAAAAGCAGCTAGCCGGTGTGGGTACCGCCTACAAGCTGGCAGCGGCCCTACAAGCCCGCATCCAGCCCAATGCTGACCCGCTAATGGGGCTGGATCTGGTGGCGCTGGGCACCGTGGCGGACATGGTGCCGCTGGCGGGCGAGAACCGCTGGCTGGTGCGCCAGGGGCTGGAGCAGATCCGCCGCCCGGCGCGCCAGGGGCTGATGTCGCTGATGGGTGCGGCGGGCGTCAAACCTGGCAAGGTCAGCTCTGGCGACATTGGCTACATGCTCGGCCCGCGCCTCAACGCCGCTGGCCGCATGGAGAACGCCAAGGCCGCCTACGACCTGCTCACGACACAGGATGTGTTCAAAGCAGGCCAACTGGCGCAATATTTGGACGTGCGCAACAAGGAACGCCAGGTGCTGACGCGTGAGATCAGCAGCTCCGCCGAAACCCTGGCCACTCAAGATGACCCTGAGGCACTGCTGATGTTTGCCTTCCACCCAGACTACAGCTCCGGCGTGGTGGGTCTGGCCGCCTCGCGCCTGGTCGAACGCTTCTACCGCCCGGCCATCGTCGGCCAGCAGAGCGACACGTTTACGCGTGCCTCATGCCGCAGCATCCCCCACTTTCACATCACGCATGCGCTGGAGCAATGCGCCGAGCTGTTCGAGAACTTCGGCGGGCACGCCGCGGCGGCCGGCTTCACCATCCGCAACGAACGCCTGCCTGAGCTGCTGGAGCGCCTGAAAGCGATCGCCCACGCGCAGCTGGCCGCGCTGGACCTGCGTCAGGTGATCAAGGTGGACGCTGAGCTGCCGCTGCACCACCTCAAGCCGGATGTGCTGAACCAGCTGGCGCTGTTGGAGCCCACCGGCTTCGGCAACCCGCAGGTGAACCTGGTCAGCCGCGGGTTGAGCGTGCGCTCGGCGCGCACCGTGGGCGCGGATGCGCGCCACCTCAAGCTCAGCGTCAGCGACGGACACATCGTCTACGATGCGATCGCGTTCGGGATGGGGGAATGGCTGGAACGCATGCCCAACGCCATTGACCTGCTCTATCGCTTCGAGGCCAATGAGTTCAATGGGCAAAGCCGCCTGCAGCTCAACGTGCGTGATTTGAAGCCAGCGGACTAATGCGTAGGAGCCTTATTGTCATTCCGATGAGGCCTGCGCTGTAAGCGCGGCCGAAGAGGAATCCGTTAAGGGCTGGTTTGTTCTGCTACAGATATGTTGGAGTACAAATCCAGCCTGCAGGGATTCCTAGCCTTCGGCTACTGCGCTCCGAATGACAATTACTATCAGGAGTATTTCAGAGCTCAGCGCTGCGCAAAGGGCTCTAAACCCAGATTGCTTCGTGCGCAGGCGAAGCCTGCGCCTCGCAATGACAGGCTGTGTCAATCAAAAAAGCGATACCAGAGCAATGCCCACACGGCTTCGAAAGCATCTTTGATGCCGATCTTTTTACCTTCGGAGTAATCACGCGGGTTGAAGCTGATCGGCACTTCAAAGATACGCGCCCGCCGCTTGAGCAGCTTGGCCGTGATCTCCGGCTCAAAGTTAAAGCTGTTGGAGCGGATGGTGATGCCCTGTAGCACCTCACGCTTGAAGAGCTTGTAGCCTGTTTCCATATCCGTGAGGATGTTGTTGTAGAGGATGTTGGTGAGGAAGGTCAGCAGTTTGTTGGCCACCATGTGCCAGTACATCGTGGTGCGCCGCGGCGCGCCCAAAAAGCGCGAGCCATAGACGACATCCGCCCCGCTGGTGTGGATGGGGTCGAGCAGTTTTTCAAAATCGCGCGGGTCGTACTCCAGGTCGGCATCCTGGATCAGGATCAGGTCGCCGGTGGCGGCCTGGATGCCGGTGCGCACCGCCGCCCCTTTGCCCTGGTTGCGCTCGTGGTGCAACACCTGCACCCCCAGCTGCCCGGCATACTCGGATAGCAGCTGCGGCGTGTCATCCGTAGAACCATCGTTGACCAGCACCAGCTCATCCGCCAACCCTGAGGAGCGCACGCGCTTAATGATCTCTGCCAAGGTGCGTTCTTCATTAAACACAGGTATCACAATGCTTAGCTTCATGGTGGCGATTATATGCTGATATAGAACACGAAATCGCCCGTGTATAATTCACTACAACCGCAAACGGTTGAAGTTTTGCGGTTTTTTGTTACCGCAAAATGGCATCTCTGCGCCCCACTTCCTTGAATACCAAGCACGGCCCTCGCTTGGCGAGCGCTGTGCTGCTGCTTAGCCTGCTGCTGCAAACCATCCTGGCAGTCAGCCCGGCGCAGGCCGCGCCCAGCGCGCAAAGCAACCCTGAGGCACAAGCGGCAGCGCTGTTGCAGCGCATGAGCCCTGAGGAGCGCGTGGGCCAGCTCTTCCTGGTGACCTTCAGCGGCGCTACGGCTCCCGCCGAAAGCCAGATCTACGACCTGATCGCCAATTACCACATCGGTGGCGTGATGTTGCGCCGCGACATGGACAACTTTGTGGCCCAGCCGGATACGCTCAGCGCGGCGCATACGCTGATCACTCAGCTGCAATCGGCTGAGCTGGCCAGCGCCGAAAGCGAGAGCAACGAGCTCACCAACCCCAACCCGCGTGCCTACGTGCCGCTGCTGATCGCCATCTCACAAGAGGGCGATGGCTATCCCAACGACCAGCTGCTGGATGTGCTCAGCCCGCAGCCCAACGCCATGATGCTAGGCGCCACCTGGCGTACCGCGCTGGCCCAGCAGGCCGGCTCGCTGCTCGGCGCCGAGCTCTCCGCCCTGGGCGTCAACATGCTGCTCGGGCCATCGCTGGATGTGATCGAGACGCCGCGGCCAGACTCGCTGGGTGACCTCGGCGTGCGCAGCTTCGGGGGCGATCCCTATTGGGTGGGTCAGATGGGCCAGGCGTACATCTCTGGCGTTCATATCGGCAGCCAGCACCGCGTGGCCGTAGTGGCCAAGCACCTGCCCGGCTATGGCGACTCAGACCGCCCGCTGGACGAAGAAGTCCCCACCATCCGCAAATCGCTCACGCAGCTCACAGAGATTGAGCTGCCGCCCTTCTTCGCCGTCACCGGCAATGCCGCAAGCCCTGAGGCCACGGCGGATGCCATGCTGCTGGCCCACATCCGTTATCAAGGCTTCCAGGGCAATATCCGCACCACCACGCGCCCGCTCAGTTTCGATCTGCAAGCCTTCAATGATCTGATGGCGCTGCCCGCCTTCAACACCTGGCGCGAGGATGGCGGTCTGATCATTAGCGACAGCCTGGGCACACGCGCCGTGCGCCGCAGCTACGATGCCAGCGAGCAAACCTTCAACGCCACCCTGGTGGCGCGGGATGCCTTCCTGGCTGGCAATGACTTGCTGTATCTCGGCAACTTCATCTCGACCGGCGACCCCAACAGCTACACCACCATCGTGCGCACGGCGCAGTTCTTCGCCCAGAAATATCGCGAAGACCTGGCCTTTGCCGAGCGCGTAGACGAATCGGTGCTGCGCATCCTGACCCTCAAGTACCAGCTCTACCCCAGCTTCACCGAAGCCGAGGTGCTCACCAGCGCGGCTGGCTTGCAGGGGATTGGGCAAGACCGCCAGCTTATCTTCGAGGTCGGCCGCCGTGCCGCCACCTTGTTCAGCCCCAGCGCATCCGCCAGGGCGGATGCGCTGCCAGAGCCGCCCGGCCGCTTTGAGCAGATCGTCTTCATCACAGACAGTTACACCGCCCAGCAATGCAGCCAGTGCCCTCCCCAGCAGGAAGTGCTGGTGAATTCGTTTGCGCAGGCGGCGGTGAATTTGTACGGGCCTTTGGCGGGCAACCAGATCACAGCCGCCAACCTGACGTCATTCTCCTTCATGCAGCTCACGCGCACGCTGGATGGCAACATTGAAGGCGAAGACCCGCTGTTGGATAATTTGGCGCGCGCCGAATGGGTGGTGTTTGGCGTCACACAAGACAGCGCCTCGCGGCCAGAGTCGCAAGCGCTGCGCCGCCTGCTGGCCGAGCGCATGAACCTCTTGCAGAACAAGAAGGTGATCGTCTTCGCGCTGAATGCGCCCTATTACCTGGATGCTACGGATGTCACCAAGGTGACGGCCTACTACGGCCTGTATGGCGAGAGCAGCGAACTGGCCGAAGTGGCCGCCCGCCTGCTCTTCAAGGAGATTGATCCGCGCGGCGCATCACCGGTGAGCGTGACCGGCATCGGCTACACCCTCAGCGACGCGCTAGCGCCGAACCCGGCGCGCGAGATCGCGCTGCAAGTGACGCGCATCCTGCCCGCTGCCACGCCCACGCCGCAGATCACCACCGAGGCGGACAGCAGCACCAGCGAGCCGCCCACCTTCCAGGCGGGCGACCTGCTGTCTCTGCAGGCTGGGCCTATTTTGGATCACAACGGCAACTGGGTACCAGACAACACACCGGTCACCTTCTCCATCAGCCTCATCACGGAGCAGACTACACTGCAACGCCAGATCACGGTGCAGAGCCACCTGGGCATTGCTACAGCCACCTATTCCATTGAAGATGAAGGTACGCTGGTGCTGACCGCCTCCAGCGGAGAACCACCCGCTCTGGCGTTGGGCCAGCAGTTCAGGGTGGCAGGCATCAACCCAGAGGGGCTGGCGCTGCAAGCCACACAAACCGCGCAGTCGATCCTCTCCACCCAGGCAGCGCAGACGCCGCTGCCCACCCTGCAGCCCGGCCCGGCCGAAGAGATCATCCGCCGCACAGACCTGGTGGATTGGTTCTTGTGGGTGCTGATCTCCTCCGTGGCGGCGCTGGGCGCCTACCAAACCGGCGTCAACCTGCACCAGATGCGCTGGGGTGTGCGCTGGGCGCTCACTACGGTGATCGGCGGGCTGCTGGTTGGCTGCTACCTGGCGCTCGATCTGCCAGCCAGCCGTGAGATCCTGGAATTTGGCGGGAAATGGGGTTTGGTGATCGCCGTGCTGGCTGGCTGCCTGGCCGGCTGGCTAGCGGGTTGGCTGTGGCGGCTACGCGGCCGCAGACCGACTGCTAATGGCCGATCGTCGCAATAAAGCCCAGCAACAAGAGCACGCCCGCCAGCCACACCAGCGAGCGCTCTGTGCCCAATGACAACACATCTGCCCAGCTTGGCGCAGGCGCACGGCCGCCCGAGCGGCCGCTGGGCTCCAGCTTGCCAAACAACGCTTCCTGAAATTCTTCGATACTCTGTGGGCGCTCTTCGGGGTGCAGGCTCAACGCCCACATCACGGCACGCTCGCTGCGCGGGCTCACTTCAGGGTTGAGCGCCCGCAGGCTAGGCATCTGCTCCGGATGCAGGAAACGCTCACGCGCTTCCACCGGCGGCGTGTTACTGAGTAAGTGATACAACGTGGCCCCGAGGGCATACACATCACTGCGCACATCCGTGTGGCCCGTGTCGCCGCCGTACTGCTCCAGCGGGGTGTACAGCGCCGTGCCGCGCCCTTGCACGATGGTCACCGTGTCTTCCTGGGCGGCCAGGATCTTAACCAGGCCAAAGTCCACCAGCTTGACCACGCCATTGGGCGTGAGCTTGAGATTGCTGGGCTTCACATCACGGTGCAGGATGGGCGGCTGTTGGCTGTGCAAGTAGCTGAGGGCAGAGGCGATCTGCCCGGCCCAAGCCAGCACTTCAGTCTCCTGCAGAAAATCGCTGGTCTGCTTGGCTTCCATCATCAGGGCGCGCAGGTCACCCCCCGGCACATAGTCCATCACCAGGTAATCACTCTCGCCCTCAGAGAAGAAGTCAGACACTTTGGGCAAGTTGGGATGGTCCAGGCGCGCCAGCACCGTGGCCTCGCGCAAGAACTGCGCCCGCGTCTGGTCGAGCGTCTCTTCGGAGAGTGAGGGGTCAAGGCGCACTTCTTTTACAGCGCACTGGCGGCCTTCAAGCCGCAGGTCCTCAGCCAGGTAAATACTGCCCATACCCCCGCGGCTGATGAACTCTTTGATCTGATAGCGCTCGCGTAAAACCTCGCCTGCTTCTAAAGGCATGTCTTTCTTCTTCTCCATGTTCGGCTTGCCATGCAGGGGCGTAACCTGCAGCGGATGTGTGATCCGCAGCGGAGGCTTGATGCGCAATTGGCTGGCTGGGAAGCCGAATTTGGTATTATACCTGCGGAGCTTTTAATGCCTCACAATGCTGAAAGTTATCCCGTGCTCATTGCCCAAAGCGGCCCGCTCAACGGGGAACGCTGGGTGGTGCGCAACCAGCTCACCATCGGGCGCGGCGAAGACTGTGAGGTCATCATCCCCGATCGCAAGATCTCGCGCCATCATGCCCGCCTCCTGCTCAATGCCGATGGCATCACACTCGAAGACCTGGACAGCAAGAATGGCACGCATCACAACGGCAAGCCGCTCAAAGGCCGCGTGCTGCTGAATGATGGCGACCTGATCCAGATTGCCCTGGCACAAAAGTTCACTTTCCTCACCTCAGACGCTACTGTCCCGCTGGATTTTGATATCCCCGCTGAGGTGCCCGAAGGCCGCCGCCGTCTGCACATGGACAAACGCTCACGCCGCGTGTGGGCCCACGAGACCGAAGTGGATCCCCCGCTCTCTGTAGCCCAGTTCACCATGCTGGAAATGCTCTATCTGCGCGATGGCTTGGTGGTGACGCGCGATGAGTTGGTGCGGCACGTCTGGCAAGAAGATGGAGCTCTAAGCATCTCGGACCAGGCGCTGGATGCCCTCATCCGCCGCCTGCGCGAGCGCCTCACCAAAGCGGACCCGCATCACGAATACGTGGTGACGGTGCGCGGCCATGGCCTGCGCCTGGATAATCCTCTGCAAGACGAAACAAAAGACCCGCAATAGCGGGTCTTTTACTGCCTATTGTCATTCCGAACGGGTTTGTAAGCCAGTATCAGGCCGCCGGACCCAGCTCAGTGAGGAATCCATATCCACAGGTCTTCCAAATAATCACAAGCTAAAGGCATGCATCCGAGCGTAGCGAAGGATCCTCGCTGGCATGAACTATAAAAGACGCGCTACATAGAAGACATGTCTATAAGGATCCTTCGCTGAGGCGGGTTCGGCGCGCAGGTGGTGCTGTTTACACCCGCTCAGGATGACACGTGGGGTTGTGCATCCCGAGCGCAGCGAGGGATCCTCGTCGGCATAAACTATAAAAAGACGCGCTACATAGAAGATATGTCTATAAGGATCCTTCGCTGAGGCGGGCTCGGCGCGCAGGTGGTGCTGTTTACACCCGCTCAGGATGACACGTGCGGGTTTAAGCGCGGCCTACTTCCCCTGCATACCCTTCTGCATCGAAACCTTGAGCGCGGCGCGGTAGGCCTGGCGCACCCTCTCGGCCAGCGCTTGGTCCGGGCTCTCCTGCAGCTGCGCCATCATGGCGGACAGGCTCTCCAAAAACTCCGGCGTGATCGAGTCTTTGTTCTCCTCGGCCACCTTGCTGCGGGCGGCGTCATCGGCCGCCTCGATCAGATCTTCGAGCAGGGTCGGGTTGTAGCCCGGGTTGATCAACTGTTGGATCAGCATCGCCAGGCGTTGCAGCTTCTGCAAGCGCTCGCCATCTTTTTGTTCAGCGGCCTGTTGCAAATTCTGGTTAATCACTTGAACAAAGAGCTCATCCAATATCGCCGGGTTCTGCTGCAGCATATCCAGCGGGTTCTCGGCATTTAGCATGGCGTCCAAATTGCCTTGGGCGGCTGCTACGCGCACCTGCAGCTGTTCATCGATCTGCTTTGTAATATCCAGCAGCTTCTCGCGCAAAGTGCTGAGCTTGGTCTTCTCATCCCCCTCGGCTTTGTCAATGCGCTCGCTCAATTGCTGGAAGAACACATAGTCCAGCCCCGGGCGCGCCATGCCCACCATGGCGTTCAGACGGCCATCGCTGTCCACCGCATCCAGCAGCAAGTCTTGCAATTTCTCGCGGGTCAGCTCTGTGCCGGCGCTCTCCAGCGCGGCACGCGCCGCCTCGATCTCATCGGCCTGCTGCTTGATCTGCTTGCCGAGGTCGGTGTGCTCCAGCAGCGCCTCCTGGATCTTGCCCAGGCGCACGGCAGCATTCTCGTCGCCTGCGCCTAGCCCGGCCTGCAACATGCGGCTCAACAGGGTGAAGAAGTCCGCATCCACGGTATCGGCATTCTTTTGCACAACATCCACAATGCTGTCTTCGGGCGCTGTGAGCAAACTCTGCAACAATTCCACGCGCTTCTGCTGCGCCTGCAACATTTCCTTGGTGATACCTTCACCCTCCAGCACCTTCTCGATCAGGTTCTGGTAAGTGAACATCTGCTGTGGTTTGAACAGATAGGCCTTGCGGTCCTCCTGCTTCAAGTTGTCCACCACGCGGCTCATGTAAGGCGCAATCTGGCGCTCCTGCTCCATCACCGGCGTGTTGAGCTCCGGCGGGAAGTAGGTCAGCAGCAGGTCCTTGCTGGGGTCGTGATACACGATGGGTAGCGGGATCTGGCCCTGGAAGCCGCAGTTGGGGCACTGCACTACGTTGACAGAGCCGTTCAACAGCTTTTGCTTGGCTTGCGGGTCCACCCCCACATCAAACAGCTGCTCAACTTCAGCAGCCACGGGTGTACGGCATTGGGGGCAGGGAATTTGTGTGCGTGGCATGGTCTCTCAATACAAACAGGATTTTTTTACTGGCGTGGCAGCGAGAAGCAGATGCAGGCGCCCTGGGTGTACGCGGGGTCTACCCAGATGCTCCCGCCGTGCGCCTCCAGAATGGCGCGGGTCAAATATAAACCAAGACCGGCGCCCTTGGTGTTGCGCTGGGCTTCATCGGCACGGTAGAAACGGTCAAAGATGTGTGGGATGTCGCCCGGCGCAATACCCGGGCCTTCATCGCTCACACAAACAACCACATGCTCCGGGCGCACTTGCCCCCACAAACGGATCTCGCCGCCTTGCGGTGAATACTTGACGGCGTTGGAGAGCAGGTTCAGCAATACCTGGCTTATGCGCTGCTCGTCCGCCAGGATCACCGGATACTCTGGCGGGAAATCGACCACAAAGGTGTGCGAGGGAGACTGCGTGCGGAAGCGCTCAACGATGCGCTCGATCAGCAGCGGCAGCGAGATGTCGCTGGCATTGATGGGCAGGACGCCCGCCTCCAGCCGCGAGGCGTCCAGCAGGTTCTCGATCAGGCCGCTCAGGCGGTCAGCCTCTTCTTCAATCACTTCCAGGCTGTCTTGCACCACGCTGCTGCCCCAGCGCACATCCGGGCGGCGTAGCGTGCCCACATAGCCCTTGATGAGCGCCACCGGCGTTTTGAGCTCATGGCTGATGACGGAGATGAAGGTGCTCTGCAACTCCTCCGCCTGGCGGAAGTGGCTGACATCACGCACGGAGGCGATGATGTTGAGTAGTTGGCCCTCCTGCGTGAGCAGCGGGGCATAGGTCACGCCGACGGCCAGCGCACTGCCATCTGGCCGCTGCAGGTCGCCCTCTACATACAGAGTCGCCGTGGGCGTGAGCGGCCAGCCGCCCGCCTCGGCTTGCTCCAGTGTAGGGCCGTGCTCCAGCTCCCCAAACTGGATGACCTCATTGTGCTTACGACCGAGCACATCGCCCGCCCCACGCCCCGAGAGGCGCGCAAACGCGGGGTTGCAGCGCTCGATGGTGTGGTCTGGCCCCAGGATGAGGATGCCATCCGCCACCGCATCCAAAATGGCTTCCGTGCGGCGGCGCTCACGGTTGGTGTTGGCATACTGCTGTGCGTTTTGCACGGCGATGGCGGCCTGGTCTGCAAAACTTTGTAGCAGCAGACGGTCTTCACGCGAAAATTGGCCGCGGTAATTGCGAAAGACAAAGATCACGCCCAGCACGCGGTTTTGCGAGATGAGCGGTAAGCCCACACCACTGAACAGGCCCAGGCTGACTTCGCGCGCCAGGCGCTGGAGTAAACGATTGACCTCGGGCAGCTCAAAGCGGGCCGGGTCTTCATGATCCGGCACGGCGGCAAGGATCGGGTTGAGGTACTGAATGAGCTCGTTGGGGATGCCGTACGAAGCCGCCGTGGCCCAGCCGCCAGGTTCGCCACGCAGGGCCACCAGGCCAGCCTGGCCGGCCAGCAGGTCTGCGGCGTGGCGCAAAATGCGCGCCAACACCGCATCCAGGTCCAGCTCTTGGGTAATGACCCGCGCGATCTCCAAAAGGTAATCGCGCTGGCGTACGCGGAAATCAGGCAACATAGGCAGCCCCTACACTAGGTTGCCCTATCATACGGTCTTTGCTCAGGCTTTGGGCAAGCTGGCAACCAGGATCTCCAGCGTCTTGTCAATGATCTCGGCCGGAGTGTCCAGCGTGCCACGGAAGCGCACAGAGCGGTTGCCACAGCTGAGCGCATACACGCCGTTGTCCTTCATGCGCGCCAGCAGGGCATCGCGCTCGGCGCTGTTGGGCGTGTCGAAGGCCACCATCATGCCGCGGCCGCGCACGTTGTCCAGAAAGCCCTTGGAGCTATTCGCCACGGACTGCAATCCGGCGATGAGCTTCTCGCCCATCTTAGCCGTGTGCTCCACCAGCTTGTCTTCGCTCATGATCTCGATGAAGCGTTGGGAACGCACCATGTCGGTGAGGTCACCGCCCCAAGTGGAGTTGATGCGGCTCTCTTCTTCGAAGACATTGTTGGGTACATCATCAATGCGCGGGCCAGCAATGAACCCACACACCTGCGACTTTTTGCCAAACACAATAATGTCTGGCTCAATGCCCATGTGCTCCACTGCCCACATCTTGCCGGTGATGCCCATGCCGCTCTGCACCTCATCCATGATCAGCAGGAACTCATGCTCATCCGCCAGGCGGCGCAGCTCTTTGAAGAACTCGGGACGGAAGTGATTGTCGCCGCCCTCCCCCTGGATGGGCTCAATGATCAAACCGGCAATATCGCCAGGGTATTGCTGCAAGGCGTATTGGATCTGCGTCAGGGCAATTTCCTCGGCGCGCTTGACCTCGGTCAGCACTTCGTCCGTGACGGGGAAACGCAGCTTGGGATTGAGCACGCGCGGCCAGTCAAACTTGGGGAAGTACATGTACTTGCGCTCATCGTTGGTATTGGTCATCGACATCGTGTAGCCCGAACGGCCGTGGAAGGCCTCACGGAAATGGATGATCTTGGAACCCATGCCATCGATCTTGTGCATTGGGCCTGCGGGCGGTTTGCTGAAGGTGGCGATGTTGCGGCGCACCTTCCAGTCAAAGGCTACCTTGAGCGCATTCTCCACCGCCAGCGCGCCACCGGCGATCAGGAACAGGTGCTGCATGTTGGCGGGCATGATGTGCTTGGAGAAGGTCTCCACGAACTCGGCCATGTAGGTGGTGAAAAAGTCCGAGGAGGACGGCTTGGTGATGGCCACGCTCATCAGCTTCTCGATGAAGGCCGAGTCATGCATCTTGGGGTGGTTGTGGCCTACCGGAGCGCTGGCAAAGTAGGTGAAGAAGTCTATGTATTCTTTGCCAGTCAGCGCGTCACGCAAATACGGCCCATGGGAGCCCTCCACATCCAACACAATGGGTTCGCTGCCCGCAGGCAGGTGCTTCGCGATGGTTGCGTGTACGTCTGAAGGTTTCATGGGCTTCCTTAAGTGAAGTAGAGGGGGATTTTCTTAACAAGTTGATTATATCAGCAGCCCTCCGGCCGCCTGCACAGAGCCCAACGGTATAATTTCTGTTCTACATGCTACTTTCCTTGCTTGCTGGACCTGTATACCCTCTATGACACCAGAAATTGCCCTCACCCTGGGCATTTTGTCTGTAGCCGTACTGCTGCTGGTTACTGAACGTTTCCGCGCCGATCTCATCGGCATCCTGGTGCTGCTCGGCTTGGGGTTGAGCCAGATCATTACACCAGCAGAGGCCTTCTCCGGCTTCAGTAACCCGGCCGTGGTCACGATCTGGGCCATGCTCATCCTCAGCGCCGGGCTGGGGCGCACCGGCGTTGCCAACTGGCTGGGCCGCCGCCTCAACCGCATGGGCGGCAAAAGCGAGGTCACCCTGGTGGCAGCCATCCTGTTCATGGTGGCCAGCTTCTCAGCCGTGATGAGCAGCACCGGCATCATCGTAATGATGCTGCCGGTAGTGAGCCAGATCGCCAAGAAGCGCGGCCTGCTCACCTCCAATCTACTGATGCCCATCGCCTTTGGCACCCTGCTGGGCGGCACCAACACACTCATCAGCAACGCCTCCAACCTGCTGGTGAGCAATGCGCTCAGCGAGCTGGGGCACACCCCCTTCGCCTTCTTTGATTTTGCCCGCGTGGGTCTGCCAATCACCCTGGCCGGTATCGCCTTCCTGGCCTTGTTCGGCCCACGCCTCACGCCCAAACGCACTTCGGCCTTGCGCATGAGCCAGTTGGCCTACGAAACCGGGCAGCTGTTTGATCTGGAGGAGCGTCTATTCAGCGTGCAGCTGCCCGCCAACAGCGCTTTGGCTGGGCGTCCGCTGAGCGCCAGCCGCCTGGGCGCGGCGCTCAAGCTCAACGTCATCGGCATCTCGCGTGATGGGCGGCCGCGCTTCTCCCCCACGCCGGATACGCTGCTGCGCGGCGGCGACGAGCTGCTGGTGCTGGGCCGCGTTGAACTGCTGCAGCAACTCATCGAAGGGCAAACCCTCATGCTGCTGGCGCCAGAGGCAGCCAACCACAGCGACCCCGCGCAAATGATCCGTGATCTGATCTCACCACAGGTTTCATTGCTTGAAGTCGAGATCACGCCTGACTCCCCGCTGGAGGAGCAAACCCTCTCGCGCATGGACTTCCGCAAGCAATACAAGGCCAACGTGCTCGCCATCCGCCGCGGCGAGCGCCTTATCCGCACCAACTTCCAAAACCTGCCCCTGCAAGCCGGTGACCGCTTGCTGCTGCAA
This sequence comes from Anaerolineales bacterium, assembly GCA_026129255.1. Taxonomy (GTDB): domain Bacteria; phylum Chloroflexota; class Anaerolineae; order Anaerolineales; family UBA11579; genus JAMCZK01. Next base: position 77,257 of record JAHCIJ010000002.1, on the reverse strand, counting down.
ACCAACCGCAAGCAGTTGCCCAAGCTCAATGAGTCGTCCGACTTTAGTGTGTCCACAAGCGATCTTTCTGAGTACCACTTGCAAGACCGCCTGCAATTGCTAGCCGTGCCCGAGAACTCACGCCTGGATGGGCTCAGCCTGGCCGAAGGCGACCTGGCCGATGCGCTGGGTCTGTCTGTGCTCAGCATCCTGCGCGGAGGCAAGACCCTCCTGATGCCGCGCCCCAGCGAGCGTCTGCGAGCCGGCGACCAGCTGCTGGTGGAAGGCCGCGCCGAGGATGTGGAGCTGTTGCACGCCATGCAAGAGCTGGTGATCACCACTTCGGCCATCCCGCGGCCCGAAGACTTGGAGAACGATGAAGTCGGGCTGGCCGAAGTGGTCATCTCGCCCCACGCAGGTATCAAAGACAAGTCCTTGCACGATATTCATTTCCGTGAGCATTACGGGCTCAACGTGCTGGCCATCTGGCGCCGTGGCAAACCTTATCGCTACAACCTGCGCAAGATGCCACTGCACGCCGGGGATACGCTGCTGATCCACGGCAACCGCAACCGTATTAAGCTGCTGGCCGAGAGTGGCGAGTTCCTCATCACTTCACCTGAGTTGCAAGAAGCACCGCGCAAAGAGAAGGCTCTGCTGGCGGTAGCCATCATGCTGGCCGTAGTCACTTGCGTTGGCCTGGGTGTGTTGCCCATCGAGATCGCCGCTGTGGCGGGTGCGGCGCTGATGGTGATCTCGCGCTGCCTTACTATGGAAGAAGCCCACCGCGCCATTCAGTGGCCTGCCATCTTCCTGATTGCGGGCATGCTGCCGCTCGGTATCGCCCTGGAGCGTACCGGCACAGCCGCCTATCTCGGGAATATTTTGTTTGCCTCGGCGGGCACGTGGCAGGCGCCGCTGCTGATCGCGGCGCTGTTCCTGGCCAGCAACTTGGCCGCCCAGTTCATCCCCACCGCGGTGGTGGTCGTGCTGGTGTCGAGCATTGCCCTCGGTGGGCAGAGCGTGCTGGCCCTTTCGCCCCAGGCCATACTCATCTCCATCGCTCTGGGCGCCTCGCTGCCCTTCCTCACCCCCACCGGGCACCCCGCCAATCTGCTGGTCATGGGTCCGGGTGGTTATCGTTTCGGCGATTATTTCCGCCTCGGCCTGCCGCTCACCCTGCTCTCACTGGCGATCGCCGTGGTGGCAGTACCCTACTTCTGGCCCAACTAAGATGAGCTTCGATTTCAAATTTACACTGGAAGCCCAAAGCGGCCGCGCCCGTGCCGGCCGCTTTGCCACCCCGCATGGCGAACTGCTTACGCCAGTCTTTGCGCCAGTGGGTACCGCCGCCACGGTCAAAGCCGTGACGCCCGCGCAGCTGCACGAGATGGGCGCCAGCCTGGTGCTCTCCAACACATACCACCTCTTCCTGCGCCCCGGCGACGCGCTGGTGGCCGAGATGGGCGGCCTGCACAACTTTATGCAATGGCCTCACCCGATCTTGACCGACTCCGGCGGTTTCCAGGTCTTCTCGCTCTCCCAAACTCGCTCGGTGGATGACGACGGCGTAGACTTCCGCAGCCATATTGATGGCTCGCTGCATCGCTTCACGCCTGAATCTGTGATGGCCATCCAAGAAAATCTGGGGGCGGACATCATCATGGCCTTTGACGAATGCGCCGAGCCGAGCGACCGCGCCTACAATGCACGCGCCATGCAGCGTACGCACGCCTGGCTGGAACGCTGCATCGCCGCCAAGCGCCGCGGCGACCAGGCGCTGTTCGGCATCGTGCAAGGCGGGGTGTGGCCTGAGCTACGCGCCCAGTCCGCCGAGTTTGTGGCCAGTATGGACCTGCCCGGCAACGCCATTGGCGGCCTCTCTGTGGGCGAGAGCAAGGAGGACATGCACGCCATGCTGGACGTGGTGGATCCGATCCTGCCGGCCCACAAGCCGCGCTACCTGATGGGGGTAGGCACGCCCGAAGACTTGGTGCAGTGCATCCAGCGCGGTGTGGACATCTTCGATTGCGTGCTGCCCACGCGCCTTGGCCGCACCAATGCCGTCTTCCTGCGCTCCGGCGGCCGCCTCAACCTCAAGAACGCTGAGTTCGCCCGCGATCCCAACCCCATCGATACAGGCTGCGGCTGCTACACCTGCCGTACGTTCACACGCGCCTATCTGCGCCACCTGATCATCGTCAAGGAGATGCTGGCGGGCACGTTGCTCTCGATCCATAATCTCTATACCCTTATCCATATCGCCAAGGATCTGCGCGCCGCCATTCTGGATGGCAGCTTGCCGCAGGTGGCCGCCGCGCTGCAAGCCCAGCACCGCGCCAGCCTCAGGTAAGATACTTACTGGCACACGGCTACCGCTTGCAGGTGGCTGTGGCAACAATTCCACGAGGATATGTATTCCATGACACTGATCCAAGCCGCCCTGCTCGGCATCGTGCAGGGGCTCACTGAATTTTTGCCGGTCTCCAGCTCTGGTCATCTCATTCTTGCCCGCGCCCTGTTGGGCCTGCCCGCCGAAGACACGGCGGCATTTGTGTTCGATGTGCTCATCCAGCTAGGCACCTGGGTAGCCGTGGTGGCCTATTTCTTCAAAGACCTGATCGCTATCGGCAGAGACATGTGGGCAGGGCTGCGCACGCGCCGCACCAGCCCGAACGCGCGCCTGGGCTGGCTGGTGCTGCTCTCCATGCTGCCCGCCGTGGTGGTGGGTTGGCTCATCCAAGACAGCATGGACAAATTCTCCAGCATGGCCTTCACTGCCATCTTTCTCATCGTGAACGGGTTGCTGCTGGTGGCCGCCGAGTGGCTGGGCAAGAAGCAGCGCCAACTGAGCGAGCTCACCACCAAAGACGCGCTGTGGATCGGCGCGGCCCAGATCATTGCCCTGCTGCCCGCGGTCTCACGCTCTGCTTCCACCTTGTTTGGTGGCATGGTGCGCGATCTGGATCGCCGCCAGGCGGCTCGCTTCGCCTTTCTGATGTCGGTGCCGATCATGCCCGCCGCGGGCGTTGTGGCCTGGCTGCAGCTGGGCAGCCTGCCAGAGGCGGGCAGCCTGCTGCTGCCCATCGCCGTCGGTTTCGTTGCCGCGGCACTGATGGGGTACGCTGCCATTCGCTGGTTGTTGGGCTACCTAGCCACGCATTCCTTCTATCCATTCGCCATCTATTGCACAGCTTTGGGTATCCTTATCCTGTTGCTGCAATGAGAAAGCTTCTCTTCGTCTTTGTCGCTCTGATCCTGGCTGGCTGCGGGTCACCCGCCGCCGAGCCACAGCCTTTGCGTCTGGCGATCAGCCCTGCAACCTATCCGGTGGCCGAAGCCGTGATGGCATGCCTGCCCACAGACGGCAGTGTGGCGGTGACGATCGACTCTATTTATCCCTCGCAGATCGATTATTCCGACTACGACCTGTACATCCGCCTGGGCGGTGACCGCAACGCTCCGTTTGCGGCACGCTTAGCTGAAGAGCGCATCCTGCTGGTAGCTTCCGGCAACTTAAGCATGACCACGCTTAGTTCCCTGCAAGCTGCCGATCTTCTAAGTGGGCGCATCCGTAACTGGGCCGATGTGGGCGGGCCAGATGCCGATGTATGGCTGTTCCTGCCGCCGAGCAGCGACGAGACCGTGCAAGCGTTCAGCAGCAACGTGGTGCGCGGCGCCTTCAGCGGGCAAGCGCTCATCGCTTTTGGGCCAGACGCGGTGTTGCAGAATGTTGCAGGCAACACCGGCGCCGCCGGGCTGCTGCCCGCCGCCTGGACCGATGACAGCATCCGCGCGTTTGACTTCAACGTCAGCCTGCCCGTGCTGGCCCTGGCGGCCCAGGCGCCGCAGGGCGCGGCGCGCAGCGTGCTGGCCTGCCTGCAAGGCGGCGCGGGCCAGGCGATCCTGGCCGAAAGCTACGCTCCCTGATGGCGCTGCCGCGCCTGCTGGCAGCCGCTCTTGAGGCGCGTGCAGCTCTCCTGTCGCAGCTACACAGCGAAGATACGGACTGCTACCGCCTGTTCCACGGCACCGCCGAAGGCCAGCCCGGCCTGACGATCGATCGCTATGGCGACTTACTGCTAGTACAGACATTTCATCAGCCCCTTTCGCCCGATGAACTGAGCGCCATCGAGACGTTTTATGCTGAAGCGTTTCCGGCGCTAACGCCCATCTACAATGACCGCAGCCAGAAGAACTCCCGCATCCGCAACCCGCTGCCCGCCGAGCGGCAGCAGGTTGCTGCCCAGCCGCACACCGCACGCGAACTGGGCGTGCGCTATCAGGTGCAGGCCCGTCATGACGGGCAGGACCCCTGGCTCTTCCTGGATATGCGTGCTGGCCGCCGCCACATCATGCAGGCCGCGGCGGGCAAATCCCTGCTCAACCTGTTCGCCTACACGTGTAGCGTCGGTATCGCCGCCGCAGTAGCGGGTGCCCGCCAGGTCGTCAATATAGATTTCGCCGCCAGCACTCTCGCCGCCGGCCAGCAAAATGCCGAGCTGAACACGCTGCGCATCCAGCCTGATTTCATTAAGAGCGATGTCTTTCCCGCCGTGCGCCAGCTGGCGGGCATCGGCCAGCCGCAGTTTGTGCGCGGCAAGCGCATGCCCGCTTTCCCCAAGCTGGCGCCGCAGCAGTTCGATATTGTCTTCTTAGACCCGCCGCGTTATGCCAAGAGCCCGTTCGGCGTCGTGGATTTAGTAAACGATTACCCGTCTGTCTTCAAACCCGCCTTGCTGGCCACCGTTGAAGGCGGCACGCTGTACTGCTGCAACAACGTGGCCGCCGTGGAGCGCGGCGGCTGGCTGGCGCAGCTTCAACGCAGCGCCGCCAAAGCTGGCCGCCCCATCCGCGATGTTGAATGGATTTCACCCGAGGCCGATTTCCCCAGCCTGGATGGCAAGCCGCCGCTGAAGGTGGTGGCGCTGGCAGTGTAGGGGCGGGGTGACCCGCCCTACGCAATCGTGCCTCCCGAGCACAGCGAGGGTCTTCGCTGGCATGAACTATAAAGATGCTCTGCATAGAAGACATGCCTATAAGGATCCTTCGCTGAGGTGGGTTCGGCGCGCAGGCAGTTCTGTTAGTACCCGCTCAGGATGACACACGGGGCTGTGCATCCCGAGCACAGCGAGGGATCCTCGCTGGCATGAACTATAAAGACGCGCTGCATAGAAGATATGCCTACAAGGATCCTTCGCTGAGGTGGGTTCGGCACGCAGGTGATGCTGTTTGCACCCGCTCAGGATGACACGCGGGGTAGTGCGTCCCGAGCAGAGCGAGGGATCCTCGCTGGCATGAACTATAAAGATGCGCTGCATAGAAGATATGCCTATAAGGATCCTTCGCTGAGACGGGTTCGGCACGCTGGTGGTGCTGTTTGCACCCGCTCAGGATGCACAACCCGTCATTGCGAGCGAGGCCGCATGTAAAATGCGGCCGACCGAAGCAATCTGGGGCAGCCCGAGAGCGAATGGCGCGCTCTTGCCTCTTAGACAACGTCCTCGGTTATGTAGGACCAATCGACCTCAAAGCCAGTAGGTTTGCCTGCTTCAAGCCTTATAGATGGATAGCTTTTTTCTATTCCGTTCGGCCACCAGCGTTTCGAGAGTCGAGAATGAGCTATTGTTAGGCTCCAGGCCATTTTGTTACTAACTTTTACATTCTCACCACTTCTAACAATCATTGGTTCTATTGCCGCAGCAAACAAGTATCCTTGTAAGAAAATTACATTCGTCAACAAACTAGCAGCGAGGTCAGCCTCGTTGTCAGTTTGATAAGGCTCAGTAATTGCGAGATGAGCAGCGACTTTATTCCGATAAAGGAGGAGTCTAGGCATAACGTGTCCTACATATCTTCTTGCTTTTTTACTATCCCTATAAATCATCCACCCTACCAATCTCGCATAATTGCAGGCTGAAATTGCGTACCAGTTAAAGGCGCCTGACAAAATACCGAGTGGCACCTCGTCCATTATTCCCCCAGCTATTGAGGCTATTGGGACTTTACCATCAGAAGACCTCTCTTTATTAGCTCGAGATCTAACCCCGTTCTGAATTCTGTTAACTTCTGAAGCGAGCCATGCCATTCCTTCTGACAATCGGGCCAATGCCATGCATGCTTCATATTGAGCCTCTCTGTCAGATTCTGGAAGCTCTAGCTTCTCTATGTAATCTAGAATCATAATCCCTACCTGTTTTTTATTAGGGCCACACTAGTTATTGCTATACGATGCTTTCTTGAAAGTTACATAATTCTGCATTTACTGCCCCAGCTTCCGCTCCAGCCGCGCCGCCCGTTGCTGCAATTGCGGCTCCCAGTGCACGCGCTCAAAGTGGGTCGGCCGCTTGCGGCGCACCACTTTGAGCGCCGTCACCGTGTACTCCAGCGCCAGGGTGTACTCGCGCGTCTTGTGTTCGTAGTACTTGGCAATTTCTACATGGGCGTACACCTGCCCGTCGGCGGCGGCCTGCAGCCACAGCTGCAGCGCCGCCTCGTAGTTGCCGCGGCGGCGGAACAGCTGCGCCAACCGTTCCAGCAGCTGGCCGCGCTTGTCCTCGGGTAGCTCCATGGAGAGCGTGCCCTGGAATACCTCGATGGCTTCTTCGGCGAAGCCAGTATCCGCCAGCAGCCGCCCGATGGCGGCCATTTCGCTGCCGTGCTGCACCAGCTCCATCGGCGTCTCCAGCTTGCGCGCAATGTGCTCCAGCAGCGAGGCCATGCTGACCACATCCATGCGGTTGTGGTAGAAGGCTCCGGCCAGCGGGCGGGCATCCCCTGTGTGCATATAGTCCATGAACAGTTGCGGCAGCAGCCAACCAGGCAAGTCTTCGCCCGTGCGCGTGATGCCGAGCAGTTGGGACTCCAGGTCACCCAGGGCGCGGCTGGGCAGCAGGTCCTTCCAAAGGCGGCGGGCAATGTGGAGCAAATCAATATGCGGCAGCTCGCGTAGCGGCGAGCGCTGGCCATTGGCGAGGTAGCGGTTGGCCAGCAGCGGCAGGTCGAAGCTCTTGCCGTTGAAGGTCACCAGGGCGTCGTCCGGCGTGATGGCATGGTCGAGCAGGTGCTGCATGGCGCGCTCTTCAGCTGGCTCGCGCAGGAACAGTTGCACGCAACGGAAGCCGCCCCCCTCGAAGCGGCCGATGCCGATGAGAAAGGCCATTGTGCCACTGCCCCACAGGCCAGTGGCCTCGGTGTCGAGGAACAGAAAGCGCTCGGCGGGGATCAGTGCCAGGCGCGTGTCGCCAGCCCACGCAGCCATGCGCTGCATCGCCTCCGGGAAGCGCAGCAGGTGCTGGCCGTGCGGCTCGTCCGCGGGGATGAAGTGCTCCACCACATACGCCTCGCCGAAATCGGTGGGCTGCACGCGGCCGGGGACGACCTGCTCGATGCCGTGAGCGGCGGTGCGCGGCGTGGCTTCCAGTTGCTTGGTGCCCAGTTGTACGCCGAGGGCCTTGAGGCGATCAGAGAGGGAGGGCATGGTTATTCATTATGCGGCATTCATCAAGCTCGCGTGCTCATAAGTCATTCCGAGCCCGAGCGTAGCGAGTGGCGAGGAATCCTTTAGGGCAAGGAAAATCAGCTCGGTTTGCAATGACCTAAAGGATTCCTCTTCGCCGCTATGCGGCTCATTCGGAATGACAAGTGCGATAGATGGAGGCGTACGTTGCTCCACAGCATCGCATGACTCGCCCCTACAAAGCCAGTTTTTGTTATGGACGGGCTGGAACATTACGTCTTTGCGAAGGAAGCTGCATGGCAATGCAGCCGACTGAAGCAATCTCCAACTTAGTTTGCAATCATGCTTGGGGATTGCTTCGGTCGCTTCGCTCCCTCGCAATGACGTACTCATACTGGCTGCTCCTTGACGCCCACCAGCTCGCGCAGCAGAGCCAGCGTCTCGCGCTTGCTGCCCTGCCCCTGCTCCCCGCCCGGGCCAACGCATGACGGACAGCCGTCCTTGCAGCCACAGGCGGCCACTAACTCCAGCGCGGCCGCCATCAGCTCGCCGTGCAGCTCAAACAAACGCTCGCTGAAACCGAGCGCATTGCCGACATTGTCATACATCACCACCACCGGCCCCCCTTCGGCCAGGTCTGAGCGCGGATCGGAGTGCACGCCAAGGTCGCTCGGGTCGCACATCAAATACAGCGGCGCCAGGTGGCGCAGCACGAAGGACAGCCCGGCCAGCCCGCTGCGCATGGCCACCACCGCCTCGGCGCGGCGGTGGCAGGCCGGGCACAGGCTGATGAGGTTCTCGAGCGTGTTGCCTTCCGCATACGAGCGGAAGCTGCGCAGCGGCTGCTTGTGATGCACGTCCAGCGGCTCCCCAGCGCCGCACACCTGGCAGCGGTGCCCGTCGCGTTCCAGCGCCGCCTTGCGCACCGCCGCCCACTCCGGCCCGTAGTCGTTGGCGTCGTTGGTCCACAGGCCCTGCTCGCGCAGGCGCACAATCGTATCCTCGCCAATGCTGAACCAATAGCCATACGTGTTGAGCTCAATCGGCGGCAGGGTCAGTTGCCCGCCGCCGGGGTTTTCTGGATCCACCAGACCGCTGCCGCTCCACTGGATCTTGTCGTAGCCGGTAATCTCCACGGTGATGTTGAGTTCGCCATAGTGCTTGCTGCCGCCGGGAGCTGGCTGCTGCTTGTGCTCCTCCATCAGTGAGACGGTGCTGCGGCTCTTGGGCACGGTGTAGTAATCCGCTTCGATGGGGCGCAGGTAAGCCACCTTTTCATCGAGGTCGAGCTTGTCCACGAAATACGTGCGCCCATCGTGAATATAGATGGCGTCCGGATGCACCAGCCACAGCGCCGCGTTCGGCTCCACTTCGCCGACGAGTTGCCATGCGCCGTTGTCGTCGCGGGCCTGGATGACCACCGAGTCGGTACTGGCGCCGCGCAGGCTGACGCCGCGCGAGGGCTGCTGCTCCTGCATCCAATAATATTTGCCGCCCGAGGCGCGCAGTTCGCCACCCTCGGCCAGCAGGCGCAGGAACTCCTCCACCTCGGCGGCCGGCACCGTGCCGAAGTTCTCGCCCGGCTGGAAGGGCAGCTCGAAGGCCGCACAGCGCAGATGCGAGAGCAGGATGAGCAAATTGTCCGGGTTGATGAGGGCGCGCTCCGGCGTGCGGCCTAGCAGATATTCAGGATGGCGCGCCAGGTATTGGTCAAGCGGATTGGCGGAAGCGACCAGCACGCCGAGCGCAGGCTGCTCGCCGCGGCCGGAGCGCCCGGCCTGCTGCCAGGTGGCCGCCACGCTGCCGGGGTAACCGGCCAGCACGGCCGCACCCATGCCGCCAATGTCCACGCCCAGCTCGAGCGCGTTGGTGGCCACCACGGCGCGCAGCTCGCCGCTGCGCAGACCGCTCTCGATTTCGCGGCGCTCGGCGGCCAGGTAGCCACCGCGATATCCCCGGATGCTGTCCTCACCGGCCGCTGTGCGGTCGCGCAGATTCTTGAGCATCACTTCCACCATGCGCCGCGTGCGGCCGAACAGGATCGTCTGCACGTCGTAGGCCAGCAGGTCGCTCACCAGGCGCACGCTCTCCTGGTACAGGCTGGCGCGCAGGCCGAGCTGCTCGTCGACCACCGGCGGGTTGTAAACCAGGAAGTTGCGCGGGCCGCGCGGCGCGCCGTCTTCTTCAATGAGCGTAACCTCGCGCTCGATGAGGCGCTCGGCCAGCTCACGCGGGTTGGCGATGGTGGCCGAGGCCAGCACGAACTGCGGGCGGGCGCCATAGAAGCGCGTGACGCGTGCCAGCCGCCGCAGCACATTGGCGACATGCGAACCGAAGACGCCGCGGTAATAGTGCATCTCGTCAATGACGATGTATTTCAAATTTCCAAAGAACTCGGCCCACTGGGTGTGCGAGGGAAGGATGCTGTAGTGCAGCATGTCGGGATTGCTGATGAGCAGGTGTGCTTTGCGGCGGATGTTGGTGCGGTGGTGCGTAGGCGTATCGCCGTCGTAAGCCGCTATCGGCAGCTTGGCCGCGGCAGCCTCCAGCCAGGTATCCAGCTCATCGCGCTGGTCGTGGGCAAGCGCCTTGGTGGGGAACAGGTATAGCGCCCGGGCCGTGTCATCGCGCAGCAGGGTGTCGAACACCGGCAGGTTGTAGCACAGGGTCTTGCCGCTGGCCGTGCCGGTCACCACGGCCACGTCCTCGCCGGCGCGCAGGCCGCGGTAGGCGGCGGCCTGGTGGCTGTATAGCTGGCCGTAGCCCAGACGGGCAAAGGCGGCTGCCAGCGCCGGGTGGATCTCGTTCGGCAATGGCTCGTAGCGGCCAGGCCGCGCCGGGTCGCGGTGCCAGCGGGTGACGTTACCGCCAACGCCGGGCTCGGCGCGCCAGTGAGCTAACAAGGCTTCCAAATTCGCCATGCTGGCGATTGTAGCAGGAATGGAACGGATATTCTATGTATGAAGATAAGAGAGCATTATCCGTAGAAGTCACTTAGCATTCCGAATAACAGATACAGCATGAACGAAGGCTCCACAACGGGGCAAAAAACCAAATTAGGTTATCCTTTTTTTAATGGAGGGCATTCATGGCGAAGAAATTTGAAGCACACGACTCGACTATTGAAGACGTACTTTTCGGAGCCGAAAGGTTCAAAATCCCCAGATATCAAAGACCATATGCTTGGGGAGAGGACCAAATTGCAGAGCTATGGGCAGATCTTGAAGATGATGATGCAAGCCCTTTCCTTGGTTCATTTATTCTGAACGATCAAACCAAAGAAGAAACTGGCTTTGTCGAAGTTATTGATGGGCAACAGCGCATTCTTTCGCTGATGATACTCATGGCCGCACTTCGTAACAATGCAAAAGCAATTGATGAAGAATGGGCCAAGCTAATACAGAGGAAGGATATCGCCTTTGAAGGACGGGATGGCAACCAAACCTATCGCGTGCTGTGCGGCGATTCCACACACTCATTTTTCGAAGAGAATATCCTCGCCTACGATGCCAATATCCTGGCCTCATCACCTAAAACCAAGGAGCATGAGGCAATAAAAAAGAACTATCTCTTCTTGTTTAGTAGAATCCAAGAAATAGTTAAAGATCTGCCGCCCAAAAAAGCTTCAAACGCGCTCAGGAAACTTAGAGAGAGCGTTGAAAACTTAACAGTTATTCATATCAGGATAACCGGTGAAGACGAGGCTTACGAGATCTTTGAAGCCACCAATGCTCGCGGAGTAGAGTTGTCTGTGGCCGATCTGTTAAAGAACCTCATCTTTCGAAAAATTAAAGAAACTCGCCTTCGAGATGATGCAAAAGAGAAGTGGTTACAAATAACAGGAAACATTGAAGAAACCGACACGGAGATTACAAAATTCATCCGCTATTACTGGATATCTAAATATGGCTTTGTAACAGAAAGAAAACTTTTTAAAGAGGTGAAGAAAACAGTTGAAAATTGGGAACAATTTTTAAACGATCTTGTCGACGCCTCAAGGCTTTACTACTTGCTCCTGGCTGGGAGCGAAGAAGAATGGAGACAAGAAAACTTAGGGCTTAAGAAGCCCGAGCGAATCCATAAAACAATTGTAGCCGTAAGGCTAATGAATGTTTCGCAATGTCATGTTTTCTTTATGGGTCTATTGCGAAATTTGCGAAAGATCAATATGGACCCAACAAATACATTTCAACTCGTAGAGAATTTCACCTTTAATTACTCAGCAATAGCAAAGCAACCAGGAAATAAAGTCGAAAGGATTTACTCGAAGTATTCTTTAAGGATCGAGAAAGCCGTCAGCCTTGGTGAAAAACAACGAACAAAGGAAGTTCAGCGGCTGTTTGCCAGCTTAGCTGAAGAGCTAAAGAACGAGAGACCGAATCGCTCTTTGTTTAAAGACGAGTTCATGAACATTAGATATAGAAATACAAAACCCGCTAGACTTCTGGTTACTTATATTTTAAGTCGAGTAAATGATCATTTCGAAAAAACAGCAGAAAAAGTAATAGACTTTAGCGAAGTAAATATTGAACACTTCCTTCCACAAAAACCTTCGAAGCAATGGAATCTCACAGTTAAGGAAGTGAGGGATTATGTAAATCTCCTAGGGAACCTCACTTTGGTAAGTAAGGGGCTAAATTCTTCTGCGGGAAATGGCTCGGCCAAAGAAAAGGTTCAACTCCTAGAAGATACCCAAATTATGCTTACCCAACAACTGTTAGAGACGGTAAGAAGTAAAGGTTATAAGTGGGACAAAAAGATGATAGAGCAACGACAAGAGGACCTGGAAAGACTAGCTTATGAAAAAGTGTGGGATTACTAACAGATGCAGTTTCTCGTAATCACTCCAGCGAGCCGCTAGGCTTGGGCTGTTGCTCCTCGCAATAACAGCAAGATGGAACCCCAGCCCAGTTCTTTAACTGCAAACTTCTAACAAAAATGCGAGCCGCTGGCTCGCATTTTTGCTTTGCTGGGCATACCTTGCATGCATGCAAAGAGTCTGAGTGGATCCGCGATTCTCTTAATGTGCAGATTTGTAACAGGCCAATTTTTATGCACGTTCGCCTTGATAAGCAGCCGCAGTTTCAGTTACTCAATGGAGGTAATCAAATGCAAACACAAAATGATCGACGCAAGTGGCTGTTGGCAACAGTGCTTGCTCTCCTGGGCGCCGCAACCTTGTGTGTATGGGGTGTGGCGGCAGCAGGGTTTCGCCTTAGCTCACCGCCGCTGGAAGCTGCTATCCAGGCATTCAACGAAACACGTTCCCAGTCTGAACAGCCGGGCAGCTCCAACGGGGGTGGAGACGTAGACATCTCAGTGCCTGGTGGTAACGGCGATGGGGGTGACAATGGCGGCGGGGACAACGGTGATGGCAACGGCAATGGTGACGGCAGCAATGGCAACGGTGGCAGCGGGAACGGCGGAGCCGATGGCTCTGGTTGTTTGCTTGGCCTCCTGTGTCTGGATGCCAATGTGAACGTTGGCTCCGCTTCTGCAGGTGGCCTGAACGTTGATGTGGATGCGGAGACCAAGAATGGCATCCACATAGATGCCGATGTCAACACTGGCACCGAGCGCTGTTTCCTCGGCCTGCTGTGCATCAATTCCAACACCGATGCCAGTTTGAACCCGTTTGTCCGCGTGGATAGTAACACGGCGGTGCAACTGAACACCGGCCCGGCTCCTATCCTGGCTGCGGACGTGGATGCGGATCTCGGTAATGCCACTCTGCTGAATGCGGATGTCAACGTGGCCGCGGGTGGCAACTCCACCCAGCCCAACTCCTGGCTCAACAACTTGCTGAGTTTGTTTGTCAATATCAACTAAGTAACTGCGCTGCACGCCTTTGCATAGAGGTTCAAAACGGGCTCCTGCCGTACGGCAGGAGCCCGTTCTTGTTAGCGTCTGCGGCCGCTGCGGCCATCACGCCGGTCGCCGTCTCGGCGACCGCCATCATTGCGCCCGCGGTTGGGCGGGCCTTGTGGAGGCCGCGGCGTACGCTTTTCGGCCGCCGCCGCCAAGGCTTGCGGGTGCGCGGCGGCATGGTAGCTGTCATCCAGTAGCATGGCCAGCAAACCCTGGCCTTCCTCCGTCTCCGCCAGTTGGCGCGCCAGCGTGCGGAAGCGCTGGCTGCGCTCCACCTGCAGCTTGTCGCGCCCGCGCAGCTGTGCTTCAAGCTGGGCCGTCAGCCGCTGTGAGACGATGCTGGCTACGTCGTCTTCGGTAGGAGCGGGGCGTTCGGTGAATTCGATCTTGTAAATGCTGGCGATCTTCTTGAGCTCGCGCTCTTCCACGCCGGTAATGATCAGGCTGATGGCCACGCCACCTGCCCCGGCACGGCCAGTGCGCCCGGCCCGGTGGATGTAGAGCTCGGCCTCTTCGGGCGGCTCGTAGAGGATCACCAGCTCGAGATCAGGGATATCAATGCCGCGTGCGGCCACGTCTGTCGCCACGAGGAAGTTCAACGAACCGTCTTTAAGTTGCGCCAGCACCTTTTCGCGTGCTGCCTGCGAGAGCTCTGAGCTCAGTTCAGCCGCATTCAGGCCGAAGCGCTGCAGCACAGTGGTGACGTAATTGACGCGCACTTTAGTATTGCAAAAGATGATCGCCTGGTGCGGATTCTCGATCTCGAGCAGGCGCACCAGCGTGCGGTCTTTGTCCATACGCGGCACGGTCATCACGATGTGTTCCACATTGGTGACGTGCACATAGTCACGGCTGAGACTCAGGAAGTCGGGCGCATCCAAAAAGCGCTGCGCCAGGCTCTGCACCGTCTGCGGGAAGGTGGCCGAGAACATGCTGGCTTGCACGCCCTGCTTGGGCAGGTAGCGCTGCACCTCCAGCATGTCTGGGTAGAAGCCCATCGAGAGCATGCGGTCGGCCTCGTCAAACACCAGCATGCGTAGTGAATTCAAGTTGAGGTTGCGCTTGAGCAAATGGTCGAGCACGCGGCCGGGCGTACCCACGATGACCTGCGCGCCGCGCTGGAAGCCTTCGAGCTGCGGGCCGTAGCCCACGCCGCCATAGACGGGGACCACCTCTAGCCCGCTGCCGGGAAAGAGCACCTGCGCGTCTTTGGTCACCTGGCTGGCCAGCTCACGCGTAGGCACCAGCACTAGGGCCTGTGCCTCCTTGCGGCTGGCGTCCAGCCGCTCCAGCATGGGCAGCAGAAAGGCGCCGGTCTTGCCGCTGCCGGTGCGCGCCTGCACCATCAGGTCTTTGCCCGCCAGCATGTACGGGATGGATTTGGCCTGCACGGGGCTGAGCTCTGTCCAGGTGGCGCGCTGTGCTGCTTCTTGAATGCGTGCGCTCAACTGGTTGAGCGTGGTTTCCGGAAGGCTGAGTTGCGGTGTTGGGTTATCCATGTACTACTTTCTTACTGCTAGAGTGGCCTTCATTATAGTGGCTCGCATCACTGCAAACTCATTCTGTGCAATAATTAAATTTCATTTTTGGGAGGTGTGCTGATGGACAAGTGGAACGGTACGACCACGATCATTACCGGTGGAGGGTCCGGCATTGGCCGCGCCCTGGCCAGGGCTATCGCTGCGCGTGGTGGCCACGTCACCGTGGCGGATATTGACTTGGCGGCTGCGCAGGCTGTGGCCGCCGAGTGCGGCGGGGGATCGGCTGCGGTGCAACTGGATGTGCGCGATGCCAAAGCCTTCCAGCAATGCGTGGATGCCGTGGTGCAACAGCACGGCCGCCTGGACGCCTTGTTCAACAACGCCGGCATCGGCATCGCCGGGGAAGCCTACGAGATCCCGACTGAAGCCTGGGCGCGCATCATTGATATCAATATACGCGGCACGCTCAACGGGGTGGCGGCCGCCTACCCGCTGATGGTCAAGCAAGGCCGCGGGCATATTGTCAACACCGCCTCGCTGGCCGGGCTCGGCCCGGCGCCGTTGCTGGCGCCGTATTCCATGACCAAGCACGCCATCGTCGGCCTCAGCCACAGTTTGCGCATCGAGGCGGCGGCTTACGGTGTGCGCGTCAGCGTGCTGTGCCCGGCCTCGGTGGAGACGCCCATGCTGGATGCCCCGCCCCCGGTGGATATCAAGGATATGCCGTGGACGCCAGATGTACGCCGCTTTCTCACCAAGCTGGCCGGGCCGCCGTACCCCGCGGACAAGTTCGCCGCCGAGGCGTTGCGCGGCGTAGAGAAGAACGCCGCTACCATTGTGGCCCCGGCACGGGCGCGTATGGTGTGGTATCTGGGGCGCCTGGCACCAGGTCTGGTGGAAAAGGCCAGCGCAGGCGCGGTGGCTGCCGAGCGCGCAAGCAAAGTCTGAGTGTGCTTTACTCCGCCTTAATGTGCGGATGATAGAATCGCTCATAGGCTCATGCAAGAACCCTATCTGCATCCAAAAAATCGCCGTAGGCGCCAAGGCCCGCGTTGGCTGCGTATTGTGGCCATCCTGCTGGGCGTGCTGCTGCTGGCGGTAGTGGTTTACAACTTGCCCCCGGTAAAAGAACGCCTGGCGTGGCGTGTTGACGCGCTGCGCACCAGCATTGTGTACTTCTTTAACCCGCCGCAAGAAGCAGTCTTCCAGCCGCAGATCACCACGATCACGCAACCCACCGCGCAACCGACACGCACGCAGGGCAGCACGCCGCAGGCCACGGCTGAGGCAACCGCCGTGCCGCTGCCGCCCCGCGTGCAGCTGGACGGCTTCACCTATGTGGACCAGCACAACCGCTGGAACTATTGCGGCCCGGCCAACATGACCATGGCGCTCAACTTCTGGGGCTGGGGTGGCGACCGGGACGACGTGGCGCGCTACGTCAAGCCCGGCATCGGTAACAACCCCAACCAGCCGGAAGACAAGAACGTGATGCCGTACGAGATGCAGGACTTCGTGAATACACAGGTCCCCGGCATGCAGGCACTCATCCGCATGGGCGGCGAGTTGGAAACGCTCAAGCGCCTGCTGGCGGCGGGCTACCCGATCATCGTCGAGAAGGGCTACTACACCACGGATGCCAGCGGCAAATTCTCGTGGTTGGGGCACTACCAGTTCGTCACCGGTTACGATGAAGCCGAAGGCGTCTTCATCGTGCAGGATACTTACGAGCGCGGCGGCGAGAACAATAGCGGCAAGAACATGCGCTGGCCGTACGACGATTTTTACTCCGCCTGGCGCCAGTTCAACTTCCTGTTTATTGTGGTCTATCCAGAAGGACAGCAGGCCGCCGTGCTCGGGGCGCTGGGGCCATGGGCTGACGAGGAGTGGACCTTTGTGCATGCACTCGAAACCGCCCGCGCTGACACCGAAACGCTGACCGGTGTGGACGCGTACTACGCCTGGTTCAACGTAGGCACCAGCCATGTGCGCCTGTTTGAGTATGTGGACGCGGCGCACGCTTACGATTACGCTTTCCAGCTATATCAGAACCTTGACGCGGATACGCGCCCGTACCGCATGCTGTGGTACCAGAGTTGGCCGTACTGGGCGTATTACTACAGCGCCCGCTACCAGGACACGATCAACCTGGCCAACACCACCCTGGCCACCATCGCCGAGCCGACGCTGGAAGAGAGCATTTATTGGCGCGGCCTGGCGCGCGAAGCCATTGGCGAGACGGATAACGCCATCGCCGATTACCGCGAGACGGTGCGCCTGAACCCCAACTTCTCTGCCGGGCGCGCCCAGTTGCAGCGCCTCGGCGTCAGCCCGTAGAGGTCGCTCCTATGAAGATCCTGCACTTCGCCGACGCACACATCGACATGGCCAACACGGGCCGCCAGGACGCGGACACCGGTCTGCCGATCCGTGTGATGGACTATTTGCGCTCACTGGACGAGATCATCGACGCCGCCATCGCTGAGAAGGTAGACCTGGTGCTGTTCGCCGGGGATGCTTACAAGGATCGCAACCCGGCGCCCACCTTCATGCGTGAGTGGGGCCGGCGCATGATCAAGCTCTCCAAGGCGCAGATCCCTACGCTGCTACTGGTGGGCAACCATGATCTGTCGCCCAGCCTGGGCCGCGCCCACGCGCTGGAAGAATACGCCACGCTGGAAGTGCCGTATGTGAAAGTGCTGGATAAGCCGCAGTTCCTGGGGCCGGACGACTTGTGGGGCTTGCCGCTGCAAGTCATCGCCCTGCCGTGGATCACGCGCTCGGGCATGCTGGCCGCGCTGGAAAGCCGCGGCGAGAGCGGCCAAGACATCTACGAGCAGATGGCCGAGACCCTCTCCGAATTGGTGGATGGCTATCTCAACGAGCGGGCTGACCACAGCTTGCCGGTGGTGCTGGCGGCGCATGCCTCGGTGCAGGGCGCCGTATACGGCGGCGAGCACACCGTGATGCTGGGCAATGACCTGGTGCTGGCGGGCAGCCTGGTGAAGGACCCGCGCCTCGATTATGTGGCGCTGGGGCACATTCACAAGATGCAGAACCTCAATGAGGGCAGCCAGCCGCCGGTGGTGTACCCCGGCTCGATCGAGCGTATTGATTTTGGCGAGGCCAACGACGATAAATACTTCGTCATCGCGGATGTGCAGAAGAAGAACACGCAACTGGATTGGCGCCAGCTGCGCAACATCCGCAAGTTCTGGAGCGGTGTGGCCGAGCCACAGCACGAGCTGAGCGTGACACAAGACATCATCGCTGAATTGCCCGGCGCCGAAACCATGCAGGATGCCATCGTGCGCCTGGTGGTGTACTATCCGCGCGAGTGGGAGCCGTACATCGATGAGGCGCAGATCCGTGCCGCGGCGGCCAACACCTTCGAGTTCCATCTCATCAAGCGGCCGCAGATGAGCATACGCGCCCGCATGGACGGCCGCGCCGTGGGCGAAATGAGCCCCTATGAGTTGCTGGACGTGTACTGGGAGAACATCCACCTGGAGGACCCCGAGGCACGCAGCACGCTGAACCAGCTAGCCAAAGACATCATCGAGACCCCGCTGGCAGACGATTGATACAGCCAGCCCACTGCCACCCGCGTGCCCTGTTTGCGTTGCTGCTGGCCAGCCTGTTGGCAGGCTGCCTGACACCGCCGGATACCCGGCTGCCGACACGCACCCCTGCGCCCGCCGTAGCCAGCACGGCCACGCCGACCCCGCAAGCGGTAGCCACGATAGCGCCCGAGACGGCCGTGGAGCTGCACGAGATGGGCTGGATCACCTTCACCGCCAGCATCGAGGGGCGCCGGGACGTGTGGCTGATACGCCCGGATGGCAGTGAGGAGATCAACCTGACCGGCGATTTCCCCAACGGTTTCGCCGAGGCGCCGGTGTGGGCGCCGGATGGCAGCGGCATCGCCTACGATGCCATCCCGAATGCAGACGTCTCGCGCGATATCTATTACATGACGCTGGCCGAGCGCGAGCCGTTTGCGCTGACCTCGATGCCGGGCTTTGACTGCTATCCCAGCTTCTCGCCGGATGGCACCAAGCTGGTCTATATGTCGGAGCGGGATGGCAACCGCGACCTGTTCATCATCGATATGGAAGGCAACGAGCTGCTGCAGCTGACCGACCACCCCGGCTACGACTACGAGCCGGCCTGGTCGCCGGATGGGGAGCAGATCGTGTTCACCTCGCGGCGCACGGGCAACTCGGAGATCTTCATCATCAACGCCGATGGCACAGACCTGCGCCAACTGACCGACCAGTGGGGCCTGGACTGGCGGCCAAGCTGGTCGCCGGATGGCGAGTGGATCGTGTTCGAGACCTGGCGTAACGGCAACGCCGACATTTACATGATGCGCCCGGATGGCAGCGATGTTACCCAGCTCACCGACAACCCTTCGGAAGACGGCCACGCTACCTTCTCGCCAGATGGGCGCTACATTGTGTTCCACTCCTCGCGGGCGGGCAATTTCCAACTGTTCATCATGGAGTTCGCTGACCCCAGCAACCAATGGCACCTGCCGACCGCCAGCCCGTATGCGTTGTTGCCGGCCTGGTCGCCGGTGATGGTGGTAGAGGCGTTGGAGGGTGGAGGAGAAGATTAGTAGGAGAGCTTTTGAATCGCCCAACAACTAAAAAATGCGAGCCAATGGCTCGCATTTTTTGTTAGAAGTTTGCAGTTTAAGGCTAGGCTTCGCGGAATTCGCCTTCCACTACGCCTTCGTCGGGGGCCGTGTGCCCATTGGCTCCGTTGCCATTGTGCGCAGCTTCGCTGCGCGGGCCAGCTGCCGCGTCTTGCGCATACAGCTGCTGGCTAAGGGCGTGGAACGCGTTCTGCAAATCATCGCTGAGTTGCTTGATACGGTTACGATCCTCGCCTTCAATAGCCTTGCGCAACTCCTGCACTTTGGCCTCAATGTTGCTGCGTTCGACGGCAGGAACCTTGTCACCCAGGTCCTTCAGGGTCTTCTCGGTCTGGTACGCCAAGCCATCAGCAGCGTTGCGCGCTTCCACCAGTTCACGGCGCTGGCGGTCCTCGCCTTCGTGCTGGCGAGCCTGCTCCACCATGCGCTCCACTTCATCCTTGCTCAGGTTTGTGGAGGCGGTGACGGTGATGCTTTGCTGCTTGCCACTGGCCTTGTCCTTGGCGGTTACGCTGAGGATACCGTTGGCGTCGATGTCAAAGGTGACCTCAACCTGCGGCACGCCGCGCGGGGCAACGGGAATACCGTCCAGGCGGAAGTGGCCCAGGCTCATGTTGTCGTTGGCCTGTGTGCGCTCGCCCTGCAGGATATGGATATCGACTGCAGTCTGATTGTCGTCCGCAGTGGAGTACACCTCGGTTTTCTTCACCGGGATGGTGGTGTTGCGCTCGATCATCTTAGTCATCACGCCGCCCATGGTTTCCACGCCCAGGGAGAGCGGAGTGACATCCAGCAGCAGCACATCCTTGACATCGCCGCCCAGCACGCCGGCCTGAATGGCGGCGCCGATAGCAACAACCTCATCCGGATTCACCCCCTTGTGCGGCTCCTTGCCGCTGAGCGTACGGACCAGCTCCTGCACCATGGGCATACGGGTGCTACCACCCACCAACACCACCTCATTGATGGCGCTGGCTTGAATGCCGGCATCCTTCATCGCGGCCTCAAAGGGGCCGCGCAGGCGAGTCAGTAGGTTCTCAGTAAGCTGCTCAAACTTGGCGCGGCTGAGCTTGTACTGCAAATGCTTGGGGCCAGACGCATCGGCTGTGACGTAAGGCAGATTGATCTCCGTCTCGTTCAGCGTGGAGAGCTCGATCTTGGCCTTCTCGGCGGCTTCACGCAGGCGCTGCAGTGCCTGGCGGTCAGCGCGCAGATCGATGCCCTGCTCCTTTTTGTATTCGTCGGCCAGCCAGTTCACGATGGCTTCATCCCAGTCATCACCACCCAGCTGGGTATCGCCGTTGGTGCTCTTGACCTCGATCACACCATCGCCCACTTCCAACAGGCTGACATCGAAGGTGCCGCCACCCAGGTCGAAGACCAGGATGGTTTCGTTGGATTTCTTGTCCAGCCCGTAGGCCAATGCAGCAGCCGTAGGCTCATTGATGATACGCAGGACTTCCAAGCCAGCGATCTTGCCGGCGTCCTTGGTGGCCTGGCGCTGGCTGTCATTAAAGTAGGCCGGGACGGTGATGACCGCCTGGCTGACCTTCTCGCCCAGGTAAGCTTCGGCATCCGCCTTCAGCTTGCCAAGCACCATGGCTGAGATCTCCTGCGGGCTGTATTCCTTGCCTGTGGCAGGCAGCTTGACGCGGGCGTCGCCACCTGCGCCTTCGGTTACCTCGTAGGGCACCATCGCGCGCTCAGTGGCCACATCTGCAAAGCGGCGGCCGATGAAGCGCTTGATGGAGGAAACGGTGTTCTCAGGGTTGATCACCGCCTGGCGTTTGGCGGTCTGTCCCACCATGCGCTCGCCGTTCTTGCCAAAGGCAACTACGGAGGGCAGCAAACGACCGCCCTCTGCTGTGGAGATGACGGTGGGCTCGCCTCCCTCAATGGTGGCGACGACGCTGTTGGTGGTACCCAGGTCAATACCGATAATTTTAGACATGTTGATTCTCCTATTAGTAAGTTTGTATGGTTTAGTCACATACGTTCTAGAGAATAGACTATGAACACAAGAAGGGTGTTAACGCGATATT
The DNA here is from genome assembly GCA_026129255.1 of Anaerolineales bacterium. Taxonomy (GTDB): domain Bacteria; phylum Chloroflexota; class Anaerolineae; order Anaerolineales; family UBA11579; genus JAMCZK01. The sequence goes on along the minus strand of JAHCIJ010000002.1, from coordinate 55,768 downwards.
GGATTCGTATTAGCAATCACTGGGGATTAGAATCAACAGCTAAAATCAATCTAAGAAATGAAGCATAATCAAACATATGAGTGAAGCCCAAAACGAACTAGCCGCGCAGATCGAAGCCCTGTTACGCCAGTATTATGAGAACTACTACCGCAAAGACCTGAGTCTGCGAGATTGGCGCGAGCGCGTCGAAACCCGCCTGGACGAAGAGCGCAGCTTTGCCGAGCCGCACATCCGCAAGATCGAAGACTGGACCGGGCAGAGTTTCACCGGCCAGCGCGTGCTAGTGGTTGGTGCGGGCACCGGCGCTGAAAGTGTGGTGCTCACGCAGCGCGGTGCAGAAGTACACGGTATAGAGCCCTATGACAAGGCCATTGAGATCCTGCATCTTAAGGCAGATCTGCACGGCCTGCCGCGCCAAAATTTCAAGCAGGCTGGCGCGGAGGACATTCCATACCCAGACGAAAGCTTCGATTTTGTATATTGCTACACCGTGATCGAACATGTGCAAGATATAGCGCGCTCCGTAGATGAGATGCTGCGCGTGTGCAAGGTAGGCGGCACGGTGTACATCCAAACACCGGATTATCGCTTTCCCTATGAGGGTCACTACAAGATGAATCGCTTGCCCTTCTCGCCGCGCTGGCTGGCCGCGCTGCAGTTGCTATTGCAAGGCCGCTCTACCGCCTTCCTGCGCAGCGTGAATTTTGTGACGGCTCCACAACTTAACCGAATTTTCTTTGCACACAACGCACTAGTGCAACGGATCGATCCACCCTGGCTGCAGGAGTGGGCGGCGGTGCGTAGCCGCAACCGGCTGCACTACTGGTTCGCCCAGCGTTTCGGCATCGGGCGAGACCAGAATATCTTCCTCAAGAAGCTGCCGCCGAGGAGCGCATGACCCGCATCGTCCGCATCTTTTCCAAGCTGCTGAGCTGGCTTGCGGCCAGGCTGCCACTGCCGGTATTCGAGGGCATGCTGACGCGCCAGATCCAGCAACGCGCTGCAGCGCTGCCGGCAGATGAGGCGCTGCGCTTCCTCTTCCGCCTGGATGCAGAGCTGTATGCATTGCAAGGCCCACTGGCGGTCAAGTACAACAACGGCGTGCACACCAAGCACCGCCATACGGCCTATCACGATTTCTTCGTCGAGCGCATCAAACCCGGCGAGCGCGTGCTGGATATCGGTTGCGGCATGGGCGCGGTGGCCTTCGACATCGCCGATCGGGCTGGGGCCATCGTGCACGGAGTGGATCTGAACGTGGAAAGTATTGCCGAGGCGCAAAAGCGCTTCGTGCACAAGAACCTGACCTTCACGGTGCAGGATGCCTTGCAGCTCGAAGTGGACCTCCCCTACGACACTGTAGTGCTTTCCAATGTATTGGAGCACATCCACGAACGGCCGGATTTTTTACGCGCAGCCATGCAAAAAACGCAAGCCAAGCGCATCTTCATCCGCGTGCCGCTGTTCGAGCGCGATTGGCGCGTGCCGCTCAAGAAGGAATTGGGCGTGGAGTGGCGCCTGGACCTGGACCACAAAACCGAATACACATTGGAAAGCTTCGCCGAGGAGACCCTCGCGGCAGGCCTCACACTCACGCACCTGGAAGTGCACTGGGGTGAAGTGTGGGCGGAGTTAGCGCCGTGAGAGTAAAGCATTCCAGGCGCGTACCGAACGGGCGAAATTTATGCGGCGAGTGCGCTGATACGCATTCTGGATCTGTTCCATATAGGCATTAAATATTCTATTGGGATCAAAATGCTGTTCAGCGCGGGAACGTGCTCGTTTAACCAATTGCTCGTGATCCGCCTGCAACTTGGTTAACACAAGCGGAAAAGTTTCTACACTCACCGGGTAACCGGCATCACCTACGACCTCGCTCATCGCCCCGCTATCAATATAAAGTACAGGCAATCCGCTGGCCAAGGCTTCCAACACGTGATTGGGGCAAGCTTCGTTTTCCGAGAAGGTAAGCAAAGCGCTACAGGACCTCAAAATTTGAGCGAGTTCTTCACGACCCAGCACACCCATGGGGTGCAGATTAGGCAAGTCGGGCGCATCCAGATAGTTACCGCACAAGTAGATATGAACTTGTGGGTTTTGACGAGCAATCTCATAGAGGCTGGCAGCGCCCTTGCGAGGATTAGTGCTCCAGGATATTGCCGCAAACCGCATTTGTCCCGCAAGTTGGCGACGGTCCCCCTCAGGTGAAAATTGCTCCAGATCCACAGGATTATGGATAACCGGTCCATCCTGGGCAATAACATTGAATTTTTGGCGTGTACTGAAGCGACAATATTCGCTTTGGAATATGGTGAGGTCAGCAAAGACATTCACCTGGGCCTGAATGAAGTCGGATTCGGCACCACGGCCATAATCTTGAGCTGCCCCATCAATGCGTTGCACAACGCAAAGGCTTGGTCGGCGGCGCAAGGCGGAAGCGATCTGCCTTGGGGAGACCATCCAGTGATTCGTAAACAGCACATCGTAGTTGGCTGAGATATTCGAGGTAACCAGCCAGCCCATCTTTTGAAGGTGCTGCTCAAAAGAGCGCAGAAAATAGAAACCGCCGCCCTGCGCCTTGAACTCAATGGGGATACAAACGCGCAGCTTAGTCATCGCGCTGGGCAAGCACCAGGTACCCGGTGGAAAAATCAGCCAGGCTGGCTATGGCGCCGGCAGTTTGTGCGTCTCGCCGCCATAGCCACTGGACAAACGGATACGCAAGACGCCCAGCCCAGAGGCGGCTGGGATGGTTGTGTAGCCAGAATTTAAGAATACCAGCGGCCACTGCCAACCCAGCCCCTTGTGCACGAATCTCATTGACCTGAAACCCCGCTTGGCGCACGATGTGCTCTATACCTGCACGAGTAAATCGCCACAGATCACCCGTGCTATCCTGTCTGTGCATGAAGGGCACCGAAAGCATCAGCCTGGCTCGTGGGGAAAGTGTGCGACGTATCTCCCGCAGGGCCCCAACAGGGTCTGGCACATACTCAAGAACTTCGAGGCAAATTGCAGTCTGGAAAACGCTGTTCACCAGCGGGAGCTTCAGCACATCTGCCTGCACATCAGGCCTACCCCGGCGAGTGATGTCGACAAAAATCCAAGACTTGGCGGCGGCGAAGGGTGGCACAAATTCGCCGCGCCGGTTGGCGTGCCCAGCCCCAATCTCAAGCACATGTCCCGAAATAGTCTCCTGGAAACTTTCAAGATCACGGTCAAGGTGGTGTCTGCGAACGGAAATCGCCAACCACCTGTCGATTCGTTGGCGCCAGTTCATGCGGGCTCGCCTGCGAGGGTAGCTGCCAAATCCTTCACAAAAACACTACGTTTATTACTTATAGCCGGTGTGATGGAATCAAAGTAACCCAAACCCTCCAACACAAGCTCACGGTCGTGAAAGGCCAAGGTATCCCGGTTGCCTAAAACCTGGGGCGTTCCATCTGGGCGTGGGGGGGTATTGCATGAAACATACTGGATCCCATAGCGAGCAGCAATATCGAGTGTGTACTCAGCAAAAACATTGCCGGGAGGAACCAGCGTGACGATCGGAACACTAAAATAATCCTGGAGGATCTGCTGAGATCTCTGAATATGCTCTTCATGAACTTCTGGAGAAATCCAATCGTAGAATTCTCGGTGGTAGCGGCGGTTACCCGTGAACCATTTCGGTTTGAAGGCGTTGTTTGCCAAAACTGAGTGGGTAAGCCCATGGTTTGCGATCTCAAGCAACCCGGCTTGCAGGCCTTCTTTCAAGGCACTGGCTTCAGCAGGAAATTTAACTGGGAAGGGTATCAAATCCGACTCGCCAGAAGCCCACGCCGCCGTAACTCCAACGGTTAGCTTCCACTGCCGCTGCTCTAGAAGACCGAAAATACTGAACCACTCGCGGGGCGATAATTCGCGGTAAGGCCCCCAAGCTCTGAACGGGGGGATGTATTTAAAGAACAGCCAATCACCGGAGAAAACGTTAAAACGGCCAAGGCGCCAGTGAGTTTTGGAGTACACCTCATAGCGCTTGCTGCTGGCGCCAACATCGTCCATGCGAAGGGCAATTACAGATTCTTCATTCATTTTTTGTCAGCGGCGCACCGATTATAGCCTTATCCACTGGCAATTTTTCCGTGCATGTCACTCTATTCGGAATGGCGCGTTGATCAGCAAGCAACAAAGATGGGCATCAGCGATACAAGAAATTTAACTTTGATTACAGCGGGGTCAACACGGGCTTCAGCCCTAAAAACTCCCCGAAGCGCTTGATGCTGCTTCCGAGCGCCTTGGCGTCTACTACGGCGCGGCCGAAAGGTGACTGCAGGGTAATGTGCACCTCTCCTTTGCCCAGCTCCCGCTTCCACATGCCCGCGGTGCGACCATTGACAACATAGAAGTGTGGCAGCATCAGGGCGCCGCCCGCCCAGAATGACTTGAATTCGGCTGGCTCAGTATGGCTGCGATCCGCAAAGCCGATGCCGTACTCGTCAAAATTGGGCAGCAGCCAGGCACCGCGGACGCTTTTGGCGGGCGGGCGCGCCTCCGACCACCAGTAGGTTTTGCCGCTCAGCTCAGCGTTGTGCAGCCCGGCGGCCTGGGCGCCGGCGCGGCAATCTGCCACGGTGAGGCCAGACCACCAGGCGAAGTCTTGCGCAGTGGCGGGGCCGCGGGCGCCGAAGTAGCGCCGCGCCAGCTCGGCCAGCGCATCGGCGCGGGCTGGCAGACGGCCGCGGGCGGGAGCGCGTTCATCCAGCAGCATGTAGGTAAACTGCTTGCCGCGCCGCGGGCCGCTGATGAGCAGACCCTCCAGCTCAGCGAACATGACGATGTAGGCCAGGCGCTGGCCCTTGGCCTCCAGCACACCGCTGGCTTCCAGCGCAGCCGCCAGCTCGCTGCGGGTGAGCTGGCGGCCGCCCTCCAAGCTGCGCTGTAAAATTTTCACGGCGCGCTTCTGGGTGGCAGTATCCACGCCCTGCTGGCGATACATGTACGCATTGAGGGCATGTACGCGCGGCGCGCTGAGCATCAGCATCCAGCGTACGTCAGCGGGCGTGACAAAATGCCAGGTGGGGCGCAGAATGTGGGTGCGCAAGATGCGGCCGTCGGTGAACCAGGCTTCCACTTCGCTTTCAGTCCAACTGGATTGGGGCTTGCTTGGTTGCTCGGTAGCTGCGCCGCCTCGCGCCCCCGCAAAGACAGACACAGCGGGCAGGCGCACAGCCAGCCCCCACAACGCGCCGTAGAAGTCTTGCGACTGCACGGCCCCTTGCATCGAGACGACCTCCAGGGGAGTTTGCAGGTTACTGGCTACCAGGTGCTGGTTGGACAGACGGCGCTGAAGGATCTCGTTAGGCTTCATGGTGAAGTTAGTTGTAACAAAAAGCTAATTAACCACAAAGGCACAAGGAACACAAAGTTTTTAAATCTTTCCTTTGTACCCTTTGTGCCTTTGTGGTTCCAGATTTTTCTTCTAGCGGAGAGAGAGGGATTCGAACCCTCGGTGGCCCCAAGGACCACAACAGTTTTCGAGACTGCCCCATTCGTCCACTCTGGCACCTCTCCACTCACGATTATAACGGAGAGCCGCCACAGCGAGAAACTCACCCTGAGTGAGCGCCGTGTTCACCGCGACGTATTGACCTGCGCCGGGCACACGCTTAAGATGCTGCCAGCTTAACTCTCAGAGGTCTGCATTCATGAGTCGAGGACTAACCGGCATTGTGCTCAAGGGCTATGGCGCACGCGATTACACGCTGACACTGCTCTCCAAGCGAGAGATCGCGCCACACTTTGTGCGCTTCCGTTTTGCCAGCGCGCAGTTGTTTCAGGAGATCACCTGGCACCCGGCCACCTGGCTGCGCTTCTGGTTCCCAGACCCGGCGGGCAAACGGCGCGAACTGCAGCGTGCCTATACGCTGGTGGCCGCCTATCCTGAGCAAGGCGAATTCGAGATCGATGTCTTGCTGCACGAGCCACCCGGCCCGGCGACGCTGTGGTTCAGCCAGGCGCAGCCCGGCGACACGATCGCCAGCACCTTCCTGGGATCGCGCTTCCGCATGCCGCAGCCGGAGCCAGCTGGCTTCCTGCTCATCGGGGATGCTTGCTCGACCCCAGCGATCAACAACCTCATCGTCGCGGCGCAGCCGCAGACTGCACTGGAGGTCTACCTGGAATCCAGCAGCCCGCACGACGCAGCCATCCCCATCGAGGCGCACCCGCAGTTGCGCTTACATCGCATCGCGCGCAGCTCGGCCGGTTCGCTGGTGGCCGCGCTCGAAAGCCGCGATCGGTCTGGCTGGTATGCTTGGGGCGCCGGTGAAGCTGGCACGATGAAGCTATTACACAAAGCCCTCAAGGATACGCACGGTTTTGCAAAGGAAGCGATACACGTGCAAAGCTACTGGGCCGAGAATCACAAATCGTAGGAGCACAATGACTCAGCATACATATGGAACTTCAAACTTCCTGACCCTCGAGGATGGGCGCAAGCTGCATTACTGGCTGCGCGGCGAGGGTGGCCCCACCGTGGTGTTTGAGGCGGGCATGGGCTTCTCGGGTTCGATGTGGGGCATGGTTCAGCTGGAGGTAGCCAAGCTGGCCACTACGCTGGTGTACGACCGTGCAGGCACGGGCCGCAGCGATGACCGCCCCGGCGCACATACGCTGGAGATGGCCGCGGCCGACCTGGGCGCCTTGCTGGCCAGCTTGCCGCAGCTGGCTCCGTTCATCCTGGTAGGTTCCAGCTGGGGCGGCCCGATCGTGCGCCACTTGGCCGCCAAAGACGAGCTGCCCATCCGCGCCCTGGTGCTGGTGGACCAGAGCGATGAGAACGCGCCGGATTTCTTTACACCCAGCGCGCGCAAGCAGTTTGAAGCCACGCCTAAGATGCTCATTCCGATGGCCAAGCTGGGCTTGTATAAGCTGATGGGCCAGGGCGTGGGCAAACACCAGCCCCCCGATGTGCGCAAGGACCACTACGAATACGACTTTACGGTGCGCGCGGCGGAAAACTTTGCGGCAGAGATCAGCAACTTCATCACAGATATGGAGTGGCTGCGCGACAACCCCAACCGTTTGGAAGGCATCGAAGTGAGCGTGATCAGCGGGATGAAAGCGGGTTTACTGGATGGCAAGCAGCGCAAGTCCATCAACGCTGCGCATCGCAATACAGCAGACTACCTGGCACAGGCGCGCTTCGTGCCCGCGGAAAATGCAGGGCACTATGTCATGTTTCATCAGCCGGAGCTGATCGTGAGTGAGGTTGCGCGGCTGCTAGGCAAATAGCCTAGGCGATTGCCTAAAGCTCCACTACATCGCCCATGGCGGGGTAGTGCACGCCTCCGAAGCCATCTTCGTTAAGTTTTTCCTTCAGGGCCAAGGCTGGGCCTTCTTCGCCGTGCACCAGGAAGATGTTGCGCACGGTGTCTTTCACCGCGGCGGCATACTCGCGCAGGCCATCCTGCCCGGCATGCGCCGAGAAGCCGTTGATCGTAGCGACGCGGATCTTGCGGTCATACTCGGTGCCGAAGATGCGGATACGCTCGGCGCCTTCCACCAGGCGGCGGCCTAGGGTGTGCGGCGCCATCCAGGAGACGATGAGCACCAGGCTGCGCTCGTCGTGCACGTTGTGCTCCAAGTGGTGCAGCACGCGGCCCACTTCCATCATGCCCGAAGCCGAAATGATGATCATGGGGTCTTTACGATCGTTAAGCGCCTTGGACTCCTCCACCGAGCGAACGTAGGTAAGCATGTCAAAGCCCAGCGCCTCGGTGTGGTTGCCGTTCTGCAAGAATTCACGCGTCTCATCGTCCAGACAATCAGGATGGCGGCGGAAAATGTCGGTCACGTTCACAGCCAACGGGCTGTCCACAAACACGGGCACCTTGGGCACATCGCCAGACGCCATCAGCTGGTGCAGGTGATACACGATCTCCTGCGTGCGGCCCACGGCAAAGGCGGGGACAATGACCTTGCCGCCGCGCTGCAAGGTATCGCCCAAGATGCCGCGCAGCTGCTCAGCGGCCTGGCCGGGCGGTAGGTGGTTGCGGTCTCCGTAGGTGCTTTCCATCAGTAGCGTATCTGCCGCGCTGGGCATCACCGGATCTTTGATGAGCGTCAGGCCGGGGCGACCAATGTCGCCTGAGAACCAGAAGCGGCGTTGCTTGCCGTGATCGTCAATATCCAATGCAATGGCGGCCGAGCCGAGAATGTGCCCCGCTTCAATGAACGTAGCCTGGATGCCGGGCAAGACCTCAAAAGGCGCGTTGTACTTGTGATCCACAAACTGGTCGTCTGCCTGGTTGGCGTCCGCTACGGTGTACAACGGCACCACGGGGGGCTCATTGGGCTTCAGGCGGCGGTTCAAGTGCGCCGCGTCGCTCTCTTGAATGCGAGCTGAGTCTTCGAGCATCACTTTGCACAGGTCGGCGGTGGCATTCTGCGCGTGGATCGGCCCGGCGTAGCCGTTCTTCACCAAATTGGGCAGGTTGCCGCTGTGGTCAATGTGGGCGTGCGAGAGGATGACTGCATCCAGCGTTTTGACATCAAAACGAAAGGTGGTGTTGCGCACTACAGCTTCTTTGCGCGGGCCCTGGTAAAGGCCACAATCAAGCAGCAGCTTGCGGCCATTGATCTCCAGCAAGTGTTGCGAACCGGTGACGGTTTGGGCCGCCCCCAGAAAACGGATCTGCATGGTGTGTCCTTTCTAGCCGGGGTGAAGCGCTTTGACCACTAAAGGTCCCCAGGTGTTGAAGCGCCAGGGCACACTGGCAAACAAAGGTTCCAAGGCTGTGAGTGTGCTTGGGTTGGCGCGGGCAGTGGCTTCCATAATATCGCGCGGCAACACTACATCAGACTCTACGTCCATCTCTTTGGCCGCGTTCTTGCGCCAGACGCGCAAAAGCTCCAGACGCGCCACGTAGGCTTCATCGTACGGGCGGCGCGGCGGGCGGCGCAGCGGTGGGGCTTGCTGGCCGCGGGCGACTGCGGCCAGCAGCGCCTTGCCATGGCGGCGGATCTGGCCCTCGCTCATGCCCGGCGCCTCGGCCAATTCTTCGGCCGTGGTAGGCGCCAACTTGGCCAGTTCGATCAGCGTGCTGTCCCCCATCACCTTGAACAGCGGCACATCGGCAATGGCGGCGCGCTGGGCGCGGTATTCGGCCAGCTCGCTGAGGATGGCCGCCTGGCGTGCATTCAGATCACGCGAGCCTTTGACGCGCCACACCTCGGGCACATCCTCCACGAAGACGTTGGAGCGAGTCAAGGTGGGCAGGCGGGCAAAGTCTTCCTGCGCTAGCAGCCAGCGGCCCGCCGTCTCCAGATCCGCCTTGAGCTTGTTGCGCAGCTGGATCAGGTAATGCGTATCGTGCCGAGCATAGTCCAGCAGGGCGGGCTGCAGCGGGCGGGCGCCCCAATCGGCGCGCTGGAAACGCTTTTCGAGCGTGATGCCAAAATCCTCTTCGAGCAGGCTGCTGAGCCCCACCCGTTTGCGGCCCAGGACGCGCGCCGCGATCATGGTGTCAAAGAGGTTAGCAAACTCCAGATGGTACTGGCGTTGCATCACCAGCAGGTCGTATTCAGCGGCGTGGAAAATCTTCTCATGCGCCGGGCTGGTAAACACAGTCGCCAGCGGTTCCAGGTCCGCCAGGGGAAAGGGGTCAATCAGGGCATCTTCGTCTGAGGTGGAGAACTGCACGAGGCACAGACGCTCACGATAGGCGTGCAGACTGTTGGCTTCCGTGTCTACTGCGATCAGCGTGTGCTTTTGCAAGCGCTCTGCGAGGGCAGAGAGCGCGTTAGTGGTCGTGATGAGTGCTGGCGTACTACTGGACATGTGGCGGCTATTATATGTAGAAAGTACTCAGGGATGAGCGAAGAAGTGAAGAGTGCATGGTGATCGGTGAGCAGTAATCAGGAAAGGACTTACAGCCCAATTCACTTATTCACTCCCCTGTGCACTAATCACTGCTCACCCATCACTCTTTAGATATACTGCCATTTGATGAGTTTACTACTCGAAGGCTGGGTCTCAGTATTGGCAGCGTTGGAAAGCCAGCGCCGCCCCATCGAGGCCGTGTATGTGCAGCAAGGCAAGGATGTGCGCAACCTCGGCCGCATAGAACGCCTGGCTGCCCAGCACACCATCCCTTTGCAGTTTGTGCCCGCCGAGGAGATCGACCGCCACGCCGCGGGCACAAGCCACGGCGGCGTGCTGGCCCTGGCGGGCGAACGCCGCTTTGAGAGCCTGGAGGCGCTGGCGCAACCCGGCGGCTGGGTGGCCATGCTGGACGGCGTGGAAGACCCCTACAACTACGGGCAGGCGATCCGCGCCCTGTATGCGGCTGGCGCCGCCGGGCTGGTGGCCCCGCTGCGCAATTGGGACACCGCGCTCAACGTAGTGTCCCGCGCCAGCGCTGGCGCCAGCGAGCACATGCCCACGGCGCGTGCCGAGGTGGGAGACGCGCTGCACTTCTTCAAGGCGCACGGCTACCTGTGCGTGGCTACCGCTAAGGTGCCTGGCAGCACGCCACTGTACGCTGCCGACCTGCGCGGCCCGCTGTTTCTACTCATCGGCGGGGAGCGCCGCGGCCTGAACGCCGCCGCCCTGGCGCTGTGCGACGCGCTGGTTAGCATCCCCTACGGGCGCGAGTTCCGCGCCGAGCTGGACGTAACCTCGTCCACCGCAGCGCTGGCCTTTGAAGTGCTGCGGCAAAGGAGCGGAGAAGGGAGCAAAACATGAAGCACTATGTAGCCCTGATGCGCGGCATCAATCTCGGCAAGCGCCGCGTCAAGATGGAAGACTTGCGCGCCATGTTTGAGCAGATGGGCTTTGCCAACGTGCGCACGCTGCAAGCCGCGGGCAATGTGCTTTTTGCCAGCCAAACGAGCGACACGGCCGAGCTGGCCCGCGCCATCGAGCACCAGACAATAGAGACCTTCGGCTTTGATTCGGACACCTTTGTCAGCAGCGCAGAGGAAATCGCCAAACTGGTAAAGCTCGACCCCTTCGCCAAGGAGAAGCTAAAAGAGGGCACGCGCACCCACATCACCTTTTTGGGCCAGCCGCTGGATGCCAAGTCCCCTTTCCCCTACAAGGCGCCGGATGGCAGTTTCCGTATCGTTGCCATCACGAAAACGCACCTGGCCTGCATCGTAGAGCCAACCAGCAGCACGCTGAGCTATATGGATCACCTCGGCAAGCTGTTTGGCGCGCAAGCCACCACGCGCACGTGGAATACCGTGCTCAAGCTGCACGAGATGTTGAGCGAGGGATGAAGCCTACATTTTTTGCCAGCCAGGCCGACTTGCGCAAGTGGCTGAAGAAGAACCACACAACGGCGGATGAGCTATGGGTGGGAATGTACAAAAAGCACACCGGCAAGCCTAGCATCACTTGGCCGCAAGTCGTAGATGAAGTGTTGTGCTTCGGGTGGATCGATGGCATCCGCAAAGGAATCGATGCCGACAGCTACATGAACCGCATCACACCGCGGCGCAAGAACAGCAACTGGAGCGCCATTAATCTCAAGCGTGTAGAAGAGCTGAAGGCGCTGGGGTTGATGCAGCCCGCCGGCCTCAAAGCCCATGCGGAGCGCAATCACAGCCGCACACAGCAATACTCCAGTGAGCAGCGCGAGGTCGTATTCCCGGCTGAGCTGCTCAGCCAGTTCAAAAAGCACAAGCCGGCCTGGGCCTTTTTCAGTGCACAGCCGCCTAGCTACCGCAAAACCATCACTTGGTGGGTGATCAGCGCCAAGCGCGAGGACACGCGCCAGAAACGGCTGGCTCGTTTGATCGAGCTGTCGGCCAGCCAGCAACGCATGGACCTGATGTCTCCGTTTGGGAAGACTTAGCCTTCGTTCGCATCCGGCAGCTCGCGCTCCACGTGGCGCATGCGCGGGTAGGCGTACATGCCCAGCGCCGCCGCCACCATCCCCACGCTCGATACCAACAACATCAAGCCAATGCCGCGGCCTGGCCCAGCGCCCAACAGCGCACCCAGCAACCCGCTGCCCAGCGAACCGCCTACGGCCATGGCCGGCTCAAACAGCCGGTCGGCCAGCGGCGCCGCCAACAGCATCGAGAGCAGCACACCGGCGCGCGAGATCATGATGATCAGCGAGAATACGCGCCCCTGCAAATTCTCTGGCACTTTGACCTGCACCACAGCACGAATCGAAGCGTTGATCATGGTGATCGGGAACATGAACAAAAAGAAGCCCACCGCGATCAGTACCGGGCTGGGTTGCAGGCCGCTGGCGGCCAAGCCCAGCCCGCTCACGATGGCGCACAGCACGATCGTGAGCACCTTGCGGCGCGGTTGGTGCCCGGCGCTTGCCCACACGCCACCCAGCAGTAGCCCTACGCTGGATACGCTTTGCATCACACTCAGCACCTGGGCAGTGGTGAAGCCCAGGATCATCGGTGTGGAGAGCACCGTGCTGGCGCTCAACATCAGATTCAGCAGCGAGATGAGCACCGCCAGGCTGATCAGGCCGGGCCGGGTGCGCAGATAATCAAAGCCCATGCGCAGATCAGCCAGCAGGCTGAACTTGACGGCCTGGGCGGCCGGCTGCGGGATGCGAACGATGAGCAACATCAGCGCCGCCACGGCGAAGCCAGCCAGATCCAACCCAAAGATAAAGTTCAGACCCAGCGTCCCGTACGCGGCAGCCGCGGCAATCGGCGACAGGATCGCCGCCAAGGATTGCGCCGTCTGCACCATGGCGTTGGCACGGCTGAGCTGCTCACGCGGCACCAGGCTGGTGACGATGGTCTGGTAGGCCAGCATCTGGAAGATGCCGGCCGCCGAGGTGACCAGCGCGGCCAGATACAGCTGCCACAGCTGCAACTGGCCCTGGCTAAACAGAATGAACAGCAGCAAGGTGCTGACCGCGGTGGCCATATCGGCCAACAGCATCACCGTCTTGCGGTTCAGGCGGTCTACCAGGACCCCGGCGAACGGGCTGACGATGAACGGCGGGATGGCGTTAAACAGCGCGATCAACACAAACGGCGTGGCCTGGCCGGTCTGCTCATACACCCACAGGCCCAGCGCAAAGCCGGTCATGCCGGAGCTGATCAGCGAGACAACCTGCCCCGCCCAAATGGTGAGGAATGTACGCATGTATCATCCTTCCCGGCAGGCCAGGCTGCCGGTAAACAAAAACGCACGCGTCTGCGTGCGTCTCTTCAACAATGTCTCAGAACTATACGACCGGCGCGCCTTCAAGCCAATCTTGCGGCAGGTCACCACGGCCTTCACCCAAGACCAGGAAGGTGCCACGGTGGGTCTTTTTCAGATTCAGGCGCGGGCCGAGCTCGAACTCAGAGGCCCACTGCTCGCGGCGGTCGCCAATGTAGAAGCGCTTACCCGCCTGCAGGCGCGCAATCAGCGTATCCCGGTCCAACAACACCGTGTCTGACCAGGTTGGCCCGCGGCGCTCGTAGGCGCGCACCCAGGCCAACTGGCCGTTGGCGTCCAGATGCACAGCTTCCACCACGCCGTGGGCCTTGCGATTGTTGCGAACGAAATTCTTTATTTTGAACATAGTCGGGGTGGGCGGATTCGAACCGCCGACCACCGCGTCCCAAACGCGGTGCGCTGCCAGGCTGCGCTACACCCCGCAGCAGGCACAGTATACCAATGAGCAATGCTGAAGGGCAGGCCTAATACAGCGTCGCCTTCGACACGGTATCCGCCAGGCGGATACCGGGGACTCCCAGTGTGGAGTTGTAGGCACGCGTATTAACTCACTGCTGATATGACGATGATTGATTTCTTATACACGGGCGCTATCCTCTCGTTCAAATCTTATTGATTGGAGATAACCATGATGACCCTTTACCTCAACCCCCGTACCCGCCGCTTCAGCCAGACGCGTGCTGCCGGTGTATATGTACCCGTAGATGTCAGCGCCAGTGGCGAAGAGTATGTTCTGCGGGCCTACCTGCCCGGCCTGAAGGCCGATGACGTGCAGATTGAAGTGCTGGAGAACACCGTGACCATTCACGGCGAGTTCGCCAACCAGGTCCTGGACGAGAACGAGCAGCTGATGCTGCGCGAGCTGCCCAGCGGCGCCTTTGAGCGCACCCTGCGCCTGCCCACCGACCTGGACGCGGAGCGTGCCCAGGCCGAGATGCAGGACGGCGTGCTGACCCTGCGTGTGGCCAAGGCCGAACACGCCAAGAGCAAGAAGATCAGCGTGCTCGCCAAGTAATACTTAAACTGAAAGAGAGCTGGTTTCCCAGCTCTCTTTTGTTTAAGTACATCCGCTATACTTGCACCTATGCGCAGCCAATACCCGCATACCGAAGAGCTTTATGTAGCCAGCCGCCACCCCGCCGCCCGCCGGCGCCATGTGCGCCAGGTCTGGCTGCAGATCGTGCTGCCGTTGGTGCTAGGCACCGCCCTGGGCGGCCTGGGACTGTACGCCCTGCTCACCGCCGAGGCGGGCAACGCCACGCGTGCCTCGCAGTTGGCTACGGTGGTGCTGGCCATCCCCCTGCTACTGATCGGCGTAATTTTGCTGGTGGCGCTAGTGGCCGCCATCTACCTGCTGGCGCGGGCCATGCGCTGGGTCCCGGAACACACCATTTATGTGCACCGTTGGCTGCAACAAGCTAACAGCGCCATCCTGCGCGGCGCAGACTATGCCGCCAAGCCGATGCTGGCCGCCCAGAGCTGGGCCAATGCCTTTAGCCGAGTCTTCAGGAGAGACCGCCTGCCATGAGAAATAACAACAGCTTGTTGGCTGTCAGCGCAGTCCTGGGCGCCCTGATGGGCCTGGCCGCAGGCGTGCTGCTGTTGCGCCGCGCCGAGCAGCGCGGCAGCGAAGTCGCCATCACCAGCGGTGAAGGCTTGAGCATTGGCCTGCTGGCGTTTGGCTTGCTGCGCCAGATCGCTCAGCTGGGAGATGAGTAGCTGCTTCACCCACCGACAAGCACGAAACGTGTAGCCATGCAAAAAATTGTCACATTCCTGGTCTTCAATAACGGCCGCGCCGGTGAGGCGATGGATTTTTACGCAGGGGTGTTCAAGGACGCCAGGATCACTACCAAAGTATCCGGCCCTGAAGGCCAGGTCTTCATGGGTAGCTTTGAACTGCATGGGCAGGAGTTCTACGTCATTGATGCGCCCGGCGAGAATTTCCGCTTCACAGAGGGTTTCTCGCTGATGATCAATTGCGAAGATCAGCAGGAAGTGGACTATTTCTGGGAGCGCCTGGTGGAAGGCGGCGGCGAACACTCCATGTGCGGCTGGCTCAAAGATCGCTTTGGTGTCTCGTGGCAGGTGGTGCCGACCCTGTTGGGCACACTGATCGCGGATCCAGACCCGGACAAGAGCCAGCGCGTAGTGCAGGCCATGCTCAAGATGCAAAAGATCCAAGTACAGGCGTTGCAAGACGCCTATGACGGACACCAAGCATAGCGTCTTGGACCAAACAACCTACATCAGCCTTAAAAACCCATCTAGATTCCTCTACTGGTTCGCAGTGAGGGTTTAACCTCGTTGAACACCATATTCTCATTGGTCTATATATAATTCCGGCTTCGCCTTCTATACTCTCTGCAGTGAATAGGGCCCTATTCACAAAAAAATCAGAGCTTCAAAAGAAGGAGAACATGTCCCGTAAGTTTGCAGTTCTTAGTTTCATTCTCATGGTTGGTTTGCTTCTCGGCGCCTGCGCGCCAGCACCCCAGCCGACTGCGGTGGTCGCTGCGACCGCCGAGCCGACCGAGCCTGCTGCCCCTGTTGAGCAAGAAGCCGCTCCTGCCGACCCAGGCAAATTGGTTATCTACTCAGGCCGCAGTGAGAGCCTGGTTGCTCCGATCATCCAGCAGTTCGCCGATGCCACTGGCATCGAAGTCGAAGTGCGCTATGGCAGCACCGCTGAAATGGCCGCCGCCCTGCTCGAAGAAGGCGCCAACTCCCCGGCCGATGTGTACTACGCCCAAGACCCGGGTGGCATCGGCGCCATCGAGGACGCCGGTCTGCTGACCACGCTGCCGAGCTCCATCCTGGAGCGCGTGGCCCCTGGCTACGCTTCCCCCAATGGCGCCTGGGTAGGCATCACCGCCCGCGCCCGCATTGTGGTCTACAACACCGATGCGCTGAGTGCGGCTGACCTGCCTGCCGATCTGTGGGGCTTTACTGAGCCTGAATGGAACGGCCGCGTAGGCCTGGCGCCGACCAACGCATCTTTCGTCACCATGGTCACCGGCATGCGCCAGGTCTGGGGCGAGGATGAAACCCGCGCCTGGCTTGAGGGCATCGCCGCAAACAACCCGGTGTACTACTCCGGTAACGGTGGCGTAGTCACGGCAGTGGGCGCGCGTGAAGTGGAAGTGGGCTTCGTGAACCACTACTATCTCTACCAGTTCCTGGCGGAGCATGGTGAGGGTTTCCCTGTGCGCAACCACTACCTGAACAACGGTGGGCCGGACTCGCTGGTGATGGTATCGGGCGCAGGCATCCTGGCCAGCGGCCAGAACCAGGAGAACGCTGAGCGTTTCCTGCAGTTCATGCTCTCGCAGGTGGCGCAGCAGTACTTCGCCAGCCGCACCTATGAGTACCCGCTGGTGGAAGGCGTAGCCACCTCCAGCCTGCTGGTGCCGCTGACGGACCTGAACACGCCCGAGATCTCGATGGGTGGCCTCTCAGACATGAGCGGTTCCGCTGCGTTGATCGAAGACGTGGGCATGGTACCCTAGCCGAGTGCTAGAGACCGGCAAAAGACTGAACGCTGGTAATCAAAAGGTACGGCGGGCTTGGGCAGTAATGCCCAGCCCCCGTGCCTTTTTGTTGTTGTGGCTGCCTGCCATCCTGGCCGCGGCGGCCGTGCTGCTGCCGGTGGCCTACCTGCTGTTTCGTGCTGCGGACGGCGGTGACGCCGCCTGGGTAACCTTGCAGCGGCCGCACACGCTGGATACGCTGCTACGCACCGCCTGGCTGTGCCTTGCGGTCACGCTGGTGTGCCTGCTGCTGGCCGTACCCATCGCCTGGCTCACTGTGCGCACCGATCTACCGCTGCGCCGTTTATGGGCGGTGCTCACTCCGCTGCCCCTGGTGATCCCCAGTTATGTAGGCGCGTTCTTGTACGCCTCGGCGTTGGGGCCGCGCGGCTTGCTGCAAGGCTGGCTCGAGGAACCCTTTGGCATCACGCGCCTGCCCGATATTTACGGCTTCCCCGGTGCGCTGCTGGTGCTCAGCCTGCTCAACTATCCGTATGTGCTGCTGGTGGTGCGGGCGGCCCTGCAGCGTGTAGACCCCGCCCAGGAAGAAGCGGCGCGCAGCCTGGGGCACGGGGCGTGGTCCAGCTTCTGGCGTGTGACCTTTGCGCAGTTGCGCCCCGCTATGGCTTCCGGCTCGCTGCTGGTGGTGCTGTACGTCCTGCGCGATTTTGGCGCGGTGGCTGTGATGCGCTACACCACCTTCACGCGTGCCATCTATATTCAGTACCAAACCGCGCTGGACCGCTCTGCCGCAGCCGTGCTGGCGCTGATATTGATCCTGTTTTCGCTGGTGGTCTTATTCCTGGAGAGCAAGGCACGCGGGCGTGCCAACCAGCTCAGCAACGCCGCCAGCAACCGCACGCCCCAGCGCGTGCAGTTGGGCGCCTGGCGCTGGCCGGCAGCCGTCTTTTGCGCCGCCGTAGTGTTCATGGCGCTGCTCCTGCCCGCTGGCGTGCTGCTGTATTGGCTTGTGCGCGGCTGGCTGGCTGGCCAGGTGCTGGACAATGCCACCCAGTTGATATGGAACTCGGTGAGCGCCTCCGGCCTGGGAGCGCTGACCGTGGTGGTGATGGCACTGCCCGTGGCATATTTGCTGGCGCGCCGGCCCGGCCGGGCCAGCAACCTGATCGGCAGCATCACCAACCTGGCCTTTGCCCTGCCCGGCATCGTCATCGCCCTGGCGCTGGTGTTCTTTGGCGCCAACTATGCCCTGCCGCTGTACCAGACCATGCCCATGCTGGTATTTGCTTACATGATCCTGTTCCTGCCGCAAGCAGTGGCGGCGGTGCGCACCTCCTTCCAGCGGGTGCCGCCCCAGCTGGAAGAAGCGGCGCGCAGCCTGGGCCGCGGGCCGCTGGGCGTGCTGCGGCGGGTTACGCTGCCCTTACTGCGCCCTGGCATCAGCGCCGCGGCGGCGCTGGTGTTTCTGACCGCCATGAAGGAACTGCCCACCACCCTGTTGTTGGCGCCGATCGGCTTTAAGACGCTGGCTACCAGTGTGTGGTCGTTTGTGTCTGAGGCCTTTTTTGCACGCGCTGCCTGGCCTGCCCTATTGCTTATCCTCACGTCCTCGCTGCCGATGGCCCTACTGGTGCTGCGCGAGGAGAATGACAACTAACCTATGACCTCTACAGCTCTGCAACTCACCCAGCTCAGCAAGCACTTCGGCAGCCATGCCGCGGTGCATGGTGTTGACCTCAGCCTGCCGGAAGGCGAAGTGTTGGCGCTGCTCGGCCCCAGCGGCTGCGGCAAGACCACCATCCTGCGCCTGATCGCCGGATTTGAACGGCCAGACGAAGGCGAAGTGCGCATCGGCGGCCAGTTGATGGCCGGCGGCCGCCAGTTCACGCCGCCCGAAGGCCGCGGCGTGGGCATGGTGTTCCAGGACTATGCACTCTTCCCGCATCTGACGATCGGCGAGAATGTCACCTTTGGCTTGAAGGGCCACAGCCGCAAGCAGCGCGACGAGAAGCTGGGCTTTATTCTGCGCCTGGTGGGGTTGGAGGGGCGCGCTGCCGATTACCCGCACCAGCTCTCCGGCGGCGAACGCCAGCGTGTAGCGCTGGCACGCGCTCTGGTGCCGGAGCCGCGTTTACTCTTGCTGGATGAACCACTGAGCAGCCTGGACGCTGACCTGCGCATGAAGATGCGCGAAGATCTGCGCGTGTTGCTGAAGGTGGGCAAGCTTACGGCGATCTTTGTGACGCACGATCAGGAAGAGGCGCTATACCTGGGCGACCGCCTGGCGGTGATGAACCGCGGCCAGATCCAGCAAGTAGGCAAGCCGGAGGAGCTGTTCCATAACCCGGCTACGCGCTTCGTGGCCGAGTTCATGGGCAATAGTGACTTTCTGCCCGGGCGCACTACGGCCGAAGGCGTGGAGACCGAAGTGGGCGTGATCGCACAGACGCTGGATACGCCAGCGGGCAGCGATGTGCACATGGTGCTGCGCGCCGATGATGTGCGCTTTGAGCCGCAAGCGGGCAGCCGCAGCATTGTGCTGGCGCGCCACTTCCGCGGCGCCATGAACCTGTACCGACTGCGCCTGCCCTCTGGGCGGCTGCTGCACGCCTACGCCCCACACGAGCTGCGTTTACCACCCGGCACGCCGGTGCACGTGTGGGTGGAGAGCCAGCATCCGTTGGCGTGGTTTGAAACCATGGACCACGAAGACGAAACGACCAACAGACAAAGCGACCTTCGTCCTTAGTCCATTGGTCATTTCGTCTGATGCAGTCCCTGCTCTATAATCCATCGCATGACCGAAACATCCCCCAGCTGTGTACTATTCGGTCGCGTAGAGCGCGACACGATCATCAACGCCCAGGGCAAGGCTCTGGTGGACCAACCCGGCGGCAATTTGCTCTACGCGGCATCCGCCTATCAGGTGTGGGGCGATGTGCCCGGCCTGGTGTGCCGGGTAGGCAGTGATTTTCCTGCCGGGTGGGAGGGCAATCTCGCCGCTCAGCGCCTGGACACGCGCGGCATTGTGCGCCTGGACCAACCCTATGACCTGCGCCGGTTTATCGCCTATAGCGATGTCATCACTGCCCACAAAGAGAACCCCATCCGCCATTTTGCTCGCCACGATCTCAGTTTCCCCAAGAGCCTGCTGGGTTACCAGGCGCCAGTAGAACTCCTGGACTCCAAACGAGAGCGCAACCTGCTCTCCTTGCGGCCCGAAGACATTCCGGCGGCCTATTACGGCGCCAGCGCGGCACACCTGTGCCCGCTGGACTACTACAGCCATCGCCTGCTGCCCGCCACCTTACGCGAGCAAGGCACCGAGATCGTCACACTGGACGCCGGGCGCGGCTACATGCACCCTGACTTTATGGCTGAGATCCCTGAGCTGGTCAATGGACTGACGGTGTTTATGACCACCGAAGAGCGTTTGCTGACCCTGTTCGCCAACCGCACGCAGGACATTTGGAAGCTGATCGATACCATCGGCAGCTTCAACTGCAAGGCGGTGGTGGTGCACAGCATACACCGTGGCCAGTGGCTGCTGGATGTGGAAGCGCGTAAGCGCTACCAGATCCCACCCTACCCGGCCGCGCTGAGCGATATTACGCATGCGGGCAGCAGCTTTTGCGGGGGCTTTATTGCCGGGCTGCTGCGCACCCAAGACTTCTTACGGGCTACGCTGTATGGCAACGCGCTGCAATCCCTGGCGATGGAAGGCAGCGGCGCCTTTTACGCCAGCGATAGCCTGCCAGGGCTGGCCGAATCGCGCTTGCAGTCACTAATGACGGCTGTGCAGGAAATTTAGCCAGCGGTAGCACCACACAAGAGAAAAGCGAGGCTTGCGCCTCGCTTTTTTGATTTTAAGCCCTAAGTAACTCCTAAACCTTACAGAGCTGCAAGCATGCCTTCAGTACCATTGTTTGTTACTAGAAACTAACTAAAATCTAACCATTAATCGAGTTCTCCTCAACTCGAAGGAAAGGTTAGAAAAATGAAATCGCTCAGCATCCTCATCCTCCTCGGAACCCTCACCGCCATTCTATTTGGAGCCATGTTTGCCATCCGCCCCACCCAGGCACAGGAAATTGCTGCGCCGGTGGAGGCTGTCTCCAATGATACTCCAGCTGCCCTGGTGGTCGCCCCGGTGACCGGCAGCCAACCCGCCCCGGCTGTGGCCGCCGCCAGCGACCCTGGCGCAGCGCTGGCCCAGACCTTTGTAGTCAACCTGGAGAAGGACCGCAGCGTGGCTGCGGCCTCTGAGGCCCCCATCTTTGAGGCCAGCGCCCCAGAGGGCGTAACGCCTCAGGCCCAGGCTCCTGCCCAGGTAGAGGCCGCCCCGGCTGCCGCTACCCTGCAGACCTTCATCAGCACGGTGTCCAACGGCAACTCGGCCCAGGTCACCGGTATCTACGTCGACGGCGTGATGGCCTACGGCGTGACCGGCCAGGGCGGCAATGCCGCCTTCGTGAGCGAGCAGCCCAACGTGGTCACTCAGTTCGGGCTGGCCAGCCAGTACGGCAGCCAGGGCTTCCTGGCCCACAACTACCTGGCCGGCGGCGCCTTTGCCAACATCCGTGCGGGCCAGGTGATTACCCTGGTGTACGGCGATGGCAGCACACGCGAGTTCAAGGTAACCGGCACGCAGAGCTACCAGGCCCTCTCGCCCGACTCGACCCAATCCAACTTTGTGGACCTGGCCAGCGGGGAGCAGCTCTCGGCTTCGGCCCTGTTCCACAAGGTGTACAACAACAAGAACACCCTGGTGCTGCAAACCTGCATCGAGCAGGACGGTATCAGCACCTGGGGTCGCCTCTTCATTACCGCAGTTCCGCTTAGCTGAGCGAGCATCTCTACCCGAGGATGCGGGACTGTGTTCCCCTAAAAAGATCCCCGCTTGAGGAGGCGGGGATCTTTTTTTTGTCTTTACATGCATCCAAGCGCAGCGAGGGGGCCTTATGGTATGTATGCCAGCTTAGACAAGATCAAAAACAATGCCAGCGGGGATCCTTCGCGGGCACAAGAGCAGCTGCAAGCAGCCGCTCTTGTTGGCTCAGGAATCACGTTGAAAGCAAGGGTGAAGGGCTTATATCTCGCGTGTGGCAATTCAAACAAGCGAAGCACAGCTACCATGTGCATCCCGAGCGCAGCGAGGGGATCCTTATGGGCACGTGTCCCAAACCTAGGCAAGATTAAAAGGATTGCCCAGCGGGGATCCTTCGCAGGCTGCTCAGGGATCGCGGTGAGGGCTTTCAGTTAGACGTAAATGGCACAGCCACGATGAGGACGCGGTGTGTGTTGCTCTCGTAGGGCCAGCAGGTGATGACGGTCAGGCGCTCATCTTCGGTGGGCTGGATCCATTCGGCGTTGGCGGTGCGCACCTCCATCGGCTGGTTGCGCTCCGGCAGCACGGCGGTATAGACCACCACGTACTCAAACAGCTCACCATGTGAATAGACCTGGATAGTGTCGCCCTTTTGCAGGCGATACAAATCACGGAAGACTTCGCCATGAATGTTGTGATGGCCATTGAGCACCGTGTTGCCCGGCGCCCCCAGGCCTGCCGAAGTCTGGTGCCAACCCACCGCACGGTAGTCTGGCGCCAGCCATTGCTGGAAGATCTCCTCCTCATAGGAGAGATCGATCGAGCCAATCGGGATCACAGTGGCATCCAGAGCGATCGAAGGGATGACGATGCGGTCCGGCACTTTGCCTTCGATCACCTCGTCTACTTCGTGCGGTAGGGGTGTGGGGAAGCCACTGGGAGCTAGCTCCACGGAGACGCTGTTCGGGTCAGCCGAGCCGCCAGCAGCGTACACGGGCAGGAAGCCCGCCTGCAGAGCGTCGTCAGCCGCCAAATCAATGGCGGGGGGCATGGTGGCGACATCAAAGATGCCCTTGCCGAGCGCAAAGAAGACCACTAGGATGCCGAGGAAGACAGTGCCAATGATGAAGGCGTTGGATTCTTTTTTAGGGGGTTCGGGAGTGTAGGCGTCCATGGATGCGTTCTTTTGCAGCGTTGATTTTATCGCAGCGCTGCCTTGAAACGATGTAATCCACCCTACAAAACCAAGATTGCCACGTCAGGGCAGATGGCTTGCGGCGACAAGCGAGAGAGTTGGTTGTCTACTGAAACGCCGCTACGTCTTGCCCTTCCTCGCAATGACGGAGTGGCGCAGCGCCGCCTCACATCCTCGCAATGACAGAGAGGTGCTACGCCTTGCCCTACTCGCAATGACAACATGTAAAAACAAAAGCGGGGCCGCTTTGCAGTGGCCCCGCTTTTTTAGTTAGTGCTCAGGACGCGGGCTAGCTTTCGTCGTCCTCGTCTTCGTAGTCTTCCTCAGCGGCTCGGTTCTGGCGGTCACGGTCCAACTTCATGCCGATGCCGAGCAGGATCAGGGCGAAGCCGAACACACCGATGCCCAGGTTCAGGAACATGTTGTCCCGGAAGATGGCGGGCAGCTCAATGCCCGTGATGGGGATGAGCACGCCCGGCGTGGGGCTGGGGGTGGCGGTGGGCGTGGGCAGCTCGCCGTTGCACAGGGTGCCGCTGTTGTTGTTGGTCAGCGACTTGGACACACCGTCGTTCGGGTCTACCCACATGATGGAGACCGTATTGGGCAGCGGGCCATCAATGGGCGTCTCGAACTCGATTGTGGTGTTGGCCGGCACCGTGATGGGGCCACCCGAAGCGCTGCCACCAACCACCCACCACACGAAGTTGATGGAGCTGGTATTGGCGTTGCTGACCTCCCAGCGCAGGATGCCTGTCTGAGACTGCTGAGAGACCAGTACAGCGTCGGCCTGGCTCACCTGATCGACACACAAACCGACGAAGGTCACACCATCACCCGTGATGGGCACGAAGACGGTGGGCGTGGCCGTGAAGGTGGCCGTGTTGGTAGGCGTCTCGGTAAAGGTCGCCGTGGCCGGGTCGGTAGGCGGCAGCGTGCCGGTAGGTGTATCGGTGAAGGTCGCCGTGGCCGTGGAGGTTTCGGTGGCCGTGGAAGTAAAGGTCGCCGTGTTGGTCGCCGTAAAGGTGCTGGTGAACGTAGCGGTGTTCGTCGGCGTGAAGGTGTTGGTGAACGTGGCGCTAGGCGTCAGCGTACCCGTGGGGGTGATGCTGGGGGTCAGCGTAATGGTAGGCGTATCGGTCGGCGTGGGGGTAGCCGTGTCGGTAGCTGTTGGAGTGGCGGTGAAAGTCGCCGTAGCGGTAGAGGTAAAGGTCGCCGTCGGCGTCGGTGTGTCTGTGGCGGTGGCTGTAGCGGTGAAAGTGGCCGTAAACGTGGGTGTATCTGTGGCCGTGTTGGTAGCCGTGAAGGTAGCCGTATTGGACGGGGTCAGGGTAGCCGTAAAGGTCGGCGTATGTGACGGCGTCAGCGTGGCCGTCGCCGTGGGTGTATTAGACGGCGTGAAAGTAGCCGTATAGGTGGGCGTGTTTGATGGGGTAAAGGTAGCCGTATGGGTCGGCGTATCCGTGGCCGTGAATGTGGCTGTGAACGTAGGCGTGTTCGAAGGTGTGAAGGTGGCCGTATTCGAGGGCGTCAGAGACGGCGTGAGTGACGGAGTCAATGACGGCGTAAGCGACGGGGTCAAGGACGGTGTTAGCGAAGGCGTCAGAGACGGCGTCAGCGTGGGAGTCTTGGTAGGCGTCTTGGTGGGAGTGGGCGTGTTGATCTTGTAGTCGCCCTTGTCTTCACAGTCCACCGTGCCCTTCACGCGCCATGACCAGCTGGTGGTGGGAGGTACTATCGAGCCGATCGTGGTCCAAGAGGTACCAGCCGGCAAGGCAGGCACATTGAACTTCGTCGAAGTGGAGGAGCCGTTAATAAAGACGTCTGCCTGTTGGGCAGTCTCAAAGACACTGGAGCGGTTCTCCACTTGCACCGTGCCGTTTTCCAGAACACGGAAGTTGTACAGCTGACAGTCCCAAGCCTGGGCAACCGTGGCGCTGGCCGCAGCGATCACGCTCACGATGACGACGGCAAATAAAATCTTACGCAGAGTACTCATGCTCACTCACTTGCCAGCTGGTAGCCAAAGCGCGTCTTGTTGAGAATGAGCTCTGGGCGGCTGGGATCCTTCTCGATTTTCTGGCGCAACAAATACACGATCCACTTGATGCGTTCGCGGATTTTTTCGTTGTCCTCGCCCCACACTTCGCGGGCCAGCGTGTCATAGGCAACCGGCTTGGGATGCTGGCGGGCAAGGATCTCCAGCACGGCGAATTCGCGTGGGGTCAGGTCGATCAGTTGGTCACGCAGAGTGACCTGGTGGGTTTGCAAGTCTACGGAAAGCCCCTGGTCCGGGAAGACAAGCACGGACACGGGCTTGCTGGGGCCAGAACGGCGCAGGGCGGCTTCGATACGCGCCACCACTTCATCACCGACAAAGGGCTTGGAGACATAATCATCTGCGCCCTCTTTGAGGCCGCGTACAATGTTCTCTTTTTGGCTGAGGGCCGAGAGGATGATGATGGGCGCGTCACTGATGGCGCGCAACTGGCTGAGCGTCTCCCAGCCATCCATCTCCGGCATCATGAGATCAAGCAAGACTACGCTGGGGCTGGCATCCATCCACTTGCGCAGGGCTTGCTTGCCATCCGCAGCGCCGACGACATTCATACCGGCGCGGCGCAAGGTGAGCTTGAGCAAGTTCAGCGTATCGGGATCGTCTTCAACCACCATCACCACGCGCTGCGAGCCGAGCTCTTGCACGGCATCCAGATCCAAACCAGCAGCACTTGGTGGGTTGAAAATATCTTTTTCTTCAGCCAACACTTTTTTCTAAACTTCCTTTTATTCTAGGAAAAGTCGACCTTGACAGAGGCGTTTTCTACCTTGAGTCAATTGTTTTTCGATAATTTCCCAGACAAATAATAACACGCGCTTTCAGAATTGCAAGCGCGTGTTTATTAAACCTTTCGTGTCTGTTAGGCCAGATCGCCGCTTTTGGGCCGCCTAACCAAAAACTATCCGGAATTTACTCAGAAAGCTCAATAACCGAGCTACCGCCGCCGCCGTAGACTACACTCGAATCATAGTTGATCGTAATGGTTCCACCGCCCGAGACGTAGTAGCGCCAGGCAATCATCTGAGCATTGAGGGTCTTGTTGGTGCCGGAACCCTCCATAATCACGCGCGAGTTAGCCGCATAGACCGTGCCACGGATCAGGGTCACCCCGGCGCCAGACACGCGCAGGTCAGAGCCATTGTCGCGCGCCATGAAAATAGCCATGCCCGCATATGGGCCACTGGCGGGGGCGGTGAGGGTGACGTTACCGCTGGCGCCGATGTTGATGCCACCGTTGGCGACATACAGCATGACCCCGTTGCCGGTGGCGGTGGCGGCGCCATCGACGGTGAAATTGCCGCTTGAAATGAAGTACAACCCTGGCGCCAGGATGGCGCGTGCATCTGAAGTGATGGTGAGGCTGTTGTAGAGACCGGGCTGCAAAGTGACCGGGTTGCTACCGGTGCACCAGTGGTTGCCGAGGTTCAGGTTGCCGCCGCTGTAGACACCGTTAATGAAGGTAGCATTGCAGCCGGGCATGCTAGGCGCGGCGGCGGCCGCCGGAAGCGCAGGCACGGGCACAGTTGCCAGTGGGTCCACCATGGCTGCGCCGACACCCTGCGGCGGGAATGGCCCCAGTACCGTGCCGGGGCTCAGCCAACTAGGCACTTCGTAGCCACCGCGCACTTGCATCCACTGCCCTTGCAGGCGCGGCTCAGCACAATGCGGCGGGCCATAGCTGTGAATATAGATCGAAGAGGCATGGGTGGAGTTGACGAAGATGCCGCCGCCGTTGACCTTGATGCAGCCGCTGGGCGCCAGCTCAATGGTGCGATCCTGGCTGGGGTTGAGTGCGATCAAACCATTGCCGCCACCGATCGTCCCGCCGCCGCTGGTGCAGCGCGCCACCGCGCGGGCGCTGGTCTCGACCGTGCCGCGGTACACAATGCGGCCGAAGGTGAGCGTGGGGCGACTGACAATGTTGACAGAGACGTACTCATTGTCGCCAGCGTGCGTGCCGGTGCTGGGTGGGTTCTGCACGGTAATGGTCACCGTACCGGAGGCGGTGTAGCCATTCTGCGCGGCCGAAGCCACGGCGGCGTTGACCACATTGTTGGAGTTGCACAGCGCAAAAGCGCCCGCCAAGGCGGCATTGTCGGCGGCGTTCTGCACCGAGCGGCGCTCGCTATAGAGGCGGCCGCCATCCACTGCCAGGCCGATGGCGCCCAACAAGCCGACAAAGACCAGCATGAGCAGCACAATGGCCTGACCGCGCTCGGAGCGTGAGGCTTTCACCTGGGGGGAATGGTGGCCCTTCAGGCCGCCTTGCCGGCGGGGAACTTTGCTTGTGCGCATACGCATCCTTAAGACTCCTGCGCTAAGTATAGCCAGTAGTCAGGCGATTCCGCCCCGTTACTTTTTACCCAGTTAGTGTGCAGCCACAAAGGAGACAAAGGGTGTGTCAAACGTGTCAATGACTTCCCCTGCCCCACCGGCTCCGGCAACCATCAGGCTGAGGCGCGCCCCGCCCCCGCCCTGCTCAAGCACCAGGAAGCGTCCGGCATCCACCCAGCTGGCCTGCACGGCGAACGGCATAAAGCCGGCGGGCAGGGCAACCGGGCTGGTGCTGCTGTCGGCGGCGCTGGCCAGCGCCAGGCGGGCCGTGCCGTCTTGATAGGTGTAAAGATAGCGGCTGTTGTCCGGCGACCAGGCCAGGAAGCGGATCTGCTCGGCCTCGATGGCGGGCGATTCGTTGCTGCCGTTGCTGAGCGCGACCACCAGCTGGTTCTCCCCGCTGGCAGCATCCCCCAGCGGCCGCAGATAGGCAATGCGCCCGGCGTCTGGTGAGAAAGCTACCTCGCCGAGGATGAAGAAGGCGGCCTGGATGCTGCCAGCGGCGAAGGCGGGCGTACCGTCCAGCGGGATCCACCACAGCGTGGTTTCGGGCGTGCCGCCCGCCAGCGCATCCGGCGGCGGCACGGCTACCATCAGCGAGCTGCCATCCTGCGCCCAGGTGAGCGGCGGGCTGTACAGGTATTCGCTGTAGGTCACCACCATCGGGAAAGTGATCAGGTCACGGCGCAGGTGGCTGCCGTCCGTATCGATGACGTGCACATTCGTCGGCGTGGAGAAGGCCAACTGCTGCCCATCAGGCGAGAAAACAAACTGACCGCCGGCCTGCTCCTCGCCCAGCAGCGGTTCGATCACCCCGGAATCCACATTGACCAGGCTGAGGTCGTTGCGCAGGGTCAGCCCCACGCCGGGATGCAAGAGTTGTGTGTTGTAGGCCAGCGTGTGGGTGCCGGGTTGGAACTGGAAACGGAAGATGGAAACAATATCGCTGGCGCTGGGCACGGGGATGGCCGCCAGGGTCGCCGTATCCGCCAGGGCACGGTTGTTGGTGCCATCACTGCTCACCACCCACAGCTCACTCAGGCTCTCAGGAGCAGGGAACTCGGCGGCGGGGTTATAGCGCGGGTTGGGTACGTTGCGTGTGTAGGCGATGCGACAGCCATCCTGAGAGATGGCCAGGTCAAGCACATCGCCCAGGGCGGTGAGCTGGGTACGCATGCCGCCTTGCAACCACAACCACACGTTGCCATCTTTGACGTAGGCCACGTTGAGCGTGCCGGCGTTGGTGCAGGCAGGCTCGGTGGGCGCCTGGGTGGCCACCTCGCCCAAGGTGGGCGCCGCGGTGGGCACGGGCTGGCCATTGGCCTGCAGCGTGGCGGCCACGCTGGTTGCCACCTGGTCAGCCACGCTGATCCCGGCGGGGGCACACGCCGCGAGCACAAGCAAGCCGCAGATCAGAAGGGCAAATGTTTTCAAGCGCATGGCACAACTCCGCTGGGTTGGATGGTTTGATTCTAATCTACGCAACAGTACCGTAATTGTTTCCGCCTTGACAGTTTGCTACCTAATAGTTAGGATGCTAACTATGAGACAACCGACCCTCGAAAGTGAAGTGTGTACCGCATTGATCCGTGTGGGCACACGCATGGCGGCTGGGTTTGACCAGCGCTTTGCAGAGTTCAAGCTGACCCAGGCACAGTTCCGCACCCTGGTGGCCGTGATCATGCTGGATAGCGGCGAGGGCATCACCCCCTCCGATCTGGCCGAGCATCTGTTTGTGGAGCGCGCTACGTTATCCGTAGTGGCGCAGAATTTGGTCAAGCGCGGCTTGCTGGTGCGCCGCCCGGGCGAGAACCGGCGCAGCCACCGCCTGGCACTCACCGAGGCGGGCAGGCACATGCTGCAGCGGAGCATCCCACCCGCGCTGGACCTGGCGGACGAGACCGTCAAGGGTCTCTCGCAAGGTGCGCTGCAAAGCATGCTGGCCAGCTTGAACCACCTGGAGGCGCATCTGCGCCTGGCGCAAAAGAAGGCTTAGGGCGCGAAGCTCACACTCCCCCTTTCGTATATAAAGATATTGGCGTTCACATACAGACTTTGAAGGAAGCGACATGACCCAACCCATACTGCAGGCGCAAGACCTGCACAAACGCTACGAAAAAGTGCACGCGGTGCAAGGCATCAGCTTTGACATTCAGCCCGGCGAGATCTTCAGCCTGCTTGGCCCCAACGGCGCCGGCAAAACCACCACGATCTCCATGCTGAGCTGCCTGCTCAGCCCGAGTGAAGGCGATGCGATCATTGACGGCCACTCGGTACGCAAAGACGCCGACGCGGTCAAGAAAGTGATCGGCGTGGTGCCGCAGGAGATCGCCCTGTATCCAGACCTGACGGCGCGAGAGAACCTGGTGTTCTGGGGCAAGATGTACAGCCTGAGCGGCGCGCACCTCAAGCAGCGCGTGGAGGAAACTCTCGAGATCGCCGGACTGAGCGACCGCGCCAACGAGAAGGTGGAGAATTATTCCGGCGGCATGAAGCGGCGCATCAACATCGCCGTGGGGCTGCTGCACGAGCCCAAGGTGCTGTTCATGGATGAACCCACCGTGGGCATTGACCCACAGAGCCGCCGTCGCATCCTGGACACTGTGCTGGAGCTTAACCAGCGCGGCCTGACGGTACTCTACACCACGCATTACATGGAAGAAGCCGCCGAGCTGAGCAAACGTATCGGCATTGTAGACAACGGCAAGCTGATCGCGCTGGGCACCCAGGATGAGCTCACCAAGCTGGTGGGCGAGAGCGATGCGGTGCACATCGGCATCAGCGGCATCAGTGAACCAGAGGCGCTGCTTGCGCGCCTCAACGCGCTGAGCGACATACACACGGCCGCCTATGAGAACGAGGCGCTGCTCTTGCAAGCCAGCAACGCCAACGCCCACCTGAGCGAGATCATTGGCGCCATCACCGCGGCGGGCGGGCAGATCAAGAGCATCAAGGTGGATGAGCCCAATCTTGAAGCGGTCTTCCTGCATCTGACTGGCCGAGCGCTGCGAGACTGAGCATGAAAACCCTCGAAATTGCGATCAAGGATACGCTGACGCGCTTCCGTGACTGGAAGGCGCTGGCCGGCATGCTGGCTGCGCCGTTGATCATCAGCGCCATGATCGGCCTGGCGTTTGGCGGCCTAAGTAGCGGTGAAGCGCCGCTGCAGGACATTCCTATGGCGCTGGTCGACCTGGACCAGGGCGAGCTGGGCCAAGCCTATTACGACGTACTCACCAGCCCGGATCTGGAGACGTTGATCGCGCTGGAGCGTATGCAAGACGCTGAGGCAGCCAAAGCGCGCATCGAGAGCGGTGAGCTGCGCGCTGTGCTGGTGATCCCCGCAGGTTTTAGCGACAACGTGATCCCCGATAACGAAGGCAACAGCGGCACAGCCAGCGTAGAGCTGTACACAGACCCAGCGGCCAGCGTGAGCCCGGTGATCATCAAGAGCATTGTGGAGCGTATCAGCGCCAGCATCAACACGCTGTTGCTGGCGGGCCAAGTGTCTGGCGAGCAGATGGCGCAGTATGCGCCACTGCTGGGCCAGGAGATGGCACGGCTGGGCGAAGCGATCGGCGCTGAGCTGCAGAGCAGCAACTTCACGTTTGAGGATCCGCCGCTAGGCTTGGAAGTGGTGACCACCGGCGAAGACGAAGAGCCGTTTGACCCCTTCGCCTTCTTCATCCCCGGCATGGCAGTGTTCTTCCTCATGTTCAGCATGTTCGAAGGATCGCGCTCTATTTTGCAAGAAGAACGCCGCTGGACTCTACAGCGCCTGATTAGCACACCTACGTCCACCTGGCAGATCATCCTCGGCAAAATGGGCGGCACCTTCCTTACTGGGCTGTTGCAGTTCGCCGTGCTGGTGATCAGCTCCTCAGTGCTGTTTGGGGTCAGCTGGGGCAATTCGATCGCCGGCCTGCTGATCATGGTGGTGCTCACCGTATTCGCCGCCAGCGGCATGGGCGCCATGCTGACCGCCTTCTCGCGTAACGAGAACCAAGCCGGCGTGGTGGGCAGCGCAGTCTCGCTGGTGTTCGGTGCGCTGGGCGGCAGCTTCTTCCCCGCGGATGGGTTGACCGGCATCGTGAACATTGCCAGCAGGCTGACCGTCAACCGCTGGGCGATGGAAGGGCTGCTGGCCCTCACCGTGGAACGCGGTGGCCTGGCAGATATTCAGCTCCCCGTGCTTGTGCTGGCGGGGATCGGCCTGGTGACCTTTGTATTGGCCTTGTTGGTCTTTCAGAAACGGTTTGTGAAATGAAACAGATCAAAAGTCTTATCCAGATCGCCTGGTTGTATCTGTACACAACCTACAAAGACCGCAGCACGCTGATCTGGGGGTTGGCGCTGCCGCTGATCTTCACCACGGTGCTGGGCATCGGCATGCAAGGCTTCGCCCGGGATGATGAGGCACCCACCTGGCAGATCGCCGTGGTGAACGACGATGCCGGCGCCTTCGGGCAGGAGCTGATCGCCGGCCTGGATGCGCACCCCAGCCTGCGGGCGGCAGACGCCAGCCGCGAGGAGGCCGAGGCCCAGCTTGAAGCCGGTGACCTCAGTGTCATGCTGTATATCCCGGCTGAGCTGAGCAGCAACCTGGAAGGCGGGCTCAAGACCACGCTGCCGTTCTACACGCGCATCAACGAGCCGCTCTCCGCGCAGGTGGTGGAGCAAGCCGTGTTGGCGGCGCTGTTTGACCTGAGCGCCAGTGTGGACATTGCCAACACCAGCCTGCGCGTGGCCGAGCGTATGGACTTGTTCAGCCGTGCAGGCGCCCCGAGCCAGGCTGAATACTTGCAGGAGGCACAGACCGCAGCACAAACGGCGCAGGCGGCCCAGCCCATTAGTGTTAACACCCGCCAGGTGAGCCGCCTGGTGGAGCAGACCGAGGTGCCGATCGGCTTTACGCAGGCCTCGCCCGGCAATATGGTGATCTTCTCGATGTTCTTCATCGTCTATGGAGCCAGCAGCATCCTGCTGGAGCGCGAGCAGGGCACGCTGCGCCGCTTGCTGACCACGCCGGTCAGCAAGCTGACCATCCTGGGCGGCAAGCTGCTGGGTGTGTTCATTGCGGGCGTGGCACAGATCACCCTGCTGGTAGTGGTGGGCCAACTGGCTTTTGACGTGCCCTGGGGGCAGTCCCCCACGGCGCTGGCGGCCATGATCGTAGCCTTTGCCTTCTGCATCACCAGCATGGGCATGCTGTTGGCGGCGCTGGTGCGCACCTATGCGCAGATCGACGCTATGAGCATGATGCTGATCCTGCCGTTGGCGGGGCTGGGCGGCGCCATGTGGCCGATCGAGATTGTGCCGGACTTCATGCAAAAGATCGCCATGTGGCTGCCCACGGGCTGGGCCATGAAGGGCTTCAAAGACATCATCCTGCGCGGCTTTGGCCTGCCTGAGATCCTGCCTACAGCGGGTGTGCTGGTGCTGTTTGGGGTGATATTCCTGGCGCTGGGCGTGTGGCGCTTTAAATACGAATAGTTAGGACAGAGGAGAAAACATGTATCACTTTATTCTCAAACGCATCTTGCGCTCCGCCTTCGAGAAGCTCAACCGGGGCGACTATGCTTCCATCCTGGGCCAGTTTGCGCCGGATTTTCAGCATATCTTTTATGGAGACCATGCGCTGAGCGGCACGCGTACAACCTCCAAGAGCAACGGAGAATGGTACCGCCGGCTGTATGAGATCTTTCCAGACTTGCACTTTGATCTGTTGAACATGGATGTAAGTGGTTTCCCTTGGAACACGACGGCCAGCGTGCAATGGAAAGATCGTTTTAGCGGGCCAGACGGAACCGTGTATAACAACCAGGGTGTGCACGTATTTAGATTGAAATGGGGCCGGGTGACATCACTACAGATCTACACGGACACGCACAAGCTTGCCGCCATTCTCGATTCGTTTGCCCGCAACGGACGCCCGGCCGCCGGCGAGGCGCCGATCACAGATGTATAGTTGAATTGACTTGAAGACTGACGCTTAACTGCAAAAAACCACACAGGTGGGCGGGTCTGAGACCCGCCCCTACTTGTATTCCATTGGGTATGGAGGTTCAGGTATGAGTAACGAGCGGACAAAGATGCTTATCAAGCTGGCCGTAGGCGCGCTGGCGGTATGGCTGACGCTCTCAAGCCTGGGGCCGTCTTTAAACTACCGCCGCTTAA
Source organism: Anaerolineales bacterium (assembly GCA_026129255.1). GTDB lineage: Bacteria > Chloroflexota > Anaerolineae > Anaerolineales > UBA11579 > JAMCZK01. Next base: position 22,492 of record JAHCIJ010000002.1, on the reverse strand, counting down.
CTCTGGCACTGCTGCTGCTTTGGTTGTGTGTCATATGGCTGAAACAATATGTGGAGCAGGCCCGCGGCAGCGCCGGGGGCTGGCTGGGCTGGGGGCTGAATTCCTTGCTGGCCATCATCCCTGGCACGATACTGACTTGGTACAGCTTGTTCACTCCTGCGGTGCCTTCGGTGAACAACATGGGAGTTGACATTTGCCAGTATGCCGTTGGCTGGTGCGTCTCGGGTAACCGCGCGGTAGCGCCCTGGGGCATTTTGGCATTGCTGGCCGGTGTAGCCTGGTCTTATTTTGCGTTTACCAGCAAGAAAGATGTCTCTGACGGCTGAAACGCGTAGAAGTGCAGGCTGACCAACGCTATAATAAAGTCATGGGAATCCGCGAGATTGAAGAAGCCATACGCAAGCTAAACCCTGATGACCTGGCTCGTTTTCGACAGTGGTATCAGGAATTTGACGCGGCTGTATGGGATCACCAAATTGAGGTCGATAGTTTATCTGGTCGACTAGACAGGCTCGCTGAAGAAGCTACCGAGGAATACCGCGCGGGCAAGTTCAAGGAATTGTGAGGCATTTTGCCACCGCCTCATTTTGGGGGCTATACGGAAAGCTGCCAGCACAGGTACAAAGCCTTGCAGACAAGAACTTCAAACTGATCAAGCTCGATCCTCGGCACCCATCTTTGCAACTCAAGAAAACAAGCAAGTATTGGTCAGCGCGAGTTGGTCTGCACTATCGAGTTATAGGCACAGAGGTGGATGAGGGCATTGTTTGGTTTTGGATCGGTTCTCACGCGGACTATGACCGACTCGTCAAGTAAGCAGTAACAAAAAGGCGGACAGGGTCCGCCTTTTTTCTATTTATTCGTCTTCGTCTGGCGGCTTGGGAACCACGCGCAGGAACCAGTACTCTGGCGCCGGGAAGGCATCCGCCAGCTTGGCGTCCCACAAGAAATCCGCGGGCTGCACCAAGGGCCTGAGGGCGGCATCCAGCGCATCTACTTTGTCTGCCAACTCCGGCGCTTCACCTAACAGTTGCAGTAGCACACGAGGGCGCACCTCGCTGGCGTAGTACAGGGCGTGCTGCTTGGGGTTATCGGCCAGCTCGGCCAGGTAATGCGACCATTGGCGCAGGCGGGCGGTGAACTCACGCTCGGCTTTTTTCTTCCATGCCACGCCCCACTCTTTTTTAACATTGGCCAGCGCGCTCGCATCCACTGGGCGCAGCTTGCCCTCAGCATCCAAGGTGGCGGCGGCAAGCAGCAGGTTGCCGAGGGTGAGTTGGGGATCACGCTCCATCGGCCAGAAAACTTCATCTGACTGCAAGTAGGCAGGTAGTTGCTGTAGCCCATCGGTCAGAAAACGTTGATTGTCCATAATGCAATGATACCTGCAGCCATGAAAAGCGAACCACAAAGGCGGCTCTATGAAGTTCTCTCGTTTCGCTCGGGAAGCACGAGGTAGTGGGGTGCACATCGCCCTCGCCAGTCATTCCGAGCGAGCGCAGCGAGAGAGGAATCCTTTAGGTCAAGCAAAAAGGGCTTGATTTCGAATGGCCTAAAGGATTCCTCCTCGGCCTTTGGCCTCGTTCGGAATGACACAGCAACTTTCTTTGCCAACTCTAGGATTGCCCTTCGCTCCGCTCAGGGCGACACGATTTAAAAATTACCCCTCGCTTCGCTCGGGAAGCACGAGGTAGGGGAGGCTTAGATCGCAGCGCCAGTCATTCCGAACGAGCGCAGCGAGAGAGGAATCCTTTAGGTCAAGCAAAAAGGGCTTGATTTCGAATGGCCTAAAGGATTCCTCCTCGGCCTTCGGCCTCGTTCGGAATGACAGATGAGTTGGAAGATGAACGTGAGCAGCGCAGGGAGGAAGTAAAGCGAAGCCTCGTAGGGGCGCAGCATGCTGCGCCCCTACATAAGTCTTGCTGCCATTGCCTCTGTGATGCAAATCAAAAACGGCGGGCCAATTGGCCCGCCGTTTTTTGATTTTTGTAATCCAGCGCTACATGAGCAGCGCGATGGGATTCTCGATGTAGGCGGCCAGTGCCTGCAGGTACTGCGCGCCCTCGGCGCCATCACTGATGCGATGGTCGATCGAGATGGTGATGCGCATGCGGTTGCCCACGGCGATCTGGCCGTTCTTGACCACCGGCACTTCCTGCGCGGCGCCCACGGCCAGGATGGCGGCTTCAGGCGGGTTGACGATGGCGGTGAAGCTGTGCACATCGTACATGCCCAGGTTGCTGATGGAGAAGGTGGAGCCTTCGATATCTTCCGTGCTGACCTTGCCCTCACGCACACGGCCGGCCATCTCACGCACTTCCTGCGAGATCTGGCGCAGCGGCTTGCGGTCGGCATCGCGGCACACCACGACCAGCAGGCCGCCGTCTACGGCAACGGCCACACCGATATTGACCTGGCCGAGCTGCACGATGGCATCGCCATCTAATTTGGCATTGAGGTTGGGGTACTGGCGCAGGGTCAGCGCAGCAGCCTTGATGATGAAGTCATTGACGCTGAGCTTCTCGCCGCTGCCTTCGAGGGCGGCGTTGGCCTGGGCACGCGCTTCCAGCAGGCGGTCTACGTCGTATTCATGCGTGACGTAGAAGTGCGGAATCTCCTGACGGGATTGCACCATGCGGCGGCCAATGGCCGAGCGCAGCCGCGTGAGCGGCACGCGTTTGTCGGCCGGGGCTGGGCCGAGATCGGCCAGCTGTAGGCCGGGCAAAGCCAACCCGGCTCCGCCCGCTTTGGCGCTTTCGACATCACGCTTGGTGATGCGGCCGAGCGGGCCGGAGCCGCGCACGGACTTCAGATTGACGCCGCGCTCCTGGGCGATCTTGCGCGCCAGGGGCGAGGCGCGGACGCCAGACGGCAGATTGCCGTCGGCGGCGGTTTGCTGGCCGGAGGCAACGGCAGGTTCTGTCTTCTGGTCGCTTAGTCCATTGGTCGACGGCTTTTGACCAGATGACTGCTTTTGACTAGCAGACGCATCTTCTGGCTTGGCAGGTGCAGCCGCCGGGGCCGTGCCGCCTTCATAGGTCTCGCCTTCGGCGCCAATGGCAGCGATAGGGTTGCTGACCGGTACCGGTGTGCCTTCGGTCACGAGATGTTTGAGCACCACGCCGCTGTATAAGGATTCAACTTCGACGGTAGCCTTATCGGTCTCGATCTCGGCCAGCAGCTCACCTTTTTCTACTTTCTCGCCTTCTTTTTTGGCCCAACGCAGCAACGTGCCTTCGGCCATATCAAAGCCGAGTTTGGGCATGGTTACGATGTCTGCCATTACAGCACCTCTTTCACCGCCGCCACCACATGCTCCACCTGCGGCAGCGCAAACTGCTCCAGGGCGGCGTTGTACGGCAGCGGCACTTCTTTCTGCGCTACACGCTTGATGGGTGCATCGGCATAGTCAAAGGCGGCCTCGTATAGGCGGGTGGCCACTTCGGCGCCCACGCCGTAACTGGGCCAGCCTTCTTCCACAATGACAGCGCGGTTGGTCTTCTTGAACGATTCGAGCGCCGGCCCCATGTCCAGCGGGCGCAGTGAGCGCAAATCGACAATTTCCACTTCAATGCCCTCGGCCGAAAGCTGGTCGGCGGCGGCCATCGAGAGCTGCAAGCCTTTGCAGTAGGTCACGATGGTGACGGCATCGCCTTCGCGCTGTACTTTAGAGACGCCGATGGGCGTGGTGTAGTCGCCCTCCGGCACTTCACCGCGCACCTGGTACATGGCGGCGTGCTCGATGAACAGCACCGGGTCGTTGTCGCGGATGGCCGCTTTCAGCAAGCCCTTGGCGTCCGCGGGCGTGCCGGGCGAGACGACCTTGAGGCCGGGGAAATGCGCAAAGATGGCATCCGGGGTCTGCGAGTGAGTGGCGCCGAGCTGGCGGCCACCGCCACCCGCGGTGCGGATGACGAGGGGGACGCTCATCTGCCCACCGAACATGGTGTGCATCTTGGGCGCTTCATTAACAATGTAATCCATCGCCACGAAGGCGAAGTTGATGGTCATGATCTCGGAGACCGGGCGCAGGCCGACCATGCTGGCGCCGATACCGGCGCCGACGATGGCCGATTCGGCGATGGGGGTGTCGCGCACGCGCTTCTCGCCAAAATGGTCAAGGAAACCCTTGGTTACTGCATAGGTGCCGCCCCACACACCCACTTCCTGCCCCATGATGAATACTTTGGGGTCACGCTCCATCTCTTCCCATAGGGCATCGGAGATGGCCTGGCGCATAGTGATGATTGCCATGCTTACTCCTTACTCGCGTACATGTAATCGTAGAGGGTGTCAAAGCCCGGATCGGGGCTGGCCTCTGCGAATTCAATAGCTTCGTTCACTTCGGTTTCCACGGCTTCTTCTATCTTATCCAGGTCAACCTTAGTGGCGATTTTGTCACCCACAATGTAGCGGTGGTAGATGCCAATGGGGTCGCTCTGCTCCCATTTGGTGACTTCGTCTTTTTCGCGGTAACGCTGCGGGTCACCCATGGAGTGGCCCTGGAAGCGATAGGTCATGACTTCGAGGAAGTACGGGCCTTTGCCGCTGCGAATGTGATCGAGCGCGGCGCCTACGGCCTCACGCACCTTCATGATGTCCATACCGTCTTCGAGACGGGAGTGCGGGATGCCGTAGCCTTCGGCCTTCATGTGGATCTGCTCCACCGCCGAGGCGCGGTCCACGGCAGTGCCCATGCCGTACTGGTTGTTCTCGCACAGCCACAGCACCGGCAGGTTCCACACCTTGGAGAGGTTAACGCCTTCATGGAAGAAGCCGATGTTGGTTGCGCCATCGCCGAACATACAGATGGTCACACCGTCGCGGTCCTCGTATTGGTCGCCCAGGGCCATGCCGGCGGCGATGGGCAGGTGGGCGCCTACGATGGCGTGGCCGCCCCAGAAATTCTTTTCAATGTCGGCCATGTGCATGGAACCGCCGCGGCCCTTGGAGACACCGGTCTCCTTGCCCAGCAGCTCAGCGATCACCGCTTTGGCGGAAATGCCAACATTCAGCGCCACACCGTGGTCACGGTAGGCGGTGATGATGCGGTCCTGCGGCTGGCGCACCGAGACAATGCCGGTGCTGACCGCTTCTTGCCCGATATACAGGTGCAAAAAGCCGCCGATCTTGCCAGCCTGGTACAACTCCGCCGAGCGCTCTTCAACCCGGCGAATGAGTACCATCTGGCGGTACAACTCCAGGTGGTCTTTCTTCTTCAAAGCCATGTGGGCTTGCTCCTGAAACTAACAACCCCCGCCAAGGGCGGGCGTTGTGATGATCCATCAGAAGATGATTATACCTAAGCCTCCTGTTTCTTCTTGCAGACGGGTGATTTTCCTTATAATCAGCGCATGGACTTTAGCAAACTCCCCCTCACTTTTGAAGGCACGGTGCAGCAAGAGCATCTGGATTTTCTGGGCCACATGAACGTGATGTGGTACACGCACTTCTTCGACCGTGCTACCTGGAACTGGTACAACAGCTTTGGCTTTGGGCACGAGTACCACACGCAGAGCGGCAACGGCAGCTTTGCACTGGAATCACACACGCGTTACCTGGCGGAGCTGCGCGTAGGCGAGGGGTTCAAGGTCTACTCACGCGCCCTGCAGCGCAACCCGAAATTGTTCCTGATGATGCACTTCATGGTGCGCGGCCGCGATGGCCAGCTGGCGGCCATCACCGAGTTGCTGGGCATCCATATTGACATGGACACCCGCCGCAGCTCCCCGCTGCCGAAGGAGATCGCCGACCTGTGGGATGCGCAGATCGCCATTGGCAATAGCGCCGGTTGGGATGCGCCCGTGAGCGGCGCGATCAAGATCGGGTAGTGCTATGCCTGTAGCCGAACTACGCGTGGCGCTTACCACCGAAGATTACGAGCGCGTCGTGGCCTTTTACCGCGATGGCCTAGGCTTGGACCCGGCCGCGCTGTGGACCAACGATGAGGGCGGCCGCGGCCAGATGTTCCATGCTGGCCGGGCAGCACTGGAAGTGTTTGACCCCTAGCTACGCCGCCAGCGTGGACGAAATTGAAGTTGGCCGCCGGGTGAGTGGGCAGATCCGCTTCTGTTTTGAAGTGCCGGATATCCACGCCGCGGTGGCCAGCGCCGTGGAATATGGTGCCGTGCTGGAACACGAACCGATGCTGACGCCGTGGAATGACTTGAATGCGCGCTTACGCTCACCGGACGGATTGCAGATCACCTTGTTTCAAATGACAGAGTAAGGCGAGTTAAACTTTCTTGCGGACCTTCAGCATAACAAAGGCGGCAATTCCTACAGCGACGCCGGCCAATAACGACCCAAGCTTCAGCAGTACATCAAGAAGTAAAGAGCTTACATGGAGCCAACTGTAGATCTCTCCATTTTGGGTGAGCGCGTAATAGACCCACGTGCCTGACTCTGGGCCAAGGTACCTAGCGCGCAAACACTCTACCGTTTCAGTCTTCAGCCTTGGGAAAAACCTAAACTGCCCGTAAAACTCTTCGCAGGTCCCGCTACTCCGATATAAATCAAACTAAACTGACTAGTAATGCTCTTATTTTCGCGCATTTGCCAGGTATTACATGTGACATCCCTACGGCAATTAGTGCCCCAATAGTATGTTTCGCCCGTACTGGTCCGAGCGAATAGATAATAAGTGTTGGCATCGACTATCTCTTCAAAAGGGATCGAGCTCGGAAGAACGCTCCAGGAAGAGAAAAGACCCTCACTATGTAAGTAAAGACTCGCAGAAGCGAAGCTCCAACCTGTTAGGGCTCCTAAAATTAGGAGAGCGAGAAGCAGAACAAAGTTTTGGAACAGTTCTTGATCTTCTCCATCCCAGAAGCTAGTTTATCAACGCATCCGGCTACCCTGGCACCAGCTCCACAACCTTGTCTGGCACCAGGCGGCCTTCGTCGTTCTCGCGCTCGACATAGCGCGCCAGCCAGCGACCCTTGGGCTTGTTCTCTTTCATGGGGTCAAGCTTCTCGACGATGCCAGCAGCTTCCAGCACTTCGGGCCAGCAGGTTACACCGAATTTCTTGAAGTTACCGCCCTTCACCACCCAGCGCGGATGCTCGCCGCCGGCGGCCAGTTGGATACTCTCCAGCTCGAAGGCTTTTTGCGCAGCGCTGCCACTACCGTTGGCTGGCTGCGGGCCGCCAGGCTCGTGGCCTGCAGCCGCTTCCCATGGCGCCCAGCCTTGCTCTTCCAACAGCTTGGTGAAATTTTTGACGCGCAGAATGAACTCTTTGTCTGACTGTTCATCAGACTGGCGCAAGGTGAATTGGTCTTTGCTTCCGTTTGGGCTCAGAAAATAGCCGTTGTACGAACCACGTGCTTCTTGCATGTCTGCTCCGTTCCACTTGTCCGCTGAGTTGGATTTGCCCAGATGCATTGCGATTAGAATCACACAGTGCACCTAGGCGGTTATGCTAAAATGAACAAGTGTTCTAGGCCAACTATGCCATGCAAACCATTTACCTGTCAAGGCCCTAGCCATGCCGGTTAATTATCTCGACCTGCGCCAGCAAGCCCGCGCCGAGGCGCTCAAGGCCAAGGACGGCCTGCGCCAGGTGGAGGAGCGCCGCGCCATTGCCGTGGCCCTGTTCAACCAGCGCGCTGAGGACCTGCAGGCCATCCGCGAACAGGTTGAGCAAGCCGCCCAGGCAGACCCGCGTCTGCGTTGTGCCATCCCCGTAGACGAACCGCTGACCCACGCCGAGCCGCTGCCGGCAATGCCAGCCACTTACACCGCCATCGCCGCCGACGGCTCGCAGATCAACCCCAATGCCCACGCACCCGTGCACTACTTCCTGGTGAACCTGGGCGCCATCCGCCTGCACGGCGGCAGCGGCGACGCGCCTGAAGTGCATACACGCAGCGACCTGCACGTGGCGGAATATACGCGCAGCGGGAGCTACTCTGAGGAGCAGGTTAGTCTGGAGCGCGACAAGGGCGAGCGCAAGTTGCTGGCCGAGCTGGCCAGCAACGAGAGCGCAGCGCCGATCATCACGCTCACCGACGGCCCGCTAGAACTGTGGGGCGCCAAAATGATTGACACGGCGGACAACCGCGCTTTCGAAGAGCACCTAACGGAGTACCTGGCGGCGCTGGAGCAATTGCACCAGCGCGGCGCGGCCACCGCGGGCTACGTGGACAAGCCGCGCGCGGACCTACTGGTGCGTATGCTCGAAGTGCTGCAGTTGCCCACAGGAGCCAGCGCAGTCGAGATGCGCGAGCGTCCACTGCGCGGCGTCACGGATGCGCACCTGCTGCGAGACACGCTGCAGCCCGGCCAGCGCTCGGCCATCTTTGCCATCCAGAGCCAATCGGCCAAGCGCTACTTCGGCCACCTGGCGCTGCACTTCTTCTATCTCAATGTGGGTAAGCCCGGCGCTCCGTGGCTGGCGCGCGTCGAGATCCCCGGCTGGGTTGCCAGCAATAAAGCCTTACTGGACGCGTTGCACGCGGTACTGGTCAATCAAAACAGCATCCTGGGCGATTACACCTACCCTTACCTGTTGCACCGCGCCCATGAAATTGCGCTGGTGAAATTTGAAGAGCACGAGCAAGTGGCTCAACTGCTCATTAACGAGTTGCGCGCCATGGGCGTCGAGCCGGGCGAGCTTTCGCAAAAACAGGCGGCCAAGAACCTGCCCGGCCGCAGGAGGTTTACCTTATGACAACACAAGCCTACAAAGTGGGCTATCTGCTGCGCTCGGCCATTACCGGATTTGTGACTGGCACCAAAGTGACCGAGGAGGATGCCCCGCACTTCGGGGCGCTGGTCAAGGCGCCGCTCGGCCCATCCATCTGGATCTACGGCCTGATCTATGCCATGCACATTGACGATGACGGCATGGTGCGCCAGATCGCCACGACGGACCAGGTGGACGAAGCCATCATCGCCGACAACCGCAAGAACCGCACTGTGCCGCTGGAGATCAGCGTGCTGACCATCGGCCACAGCCGAGACGGGGTCATCTCGCACCTGCTGCCGCCGCGCGCCCCGCTGAGCCTGGATATTGTCTGGCAGTGCGAACCGGCCGAGGTGGTGCAGTTCACCGAGCGCCTGGGCTACTTCCGCCATGTGCTGCGCAACGGCAGCAACCCCGAATCGCCGGCCGCCGAGCTGCTGGCAGCGCACCTGGCGCAGGCGGCGGCCGCCCACGGCGACGCCCAATGGCGCACCCGCGCCACGCAGGAGATCATTACCCTGCTGCGCGATGATTACGAAACCCTGATGCAAGTGCTGTCGGCTTTAGCCGACAGCGGCATGGAGATGACGAAATGAGCGAAGGTATACAAGGACGCAAACGCGTCGGCTTTGTAGTGGGCGGCAGCCTGAAAGACAACTTACAGGTGCGCCTGCAAGTACCCGCTCAGGATGTGCAGGAGGGCGCCTTCGTCGTCATCGAAAGTGGCGACTGGCTGTTCCACGGCCTGGTGACCGACCTGCAGTTGGGCGCCACCGACCCGCGCTTTGCGGATGAGCCCGGCGGCGGGCACATGCCTCAGGAGCTGGCCAGCCTGCTGCACGGGCAGACACTGTACACAAACCTGCAGGTGCTGCCCGCCCTGATGATGGAACGCGGCCCGGAGCCCGGCACCCCGGCAGAGCAGGAGTGGCTCAAGGCGATCGAAGCCGGCCTGCGCGAGGCCCCGCAAGCCCTGCCGGTCAAGACCGTGCCCGCTCACCATGCAGCCGCAATGCTGGCCAGCCAGGGCGACATTGCGGAGATCTTCGGCAAGGCTGAGAATAAAGACAGCTTCATCATCGGCACCACGCGCGAGCAGGGCCACCCCGTGCGCATCAACCTGCGCAAGCTGGTGCAGCGCTCCTCAGGCATCTTCGGCGCTACGGGCACAGGTAAATCGTTCCTGACCCTGGTGGTGCTGGCTGGCCTCATCAAGCATGACCAGGTGTCACTGCTCATCTTTGACATGCACAATGAATATGCCTACGACGTGCAGGACAAGAACAAGGGCACCAGCGTGCATGGCCTGCAGCAGAAGTTTGGCAAATCCAAAGTGCAGATCGTGGGCCTGGGCTCCGGCGCCAAAGCCATCTACCGCGGCAACGCGCCGGACATCAATCTGGAGATTGCCAAAGACGACATCCAGATCGAGGATATTGAGCTGCTATGGAGCGAGCTCAACCTGCGTGACACCGCGCCCAACACCTTGAATGCGCTGGCCACCAGCTTCGGCGCGCAGTGGTTTGCGCGCTTCATGGCGCTTGGCCCCGGCAAGAAGGAAGAGGGCCTGGAGGATGGCGACTACCCCGAAGACAGCATCGAAGGTTGGGCGGAGCGCCACAACATCCACCCCAAAGCGGTGAGCGCCTTGCACTCACGGCTCAAGAACAAGATCGACAACCTGGACTACGTTACCGGCGGCAGCTCCAACAAAGCTGTGGACCAAATTGTGGATGCGCTCAAGAACGGCAAGCACGTCATCCTCTCCTTTGGCAAGCACGACCGTGATCTGGATTATTTGCTGGTCAGCAACCTACTCACGCGCAAGATCCGCGCCAAGTGGGAAGCGATGATGATCGAGAGCTACAACGAAAAGAAGGCCGAGCCGCGCCCATTGGTGATCGTGGTGGAAGAAGCGCACAAGCTGCTCAACAAGGAGCTGGCCTCGCAGACCACCTTCTCCACGATCGCGCGTGAGCTGCGCAAGTACAACGTGACGCTGCTGGTGATCGACCAGCGCCCGAGCCAGATCTACGACGAGGTCATGTCGCAGCTCGGCACACGCATCTCAGGCTGGCTCGGTGATGATGACGATATCCGCGCCGTGCTCTCCGGCCTTGCCGGGCGCGAAACGTTGAAGGGCATGCTCTCCCGCTTGCAATCCGGCGAAGATGTGCTGCTGCTTGGGCCATGGGGCGTGCCGATGCCGCTGCCGGTGCGCAGCCGCCGCTTCAACAACGACTTCTGGCAGGAGGAGCTGGGCGACAAGGCGGCTGGAGGGAAGAGCGAGCAGCAGTTGAAAAGGGAGTTGGGGTTTTAGGAGATCTGATGGCAGTCAAACAAGGGGCAAACCTGCCCCAAATGGATCTAAAGGAAGTTATATTTTATAAAGACTTCCAAAATATTTTCTCTCAGGCCATTCTTAGACTCAGGAAGAGCTTCCATCTTGTAGAAGCAACAGAAATGTCATTTACGGTTTCTCTTATTGCACTGTCTCCTTACTACACGCTGCATGCGAAGGAAGAGCTTAAGGTAGTTAGGGAAGAATTGATGAAGAAACTAGGGGCTGATGAGAATCCAGATTTTGACGATTGGGTTGTTGGGCTAGAAGTATCAAAGGATAACTATTTAGAACTTTACTATTTTCATGGAGTTAGCTTTCTGTGGACTATTCTTGAAGTGTTTGTTCGAGATATAGTTGTCCTCCTCACTAAATTTGACGAAAACACGTTTACTACGGAAGAGTTTAAGAAGATCAAAATACCGTTAATTGAATACCACCGTTTATCTAAAGAACAGCAATTGGAGCTTATTGTGGATTCTGTGGTGGGGAGCACAAACTGCATGAGACTTTACGGCACCGACAGATTCGACTGCATACTTAGTCACGTAGGCCTAGAAGGGGAGACCAGTAAGCGGATGCAAAAGAAAATTGCAGAGCTTCAGCAGGTTCGAAATTGTTTCATACATAAAAACGGAGTAGTTGATAAAAAATTCCTTGATAACTGCCCATGGCTTAAGTACAAACTGGATGACAAACTCAAGTTAAGTTTGAATGATTTCCTTAAATTTCATAGGATAACAATGCATTACATTTTTGAAATTTCAAAGAGATTCCACGGCCGATATCCCCATTCCAATCATCTATACCTCTAGTATGACCAAAGCCAACCTTTTCGTCTTCGTGCAGTTCGCCGCCATCGGCGGGCTGCTGCTGACCGGCCCCTGGCTGCCGCAGCCGCCCGCCCTGCTGGCACTGTTGGCGGCAGGCGGGGCGCTGGTGGTGTGGGCCATGCTCAGCATGGGATTCGGTAACTTCGGCGCCTCACCCGTGCCGCTGGCCGAGGCGCGCTTTGTGGCGCGTGGGCCGTACGCAATCATCCGGCACCCTATGTACACAGGGCTGCTGCTGGCCACGCTGGCGCTGGTGTTGGCGGCGCCTAGCCCGCCGCGCATCACCATGTGGCTGGTGCTGCTGGTAGACCTGGTGCTCAAGCTGCACTACGAGGAAAGCTTGCTAGGCGCCAAATTCCCGCAGTACGCCGAGTACCAGCAGCGCACCAAGAAGCTGGTGCCGTTTATCTTCTAGCTCTGCTTACAAATAAGAAAGTTAGCCTTAGAGATGCCAGCCTGAGGCAAGTTTTTGCGCTTCTGGCACATTTCCTGCATCTAAGCAGGCATGGAACTCACAGGAAAAGGCTACTACCTCTGGCAGATCAAACGGGCTTTTGGAGGCGACCCCGCAAAGATTGCGGATGCCGCCAAGCAAGCCGGCCTCAGCCATGTGCTTATCAAGGTGGCTGATGGCGTCTACAACTACAACATCACCGATGGCGTGGACCTTGTACCCGGCCTGGTGGCGGCGCTGCGCTCGCGCGGCATCTCCCCGTGGGGCTGGCAGTACATCTACGGCGTAAATGCCTCCAATGAGGCCAAACGCGCCATCACGCGGGTGAAACAGCTTGGCCTGGACGGCTTTGTGGTCAACGCCGAGAAGGAGTTCAAGGCGCCCAACATGGCTGCGGTGGCCAAGGCCTACATGCAGGAACTGCGGGCCGGGCTGCCACAGTTCCCCATCGGGCTGAGCACCTACCGCTACCCCAAGCTGCATGCGCCGTTCCCGTTCACTGCATTTCTGGAATTTTGCAATCTCAACTTCCCGCAGATCTACTGGGTGGGTTCAAGCAACCCGGCCCAGCAACTCAAGCGCTCGATCGACGAGTATAAAGAGCTCACGCCGGTGTTGCCCGTGATCCCAACGGGTGCGGCCTACGGTGAAGGCAGCTGGTCACCTACCCCCAGCCAGGTTATCGAATTCCTGGAAGCGGCCAAGTCCAGCGGGCTGAAGGCGGCCAACTTCTGGGAGTGGCAGACTGCCTACGTGAAAACGGAGCTGTGGAGCGCGATCTCCCACTTCGATTGGGCTGCCGCTACACCGCCGGCCCCTGTGCCGCCGCCTACGCCGCCCGTAAAGGAACCGGAACCGACGCCCACGCCGCCCGTGAAGCCACCGGCGCCAACCCCCGTGCGCAGCCCGCAGGCGCAGCAGGCGCTGGACATTGGCAACCGCCTGATAGCGGCATTCAACTCCGGCAGTGCCAACCAGATCGTCTTCTTGTATGAAAGTGATGGACGTTTGATCTGCAATGGGCAAGGCCGCTCCGGCTCGCGTGAGCTGTACAGCTGGTACTCTGGCCTGCTGCGGGACACCTTCCCCAAGGCCAAGTTCCGCCTGCTGGATGCCGGTACTCAGGCTGATTTCCTGAAGCTGGTGTGGAGCGCAACGCTGGCGAATGGCAACACGGCCCGCGGCACAGACCTGATCCGCATGGACCGCACCGGCAAGCTGATCGCCGTGCACCATGCCGCTTTCAGCCTGTCGAGGTCTGCCGAACGCGCGTTAGCCTAGCCCTCGATCACGATCCCTAACCGCTCGGCCAGCTGATGTACAAAGCTGGCCTGAGCTTTATTAATCTTAGGTAGCGCCTCGCCCAAAGTGAACCAGGCAGCCTTCTCCACTTCGGGGAAGCTGGCCATGCGCCCCGAGCGCGGCGGCCACTCCATCTCGAACTCAATGCTGCGCGCCGTCTCGGCGTCAATGTCGCCCTCGACGGCCCAGGCGCTGACGTGCTTGCCGCCCTTCTGTACGATGGGTTGCAAGGCGATGAAATCGCCATCCACCTCAAAGCCGGTCTCCTCCCAGAATTCGCGGCGCGCCGCAGCCAGTGGCTCCTCATCGGTGTATTCCCCTTTGGGGATCGACCAGGCGCCGAGGTCCTTGTTCTTCCAGAATGGGCCACCGGGATGGACAAGCAACACTTGCGGCTCGCCTGATTTTAGAACGCGATACATCAAAATTCCTGCACTGGTTTTAGCCATGCAGAATTATAGGCACGAATCTCACCATAAGGGGGAGTGACTCGCCGAGTCACCCCCATACACGGCGATTGACTCTTTTAGCTCTCTTGTTCTATACTTTGCACATCTTAGAACAGATGTTTGGCCGAGCAGGCCAAAGGAGAATAAGAGATGATCAACAAAGGTTTGCTTCGCCAGTTCAACATTCCGGCCTTCCTGCAGCGCAATCTGGTGTGGGGCATGTTGGTGCTTGGGGCGCTGTTCGCCTTCGAGCTGTTCAACTTCAGCACCACCGAATTTGCCCTGCACGACCTGATGGGTGACCTGCGCTTTGGCGGCATTGCCTGGGCCAGCATCCTGGCGGTGGCCTTCTGCGCCATCGACTTTGCCGGCATTGCGCACATGTTTGCCAACCACACCGACCTGCGCAGCCAGCAGCTGTCCGACACCTGGTACCTGTTCGCCGCCTGGCTGCTGGCCGCCACGATGAACGCCACCCTGACCTGGTGGGGCGTCTCCATCGCCCTGGTCAACAGCCCCGCCCTGGGTGAAGGCTTGCTAGACATGGGCACTCTGCTAACCGTGGTACCGGCCTTCGTGGCGGTGTTTGTGTGGCTGATCCGCGTGCTGACCATCGGCACCCTGATCAGCACGGGCGGCAAGCTGTTCACACAGCGCCAACGCAGCATGCCCCCCACCATGCGCCGCAGCCAGCCGAATGCACAGCGCAGCGCCCAGCCAGCGATGTACAACGGCCTGGTTGGCCACAACGGCCAGCACACCAACAGCATCAATGCCCAAGGCTTCACCTACGAGGACGTTGACAGCTAACGTGCAACAGCGGGACTTCTCCTCCGTGCAGTACCAGAACCGAGAGGCAGGCCAGGCGAGTGGCTGCCTCTCGGTTCTGCTGTACCCGCCGGTCAGTGCGGTGATCTTTGGTGCGCTGCTGTTTTGGGGACTGCTCAATCTGCCATTCAGCACATTTATGAGCAAAACTGAGCGAACGGCAAACAGCCCGGCCGCTGCCAACGACCTGATTGCAAGCGCCCCATTTACAAACGGTGGCCTGACACCCCTGTTCACACCGCAAGTGATGCGCTGGGAAGCACACATCGTGCGCTGGGCGGCCGAACACGGGCTGGATCCCAATCTAGTAGCCACAGTGATGCAGATCGAATCGTGCGGACACCCGCGTGCCCTCTCGCGCGCCGGAGCTCAAGGCCTGTTCCAGGTGATGCCCTACCACTTCGCCGACGGCGAGGACGCCTTTGCGCCGGAGACCAATGCGCTGCGCGGGCTAAACTACCTGCGCAATTCGCTGGCGCATTTTGACAACAACGCCAGCATGGCGCTAGCAGGCTATAACGGCGGCATCAACGGCGCCAGCCGCCCGCGCGAGGCGTGGGCACAGGAAACACGCGATTACCAATATTGGGGGGAGAACATCTACACTGATGCGGCGGCCGGGCGTAATGCGAGCCCGGTGCTGGCCGAGTGGCTGGCGGCCGGCGGGGCTAGTCTATGTGCTCAGGCTGAGCGTCAGGCAATGGCGCCGTAGTGGCAGCGCTGGACACAGGGAACGAGGGCTCAAGACGCAGATCTGAGGTAGTGTCCGGGCAGTTCTCATCCGCCAGTGGCAAGCGAATCGTAAAGGTGCTGCCGCGGTTGGGGCGCGATTTCACCTCAATATCCCCTTTGTGATTACGCACGATCCAGTACGCAATCGAAAGCCCAAGGCCAAACCCGGCGCCATCCTTGGCGCGTGAACGCGATTTGTCCCCACGGTAAAAGCGCTCGAATACATGTGGCAGGTCTGCAGCGGGGATGCCGAGGCCAGTATCCTTCACGGCCAACTTAGCGCTCTGCTCATCTTTTGAAAGGCTGGCGGTCACTACGCCACCGGGTTTGGTGTACTTGATGGCATTGGCCATGAGATTAAGCACCACCTGGCGCAAACGGTCACGGTCTCCACACACCAGCACCTGATCGATCTTGCCGATCTCCAGCTTTATATTCTCGCCAGCCAGGACACGCACTTGATTGAATACTTCGAGCAGCAGGCTATCAAGCTCCACCCGGCGGCGGTCCATGGGCAGCTTGCCGGATTCGGCCTGCGCCAAAACCAGCAAGTCCTCCACCAGGCGGGAGAGGCGCACGACCTCCTGCTCGATGCTGTGCATGGACTCTTCGTCCATGCGACCCATGCGGCGCATCAGATCCAGGTTGCCGCGCACCACGGTGAGCGGCGTGCGCAGCTCGTGACCAATATCGGCCACGAAGCGGCGCTGGGTAGTAAAGAGCTTATCCAGGCGCGCCAAAGTGTCATTGAAAGCGGTGATCAGCCGGCCGACTTCATCCTCCGGGTCGGAGGGCTCAGGGATACGGCGCGAGAGGTCATCCGCACGCGTGATCTGCAGGGCGGTGTCGGTAACCGTAGCCAACGGGGCCAGCGCCCGGCGGCCTGTGACCAGGCCCAGCATACCGGCAATGAGGATGGCGATGCCGCTGAGCAGGATCAGGTAGCGCACCAGGTCTGTGCGCAGGGCATCGAAGATGCTGAGCGATGTGCCGCTCTGCAGCACGCCGACGCGCATCCCATTGGAGTGCAGGGGGACAGTGAGCACGCGGTACGAAATGCCGCCAATGAGCGCATCAGTGAAGACGCGCTCTTCGCTCTCCATCACGGACGCGTCCAGCGGCTGCATCAGGGGGCTTTGCGGGTCAACCGTTTGGGTAACACCGATCAGCTGGGCTTCTGTGTTCCAGACCTGGCTGATCACACTGGAGTCAAACGAGACGCGCTGAATAAAAATAATGTCGCCCTGGTCATCCACCCGGGCGACGAAGAGTAGATCGCGCGCCGCCCGTTCGAGGGCGCTATCTACCTGGCGTAGTTGAACAACGGAGATCAGGCCGTAGACGGCAAGGCCAAACAGCACCAGCACGGCGCCGAGGACGATCGTGTAATAAAGCGTGAGACGGGCGCGTAACGACATTTACTCATCTTCGCGCAAGACGTAGCCCATGCCTCGCACAGTGTGCAGCAAGCGGCTTTCTTTGCCTACTTCCAGCTTTTGGCGCAGATAGCGCACATACACTTCGATGATGTTGCTTTCACCGCCAAAGTCATAGCCCCACACATTGTCATAGATCTGCTCGCGGGTCATTACCTGGCGCGGGTTGCGCAAAAACAGCTCCAGCAGCTCATACTCTTTTGCCGTGAGATCGATCACACGCTCGCCGCGCTGCGCACGGCGCGTGCCAGTGTCTAATGTAAGGTCGCCAAAGGTATAAGACTTCTCTTTAGGCGCCTGGGTGCGGCGCAGCAGCGCACGGATGCGTGCCAGCAGCTCATCCAGGTTAAAGGGCTTGACCATGTAGTCATCTGCCCCGGCATCCAGCCCCTGCACGCGGTCGTTCACCGAGTCTTTGGCAGTGAGCATCAGGATGGGGATCTTGCCCATGGCGCGCAAGCGCTTGCACACTTCCAGGCCATCCATGCCTGGGAGCATCCAATCCAGCACCACCAGGTCTGGGCGGTTGCCACCGGCCAGAGCCAAACCCTTCTGGCCCGTTTCAGCAGTCTCTACTTCGTAGCCCTCGTACCCCAGGCCGCGGCGCAGAAAGGCCAAAATGGCCTCATCGTCTTCAATTACTAGTATTCGAGCCGCCATATTCGCTCTCCGAAGATTAATTTTCACTATATCATAGCGTAGCCAAGATTAATAAAGGTGAGTAGCAACTAAACGTGACATCCGGCGCAAACAATGTACTTGCGCACTTTCCAAGGCTACCTGTGAACAAAACACTGCGTTTCATCTTTTCTCTGCTGTTTTACTGCCTGACGGGTATGGGCATCAGCCTGACCATTGTGGGCGGCGTGGGCGTGAGCAGCTTCAACGCTGCCAATGTAGCCCTGGCGGCGACCTTTAACGTAAGTGTGGGGCTGGTCACTATCCTAGTGAACCTGGTCTTCACGCTGATCTATGCCTCGCTCACCCGTTTCCGCTACCTCGGCCGCTACCTGGTGCAAGTGATCGCCCTGCTGTGTCTGGGGCGGGTGATCGATTTCTTCACCTACGGAGTCTTTGCCGATCTCGCACCAGGCAGCTATTGGGGGCAACTTGGGCTCCTGGTAGCCGGGACGCTGATCGGGGGCATCTCCACCGGTATGGTGCTTAACCTAAAGACGATCACTTTCCCTGTGGAAAACACGTGTGTTGAGCTAAGCAGGTTAACGGGCATTGCCTTTGCAAAGTTCCGCTATGCGGTGGATGTGGTCTCTGTGCTTGTCTCGGTGAGCTTGTCACTGGTCTACAAGCTACCATTCTTTGCGCGCGAGGGGACGGTGCTGAGTCTGTTCCTGCTGACTGCGGCGATCAGCGCTACGCGCTGGGGCTACGAGCGCATAACGCAGCGTAAATAAAAACACGGCCCATGTGGGCCGTGTTTTTTTATTGCGTGCAGAGCCTGAGTTAGGCCAGCTCGACAACCGCACCAGCGGCTTCCAGCTTGGACTTGGCATCGGCGGCGGCATCCTTGGCCACGCCCTCGAGCACCTTGGCATTGCCGGCCTCGGCCATGTCCTTGGCTTCCTTCAAGCCCATGTTGGTGAGCTGACGGATCACCTTGATGACCTCGATCTTCTTGGGGCCAGCGTCCTTCACGACCACATCGAACTCGGTCTTCTCTTCACCAGCAGCGGCGGCGCCACCACCAGCAGCAGGAGCAGCCGCCACAGCCACGGGGGCCGCAGCGGAAACACCCCAAGCCTCTTCCAGCTGGGAAACCAACTCAGCGGCTTCCACAACGGTCAGCTTGCCCAATTCTTCAACCAATTTGCTAAGATCAGCCATTTTCTACTATCTCCTAGATATTCAGTAATTTTGTTATGTTATGCCGTTGCTTTTTCAGCATTGGCTTTGATGACCTGGGCCACACGGCGGCCAGGCTCATTGAGCAAACGCACCAACTGCGTAGCGGGCGTGTTGAGCAAGGCCAGGAACTGGCTGCGCACAACAGGTAGCGCGGGCAGGGTAGCCAGACGAGTAACGTCTTGCTTGCTCAGATAGTCTTTGCCCAGAAAGCCGGATTTGATCTTTACGGCTTCCTTCTCTTTGGCAAACTCTGAGAGCGCCTTGGCTACGCCGGGGGCGTCCGAGAAGGCCAGACCGATGGCTGTGCTGCCGAGCAGGTCTGCTTCGGGCACATCGTATCCGCTGGCTTTGAACGCACGGCGACCCAGCGTGTTTTTGATCACGTGGAATTCGCCGCCAACTTCGCGGATGCGCTTGCGCAACTCATCGAAGTCCGGCATGGCAAGGCCACTGTATTCGGTCAGGAACACGGCCTCGGCCTCGCCCAGCCACTGCTCGTACTGCGCAGAGAGGCTTTGCTTCTTTTCCTTTGAAAGCGCCAAACTTACCTCCTAAACAAAAAGTCTTTGCTCCAAAAATCGAAGCAAAGACTTTTACGCAGTCAAACATAACTACGATCAAGCCCTTACCTCGGCAGGGGATTAAGTCCGGTGCGGTTTAGACACCAAACGCCTGCTGTCTTTGGTAGAGCGAAAGCGACCAGATTGTACTACACAGCCTGGGCCCTTTGAGGGCCTGGGCTACTAAACCGCAACGTTGGGGTTTTGCGCCTGGTAGGTATCCACCTTGATGGAAGGACCCATGGTGGCGTTGACAGCCACGCGGCGCACAAAAGCACCCTTCACGCCCGAGGGGCGGGCCTTGAGGACCGCTTCCAGGAGCGCCTTGAAGTTGTCATGCAGTTTCTCCGCCTCAAAGGAAGCCTTGCCAATGGGCACATGCAGGTTGCCAGTGCTGTCTACGCGGAATTCCACGCGGCCAGCTTTGGCCTCCTGGATGGCGCGCGGCAGATCCTCCGCCGCGGCGAGCACTGTACCGCCTTTGGGGTTGGGCATCAGGCCGCGCGGGCCGAGCACACGCGCCAGGCCGCTCTTGCCGAGGTTACCCATCATCTCCTGCATGGAGAGGGCTACGTCAAAATCCAGCCAGCCGTTGGCGATCTTCTTCAGGGACTCGTCGTCATCGGCAACGGCATCCGCGCCAGCCTCACGGGCCACCTTGGCGGCTTCGCCCTGGGCGAACACGAGCACACGGATGGTTTTGCCCAGACCGTGCGGGAGGATGACGACATCACGCACCTGCTCATCGGCCTTGCGGGGATCGACGTTGAGGCGAATGTGCACCTCAACCGTGGGATCAAACTTGGTGTAGGCGGTCTCCTTGGCGAGGCTCAGCGCCTCCTCCGGAGAGTAATCTTTGTCTGCTACTTTGGCAGCAACTGCCTGGTACTTCTTGCCTTTTTTAGCCATTTTTCTCCTTCGTGGTCCTGACGAGTGAGGTCGATGCACAACATTGACCCGCGGCGTTTTGGGCCGCACTCTCCCACAAACTAGTCAACAACGGTGATGCCCATGTTGCGGGCAGTACCCTCGATCTGCTTCATTGCGGCTTCGATGGTGTTTGCATTCAGATCGGGCATCTTGATCTCAGCAATTTCACGCACCTGGGCCCGGGTCACCTCGCCTACCTTCTGACGGTTGGGCTCGCCGGCGCCCTTGGCGGCACCAGCCGCCTTGGCCAATAGCGTGGAGGCCGGAGGGGTCTTGAGGATGAAGGTGAAAGACCCATCCGTGTAGATGGACACTTCGGCCGGAATAATGTCGCCCATGCGGTTAGCCGTGCGGGCGTTGTATTCCTTGCAGAAGCCCATCAGGTTGATGCCGTGGCCGGCCATGGCCGGGCCAATCGGCGGCGCCGGGCTGGCTTTACCAGCCTCGATGCGAACTGTAACGACTGCTTTGAGTTTCTTTGCCATTCTTTTCTCCTAAGTGGTCTTAGCGAGGCCTCTGAGGCAAAGCTTCGCTTTGCCCGCGCTGCGTTTTTTTGCAGCGCACCTCTCCCACAAAATTCACTACGCTTTTTCGACTTGCAAAAAGTCCAACTCCACCGGGGTTTCACGCCCGAAGAAGTTGACCATCACGCGCACCTTGGCGCGCTCCATATCGATCTCCGAAACAGTGCCACGGAAATCATTGAAGGGCCCATCCACAATGCGCACGCGCTCACCCTGCTTGAAGGTGACCTTGATACGCGGCGCCTCCGCTTCCATACGCTTGACAATCTGAGAGACTTCCTCAGGACGCAGTGGCAACGGGGTGTTGCCTTGGCCTACGAAGCTGGTTACGCCGGGCGTATTGCGCACCACGAACCAGGATTCCTCAGACAGGATCATATTGACGAGAATGTAGCCGGGGAAGACGCGGCGCTCAACAGTGCGGCGCTTGCCTTCCTTGACCTCAATCTCTTCTTCGGTAGGCACAACCACATCAAAGATGAGGTTCTTCATGCCCATCGATTCGATACGCTGTTCCAGGTTGTGGCGCACCTTGTTCTCGTAGCCGGAGTAGCAGTGCACTACGTACCAGGCGCGGCCATCCGCATGCTCACCTTCAACGGTCGGCACCTGACTGAAGTCAGGCACATCGTCGCCGCCATCGCGGGCAAACTCATCCGCCATGCGGCGTGAAGATTGCGGGCGCGGGCGCTCTTCTTGCGCCGGCTCCAGAGGGGGAGCGGGCGGCACCGGCGCGTCCTCTTCGGGCGCAGCTTCGATTTCAGCCGCGGTGTCAGGTTCAGCCGCGGCTTCGACCTCAGGCGCGGCCTGCACAGGCTGGCTCTCAACCAGAGCTTCCTCTGGCTGCTGTTCGCCGTCTTGCGGCGTCAGTGGGGCTTCCGCCGACTCAAAGTCTTCTGACATGGTTTACTCGCTTATCCCGTCCGTTTGCTTAATGACCAAACAACCAAGCAAAGAAGCGGAAGAACACCCAGTCCAAACCGCCCAGGATAATAGCCATGATGATCATCACAATCAGCACGATGCGCGTCAGGGCTAGGGCCTCCGCACGGGTAGGCCACGATACTTTGCGTAACTCTGCTACAGTTTCCCGAAACCAGCGCTGAATGGCGTTGGGCTGGCGAACCTGTGTTTGGTTAGACATGCCAATCTCCTTCATGCAAGCATGGGCGCCGCTTGCTTACTGAAAATCCCAGGCAGGCGAGGCAGGAATCGAACCCGCAACCCCCGGTTTTGGAGACCGGTGCTCTGCCAATTGAGCTACTCGCCTAAGACAGGTGCGCGCCATGAGGCGCGCACCTGAAAACTACTTGGTTTCGCGGTGCAGGCGATGGACCTTACAGCGCGGACAGAACTTCTTCATTTCCAACCGCGCCTGATCATTACGGCGGCTCTTCTCAGAGGTGTAGTTGCGCTCACGGCACTCAGTGCACTCCAGAGTGATGACTACACGCACGCCTTTCTTTCCAGCCATGTAAAACTCCTAAACCAGTCGATGCGACTTGGTTATTCCTTATTCCAAGATCTGGGTGATGACGCCCGCACCCACGGTC